>NZ_JACOFR010000060.1 GCF_019455385.1 Bradyrhizobium sp. BR 10289
TCGACGGCGCGAGCTTCACGGTCGCCGGCCACACCATCACCTTCAAGGCGGGTGCTATCGGTTCCGCCACCGTTCCGACCGGTTCGGGCGTCAGCGGCAACCTCATCACCGACGGTTCCGGCAACTCGACCATCTATCTCGGTGCGGCCGGTGCCAACTCGGCAGCGACGGTTGGCGACGTGCTGAAGGCGGTCGATCTCGCCAGTGGCGTGAAGACCGCAGCTAACGCCTCCGGCGTTGCGACGGTCACGACCACGGCCGGCCAGACCCCTTCGTCGGTCAGCGCGACCGGCTCACTGCTGGTGCAGTCCACCACGGGCTCCGACCTTAACGTCACGGGTGCGGCTGACCTGCTGCATGCGCTCGGCCTGAGCAATGCGACGGGCGGCGCCACCGTCACCTCGACGGCAACCCGCACGGCCGGCTCGGGCACGCTCTCGACCGTTCTCCAGACCGGTTCGACGCTGAACGTCAACGGCCATGTCATCAACTTCAAGGACGGCGTTGCGCCCGCGGCGGCGAACGTTCCGACCGGCTCGGGCGTCAGCGGCAACCTCGTCACCGACGGCAGCGGCAACTCGACCGTCTATCTCGGGGCGGCCACCACGGCTGACCTGTTGAAGGCGATCGACCTTGCCACCGGCGTGCAGAC
>NZ_JACOFR010000061.1 GCF_019455385.1 Bradyrhizobium sp. BR 10289
TCGGCTACACCTGTATGCTGCTGTGCGGTCTCTTTGCGCTACACTTTCGCGCAGCAGACCGCGGGTGCCAGTCGGCACCCGGTCTTCCCTGCGCCCTCTATTTGAAGAGGGAGCGAGAGATGAAGCAAAGCTCGGGCGCGATGCGCCGCGAGGCTGTGCAGGCGTGTCTGCGACTGAGATGCGAGTTGGAGGAGTGACGGCGCCGCCCCACACTCCGTCATTGCGAGGAGCCCTTGCGACGAAGCAATCCAGAATCTTTCCGCGGAGGGATTCTGGATTGCTTCCGCCTTCGCCAAAGGCTTCGGCGGACAAGTCGCTGCGCTCGCAATGACGAGGAGGAAAGAGTGTGCGCCACACTCTACTCTCGTGCCCCGGACGCAGCGCAGCGCTTCTTCAGCGGTGCGCTGCTGAGCCGGGGCCCATGTCTCCGGGCAGTCCGTGTGGCCCCTGGGTCCCGGCTCTGCGCAGCAGCGTTTCACGCTGCAGCGCGTCCGGGACAC
>NZ_JACOFR010000006.1 GCF_019455385.1 Bradyrhizobium sp. BR 10289
CTCACAAAGCTCTTGTGCCACGGGGGCCGTCCACATATGGGTCCCGGCTCTGCGCAGCAACGCGATGCGTTGCAGCGCGTCCGGGACACGGGAGTTATCGAGCCGCCTCTGCGCGCGCGTTGCGGACCTGCTGGGCGAGCTTGCGATGAGGCACTTGGCCGAACATGGGCTGCGGATTGCCGTTGGACTCCAGCTGAGGCTCGAAGCTCGCCTGCTGCACGGCCTTCTGCCGCTGCTGCTTTGCAACGTAATAATAGCCGCCCGCGAAATAACGCACGGCCCGGTCGTGGTCGCCATTGGCGGCGTGATAGGCGCCGGCGAGGTACTTCACCGCATAGGTGAGATTGGTGTTGGCGTCGCGGAGTCCGGCGGCATCGCCGGTGTAGCCGAGGCCACGGGCGGTCGCGAGCTTGATCTGCATCATCCCGATAGTGCCGCCACGGCCGATGAGGCCAGGCTGATAGCGGCTCTCGCGCATGATGACGCGATGCACCAGCGCCTCCGGCACGCCGTTGGCGCGCGCATGCATGGCGACCATCTCGGCATATTCGGCCTGGCCCGCGAAGGCGGCCTGCGGCGACATCAATCCGGCCGCCAGCAGTGCGGCAATGCGTAAAATTTTCATCAGATACCCCTGATGTCCCAGAGCAACCTGCGCCCGGTGGCCGTTAGGCCTGCCGAACGCGGCGATGATGTGACCAAACGCCGCCGTTAACTTTTTCGGGGCGCGGAGCCGTCGTTACGGCACAAAGCTGGCGCAGAGTTCCCTCAGGCGGACACTCGCGGCAGCACGCCTGTCTATTCGCGCAAGCCTGCGAAAGCGAGTATGTAAGCGCGGCGAATTGGGAGAGGTGCCATGACAAAAACAACCATGGTCGAAGCCCACACCGGCGATATTCGGAAAGATATCCCAAGGCAGAACCCCTGTGCCCAATGCGGCGCGCCGATCGCAGCGCCCGACTGGATCGAGCCGGGCGAGGGGCGCGTCTCCTACCTCTGGACCTGCCAGGCCTGCCATTATCGCTTCGAGGCGATCGCGATCTTCGATGAGCCCGCGGTCGACTATCCACCGCTCGCGGCCTGATCAGCGTCACTGTGCATCGCGATCCCTTCACCTCTCCCATAGGGAGAGGTCGGCGCGTAGCGCCGGGTGAGGGGTTTCGCTTTCTCGTGGGATCTTCCCCCTCACCCGATTTGCTGCGCAAATCGACCTCTCCCTATGGGAGAGGTGAAGGGAACGCCTAAGCCGCCAGCCGCGGTTGCTGCCACACCGGCAGTTGCATCCGCACGACCAGGCCGTGCGGCTCGCGGTCGTGCAGCGACAGCTCGCCGCCATGGGCGAGCGCGATCGCGCGCGCGATCGACAGGCCGAGGCCGAAGCCGGTGGAATCGTCCATGGTGCGGGCGTCGTCGCCGCGCACGAACGGCTCCAGCATCTCCTGCTTGCGCGCATCCGAAATGCCGGGGCCGTCGTCCTCGACGTCGATGATGAGCCGCGCGCCCGAGATGTCGAGGCGGATCGTGACCTCGGCGCCGAAGCGCACCGCGTTCTCGACGAGGTTGGTGACGCCGCGATGCAGATCGTCGGGCCGCGCCGCGGCGGTTGCGGATAGCGGGCCATCGTAATGCACGACATGGCCCATGTCGCCGAACTGGTCGGCAATGAGCTGCAGCGTCGAGGCGATGTCGACCAGCGTCACCGCCTCGATCTTGCGGTCGTTGCGCAGCAGCGACAGCACGCTTTCCAGCATCGAACGCATCTGGTCGAGATCGATCAGCATGCGCTTGCGGTTGGTCTCGTCCTCGATGAACTCGGCGCGCAGCCGCAGGCGCGTGATCGGCGTGCGCAGATCGTGGCTGATCGCCGCCAGCATCTTGGTGCGGTCCGACATCAGCCGCGCGATCCGCTCGTGCATGCGGTTGAGCGCGCGTGCCACCGAGCGGATCTCTTCCGGGCCGCGTTCGGGCAGCGGATCGGCGGCGCCGTCCAGGCTGAAATTCTCGGCGGCCTTGGCGAAGGACGACAGCGGCGCCGCCAGCGCGCGCGCCGCCCACAGGCCGAGCACGGTGATGCAGATGAAGGCCGTCATCAGCGTCACCAGCCACGGCGCGCCCCAGAACCACGGCCGCGGACCGCCTTCGACCCGGCCGGCGATGATGGCCCCGTCAGGCAGCTGCACGCCGATGCGATGCGCGCCGCCTTCGGGAGTGAGCTGCATCACCTTGTAGGCGTGGCCGAGGTGGCGGCGCATGCCGTGCACATGCCCGCCCTCGCTCTCGTCCACCGCCGTCGCCGTGCCTGGCGCGATCGCCTCGAGGCCGAGCTTGGGAAAAGCCCGCGCGAGATCGGCGATCAGGCGCGGCCGCTCACCCGGCTCGGCCGCATTGAGCACCAGCGCGGCATCGGTCAATTGATGGGCGCCGTCCGGCGACGTGTCCGGGCGGTCCGGCCGGCTGATCAGGAAGGCGGTGGTGACGACGAGATGGAGCGTCACGGTCGAAGCCAGCACCAGCGCGGCGATCTGCCCGCCGATGCCCTTGAGATGGAAAAATCCGAACGGCTTCATCGTCGGCGTTCCGTCAGCTGCTTAAGGAGCTGGCGACTGCTTCCGTGCTTGCTGGTTCGGTTCTCGGCGTGAACAGGTAACCGCCGGAGCGCACCGTCTTGATGATGGTGGGGTCGGCCGGGTTGGGTTCGATCTTGCGGCGGATGCGGCTGACCAGCACGTCGATGGAGCGCTCGAACGAGCCGGTGTTGCGGCCCTGCGTGAGGTCGAGCAGGCTGTCGCGCGACAGGACGCGGCCGGGCCGTTCGCAGAAGGTGCGGAGCAGGTCGAACTCGGCGCTGGTCACCGCGACGCGGGCGCCTTCCGGATTGCGCAGCTCGCGCAGGCGAAGATCGATGCGCCAGCCCTCGAAGGCGAGCGTGCTCGCACCTTCGATCGAGCTTGCGGCCTGTGCGGCCGCCTGGCGGCGCAGCACCGCGTTGATGCGGGCGAGCAGCTCGCGCGGGTTGAAGGGCTTCGGCAGATAGTCGTCCGCGCCCATCTCGAGGCCGACGATGCGGTCGACGTCCTCGCCGCGCGCGGTCAGCATGATGATCGGCGTCTGGGCCTCCGAGCGTACCTTGCGGCACAGGCTGAGACCGTCCTCGCCGGGCAGCATGACGTCGAGAATAATGAGGTCGACCCTGTGATCGGCCATGGCGCGCGACATCTCGCGGCCATCGCTCACGGCGGTGACGTTGCAGGCGTTGTTGCGCAGGTACTTCGCAATCAACGTCCGGGTTTCGCGGTCGTCCTCGACGACCAGGATGTTGGGATTGGGAATGGCCATGCGCTTTGTTTGTCCAAGATTCGGGCCAAAAGGCGAAGATTTTTGTTTCAGATCATTTCTGAGTGCCCTGACTGCAGCACAGCGACACACCCGGGCGGTGCAGCGGCGAGGTCTCGTTATGGCTGTTAACCATAGCGTGGCGCGGTCACACAAGAAACCCCAAACCCACGGAGCCGTCATGACCACGATTTCGGCGGCTTCCGCGCGAGAAGCGATTTGTGGGCGGCGAAGTTCTCGAATGAGCGAAGGCGTTCTGCCGGCCGTCGCAACGATCCATGTTCCGAAACGGACCCGGTTCTAACATGCGATAGGTAAACGCTGAATGCGACCGCGGGAGGAGGAACGCACCTGTGGAACGGCGGTTCTCCGCAACGTGAGGTCGAGCATCGACGGCATCCTCCCAAGGCGATTCATGACTGTCATTCCTCCACAAGCGGACACTTCCCGGAATCAGCTCCCGCGACCCGGCGACGGCCAGCCTGCGAACACGTCCGATCCGTACTTCATGCAGATCCGCGACGACCTCGCCGACAAGGGATTTTTCACGGCAACAGCGGAGGAACTGATCGTCTGGGCGCGCACGGGATCGCTGATGTGGATGACGTTCGGGCTCGCCTGCTGCGCCGTCGAGATGATGCAGATGTCGATGCCGCGGTACGATGCCGAGCGTTTCGGATTCGCACCGCGCGCCTCGCCGCGGCAATCCGACGTGATCATCGTCGCGGGCACATTGACCAACAAGATGGCGCCGGCGTTCCGCAAGGTCTACGACCAGATGCCGGAGCCGCGCTACGTGATCTCGATGGGATCCTGCGCCAACGGAGGCGGCTACTATCACTACTCATACTCCGTCGTGCGCGGCTGCGACCGCATCGTTCCAGTCGACATCTACGTCCCTGGCTGCCCGCCGACAGCCGAGGCGCTGCTCTATGGCGTCATGCTGCTTCAGCAGAAGATCCGGCGAACGGGAACGATCGAACGATAGACTTGAATTTGGATCATCAGTGTCAGGACATCGCCGGGACATGGAGCAGATTCCTCTTCCTTCCTCCGCCGCGGCGGAACAACCGAGCCTCGATCTCGACCGCAAGGACAATACACGGCAGATCGTCGCCGACGTCGCCTACCGGCAGCTGGCTATCGTCAACGTCATCTTCGTCGGCTTCGAAGGTGCGGGTGACGGCAATTGGGTGCTGGTTGACGCGGGCATTCCGGGTTCGGCGCAGGCCATCCGCTCCGCGGCAAGCGCGCGGTTTGGCGGCAACGGCCGGCCCGCCTGCATCATCATGACGCACGGCCATTTCGACCACGTCGGCGTGCTCGAGACGCTCGCGAACGAATGGGAGGTGCCGGTCTACGCGCATGCGGCCGAACATCCCTATCTCGACGGCAGCCGCTCCTATCCTCCGGCCAATCCCGGCGCGGGCGGCGGGCTGCTCGCGCTGATCTCGCCGTTGTTTCCGACCAAGCCGGTCGACGTTGCATTGCACCTCTATGATCTTCCCAGCGATCACAGCGTGCCCTTCATGCAGGACTGGCGCTGGATTCATACACCCGGTCATACACCGGGACATATCTCGCTCTGGCGCGAACGCGACCGCGTGCTGATCGCCGGCGACGCATTCATCACGACGCGACAGGAGTCCGTCTATTCGGCCGTCACCCAGTCGCCGGAGATGCACGGGCCTCCGATGTATTTCACGCCTGACTGGAAGAGTGCGAAGGCTTCGGTGCGCGAGCTCGCCGCGCTGGCGCCGGAGATCGTCGTCACCGGCCATGGCGCCGCGATGCAGGGACCACAGATGCGCGCGGCGCTGGATACGCTCGCCGCGCGTTTCGACGATGTCGCCGTCCCACGCAACGTTGCCGCGGAAGACGCAACGTTTAGGAACGCTCCGAGCGGCCGCTGATTGGTCCGAGGTCAACCTCTGGAGATAAAACATGCGTAAGACAATTCTGACAGTCCTCATGGCCGCGACGCTGGCCGGCACCTCGGTCGGCGCAGCGTTTGCGCAAGGTGGAGGTGGTGGTGCAGGCGGCGGCGCCGGTGGTGGTGCAGGTGGCGGCGCCGGCGGCGGCGCAGGCGCTGGTGCAGGCGCGGGTGCTGGTGGCGCCGGAGCCGGCGGCAGTGCCGGCGCCGGCGGTTCGGGATCGGGCGATGGCGGCGCCTCGGGCGGCGCCGGATCGGGTGGCGGCGGTATCACTCACTCGGAGCGCGGCGGACAGGGCGCATCGAGCGCTCCGGGTATGCGCAACGAGACGACTCCGCCATCGAACGGCACCCTTCCACGGCGCTAGATCATCACGTCATCAACGCGCGCCTCGGTCCGTTTCCTTCCAGATGTGCGCGCGAGAGCGGCCCCGGCGAATCCTCCCTTGCGCCGGGGCCGCGTTCGTTTTTGCCGCCGCATGAGCCGATGTGAGAACGCATCGAAGTCACGCGGGAAAAGTTTAGGAACGCAGCCCGGCAGCTTTCATTGCGCACATGTGCCAGGACACAAAAGGAGCTGCGCATGTACTACTTCGACAAACGACTGCAATATCCCGTCAGGGTCGAGAAGCCCGATCCGATCTTCGCGCGCCAACTGCAACAGGCCATCGGAGGCGTCGAGGGCGAGATTCGCGTCTGCCTCCAATACTTCTTCCAGGCCTGGGGCGCGCGCGGACCTGCGAAATATCGCGACGTCCTTCTCAACACCGCGACCGAAGAGATCAGCCACATCGAGATGCTTGCAACGGCCGTCGCATTGAATCTCGAGGACGCACCGGCGACGATGCAGGAGACCAGCCTGCAAGCCAATCCGGTCGTCGGCGCCGTCATGAACGGCGGCGAAAGGCCGCGTCACGTCATCGAGGGAATGCTGCATCGACACATCCTATCGACCGGCATGTCGGCATTCCCCGCCAATTGCGACGGCGTGCCGTTCGACTGCTCGCACGTCTACGCCAGCGGCAATCTCGCGGCCGACATGTATTGCAACGTCGCCGCCGAATCCACCGGGCGGACGCTTGCCGTCCGCCTCTACAATTCGACGAGCGACCCGGGCATGCAGGACATGTTGAGCTACCTCATCGCGCGCGACACCATGCATCAGCAGCAATGGCTCGCGGTGATCGAGGAGATGGGCGCGGAGGCGTCGCTGCCGATCCCGAACAGCTTCGATCGCAGCAAGGAGGCAACCGAGTTCAGCTACATGTTCATGGGCACCGAGCGCGGCGGCGATTCACTGCAAACGGGCCGCTATTGCGAAGGTCCTTCCCTCGACGGCAAGGGGACGTTCACGTTCCGCGGGGGCTTCGAGCCCCTGGGACAGGAGCCGGTGCTGGGACCCGCACGTCCCGACAGCGGCGCTCAGGTGGAGCAGATGAACGAGCCGCCGGTGACGAATGCGCTGAGCTGAAGCCGCCGAAAAAGGGCCGCCCATTGCGGGCGGCCCATCATGCGCGCTTCGTTGTTGAGGGAGCCAGCCCCTGACGGGAACTGTGCATCCGGAACGTTGGCGCGCGGAACTTCCATCGCACTGCAGCGCCGTTTTGCGCGGCCAAAATCTCGCGTCTGCTGGAACTGCAGGTGTTCAGCGCGGTTCTTTCCGCACGAGTTTTCTGCTGAAGGAGAGGACAACAATGTTGATGAAATCGATCGCCACCGGCCTCGCCGGCACCGCTCTGCTCGCGACCGTCGCGTTCGCCCAGTCGCCGACCGCCACCGGCGACAAGGCGCCGAGTGCAGCCTCCACTGCGACGACGACCACCACAACCGCCTCCAATGAATGGCGTGCGTCGAAGCTGGCGGGCGTGAAGGTCTACAACGACGCCAACGAGAACATCGGCTCGATCAACGATCTGCTGATGGACAAGAGCGGCAACGTGAAGATCGCCGTGATCGGCGTCGGCGGCTTCCTCGGCATGGGCGAGCATCTGGTCGCCATTCCCTATGAGAAGCTGAAATTCGTCAACGAGGCCGTGGCCTATACCGGCACCGGCGCGAACCCGGGCACGCGTCCGGCGGCGTCCACGACGACCGGCGCTGCGACCGGCACCGACAGGCCGGCTGCGAGCTCGACGTCGACCTCGTCGTCCTCGAAGTGGTATCCGGACCACGCCGTGTTCAATGCCAGCAAGGACGAGCTGAAGAACATGCCCGAGTTCAAGTACTCGGAGTAATGCGGCTCTGATCAGCTAAACGAAGCGCGCCCGGTTTTCACCGGGCGCGCTGTCGTGTCGTTCTTTCTTCACTTTTCCCGCAAGTGGCGAGAGGGACGACTACTTCACCAGCGGGCAGCCGCCCTTGTCGAGCGGACGGAAGGCTTCGTCGCCGGGCACGGTGGCGATCAGCTTGTAGAGGTCCCACTCGCCCTTGGAGTCCTCGGGCTTCTTGACCTCGAACAGATACATGTCGTGGACCATGCGGCCGTCGATGCGGATCTTGCCGTTTTTGGCGAAGAAGTCGTTGACCGGCGTCTTGCGCATCTGCTCCATCACCTTCGGCGCCTCGTCGGTTTTGATTGCCTCGATCGCCTTCAGATAATGCATGGTCGCCGAATAGAGCCCGGCCTGGATCATGGTCGGCATGTGCCCGACCTTGTCGTTGAAGCGTTTCGAGAAGGCGCGCGTCTCCTCGTTCATGTCCCAGTAGAACGCGTCGGTGACGATCAGGCCCTGCGTCGCCTTGATGCCGAGCGAATGGGTGTCGGTGATCTCCTGCAGCAGCGCGATCATCTTCTGGCCGCCCTGGGTCAGGCCGAACTCGGCCGCCTGCTTCAGCGCATTGGTGGTGTCGCCTCCGGCGTTCGCCAGCGCGACCACCTTGGCCTTCGAGGCCTGAGCCTGGAGCAGGAAGGAGGAGAAGTCCGACGAGTTGAGGGGATGGCGGACCTCGCCGAGCACCTTGCCGCCGCTTTCCTTGACCACGTTGGCGGCGTCGCGCTGCAGCGCCATGCCGAAGGCGTAATCAGCGGTGACGAAGAACCAGGTGTCCTCGCCGCGCTTCACCATCGCCTTGCCGGCGACGTTCGACAGCGCATAGGTGTCGTAGGTCCAGTGCACCGTGTTGGGCGAACAGGCGGGCCCGGTGATGTCGGAGGAGCCGCCGCCGGAATTGATGTGGATCTTGTTTTTCTCGCGCGTCAGCGCCGAGATCGGCAGCGCCACCGACGACGTGGGCACGTCGAAGATCGCGTCCACCTTGTCGTTGTCGTACCAGTTGCGGGCGATGTTGACGCCGACGTCGGGCTTGTTCTGATGATCGGCGGCGACGACTGCGACAGGCTTGCCGGCGACCTTGCCACCGTAATCGGCGACCGCCATCTCGACCGCGGCGAGCGAGCCCTTGCCAGTCGCATCCGCATAGAGGCTCGACATGTCCGTGAGCACGCCGATCTTGACGACATCGTCGGAAATCTGCGCCTGTGCCGCGCCTGACGCGGCGGCGAGCGCGAGCCCGGCCGCGACGGCGGCGATGAGTTTTTGCATGTGTTTCTCCCTGAGCATTGTTGTTTGGGCGTTGTTGCGAGGACCGTTGTAGCCGCTATCGGCCATGGCAGCTAAGCGGCGCGCGCCATAGCGGAATGCAAAATCGGAAGGGGCAGGGGGTTGTTTCCTTCGCCTCGCCCCGCTTGCGGGGAGAGGCCGGAGTGCATCGAAGATGCATTCCGGGTGAGGGGGGACTCTCCGCGAGTCTCACTGCCGGCGTCCTTGCGGAGACTCCCCCTCACCCCAACCCTCTCCCCGCAAGCGGGGAGAGGGAGAAGTCGAGCGCCGTTCAGGCGCCGCCCTTCAGTCGTTCATTGCGCCGGCGCAAGGCTTCCAGCGTCGCGAGGAGGATCACCGACACCGCCGTCAAAATCACCGCCGCCGCGGTGATGGTCGGGCTGATGTTCTCGCGGATGCCGCTGAACATTTCGCGGGGCAAAGTGCGCTGCTCGGGCCCTGCCATGAACAGCACGATCACCACTTCGTCGAAGCTGGTGGCAAAGGCGAACAGTGCGCCTGATGCAAGGCCGGGCAGGATCAGCGGCAGGATCACGCGGCGGAACGCCTGAAGCGGCGAGGCGCCAAGCGAGGCGGCGGCGCGGGTGAGATTGGTGTCGAAGCTTTGCAGCGTCGCGCCGACCGTGATCACCACAAACGGCGTTGCCAGCGCGGTGTGGGCCAGGACCAGGCCGAGATAACTGCCGGTGAGGCCAATCGGCGCGAAGAAGAAATACAGGCCCACTGCGGTGATGACGCCGGGCACGACGACGGGCGACAGCACGAAAGCCAGCACCAGCGGTTTGAGGCGGCTCTTCCACTGCGCCAGCCCCAGCGCGGCCAGCGTGCCCAGCACCATCGACAGCACGGTCGAGGCGACGCCGATGATCATGCTGTTCTTCAGCGCATTCATCCAGCGCGGCGAATGGATGAAATCGTCGTACCAGCGAAACGAGAAGCCCGGCAGCGGATAGGTGAGGTAGGAGCCCGAACTGAACGACAGCGGCATGATCGCCAGAATCGGCGCGATCAGGAAGAAGAAAACCAACGTCGAGATGACGATGGTCGCGCTCCATGCGATGCGCTGGCTGGGCGTGCGGAGGGTGGAATTGTCGCTCAATTCTTCATCCCTCCGGTGACCTGCTGGCCCTGCACCAATCTGCCGTAGACGAGGGCGAGCAGAACGGTTGCGAGCAGCAGCACGGCGCCCAGCGCGGACGCAAGGCCCCAATTGGCGGTCTCGGTGGTGTAGAGCGCAATGAAGTAGCTGATCATCTGATCGGCGGCGCCGCCGACCAGCGCCGGTGTAATGTAGTAGCCGAGCGCGAGGATGAAGACGAGCAGGCTTCCGGCGCCGATGCCGGGCAGGGTCTGCGGCAGGTAGATGCGCCGGAAGGCGGTGAGGGGCGGCGCGCCGAGCGAGGCGGCGGCGCGCATATAGGCCGGCGAGATCGCCTTCATGCTGCTGTAGAGCGGCAGGATCATGAACGGCAGCAGCACGTGGGTCATCGCCACGCAGACGCCGAACCGATTGTAGATCAGGCGCAGCGGCGCATCGATGATGCCGAGCCAGTGCAGGCTGTCGTTGACCACGCCCTGGCTCTGCAACAGCACGATCCAGGCGCAGGTGCGGACCAGCAGCGACGTCCAGAACGGCAGCAGCACGAAGATCATCAGCAGGTTGGATTTGCCCGCCGGCAGCGTCGCCAGCAGATAGGCGACGGGGAAGCCGAGGATCAGGCAGAGTACCGTGACACTGAGGCTGATGAGGAAGGTGCGGCCGAAAATTTCGCGATAGATGGCCTGATCGGGCGGTGCCGCCATGATCGCGCCGTCCGCATTCCGCGTCAGGTCGAGCGCCGCGAGGAGATAAAAGCCGGTTACGGGGCCGCTCGCGTCCTTGATCGTCGTCCATGTCGCCCGTTCGCGCCAGGCCGGATTGATCTTGCCGAGCGTCTCCTTCGCGGTGCCTGTATCAGGTACTGTCTTCAGATTGCGTGCGGTGCTGGTCAGGATGCTGCGAAAGCCGTTCAGGGCGTAGTTGAGCCGCTTGGCTGCAATCGCAAGGGTGCCGGCTTCGCGCGCTGTCTGGATGTCGTTGGCCAGCGCCGCATAAGGCTTTTCGTCCGGCAGGTCCTTGCCGTCCCAATTGGCGAGAGCAGCGACGGTTTGCGGCAGAACCTGACGGACCTCGTGATCGTCGACCGCGCGCCACAGCATGCCGGCGATCGGCCCTGCGAAGGTGAAGAGCAGGAAGATGAGAAGCGGTGCGACCAGCGCCAATGCCTTGACCTGGCGTGCCCGCTCCGCGCGCCTCAACCGGCGTTTGAGCGGTACCTCGGTCTCGGCATCAGCGCCGATCAAGAGCGCATCCGTCATTGGTCGCTATTTCGCGGCCCATTTGTTGAAGCGCTCGGTCAGGCGGTCGATGTTCTCGAGCCAGAAGCCGACATTGATCTCGACCGCGTTCTTGATGTTGTCGGGCGCTGTCGGCAGGTCCTTCAGGACAGCGGGCTGCAGCTTGCCGGCTGCGTCCTTGTTCGAAGTGCCGTAGGCGATGTTCTCCGACAGCTTTGACTGGTTCTCCGCCTTGCCCGCGAAGTCGAGGAATTTGTAGGCCGCGTCCTTGTTCGGGCTGCCCTTCAGGATGACCCAGCTGTCGAGCGTGAACAGCGCGCCGTCCCACACCATGCCAAAATTCTTCTTCTCGTTCTTGTTCGCGGTGTCGATGCGGCCATTGTAGACCGAGGTCATCGCGACTTCGCCCGAGGCGAGCAGTTGCGGCGGCTGGGCGCCGGCCTTCCACCAGACGAGATCGCCCTTGATGGTGTCGAGCTTCTTGAATGCGCGCTCGACGCCCTCGTCGGTCGCGAGCACCTTGTAGACGTCCTTCGGTGCGACGCCGTCGGCCATCAGCGCGATCTCCAGCGTGGTCTTCGGGCCCTGACGCAGGGCGCGCTTGCCGGGAATCTTCTTGGTGTCGAAGAAGTCGGCCCAGCCGCTGGGCGCCTCCTTCAGCTTGTCCTTGTCGTAGCCGAGCACGAAGTCATAGAGGATGGCGCCGACGCCGCAAGCGTTGACCGATGGCGGGATATAGGCGGCCTCGCCGCCGATCTTCGAATAATCCAGCTTCTCGAACAGGCCTTCCTCGCAGCCGACCGCGAGCTCGTCGCTCTCGACCTGGACGACGTCCCAGGTGGCGGCGCCGCCCTGCACCTTGGCGCGCAGCACGCCGACGCCGCCGTCCCACGACTCGTCGTTCATGGCGATGCCCGATGCCTTCTTGAACGGCTCGAAATAGACCTTCTTCTGGGCCTCCTGGTACGCGCCGCCCCACGACACCACGGTGAGGTCACGTGCCTGCGCGACAGGGGCCAGCGCAGCGCTGGCGCAAAACGCCGCGGCGAATCCCAGAGCAATCGTGCCAGTCTTGCGCTTCAGCATGGTCCTTGTTCCTTCTTCCTGTGTGTTGCGTTGAGCTTGACCGCTGGATCAGACGGGATCGAGGGCCAAGCAATCCTCGGGCCGGAAGCTGATGAATACGCTCTCGCCGGGTGTAAGACTGCGATGGGCGCCAAGCTGAAGCTTGACCATGAACTCGGCATTGTCCGCGACATCGAGCACGGCCAGCGCGTGGTCGCCGAGATAGATAGTGTTCTGCACTTTTGCCGGCAGCCGGTTCGGCCCGTCGCTGGAAGTGCCCTCGGGGATGATGGCAATCCGCTCCGGACGCACAGACAGCGAGGTCGATGCGCCCGCGCCCGAAATATTGACCGCCCGCGCGGTGACAGCGCCGCCGCCAGCCAGCGCGACGCGGCAATAGTCCTTGTCGATGGTCTCGACCGTGCCGGCCAGCACGTTGTTCTCGCCGATGAAGTGCGCCACGAAACTGTTGACCGGACGCTCATACAGCGCGTCGGGCCGGTCGATCTGCTGCACGATGCCGTCGTTGAACACGGCGATGCGGTCCGACATGGTGAGCGCTTCGCTCTGGTCGTGGGTGACGTAGACGATCGTGATGCCCATGGTCTCGTGCAGCTGCTTGATCTCCAGCTGCATCTGCTCGCGCAGGCGCTTGTCCAGCGCGCCCAGGGGCTCGTCCATCAGCACCAGTTGCGGATTGAACACCAGTGCGCGGGCCAGCGCCACGCGCTGCTGCTGGCCGCCGGACAATTGCCCGGGCCGCCGCTGCGCCATTGTCTCCATCTTGATCATGCGCAGCGCGGCGTTGACCCGCTCTTGCGTTTCGGCCGTGCTCGTGTTGCGTACCGAGAGCGGGAAGGCGATGTTCTCGGCGATGGTCAGATGCGGGAACAGGGCATAGTTCTGGAACACCATGCCGATGTCGCGCTTGTGCGGCGGCACATTCTTGATCGGCCGCTCGCCGAGAAAGATCTCGCCCTGGGTTGGAACCTCAAAGCCGGCCAGCATCATCAGCGTGGTCGTCTTGCCCGAGCCCGAGGGGCCGAGCAGGGTGATGAACTCGCCCTTCCTGATGTCGAGGTCGAGGTTCTTCACCACGAGGTGCTCACCATCATAGGTCTTCTGTATGCCGGAAAAGCGCACCAAGGCCGGCGCAGGCGTGACCATGCCGGCTTCCATCTTGTCCTCGCGTCGTCCCCTATGTTGCTGGGCGAGATTAGCACCCTCGGGCGAGAATGCCAGCGGCGCAAGCAGGCGCGCTACATCCCCGGCAGCTTGGTCACATACACGTTCAACGTCCCGCCGGCTTCGGCGACCACGCGCAGCGTCTTGGAGTCGAAGGCGATGTCGGCGAGGGTGAGGCTGTCGATTTTCGCATCGACCTTGAGGCCGTCCTCGCTCTTCTGGTAGTCGGCGATGGCGGCTGCGATCTTCTCGCGCGCATTGGCGGCGATCGGCTTCAGGTCGAGCGTCGCCTTCTGCACCAGCGCCTGCTGCATCTGCGGCACCACCGCGCGGGCTGCGGCCCCGAGCAGGCCGAAGGCGGCCTCGGACTCCACCGCGAGCTGGATGTCGGCGAGCCGGAGCGTCTGCTGCGCCTGGTCGAGCATCGGCCGGCCCCAGATGTGCACGGTCGCCTCGGCACCGAGGCCGAGCCAGCTCTTCTTCTCCTTGGCGCGCACCAGCAGCGAGATCAGCAGGCGCTCGCCCCAGGGGACGACGTCGACGCTCTTCACGGTGACGTCGACCGGGCCCGAGCCGTCCTCGGGATAGGTGTGGCCGACCATTTGCGCGGCGATCAGCTTGTTGATCTCGGTGAAGGGCACGTCGATGGGGACGCCGATGTTCACGCCGGTGCCGGTCGGCGGCACGATCGAGATTTTTTCGGGGAACGGGCAGTCCGGCTTGGACGGCGTCGAGGTGACGCGCGTCTCGAGCTCGAGGCCCATCAGCAGCGTCACGTTCTGCGCGTCGACGCGCGGCTGCGCGGCGATGGCGCGGGTCGGCTTCATCTCGAGCCAGAGCGGCGGCAGCGCAGCGGACGAGCCGGTGCCTTGCAGCGGGATCGAGCGGCACGCCTTGGCCCATTGCATCTTCGCATTCTCGCGCAGCGAGGGATCGTTGCGGATGCGCTCCGAGACGATATTGATCTGCTCGCCGACATTCTTGTCGATCAGCGGCTTGACCTGCGCCGGCACGTTGACCTTGGCGCCGGAGAGGTTGACGTTGGTGTCGCCGAGATTGACCTGCGCCCCGAGATTGGGCTCGAGATGCCAGTTGGCCGCGAGCTTCGGGCGTGAGGTGACGATGACGTTACCCTTGATCTCGGCGCTGGCGTTCAAATTCTTGATGTTGATCGCGCCGATCCGCTTCGCGGCGTCACCACCGAGCACGCTGCCGAGCGCATCGCCGAGGGCGCCGGTGGTCTTCGCGGACAGCGAGCCCGTCACGTTCAGCTTGCCAGAGAGCGGCGTCGAGATCGTCAGCACGTCCTTGTCGCCGGTGGCGGCCATCGGTCCGCGCACGGCGGACCAGCCGATGTCGGCATTCTCCAGGATCTGCGAAATCGGGTTGTCGGCCTTGCCGGCGAAGTTGCGCGGTGCGGCCTTCTCGGCCTGCTCCCGGATCGCCGATATCGCGATCGCGACCGGCGCGACCACGATCGAGCTCTTTGCGGCCGGCGGCAGCGGGGGCAATTGCGCGACCGGCGGGGCGGAATTGGTCGCGCGCGGCGACAGCCAGTCCATCGCCTTCAGGCTGATGACAAACGACACCGCCAGCACCGCGACTGCGATCAGGACAGTTTTCAAATTCAACGTCAGACGCATCAATCCCCCAGGCCGCCCGGAGGGGATTTTACAGGCCGGGCGAGGAGGGCGCTAGAGCGCACCAAGGGGGTGGAATTGGGGCGAACAGGTTAACGTTTGCGCACGCCCTTGCACGCCTAGCCGCGTTTGGGACGGCGGACTGCGCGCACCTTGCCCGTAGCACCGCCGCCGCAGAACAGGCGGTCGCCACCATCCGATTCCAGTCCCGAAACCATCGTCCCCGCGGGCATATCCAGCTGCTCCAGCACCTTGCCGGTCTCGGGGTCGACCCGCCTGATGTCACTGTCCTCGCCCTCCCAGGTGCCGTGCCAGAGCTCGCCGTCGACCCAGGTCACCCCGGTCACGAAGCGCTTGCTCTCGATGGTGCGGAGAACTTTTCCGGTGTCCGGATCGATCTGGTGGATCTTGCGGTCGCGATATTGTCCGACCCAGAGCGAGCCTTCGGCCCAGGCCAGCCCGGAGTCACCGCCGCCGCCGGGCGCGGGAATGGTGGCAATTACCCTGCCGGTGGCGGCGTCGATCTTCTGGATGCGGTCCTCGGCGATCTGGAACAGATGGCGGCCGTCGAACGCGGTGCCCGCATGCGCGGCGACGTCGATCGAGCGGGCGATCTTGCCGCTGGCGGGATCGACGGCGTTGAGCTTGTCGCCCGATGCGAACCAGACATGGGTGCCGTCATAGGTGACGCCGTGCACGGCCTCGACGCCTGCGAACGGTCCGTATTCCCTGACGATCTCGGCGGCTGAGCGTTTCATCTGCGTGATCCCTGT
This sequence comes from Bradyrhizobium sp. BR 10289, assembly GCF_019455385.1. GTDB lineage: Bacteria > Pseudomonadota > Alphaproteobacteria > Rhizobiales > Xanthobacteraceae > Bradyrhizobium. The sequence continues at coordinate 15,827 of NZ_JACOFR010000006.1, forward strand.
GATGTGTCCGCAAGCTTAAATCTTCAGGATGGGTGCGGGGAGTAACAAGCCTGTCGGGAAACCCGGGACGGGCGGCGTCATCCAGCGCCGCGCGCGGCCATGTCCGAACGACTGCACCTTGTTCGATCGCGCCAGCTCGTCGAGCGCACGCTGCACCGTGCGCGCGCTCGTGCCCAGCGCCAGCGCGAGGGCCGAGCTCGACCATGGCTCGCCGTCGGCGAGGAAGGCGAGGACCGCGGCGTGCTTCTCCTCGACGGGACGCGCCAGCACGAGGACGTCACGCGTCTTCCGGGGCGAGAGCATAAAACCCTCTCTGGTCGCGCTGATGTCGGCCAGCGGCTTGAGCTTGGTGCGGAGCCGGCCGATCTCGACGCGCAATCGCGCGCGATGGGACTCATCGGCGTGCCTTGCGTGGAACGCGCCTGCGATCAGCGCCTCCCGCGAGACATCCGCGGGCCAGGCCTGCGCCAGCAGACGCACCAGCGCGAACAATACCGGCCGCGTTCCGAGCGAGGCAACGACGCCCTGCCGGCGCACGACATGATGGAAGGTGTCGACCACGAGCGCGGTCGATGTCGCGAGGCGCTCGACCTCGCCGAGCAGCAACGGGTGCTCGCTGCCGCGCGCGATCAGGCGCGCGGCCGGCGTATCGAGGATGAGCCTGGCGCTGTCGACCTCGGCCGCAAGCGCGGGAATGCCGGCCTGAAGCGCGGCTTTTGCCGCCAGCTCAAGCGCCGCGCGCGCCTCTTTCGTCTTCAGCCGCCGGATCGCGATGCCGGCGACCACGAGCTCGCGGACGACTTGCGAGGCCGGCGCGAGCGGGACGGCGCCAAGCCCGGCCAGGATGCGCTCGGCCTCGTCGATGCGGCCGACGAGGAGCAGGCGGCGCGCCTCGATGTGGCCCGCATGCGCGGCATTGGCGAGATCGCCGTGCCTTTCCAGCGTGGCACGCGCGTCCACGAGCGCTTTCACCGGCCAGTTCAGCTCGCGCGAGACCAGTGCGATCTCGGCCTCGGCTACCACGCATCTTGCGCGCGCCATGGCTTCGCGCGGACCGAACGCACGCGCGGCGCTGCGCAGCAGCGTCTTCGCCTTCGCGAGATCGCCGAGCTGCGCCATCGCGATGCCGCGCAGCGCCAGCGACGGGGCGTCGTTGCGCAGCGCCACACGGTTCAGCGCGCCGAGCGGATCGCCGGCCTCGAGCGCCCGCGCGGCGGCGGTGATCAGCGACTCCATGCCAATCCCGCCACACTTGTTACTCCCACCGGCTGGCCGCCCGGTGGCAGAAATCGTTGGCGGCCGACGATGTGCGGTGAGCAGGAGATTTGGAGAGCCATGATGACATCAGCAGAAAAAACCGGAACCAACGCCGCGATGCAAACCCCGCCGGTGGTGTCGCCGCAGGACTGGGAGGCAGCCCGTCAGCAACTGCTCGTGAAGGAGAAGGCGCATACCCGTGCCCGCGACGCGCTCGCCGCCGAGCGCCGGCGCATGCCGTGGATGGAAGTTAGCAAAACCTATGCGTTCGAGGGGCCAGGCGGCAAGGTCAGTCTTGTTGATCTGTTCCAGGGCCGGCGGCAGCTGATCGTGTACCGCGCCTTCTTCGAGCCCGGCGTGTTCGGCTGGCCCGATCATGCCTGCCGCGGCTGTTCCATGGTGGCCGACCAGGTCGCCCATGTCGCGCATCTCAACGCCCGCGACACCACGCTGGTGTTTGCCTCGCGCGCGCCGCAGGCCGACATCGCAAGGCTGAAGCAGCGGATGGGTTGGACCATGCCCTGGGTCACGATCACCGACAGTTTCGATGCGGATTTCGGCGTCGACGAATGGCACGGCACCAACGTGTTCTATCGCGACGGGGATCGCATCTTCCGCACCTATTTCGTCAAGAGCCGCGGCGACGAGCAGATGGGCGGCACCTGGAACTATCTCGACATCACCCCGCTCGGCCGCCAGGAGGTCTGGGAGGACTCGCCGGCCGGCTATCCGCAGACGCCGACCTACAAATGGTGGAACTGGCACGACAGCTACGCCGAAGGCGCCGCGCCCGACAAGAAATGGGTCGAGATCTCCGACGCCGGCGAGAAGGCGTTTCGTCAGGAGGCTGCGGAAGGCCGTGACTAGCATCGTCAGCGCAACGGCCGCCCGCGACGGTGTCGCGGCTGCGCGCCACCTCGCAAGGTGGCTGGCTTTGGCGGCCACGCCGACCTTCGCGATCATGGCCGTGCTGACGGCCGTGATCGGCGCCGGTCCGGCGGATATGCTGTGCGCCGCCGGGCACGGGTCCGGGCTCGGCGGGATGGTGCCGATGTATCTCCTGATGAGCGCGTTTCATTCAGCGGCGTGGTTGAGGCTGATTGCGGAGCGGCGAGGGGCATCGCGCCACGTCAGTCGAAGAACATGACCATCAGGATCTCATCGTAGTACCGGCCGTCAAACTTCAGCGCCTTCACGCCGCGGCCGTATTCGACGAAGCCGGCTGCCGTGTAGAGGCGCAACGCGGCGACGTTCTCGCTGACGACGACGAGATGAAGCTGCTCGACACGCTGTGCGGCGTGCGCCGCGACCGCATCGACGAGCAGGCGGTCGGTGCCGGACTTCCGCGCGTGCGGCCGCACATACATCCCCCAGAGCACCGCCTTGTGCGCGGTCTTCGCACCGTCCTCCCGCCTGAAGCCGGCGGTCCCGACCAGCTCACCCGCGACGAACGCGCCGAACACGTCCGATATCGCGAGGCGCTCCTCGAACCAGGCGAGCGGCTTGTCCTGCTCGCGTTCGAACGTGCTGGTGAAGGCCTCGGGATTGTTGGCGAGGGCTTCCAGCCTGATCGGGCGATAGAGCGCGGCGTCGGCGGGTGTGAGCAGCCGGATTGCTGAAGTCTGAGCGGGCGTCATGACCGTAGAGCAAAACATGACGGTGATGGCGATGCAATTGCCTGTCCTTCATCGAGGCTGGCTCGCCTCTTAGATCGAAGGCGATCACGACGCCGCCTGCAAATAAGCAACGATTTTGCTCGCTTCCTCCGCCGAGATACCGCCATAGGGCTGCATCTTGTTGCCTGACACGACCTCGTCTGGCTTGACCATGAAGCGCGTGAGCTTGTCCGGGTCCCAGATGAATCCGGCGTCCTTCATCGACGGCGAGTAGTTGTAGTTCGGCAGCGAGCCCGCCTTGCGGCCCACGACCTTGTTGAGGTTGGGGCCGAGGCGGTTGTCGCCTTCCTTCACGGAGTGGCAGGTGCGGCAGGAGTTGTTGAAGGCCTGCTGGGCGGCTTCGTCGCTCGCCGGCTGCTGCGCCAGCGATGAGGGTGTGGCGAAGAGCAGCGTCAGCGCTCCGGCGCCGGCGATCGTGCGCAACCATGTGCCGGGCGAAGTTTGCATCTGCGCCTCCATCGGGAATCGCGCCGCAGCACACGTGCGCGATGTCGGGGCAAACGAAAACGGCCCCGGTGGGTTCCGGGGCCGTTTGCGTCAGAATGTCCTGTTTGGTCAGCGCGTCGCGGAGCCGAGGTCGGCGCGGCGCTCGGTCATCGGCAGCACGATCACCTTCGTGCCGACGTTGACGCGGGAGTAGAGGTCGGTGACGTCGTCGTTGGTCAGGCGGATGCAGCCGGACGAGACGTGCTTGCCGATCGTGTCGGGGGCGTTGGTGCCGTGGATGCGGTAGACCGTGCCGCCGAGATACATGGCGCGGGCGCCCAACGGGTTGCCGGGGCCGCCGGCCATGTGGCGCGGCAGATAGGGCTGGCGGGCGATCATTTCCGGCGGCGGGGTCCAATCCGGCCACTCGGCTTTCTTGGTCACCGACTGGACGCCCGACCAGGTGAAGCCGTCGCGGCCGACGCCGATGCCGTAGCGGACGGCCTGGCCGCCTCCGAGCACGTAATAGAGATAGGTGTTGGGCGTATCGATGATGATGGTGCCGGGGGCCTCGCGCGTCGCGTAGGCAACGTTCTGGCGGCGGAAGCGGGCCGGCGTCTCGACCGTGTCCTGATCCTCGGACGGCGTGGTCTGGTAGGTCGGTGCCTGGTAGGGCTGATAGGGCTGGAGCGGCTGCGGCGCGGCCATCGGCGGCAGCGGCTGAAAGAAGGGGAAGAGCTGCACCGGCGCGGCCTTGGCCGGTCCCGCGAACGCGATTGCGGTCACCGCCACCGCACTGAGAGCAACGGCGCGCGAATAATTCCTGAACGTGTCCAGATTGAACATTGGTCGCCCCTGTTTGCTTGGTGTTTCTTCGGTCACCCCGGCACCGTTTCGGTGCTCCGTTGGCTAGATCATTAACGGAAAGAAGTTTCGGGACGTTTGCGCGGAAAACCGAAAACGGTTTCATCGCGGCAAGGATTGTTTCATGACGGTTTCATGGCTGCGCGTGCCCGTTAACGAACAAAACAACGGGCCGACACTTCTGTGACGTCACACGCCTGAAATATCCGTGGTTGATGGTCCTAAGCCGAGAATCATCAAACTCTCGGGATTTCCCCATGCGGGTATTAATCGCGACTGACGCCTGGCATCCGCAGGTCAACGGTGTGGTCCGCACTCTGACCTCGCTCGCCGCTGCCGCCAAGGCGCTCGACGTCGAGATCGACTTTCTGACGCCGGAGGGCTTTCCGTCCTGGCCGCTGCCGACCTATCCGGGCCTGCGCATCGCGCTGCCGAGCCGGAAGGAGATCGCCCGGCGGATCGAGAGGAGCGCGCCGGACGCGCTGCACATCGCCACCGAAGGCCCGATCGGCTGGGCCGCGCGGGCCTATTGCCGCCGCAACGGGCTCGCCTTCACGACGTCCTATACGACGCGCTTTCCGGAATATGTCTCGGTGCGGACCGGCATCCCCGATGCCGTCGGCTATGCCGTGCTGCGCCACTTCCACGATGCCGCCGCCATGACCATGGTGGCGACGCCGTCGCTGCGGCAGGAGTTGTCCGAGCGCGGCTTCAAGCGGCTCGGCTTCTGGACGCGCGGCGTCGACACCGAGCTGTTTCATCCCGACGGTCCCGCCAGGCTTGGCCTGCCCGGCCCGATCTTCATGACCATGGGCCGCGTTGCGGTCGAGAAGAATCTCGAAGCGTTCCTCTCGCTCGATCTGCCCGGCACCAAGGTCGTCGTCGGCGACGGCCCGCAGAAGGCCGCGCTGGAGAAGAAATATCCCGACGCGGTCTTCCTTGGCGAGAAGAAGGGCGCGGATCTCACTGCGCATCTCGCTGCGGCCGACGTGTTCGTGTTTCCGAGCCTGACCGATACGTTTGGTGTCGTGCAGCTCGAAGCGCTCGCCTGCGGCACGCCGGTCGCGGCGTTCCCGGTGACCGGTCCAAAGGACGTCATCGCCGATCACCCGATCGGCGCGATCGACCACGATTTACGCGTCGCCTGCCTGCGCGCGCTGACCATGTCGCGCGAGACCTGCCGCAATTTTGCGCTGGAGCGCTCCTGGGACAACAGCGCGCGCCAGTTCGTCGGAAACCTCACCTCACTTCAGCCCAGCCGCGTCCTGCGCGCCTCGCCGATCATGGCGCGGCGGCCGGTGCGCGGTTGATCCAAAACGTTTGACCCACAGCGAGAACCTCATCGATGGCTAAGATCATGAACCTTGACGGCACCCAGCAGCTCGACCTCACCCGTGGCTCGGTCGAGCAGGCCTATGACCGCTGGGCGCCCGTTTACGATCTCGTGTTCGGCGGTGTGTTCGCCAAGGGCCGCCAGGCCGCGATCGCAGCCACTAACAAAATTGGGGGCCGCGTGCTCGAAGTCGGCGTCGGTACCGGCATCTCGCTGCCGCTCTATGCCCCGAACCTGCGCATCTTCGGCACCGACATTTCGGACGCGATGCTCGACAAGGCCCGCCGGCGCGTTCGCGAGGGCAACCTCAAGAACGTCGAGGGCCTCGCGGTGATGGACGCGGAGAAGCTCGAATTCCCCGACAATTCCTTCGATGTGGTGATGGCGCAGTATGTCGTCACGGCGGTGCCGAACCCCGAGAAGGCGCTCGACGAATTCGCCCGCGTGCTGCGTCCGGGCGGCGAGCTGATCATCCTGACCCGCGTCAGCGCCGACACCGGCATGCGCCGTTTCATCGAGCAGAAGCTGCAGCCGGTGGTGCGTCCGCTCGGCTTCCGCACCGCCGAGTTCGCCTGGTCGCGTTATGCCAAATGGCTCTCTGGCGCCGATGGCATCGAGCTCGCCGAGCGCCGCCTGATTCCGCCGCTCGGCCATTTCTCGCTGGTGCGCTTCCGCAAGGTCGACGTCGCCAAGGCGGCCTGAGCAAGGCCGAGTGAGAGCGGCGGTTCGCTTCGTCGCTCACGCGTTCGCGTGCGTCATCGCGCCGCTGCACATCGTCACATGACAAAATGATGATGTCACATGGCGTACATCGAATCCCTGTAAATCCTGAACCCGAAAGCATTTTGGGGGAGAGCATGATCAAGAATTATCTCGAGCAGCTGCGGATCCAGCGCTGGGACGACCATCGCTACTATCACCACAGCCGCATCAATCAGAGCCTGCATTTCGTCAGCGCGCTGAGCTTCCTCTTCGCCTATGTCTGGCTGTTCGTCGATCCCATGATCTCCGCGCTGGTCGGCTGGCTGGTCTCGATGACCTCGCGCCAGGCCGGTCACTTCTTCTTCGAGCCGCATGATTACGACCACATCAACCAGGCGACGCACGAGTACAAGGAAGAGATCAAGGTCGGCTACAACCTTCAGCGCAAGGTGGTGCTGATGGCGATCTGGGCGCTGTCGCCGCTGGTGCTGGTCGTCGATCCCACCCTGTTCGGCCTGTTCACGCCCTGGGCGAGCGCGACCGACTTCATGCGTCAGGTCGCAAAGATCTGGTTGGTGATCGGCGGCGGCGGTCTGCTGTTCCGCACGGTGCACCTGTTCTTCATCCGCGACGTCGAGACGGGCCTCGTCTGGATGACCAAGATCCTGACCGACCCCTTCCACGACCTGATGCTCTATCGCAGCGCTCCGCTCGCTTTGATGCGCGGCGAGCTGATGGACCCCGGCCTGCACCTCAACCCCGAGCACACGCTGGGCCTCATCTCCGAGCCCGTGCTCGAAGAGCAGCACGCCTGAGCCGGCCGTCGCGCAGTCTTCGAATGTCGATGGTTTACGTCATGCCCGGCCTTGTGCCGGGCATCCACGTCTTTGGGATACTCTAAGGTGACTCAGTGGAGCCGCGCGCTTTCTTCGCCTCGCCCCGCTTGCGGGGAGAGGCCGGCGCGCGCAGCGCGACGGGTGAGGGGGGCTCTCCGCGGGGGAGCTGCCGACGAATCGTGCGCCAACTCTCACTGTCCCCGCGGAGAGTCCCCCTCACCCCGACCCTCTCCCCGCAAGCGGGGCGAGGGGGAATTGGCAGCGGTGTTCGGGGCGAGTGGTGGGCGGAGCGAAGCCTCAGCGCCCGAAGCGCTTGGCCAGCATCTCTTTCAAGATCTGTCGCTTGATATTCTTGTTGGTGAGCACGCCGTCGTGCCACCAGAAGCCGTCGGCCTTCATCTTCTGCGCAGCGCGGACGAAGCGCTCGGCGACTTCGGCGAAATCGGCGTCGGTGTAGTTCAGGCTGAAGATCAGCCGGCCGGTGCCGACCCAGCTCAGCGCCAGGCCCTCGGCGCGCAGGTAATATTGCAGCATCCAGTTGTAGCGGGACGGGGTGGTGTATTTCACCGTCCAGATCGACGAGAGATTGGCGAACCGCACCGGCAGGTCGGCCCGCTCCATCATCTCGTTGAGCTGCTTTGCGCGGCCGTTCCAGGTCTCCTCCAGACCGTCATAGACAGCGCGAAAATTCGGGCTGGAGAGCCGGCTCAGGAATTCGTCCATCGCCGTCATGACGTAGGGATGCGAATTGAAGGTGCCGCGGGCGAAGCAGATGTCGGCGGGACGGTCGTCGCGGAAGCGGCGCATCAGCTCGCGTCTGCCGCAGACCACGCCGACCGGCAGGCCGCCGGCGAGGCTCTTGCCGTAGGTCACCATGTCGGCATTCACGCCGAAATATTCCTGGGCGCCGCCGGCGGCGAGACGGAAGCCGACGAACACCTCGTCGAAGATCAGCACGATGCCGCATTGGTCGCAGACCTCGCGCAGCTTCTTCAGCCATTCGGTGTAGGCCGCGCGGTCGAAATGGCCGCCGCGGGAGCTGTCGACCAGCGAGGAATCGCCGGGCGCGTTGCCGTTCGGATGCAGGCCCTGCAGCGGATTGACCAGCACGCAGGCGATGTCCTTGCGTGTGCGCAGCACGTGCAGCGTCTTCTCGGACATCTCGGCGAGGGTGTAGGTTTCGTGCGCGGCGATCGGGTTGCCGACGCCGGGCTGCACGTCGCCCCACCAGCCGTGATAGGCGCCGGCGAAGCGAACCAGATGCGTGCGCTTGGTGTGGTAGCGCGCCAGCCGCACCGCCTGCATGACGGCTTCGGTGCCGGACATGTGAAACGAGACCTCGTCGAGGCCCGATATCCGGCAGAGCCGCTGCACGTTCTCGAGGATGACGGGGTGGTAGGGGCCGAGCACGGGACCCAGCGCATGCGCGCGCTTCTCGGAGCTCTCGATGCACTCCTTGTAGAAATCGTTGCCGAAGATGTTAACGCCGTAGGAGCCCGTGAGGTCGTAGGCGGTGTTGCCGTCGACATCGGTGACGGTGACGCCGCTCGAGGACTCCATGAAGGTCGAGGTGCCCAGATGCTCGCGGACGAGACGCGAGAACTGGAACGGCACGCGGTAGCTCTCGGTGAAGTTCAGGTCGGAGATGGTCTCCGCCGCTTCCTTCGTCATCGCGCGCCCCTTCGGGTAGCGCTCGGCGTAGAGCTTGGCGAGGCGGAAGAAGGCATCCTTGCGCTGCTTCACCACGTCGTCGGGCGCGCCATCGCAGCCGAAATATTTGTCGCCCTCGAACTCGTAGAACGGCAGCAGCTTTGCCACCCGGCGCGACATCTTGGAGTGCCCGGCGAGCGAGCGATGCTTGGCGCGGGACAATTCGACCCGCGCCTTGAGCTTCGGGAAGACGGCGGCAGCGGACGCTGCGGCGGCCACGGAAAATGAGAGAATCGGGAGTGTCGTTTCCATGACAACAAGCGCTAATACTGTGAGCTGACAGATTCATGACAGTCAAAGCCCTCATCGCCTCTTTCACCCAGCAGGAAGACCTCAACTTCCTGTTGACCAACCGCATCCCCCGCGCGGCCCTGACCCGCTTCATGGGCTGGTTCTCCAAGATCGAGAATCCCTTCGTGCGGGACGTCTCCATCGCGCTCTGGAAGCTGTTCTCCGACCTCGATCTGTCGGAGGCGAAGAAGACCCATTTCAACAGCCTGCACGATTGCTTCACCCGGGAGTTGCAGCCGGGCCTGCGGCCGTTCGATGCTGACCCTTCCGTGGTTGCCAGCCCGTCCGACGGCATCGTCGGTGCGCACGGACGGATCGCCGACACCGAGCTGTTCCAGGTCAAGGGCGCGCCCTATTCGCTGCTCGATCTGCTCGGCGATTCCGCGCTGGTCGACCAGCATCGCAACGGCAGCTTCGTCACGTTGCGGCTGACCTCGAGCATGTATCACCGCTTCCATGCGCCGTTCGACGCGCATATCGAGCGCGTCACGCTGATCCATGGCGATGTCTGGAACGTCAACCCGATCGCCTTGAAGCGGGTCGAGCGGCTGTTCTGCAAGAACGAGCGCGCGGTGATCCGCACGCGTCTAGCGACCGGCGAGGCGGTGACGCTGGTGCCGGTTGCGGCGATCCTGGTTGCGAGCATCCGGCTGCACTTCCTCGACAGGGTGCTGAACGCGCAGACGCGCGGGCCGGTGAATTTCCCCTGCGACGTCAACGTCAGCAAGGGCGAGGAGCTCGGCTGGTTCGAGCACGGCTCGACCATCATCATCCTGGCGCCCGGTGATTTCAAATTCGCCGACGGCATCGTCGAGGGCACGCGCATTCGCGCCGGTCAAGCGCTGTTGACGCGAAACTAGCCTTCAATCCGCCGGCCCCGCCGCCTATATGGTCGGCGGGGACGAATCGACAGTACGGGTTGGATGATGGCGCGGGCGCCGGTGATGGCGGCGGGTGGGATTGTGCTGCGGCATGGAGCTGTGCCGCTGATCGCCATCGTGCGCCAGCGCAAACGTAACGAATGGGTTTTACCCAAGGGCAAGCTCGACGACGGCGAGACACCCAGGGAAGCCGCGCACCGCGAGGTGCTGGAAGAGACCGGCCACGAGGTCACCATCCACGAATTCCTGGGCACGATGGCCTATCAGTCCGGCGGCCGCTCCAAGATCGTGCATTTCTGGCGGATGGAGGCCGAGGGCGGCCCGGTCCGCAAGCTGATGAACGACATCAAGGCGGTGGACTGGCTGACGCTGGACGACGCGCTCGCCCGGCTGTCGCGCGAATATGAGCGCGCATTCCTGACCCAGATCGGCCCGATCGCAATTGCCGCGGCGGGGCTGGCGTCGTCACCCGCGCCCGAGCCTGTTGTCGAGCCGATGCTCGGTGCCGACGACATCGGTGCAACGTTGCAGACGTTGACGCCGGCCGAGGCTGCTTCGGTCGACGAACTGCGGCACGGCCTGTTGCAGAAGGTGAAGGCCTGGCTGCGCGGCGAGGCGTGAGGTCTCTTTACCTCTCTCCGCCCTTCAGCGGGGAGAGGTCGGATCGTCCCGGCGATGCAAAGCATCGTCCGGCGCGATCCGGGTGAGGGGCATGGCGCGCTGTTGCAGAACTGAAAGTCCATCCGACTCGTACGATAACGTTCGAGCTGAGTGCTTCGCTTTCAATTGAAATCGAGCTCGCGGAAGCAGCCCCTTGCCCCAACCCTCTTAGCGCGAGCGAAGCTCGTCGCGGCCCCGCAAGGGCGGGGCGAGAGAGCGCACCGGCGGTGTGGCGCGCTCTACGTTCTACCGCCGCTCTTTCTTCTCCTTCGGCGCGGGCACCGGTTTGCGCGGCGCTGCGGGGCGTGGTGCGGCGGGGAGGCGCTGCTGGAAGCCGCCCGGTCGCTGCAGGCCCGGCTGCTGGGCTGCGGGCGGCAGGCCCGGCTGCAATCCGGTGCGCGGGGTTTGCGGAGGTGGTGTCGTGCTCGGCGGCACGGCTCCGCCGGGCTGGGCGGGAGTCTGGCCGGTGCGAGACGGCTGGGTCTGTGGCGCGCCGCCGGGTTGCGTGCCCGGTCCGGTGCGCGGCGCACCTGACGGTTGGCCGGCGCCTTGCTGCCCGGGTTGCTGCGGACCTTGCTGCTGCTGGCGGCGCTGCCCTTGACCTGCGCGCTGGCCGCCCGGCTGCGCGGCGCCGCCTTGTTGTTGGCCCTGCCGCTGCGGCGGCTGCGCGCCTGGCTGTGTTCCTTGCCGGCCCGGCGTGCCTGGCTGCTGCTGACCCGAACGGTTGTTCTGACCGGGCTGGCCATTCGGCCGCTGCGGTCGCTGCTGGCTAGGCGCGGGCCGCAATTGCTGTTGCTGCGGCGGCTGGGCCGGGCGCGGAATGCGGCTGATCGCAGCCGGATTGGCGCGGCGGAAGTCGCGCTGCTCGGTGACGATCTGCCGGCCCGTGGTCTGCGCGAGGTGCACCTGGCTGACGAAGCCGCGGTCGCGCGCGATCTGCTGCGCCGGAATCGTGATCGGCACGGCGGCAAAGCGCATGCCGCCAGCGCCGCCAGTGCCCGGGCGGATCGCAAAGCCGCTGGCGGCTTGCGTCAGCGCGCCGAGCCGCGTGCCGCTGGTGCGGTCGTTGACCTCGATGTGGCCGACCCGGCCGTCGGCATCGGGGTAGAGCTTGATGTTGACGTTGTTCGCCGTGGTCGCGTTCTCGGGCACGTCGACGACGCCGGTGGTGCCGCGGATGCCGAGCGTCGCGGTCGGGGTTGCGATCTTCATGTCGCCGGTCTTCGCCACCGCCGCGGCAACGAAGGCGACGGTGCCCTTGCCGATGTCGAAGATCGCCGAGTTCTGCTTGCCGCCGTCTTCATAGACGTAATTGTCGATGGTGATCTTCGCGCTGGCGGAGAGGTTGAACGTGGTGGCGTCGTTGAAGGTGATGCCGAGCGAGGAGTTCGACGAGGTCTGCACGACGTCGTTGAGATAGATGTCGTCGCGCACTTTCAGCGGATAGGAATTCTTGTCGCGGATCACGGTCGCGATCCCCGTGACGGTTGCGACGTTGCCGATCGGCTCGACGGCGGCCGGTTGCGCGTCGGCCGCAGGCGCCGGAGAGGCTGCTTGTGTCGGGGACGGTGCAGGGGAAGGCGCAGGCGTCGGCTGCGCTTGTGGCTGTACTTGCGCGAGCTCGATTGTTTCGGATGCAGATGCGGCGCTCGCGCCGGCCAGCGGCAAGGCCAGCAGCGGAGCAGCAAGCACGATGCGGCGCCAAGCCACCATCAAAGCCACGAATGAGGTCCCGGTGAGAACGCGAGGCGAGGTCTGCCGATATCAGCCGGAGCTTGCTGAATGGCGGATGAACATGCGTCGCACAGAGCAGGCGAACGTTCAACGCCACGTCCCGCTGTCAGGGACGTGGCGCCATCATAAGAACAAGAAGGCTTGTCAGCCGCGACGCGCTTCGCGCGTCAGCTCACGCGCTTCCAGGTCTGGCCGCCGCAGAACATGCCGCCGAAGGCGCAGCCCTGCACGCGCATCGCATTCGGGCCCTTCATCGCGATCGTGGAGTCGTAGTTGCGGCCGGAGTCGGGATCGTGGATGCGGCCGCTCCACTTGGCGCCGTCGGGCTTCATGTTGATCAGGATGCGCTCGTTGGTCTTCTCGGCATAGCCGCACAGATTGGGGCCGCACTGCTCGACACGGACATTGCCCTTGTTTTCTTCGGTCGCCCAGACGCCGATCGGCGTGTTGGCGATCTGCACGGGCGCTGCGGCAACCGGCGCCGGCGCGGGCACGTAAGCAGGCGCGGGCGCTGCCACAACGGGCGCCGGAGCCACAACGGGCGCGGGCTGGGCGGTGTTGTCGTAACCGGCGGCCGGAGCGGCAGCAACAGTCGCGGCGGGAGCCGCGGGGGCGACGGCCGCAGGCATTGCCGGCGCGGTCGCCTGGACCGTCGGCGGCAGCACGGGTTGCTGCTGCACCGGAGCAGGCTGCGCGGTGGTCGCGGCCGGAGCCGGCGTGGTGTCGGAATCATCGTCCTTGGAGCCGAGGCCCTTGAGGTTGATGTTGTTCAGCTTGATCGGCTTGTCCGACAGGCCAGGGGCGACGATGGTCACGCAATTGAGCGAGGCGCAGTTGCGCGGCGTCTCGATGCGGATGTGCTGGCCCTCGATCTGGAACGAGATCGTGTTGCCGGCATGGGCGGCGGCGGTCGAAGCCAGCAAGAGCGCGGTGGCGGCGATGGTGAGCTTGTTCATGACAACCTCCGAAGATGGCGTGGTCCCGATGTGGACGGAGTCGCCGGTGGATGAAGCGTGGTTCGACCCTATGCCGGGCCGGTCGCGTCTTCTGTGATGGGTGTCACAAGAGGGTGGCGCCCTCCCAAGAGAGTTCTTGAGTGAGGCAGCGCACATTCAGCCGCGGTTTCATCTGCGCAATCTCGTCGCGGCACAGAGGGGGAGACGCCGATGACGCGGCTTGTGACTTCGCTTGGCATCGTGATCGCACTGACGGTAACGGCGACGACGGCGCAGGCCGGTTCCTACTCCTTCTCGATCGGCGGTCATCGCTTCCGTATCGAGGCGCCCAGGAATTGCCGCTCCACTTCCTGTGTTTCGATATCTGAGCGCAGCTTGCGGACGACGGACGATGTCGCCACCGCGCCGCTGCCTGCGCCCGCACCGGTGGTTCAGGCGCCGCCGCCGGTCTATGCGGTTGCCCCGGTGAGGCCTGTGCAAGCGACGGTCGTCGCTCCGCCGCCGGTGCCGCCGGCTCCCGTCCTTGCCGCCACGACGTCACAGCCCGTCGTGCCGCCGCCCGCGCCAAAGGTCGATGTGCCGAGCCCGAATCCGCCGCGGGTCGAACTGTCACGGCTGGAGCCGCCGAAGACGATTGCAATGACACCCGACCCGCCGCAGGCGGAGCCGCCGCCTGCGGACCTCAGGTTCATGCCGGCCAGGACCGGCGCGAAGACCAGTGACGACGAGCCTGCCTATCTGCCGCTCGGACAATGGGAGAGCGATGGCGCCAAGGGCGTGGTCCGCATCGAACGTTGTGGCCCTGCGCTATGTGGCTACGTCCTGACCGAAACATCGAGCCGCGGCGAGAGCGTGCTCGTCAACATGAAGCCGAAAGCGCACGACGCCTGGGCCGGCAGCATCTACAGCCGCTCCAGCGGCAATACCTATTATGGGACCATGACGCTGAAGAGTTCTGGAAAGCTCTATGTCGAAGCCTGTGCGCTCGGCCGCTTCTGGTGCTCCGGCAATGACTGGACGCGGGTCGAGGAGCGGCGCGAGCCGGTGATCACGACGTCGCGGCAGTGGGGCGCAAGATCGTGATGCTTCTTTCCTTCACAAGCAAAGAATCGTAGGGTGGGCAAAGGCGCACTTGCGCCGTGCCCACCATCTCTCTCGATCACAAAATTTGCGTGGGCACGCTTCGCTTTGCCCACCCTACGAGACCTTCAATTGAGGTGGTGTCAAAGTCGCTAGATCATGCCGAGCACGATGGCGCCGACGAAGGCCATGGCGAGGTACGCGGTGATGACGCTCAGTCTCCCGGTGAACGTCATGAGGTGGCTCCCTCCATGCGCGCTGCTCTTCGCGCAGGATCGTGGTTAACAGAAAGTGCGCTCTGGAAAAAGTCAGACTTGCTGTCGCTCGTCTTCGGCGGCAACCGGCGTGGCATGGCCGGTATGGTTAAAGAACACTGAAATCAACGTGTTGAAGAGTCTTTAAGTAAATTCATCGAACCTGCGTGCATGACGCGCGGAGTTCGTTTGTATCTCGTCGGCTCCATCGTCCTTGTTTCGCTTGCGGGTTGCGGACGCGGCTTATTCCAGGCCGAACGTGAACCGTGGCGGGCCGAGGCCGAAGCCGCATGCCTGAAATCGGGCGCGGTGAAGGAGGGACCGGATCTCGTCCGCATCGATCCGATCTCGGGCCCCGGCATGTGCGGCGCCGAATATCCGCTGAAGGTTGCCGCCATCGGCGAGGCCTTGGGCAGCTACGGCTTTGCCGATGAGGAGTTGCGTCCGCCGGGGAGCGTCGGCAACCAGCCGCGCTGGCCGGTGCAGCCGCAGTCGAATTATCCGCAGGGCCAGAGTTATCCGGCATCGTCCTATCCGCAGCGCTCGAACTATCCCGAAAGCGCAGTGCGCCAGCCCTCGGGCTATGGCGCGCAGTCTGGACCGATGTCGCTGAACGCGCCCGGCGTGGCGCCGCAGGAAGACGAGATCGACCTGCCGCCCGAGGGCACTGATGCGGCCGGCGCCGCGCGCTACATGAATGCGCCGAGCTATCCGGCGCGATCGGCCGCACCTTATTCGCAAGCTCCCGCGCAACAGCCGCTGCCGCGCCTCGGTCCCGCACAGGGCAATCCTGTGACCACCGTCGGTCCGGTCGCGATCAAGCCGACCGCGACGCTGGCCTGTCCGATCGTGTCCGAGCTCGATCGCTGGCTCGCCGACACCGTGCAGCCGTCGGCGATGCGCTGGTTCGGTGCCCGCGTCGTCGAGATCAAGCAGATCTCTGCCTATTCCTGCCGCGGCATGAACGGCAATCCGCATGCCCACATCTCCGAGCATGCTTTCGGCAATGCGCTCGACATCGCCGCTTTCGTGCTCGCCGACGGCCGGCGTGTCACCGTGAAGGACGGCTGGCGCGGCATGCCGGAAGAGCAGGGCTTCCTGCGCGACGTGCAGTCGGGCGCCTGCGCGCATTTCACCACGGTGCTGGCGCCGGGCTCCAACGTCTACCACTACGATCACATCCACGTGGATTTGATGCGCCGCGCCAGCCGCCGCCTGATCTGCCAGCCCGCCGCCGTCTCCGGCGAAGAAGTCGCGGGTCGCGCCCAGCAGCGCAACCCCTATGCCGGCCGGCGCGATCCCTATGTCACGGGCTCGCTCGGTACGCGCAAGAGCACGACGCGCAAGCAGGATGAAGACGATTACGCCGACGATTGAGATGCCCACCGACATCGTCCGCTATCTTACCCACCCGCAGGTGCAAATCGATCCCGCCGTGCCGGTGCCGCAATGGGGCCTCAGCCCGGTCGGTCGCGCGCGCACCGAGGCTGTGGCGCGTGCGGGCTGGCTCGCCGGCACGACGCAAATCATCTCCAGCGGCGAACGCAAGGCGATCGAGACCGCCGAGATCATCGCTCGCCCGCCCGGAATCATGATCGAGATCCGCGAGGCGATGCATGAGAACGACCGCTCGGCGACCGGCTTCCTGAAGCCGACGGAATTCGAACAGGTCGCCGATCAGTTTTTCGCGCAGCCTGATATCAGCGTCCGCGGCTGGGAGCGCGCGGCGGATGCACAAGCGCGCATCGTGCGCGAGGCCGAGGCCGTGCTATCCCGCAATCGTCCCGGCGATGTTCTGTTCGTCGGCCACGGCGCCGTCGGCACGCTGCTGTTCTGCCGCGTCGCCGGCCATCCGATCGATCGCCGTCACGACCAGCCCGCCGGCGGCGGTCACGTCTTTGCCTTCACGCGCGAGACGCGCCAGATCCTGCACGGCTGGCGAAGACTGGAAGAGATGGGAACGTAGCCTTGCGGCATTATTTCGCGACAGGCTTCGACGGGGCGGGAGACAACCCCATGCAGCGCTGCACCTCAGCCGGGACATTGTAGGTGCGCATGATGTGGCGGCTGTCGCGGAGGCCGGTTGCCTCACGCTGCACCACGAACATCCACAGCGCATGGCCGGCTTCCATTACCAGCTTGCGCCGCGCCGGCTGCATCGATGACGGCGTCTCTGCGTTCGCGGCGTCGAACTCGCGCAAGCGCGTCAGCGCCTGCTCGAGGGTGCGGCCCATCCGTCCAAGCGCGGAGGCTTGTTCCTGGACGATCTCATAATGGAGGATATCGACGGGCGGGCGGAGGTCACGGGACATGGCCCGAACATAATGCGGTCAGGCCGGCATCCGCAACGCGTCGCCGTCACTTCGCCCGGTACGCCGCCAGAAACATCCGCGTCGCACTGTCGACCACCTCGGTCATGCGCTGTTCCGACGGCGTCGGCGCGGCCTGGAACACAAAGGGCAGGAACAGCGAGGCCTTGCACAGTTCCATGAACTGCGAGGCCGCAAGGTCGCAATCGTCGATCGTGAGATCGCCGGAGCCGACATGGGCTTTGAGATACTCGGAGAGGCGGTTGATGGTCTTGTCCAGCACCCGCGCATAATAGCGGCGGCCGACATCGGGCATGCGTTCGGCGATCGCCATCACGGTGCGGATCGCCGAACCGCCTCCCGGCCGGCACAGCAGATGGATGTAGGCCTGGCCGAACTCGTTCAGCGTGGTCTCGACGTCGCGGGCGGGATCGAAATTGAACACGACCTGGCCGTGCTGAAGCGCCTCCTGTTCCAGGATGGCTTCGAACAGGGCGCTTTTGTCGGCGAAGTAGACGTAGAGCGTGCCCTTGGAGACCTGCGCCGCCCGGGCGATCTCGCCCATGCTGGCGCCGTCAAAACCCAGATCCATGAACACCTTACGGGCACCGTCCAGGATCTGGCGGCGCTTGGAGCTGTCCTCCTCCTGGATGACGTGCAGATGTTCGCCGGCAGCTACAACCATTGGTTCAGGGTCTCGGAAGGTTTCTGGACAGGGGGCCAACCTAAGAAACGCAAATAAAGGATTCGGGCCAGTAGGGTTATGCCCGGGAATATTATGTATATTGACCGAACCGTTCGGTCAATGATATTTGGGATCAACGAGAAGGGCGGGCCGGAGCTCGGCCGTCCTTGATCGTGCTTTTTTTGGGGAGGCCTTTATGGCCGTATCGAGAGACCAGGCTGCGCGCGTCCTTCGCCAGGAAGCAGTGGAGACGAATTCGGCGAGCGGTGACGCTGCGGCCGGGACGCCCACCGCCATCGGCGAGCAGTTGCGCTCTCATGTGGCCGAGGAAACCAAGCGCCGCACCGGCGATGCGCCGGAGAAGCCCGTGACCGACAAGCCGGCCCCGACCGCACCCGCCGCTGCCGCGCCAAAATCCGGCAAGCGCAAATTCGTCATGATGGGGATCGGCCTCGTGCTGGCGCTCGCGGCCGCGAGCTATGCCGGCTATTACACGCTGGTCGGCCGCTTCTACATCTCGACCGACGACGCCTATGTCCGCGCCAACAACACCATGCTGGGCGCGCGCGTGGCCGGCCACATCTCCTCGGTCCTGGCCGGCGACAACACGACGGTGAAAGCCGGCGACGTCATCTTCCGCATCGACGACGGCGACTACAAGATTGCCGTCGATGCCGCCGCGACCCGCATCGCGACCCAGCAGGCCAGCATCGACCGCATCGGCCGCCAGATTGCCGCGCTCGAGAGCCAGGTCGCGCAGGCCAAGGCGCAGCTCGTCTCGGCCGAAGCCGGCCTCAAGCGCGCCGACCTCGACTATGAGCGCCAGCAGGCGCTGAGCAGCAAGGGCTTTGCCTCGCGCGCCACCTTCGAAAGCTCGGAAGCCGGACGCGACCAGGGCGCCGCCGCGGTCAAGGCCGCGCAGGCCGCCTACGACGTCGCGGTCAGCAATGTCGACGTCACCAGGGCGCAGCAGGCCGAAGCGCAGGCCCAGCTCGCCGAGCTCAAGACCACGCTCGCCAAGGCCGAGCGCGATCTCGCCTTCACCGCGGTGCGCGCGCCGGTCGACGGCACGTTCTCGAACCGCCTCGTCAATGCCGGCGATTTCATCGCGGTCGGCCAGCGCCTCGGCAACGTCGTGCCGCTCGACGAGGTCTATATCGACGCCAATTTCAAGGAAACGCAGCTCAAGCGCATCCGTCCCGGCCAGCCGGTGACGATCAAGGTCGATGCCTATGGCATGCGCAAGTTCAACGGCGTCGTCGACAGCATTGCGGCAGGCTCCGGCTCGGTGTTCACGCTGCTGCCGCCCGACAACGCCACCGGCAACTTCACCAAGATCGTGCAGCGCGTGCCGGTCCGCATCCGCGTGCCGAAATCGGTGGCGAAGCAGAACCTGCTCCGCGCCGGCATGTCGGTCTATGCGACCGTCGACACCAACAAGGGCGCCGCCGACGCCGACAGCGAGGTCGATCTCGACGATCCCACCGCGATTCACCCGCAGTAACCAAATACAAGCGCTGCGAGGTCGGGCCATGGCCAACGCCACCACCGCTTCCCCCGCCATGATGGCGAACCCTGCTCAAGAGCGCATCGCGCCGAAGCGGCTGTTCGCCTTCATCATCATGGTGTTCGGGATGTTCATGTCGATCCTGGACATCCAGATCGTCTCGGCGTCCTTGAGCGAAATCCAGGCCGGCCTTTCGGCGAGTTCGAGCGAGGTCTCCTGGGTCCAGACCGCCTATCTGATCGCCGAAGTGATCGCGATTCCGCTCTCGGGATTCCTGTCGCGTGCCCTCGGCACGCGGCTGCTGTTCGCGATCTCGGCGGCCGGCTTCACCGTGTCGAGCCTGCTGTGCGGCTTCGCCACCACCATCGAGGAGATGATCCTCTGGCGCGCGCTGCAAGGTTTTCTCGGCGCCGGCATGATCCCGACGGTGTTCGCCTCGGCCTATACGGTCTTCCCGCGCTCCAAATTCCACATCGTCGGTCCCATCATCGGTCTCGTTGCGACGCTGGCCCCGACCATCGGCCCGACCGTCGGCGGCTACATCACCGATCTGATGTCGTGGAACTGGCTGTTCTTCATCAACGTCGTGCCGGGCATCGCTATCACGCTCGGAGTGATCGCGCTGGTCGATTTCGACGAGCCGCATTTCGAACTGCTCGACCGCTTCGACTGGTGGGGCCTGTTGTTCATGGCCGGCTTTCTCGGCACGCTCGAATACGTGCTGGAGGAGGGTCCGCAATATGAATGGATGCAGGACACGTCGGTCGCGATCTGCGCCTGGATCTGCGCGATCTCGGCGATCGCCTTCTTCTGGCGCGTGTTCACGGCGGCCGAGCCGATCGTCAATTTGCGCACCTTCTCCAACCGCAATTTCGCGATCGGCTGCCTGCTGCAGTTCTGCATCGGCATCGGCCTCTACGGTCTGACCTACATCTATCCGCGCTACCTTGCCGAGGTGCGCGGCTACAGCGCGTTGATGATCGGCGAGACCATGTTCGTCTCGGGCATCACCATGTTCCTGGTGGCGCCCTTGGTCGGCCGGCTCATGGTCAAGCTCGACATGCGCTACATGATCGCGTTCGGCCTGATCGTGTTCGCGATCGGCTCCTACCAGATGACCTGGATCACCCGCGACTACGATTTCTACGAGCTCTTGGTACCGCAGATCCTGCGCGGCATCGGCATGATGTTCGCGATGGTGCCGACCAACAACATCGCGCTCGGCACGCTGGCGCCTGATAGGGTGAAGAACGCATCCGGCCTGTTCAACCTGATGCGCAATCTCGGCGGCGCCGTCGGCCTTGCCGTCATCAACACCGTGCTCAACGACCGCACGGATCTGCATATCACGCGTCTGCAGGAGCGCGTGACCTGGGGCAACGCCACCGCCACCGAGACCCTGGCCATGCTCCAGCAGAAATTTCAGGGCCTCGGCGATTCCACGTTGATGGCGATGAAGCAGCTCAGCCAGATCGTGCATCGCCAGGCCACGGTGATGAGCTTCGGCGATGCCTTTTTCGTGCTGACGGTGTTCTATCTCGGCCTCAGCCTGCTGGTGACGCTGCTGAACAAGCCGGCCTCGTTGGCGGGCGGCGGCGACGCGCACTAGCTGGCCACAAGGTTGGTGTCATCGTCCGCGAAGGCGGGCGATCCAGTATTCCAGAGGCCGGCGTTGGAGAGCTCGCTCTCACCACATCCGCCGCGGCGTACTGGATCCCCCGCTTTCGCGGAGGATGACAGCGGAGTGTTAAGGCGGCGGCGTTGCGCGACAGCAGCATCCGCACCAAAATGCAACACTCGTCCGTGATCTCGCGGAAGCCCCGTTGCAAACGGCGAACGGCACATCTATAAAGCGCACCTCATTCATTCGAACCGGGGAGAGATTTGCATGATTTCGTCGCATTCGCAGATCGTGCGCCCGTGCTCGATGATGTTCTGGCTCGGTACGTACAAGACCTCCTGAGAGGTCCTTTCCGCCAGCTTCGATCGGGTTTTGTGTCCCGATCTCTCCGCCTCCCAAGTGAACATCCGTCCTGAGTGACGCCGTCCCGGCTCTTGCGGCCGGCTCGCGTCCATCGATGGAGCCGGCCCGCCCGAGAAGCGGCCGGATGACGCCATGACCGCTCTGTCAAACAAGCCCGCGGCGATCCGCGTGGTGCTGCCCTTCGTGTTCCGGCACTGGCTGAAGCAGCCGGGGCGGACGCTCGCCGTCGTCGCCGGCCTGATGGGCGCGACCGCTGCCGACCTGTTCATGCCGGTGTTCTCCGGCCATCTGGTCGATGCGCTGACGCGCGGACCGTCCGATCCCGACGCGCGCCACGCAGCGCTGGTCGCGTTCGGCGCGATCGTGGCGCTCGGAGCGGCCTCGATGGTGCTGCGGCTCGCGGGCCTGCAGGTGATCGTGCCGTTCACGCTCAGGATCATGTCCGACGTCGCGCAGGACGCCTTCCTGCGCGTGCAGCGCTTCTCGACCGACTGGCACGCCAACTCCTTTGCCGGCTCGACCGTGCGCAAGATCACGCGCGGCATGTGGGCGCTCGACCTGCTCAACGACACCATCCTGCTGGCGCTGCTGCCCTCGCTGGTCGTGCTGATCGGCTCAATGATCCTGCTCGGCGTGCACTGGGCTTCGCTCGGCGCGGTGATCGCGCTTGGGGCGGCTGCCTATGTCACGATGACGGTGCTGTTCTCCACGCGCTACATCGCGCCGGCCGCGCGCGTCTCCAATGCCTGGGACACCAAGGTCGGCGGCACGCTGGCGGATGCGCTGACCTGCAATGCCGTGGTGAAATCCTTCGGCGCCGAGACGCGCGAGGAGGCGCGGCTTGGCCGCGTCATCAAGCGCTGGCGCACGCGCGTGCGTCGCACCTGGTTTCGCTACAACTACACCGCCATGGCGCAGCTCTCGCTGCTGCTGTGCCTGCGCGGCTCGGTGATCGGCGGCTCGGTGCTGCTATGGATGTACGGGCATGCCTCGCCCGGTGACGTCACTTACGTGCTGACGAGCTACTACGTCATTCACGCCTACTTGCGCGACGTCGGCATGCACATCAACAACCTCCAGCGTTCGGTCAACGACATGGAGGAACTGGTGGCCATCCATGACGAGCCGATCGGCATTGCCGATGTGGCCGGCGCGCGGCCGATCGTGATCGAGGGCGGCGAGATCGTGTTCGACGGCGTCACGTTCCATTATGGCGGGCATCGCGCGCCGCTCTATGATGGGCTGTCGCTGACGATCCGCGCCGGTGAACGCGTCGGCCTGGTCGGCCGTTCCGGCTCCGGCAAGACGACGTTCGTCAAGCTGGTGCAGCGGCTCTACGACGTCACCGCCGGCCGCGTGCTGATCGACGGGCAGGATATCGCGAAGGCGACGCAGCAATCGCTGCGCAGCCAGATCGCGATCGTGCAGCAGGAGCCGATCCTGTTCCACCGGACACTCGCCGAGAACATCGCCTATGGCCGGCCCGGCGCCAGCCTGGAGGCGATCGAGCAGGCGGCGCGGCTGGCGAACGCGCACGATTTCATCCTGCGCCTGCCGAAGGGCTACGGCACGCTGGTCGGCGAGCGTGGCGTGAAACTCTCGGGCGGCGAGCGGCAGCGCGTGGCGCTGGCGCGCGCCTTCCTGGCCGATGCGCCGGTGCTGATCCTGGACGAGGCGACGTCGAGCCTCGATTCGGAATCGGAGGCGCTGATCCAGCAGGCCATGGAGCGGCTGATGAAGGGCCGCACCTCGATCGTGATCGCGCACCGGCTGTCGACGGTGCGCAGTCTCGACCGGATCCTGGTGTTCGACCGCGGCGAGATCGTCGAGCAAGGCACGCATGCCATGCTCGCGGGCAAGCCCGGCGGAATCTATCGCGGCTTGTTCGAGCGCCAGGTGGTGGAGCTCGGGCACATCGCAGCAGCGGAATGAGGCGCGCGGCGGCGGGGCAAAGGTCCTTCCGTCACGTCGCCGGAAATGGAATGACATGAAAGACCTGACGCACGGCTCCATCGTGAGACATATCCTGGTCATGACGCCGCCGATCATGGCCGGCATGATCTCGATCATGGTCTGCCAGCTGGTCGACCTGTATTTCGTGTCGGGCCTCGGCGATGCCGCCGTGGCGGGTGTCGCCGCGGCCGGCAATGCCGGCTTCCTCGTCAACGCGCTGTTGCAGGTGCTCGGCGTCGGCGCAGTGGCACTGATTGCGCACGCCGTGGGACGCAAGGATCGGGCGGACGCCAATCTGGTCTTCAACCAGGCAGTTGCGTTGTCGATGCTGTTCGGCCTGCTGACTCTCGTTTTGACGGCAGCGCTGTCGCGTCTCTACATGCGTTCGGTCGCCGCGGATGAGGCCACGATCGAGGCGGGAACCATCTATCTGCTGTGGCTCATGCCGGCGCTCGCGCTGGAATTCGTCATGCAGGTGATTGCATCCGCGCTGCGCGCGACCGGCATCGTACGGTCCGCCATGCTGGTGCGGGTCGTCGCGGTCGCCATCAACATCGCGCTGGCGCCGGTGCTGATCTCGGGCTGGGCCACGGGCTATCCGCTCGGCGTCGCCGGCGCGGGACTGGCGACCTCGATCGGGGTCGCCATCGGCACCTTCATGCTGTTGGTGTATTTCCGCAAGGTCGAGCGCTATGTCGCGTTCAATCCGGCGCAATGGCGCCCGCAGCCGCGCCATCTGATGCGCATCCTCAATGTCGGCCTGCCGGCCGGCGGCGAGTTCGTGATGATGTTCATCTTCATGGGTGTGGTCTATTACGTGCTGCGCGATTTCGGCGCGGCGGCGCAGGCGGGATTCGGCATCGGGCAGCGCATGCTCGGCCTGATCCACATGCCGGCACTTGCGGTGGCGCTGGCGGCCGGCCCGATCGCCGGCCAGAATGTCGGCGCCGGCAACGGCGCGCGGGTGCGCGAGACCTTCGTCAAGTCGGCGCTGATCGTGACCATCGTGATGGTCGGCTTCTTGCTGCTTGCGCAGTTGAAGCCGGAATTCCTGCTCGCCGGATTCTCCAACGACCAGGAGACGATGGCTATCGCCTATCTGTTCCTGCAGATCATCTCGTTCAACATGGTGGCGCAGGGCCTGATCTTCACCTGCTCGAGCATGTTCCAGGGCCTCGGCAACACCAGGCCGGTGCTGCTGAGCTCGGCGTCGCGCGTGTTCACCTATTCGCTGCCGGCGATCTGGCTCTCGACGCGGCCGGGCTTCCGCATGGAGTATGTCTGGTATCTGTCGATTGCGGCGACCACATTGCAGGCGGCCTTGAGCCTGTGGCTGCTGCGCCGCGAGTTCAGGAAGCGCCTTGGCGTGCCCAAGACGAGTACTGTAGATACGAGCACTGCCGAGGCGAGCACTGCGGAGCCGGTGAGACCCGAGCCGGTCACGCCCCTCGCCCGCGAACCCGCGTAATGCTTGTTCATTCCCCGCGGCTCCGGCTAATTTGCCGTCCCGCGGGGAATGGTGGGCTTGAGAAGGGCTGATGACCGGAGTGACTGACGAGGTGCGGCCGGCATCCATGCTCTCGGCGATCTGGGCGGCGCGCTATCGCACGCCGGCCCGCTTCGTCGCGCTGATCGCGCTGCTGCTGCCGTGGACGACGACCGGGCTGATCTTTGCGCTGGTACCCTGGCTGATCGCCTTTGCGTTCGTCGATCTCCGCGAATTTCCGCGATCGCTGCTGCGCCCGGTCTGCCTGCTGCCGATCGCGCTGGTGGTCCTCGCCGCAGCCGGGACGCTGTGGTCGGATGCGCCGTGGCCGGAGCGGATCCATGCGATCGGGCCGGCGGCCAAGCTGCTGGTAATCCCGCTGCTGATCTACCAGTTCGAGCGCTGGCCCTACGGCAATTGGGTGTTCTCGGCGTTCCTCGTGTCCTGCGCGCTGCTGATGCTGTACTCCTTCATCGTGGCGATCGATCCCAATGCCTCGCTGAAGCTTTATTTCTCGCGCGGGCCCTACAAGGTCGAAAGCGGCATTGCCGTGCGCAACTATATCGACCAGAGCCAGGAGTTCGCGCTCTGCGCGCTTGCGCTGGTCTATCCGGTCGTGGCGCTGTTCCCCCACCGCCGCGTCCGCAGCGCCGCGCTGCTCGCCGTGCTTGCGATCGGCTTTCTCGCCAACATGATGTTCGTCGTGGTGTCGCGCACGGCGCTGGTGACATTACCGGTGCTGGTGGTGGTGTTTGCGCTGCTGCATTTGCACTGGCGTGGGGCGCTCATCGCCGCCGGCGCGATGGCCCTGCTGGCGGTGTCGCTCTGGACCGTCTCGCCGCATCTGCGCGCGACCGTCGCGAAGTTCGGCGGCGACTACGAGACCAGCATCGTCGGCAGCGATGTCAGCGGCATGGGCTCGCGCCTGGAATATTGGCGCAAGTCAGTGCGGTTCATTGCCGATGCGCCGCTGGTCGGCCATGGCACCGGGTCGATCCGCGGCCTGTTCGCAAGCGCGGCTGGTGATGCGGAAGCCGAGCCCTTGCGCGGCGAGATCGTCAGCAACCCGCACAATCAGACCCTCAGCGTGGCCGTGCAGTGGGGCGTCGTCGGCGTTTTCATGCTCTATGCGCTGTGGTTTGCGCATCTGTCGATGTTCCGCGGTGAGGGGATCGCGTGCTGGATCGGCCTATTGGTCGTGGCGCAGAACATGCTGTCCTCGCTCCTCAACACGCATTTGTTCGATTTCACCTCGGGCTGGATCTATGTGCTCGGGGTCGGTGTCGCCGGCGGCATGGCGCTCGCGGCGAAGAAGGCGCGCAGCTAGAACGCGCCGATGGTGTTCCAAACGAGCGTCAAGCCCGACAGGAACAACAGGCCGAGGACGACGTCGCCAAAATGCTTGTCGTTCAGCGCGTGATAGACGCGCGCGCCGGCCCATGCGCCGATCAGCGTGCCCGGGAAGGCGATCGCCGCGAGCCAGACCACCTCGAAGGCGACGAGGCCCGAGGCGGTCTGCAGCACGAGTGCAGTTGCGAGCACGGTGAAATTGAACAGCTGGAAGATGCCACGCCGCTCGTGCTTGTTCCAGCCGCGAATGTTGGCCCACAGGATCGGCAGCGGCCCGGACAGGCCCGCAAGGCCGCCCAGGATGCCGCCGGCAAAACCGATCGCGCCATCGGCGATGCGGCCTCCGAATGTCACGGAGAGCGGACGCTTGTTCAGGTAGAGCGCGCTGGAGAAGATCAGCAGTAGCACGCCGATGCTCAGCTTGAACACCTTTGGATCGGCGGAAGCGACCATCATGGTGCCGAGCGGCACGCCGATGAGGCCGCCGATCAGGAACGGCCACACCAGCGAGAGATCGAAGCTCTTCCACATCGACGGCAGCGTCGAGGTCTGCGCGATCACCGAGCAGATCAGCACCAGAGGCACCGCGAGCGAGGGCGGCAGCACGTAGAGCCAGATCCCGAGCGCCATCAGCGCCGTGCCGAAACCGGCGAGGCCCGAGACGAAGCCGCCGGCCAAGGCGCCGAGCAGCAGCAGCGCGGGGGTGAGCATGTCCACCAATGATGTCCTGTCGTGAGCGGCGATGCCGAATGGTTGATCGCAGTTTGGCGTCGTCTGGCGCATAGCACAGATGCGGCGGGAGCGGTCAATTTCAAAACCGCACGCAAGCGTGATCCTGATGGTGCGGGCGTTCGCGGAAGATGCACCTAGATGATGCCTGTATTTCAATGTTGGGGCTTGCGGGGCGTCATGCCGCGCCGTCCCTGATCCGATGAAGGAGCATGATCATTGATCCGCATGAACGTTGCCGCTGCGGCGGCGCTACTGTCGGCCGCCGCGCTGACGCCGACATTGGCGCAGGCGCAGTTTTCCGAGCCCGCGGCCTATCAAGCCGCTCATCCCGATCGCGATGTGCTCAATGGTGGCCAGCTGACGCCCGCGGGGCGCGCGGCCCGTGGCGAGACGGTGGCACCGGGCGAGGCCTATGCGGCCTATCCGTCGGCTGTTGTGCCCGCGGTTCGCCCGCGGCACCGCCACCACCTCCACCAGCAATAGGGCTCATCGTTTGAGCATGATCTTGTCGGAAAACCGCTGCGCAGTTTTCCGGATCATGCTCTAGACGATCTGCCTCGTGTCGGCAGGCTTGTGCAGCGCGCCGACCAGGATGCGCAGCGCCTCCGTCAATTCGGATCTGTTCCGCGCCGCGCCCAGCGAGACGCGGGCCGCATGCGGCGGTACGCCGTCCACGGTGAAGGCATCGCCGGCGACGATCGCAAGCCCGTTGCGCAAGAGATGCGCCGCGACATCGGACCGGCCCTCCGGCAACCGCAGCCAGAGATGATGCGCGGCCGGCCTGGCGAGAAACTGAAATCCCTTCAAGGCGCGTTGCGCGAGCTGCTGGCGGCCCACGGCTTCGTTGCGAATGGCGGTGATGATGCGATCGGCGATGCCGCTCTCGATCCAGTGCGTCACCAGTGCGACCATCAACGGTGCCGGCATCTGCACGGTGGCTTGCAAAGTGCTGCGCATCTCTTGTTGCGCGGCATTGTCGGGCGTGACGAGATAGGCGACGCGCAAGGCCGGTGCGAGGCATTTTGACAGCGTGGTCGCAAGATAGGTCCGCTCGGGAATGAGGTTCGCGATCGGCGAAGCCGAGCGATCGAGCAGCCCGTAGGCGTCGTCCTCGATCAGAACGGTATCGGCCTCGCGAATGATCTTTGCGATGGCGCTGCGGCGCTCTGCGGACAGTGTGGCCGTGGTCGGATTGTGCAGTGTCGGGATCAGATACACCGCTTTCGGCTTGTGGACGCGGCACGCCTTCGCCAGCGCATCGGGCAGCAAGCCGCCGTCATCCATGGCGACGCCGACGAGCTTGACGCCGAGCCGCGCCGCGGCCGCCTTGATGCCGGGGAAGGTGAGAGCCTCGGTCAGCACAACGTCACCAGGGCGCGCCAGGAATGCGAGCAGGTCGAACAGGATGGTCTGCGCGCCGGGAAAGATCACCAGCCTGTCGGCATGTGCGTGCGGCACGCGTGCACGCATCCAGCGCGCCGCGACCTGGCACTCATGCGCGCTGCCGCCCGGCGGCTGATAGTTCAGGAATGCGGTCAGCCCCGATCGCGTGCGCAGCGCCTCCATCCCCGCGATGATGCGCTCGTCGAGCTGCGCCTCCAGCGGATGCGGCGGCACGTTCATCGAGAGGTCGATCGCGACCGGATGTGGCAGGTCGATCGCGCGGCGCGCGCTGGTCTCCGATACGAACGAGCCCTGTCCGACCCGCGCTTCCATAATGCCGCGGCGCCGCGCCTCGGTATAGGCGCGAGTCACCGTGGTGAGGTCGATGCCCAGCGCTTTCGCCAGTGCGCGCTGCGTCGGCAATTGCTGGCCGCGCACCAGCCGGCCCGCGGCGATGTCGGCCTCCATGGCCTCGACGATGCGCTGGTAGCGCGGCCCTGACAGCTCCGAGATTGTAGGAGTCCAATCCATGCAATTTGGGCCCATATCCTTTGAATGTATGGATGCAAGATATTATTGTATGGATCAGCAAAACGGAAGAGGTGTCGTCATGACGACCGGTTCGGTTTCCCTGACAAAGGCGATGTGGCGCGGTTTTCGCGGCAAGTGCCCGAACTGCGGCGAAGGGCATGTGTTCGGGCGTTTCCTAAAGGTGGCAGACGCCTGCGATCATTGTGGCGAGGAGCTGTTTCATCAGCGCGCCGACGATTTTCCGGCCTATCTGGTGATGGTCGTGGTCGGCCATCTCGTCGTGCCGGCGACCCTCGCCATCGAGACCGCCTACGCGCCGCCGGTCTGGCTGCAGCTCGCCGTGTGGCTGCCGGTGACGTTGTTTGCCGCGCTCGCGCTGCTGCAACCGACCAAGGGCGCCATCGTCGGACTGCAATGGCAGATCGGCATGCATGGTTTCGAGCCGGCCAAGCTGCGGCGTGAGGCCAGCGAGCTCGCTCCTGTATTTGTGAAGGACTCGCGCGCCGCCTGAAGCAGTCGTGAGGTTACTTGGCGCGACTGGCCACTACACTCCATCATACCGACACGACGATGGAAAATGTAGATGGCCGGACGCTCGAAAACTTTTCTGCTCTGTCATGGCGCATGGTCCGGCGGATGGTCCTGGAAGAAGATGCATCCGCTGATGGCGCAAGCCGGTCACCGCCTGGTGACGCCGACCTATACCGGGCTCGGCGAGCGTGAACATCTCGCCAGTCCCGGCGTCGATCTCGACACGCATATCCAGGATATCCTCAACGTCATCAAGTTCGAGGACTTTCGCGATGTCGTGCTGCTTGGGCATAGTTATGGCGGCATGGTTGCAACCGGCATCGCCGATCGTGCGCGCGGATATGTATCGCAACTGATCTACCTCGACGCTTTTGTGCCGCGCGACGGCCAGTCGCTGTTCGACCTGCACGAGGCCGGCCGCGAGCCGATGCGCAAGGCGGCGGCCGCGGGTGATGGCTACCGTGTCCCGCCAAACCCGCCGCCGGCGGATACGCCACAGGCCGATCTCCGCTGGCTCGATGAGCGGCGCGTCAACATGCCGATCAAATGCCTGGAGACCAAGCTGAAGCTCGTGCATGGCGAGCCGACGATGCCGCGCAGCTACATCTATTGCACGCGCATTCCGCCGGGCGACGTGTTCGGGCAGTTTGCGCAGCGCGCGAAGACCGAGGATGGCTGGCGATATTTCGAGCTCGATGCGAGCCACGCGCCGAATGTGACGGCGCCGGAGGCGTTGATGAAGGTGTTGAACGAGATCGTTGCCTAGCTAAAGCAAGATGCCTCAGTCCGCTTTCTCTTCGGCGGGATATTCCCAGGCGCTGCGCTGGTGGACAAATGCCCCGATCCAATCTGCATCTTATCCGCGGTCAGCGGGCAGCATTCATCCTGATTTTCAGACGGGACAAGAGCTTGGCAACAAGTCGAACGCGCACCTCGCGCGCTGTATCAGTCAATTTGTCGCAACGGGGAAATAATAAACAGGGTTCCTCAAGGATCGACCTCAGGGGCGAGGAATTAGCTGGCTGAGGGGTCATGGCACGAAGCCGATTGGTAGCGACGCTAGCGAAGATCAGAACAGGAGACAGAATGACAAAGTTCGCGCTGTACGTTCCGCTTGAAGCCAAGCCCGGCAAGGAGAAGGAGGTCGCGGAGTTCCTGAAGTCGGCGGTTCCTCTGGTGAACGCCGAACCCGGAACGATCTCATGGTATGCGATTCAGGAAGGACCTTCCTCTTTCGCAATATTCGATACATTCGACGACGAAGCGGGACGCGACGCGCATCTCAACGGAAAGGTCGCCGCCGCGTTGATGGAGAAGATCACCGCAGGCGACATGTTCGCCAAAACACCGGAAATCCATAAATTGGGTATCATCGCGGACAAATCAGCAAAGTAAAGGGTGTGGCCGTCCCGCTTCGCAAGCCGCGGGATGACAGCGATGAAAATGGTGAGGGGCCCGATGCGGTCAGCATCGAACCCCTCGTCACTCTGGCAAGATGCGCTTTCTTGACGCGAACCGGAAAACCACTTCGCTCGAAAGCACTTCAGAATATCAGCCGGCCTGTAAGCCGGGTTCTGTAGGGCACCGTCCGCTTGCGCGAACGATACGTGACGGCCATTCCTCTGGGACCATGTTTGCACATGCCCTCGAGCAACCTACCCGGACGGCGGGCCTGACATCGCCCCGCGGCGTTATCGCTTTCGCGAACAGCCCGCTACGCCGTCCCTATTCGGTTTTGCTCCCGGTGGGGTTTACCATGCCGGCTCCGTTGCCGGATCCGCGGTGCGCTCTTACCGCACCTTTTCACCCTTACTTCCTCCGAGGAGGGAGCGGTTCGTTCTCTGTGGCACTTTCCCTGGGGTTGCCCCCGCCGGACGTTATCCGGCACCGTATGTCAAGGGAGCCCGGACTTTCCTCCCCGGCGGCCTTTCGGCACCTGCCGGAGCGGCCGTCCGGCCGACTGACCGGCTACGCATGGAGCATTTGTGACAGTTCCGTCAAGCGGATATCGCTGCACACGCGGCCTGCGAATAATTTATTCTGAAGATGTCGTTTGGCGCATGTCCCGTTCGACTGGAAGTCGGCAACACAGCCGAACAACAGGAGTTAAGCCATGCAGTATCTGCTGATGATCTACCAGAACGAGGTCGAGTACGCCAAGAACGACGCCGCGACCAGCCAGAGGATGCTGGCCGAATACCAGGCCTTCACGCAGGGTATCGTCCAGAGCGGCAACTTCAAGGCCGGCGACCGCTTGCAGCCGACCACGACGGCGACGACCGTGCGTGTGCGCGAGGGCAAGGTGCTGACGACCGATGGCCCGTTTGCGGAGACCCGCGAGCAACTCGGCGGCTATTATCTGATCGAAGCCAAGGATCTCAACGCGGCGATCGAGATCGCGGCGCGGATACCGAGCGCGCGCATCGGATCGATCGAGGTGCGGCCGATCTGGGTCTACGACAAGTGACGCCAGTCTGCGCATCGACGCATGATCCCGGACGAGATTGACAAGATTTTTCGCGACGAGGCGGGGCGGGCGCTGGCCACGCTGATCCGCCTCGTCGGCGATTTCGATCTCGCCGAGGAGGCGCTCCAGGATGCGTTTGCGGTCGCGCTGGAGCGCTGGCCGTCGTGCGAGTTGCCGGACAATCCGCGCGCCTGGCTGGTCAATGTCGCGCGTAACAAGGCGATCGATCGGGTTCGCCGCCAAACTGTCTTTCGCGGCAAGCAGCAGGCGCTGGTGCACGAGATCGAGCTGAACGCGCTGAGCTCCGACGAGTCGCCTGCGGTGCTCGACGACGACATGTTGCGGCTGATCTTCACCTGCTGCCATCCGGCGTTTGCGCCCGAGGTCCAGGTCGCGCTGACGCTGCGCACCGTCTGCGGGCTCTCGTCCGCGCAGGTCGCGCGCGCCTTCCTCATCAGTGAGGACGCCATGGCGCAGCGCCTCGTCCGCGCCAAGCAGAAGATCAGGCTCGCCGGCATTCCCTATGAGGTGCCCGAGCGCGACGCGCTGGCGCCGCGGCTCGATGGCGTGCTCGCCGTGATCTATCTCGTCTTCACCGAAGGCTATGCCGCAACCGAAGGCGCGGATCTGATGCGGCCCGATCTTGCGACCGAAGCGATCAGGCTTGGCCGCCTGCTCGACCAGTTGATGCCGGATCGCGCCGGCATCAAGGGCCTGCTGGCGTTGATGCTGCTGCACGATGCGCGCCGCGCCGGCCGCGAGACCGCGGCTGGCGACATCGTGCTGCTTGAGGAGCAGGACCGCACGCTGTGGGGCCGCGCGCAGATCGAGGAGGGGCTGCGGCTCGTGGACGATGCGCTTGGTGTGCCCGGGCTCCCGCAGCCTTATGTCGTGCAGGCCGCGATCGCCGCGTTGCATGCGCGCGCGCCAAGCTATGAAGACACCGACTGGCCGCAGATCGCCGGGCTCTACGAGGTGCTGCTGCGGATCAACCCGTCGCCGGTGATCGAACTCAACCATGCCGCCGCGGTGTCGATGGTCGATGGGCCCGCGCGGGCGCTCGATCTCGTCGATGCGATCGCCGCGCGCGGGGGCTTGCGTGGCTACGAGCTGTTGCCTGCGGTGCGCGCCGATCTGTTGCGACGGTTGGGACGGAAGGACGAAGCGCGCGAGGCCTATCGCGCGGCGACGGAGGCGACGCAACTCGAGCCGCTGTGGAGATTGTATGCGCGAAGGGTCAGGGAGATGGATTAGGCTCTCATGCCCCGGACGCGGCGCAGCGCTTCTTCAGCGGCGCGCCGCAGAGCCGGGGCCCATCTCACCGCAGAGGATCGTGTCGCCGACTGGGTCCCGGCTCTGCGGAGCGGCACTTCGCGCCGCACCGCGTCCGGGACACGAAAGTGGCGCAGGCCTCCCCTCACTTCGTCGCGACTACCGTCGCGTCCGCCGGCAGGCTCGCCAGCAGCGCCTGCAAGGTCGAGAGCGTCGAGTGATCGGCGACACCATCCAGCCGCGCGGGACGGAAATGGCGCTGGAAGGCGGTGACGACCTCCATCGTCGCGGCGTCGTATTTGCCCGACAGCGGCACGCCATAGCCGTAGCGCGCGAGCGCCTGCTGCAGGCTGAGCACCTCGTCACTGATGGTGCCGAGCATCAGCCTTTCGCCGCGTACGATCGGCGCCGGCGTCACCCAATGTCCGACGCCGGAATTGGCCAGCGAATGCCACGGAAATTTTTCGCCGGGGTCCTTCTTGCGCGCGGGTGCAACGTCGGAATGGCCGAGCACCCGGTGCGGCGGCACCTTTCGCCGTAGCATGATGCCACGGCACAGCGCGATCACGGCGGCGATCTGGCGCAGCGGATAATCCGGATAGCCCCAGTCATGGCCGCGGTTGATGATCTCGATGCCGATCGAGCAGGAATTGATGTCATCCTCGCCGGCCCAGGACGAGACGCCGGCATGCCAGGCGCGCTTGGCCTCGGACACGCATTGCACGATGCGGCCGTCCTCGAGCACGACATAATGCGCCGACACTTCGGTGCCCGCCGTGCACAGCCGCGCCAGCGCGCCCTCGACGTCGGGCATGCCGGTGTAGTGCAGCACGATCATGTCGACCTGCCGCCCCCTGTTGCGTTCGCCGTAATTCGGCGAGGGGATGATGTCGGAGACGATCGAGGAATCCGGCTCGAACGTCCGCATGTTCGCCGCGGCCTTGGGAACCGGGAGAACGCGCTGACGCTTCGAATCAGTTCCAGGCGGCGTGGACGAACCGGACGGCATGAACAGCTCAAAGTCGCACAGGAGAATGGGCCAGTGAGGAGGCCAACTCCTTCTCTTTACTATTCCTTTACCCTCCGCTCCACGCAATCGAGCGGTTTGGTTAACGGATGCATTTTGCGCGTGTGTGTGGATGCGGCATCACCGTCCATCGAGCTTTTCGACTTGTAATCAGCCGATCAACGCTTTCTTAACGCTAAGGGCCGTTACTGAGGATGAAGAGCCGACCCGCGTCCGGAGGCGGCCAAAGCGTATTTTGGCTCGAAATCCCATGGTTGCCCGACATATTCCGCTGGGAACACCGGGTCTGCGGCCTGGGATGACGGGGCTCGGCGCGCATGCTGGCAAGCGTGCGGGAGAGGGGCTGGGTCGTGGAACCGCCGCGACGCGGAATGATTCGAGGCGTGATGGGCTGCTTCGCCGCCAAATTGACCTGCGCACGCGGCAGGCGCGACGCATGAGCGACGCGCCTCACATTCCCGTGCTCGGCCGCGAGGCGATTGAACATCTCGCGCCGCGCGCGGGCGGCATCTATATCGATGCCACTTTTGGTGCCGGCGGCTACAGCCGAGCCATCCTCGACGTGCCGGGAACCCGCCTGATCGCGATCGATCGCGACCGCACTGCGATCGCGGGCGGCGCCGGGCTGGTCGAACGTTCCGCGGGTCGGCTGACCCTGGTTGAGGACCGCTTCTCCAATCTGGCCGAAGTCTGCGCGGCGCAGGGCGTCGATGGCGTTGACGGTGTCGTCATGGACGTCGGCGTGTCCTCGATGCAACTCGATCAGGCCGGCCGCGGCTTCTCGTTCCGTCTCGACGGCCCGCTCGACATGCGGATGGGGCAGACCGGACCGACCGCGGCTGATGTCGTCGCGCGTGCCTCAGAAGGCGATCTCGCCGACATCATCTATCTCTTCGGCGAGGAACGAAATTCGCGTCGCATCGCCCGCGCCATCGTCGCTGACCGGCAGGAGACGCCGTTCACGACGACGCGCGCGCTCGCCGATCTCGTCGGCCGGGTGGTACGCGCGAAGCCCGGCGAGATCCACCCGGCGACGCGGACGTTCCAGGCGCTGCGCATCTTCGTCAACGAGGAACTCGAAGAGCTCCAGACCGCGCTCGCCGCGGCCGAGCGCGTGCTCAAGCCCGGCGGGCGGCTCGTGGTGGTCTCGTTCCACTCGCTGGAAGACCGCATCGTCAAGAATTTCCTCAGCCTGCGTTCGAAGACCGGCGGCGGCTCGCGGCATCTGCCGGAAGTGGCGCAGGTCTCGCCGAGCTTCCAGCTGCTGACGCGGCGGCCTGTGGTCGCCGGCGAAGAGGAAGTCGCGCATAATCCGCGCGCACGTTCGGCAAAGCTGCGTGCCGCCGAGCGCACCGATGCACCTGCGCATGATGACAATGAGCCGTCGTCCTGGCCAAAACTCTCCGACGTGATGAGGGGCGGCTAGCACATGCGCTTCATCCACCTTCTCGTCATCGGCGCGCTGATCTTTGCGGCGGCCTATGTCTACCGGATCAAGATGGACTCCACCGCGCGCGTCGAAAAAGTACTGCGGCTGCATGCGGAGATCCGCGAGCAACGCGATGCGATTGCCTCGCTGCGTTCCGAATGGGCCAAGCTCGATGCGCCCCTGCGCCTGCAAGGCCTGGCCGAGCGCCATCTGCCGCTCAAACCGGTCAACGGCACGCAATACGATTCGCTGAAGAACCTGCCGGATCGTCCGCCGCGGATGTTCAGGCCGGGTGAGCCCGATCCGATCGGGGCCATGCTCAACACCATCGAAGCCGCGAGCGATCCTGACACCGTGACGGGCTCGGTGCCTCAGGCCGAGGATAAGCAATGAGCCCGGCGACGCCTGCAAAACCCACCGAGAAGCCGACTGAGAGGCCGACTGAACCCTGGCGCCAGCGGCTGATCCGCAGCCTGCTCTACGGACGCAATGTCGATCGCGCCGCGAAGGCGCGCGCACGCGTCGGCCTTGCCATGCTCGCCTTCGCCTCGGTCTATGCGCTGATCGGCGGCCGGCTCGTGATGTTCGCGATCGGTGCCGACGCGCACAGTGCGCGCCGTGCGGCCTCGCAAGAGGTCGTTGCGACCGCGCGCCCTGATATCGTCGATCGCAACGGCGCCATCCTTGCGACCGACGTCAAAGCCGCGAGCCTGTTCGGCGAGCCGCGCCGCATCATCGACAAGGATGAGGCGATCGAGCTTCTGACCGCGACGGTGCCCGATCTCGACGAGGCCGAGGTGCGCGAGCGCCTGTCGGGTCGCAAGGGGTTCGTCTGGCTCAAGCGCGAGGTCACGGCGAAGCAGCAGCAGGACATCCACAAGCTCGGCATTCCCGGCATCGGCTTCCTGCGCGAGAACAAGCGCGTCTATCCGACCGGCAACGAGGTCGCCCACCTCATTGGTCTCGTCAACATCGACAATCAGGGCATCGCCGGCATGGAGAAGTGGCTCGACAACCAGGGCCTTGCCGATCTCCACCGCGCCGGCTTTGCCACCGACCGGCTGCAGAAGCCGATCGAGCTCTCGGTCGATCTGCGCGTCGAGCATGCGCTGCGCGACGAACTGCTGAAGGCCAAGGAGAAGTTCCACGCCAAGGCAGCCTCCGGCATCGTCTCCAACGTCAAGACCGGCGAGATCGTCGCGATGGTCTCGCTGCCGGACTTCGACCCCAACAATCCGAAGGAAGCGCACGACCCCGACCGCATCAACCGCCTGACCACCGGCGTCTATGAGATGGGCTCGACCTTCAAGGCGTTCACGCTGGCGATGGCGCTCGATTCCGGCAAGATCAATCTGAACTCGTCGTGGGATGCGCGCGGGAACCTGCACTACGGCAAGTTCACCATCCACGACAGCCACCCACTCGGCCGCTTCATCAACACCAAGGAAGTGTTCACCTACTCGTCCAACATCGGCGCGGCGCGCATCGCGCTCGGCCAGGGCGTCGAGGCGCACAAGGCGTTTCTCGCCAAGATGGGTCAGTTGACGCGGCTGCGCACCGAGTTGCCGGAGAGCGCGGCGCCGCTGATCCCGCGCCGCTGGAGCGAGCTGAACACGGTGACCGCCGCGTTCGGTCAGGGCCTCTCGGTGGCGCCGCTGCAGGCGGTGATGGGCATCAACGCGCTGGTGAACGGCGGCTATCTGATTCCGCCGACCTTCATGAAGCGCACCCCTGAGGAAGCGGCGGCGCTGGCCAAGCGCGTGATCAAGACGGAGACCAGCGACAAGATGCGGTTCCTGATGCGGCTCAACGCCGAAATCGGCACCGCCAAGAGCGCCGACGTCAAGGGCTACTATGTCGGCGGCAAGACCGGCACCTCCGAAAAGGTCATCAACGGCCGCTATGCCAAGAAGCGCGTGCTCAATTCCTTCACCGCGATCATGCCCTGCGATGATCCGAAATATCAGATCCTGATCATGCTGGACGAGCCGCAGGCGATACCGGAAACGCATGGTTTCATCACCTCGGGCTGGAACACGGTGCCGACCGGCGGCAAGGTGATCGAGCGGATTGCCCCGCTCCTGGGCGTCGAACCGCGGTTTGATCTGCCGCCCGCGGACCGCCTTATTCTTGCAGCATCCAGGACAACCCAGTAATCAACTGGGATGGCCATCGCCGGCGCTGATTCGGCTTTTCCTGACGATTCGGCTTCCCGGCGCGGCATTGTCGACTGGACAACCATGAAGCTGCGCGACCTTCTAGGCCAGAACGTTTTGGACAATGATGCCGCGATCGAGCCCGCTGTCGCCGCGCTCGAGGTGACCGGCGTCGCGCTCGACAGCCGCGTGGTCAGGCCGGGCAATGTCTTCTTCGCCCTCGCAGGCAGCAAGACCGATGGTGCGCGCTTCATCGATGCCGCCATTGCGGCAGGCGCCGTGGCGGTCGTCGGCGAACATGCGCCTGATGGCTGCAAGGCGCCGTTCATCGCGGTGGCCAATCCGCGCCGCGCGCTGGCGCTGGCTGCGGCAAGATTCTTCCCCATGCAGCCCGCGACGATCGCCGCGGTGACCGGCACCAGCGGCAAGACCTCGGTCGCCGCCTTCACGCGCCAGATCTGGCAGCGCCTGGGGCATCCCTCGGCGAGCATCGGTACCATCGGTCTCGTCTCGCCCAAGCGCACGGTCTATGGCTCGCTGACCACGCCCGATCCGATCGCGCTGCACCGGCAACTCAATGAGATCGCGCGCGAGGGCGTGACGCATCTCGCCTTCGAGGCATCCTCGCACGGGCTCGACCAGTACCGTCTCGACGGCGTGCGTGTCTCGGCCGGCGGCTTCACCAACCTTACGCGCGACCACATGGATTACCATCCGACCGTCGCGCATTATCTTGGGGCAAAGCTCAGGCTGTTCCGCGAGCTGGTCGCGCCCGGCGGCCCGGCGGTGATCTCGGCCGATCATGAGTGTTCGGCGGAAGCGATCGACGCCGCGAAGTCGCATGGCCTGCGCGTGATGGCGGTCGGGCGCAACGGCGATGGGGCAGGCGAGGGCATCCGCCTCGTCGAAGCCGTGGTCGAAGGTTTTTCGCAGAAACTTGCGCTGGAGCATCGCAGCAAGCGTTACGCCATCCGGCTGCCGCTGGTCGGCGAATTCCAGATCGAGAACGCGCTGGTGTCGGCCGGTCTTGCCATCGGCACCGGCAGCGATGCCGCACAAGTGTTCGCGAGCCTCGAGCATCTCGAAGGCGCCAAGGGCCGGCTGGAGTTCGTCGGCGAGCGCAACGGCGCGCCTGTTTTCGTCGATTACGCCCACAAGCCCGATGCGCTGGCGAAGGCGCTCCAGGCGCTGCGCCCCTACGCCAAGCGCAGGCTCATCGTCGTGTTCGGCGCCGGCGGCGATCGTGACGCCGGCAAGCGGCCGATCATGGGCGAGATCGCCGCCGCGAATGCCGACGGTATCATCATCACCGACGACAATCCACGCAGCGAGAAGCCTGAAGCGATCCGCGCCGCGATCCTCGCCACGGCCAAGGGCGCGCGCGAGATCGGCGACCGTGCTGCTGCCATCCGCGCCGCGATCGAGGACTTGCAGGAGGGCGATGCGCTGCTCGTCGCCGGCAAGGGCCACGAGACCGGGCAGATCGTCGGCGGCCAGGTGCTGCCCTTCAGTGATCACGAGGCGGTCGCCGCCGCATTGACGTCGAGGATTGCATGAGCGGGCCACTATGGACGGTTGCCGAGGTGGCGCGCGCGCTGGGCGTGGCCGGATTGTTTCCGGACACGCCGATCGATTTCGTGACCCAGGACAGCCGCCTGGTGAAACCGGGCAGCCTGTTCGTCGCGCTATCAGGCACGCCAAGTGGCGGCTTCATCTCGGCCTTCGCCAGCGCGCGCGATGGCTGGGAGTTCGCGGACAAGGCGGAAGCCTCAGGTGCCGTCGCGATGATCGTGCCGCACGAGATCGCGGGTATCAAAATTCCCCAGCTCATCGTGCAGGACACGCTGATCGACGGCCTCTGGGGCCTCGCGCGCGCTGCTCGCGCGCGCTTCAATGGTCCCGTGATCGGTCTCACCGGCAGCGCCGGCAAGACCAGCACCAAGGAATTTTTGGCCGCCTATCCCAACGCCTATGCGAGTCCCTCGAGCTTCAACAATTTCTGGGGCGTGCCGCTGACGCTGTGCAATGCGCGGCCAGATGCCAGTCTCTGGGTCGTCGAGATGGGCATGAACCAGCGAGGTGAGATCGCGCGGCTCAGCGAGTTGACGCGCCCGACCGTCGCGCTCGTCGTCAACGTCCAGCCGGTGCATCTGGAGAAGCTCGGCTCGCTCGAAGCCATCAGGCACGAAAAAGTGTCGATCGCGCTCGGCTTGCCGGAGGACGGCGTGCTGGTGCTGCCGGCCGGACTCAAGGCGTCCGAATGGAAGGGCAAGGTGGTGCGTTTCGGCGAACATGCCGAGGTGCACGAGGTCAAGCACGCGCCGCATGGCGAAAGCTGGCAGGTCGTGGCCGCGATCGGCAAGAAGGAGATTGCCTTCAGCCTGACGCCGGGCGCACCGCACCGCGTGCAGAATGCGCTGGCCGCGCTCGCCTCGGTTCATGCCGCCCATCTCGATGTCGCGACGCTGGCGATCAAGCTCGACCGGGTCGGCATCATGACCGGCCGCGGCGTCGAGCAGGCGATCGGCGGCATCACCGTGATCGACGACAGTTTCAACGGCAATCCAGCCAGCGTCGCTGCTGCGCTGCAAAGCCTCCAGGCCCGCAACATGAGCGGTGGCCGCCGCATTGCGGTGCTGGGCGACATGCTGGAGCTTGGCGACGATGCGCCGACCTATCACACCGGCCTTGCCAGGCATCTCGACGGCATCGACGGCGTCTACTGCGTCGGCCCCTTGATGCGCCACCTCTATGACGTCTTGCCCTCAGGCAAGGGCCTCGGCTGGCACGACGATCCCGCGACGCTGAGAGCCGGCGAGGTCGCAAATCTGCTGAAGGCAGGCGACGTCGTGGTTGTCAAGGGCAGCAAGAAGATGTTCTGGGTCAACAAGTTTGTGCCGGGCCTAGTGGCCGCCTTGCAGGCGAAGGCGTAAACTGCTTGGAAGGCGCCGTTCCCGACCCTACCCGTTGTGGCGCGAGGGCGCCCGTTGTCTTGAGGTCGCCCAACCCCATGATGAAGACCAGCGAATACGCGTGAGGCGCGTTGAGGTCGAGACCGAGACCAAGACCGCGCGCCAAAGGCGCCATAGGACCGACTGAATGTTTTACTGGCTGATCGAGCTCTCCAACACATTTCCGAGCATGGGTGCGTTCCGCACCGTCCTGAACGTCTTCCGCTACATCACCTTCCGCACCGGCGGCGCCATCGTCACCGGCGCGCTGTTCGTGTTCCTGTTCGGGCCCTGGATCATCGATCATCTGCGTATCCGGCAGGGCAAGGGCCAGCCGATCCGCACCGACGGCCCGCAGTCGCATCTCGCCAAGAAGGGCACGCCCACCATGGGCGGGCTGATGATCCTGTCAGGCCTCACGGTCGGCACCGTGCTGTGGGCCAACCCGCTCAACCCATACGTCTGGATCGTGCTGGCGGTGACGCTCGGCTTCGGCTTCGTCGGGTTCTATGACGACTATCTCAAGGTGACCAAGCAGACCACGAGCGGGTTCGGCGGCAAGCTGCGCCTGCTGATCGAGGCGGCGATCGCGCTGGTCGCCTGCTATGCGCTGGTGCGGCTGAACCGTGATCCCGCCTCGACCGCGCTGACGATTCCCTTCTTGAAAGACACGGTGCTGCATTTCGGCTGGTTCTTCGTCGTGTTCGGCGCCTTCGTCATCGTCGGCGCCGGCAATGCGGTGAACCTCACCGACGGCCTCGACGGCCTTGCCATCGTGCCGGTGATGATCGCGACCGCGAGCTTTGCGATGATCGCCTATCTCGCCGGCAACGCGGTGTTCGCCGACTATCTCCAGATTAAATATGTCGCCGGCACCGGCGAGCTCGCGGTCCTCTGCGGTGCGCTCTTGGGCGCCGGTCTCGGCTTTCTCTGGTTCAATGCGCCGCCGGCCTCGATCTTCATGGGCGACACCGGCTCGCTCGCGCTCGGCGGCATGCTCGGCGCGATCGCGGTCGCGGTGAAGCACGAGATCGTGCTCGCGGTGATCGGCGGCCTGTTCGTGCTGGAGGCGGTCTCGGTCATCGTGCAGGTGGTGTCGTTCAAGCTCACGGGCAAGCGCATCTTCCGGATGGCGCCGATCCACCACCATTTCGAGCAGCTCGGCTGGACCGAGCCGCAGATCGTGATCCGCTTCTGGATCATCTCGGTGATGCTGGCGCTGGCCGGCCTCTCGACGCTGAAGCTGCGCTGATGATCCCGGTCACATCATTCGCCGGCAAGACGGTCGCGGTGTTCGGCCTCGGCGGTTCGGGGCTTGCCTCCTGTCACGCGCTGAAGGCGGGTGGCGCCGAGGTGATCGCCGCCGACGACAATGCCGAGAACGTCGCCAAGGCGGCACAGGCCGGTTTCGTCACCGCGGATCTGCGCAGCGTCTCCTGGGCGAACTTTGCCGCGCTCGTGCTGGCGCCCGGCGTGCCGCTGACCCATCCGGTGCCGCATTGGAGCGTGCTGAAGGCGCGTGAGGTGGGCTGCGAGGTGATAGGCGACATCGAACTGTTCTGCCGCGAGCGTCGCCGCCACGCGCCGGACGCGCCGTTCGTCGCCATCACCGGCACCAACGGCAAGTCGACCACGACGGCGCTGATCGCGCATCTGACGAAGGTTGCCGGCTACGACACCCAGATGGGCGGCAATATCGGCACCGCGATCCTGTCGCTGGAGCCGCCGCGCATGGGCCGCGTCCACGTCATCGAGATGTCGTCCTACCAGATCGACCTCACGCCCTCGCTCGATCCCTCCGTCGGCATCTTGCTGAACGTCAGCGAGGATCACATCGATCGCCACGGCACCATCGAACACTACGCCGCGGTGAAGGAGCGCCTCGTCGCCGGTGTGCAGGCGGGCGGCACTTCGATCGTCGGCGTCGACGACGGCTTTTGCCGCGACATCGCCGACCGGCTCGACCGCGCCGGCAAGAATGTGGTGCGCATCTCGGTGAAGAACCCGCTGGCGAGCGGCATCCATGTCGAGCATGGCACCATCATGCGTACCGCGGGCGGGGCACGGAGCGAAGTCGCAAAGCTCGGTGGCATCGGCTCGCTGCGCGGCCAGCACAATGCGCAAAACGCGGCTGCCGCTGCCGCCGCCGCGCTTGCGATGGGCATCAGCCTCGATGTCCTCCAGAACGGCTTGCGCAGCTTTCCGGGCCTGGCGCACCGCATGGAGCAGGTCGGTCGCCGCGGCAATGTGCTGTTCGTCAACGACTCCAAGGGTACTAATGCCGACGCCACCGCGCATGCGCTGTCGTCCTTTGCCGACATCTTCTGGATCGCCGGCGGCAAGCCCAAGGCGGGCGGTATCACCAGCCTGACCGGCTTCTTCCCGCGCATCCGAAAAGCCTATCTGATCGGCGAGGCCGCGCAGGAGTTTGCGGGAACGCTGGGCACGCAAGTCGCGCATGAGATCAGCCAGACGCTCGATGTTGCCGTCGAGCACGCCGCGCGCGATGCGGAGGCCTCGGGCCTCGTCGATGCGGTCGTGCTGCTGTCGCCAGCCTGTGCGTCCTTCGACCAGTACCGCAATTTCGAGATCCGCGGCGCCAAGTTCCGCGAGCTGGTGCAGGCGATGCCCGGTGTGAAGCCGGTGGTGTGAGGGCAGCTGCTCCACAATCTCCGCTGTCGTCGCCCGGCTTGACCGGGCGACCCAGTATCCCAGAGACGGTTATGATTAAGCCGAGGAGCCGCGGCGTACTGGATGCCCCGGTCAAGCCGGGGCATGACAGCGTGTTTTGGGGCGGTAGCGGAGATCATCTCGGAACATCCGCAATTCCTTAACCCCGCGGTAACCAACCTCGGCGACCAATGGACGATCTCTGTCCGAAAGCGGCCGCCCATGCTCTCCCGTGAAGAACGCACCCCCTTTTCCGAGTGGTGGTGGACCGTCGACAAGCCGCTGATGGGCGCCATCCTGGCCTTGATGCTGACCGGCGTGATCCTGTCGCTGGCGGCGAGCCCGCCGGTTGCGACCCGCATCGGGCTCGATCCCTTCCATTTCTTCAGCCGCC
Source organism: Bradyrhizobium sp. BR 10289 (assembly GCF_019455385.1). Classification (GTDB taxonomy): domain Bacteria; phylum Pseudomonadota; class Alphaproteobacteria; order Rhizobiales; family Xanthobacteraceae; genus Bradyrhizobium. Next base: position 59,304 of record NZ_JACOFR010000006.1, read on the forward strand.
ACGTGATGTTCCTCCTCCCGTCCTTCCTGGTGCTGCTCGGGGTCTCCTTCCTGTCGCCGCGCGCGATCCGCCGCTCGGCCCTGATCATCTTCACGATCAGCATCATCCTGATCGTGGTGACGCTCGCGATCGGCCCTGAGGTGAAGGGCTCGCGGCGCTGGATCACGCTGCTTGGCGTCAACATCCAGGCCTCCGAAATCGCAAAGCCGTCCTTCGTCGTCATCGCCGCCTGGCTGTTTGCGGAATCGACCAAGCGGCCGGAGATGCCGGCGACCTCGATGGCGCTGGTGCTGCTGTTGATGCTGGTTTCGCTGCTGGTGATGGAGCCCGATTTCGGCCAGACCATGCTGATCCTGATGGTGTGGGGCTCGCTGTTCTTCATCGCGGGCATGCGCATGATCTGGGTGTTCGGCCTTGCCGGTGCTGCCGCAGCAGGTCTCTTCAGCGCCTATCTGTTCGTCCCGCACGTCGCCGGCCGCATCAAGCGCTTCATGAATCCGGCCTCGGGCGACACCTTCCAGGTCGATACCGCCATGGAAGCCTTTTACAACGGCGGCTGGTTCGGCTTAGGGCCGGGCGAGGGCATCGCCAAACGCAGCCTGCCGGACAGCCACACCGACTTCGTATTCGCGGTCGCCGCCGAAGAGTTCGGCATCATCCTGTGCCTTGCCATGCTGGCGCTGTTTGCCTTCGTCGTGATCCGGACGCTGTCGCGCGCCTACGCCAATGAGGACATGTTCTCGCGCTTTGCCGCGTCCGGTCTTGCGATCCTGTTCGGCGTGCAGGCGGCGATCAACATGTCGGTCAACCTTCAGCTCATCCCCGCCAAGGGCATGACGCTGCCGTTCATCTCCTACGGCGGTTCCTCGATCGTGTCGCTGGCTTACGGTGTCGGCATGATGCTGGCACTGACGCGCCTGCGCCCGCGCACCGAGGTCGAGGCCAGCGGCCACGCCGACGCGATGCGGAGTTACGCGTAACAGGTCTCGTGTACAGGACAAGCGAAGCGAAGCGGAGCGCAGAGCCGGGACCCAGAATGCTGCATCGATGTTGCTAGAGATGGGCCCCGGTTCAGCAGCGCACCACGCCGCGAAGGGCGGCGCGCTGCGCTGCGCCCGGGGCGCGAACCTTGTGGCCGGCTCGCAATGACGGGAAAGTCCTTGTAAGACTAATCTCCATGACCACCTCCCCCCTGATTCTTCTCGCCGCGGGCGGCACCGGCGGCCATCTATTTCCGGCCGAGGCGCTCGGCGTCGAATTGATCCGGCGCGGCTTTCGCGTCCGCCTCGTCACGGACGAGCGCGCACTGCGTTATAGCGGGCTGTTCAGCAAGGACATGATCGACGTCGTCGCAAGCGAGACCGCGCGCGGCCGCAATCCATTCCAGCTCGCTTATGCGGGGCTGACGCTCGCCACCGGGACGCTGTCCGCTTACAGGCTGATCCAACGGTTGAAACCCGTCGCGGTGGTCGGCTTCGGCGGCTATCCGACGCTGCCGCCGCTGGTCGCGGCGAAATTCGCCGGCGTGCCCGGCATTATCCACGACGCCAACGCCGTGCTCGGCCGCGCCAACCGCTTCCTGTCGAGCCGCGTCCAGGCCATCGCGACGTCGTTGCCCGGCGTGCTCGACCGCGATCCCGCGCTCGCCAGCAAGACCACGACGGTGGGCACGCCGATGCGGCCTGCGGTCCTCGCGGCGGCTGCCGTGCCCTATGCTGCGCCTGAAGTGAACGGACCGCTGCGGTTACTGGTCGTCGGCGGCAGCCAGGGCGCGCGCATCATGGCCGACATCGTGCCCGGTGCGATCGAACGGCTGGAGCCCGTGCTATGGAGCCGGCTGGTTCTCACCCAGCAGGTGCGCGATGAAGACATGACGCGCGTGCGCGCGGTCTACGACAAGCTCAAGATCAAGGCCGAGCTTGCGCCGTTCTTCACCGATCTGCCGGCGCGGCTGGCGTCCAACCATCTGGTGGTGTCGCGCTCCGGCGCCGGCACCGTGGCCGAGCTTGCCGCGATCGGTCGGCCCTCGATCCTGGTGCCGCTGCCAGGCTCGATCGACCAGGACCAGTTCGCCAATGCCGGCGTGCTGGCCAAGGTCGACGGCGCGATCCGCATCCCGCAGACCGAGTTCACCCCGGACCGGTTGGCATCCGAGATCTCCGGCTTCGCCGCCGAGCCCGCGCGTCTTGCCGCGATGGCTAAGGCCGCGAAGGGGGCGGGCCGGCTCGACGCCGCCGAGCGGCTGGCCGATCTGGTGGTCAAAGTCGCGGGACTCTGACGCGAAAAAGCCCTTGTCTTGGCCTTCCAAAGCGGGGCATCCAGTAGGAACGGCGCGGCTGATTTGGCCGTGACCTTCGCCAGATGTCGCCCTCCGGCGGCAAGGTCAGGGAACAGAGCATGAGACTGCCGCGCGAGATCGGACCCATCCACTTCGTCGGGATCGGCGGGATCGGCATGAGCGGCATCGCCGAGGTGCTGGTCAATCTCGGCTATGCCGTGCAGGGCTCGGATGCCTCCGACAATTACAATCTCGACCGTCTGCGCAAGAAGGGCGCGAAGGTCTCGGTCGGCCACAAGGCCGAGAATGTCGACGGTGCCGAGGTCGTCGTCGTCTCCACCGCGATCAAGCGCGACAATCCGGAACTGATGGCGGCGCGCGAGCGCCGGATTCCCGTGGTGCGTCGTGCCGAGATGCTGGCCGAGCTGATGCGGCTGAAGAGCTGCGTCGCCATCGCCGGCACCCACGGCAAGACCACGACGACCACGATGGTCGCGACCCTGCTCGATGCCGGCGGGCTCGATCCCACCGTCATCAACGGCGGCATCATCAACGCCTATGGCTCCAATGCCCGCCTCGGCGCCGGCGACTGGATGGTGGTGGAAGCCGACGAAAGCGACGGCACGTTTCTGAAGCTGCCGACCGATGTCGCGATCGTCACCAATGTCGACCCCGAGCATCTCGATCATTTCAAGACGTTCGACGCGGTGCAGGACGCGTTCCGCCATTTCGTCGAGAACCTGCCGTTCTACGGCTTTGCCGTGATGTGCATCGATCATCCCGTGGTGCAGAGCCTTGTCGGCAAGATCGAGGACCGCCGCATCATCACCTACGGCGAGAATCCGCAGGCCGATGCGAGATTGCTCGACCTGACGCCGATGGGCGGCGGATCGAAATTCAAGGTCGCGTTCCGCGATCGCAAGACCGGCGCCGTGCACGAGATCGCCGATCTCATGCTGCCGATGCCGGGCCGCCACAACGCCTCCAACGCGACCGCCGCGATCGCGGTCGCGCGCGAACTCGGCGTGTCCGACGACGCCATCCGCAAGGCGATCGCCGGCTTCGGCGGCGTCAAGCGCCGCTTCACCAAGACCGGCGAGTGGAATGGCGTCACCGTGATCGACGATTACGGCCATCACCCCGTCGAGATCGCGGCGGTGCTGAAGGCGGCGCGGGAATCCACCAACGGCAAGATCATCGCCGTGGTGCAGCCGCATCGCTACACCCGCCTGCAATCGCTGTTCGAGGAATTTTGCACCTGCTTCAACGATGCGGACGCCGTTGTTGTCGCGGATGTCTATGCCGCTGGCGAGACGCCGATCGACGGCATCGACCGCGATCATTTCGTCGCCGGCCTGCGTGCGCGCGGCCATCGCGAGGTGGTGCCGCTGCCGGCGGCTACGGAGCTTCCTGGCATCATCAAGGGACTGACGAAGTCCGGCGATCTCGTCGTGTGTCTCGGCGCCGGCAACATCACGCAATGGGCTTACGCTTTGCCGGACCAATTGAAGGCGCTGGGGTAGGGCGGTGAGCTTTCCCGACATCACGCCCGACCTCAAAGCTGAAATGCCCGACCTCCGCGGCCGGCTGCTTGCCAACCAGTCGCTCGCCGAACTGACCTGGTTTCGCGTCGGCGGTCCGGCGCAGGTGTTGTTCACGCCGGCGGACGAGGACGATCTCGCTTACTTCCTCGCGCGTCTTGCAAGCGACATCCCCGTCCATGTGGTCGGCGTCGGCTCCAACCTCATCGTGCGCGATGGCGGCATTGAAGGCGTGGTGACCCGGCTTGCGCCGCGCGCCTTTGGCGAGGCCACGACGAGCGGCGATATCGTCACCGCGGGCGCGGCCGCCCTCGACAAACGCGTGGCGGAAGTGGCGGCCTCCGCCAATATCGGCGGCCTCGAATTCTACTTCGGCATTCCCGGCACGATCGGCGGCGCGCTGCGCATGAATGCGGGGGCCAATGGCGGCGAGACCAAGGACGTGCTGATCGAGGCGCGCGGCGTCGGGCGCGACGGCACCAGGCACGTCTTCTCCAATGCGGACATGAAATTCGTCTACCGCAATAGCGGCGTCGATCCCTCCATCATCTTCACCTCGGCGCGTTTTCGCGGCGAGATCCGGGATGCGGAGGCGATCCGCGCGCGCATGGCGGAGGTGCAGACCCACCGCGAGACAGCGCAGCCGATCCGCGAGAAGACCGGCGGTTCGACCTTCAAGAACCCGCCCGGCCATTCCGCCTGGAAGCTGGTGGATGCCGCCGGCTGCCGCGGCTTGCGCGTCGGCGGCGCGCAGGTCTCGGAGATGCACTGCAACTTCCTGATCAACACGGGCGATGCCACCGCGCACGACATCGAGACGCTGGGCGAGACCGTGCGCGAACGCGTCAAGGCGAATTCCGGAATCGAGCTGCACTGGGAAATCAAGCGGATCGGAATCCCCGGCTAATTTGGACAGGCGACGAGAGCACATGCGCATTACCATCCTCTTCGGCGGCGCCAACCGTGAACGTCTGGTTTCGGTCGCCTCGGCCCAGGCGCTGCATCAGGCGCTGCCGGAGGCCGATCTCTGGTGGTGGGACGTCGAGGACAAGGTGCATGTGGTGCAGTCCAAGCAGCTGCTCGAGCATGCCCGTCCGTTCGAGGACGAGTTCAAGCCGGGCACGCGTGGCATTCCGCTGGCGCAGGCGCTCGACCAGGCCAAGGCGGAAGGTCGTGTGCTGGTGCTCGGCCTGCATGGCGGGCAGGCGGAGAATGGCGAGTTGCAGGTGATGTGCGAGGCGCGCGGCGTGCCCTTCACTGGCTCAGGCTCGGCCTCCTCGCATCTCGCCTTCGACAAGATCGCCGCCAAGCGGTTCGCCGCGCTCGGCGGCGTGACGCCGCCGGCCAACATCGCGCTCGACGACATCGATAATGCCTTCGCGGAATACGGCAGGCTGATCGCAAAGCCCGCGCGCGACGGCTCGAGCTATGGCCTGATCTTCGTCAACGCGAAGCAGGATCTCGTCGCGGTCCGCAATGCGGCGAAGCAGGAAGAGTATGTGATCGAGCCGTACATCGCCGGCGTCGAGGCGACCTGCGGCGTGCTGGAGCGCAGCGATGGCTCGATTATCTCGCTGCCGCCGATCGAGATCATTCCGGGCGAGGGCAATTTCGACTACGCCGCAAAATATCTCTTGAAGTCGACCCAGGAGATCTGCCCCGGGCGATTTTCGCCCGAGATTACGGCCGCGCTCAAGGCGCAGGCGATGCTGGCGCACCGGGCGATGTCCTGCACCGGCTATTCACGCTCGGACTTCATTGTCTCGCAGAAGGGCCTCGTCTATCTCGAGACCAACACGCTGCCCGGGCTGACCAAGTCCTCGCTCTACCCCAAGGCGCTGAAGGCCGAGGGCATCGAATTCGTCGACTTCCTGCGCGGCCTGATCGAGCTCGCCGTGCGGGGCGTCCGGAAATAATTAGGACTGGTTAACGGCCAAACCGGCAAAACGGCCCGGTTTGGGGCCCAAATCCGGTAAAATGCCGGAGATCGCGGCATAAATGCCTCACATGGCTGGGCAAAAAGCATCCGGCGTTAACGAATTTTACCTTTTGTTTACCAGGACATCCGAAGGTTAACGCTGGCGGCGCATATGGCGTTTTGGCTGCCGGCGCGTGAGCTGCTTGGGTGATGTCACCTGCAGCGAGCGCAGTGAAGGGGAGAGGCTTCTTCTGCTGAAGACCAGCACCCGGCCCGGCAAGTTCGACACGTCATGTTCGCCAGGACCCGCGCGATGTCGCGGGAAAACTGTTGACGAGTTCGTGCAATGGATCGTGCAGGAAGCCTCACCCGGTCGCTTTTCAGATCGCTGAGGCCCCAAGCTGACCTGAAGGCGGCCGCTATTGGAGCGGTCGTGCTTCTGCGCGAGTGGGTGCAAGAAAAGTTCCGCCAGAAGCTCGAAGCCAAGCGTGAGCAGCAGCGCGCTGCCGCTCAAGCCAAGATCAAGACCAAAGCCAAGCCCGTTATCGAACGCGAGCCGCCGCCGCGCATCGTCGCGCTGGTCGAGCGCTACGCACCGCGCCGGGCCGGGCTCGCCATGACCGTGCTGCTGCTGCTCGGCAGCTGCGGCTTCGGCATCGTCAAGGGCGGCCATCTCCAGGATTTCATCACCGCGGTCAGTGATGCCCGTAACGCGATGGCCAATTCCGCGGGCTTCCGCATCACCTCCGTCGTGATCAACGGACGCAAACAGCTCAGCCAGGACGAAATTCTGGCGATCGGCGGCGTCAGCGGCCGTTCCTCGCTGCTGTTCCTCGACGCCGATGTGGTCCGCGAGAAGCTCAAGGCCAATCCCTGGATCGCGGATGCGACCGTGCTGAAGCTCTATCCGGGCCGGCTGATGATCGACATCACCGAGCGCCAGGCGTTCGCGCTGTGGCAGGAGGCCGGCCGGCTCTCCGTCATCGCCGATGACGGCGCCGTGCTCGAGCCCTACGTCTCGCGCCGGTTCCTGACATTGCCGCTCGTGGTCGGCAAGGGCGCCGACACCCAGGCCCGCGATTTCCTGGCGCTGCTGGCGCGCTATCCGCAGGTCAATGCGGTGACCAAGGCCGCGATCTATGTCGGCGAGCGGCGCTGGAACCTCCGGCTCAAGGACGGCCTCGACATCCGCCTGCCCGAGCAGGATGTCGGCAACGCGCTGGCGATGCTGTCGCGGCTCGACAAGGAAGACCGGCTGTTCTCGAAAGACATCGTCGCCGTCGACATGCGGCTGCCCGATCGCCTGGTGGTGCAGCTGTCCGACGACGCCGCCAAGGCGCGCGAAGATCTGTTCAAGGACAAGAAGAAAAAGAAGGCCGGGGACGCTGCATGACCGGTCTTGATCGCACCCAGACGCCGAAGACGCGCCCGATGCCGCACAAGCGCGGCGGCCTCGTCGCCTGCCTCGACATCGGCACCAGCAAGATCGCCTGCATGATCGCGCGGCTGAAGCCGTCGGCGCCGAGCGAGGCCCTGCGCGGCCGCACCCACGCGGTGGAATTGATCGGTTATAGCCAGATCCAGTCGCGCGGCATGAAGGCCGGCGCGGTGGTCGATCTAGGCGAATGCGAGCAGGCGGTACGTCAGGCCGTCGGTCTCGCCGAGAAAATGGCCAAGGTGCGGGTCGAGTCCGTGCTGCTGTCGGTCTCCGGCGGCCGCCTGTCCGGCCAGCTGGTCGAGGCTGCCGCCGACATCCGCGGCGGCGCGGTGACCCCGGCCGATGTCAGCCGCGTCACCTCCACCGGCATGCGCCACGCCACCGGCGAGGGCCGCACCGTGCTGCACGCGCTGCCGGTCGGCTACACGCTCGACGGCGTCAAGGGCATCCGCGATCCCCGCGGCATGGTCGCCCACCAGTTCGGTGTCGATATGAATGTCGTCACATGCGACGCCACCGTGGCACGGAACCTGATGCTGGCGGTCGAGCGCTGCCACATCAATGTCGAAGCCATGGCGGCGAGCCCCTATGTGGCCGGCCTGTCGGTGCTGACCGACGACGAGGCCGATCTCGGCGCCGCCGTCGTCGAGATGGGCGCCGGCACCACCACTATCGCGGTCTATTCCGGCGGCCGCTTCGTGCACGCGGCCGGTTTTGCGGTCGGCGGGCAACACATCACGATGGATCTTGCACGCGGACTCTCGGCGACCATTGCCGATGCCGAGCGAATCAAGACGTTATACGGCACCGTCATCACCGGCGGATCGGACTCGCGTGAGCTGATGTCTGTGCCGACAGCCGGTGACGAGCAGGATCTGCCGCAGATCGTCTCCCGCGCCACCATCGCCAACATCGTCAAGCATCGTGCCGAGGAAGTCTTCGAAATGGTTCGGGACAAGCTGAAGGATTCGCCCTTCGCCTCGGAGCCGAACGGCCGCGTCGTGCTCTCGGGCGGCGCCTCGCAGCTGACCGGCCTCGTCGATCTCGGCACCCGCATTCTTGGCCGGCCCGTGCGGGTCGGACGTCCGCTCGGTTTCGGCCGGCTGCCCAATGAGGCGAAGAACGCCGCGTTCGCGGTGCCGGCCGGCCTTCTCGTCTACCCGCAATATGTTCACCAGGAACATGTCGAACCGCGGCATACGCGGCAGCAGGTCAGGACAGGGACCGGCGGATATTTCGGAAAGGTCGGACGATGGCTACGCGAGGGCTTCTGATGACCGCTTTCCGCAATTTCTCATTTTCACCAACTCCCGCGGCCGGTGGCCGGGGCGAACCCACGCGCGCGTGATCGAGAGGCAAACATGACCATCAGCATCAACGTTCCTGATATTCACGAGTTGAAGCCCCGGATCACCGTGTTCGGCGTCGGTGGCGCCGGCGGCAACGCGGTCAACAACATGATCACGGCGGGCCTGCAGGGCGTCGACTTCGTGGTCGCCAACACCGACGCGCAGGCGCTGACCATGTCGAAGGCGCAGCGCATCGTGCAGATGGGCACTGCGGTCACGCAGGGCCTCGGCGCAGGGTCGCAGCCGAACGTCGGCGCGGCCGCCGCTGAAGAAGTCATCGACGAGCTGCGCGACCATCTCTCGGGCGCCAACATGGTGTTCGTCACCGCCGGCATGGGCGGCGGCACCGGCACCGGCGCTGCTCCCGTCATCGCCAAGACCGCGCGCGACATGGGCATCCTCACCGTCGGCGTCGTCACCAAGCCGTTCCACTTCGAAGGCGGCCGCCGCATGCGCACCGCCGAAGCCGGCATCGCCGAGCTGCACAAGGTGGTGGATACGCTGCTGATCATCCCGAACCAGAACCTGTTCCGGGTCGCCAACGAGAAGACCACCTTCGCAGACGCCTTCGCGATGGCCGACCAGGTGCTCTATTCGGGCGTTGCCTGCATCACCGACTTGATGGTCAAGGAAGGCCTGATCAACCTCGACTTCGCCGACGTCCGCGCCGTCATGCGCGAGATGGGCAAGGCGATGATGGGCACCGGCGAAGCCTCCGGCGACAAGCGCGCGCTGACCGCCGCGGAAGCGGCGATCGCCAACCCGCTGATCGACGACAGCTCGATGAAGGGCGCCAAGGGCCTGCTCATCTCCATCACCGGCGGCAAGGATCTCACGCTGTTCGAGGTCGACGAAGCCGCGACCCGCATCCGCGAGGAGGTCGACCAGGACGCCAACATCATCGTCGGCGCCACCTTCGACGAAGCGCTCGACGGCCTGATCCGCGTCTCGGTCGTTGCCACCGGCATCGAGCAGGCCGCGATCGCCCGCAACAGCCAGGCGACCTCGGCTCCGGTTGCGAACGCCGCGCCGCAGGTTCCGCAGCAGGCGCCCGCGGCGCCGGCCGCGGCCGCCGAGAGCCGTCTCGCCGACCTCACCGCGCGGCTCCGCGCCGACAACCAGCGCCTGGCCGAACGCGCCCAGAAGCTGGAATCGCAGATCCCGGCGGCCGCGCCGGCCGCAGCCGCCCCCGTTGCGCCGCGTCCGAACGTCGAGCGCGCCGCGCTCGCCGCCATCGCCGCTGCCGTCTCCGAGGTCCCCCAGGCGCCCGCGCCGCAGACCTATGGCGACGTCACCGTGCGCCCGATCGCGCAGAAGCCGACCCTGTTCCCGGAGCCCGAGATGGCCCCGGTCGCGATGCAGGAGCCGATGACGCCCGATACCTTCATCCCGCCGCAGGCCGAGCGTGCACCCGCCCGCGCGCCGCGGATGCCGCGTATCGAGGAGCTGCCGATGCCGGCCCAGGCCGAGCTTCGCCAGGCCCGCGGCGAGGTGGAAGAAGAAACCCCGCAGAAGAGCCGCCTGTCGCTGCTCCAGCGCCTCGCCAATGTCGGCCTCGGCCGCCGCGACGAGGAGAGCGAGCCGCCGGTCGCCGCCCGTACCGCAGGTCCGGCGATGCCGCCGCTGCCCGATCGCCGCCCGCAGAAGACCGTCGCGCAGCAGATCGCGGCCAGCGAGCCGGTATCTGAGTATGCCCGCCGTCCTGCCCCGCAGGGCCTGGACATGCATGGCCGCCCGGCACCTGTTGCGCCGTCGCCACAGGGTGACGACCATCTTGATATCCCGGCCTTCCTGCGGCGTCAGGCGACCTGAGGATTGTTACAATAAGGCAGATGCCAAGAGGCCCCGGCGGGAAGCTTGCCGGGGCCTTTCCTTTTTCTCCGTAACGATCCCGATTGCGTGACCAAGCAACTGATTTTAAATCATTAATTACGTATTCAGTGGTTCAGTAAAACTGCCGGAAGCGACCCAAAACGTCGGCGCAATTTGGTTAAGCCTTGGCGCGAATACGGCAGGTTTGGGGTAACAATCGGTAAAAAAGCGTGAGTTGGCGCTGTTTGAGGCAGTGACTATGGTTTGCCGTGACTTGGGGATACGGATTCGGACAGCGGCCTTGCTCAGTGAGCCTTGGCCGCTCGGTTCGGGTGAGTATAAGTCGCAGTGGGTCGTAGCGGGGCGGGTTCCTGATGAAATTTAGCCGGCAAACAACGCTTCGTGCGCAAGCCTCTGTGGCAGGCGTGGGCGTTCACTCCGGTCTTCCAGTCACTCTCACGCTTGGGCCTGCACCTGTCGACGCAGGTTTTATTTTTGTCCGCACAGGCCTTGAGGGAAGTGACCGCGAAGTTCAGGCGACCGCCGATCAGGTGATCGCGACCGATCTCGCCACCGTGCTCGGCGATCGCAACGGACCGCTGGTCTCCACCGCCGAGCACGTGCTTGCTGCGCTGCGGGGTATGGGCGTCGACAACGCCACCATCGAGATCGATGGTCCGGAAGTGCCGATCATGGACGGCAGCGCCGCGGCCTTCATCGCGGCGATCGATCAGGCCGGTATCGTCACCCAGCCGGCGCAGCGCCGCTTGATTCAGGTTCTGAAGCCGATCTCGGTCAAGATCGGCGACTCCTTCGGCGAAATCCGGCCCTACGCCAACGGTTTCCGCGCCGAGGTCGAGATCGACTTCACCAATCCCGTCATCGGCCAGCAGAGCTACGCCTTCGAGCTCAGCCCGGAACGCTTCCGCCGCGAAGTCGGCCGGGCCCGGACCTTCGGTCTGATGTGCGACGTCGCCCGGCTCTGGAGCGCGGGCTACGCGCTCGGCGCCTCCTTCGACAACACCGTCGTGTTCGACGACGAGCGGCTGCTCAACACCGAGGGCCTGCGCTACGCCGACGAATGCGTCCGCCACAAGGTGCTGGACGTGATCGGCGACCTCGCCCTGGCCGGTCTACCGCTGCTCGGCGCCTACCGTTCGGTGCGTGGTGGCCACAAGCTCAACCACGCCGTCCTGACCGCGCTGCTCGCCGACCGTACCGCCTGGCGGGTGGTCGAGGGTGAAGCTGTCCGCCGCACCACGCGTCCCGTGGCCGAAACCGGCCGCGGCATCGTCGGCGGCCGGGTTGCCGCCGCCTACGGGCCGGACGTCTCCTGATCCGCGGTTCGAGGCCATTGCCCGGCGTTTTCTCCGGGAAACTCCTGGTAACGATGATCGGCTAGGATTGCGGCACATTCGCCTTAATCCGGGCGAAATGCCTGCCTATCCGGTTGGTTCAAGATCGTTTTTCGGTTACACCGGCGTGGTCGCATGGCAGGCACCACGGCATCATTTCGCGCCCATGACGGGGTTCATGGGCTGGCGGGCACCGCATCACAGGGCGGCGCTAGAGAGCGTCAGGGCTTAAACTCATGTCGGCACAGCGTATGACGCGCGGATATCTTCAGGTCTCGCCTTTCGTCCGCGGGCTGCTTCAGGCCGTTACCTTGATGGTGCTTTCAGTGCCGCTGGCCGGCTGCGGCACCGGCGCGCTCTGGGACAAGTTCACCGCCAAGGACGACACCTTCGTCGAGGAGCCCGCCGACAAGATCTACAATGAGGGCCTGTACCTCATGAACGAGAAGAAGGACATGAAGGCGGCGAACAAGAAGTTCGAAGAGGTCGACCGCCAGCATCCTTATTCCGACTGGGCCCGCAAATCGCTGCTGATGTCCGCCTACGCCTCCTACCAGGGCGGCGACTATGACGGATGCATCGGCGCGGCGACCCGCTACGTCACGCTGCATCCCGGCAGCCCGGATGCGGCCTATGCGCAGTACCTGATCGCCGCCTCGCATTACGACCAGATCCCGGATATCAGCCGCGACCAGAGCCGCACCGAGAAGGCGATCGCCTCCCTGGAAGAGGTGGTGCGCAAATATCCGACCTCGGAATATGCGACCTCGGCCAAGGCCAAGATCGAGGGCGCGCGCGACCAGCTCGCCGGCAAGGAAATGAATGTCGGCCGCTATTACGCGCAGAAGCGCGACTACACGGCGGCGATCAACCGCTACAAGACCGTCGTCACCCAGTACCAGACCACGCGCCATGTCGAGGAGGCGCTCTACCGGCTGACCGAGTCCTACATGGCGATCGGCATCGTCGGCGAGGCCCAGACCGCGGCCGCCGTGCTTGGCCACAATTTTCCTGACAGCCGCTGGTACAAGGACGCCTATAATCTTGTAAAATCCGGCGGTCTCGAGCCGAGCGAGAATCAGGGTTCCTGGATGAGCAGGGCCTTCAAGAAGATAGGCCTCTAGGTCTCGGCTAGGAAATTTGGTTCCATGCTGGCGCGTCTGTCGATCCGTGACATCGTCCTGATCGAACGGCTCGATATCGAATTCGCCCCCGGGCTTGCGGTTTTGACCGGCGAGACCGGTGCGGGCAAATCCATCCTGCTCGATGCCTTTGCGCTGGCGCTCGGCGGCCGCGGCGACGCCGGCCTCGTGCGCCATGGTGCGGAGCAGGGGCAGGTCACTGCCGTCTTCGATATCCCCAAAAATCACCCCGCAGCGAAGATCCTCGCCGAGAACGGGCTCGACGACACCGGCGAGATGATCCTCCGCCGCGTCCAGCTCGCCGACGGCCGCACCCGCGCCTTCATCAACGACCAGTCGATCAGCGTGCAGACGCTGAAGGCAGTCGGCACCGCCCTGGTCGAGATCCACGGCCAGCATGACGAGCGCGCGCTGGTCGACGCCGCCACCCACCGCCGCCTGCTCGATGCCTTTGCCGGCCTGGAGAAGGACGTCGCCGCGGTCGAAGCCCTCTGGGAGGCACGCCGCACCGCCAACACCGCGCTGGAGGAGCACCGCGCCGGCATGGAGCGCGCCGCGCGCGAAGCCGACTATCTGCGCCACGCCTCCGACGAGCTGAAGCGGCTCGCGCCCAAGGAGGGCGAGGAGACCTCGCTCGCCTCGCGCCGCACCACCATGATGCAGGGCGAGAAGATCGCCTCGGATCTGCGCGAGGCGCAGGAGGTCGTTGGCGGCCACAACTCGCCAGTTGCCGCGCTGTCGGCGGCCGTGCGCCGGCTGGAGCGCCGCGGCGTCAATTCGCCGGCGCTGGTCGAGCCCGCGGTGAAGGCGATCGACATCGCGATCAACGCGCTGGAGGAAGCCGACCAGCACCTGCTGGCCGCGCTGGCCGCGACCGACTTCGACCCGGCCGAGCTCGAGCGCATCGAGGAGCGGCTGTTTGCGCTGCGCGCGGCGTCTCGCAAATATTCGACCCCGGTGGACCTGCTCGCGGCACTCGCTGCCCAATACGCCGCTGATGTCGTGCTGATCGACGCCGGCGCCTCGCAGTTGAAGAAGCTGGAGCAGGCCGCGATCGAGGCCGATGGCCGCTATGCCGCCGCTGCCAGGAAACTGTCGCTGGCGCGGCAGAAATCGGCGGAGAAGCTCAACAAGGCGGTCAATGCCGAACTCGCCCCGCTCAAGCTCGAACGCGCAAAATTCATGACCCAGGTCGCTACCGACGAGGCCGCGCCGGGCCCGCAAGGCTTCGACCGCGTCGAGTTCTGGGTGCAGACCAATCCGGGCACCAAGCCGGGTCCGATGATGAAGGTCGCCTCCGGCGGCGAGCTGTCGCGCTTTCTCCTGGCGCTCAAGGTCGTGCTGTCCGACCGCGGCTCCGCGCCGACCCTCGTTTTCGACGAAATCGACACCGGCGTCGGCGGCGCGGTGGCGGACGCCATCGGCGGGCGCCTGGCGCGGTTGGCCGGCAAGGTCCAGGTGATGGCGGTCACTCACGCCCCGCAAGTCGCGGCGCGTGCCGACCAGCACCTCCTCATCTCCAAGGATGCCCTCGACAAGGGCAAGCGCGTCGCCACCCGCGTCAATGCCCTCGCCGCCGACCACCGCCGCGAGGAGATCGCCCGCATGCTGGCCGGCGCCGAGATCACCGCCGAGGCGAGGGCCGCCGCGGAGCGGCTGCTCAAGGCGGCGAGCTAGGCTTCGTGTCCCGGACGCGCGCAGCGCGAGCCGGGACCCAGAATACGGCGACATAGGCCCCGGCTCTGCAGCGCACCGCTTCGCGTTGCGCTGCGTCCGGGGCATGAGACGCCTTTACCCCTCCGCCCGCTCCGTCGTATCCAAGCACCATGGCCAGAGCAGCAAAATCAAAAGCAACACCGCCTCGCGACGTCGCCGATCTCACCAAGGCACAGGCCAAGGTCGAGCACATGCGGCTGGCGCTCGAGATCGAGGGGCATAACGAGCGCTACTATCAGGAGGACGCGCCTGTTGTCACCGACGCCGAGTACGACGCGCTGCGCCAGCGCTTCAACGCGATCGAAAAACGCTTTCCCGAATTCGTCAGCGCCGATTCGCCCTCGCAGAAGGTCGGTGCCGCCCCCTCGGGACGCTTCAGGAAAGTGCCGCATTCCGTGCCGATGCTGTCGCTCGACAACGCCTTTGCGGACGAGGACGTGCGTGACTTCGTCGGCCGCATCGTGCGCTTCCTGAAGCTCGACGACGACAAGATCGATTTCTCCGCCGAGCCGAAGATCGACGGGCTCTCGATGTCGCTGCGCTATGAGGGCGGCGAACTCGTCACAGCTGCGACGCGCGGGGATGGTGCGGTCGGCGAGGACGTCACCGCCAACATCCGCACGCTGGAAGACGTGCCGCAGAGGCTGAAAGGCCGCAACGTCCCCGATATCTGCGAGGTGCGCGGCGAGGTCTACATGACCAAGAAGGCGTTCCTGGCGCTCAACGAGCGGCAGAAGGCGGCCGGCGACACCATCTTCGCCAATCCGCGCAATTCGGCGGCGGGTTCGCTGCGGCAGAAGGATCCGACCATCACCGCCTCGCGTCCCCTTGGCTTCTTCGCCTATGCCTGGGGCGAGATGAGCGCGATGCCGGAACAGACGCAGAGCGGCATGATCCACTGGTTCGAGCGCTGCGGCTTCAAGACCAATCCGCTGACAAAACTGTGCCACTCGGTCGAGGAGCTGATCGCCTTCCACCAGAAGATCGAGGAGGAGCGCGCAAGGCTCGACTATGACATCGATGGCGTCGTCTACAAGGTCGATCGGATCGACTGGCAGGAACGGCTCGGCTTCGTCTCGCGCACGCCGCGTTGGGCCATCGCGCACAAATTCCCGGCCGAGCGCGCCATGACCATGCTGCGCGACATCGAGATCCAGGTCGGCCGCACCGGCTCGTTCACGCCGGTCGGCAAGCTGGAGCCGATCGGGGTCGGCGGCGTGATCGTGCAGAACGTCACGCTGCACAATGAGGATTACATCAAGGGCATCGGCAGCAAGGGCGAGGTGTTGCGTGAGGGGCGCGACATCAGGATCGGCGACACCGTCGTGATCCAGCGCGCCGGCGACGTGATTCCACAGGTTGTCGACGTCGTGCTCGACAAGCGCCCCAAGAACGCCAAGGAGTACCACTTCCCGAAGAAGTGCCCATGCCCGCTGCACACCGACGTTGTGCGCGGGGAGACGGCGGCCGGCGAAGAGGAATCCCGCGCCCGCTGCTCGGGCGAGTTCGCCTGTCCCTATCAGAAGATCGAACACCTCAAGCTGTTCGTGTCGCGACGCGCCTTCGACATCGACGGTCTTGGCGAGAAGCAGCTCCAATACTTCTTCGACGAAGGATGGGTTAAGGAGCCCGCCGACATCTTCACGCTGGAGAAGCGCAACTCGAAACTGAAGCTGGAGGAGATCGAGGGCTACGGCGCAACGTCGGTGCGCAACCTCTTTGGGGCGATCGAGAGCCGCCGAAAAATTGCGCTGGAGCGTTTCGTCTATGCGCTCGGCATGCGCCATGTCGGCGAGACCACCGCGCTGGCGCTGGCGCGCGGCTACGGCTCATGGGAGGCTTTCCACGACGCCTGCCTCAAGGTCGCCAACGGCGACGAGGAGGCGATGGCCGAGATGGACGCGCTCGACCAGATCGGCGACACCGTGATCAAGAGCATCGCCGACTATTTCGGCGAGAGCCACAACCGCGGCATTGTCGAACGCCTGACCAAGGAGGTCGAGATCGTCGACGCCGAGAAGCCGAAGAGCAACTCAGCCGTCGCCGGCAAGACCGTGGTGTTCACGGGCTCGCTGGAAAAGATGACGCGCGACGAGGCCAAGGCGACGGCGGAGCGCTTGGGCGCCAAGGTCTCAGGCTCGGTGTCGAGTAAGACCGACCTCGTGGTGGCCGGACCCGGCGCGGGCTCGAAACTCAAGGATGCCAACAAGCACGGCGTCAAGGTGCTGACGGAAGATGAGTGGTTGGCGCTGATCGGGGAGTGAGGGAGGCGCACTTGCCCCTCTTGCTCCGCTGTCATCGCCCGGCTTTGACCGGGCGATCCAGTACTCCGTGACGTCAGTGATTGAACCGAGAAGCCGCGGCGTACTGGATCCCCCGCTTTCGCGGGGGATGGCACCGTGCATGTGATGACAGTGGCGACAGCTACATCATCCCCGTCTCTTCCTCTTCCGCCTGTTCGATCAATTCCTCGCTCACCACCATCTCCCGCCGCGGCACGACGAAGATCATCATGCAGGCGCAAAGCAGCGAGATCGCCAGCACCGCGGACGTCAGCGGCAGCGTCGTTGTGGAATGGCCGCCGAGGTAGGCGCCGAATTGCGACATCAGCGCGCCGATGCCCTGCTGGAGGAAACCCATCGCGCCTGACGCGGTGCCGGCCGCCTCGGGGCGGATGCTGATGGCGCCGGCGGCGGAGTTTGCCATCACGAAGGCATTGCCGACCATCACGATCATCTGCGTGCCGAACAGCCAGGCTGGCGCCTCGTTCCAGCCCGTCAAACTCCAGAGCAGATTCAGCAGGCTGCCGCAGAGCTGCAAGGCCAATCCGAACCAGATCAGCTTCTCCAGCGAATGCCTGGGCGCAAAGCGCACGCAGAGCAGATTGCCGACGAGATACGCAAAGCCTGTTGTCGCGAACCAGGCGCCGTATTCGGCGCTGGTCCGCCCCATCTGCGTCACGACGATGTAAGGGCCGCCGCCGGCGAAGGTGAAGATGATCTGCGAGGCCAGCACCTGGCACATCACATAACCGATGAAGGCGCGGCTCCTGATCAGGGTGCCCACGTCGCTGCGAAAGCCGCCGCTCCCGACGGCGCGGCCGCGGCGCGTTTCCGGCAACGCAATCGCGATGCCGGCGGCGACCGCGATGGCGCCGATCGTGACGGCGTAGAAGATGGCCCGCCAGCCGAATGCGGTCTCGATCAGGCCGCCGGTGAGCGGCGACACCATCTGGCCGATCATCAGGGCTGCGATCACGAGGCTGATCATCGAGGCGACGCGGTCGCGCGGATAGATGTCGCGGATGATGGCGCGGCTGATCACCATGCCGGAGGCGCCGCCGAGCGCCTGGAAGAAGCGCGCGGCGATCAGCTGCGGCAGGGTCTCGGCGAAAATGCAGCCGATGCTCGCCGCCACCATCAGCGCGAGGCCTCCGAGCAGCACCGGGCGCCGGCCGAACTTGTCCGACAGCGGCCCCATGATCAGCTGCGACAGCGCGATGCCGACCATGTAGAGCGACACCGTCATCTGCGCGATCGAGATGTCGCGGCCGAAAGTCGTCGCCAGCACGGGCAGGGCCGGAACCAGGATGTAGAGCGAGATCGGCGCGATCCCGGTCATGACGACCAGCAGCAGCAACACCACGCGCGAGGTCGCGATGTCCTTTGTTGCCGCCTCCGGCGGCCTGCTGATCATGCCGTGCATCGTCGTCCGTCTCTCGAATTCGATTCGACTGTAGCGTGCTCACGCAAGACGGATATCGGCGTTTCGGAATGCGGCCATTCGGATTTCGGGACGGTGATGATGCGGGCACGATGGCGACCGATTGGGCGCGGGGCTCGTTCCACAAATGAGATGTCATTCCCCGCGAAGGCGGGGAATCCAGTATGCCAGAGGCCGTCGTTTTATTGGGAGAAGCCGCGGCGTACTGGATGCCCCGTCTCCGCGGGGCATGGCAGTCGTGTTGGGGAAGCAGCCTTGCGCAAATCGCCTAGTGCTATGCGCGTTACGCCTTCAACTCCGCCGTCGCCTGATCGAGCCAGGCCCTGGTCGCCTCGTCCAGCGCAGGGCCGACCTCGGCCCGCACGCGCGCATGGTAGGCGTTGAGCCAGTCGAGCTCGTCCTTGCCAAGCATGGCGACCTCGATCAGCCGGCGGTCGATCGGCGCCAGCGTCAGCGTCTCGAACGCGTTCATCGGCTTCTCGGCGCCCTGGATGCTGGCTTCGACGACCAGCTCGAGGTTCTCGATGCGGATGCCGAAGCCGTCGGTCTTGTAATAGCCGGGTTCGTTGGAGAGGATCATGCCACGCTTCAGCGGCGTGGTGCCGAGCTTCGAGATCCGCGCCGGGCCTTCGTGGACGCTGAGATAGCTGCCGACGCCATGGCCGGTGCCGTGCTCGAAATCGATGCCGGCGGCCCAGAGATATTGCCGCGCCAGCGTGTCGAGCTGCGCGCCCGTTGTGCCGTCGGGAAACACAGCGCGCGCGATCGCGATGTGCCCGCGCAGCACGCGGGTGAAGCGGTCGCGCATCTCTTCCGTCGGCTCGCCGACCGCCATGGTGCGGGTGACGTCGGTGGTGCCGTCTTCATATTGCGCGCCGGAATCGATCAGCAGCAGATCGCCGGGCGCGATGCGCCGGTTGCTCTTGCGGGTGACGCGGTAGTGCACGATGGCGCCGTTCGGACCGGTGCCGGAGATGGTCGGGAACGACACGTCCTTCAAAGCGCCGGTGTCACGGCGGAACGTCTCCAGCGCCTCGACCGCGTCGATCTCGGTGAGCTTGCCGCTTCCTGCCTCACGATCGACCCAAGCGAGGAAGCGTGCCAGCGCCACGGCATCGCGGCGGTGCGCGGTCTGCGTGCCCTTGATCTCGGTGGCGTTCTTGACCGCCTTGAGCAGCGCGATGGGATCGCTGCCGCGTACCGGCTTGCCGCCGGCGCTCGTGATCAGCCGGCTCAGCGCATCGGCCGCGGTGGCATTGTCGAGCGAGATCGCCGCGCCGCTCTTGGCTAGCGCCATCAGCGTCGGCGCCATCGCATCGGGCTCGCGCACGTCGGCGGACTGCTCGAGATGGTCGCGCGAGAGGTTCGAGAGTTTTCGGTGATCGATGAAGATCGTCGGGCGACCCTCCTTCGGCACCAGCGCGTAGGACAGCGGCAGCGGCGTATGCGCGACGTCGGCGCCGCGGATGTTGAAGGTCCAGGCCACCGCGTGGCTGTCCGACAGCACCAGCGCATCGGTGCCGAGCCTGGCGATCTCGCTCCTGATCTGTGCCAGCTTGTCGGCCTCGGCAACGCCGGCATTTTGCAGGCTGTGCACGGCGACGGGGGCGAGCGGCGGCTGCGGCCGGTCATGCCAGATCGCATCGACCGGGTTGCTGTCGACCGCGACCAGCTCGGCGCCGGCCTTGGCGCAGGCGGCGGACAGGCGCTCGGCTGCCGAAGAAGTATGCAGCCACGGATCAAATCCGAGGCGGTCGCCGGCCTTCAGATGTGCCGACACCCAGCTTTCCGGCGGCGGATCGATCAACGATTCCACCGCCCAAGCCTTGGCGTCGACCTGCTTGGCGGCCTGGATCGTGTACCGGCCGTCCACGAACACCGCAGCCTCGTGTGTCAACACCACCGCCAGTCCCGCCGAGCCAGTAAAGCCGGTCAGCCAGGCCAGGCGCTCTTCGGAGGGCGGCACATATTCATTCTGCTGCTGGTCGGCGCGCGGAACGACGAAGCCGGTCAGCTTGCGGCGGGCGAGTTCTTCGCGAAGTGCGGCAAGGCGCGCCGTCAACGCGACGCCGGCCTCGGGCTCTTCGAATGTCTGGAAGTGTGCTTCGAACATGGCTCAGTTTAGGATCATGGCGAGCGGTCCGCAATGTAGACGCAATTGCTCGTTCATCTGGCATGGACTGTGCTTGAAAATGTTCCATTCGAATTTGAGTGGAGTACGGGATGCGGCAGTTGCGCTTCGTCCGGATAACAGGGAAATTCGAGCAGGTGGTTCATCTCAACGGCGAGGGGACACACGATGCCAGCATTCACGTTTGAGAAGATTTCGCCGCCGGTGCGCCGCGCCCCGGCCGCAACACTCCCCAAGAAGCCGCGCGGTCTCATCAGCCAGATGATCGATCGTTTCGTCGAGCGCCGCGCCAGACGCGCGTTGCAACGCGAGCGCGCGATACGCCGGGACGAGAAGCCGGCGGAGTAGGGTGGTTCTTTACCTCGCCCCGCTTGCGGGGGGAGGTCGATCGCGAAGCGATCGGGTGAGGGGTACAGGTCTCACAGCGATCTCGCGTGGTGAGAGAGGACCCTCACCCCAACACTCTCAGCGCGAGCGAAGCTCGTCGCGGCCCCGTAAGAACGGGGCGAGGGAGCGCATCACCGCCGCGGACGCGCCTTACCCCACCTTCCTCAGTAGCAAACTGCTCCACCCCTCGATCCTGAGATGCCGCAGCGGCACGAGGCCGCGAGCGCGGTAGGCGGCGATCACGGCAGGGGCCTGGTGGGTCAAGAGGCCCGAAAGGATGACGCGGGCGCCGGGCGCCAAGTGCCGCGCCATCGGGCTCGCCAACTGCCGTAACGGATTGGCAAGGATGTTGGCCAGGACCAGGTCGAACGGGCCGCATCTGGCGAAATCCGGGGCGGCAAAGCCGGTAGCCCGGATCGCCCGCACATATTGACCGGCTTCATTCAGCGTCGCGTTCTCGACCGCCACTCGCACCGACGGCGGATCGATATCGGAGGCCAGCACGGCGCGATGCAACGCCTTGGCGGCGGCGATGGCCAGCACGCCGGTGCCGGTACCGAGGTCGAGCACGCGCTTCGGCCGGGAACTCTTCAGGACATGGTCAAGCAGAAGTAAACAGCCACGCGTGGTGCCGTGGTGTCCGGTGCCGAAGGCGAGTGCCGCCTCGATCTCGATTTTCAGCTTGTTCGGCGCGACGCGGTCGCGGTCATGGCTGCCGTGGACGACGAAGCGTCCGGCCGGGACCGGAACGAGATCTTCCAGGCTCGCCTTGACCCAGTCCTTGGCTTCGACCGTGTCGAAGACAAGGGTGGCAGCGATGTCGTTTCCTGCTGACGTCGCAACGAGTTCGCGCAGCAATTCCTGGTCCGGCGCCTCGGCGAAATGCAAGGTGACGTCCCATTGTCCGTCGGGCCTCTCGAACGCGGCGACCGCTGCATCGCCCTCGAAAAAGACCTCCGTGAGCACGTCGACGACGCGCTTGGCAGCCGCCTCGGTCCCGATCGAGAAGCTGGCGCGATGAGTGGGAGAAGGCTGCATCAGGGTTCCATGGGGTTCAATTTTTGGAACTTTTGTTCCCAATTTTCCGCATAACTTGCAGTTCCGGAATTAACCCCATTAAAGGTTGTGTCCCGTAGGTTTGCGGATGTTGGAACCAACCAACACACCCTGGAATAGAAATGGAGGCGAGACTTGAAGCGCATGGTTTTGAAGTTCTGGTCCGACGAATCTGGTGCGACCGCGATCGAATACGGCCTGATCGCGGCCGGTATCGCGCTCGCGATCATCACCGTGGTGAACAGCCTGGGCACCACGATGAACGAGAAGTTCGGTTCGATTAGCAGCTCCTTGAAGTAATTTCTGCCTCCCATTTCCCAGCCGGGGCTGATTTCTTCATAGGTGGTTTCCCGATCACCGCCCGCGAGGGGAATTGCCCCTGGCGGGCGAGGTCGTTTTGGGCCTCGCGGCAATTGCCCACAGGATGTCCGCTTGTTCTCCGCGGCTTGTTCAGTGTCTATCCCGCCGTGCATCCCCAGCTTTTCCACTGGCTCTCCCCAGCCTGCACCGCTCAGTGTTGTGCAGATGCCGCCTGCCTGACCACAGACCTCTCAAGAGCCCGTCCACAACAAATCCACAGACCTATCCACGGCTTCCGAACAGCGAGCGGTGATCCCGCAGGATCGCCCGCGCCGCGTTGTGGCCGGGCGCGCCGGTGACGCCGCCGCCGGGATGGGCGCCGGAGCCGCAATGATAGAGGCCCTTCAGGGGGCCGCGGTAGTCGGCATGGCCGAGCATGGGCCGCGCCGAGAACAGCTGGTTCAGGCTCAGCGCGCCGTGAAAGATGTCACCTCCCAACAGGCCGAACTGCCGTTCGAGATCGAGCGGGGAGAGGATCTGGCGGCCGAGCACACTTCCCGCAAAGCCCGGTGCGTATCTGTCCACCGTCGCGATCATGAGATCGGCGACCTCGTCGCGGTGGTCATCCCAGGACTTTCCGTCGGGCAGCTCAGGCGCGACGTGCTGGCAGAACAGGCTCGCGACATGTTTGCCCTCGGGCGCCAGCGTCTCGTCGAGTGACGAGGGGATCAGCATTTCCACGACGGGTGACCTGCTCCAGCCATGCGCGCGCGCGTCGAGCCAGGCGCGGTCCATGTAGCCAAGACTGGGTGCCAGGATGATGCCGGAGGAAAGATGATCGCCTTCACCCGGCAGCGCGGTGAAGGAGGGCAGGCGGTCCAGCGCCACGTTCATGCGGAAGGTGCCCGAGCCGTTCTTCCAATGCCGGATGCGGGCGAGGAAATCCTGCGGCAGGGCGTCGGCCGCGATCAATCGCGTATAGAGCAGCTTTGGATTGATGTTGGCCGCGACATATTTTGCGCGGATCGTCTCGCCGTTCTCCAGCACCACGCCGACGGCGCGGTCGCGCTCGACGATCACCTCGCGCACGCCGGCATCGAGGTGGATCACGACGCCCCTGTCGCGCGCGGCGCGCGCCATCGCCTGCGTGATCGCGCCCATGCCGCCGATGGCGTGGCCCCAGACGCCCTTCTTGCCGTTCACCTCGCCGAAGGCGTGATGCAGCATCACATAGGCCGAGCCCGCCGCGTAGGGGCTGGCGTAATTGCCGACGATGGCGTCGAAGCCGAACAGCGCCTTGACGAGGTCATGTTCAAATCGCTCGTCCAGCATCTCACCGGCCGAGCGGGTGAAGAGATCGAGCAGACTCCGGCTCTGCTCCAGCGAGAGGCCACGCAGGATGTTGGCGCTCTGCAGCGCGTTCACCGCCTCACGGATCGCGTTCGTGCCAAAACCGTCGAGCAGGTTCGGCGGCGCGCGCAGCACGAATTGCCGGAGCACGTCGGCGATGTCTTCGAGTTCGCGCGAAAAACCGTCGAGCGCCTCCGCATCATGCGCGCTGAGCCGCGCGACCGACGCCTTGGTCCGCCCCTCGCCGGTGAGGAGATAGTTGCCATCAGGCGCGGGCAGGAAGTTTTGCGCGCGTCGTTCGACAATTCGCAGGCCCTGCTCGGCGAGCCCGAGATCATTCATCACCTGCGGATTGAGCAAGCTGACGGTGTAAGCCGCGACCGAATTCCGGAAGCCCGGATGAAACTCCTCCGTGACGGCGGCGCCGCCAACCACCTTGCGACGCTCGACCACGCGCACGCGCAGGCCCGCCATCGCGAGATAGGCCGCGCAGGTGAGGCCGTTATGGCCAGCGCCGATGATGACGACGTCGGTTTCGGTCATGGCGAGTTCAAGACGTTCCACTGTCATATCGGGAGGGCCCGCAGGACCAGACCCGAAATTTCGAGGTTCCCCGTTCGATGCTCCGCGTCACCCTGGAATGACATCTGTATATCAAGCATTCCTTGCTGCAACATCACGCCAGCCTTTATTGCCCGTTCAGGCGCCGTGTGCTCCATTGCACCGGTCCGGCGCCCGCCGGAGTTTTGCCGGAGCTTTCATGGATTCGATCGTGCAACCCGCCGCCACGGAGCAGCCGTCGTCGTCGCGCAATCGGCTGCTGCTGACGGTTTACACCGCTGCGATCTTCGTCAGCGCGCTGCTGCTGTTTTCCGTGCAGCCGCTGTTCACGAAGATGGTGCTGCCGCGGCTCGGCGGCTCGCCGGCGGTGTGGTCGGTGGCGATGGTGTTCTTCCAGTCGCTGCTGCTGGCGGGCTATGCCTATGCGCACCTGCTGATGCAGGTGAGGAACCGGATCGTTCCGGTGGTGGTGCATCTTCTGCTGCTGGTTCTGGCCTTCGCCACGCTGCCGCTCGGCATTGCCACCGCCTATGGTGAGCCGCCGGCGTCGGGCTACGCGTTCTGGCTGCTCGGCCTGTTCGTGGTCTCGATCGGCCTGCCGTTCTTCGCGCTCGCCGCCAACAATCCGCTGCTCCAGGCCTGGTTCGTCCGCACCGGCCATCCGGCCGGGCACGATCCCTATTTCCTCTACGCGTCCTCCAACATCGGCAGCTTCCTGGCGCTGCTATCCTATCCGTTCCTGCTGGAGCCGATGTTCACGCTGCACACGCAGAACCGGTTCTGGACCGGTGGGTATGGCCTCCTGATTGTCCTGATCGCCGCCTGCGCTGCGCTGCTGCTGCGCTCGCCAAAGCTGGCGGTGGTCGACACGCGAGCCGAGGACGTCCATGCGCCGGCGCCCGGCCTCGTGGCGCGGCTGCGCTGGATCTTCCTCGCGGCGGTGCCGTCCGGCCTGCTGATCGCGGTCACCGCGCATATCTCGACCGACGTTGCGGCAGCGCCCTTGCTCTGGGTGCTGCCGCTGTCGCTGTACCTGCTCACCTGGGTGGTGGTGTTCCAGTCGCGGCCGTTGCTGCCGCACAAATGGATGCTGATGCTGCAGCCGGTCGCGATCGCGGGTGTGGTCGTGCTGCTGGCCTTCGGCGGCGAGCAGAATCTGCTGCTGACGCTCGGCGGCCATCAATTGTGCTTCTTCGTCATCGCCATGGCCTGCCACGGCGAACTGGCACGGACCCGTCCCGCCGCAAAATATCTCACCGGTTTCTATGTCGCGCTGTCGTTCGGCGGCATGGTCGGCGGCCTCTTTGCCGGCCTCGTCGCGCCCTTCACCTTCTCCTGGATTGCCGAATACCCGATCCTGATCGCGCTCGCCGCGCTGTGCCGTCCGCCCGCAAATGAGCGCCTCGCCGGCATCGTCAAATGGTACTGGCTGGTGCTCGCCGCGCTCGCGCTGGCGCTGGTGGCGCCGTCCTACACGACGGGCGCGGTTGCGGCCTGGTTCGAGGACCACCGCGTCTGGGTCGCCGGCGCTGTCGGCGTGCTCGCCGCGCTTTTGACGCTTGCGCTCAATGCCGGCCGCTGGAAGATCTTTGCCACTGTCGCGCTCGCGCTGGCCTTGATCCGGATCTATCCGGCGGATGAAGGCCGCGTCACCACGGTGCGCAGCTTCTTCGGCGTGCACAAGATCGTGGAGACGCCCGGCGGTTACTTCCATGTGCTGATGCACGGCACCACCATCCACGGCGCCGAGCGTTTTCGTAACAATGATGGCACGCCTGTGACCGGCCGGCCCGAGCCGATCACCTATTATCACAAGGACGGCGGCATCGGTCAGGCCGTCACCGCAATCCGCGAGCGCAAGGGCGCACCGCTGAAGGTCGCCGCGATCGGCGTCGGCTCAGGCACGCTCGCATGCGCTGCCGAGCCCGGCGAGGACTGGAAATTCTTCGAGATCGACCAGTCGATGGTCGACGCGGCGAGCGACCCGAAGAATTTCCGCTACATCTCGAGCTGCATGCCGGGCCTGAAGCCGGTGATCGGTGACGCACGCCTCACCTTCGCGAAGGAGCCGGATGGCGTCTACGACCTCATCATCGTCGACGCCTATTCGTCGGATGCGATTCCGATCCACCTCGCCACCGAAGAGGCGATGAAGATCTACAAGGACAAGCTCGCGCCGCATGGCGCGGTGGTGATGCACGTCTCCAACCGGCACCTCGATCTGGAGACCGTCGTCGTCGGCATCGCCGACGCCAACGATCTCAAAAGCTGGGTCTATAACGAAGATTCGGGCCGCGATTCCGACTACATCTTCTCGACCGACGTCGTCATCTCCGCGCGAGAGGAGGCGGATGTCGGCAAGCTCGCGTCGTCCAAATCATGGGAGCTGACCGAAGCGGACGACCGGGTGCGTGTCTGGACCGACGATTATTCCAACATCCTCGGCGCGCTGTACCGGCGCTTGAGGGATGGGGAGTAGCGCCTAGGCGACATTGGCGCCGTCGACCCAGATCTCGCCGACACGGTCGGCCGGCAGCCGGGTGCGATGCTCCGGCCCGACGATGGCGATCCGCTCGCCCGCGAGGGCGCGGCCAGGCAGTCGCGCTACCGATTCGCGCCGCGAGCGGGCGCCTTCGTCGATGCTGGGCGGAAGATCGTCGAACGCGGCGGTGCCGCGTTTAAATAGTTTCAGTTCTGATAGTAGTAGCCGCGCGGCTGATAAAGCTGCCGGGGCTGCGGCTGATAGTAAGTGCCCTGCTGGCCGTAGCCCTGATTATAGTACTGCTGCGGCTGCTGCTGATAGACCTGCGCGTCATAGAGCGGGCGCGTGCCGCGCGGCGCCGGATAACGTGCGCCGGTATCGCTGCCGTCGGCGGGATAGATGTAGTTGTCGTCCTGCGGCATGTAGCGGCGGGCGGGCTGCGCCGGCGGAGCCAGGTTCACGGGATCGCCTGACGTGGCGTATTGCTCCTCGGCAGGCTGCTGCGGGGCGCGGGCAACAGCCGTGTTGGCGCGGCCGCGCGGATTGCGTGCCAGCGCCACCTGCGCCGAGCCGGTCAGCGTCACCGTGGTATTGAGCACACCCTGCTGTTGCACCAGGGCGTAAAGCGTCGAAGCGTTCTGCCGCGACAGCCGCACGCAGCCGTGCGAGGCGGGCGTGCCGAGCCGGCCGACCGAGTCCGTGCCGTGGATGGCGTGGCCGACCTTGGTGAAGAAGATCGCGTGCGGCATCGGGGCGTCGTCGAATTCCTTGGAGTAGTGGTCCTCCTCCATGCGGAAGGTGCGGAACGAGCCGTTCGGCGTTTCGCGCGATGGGATGCCGGTCGACACTGGCCAGTGATAGCGCGCGACGCCGTCGACGGCGACGGTCATCTGCTGATTGTCCTTGTCGACGGTGATCTCGACCTTGGCCTGCGCGGTGCCCGCGCTCAAAAGCATCAGGGAGGTGAAAGCGATGAAATATGAACGCATCTGGAAACGCATTTGAGGGAAACCCATGTGAGTTCTGGCCTCCGGCCTGTTCGTGCAAGGCGCCGCGGCTCTCCGTCCCCGGCCTGCAATATGCCTGCAATCCGGTTTCCGTTCCAGCGGCCTGCACGCCCATCGTTAACGTGATACCTGATGTAAGCAAGGGCGCTTTGTGCCGCGCCGTTTGCAGCGGTGCTGACATTTTCGCGAGCGGCGATCCGTTCACAACGCCGACAATTCGTCACAAAGGCGCAACCATTTGGCCGCCGCGGACGTTGATGCTGGCCTACCGCAAAAGGCGGCGTCCGCCGCCATCTACGTCCCAGGACCGAACATGAACAAAGTCCGTGCTACCGCCGCCGCCGCTCCGGCCGGCTTGCCTGTCCGCCTGCTGTTCGCAGCCGCCGCCGTCCTTCTTGCTCTCCTGGCCTTGCCGAAAGCTGGTCATGCCCAGGGCATCGTGCGCGGCGCGCAGGAAGGCTCGTATGAAGGTAACCGGATCGCCGGGCCTGTCGGCGGCGTCGTTGGCGGCGCGGTCGGCGCCGGTGTGGGCGGCGCCGTAGGCGCGGTGGAGGGCGTGTTCGGCATTCCCCATCACCGCCATTACCGCTGCCGCGGCTACTATGACGGCTACCATCGTTTCCACTGCTACAGGTGAGGTGTCCTTCCGGGGCGCCCGAAGGGCGAGCCCGGAATCCATTCATCCACCAACACTGCGGCACAATGGATTCCGGGCTCGTGCTTCGCACGTCCCGGAATGACGGCCGACATCAGTTCTTCAGCCGGTACCCGGTCCGGAAAATCCACCAGATCACGGCGAGGCAGATCACCAGGAACGCCGTTGTCATGCCGATGCTGACGGCGACGCTGACATCCGCGATCTCGTAGAAGCTCCAGCGGAAGCCCGAGATTAGATAGACCACCGGGTTGAGCAGCGCGACCGTGCGCCAGGTCGGCGGCAGCATGTCGATGGAATAGAAGCTGCCGCCGAGGAAGGTCAGCGGCGTCACCACCAGCATCGGGATCATCTGCAGCTTCTCGAAGCCGTCGGCCCAGATGCCGATGATGAAGCCGAACAGGCTGAACGTCACCGCCGTCAGCACTAGGAAGGCCAGCATCCAGACCGGATGGTGGATGTGCAGCGGCACGAACAGTCCGGCGGTCGCCAGGATGATGAGCCCCAAAATGATCGACTTGGTCGCGGCCGCGCCGACATAGCCGATGACGATCTCGAAGTAGGAAATCGGCGCCGACAGGATCTCGTAGATCGTGCCGGTGAATTTCGGGAAGTAGATGCCGAACGAGGCGTTGGCGATGCTCTGCGTCAGCACCGAGAGCATGATCAGGCCCGGCACGATGAAGGTGCCGTAGCTGACGCCCTCGACCTGGCTGATGCGCGAGCCGATCGCGGCGCCGAACACCACGAAATAGAGCGAGGTCGAAACCACCGGCGAGACGATGCTTTGCAGCAGCGTGCGCCAGGTGCGCGCCATTTCGAACAGATAGATGGCGCGGATGGCGCGGTGATTCATGACGTCCTCACGAGGTCGACGAAAATGTCCTCGAGCGACGATTGGGTCGTGTCGAGATCGTTGAAGCGGATGCCGGCGTTGCGGAGGTCGCTGAGCAGGCTGGTGATGCCGGTGCGTTCGCCCTTGGTGTCGTAGTCGTAGACCAGCGTCGCGCCGCTGTCGCAGAGGTCGAGTTCGTAGTGCGCGAGACTTTCCGGCAGCGTCGCGACCTTGCCCTGCAGATGCAGCGTCAGCCGCTTCTTGCCGAGCTTCTGCATCAAGGTCGCCTTGTCCTCGACCAGCACGATCTCGCCCTTGTTGATGACGCCGATGCGGTCGGCCATCTCCTCGGCTTCCTCGATGTAGTGCGTGGTCAGGATGATGGTGACGCCGGATTGCTGCAGTGCGCGCACCACCTCCCACATGCCCTTGCGCAGCTCGACGTCGACGCCGGCGGTCGGCTCGTCCAGGAACAGGATCTGCGGCTCGTGCGACAGCGCTTTCGCGATCATCACGCGGCGCTTCATGCCGCCGGAGAGCGTGATGATCTTGTTGTCCTTCTTGTCCCACAGCGAGAGGTCCTTCAGGACCTTCTCGATATGCGCAGGGTTCTTCGGTTTGCCGAACAGGCCGCGGGAAAAGCTCACGGTCGCCCAGACGCTCTCGAACGCGTCGGTATGGAGCTCCTGCGGTACGAGGCCGATCAGCGAGCGCGCCTTGCGGTAGGAGGTCTGGATGTCCTCGCCGCCGACGAGAACCTTGCCCTCGCTCGGATTGGCGATGCCGCAGATGATCGAGATCAGCGTGGTCTTGCCGGCGCCGTTGGGGCCGAGCAGCGCGAAGATCTCGCCCCGCTTGATGTCGAGATTGACGTTCTTGAGCGCCTTGAAGCCGGACCCATAGGTCTTCGACAGATTGGCGACGGAAATGATCGGGGACATAGTGGCCGCGGGCTGAAATGGCTGGGGAAGGGAAGGCTGGAACCAGCCGGGGGGCAGGTCAGCGGAGCCCTGACATAGGAATGCCCTTGCCCGGTCGCAATCGGCCGGAGAAAAATGGCCTCAAAACCGGCTCTTCGGTGGCAGGTTTCGGGCAGGTGTTGCGCGATGGTCACGGGCTGTGGCTAAGATTGTCGTTCACGCGCCTCTTTGTTGCGTCTGCGAGCAGGCCGTGGCTACGATTCCGGCCAATCGCGATGCGTATGTCCCCAGGGAAAAGATCGATGAGACCGAACGGCCGTCACACCGCCGGCACCAGCCAATTGTCCGCCCTCCGTTTGTGGGCGGCCTGCCTGCTGCTGCTGTCAGCTGTTGCCATCAGCCCGACGACCGCGAAGGCGGCGCCGAGCCAGACGGCGGCTCAGACCACGCATGTCTACCTGCTGCGCGGCGTGCTCAACATCTTCTCGCTCGGCCTCGACACCATCGGTGCGCGCCTCGAGGCACAGGGCATTCCGGTGACGGTCGCGAACTTCGTGTCGTGGTCTTCGCTCGCGGATGAGGCGGCCGCCAACTACCGGGCCGGTCGCGTCAAGACCATCATCCTGGTCGGTCATTCCTCCGGTGCGACCGCGCTGCCCGACATGATCGCCAAGCTCAACCAGCTCGGCGTACCCGTGAAGCTCGCGATCGGCCTCGACTCGGTGTTCAAGACCAAGCTCTCGAGCGGCGCAGAGCGTTACATCAACATCTATATCGGCGATGGTCCCGGCGAGCCGGTGCGCGCCGCAGCGGGCCTGCGCGGCAAGCTCGACAACGTCGACGTGCGCGGCACCGGCGTCGGCCACATCTCGATCGACAAGAACGAGGCGATCCAGCGCCGCGTGATCGGCGAGATCGACGCCGCCATCATGCGTTCGCGCGCCCCAGTGGCACCCGTCGCCGAATCCGGCGCGGCACCGCGTCCGGCGCGCTCCGCGGCGGCGACGGCTCCGCGCAACTGAGATTTTTCATCTCGCTCAT
The DNA here is from genome assembly GCF_019455385.1 of Bradyrhizobium sp. BR 10289. Lineage (GTDB taxonomy): Bacteria > Pseudomonadota > Alphaproteobacteria > Rhizobiales > Xanthobacteraceae > Bradyrhizobium. The sequence continues at coordinate 90,301 of NZ_JACOFR010000006.1, forward strand.
CATGCCGCCGCCGAGTAGATAGTCGGCGGCGGCATTGCTTGTTGTGGGGTCTTACTTCTTCTCGGGCACCCAGGTGGTGCTTGCCTTGTCGTACTTGAAGCCCGGCGCTTCCTTGAGCGTGTCCTTCGTCTCGTCGATCGTAAGCCACCATTTGTCGTTCTTCTTCGCCGTCTTCACGGCCGTAAAGGGAACGATAACGTCCTTCTCTCCGGCGCCCAGGAAGCCGCCGACCCCGAGGACCAGGCCCGTGATCTTGCCGGACTTGTCGACGAGCACATCGTCGACGTCGCCGATCTTGTTTTCCTTGGGATCATAAACCGCCTGTTTGTAGTAGTTGGTGACGGTCCAGCTTTCGGCCGGCGCTGACTTCACCGTAGTGGTAGCAGCATGGGCGGCGGTAACCGCGGCTACCGCGAGCGTGCATGCCAATACAAACTTCTTCATGTTTGGTCCTCCTCAACCAGTTAGCGCGCTTGCAACGGGAACAAGCGGTAAAAGGTTCCGCGCATCGGGTCTTGCGGAACTGCGCGGTTAACATTTCGTTGTGGCGTGACCTGTGCTCCAGCACGCGCGGCTGCGAGACGACGGTAGGACTGCAAACATGCGAGAATTTCTCTGCCCCTTATGCAGGCATGCCGTATTGTTTGAGCATGTTGCCTGCGCTCGTTGCGGTCACGAGTTGATTTTTGATGCTTCCCATCTGAAGATGGAAGAGCGCCTTTCTGCCCCGCAACCCTGCTGGAATCGTGAGATCATCGGCTGCAACTGGATTGCGGAGGGGCCGAACGGCTATTGCCGCTCCTGCCGTTTGACCCGAACCATACCGAACCTCGACAGTGCCAGAAACGTCATGCTCTGGCGCCGCGTAGAGCAAGCCAAGCGTCGCCTCGTCTACGATCTCGCCCGGCTGCGCTTGCCGCTGGTTTCGCCAGCGGGTTCGCTTCTGGCCTTTGATATCCTGTCAGATGAGGTCAGTCCCATTCTGACCGGCCATCTTTTCGGCCTCATCACGCTGAACCTTGCCGAAGCGGACGACGTCGAACGCGAGCAGCGCCGCGTGGCCTTTCGCGAACCTTACCGCACCCTGCTGGGGCATTTCCGGCACGAGATCGGTCACTTTTATTGGGACGTTCTCGTTCATGGGACGACGTTGCAGGCACCGTTCAGGCTGATCTTCGGGGACGAGACGGATGACTACCAGGCTGCGCTCAGGAGCTACCATGGCCGCGTCGATCGCTCCTATGATCGGACCGGATTCATCAGCGAATACGCGACGTCCCATCCTTGGGAGGATTGGGCCGAGACATTTGCGCATTTTCTTCACATCGTCTCCGCGCTCGATTCAGTTGCGGGTCTTCCGCTCTCCCTCGATGAGCGCGCCCGGCAGACCCTGACCGATCCTTATCTCGAGAGCGACTTCGAAGCGCTGCTGTCCCTGTGGGCGCCGCTCTCTCGCGGCATCAACGAACTCAACCGCTCCCTCGGGATGAGCGACGCTTATCCGTTCGACATATCACCCGCGGTGAAGGGCAAGCTGCATCTCGTGCACATGGCGATCAGCGCCTTCCGCGAGCACCGGCAGACAATGAGAGCGGATGCTACCGGCGTTTGCGAGCCGGTGGCATAGGTCACCTCAAGAATGCGCGAATGGCATCCGCGATTTCACGTGCATGCGTCTCCAGCGCGAAATGGCCGGTGTCGAAGAACTGCACCACCGCATTGGGATTGTCGCGCTTGAAGGCTTCGGCGCCTGGCGGGATGAAGAACGGGTCGTTCTTGCCCCAAGCCGCGAGGAACGGCGGCTTGTGCTTGCGGAAATAGTCCTGGAAGGCGGGATAGAGCGCGACGTTGCTCTTGTAGTCGCCGAACAGGTCGAGCTGCACGTCGTCCGAGCCCGGACGCGCCAGATAGAAATTGTCGAGGTTCTGGCCGTCCGGTGACACCGTCGTCGGATCGGGGACGCCATGCGTGTACTGCCAGCGTGTCGCCTCCGGCGTGAGGAAGCCGCGCAGCGCCTCGCGATTGGCCGGTGACGGGTCCTGCCAATAGGCCTTGATCGGAGTCCAGCCGTCGCTGAGGCCATCCTCATAGGCGTTGCCGTTCTGCGAGATGATCGCCGTGATCCGCTCGGGGTGGTTGAGCGCGAGCCGGAAACCGGTCGGGGCGCCGTAGTCGAAGACGTAGATCGCGAAGCGGTCGAAGCCGATCACTTCGGTGAAGCGCTCGATCACGCGTGCGATATTATCGAAAGTGTAACGGAAGGTTTCGCGCGAAGGCATGTCGGACTGGCCGAAGCCGGGCAGGTCCGGCGCCACGATGTGAAACCTGTCGGCCAGCAGCGGGATCAGGTCACGGAACATGTGGCCGGCACTCGGGAAGCCGTGCAGCAGCAGGAGCTTTGGCGCGCCGGCAAGGCCAGCCTCCCGATAGAACACCTTGAAGCCATCGGCGTCTGCAGTGCGATAGGTGGCGGGCGCCATGTTCGTCTCCATCTGGATGTAACCTGTTAAATCCGATAATCAGGTTATGCGGCCGCAAGGTAACTTGTCAATAGCCGGTTTACAGGTTACTAAAACCGCGTCAGTTCCCAAGGGACCGCTCATGGATCGCCCGCCCGCCATGTTCATCGCCGATGCCCCCGGCCTCGATTTCCTCAATTCGGTGGCGACGCCGGTCGACACGCCCGTCGATTGGCTCGCCGATGGCGATGGCCTGATCGACTGGCTGGCCCAGGCGAAGCTGGTGCCCGCGGAGGAGCTGCACGCATTGAAGGCGCGCGCGACGCCGGCCGAGCTGGATGCGGTCGCCGATCAGGCGCGCCGCTTGCGCGAATGGTTCAGGGGCTTCGTTCGCAAGCATGCTGGCCATCCGCTCTCGGCGGCGGCTCTCAGCGAGCTCGGTCCATTGAACAGTTTGTTGGAATGCGACGACACCTTCGGTCGGATCGAAGCCGGCCCCGGCGATCGCCGCCCCCTGTCACTGCAAAGGAAGCGGCGGTGGCGATCGCCCGAAGCATTGCTGCTGCCAGTCGGCGAGGCGATGGCGAAATTCGTCTGCGAGGAAGATTTTACGGACGTGAAGGCCTGCGAGGGCCACAACTGCACCATGCTCTTCGCCGACCACACCCGCAGGCGCGCGCGCCGATGGTGCGTCATGGCGATCTGCGGCAACCGCGCCAAGCAGGCGGCGCATCGCGAGAGGCTCAAGAGCAGGCAGTGAGGGAGATCCGCGCCGAGCAGCCGCGGGAGATGCCGCTGAACTTGCTTCAGTCGGTGTATGTGCTCCTCAATCAACGCCTGCTTTGTTGGCCCCGCGAGCGGGGTGTTCACATCGCCGTGTGGGAGCCACGCAGGCTTGATGTGACGTCCCGGTGTGAAAGTGATTATTAGACCGACCTATGTGATAATCCGCCGTTGCGGGGTGAGATGGTCGAGAAGGACGGAATGCTTGAGCCTGGATTGGGGATGACGGCTGTAGGCGTGTTGCTGGCCACCGTCGCGGGCTGCGTCCGCGTCTTTCTGACCTTGGGGTGAGGCGCCCGGCGCCGAAAGACAAGTCGATGTCTCCACGATATGAGCTGGCGCGGTATGGGCACCGAAGGTCCGCCTTCGGCCGGTCTCTGGCTGTCGTCCTGACGCTCCTGCTCGCGGGATGTGCATTGAGCGGGGATCCGCCACCTGCCTATCAGCCTACGCACGCGCCGAGCGCGAAGGCGGTGCAAGACGGCATCAAGAAAGGAGCCGCTGAGGCCAAGCTGACCGGAGCACTCGAGACGACAGCCGTCCGTCCGACCGACCACGGGCCGGGGTCATATTTCGCCTGCGTGAGGCAAGCTCGGCCCTCAGCCCCTGCCTATTCGGTGTTCTTCGACGATGATGCCTACAAGGGGATCCAGGGCTCGGTGATCGTCGAGGCCTGCGAAGCCCAGTCGTGGGTTCCGTTCAGTTGATGCCGGATGCAATGGCTCGATGGGCGGCGCGGGCCCGGTTCCGTGCCCCAAAATCCACCCAATCGGCGGTCACTAAGCCCCGAGGGGACCTTTTTCTCCCGTGATGGGACTGCTGGACTGATGCTTGATTTGAGGCGAGTCGTCGCGCTGGCAGCGCTTGTGCTGCTCGCCCTGGGCCCCGGCATGGCCGTTGCCTCACCTGCCAAGTCCAAGCGCACGGCGGTCGCGACCCCTGCGCCGCCGCCTGCTGCTCCAGTCGAGCCGCTGCCGCCGCCAAAGATCTACCTGTTCCGCGGCGCCATGGGACCGATCTTCTCGACCGGCATGGACCGGCTCGAAGAGAAGCTGACGAAAGCGGGCTTCTCGGCCAACGTCTATGAATTCACCATCTGCCGGTGGATCGGTGATCGTGCCATCGCCAGCTACAAGGAAAGCCCGGCGCCGATCGTGCTGATCGGCCATTCCATGGGCGGGTTGTGCTCGATCGTCATCTCCGAGATGGCAGCGAAGGAGAACATCCCGATCAGCCTCGTCATCGCGATCGACCCCGCGCATGCGACCGGTGACGTGCCGCTCAATGTCGAACGCTTCATCAACATCTTCCTGTCCGACAGCGTGCTCGGCGGCGGCGATGTCGTGGCCGTGCCGGGCTTTCGCGGCCATTACGCGAGCTACGACCTGAAGGAGAACAGCCGCGTCTCGCACATCAACATCGAGAAGTCCGACGACATCCACCGCCAGATTGTCGAGATGGTGACGCAGCTGCCGCGCATCCCCGCGCAGAGCCAGGACGATGCCGTGCCGCTGCGCTATCTCGTGCCCGGCGATACGCTGGTCGAATTGTGGGACAGCGGCGTGCGGGTGCCGGTGCGCCGCGGCGACACCATGGAGAGCATTGCCGCAGCCAACCGCGTGCCGCTGTGGACGCTCGCGCAGAGCAACTCGCTCGCGGAGAACGCGCCGCTCACCCCCGGCCAGTCCATCATCGTTCCGCGCCATCTGACCCCGCCCGAGCCGGCGGCCGCGATGGCGGTGCCGCAGGGGCGACGATAAGACGCCTCCCATGCCTGGCTGGCCTTACGGATGCCGCGGCAACCATCTCGATGCAGATGCCACCGGGGTGGATCGAGCCGCAGAGGCTTGGCCCGCAGGTTGATAGGGCGCAGTGAGAAGCGTCAGAAACAAGGCCCTCTCAGCGGCGTATTTGGCAGCGGGCCGGCCATTTTCGGACCCTTGCATAACGAGGCGTCCTTCCGTCGAGCAAACACGCCACCGCCATGTCCTTCGCCCGCACCTTTTCAAAAACACTTCGAATGTGGGGAAGCTATCTGACATCTCAGTCAGCCCTGGGCGCTCGCGGTCTGGAGCGCAGTTGTATTCCCGATCGCCGTGTTCGGAGTTTTGAAGGCGAGCGGAAAGGTGGAGGCCGAGAGTTTTTCGATCGCGGCGCGCTCTTCCGACAGGCGCCGCTCGATGAACCGCCGCTCGAACTTGGTCAGTTCGGTCTTGAGCAAGCGCCGGTAGCGGCCGATATTGCTGCGGTGCGCGCACAACAGGGCGAGTTGGTCGTCAATCATCGTCGTGACCGGCTGAGTGATTGGCTAGGCTGCGAGGCTGGTTCGCGAGACGGATCTGATGCGGACCGGCTTGCCACCGGGCGGTCCCTTCGGATGGTGATCGAGCAAAGCGAGGGCTTCGAGAACTTCGTCGATGGTGACCGCCTTGTCCGAACCGGGGAGTTCTCTCGACGCCGGGTTTGAGGCGATTCTGGCTGCGTCCGAGGCCCAGGATGCCAGGATCGCGCGCTTCTCGCCGATCGACAAATCCGGCTCCGCCACGACGTCGCGCGGATGATCGTAGACGGAGCCGGGATGCAATATCGCGTTCAGGTCGATGATGTTGTCGGCATGATCGATCATGAGAGGTCCCCTTCTCCTTTCGCTAAACCTCTGGTTCGCAATACGGCACGACATGGACGGCCAGGACAGATCCCGCCCGGCGACCGGGCGGGAGTACCGAGCCCTCCGATCAACGAAGTTCAGGCGGCCTTGCTCTCGAGCTGATGCACGCTGCCGGCAGGCGCGCCATGGTTGATGGGGATTCGCCGCGGCTTCATGGCATCGGGGATTTCCCGGATCAGCTCGATCTTCAGCAGGCCGTTCTCGAACGCGGCGCTCTTCACCTGGACATAGTCGGCGAGGTTGAACTGCCGCTTGAACGGACGCGCGGAAATGCCCCGATAGAGATATTCGCGCTCGGTTTTGTCGGCCTTGTGCCCCTCGACGGTCACAGCGTTCTGCTCGGCCGTCACCGATATCTCGTCGGGCGAAAAGCCTGCAATCGCCAGCGAAATCTGGTAGCGATCGTCGCTGACACGCTCGATGTTGTAGGGGGGATAATTGTCCTCGCCGGCACGCTGTGCCGTCTCAACGAGGTCGAAGAGGCGATCGAAGCCGATGGTCGAACGCCAGAGCGGAGAGAAATCGTAAGTGCGCATAGCCAAATCCTCCAAGGAGCAAAATGGATACGAGCGGCACCGGACACGACCGGTGCCCGTCTCAATGTTTTCCCGACCCGTCAGGCGTGGGGAATGCCACCTCTCGGCAGCCACGAAAAAATAAAAAAACACGATTCTGGTTTCAAGAGGGGGGCTGAAATTTTTCTGAGCCCCGCCGTGGTAAACCCGGCGAACGATGCTCGCGTTCGCGGTGCCGGAATCATTCAGCCCCTAAACATTCGATCCGTGGATCGCGTCGATCACGGCATCGGTGACTTCCTTCGTCGTCGCCTTGCCGCCGACATCGGGCGTCAGCACGCCAGCGGCACAGACCCGTTCGACGGCCTTCATCAGCCGCACCGCTGCGTCCTTCTCGCCGAGATGCTCCAGCATCTGCGCGCCGGTCCAGAAGGTCGCGACCGGGTTGGCGATGCCCTTGCCGGTGATGTCGAAGGCCGAGCCGTGGATCGGCTCGAACATCGAGGGGAAGCGGCGCTGCGGATCGATATTGCCGGTCGGCGCCACGCCGAGGCTGCCGGCCAGCGCGCCGGCGAGATCCGAGAGGATGTCGGCGTGCAGGTTCGTCGCAACGATGGTGTCGAGGCTGTTCGGGTGCAGCGTCATGCGCACGGTCATGGCGTCGACCAGCATCTTGTCCCAGGTCACGTCGGGGAATTCGGTCGCGACTTCGGCGGCGATCTCGTCCCACATCACCATGCCGTGGCGCTGCGCGTTCGACTTGGTCACCACGGTCAGGAATTTTCGCGGGCGCGACTGCGCGAGCTGGAACGCATAGCGCATGATGCGGGTGACGCCGACCCGGGTAAACACCGCGACTTCGGTGCCGACCTCTTCCGGCAGGCCCTTGTGCGCGCGGCCGCCCATGCCGGCATATTCGCCTTCCGAATTCTCGCGCACGATCACCCAGTCGAGATCGCCGACGCCGACATTGCGCAGCGGCGAGGCGACGCCCGGCAGGATCTTGGTCGGCCGCACATTGGCGTATTGGTCAAAACCCTGGCAGATCGGCAGGCGCAGGCCCCACAGCGTGATGTGGTCGGGCACGTCAGGCGCGCCGACGGCGCCGAAATAGATCGCGTCGAATTTCTTGAGCTCGGCGAGGCCGTCCGCCGGCATCATCACGCCGTGCTTCTTGTAATAGTCCGAGCCCCAGTCGAAGGTCTTGACATTGAACGCGATGTCGCCGCTGCGCTTGGCCAGCGCCTCCAGCACGCGGACACCGGCCGAGATCACCTCAGGGCCGATGCCGTCGGCGGGAATGGCTGCGATCGAGTGGGTACGCATGGGAAGGCTCCGTGTGAGAGATCAGCGGGATTGCGGGATGGGTTCGACGGGCGCGATTTTCGCGCGGGACAATAGCAGGGTCAGCATCGCGGAGAGAACCAAGAGCCCGCTGACGAAATAGAGACCGCCGACGAAGCTGCCGGTCTGGTCCTTGATCCAGCCGATGATGGCGGGACCGACGAAGCCGCCGAGATTGCCGATCGAGTTGATGGTGGCGATGCCGGCCGCCGCCGCGGGGCCTGACAGGAACAGCGTCGGCATGCTCCACAGCGGCGGCTTTGCCGAGGAGATGCCGATATTGACCAGCGCGAGGGCGACCAGTACCGCGACCACGCCGGTTGCAAGGCCGGCATAGGCGAGGCCCGCGGCGGCGATCAGGCAGGCCCAGACGACGTGCCAGGTGCGCTCGCCGGTGCGGTCCGAATGGCGCGCCCACAGGATCATGGCGACGACCGCGGCGGTTGCCGGCAGCGCGTTGAGGAAGCCGACCTGAAGCGAGGACAGGCCGAACTGCTTGATGATCTGCGGTGCCCAGACGCCGAGCGTGTAGAGGCCGGCCGAGGTGCCGAAATAGATCAGCGACAGTGCCAGCACACGCGGATCGGCAAGCCCGCGCCAGATGCTGTGGCTCGCGGTCGCAGCCTTGCTGGTGGTCTCGATGTTCATGGTCTCGACCAGCCAGCGGCGCTCGTCGTCCGCAAGCCATTTTGCTTTTTCCGGGCGATCGGTGAGGAAGACGAGCACGACGAATCCGAGCAGCACGGCCGGCAGCGCTTCCAGCATGAACAGCCATTGCCAGCCCTTGAAGCCGAACAGGCCGTCCATCTCCAGCAGAGCGCCCGAGATCGGCGAGCCCAGCACGGTCGAGAGCGGGGCTGCCGCCATGAACAATGCGGTCACCGCCGCGCGCTGGCGTGCCGGGAACCAGTAGGAGAGGTAGAGGATGACGCCGGGAAAGAAGCCGGCTTCGGCGACGCCGAGCAGGAAACGCAGGGCGTAGAAGCTGGTCGCGCCCTGCACGAATGCCATCGCGGCAGAGACGATGCCCCAGGTGATCATCACCCGCGCGATCCAGATCCGCGCCCCGACCTTGTGCAGGATGATGTTGGAGGGCACCTCGAACAGGAAATAGCCCCAGAAGAAGATGCCGGCGCCAAAACCATAGACCGTGGGCGACAAGCCGATGTCCTTGTTCATCGTCAGCGAGGCGAAGCCGATATTGACGCGGTCGATGAAGGCCACGAAGTACAGCAGCATGATGAAGGGAACGATGCGCCAAGTGATCTTGCGCAGCACGCGCGTCTGAATCTCGCTCGCCATCCTCGCCTCCCCAAAGCACCGGTTTGTTGTTGTGAGGCGGCAAGCCTAGGCCTAGGCGGGAGGCATACTCAATTGGTGCTGGTTTATACAAAAAAATGATATAATCACGGACGCGAAAGACGAGAGAATGGCAAATGGAATTGCATCAGCTCAGATGCTTCGTAGCGGCGGCCGAGCAGCTGCATTTCGGCCATGCGGCGCAGCAGCTCCAGATGCTGCCGTCCGCGCTCGGGCGGCAGATCAGGCTGCTGGAGGAGGATCTGGGCACGCGGCTGTTCGCGCGAACGACGCGCGCGGTGTCGCTCACCGACGACGGCACGACGCTGCTGCGCGATGCCCGCGCCATCCTCGCCAGGGTCGAGGCGGTCGAGAACAACTTACGTAATCGCTCGCGTGCGGGCGCCGCGCGGCGGCTCCGGGTCGGCGCCATCGACAGCGCGGCGGCCGGTCTGTTGCCGCCGCTGCTGCGCGATTTCCGCGACAGGCATCCCGACATCGCGGTGCAACTGCTCGAGGACAAGACGGTCCGGCTGCTGCCGAAGATCTTGACCGGCGCGCTCGATCTCGCTTTCGTTCGCCCGCCGGTGCAGCCGGACAAGCGGCTCGAATTCCGCGACCTGCTGCAGGAGACCGCTATTGTGGCCTTTCCGCGGGGGCACGCGCTGGCCGAGCGCAGGTCGATCACATTGGCGCAGATTGCGGAGGAGGCGATGCTGGTGCCGGACCGCCGCTCGCGGCCGCACAGCCACGATCTCACGATGAAACTGTTCGAGCAGGCCGGCTTCACGCCGCGCATCGTGCAGGTCGCCGACGAGAAGCAGACCATCATCAACCTCGTCGCAACCAAGCTCGGCGTTGCCATCGTGCCGCGCTGGACCACGCGGATGGCGGTGACGGGTGTGCACTTCGTGCCGCTGCGGCCGAAACAGAGCGGGCCCGTCGGGCGATTGCCGCTGGCGGCGGCCTGGCTGCGCGGCTCGCGTGATCCGGCCCGCGATGCCATGCTGGCGGTGCTGGAGGCGCGCCTGCGCAGCTATGCGCGGGAGGCGTGAGCGGCTATGACACTGGTCTGGACAGAAGGTGGAAGATGATGACCGATCGGAATGCTTCGGGTGAATTGCGGGTGGCCATCGCCGGGCTGGGCTCGATCGGCGCCAAGATCGCGACCGCGCTCGATCAGGGCATCGAGGGACTGAAGCTCTCGGCCGTGGCCATGCGCGATCCCGTCAAGCATCAGGGCTTCATCAACGGCCTGCGCCATCAGCCGAAGATCCTGCCGCTCGACCAGCTCGGCGATGCCGCCGACATCGTGGTCGAGTGCGCGCCGACCAGCCAGCTGCGCGCGATTGTCGAGCCTGCGGTGAAGCGTGGCAAGGCTGCCGTGGTGGTCAGCGTCGGCGGCCTGCTCGACAATTTCGATCTGGTCGATCTCGCCCGCGCCAATGGCGGGCGCATCCTCGTGCCCACGGGCGCACTGATCGGGCTCGACGCCGTCAACGCCGCAGCGGTCGGGACCATCCATTCTGTGAAGATGGTGACGCGCAAGCCGATCGACGGGCTCAAGGGCGCGCCGTTCATTGTCCAGAACGGGATCGACATCGACAGTCTGCGCGAGCCGCTCAAATTGTTCGAGGGCACGGCGCGTGAGGCGGCGAAAGGCTTTCCGGCAAATCTGAACGTTGCCGTCGCGCTGTCGCTGGCCGGCGTCGGGCCAGACCGCACCATGGTGCAGATCTGGGCCGACCCGACCGTGACGCGCAACGTTCACCGCATCGAGGTCGAGGCGGATTCGGCCCGCTTCTCGATGTCGATCGAGAACATCCCGTCGGAAAATCCCAAGACCGGCCTGATCACGGCGCTGTCGGTGATCGCGCTGCTGAAGAAGCAGCGCGCCACGCTGTGTGTGGGGACGTGATGGGCGGAGGCGCTCTATCACCGTCACCCCCGCGCAACGGCGAAGCCGTTGTCGCTGGAGGCGCTCGCCTCTTCGGCGAGCCTCGAAGGGCGAGGGCCCGGCTGCATCGGGGCCGCACATCCTTCGAGGCTTCCGATGGGGCGCTCTGCGCCCCATCACTCGCACCTCAGGATGACGGATTACGTATGCGATCGCCCGTCGTGGCGCTATCTCGTCTTACGCCCCCGTCACGCGCCAGATCACGTTGCCGACGTCGTCGGCCATCAGCAGCGACTTCTTGTCGGGGCCGATCACGACGCCGACGGGGCGGCCGTAGGATTCCTTCTCGTCCGGGGACAGGAAGCCCGACAGAATGTCGCGACCGGGGCCGGACGGCTTGCCGTTCGCGAACGGGATGAACACCAGCTTGTAGCCCGACAGCTTGCTGCGATTCCACGACCCGTGCTGGCCGATCACCATGCCATCGCCGAAGCCGGGCAGGGTGCCTGCGGGCATCCAGCACAGGCCGAGCGAGGCGGTATGGCCGCCGAGCGCGTAGTCCGGTTGAATCGCCTTGGCGACCATTGCCGGATCCTGCGGCACGCGGTCGTCCACCGTCTTGCCCCAGTAGCAATAGGGCCAGCCGTAGAAGCCGCCGTCGCGCACCGAGGTGAGATAGTCCGGCGGCGTCTCGTCGCCGAGCCCGTCGCGCTCGTTGACGACGGTCCAGAGCACACCCGTCGTTGGCTCCCACGCAAGCCCGACCGGATTGCGCAGGCCGGCGCCGAAAATGCGATGCGTGCCCGCGACAAGATCGAGCTCGTACACCGCGGCGCGGCCTTCCTCGACCTCCATGCCCATCTCGGCGATGTTGCTGAGCGAGCCGACGCCGGCATAGAGCTTGTTGCCGTCGGGGCTCGCGAGCAGGCTGCGCGTCCAGTGGCCGGCCGGCTTGAACGTCGTCAGCCGCTTGCCCGGCGCGGTGATGCGGTCGGCGCCCGCGCTGTAAGGGAAGGCCATCACGCCGTCGGTGTTGCCGACGTAAAACGTGTCGCCAACCAGCGCCATGCCGAATGGCTGGTTGAGATTCTCCATGAAGGCGCCGCGCACTTCGGCGACGCCGTCACCGTCCTTGTCTCGCAACAGCGTGATGCGATTGGCGGAGACGCCGAGCGCGGCGGCGCGGCGCATCGTCGCCTGCATGGCGTAGTGAAACACGCTGCGCGGGGCACCTGCGATCTGCGTCGCCTCCGCGATCAGCACGTCGCCATTCGGCAGCACCTCGATCCAGCGCGGATGGTCGAGGCCGGTTGCGAATGCATTGACCTTGAGCCCGGGCGCCGTGGTCGGCTTGTGGCCCGCGCTCCAGCCGCGCGCGGTCGGCATCTTCAGCGTCGGAATGGCGCCTTGCGGCTTGGCTTCGGGGATGGCGGGGGTCTGGCCCCAGGCGGGCGCGAACTCGGTGCCCGTCAACTTGCGCCATTGCAGCGCGATGCCGCCGATGAATGCGACGAACTGCGCGAAGATGCTGGAAAACGTCATGAAGGGCCCCTGTTTGCGCGCGCATCCAACTGGCTGACGAGGCAGACGTCAACCTGCGTGGTGTGCCGCGAGGGCCTATTCCGCGGGAATGGCACCCGACCAAATTTGCATGGAGAGGAGATCAGCGGCCGATCTGCCGCTCCAGCCGCCGCGCCGCGCGAAAATCGTCGAGATGATGGACGTTCGGCGCCAGCGCGGCCTCCCTCGACAGCAGATGATAGACCCGCGCCACGGTCCGCTGCTTCTGCTTCGGCCGACCGGGCGGCAGTGCCCGTGCCTTGCGGATGGCGGCGATCGCATGCGCGCGGAAATAATCGTAGGCGTCCGACATGGCTCGATGCTCTGCGGTCGATGCAGGTGTCGGGTGGCTAACGGACGAGCGGAGCGGTGGTTCCTGGGCGCGTCAAACCACGCTCTCATGCCCCAGACGCGGCGCAGCGCGTCTTCCCGGTGCGCCGCAGAGCCGGGGCCCATCTCACAGCGATGCAATGCTTTGTCTCTGGGTCCCGGCTCTGCGCAGCAGCGTTGCACGCTGCAGCGCGTCCGGGACACCCGTGAGGCGAAGAGCTACACAGTCACCGCGGCGAGGTGAACGGGATGATCATCGGCACGCGGCGGCAATAGGCGCCGTAGGCGTCCTCGCCGAGCTCCTTGGACAGGAACACCTCTTCCATCCGTCCCTTCTGCCACATGCCGAGCGAGATCAGGATGGCGCCGAGGATCGTCGTCACCAGGCCGATCGCAACGCCGGTCACGAGCATGCCGAAGATCAGCCCGGTGTAGATCGGGTGCCGCACGATGCCATAGGGGCCGGTGTCGATGACGCGGTGGTCTTCCTTGTGGGTAATGGTGTTGGACCAGAACTTTCCGAGATGCAGCCTGCCCCACCAGGCGAAGGCGATGCCGGCGATGGAGAGGACGGCAGCAACGGCGATGCCGGTGTTGCCGAGCACCCAGAGTGGCTTCCAGCCCAGGATCTCCGCAATGAACGGCGTGTACAGGATGCCGCCAACCAGGATCGGCAGGCGATAGCGCTGCGACTCCAGCGTCATGACCTGCTTCTTGGTCCGTCCCTGCCAGAACGAGGCGCCGACCCAGCTGGCGAGGAAGGCGAGCCAGATCAGGGCCAGCAGTTCGGTCGGCCACGTCGTGGTCCAGCCGCCCCAGGCGACGGAGAGAAGCTTGCTGAAATCGAAGGACATGAAGGTTCTTTGCGTTGGGCGGCGGCGTCAGCTCGCGCGCGAGGACAGCGCGTGCTGCTCGATGGCGCCAGAGGGCTGCTGGCCGTTGCGGGCGAGCAGATGGGTGATGGTTTCGCGCAAGACCGGCTCGATCGGACGCGGTGCGTAGCCGAGCTCGTTGCGGGCCTTGCCGATCGAAAGGTCGCTCGCGGCGAGCGCGATGCGCACGCCTTCGGCGGTGCCGTTCGGCGGCCGGTGCGTGACGTGGTCGGAGATGTATTCGAGCATGATCGCGGAGAGCTCCGCGATCCGGCCGGGCACCACGACCGGGAACTGGCGGCGGCCGCTCATCGCCGACATCATCCGCAGGATGTCGCCGAGCGGAACGCAGTCGCCGCCGAGGATGTAGCGCTGGCCGAGGCGGCCGCGCTCCATGGTCAGCACGAGGCCCATCGCGACGTCGCGGACGTCGACGAGGTTGACCAGGAAGTTGAGATGCGGCTGCACCTTCTTCTGGAGGAAGTACCAGAGCATCGCGGTCGGCGGCGTCAGATTATGGTCGGCGGCGCCGATCGGCATGGTCGGCGTGCCGATCACGAGCGGGAAGCCCGCGGCCGCCGCCTTCGCGGCATGATGCTCGGCCAGTGATTTCGAGCGTGTATAGGCGCCGGGCATCGCATCGGCCGGCTGGAGCGCCTCCTCGGCGGGAACGCCGCCCAGGTCGGAATAGGGGAACAGGATCGATTCCGTCGAGCAATGCAGGAAGCGCGACACGCCGCGCGTCATCGCGGCGCCGAGCACGATTTCGGTGCCGCGGCAATTGACCTCGTGAAAGTCCTGCTTGTTGGCCACCCACATGCCGGGCAGGCCGGCGAGATGATAGACCTGATCGACACCCGCAATCGCAGCATCGACCGCGGCGCTGTCCAGCACCGAGCCATGGACATATTCGACGTCGGCATTGGCCGCAGCCGGCGGACGCACATCGAGAACGCGTACCCGCTGCCCACGGGCGCGGAGCGCTTCTACGAGGTGATGTCCGATGAAACCGCTGCCACCGGTAACCAGTACGAGAGCCATGAAGAAGGTTTGCTGTTTCGCTTCTGGAGCTATCGGGTTGAAAGGGAATTGGTCGGAAGAGGCGCGAGAATCACGGCAAGGTCGCGGCGGAAACCCAGCGCAATGAACAATTTCGCCATGACAAACATCGGTCCGAGCAAAAGGTGCGACGGAAAGGTGAACAACGAGGCTTCGCGCCCCTCAAAAACCTTGTGGCCGATGGTCTGCGCGGCGACGCCGAGCGCGACCAATGCGGCGAAAATCGCCCACAACATGACGGTGCTGACCTCTGCGGCAATGGTCGTCGCGATCGAGAACAGCACGATGGAGACCGCCAGAATGCCGATCCCGAGCGGCACGTCCAGCAGCAGCCAATAGACCAGCACCGGCAAGGCCAGCAGCACGGCCAGGCTGAACTCGAATCCGAACAACGGCACCTTCACCAGCGTCAGCGGCAGGACGGCCCCGGTAAAGAGCAGGAGGATACCGATCACATGCATCGCCGTGTTCCGGGGATCGCGATGGTATTCAACATAAACAGCTAGTTGGCGTTGAAAATAGCCACCCATCTCGGTCTCGTGCATTGCGTTCGGGGACGACGAACAGTGGCTATAGCACCGGACAGGGCAGTGCACAAACCGGCGCGAGTGTCGCGCGAAACCGTGCTGTCGCGCTGTGAGACAAGGTCACAAAACGGTCAGAACTTCAAAGGGTTCCGCCCGACGCCGAGGGGCGGATGCTCACCGCTTCCTGGCAGGCTTTTTCGTCGCAGGCGCAGGGGCGGCAGCCGGATGCGCAGGTGCTTCCTCGGGCACCTTGGCATAGGTCAGGATCTGCAGCTGGCCGTTGACGGCCGAGGTCGGCTTCGCGCGGTCGAGAAACTGCTCCTCGCCGAGGCCGATCGGATGCAGCCGCTTGGTCGAGATCTTGAAGGTGTTCACCAGCACGTCGCGGATGGCGTCGGCCCGGCGCTGGCTCAGGATCGCATTGGCCTCGCGCGTCTTCGAATTGGATTCGACATGGCCGACGATCAGGAACGTGTAGGGCAGCAGCGAGGAATGAACCAGTGCGTCGGCGATGCGGCCGACGGTCTGGTAGGAGGCCGGCTGGATGATCGGGGTGTCGGCGTCGAACTGGATCTGCGCGGTGAAGGCGGGCAGGTTCGCGAGATCAGGCGCGATCAGCGGACGATTCACGGGACCCGGATCGTTCTTGATCCTGGCCTTGGCGCGCTCCATCACCTGCGTCTTCAGCGCGGGAAGGTCGATCTCGGCGGCCTGTTCGAAATGGTTGAGCTTGCCGACGATGTCGTCGCGGGTCGGCGCCGCCGTCTGCGCGCCGGCCGCGCCCGCGAGCAGCACAAGGCCAAGCGTGATGGCAATTCTGGTCGCCCGCATCAGCGATACCCCGCGTCGTCGACGGCCTTGAGGCAGTTGTTGCTGATGCCCTTGGGCGTCGAGACCAGACAGGGGATCGACTTGCTGGTCTCCTTGGTCGAGCCGCCGCAGACCTTGACGATCTCACGCTGGCAGGCGTTCGCCACCGTGACGCGCGCGGCGACGCGCTTCTGGATGGCGTCGAAGACGCCGAGATAGTCGCTCGCGCATTGCGGCGACAGCACGTCGCGGTTGCGCGACAGGCACTCCTTCAGGCGGGTGGAGTCCGGATTGACGCCGCGGCAATTGGCGACGATTTCCGCGCCGCAACTCGCCGCGAGCTTTCCGATCGAATCGCCAAAGCTCATGGTCTCCGCCGCCGCAAGCGACGGCATGACCAATGCCAGCAAGATCAGTGTGATGCCCCGGACCATGGCTGCATCTGATACGGGGAAGTTCGCGGTGGTCAAGGGCTGTTCGGGCCAGAACCGTCGATGGTCCGCCGAGTGCGGCGAACAGTCCTCACTCCTCGCCGTCTTCGCGGGGCGGCCATTCGATCAGGACGGCGGTGTGCTTCCGGAGGTCGTCGGCAAATTCCGGATTGGCCTTGAGTTCGTCCAGTGTCCGGGGCGGGGGAAGCTGCCGGCCGTCCTCGGCCAGCTCCTGCGCGTAGAATTCGAGTGCATCGGGCGCGCTCTCCAGCGCCTCGTCGATGTCGTCACCGCCGGAGATGCAGCCGGGCAGATCCGGAAACCACAGACTGACGGCGTCCGGGTCCGTGTCCTCGATGATGGCAACGTATTGAGGCATAGGCCGCCGTCACGCCCGCTGCACGAAGCTATCCACGACCTTCTTCTCACCGGCCTTGTCGAAATGGATGGTGAGCTTATTGCCGTCGACCTTGGTGACGTGGCCGTAGCCGAATTTCTGGTGGAATACGCGGTCTTCGAGCGAGAATTCCGAGGTGGTGCCGGTCGATTTGGCGACCAGCTCACCTTCGATCGTCAGCGGGCCGCGCCGGCGCGAGGAGAAGCTGCCGAAATCGGGCCCGGATGATGAGGAGAACGTCGCGGCCTCTTCCTCGAAGCCGCCGCTGCCACCACCGTTGCGGCCGCCGCCGCGGTTGCGGTTGGCTTCTCGGCTTGCCTGGGCGCGCTGCCAGCCCGGCGTCGAATAGGTCGAGCCGAACGCCTCCATGTCGTCGAAGCGCGAGGCGCCGTAGCCGCCGGTGCCGCCCCAGGCGGAGCCGCCCTTGGATTCCGTGATCTCGACATTGGCCGCCGGCAATTCGTCAAGGAAGCGCGACGGGATCGTGGTCGACCAGGTGCCGTGGATGCGCCGGTTGGTCGCAAAATAGATCATGGCGCGGCGGCGGGCGCGGGTCAGGCCGACATGGCCGAGCCGGCGCTCTTCCTCAAGGCCGGCGCGGCCCTGTTCGTCCAGCGTGCGCTGGCTCGGAAACAGGCCTTCCTCCCAGCCGGGCAGGAACACGTTGTCGAATTCGAGGCCCTTGGCCGAATGCAGCGTCATCAGCGACACCGCGTCGTCCTCGGCGCCGCCCTCGCGGTCCATCACGAGGGAAATGTGTTCCAGGAAACCCTGCAGGTTCTCGAACTCCTCCATCGAGCGCACGAGTTCTTTCAGGTTCTCCAGCCGGCCCGCAGCGTCGGCCGAACGGTCCTTCTGCCACATCTCGGTGTAGCCGCTCTCGTCGAGCACGATCTGGGCGAGATCCGTATGCGCGGTGACCTCGCGCTGGGCGCGCCAGCGGTCGAACTGCGCGACGAGATCGCGCAAGGAGCCGCGCGCCTTCGGCTTCAGCTCGTCGGTCTCGACCACGGCACGCGCCGCCTCGAACAGCGGAATGCGGCGCTTGCGGGCGTGGTCGTGCAGCATCTGTACGGTGGCATCGCCCAGGCCGCGCTTGGGCGTGTTGACGATGCGCTCGAAGGCGAGGTCGTCGGCCGGTGAATTGATCACGCGCAGATAGGCCAGCGCGTCGCGGATTTCGGCGCGCTCGTAGAAGCGCGGGCCGCCGATGACGCGATAGGGCAGGCCGAGCGTGACGAAACGGTCTTCGAATTCGCGCATCTGGTAGGAGGCACGCACCAGAATGGCGATCTCATTGAGCTTCTCGCCCTGGCGCTGCAGCTGCTCGATCTCCTCGCCGATGCCGCGGGCTTCCTCTTCGGAATCCCACGAGCCCGTGACCGTGACCTTCTCGCCGTCATGGTCCTCGGTGCGCAGCGTCTTGCCGAGCCGGCCTTCATTGTGCGCGATCAGGTGCGAGGCGGCGGCGAGGATATGGCCGGTCGAGCGATAGTTGCGCTCGAGGCGGATGACCTTCGCGCCGGGAAAGTCGTGCTCGAAGCGCAGGATGTTGTCGACCTCGGCGCCGCGCCAGCCATAGATCGACTGGTCGTCGTCGCCGACGCAGCAGATGTTCTTGACGTGGGGTGTCTTCTCCTTCTCCCCGCTTGCGGGGAGAAGGTCGGGATGAGGGGGACTCTCCACGAGTTCGGTGCTTGGAGAGTCCCCCTCACCCGCATCGCTTTGCGATGCGGCCTCTCCCCGCACGCGGGGAGAGGCGAAGGACGGCGCCTGCGACAGCAGCCGCAGCCACAGATATTGCGCGACGTTGGTGTCCTGATATTCGTCCACCAGGATGTATTTGAAGCGCTGCTGGTACTGCCGCAAAATATCGGGGTGCTCGCGGAAGATGCGGATGTTCTCCAACAGCAGGTCGCCGAAATCGGCGGCGTTGAGAATCTTCAGCCGCTCCTGGTAGCTCGCATAGAGCTTGCCGCCCTTGCCGTTGGCAAACATCGCGGCTTCGCCGGACGGCACCTGTGACGGTGCCAGGCCGCGGTTCTTCCAACCGTCGATCAGGCCCGCCAGCATGCGCGCGGGCCAGCGCTTGTCATCGATGTTCTCGGCCTGCAGCAGCTGCTTGAGCAGGCGCACCTGATCATCGGTATCGAGCACCGTGAAGTTCGACTTGAGCTGCGCCAGTTCGGCATGGAAACGCAGGATGCGGCCGCCGATGGAGTGGAAGGTGCCGAGCCACGGCATGCCTTCAACGGCGTGACCGAGCATCTGGCCGAGCCGGTGCTTCATCTCGCGCGCGGCCTTGTTGGTGAAGGTCACCGACAGGATTTCGGCCGGGCGGGCGCGGCCCTGGCTCAAAATGTGGGCGATGCGCGTGGTCAGCACGCGCGTCTTGCCGGTGCCGGCGCCGGCCAGCACCAGGACCGGGCCGTCCAGCGTCTCGACCGCCTCGCGCTGCTCGGGATTGAGCCCGGTGAGGTATTTCGGGCCCACCGAGGCGCGCGCACGCGCGGCGATGCCGCCGGCTGCGGGCTGGTGGTCGGGGACGGCTGTGATCTTGCTCGGCTCGGTCATGCGAATCATTGGCCCCACGATGGCACCGCGGGGTGGCGGAAGGGAGCCTTCTTAACAGGGATTACTGCCTATATGGGGCGGCGGCGAGGGGTTTTCCACGTGCGCGACGGGGCGATTTGTTCCTGTCGAACAGGCGAATTTCCGGCCGCAGCTGGCCGGAACCAATGTTCCGGCCAGAGGATTGTTTGGGCAAGTGAGGCGCGCCAGCCGCGTCGATCGCAGACAGACATCAAGACAGAGGTTTCGCCATGCTGAGCTGGGTTGTGACGTTTCTGGTTATCGCATTGATCGCGGGTATCCTGGGCTTCGGCGGCATCGCCGGCGCGTCGATCGAAATCGCCAAGATCATCTTCTTCATCGCGATCGTCCTGTTCCTAGTCTCGGCCGTGGTCGGCCTTGCCCGCGGCCGCAGGATCTAGCGCTGTCCACCTCTTCCGCAGGGAGAGGTCGGATCGCATCGCAAGATGCGATCCGGGTGAGGGGTTACAGTCTCAGTGAGCGCTGCGGCCCCTCACCCGGATTGCTTCCGCAATCCGACCTCTCCCCGTCGGGGAGAGGTGAACCACGAGCAACCAACCAGACCTGACCTACGACTTCTTCGAGGGCATCGCCACGCTGCGGCCGATGCCCTCGGGCCGTGCAACGGCGCGGTGGGCATTGGTGACCGCGACGACGCGCTCCCGAACATCGGGCGGAAACGGCCCTACCCGCCGGGCCGTCATGTCCATGTGCAGCGACATGTTCTCCGAGGTGGCCGACAGCCAGCCTTCGGTCGCATGCCGCATCTCTTCGAACGTATGCAGCCGCTTGTCGTCGGCCTCCAGCAGCCACACCAGGATCTGGACGGGATCGCCGAGGTGGATCTCGCGCAGATAGCGCACATGGCATTCGGCGGTGAAGGTCGAGCCGTGGCGTTCCTTCTTGTAGGTGGGCCCCATGCCGAGCTCGAGCCAGAGCTCGTCGATCGCCCGATCGAACATCACGTTGTAATAGGCCATGTTGAGATGGCCGTTATAGTCGATCCATTGCGGCTCGATCTGCATGATCGAGCTGCGGAATGGTTCGGCGTTCGGGGCTGTGGCGGCACTCTCCGGCATGTTTCATTCCCTGCTATGCGTCCGGTCGCTTGACTTGACCGGTTAGATGTCCTTTGCCACGGTCTCTTCTCGTCGGGAGGAATTTTCCGTGGGTACGACCATCACCAATAATCCGCCGCGGCCGGCGCCGAAAGCCCTGGCAAGCGCGCTGGAGCAGCTTGCCGCACGCTTCGGCAACCGCCTGATCACCTCGCAGGCCGTCCGCGAGCAGCACGGCCATACCACCACGTGGATCGTCAACCAGCCGCCCGACGGCGTGGTGATGGCGCAGGAGACCGCCGACATCCAGGATGTGGTGCGGATCTGCGCCAGGAACGGCGTGCCCGTCATTCCCTTCGGCACCGGCACCTCGCTCGAGGGCCAGGTCAACGCGCCCGCCGGCGGCATCTCGATCGATCTGCGCGACATGAACAAGGTGCTGGCGGTGCACGCCGAGGACCTCGACTGCGTGATCCAGCCCGGCGTCACTCGCAAGGCGCTCAACGAGCATCTGCGCGACCAGGGCCTGTTCTTCCCGATCGATCCCGGCGCGGACGCCTCGCTCGGCGGCATGGCTTCGACCCGCGCCTCCGGCACCAACGCGGTGCGCTACGGCACCATGCGCGACAGCGTGCTGGCGCTGAAGGTGGTGCGCGGCGACGGCGAGATCATCACCACGGGCACGCGCGCGAAGAAATCGTCGGCGGGCTACGACCTCACCCATCTGTTCGTCGGCGCCGAAGGCACGCTCGGCATCATCTCCGAATTGACCATCCGCCTGCGCGGCATCCCCGAGACCATCGCTGCGGCCGCGGTGTCGTTCGAGACCGTGCACGGGGCGTGTCAGGCCGTGATCCTGGCGATCCAGACCGGCATTCCCGTAGCGCGCATCGAGCTGCTGAACACGGCGCAGGTGAAGGCGTGCAACGCCTATTCGAAGCTGACGCTGCCGGAGACGCCGCTGCTGCTGATGGAATTCCACGGCAGCGAGATCGAAGTCGACGCGCAATCCAAGGCCTTCGGTGAGATTGCCAGGGAGTGTGGCGGCGGCGATTTCTCCTGGACCACCAAGCCGGAGGACCGCACAAAACTGTGGCAGGCGCGGCACGACGCCTATTGGTCCGTCAAGGCGCTACGCCCCGGCGACAGTATCGGCGTGGTCGCCACCGACGTCTGCGTGCCGATCTCGCGGCTGGCCGATTGCGTCAGCGAGACCGAGGAAGACCTCAAGCGGCTCAATTTGTTATCGCCGATCGTCGGTCATGTCGGCGACGGCAATTTCCACTGCTCGCTGGTGTGTGACACCAACGATGCCGACGAGATGGCGCGCGGCGAGGAGTTCATGCATCGCCTTGTCGAGCGCGCGCAGGCGATGGACGGAACCTGCACCGGCGAGCACGGTATCGGCCAGGGCAAGCAGAAATATCTCAAGGCCGAGCTCGGCCCCGAGGCGCTGGACGCGATGCGTGCGCTGAAAAAGGCACTCGATCCGCAAAACATCTTCAACCCCGGCAAGATCGTGCCGGAGGCATAGCGCGCGGCGTTAGCGGCGTTTATGCTCGCTCCATCCAACGGAGCGGGCAATGCGCTGGTTCGCGCGCAAGACGCGACAAGACATCTGGGATGAGCCGATCGAAGGTCCGCTCGGCGACATCGAGGCCGCCGCGCGCATCCGCACCATTTGCGAGGCTGCGGCGCCGAGCGCCGCCGCCTGCAACGACAAGCACGAAAACCAGCGCTACGAGCGCGCGGCCAAGACCGCGATGGAGATCGCGATGAGGATCTCCGACGCGCTGATGCGCGACGACGCGGTCCATCACATCGTCGATCTCTGCATGACGGCAAACGACCTCAAGACCGCGCAGATCCTGTTCCGCGCGATCCACGCCGGCTGGATCCGCGAGAGGGTGCAGCGGGATCATCCGACACTGGCGCAGTGACCGCGGTTACTTCGCCAGTTTCCGCACGGCCTCGTCCACGCTGTGGAAGACGTGCTCCTTCGGCAGCACATCGAACAATCTGAACCGCTCGAACGCGTCCTGCGCGCGCACCGATTCCAGCCGTGCCAGCGCCACCGTGACGCCCTGTTCGCCGCATGCCTTGAATATTTCGAGCAGGATCTGCGCCGCGGTGAAGTCGATCTCGACCATGCCGCTCGCTTCCAGCACCAGCAATTGCGGTGCCGCCGTGCCGAGCACCTTGGTCACGTCGCTGCGGAAGTCCGACGCGTTGAGGAAGGACAGCGGCGCCTGGAGCCCGATCACGGCGACGCCATTGATGCGCTCGCCGGTGATGTGCGGGTGCGCCGGCCACCAGATCGTGGTGCCCGGCACGCGCTCGAACTCGACGAGCCTCGCGCGCGTCGTGCTCCAGATGCCGTGCAGCAGCGACAGCACGATGCCGAGGAATGCGCCCTGCTGGATCGGCACTACGATGATCAGCGCCGCGGTCGCAATGATCAGCAAGAACTCGCTGAAGGATTGTTTGTAGATGGTGACGATCTGCTTGACGCGGACGATGCGCAGCGCCACGAACAGCAGGATGCCACCGAGCGCGGCGTCGGGCACGTGCCGCAGCAGTCCGGTGCCGAACGCGAGCAACGCCAGCACGATCGCTGCAGCGGCAAGACCCGCGAGCTGCGATTGTCCGCCGGTCTCCGCGACGATGCCCGTGCGCGGCGGGCTGGCATTGACCGGAAACGCGCCGAACAGGCCGGACAGCACGCTGCCGGCGCCGGCGCCTAGGAAGTCGCGGTCGACATCGGCGGGCTTGGCGGGATCGGACGGGAACGAGCGCGTCGTCGCGGCGGTCTGCACCATCACCACGACGGTGATGACGAAGGCGAGCGGGACGAGGCGTACCCACAGCTCGGGCGCAAGCGCGGGCAAGGTCGGCCGCGGCAGCGTGCCGGGCACGCTGCCAACGACGTTAACACCCTTGCTCTCGAGGCCGAGCGCGATGGTGGCCAGCGTCGCGCCGACGAGCCCGATCAGCGCGCCAGGAATCTTTGCGCTGATCTGTTCGGAGATGAAGACCACCGCCAGCACGCCAAAGCCGATGCACAGCGCGAAGGGATTGCTGCGTCCGATCTCGCTCGCCAGTACGCCGATGCGATCGAGCGTCGGCCCGCTTGGCGATTCCAGTCCCAGCACGCCCGGCAATTGGGAGACGACGATGTGGACCGAGATGCCGGCGAGGAAGCCGACCATGACAGGCACCGACAACAGGTTGGCGATGCCGCCGAGACGAAAGGCGCCGCCCGCGAGCATCATTGCCCCGACCATCAGCGCCAGCGCAATCGCGAGCCCCTGATATTCCGGAGTGCCCGCGGTGGCCAGCGCGGCGAGCCCGCCGGCGAAGATCGGCGTGATCGTGGAATCGGCGCCGCAGGACAAAAAGCGGTTGCCCCCGAGCAGCGCAAAGCCGAGCGATCCCGCCATGAAGGCGAAGAAGCCGATCTGCGGCGCAAAGCCGCCGAGCCGCGCCGTCGCCATCTGCTCCGGGATCGCAATCGCCGCCAGCGTCAGCCCCGCCATGAGATCGCCGGGCAGGGAATAGGAGGCGAGCGAGCGGAAGAGAGGCCATGCGTGTTTGGCGGACGCGTCGTGCGACATCGATGTGGAATCCCCGGAAAAGGCTGACGGTGGCCGGTCAGACTACAGCATTTCCAGAAGACGATAGCGGATCAGTCTCCGCAGCTCTCGTGTCCCGGACGCGCTGCAACGCGTCAGCGTTGCTGCGCAGAGCCGGGGCCCCAGAAAGCGGCACCACGCGCTGCCGATGGGCCCCGGCTCTGCAGCGCATCACTTCGTGCTGCGAGCGTTCGGGGCACGAGAGGCAAGCGAGGTGGGGCCTCAATACCTGCCGCGGTTGCCATAGTCGCCGCGCGATGGGCCGCCGTAGACGCCACCGCCATGACCCATACCCATACCCATGCCAATTCCGATCCCGATGCCGACACCGACGGGCGGCGGCGGAGGCGGAGCGCGCTCATAGACGACGACTTCGTCAGGCGGCGGACGGCGCGGCTTCGGCGGCGTGTCGACGACCTTGCGCTTCGGCGGGGTGTCGTCGACGCGCTTCTTGATCACGGGGGCGACGGCCGGGTTGACCGGAGAGGCCGGCGGCGTCGGCGTCGAGCACGGGCAGGTCGGCGCCAGCGCGACGGCGACCGGAGCAGGGGTCGCCGCAGCCGCAACCGGCAAGGCGTAGTTGCGGTTCTGCACGCGGAGCAGCAGCCGGCGCGCGGTCGCGGCGAGATCGCTGTTGTCCCAATTGTTGAGATAGGCCTCGAACGACGCGCGGGTGTTGATCGCGGTGGCGCGTTCCCAGGCCAGCATCTGGCGCCGGCGCTCCAGCACCGTGCGCAGACGCGGCGTGCGGGTGTCCTGCGTGTAGAGCTCGATATAGGCCTGATAGGCCTCCACAGTGTCGTCGGTGATCACGAGCTCATAGGCAATTTTGGCGTCCTTGCCCTGCAACTCCTTGCGCCAGTCCGCGACGCTGCGCGTGCCGCCGGCCAGCGCCATCGACGACGCCCCCGGAAGCGCCGGCGTGCTGCTACTGCTGTCGCCACCGAAGAACTTGAAGTCGGTCGTCAGCGAGGAGCTTTCCCAGGGGATCTGCCGGCCGTCGGTGGATTGCGCCACCGCGACGCGGATGCGCTTGAACACTTCCTCGATCGGCAGATTGGGCTGCTTGGCGACGGTCAGTGCGGCCGTGGTGTAGGGGCTGTCGATGCCCGTGCCGTCCTCGGCTTCGGCGCCGGGTGAGGTTGAATAGGAGATGAACGAGCCGGGTGCGCCGGCCTTGGTGTCGACGATGGCCAATCCGTGGCCGGCGCCGCTGAGCGCGGGGAACGGATTGTTGCGGCAGGCATCCAGCATGAAGATGCGCGCCTTGGTCGGCAGCGCGCCGAGCGTGTTGAGCAGATCGTTCAGCCGCACGCCCTGCAGCGGAATGTCGGCCTCGCGCTTGGGATCGAGATCGACAGGCACGAGATAGTTCTCGCCGTCGATCTGAAGGCCGTGGCCGGCATAGAACACCAGCGCCACCGTGTCGGCGCCGCTGGCGCTGACCTTGCCGGCGAAATCCGAGATCGCCGAACGCATCTCGTTCTGCGCGAGGTTGGATGCCGTGGTGACGGTGAAGCCGGCATTGCCGAGCAGCTCCGTCATGCCCTTGGCGTCGTTGGCGGCGTTGGGCAGCTCCGGCACGGTGCGATAGGCGGATTGCCCGATCACCAGCGCGAGCCGCGCTTCGGCTGAAGCCTCCGTCGGGCTGATCAACTGGGTGAGGGCCAGAAGGCCCGAGGCAAGGAATAAATGACGAAGGGCTGGACGGCGCATGATGTCACCTCCATCGGCAATAGGCGCGATGCTGTCACGTTTTGTAGGTCGCCGCCACGTATCTGTCTGTGCGCTAGCTCACGCTGCGAGCTGCGGCAAAATGGGGCAGCGGAACTGCCGGAGCTGGCGCGTCAGACCGCGGGCCGTCAGAACAGTCCGCGATCCCAGGGCGGATCGGGCGCGAAGCGCGCGGCGAGAAAGTCGATGAAGGCGCGCACCTTTGCCGGCGGCCGGCGATCGGGCAGGTAGACGGCATGCACCGCCGATGTCCGGACCTCGGGCTGGTCGAGCGGCAGCGCGACCAGCGTGCCTGCGCGCAAATCGTCGGCGATGATGAAGGTCGGCTGCCGCGACAGGCCGAGACCCGCCAGCGTCGCGGCGCGCAGCGCATCGCCATTGTTGGCGCGCAAGGTGCCGTTGATCCGGATGCGGATCTCGCCATCGGCGCCGAACGGCCATTCCGCCGCGCTGCCTTGCTGTGTCAGCGTATAGCCGAGACAATTATGTGCGGCGAGGTCGGCCACGCTGCGCGGCGTGCCGTGCTTCCTGAGATATGAGGGCGCGGCACAGACAACGAGGCGGTTCGGTGCGAGCTTTCGCGCCACCATGCTGGAGTCGCGCAGCTTGCCGATCCGGATTGCGAGGTCCCAGCCTTCCTCGGCGAGATCGACGAGACGGTCGTTGAGGCCGAGCTCGACGGTGACCTCGGGATGCTGGTCCAGAAACTCCGCCATGAGCGGCGCGATCTGCCGTGTGCCGAACACGACGGGGACATTGACCCGCAGCAACCCGCGCGGCTCGACCCGCTCGCGCGCGACGGCGGCATCGGCCGTTTCCATGTCGGCGAGGATCCGCTCGGAGGATTCCAGATAGAGCCGGCCGGCGTCGGTAATCGACAGCCGCCGCGTGGTCCGGTGGAACAGCTTTGTGCCGAGCCGCGCCTCCAGCGCAGCGACATGCTTGGTGACCATGGTCTGCGACAGGCCCATCGCCCGGGCTGCGCCGGACAGGCTGGCGCTCGCCGCCACCTTGGCGAAGACTTCCAGGCTGGTCAGCCGGTCGAGCATCCATTTCACTCTATGGGTGTGAAGTATATTTTCAGAATAGCAGATTATCGTCGGAATGAGAATAGATCATGTTGCACTGCAAAGGAGACTGCCATGATCGATTCCCGTACCGCTCCCTACGCCGCGCTGGTGCTGCGCGTCACACTGGGCGCGCTGTTCCTGGCCCATGCCAGCCTGAAGCTGTTCGTGTTCACGCCCGCCGGCACCGCAAAGTTCTTCGGCAGCCTCGGCTTCCCGCCCGAGTTCGCCTATCTCATCATGACGGTCGAAGTGCTGAGCGGGTTCGCTCTGATCCTCGGCGTCTGGACCCGCTATGCGGCACTGGCCGGCATTCCCATCCTGCTCGGCGCGATCTTCTCGGTGCATGGCGCCGCCGGCTTCTTCTTCACCAATCCGAAGGGCGGCTGGGAATTCCCCGCCTTCTGGGCGATCGCGCTCGCGGCACAGGCCCTGCTCGGCGACGGCGCCTATGCGCTGCGGCCCTCCCGCGATGTCGCATCCGCAAGCGGCCAGCTCAGCGGCGCACATTCGCGCTGACGTTACGATGTTGTTCGAACATGAGAGCTGCGGGACCCGATCCCGCAGCTCTTTTGCTGCGGGCCGATCGATCTGCGTTCGGCATTGATCCATACCTGAATTGGATTGATCCGCCTCAATCTTGCATGGCAGGCTTGGTCGCTGCCGCGCGGAATGATCGAAAACACCTAAAAAAGCAGGCGTTCCCCCACGGTCTGCGCTGACGCGCGGGCCGTTCGCGCGATTGCGGCTTCCCTGGTCGCGTCCCTTGCCTGTGCCGTTGCTTTGGCCATACAGTCGAAGGCAACAGGCGGCACGCAACGCTCGCAGCCGTAAACAAAAATATCGGGGAGAGACCGCACCATGACCATCGTGCCCGTCAACCGACGCGCGTTCATCAAGTCATCGGCGGTGGTCACCACCGGCCTCGTGCTCTCTCCCGCCATCATTGGCCGCGCCCAAGCTGCGACCTTGAAGCTGAAATGCTCCTCCTCGCTGCCGAATGATCCCAAATACGCCAACGGCCGCGTCTACTACGACAACCTCGTCAAGAATTTGAAGGGCAACGGGCTCGGCGAGCAGGTCGAGGTTGCGTTTTTCCCGGACAACCAGCTCGGCCAGGAGATCGACGTCATCAATTCGGTGAAGCTCGGCGTCATCGACCTCATGGTATCGGGCTCGTCGATCTCGGCCAATCTGGTGCCGCTGGTCGGCACCTTCGACCTCGGCTTCCTGTTCTCGAGCTTCCCGCAGCAGACCAAGGCGTTCGAATCAGGTGCAGCCAAGCCGATCGAGGACGCGCTGCTCAAGGGCGGCAATATCCGCATCATCGCCTGGGCCTATAATTTCGGCTCGCGAAGCGTGCTGGCGAAAAAGCCGGTGAAGACGCCGGAAGATCTCGCCGGCCTCAAGATCCGCACGCTGCCCAACCCCGTCATCACCGAATGCCTGCGCCTGATGGGCGCGGCCGCAACGCCGCTGGCCTTCGGCGAGATCTACACGGCGCTGCAGGCCGGCGTGCTCGATGGCCTCGAGCACGATCCGCCGACCATCCTCGCCAGCAAGTTCTTCGAGACGGCAAAGTTCTACGCGCTGACGCAGCACAATTTCTCGCCGCTCGCGATCTATTTCAGCGACATGACCTACAATCGCATGGATCCCAAGCTGCGTGAGGGTTTCCTCGATGCCGCAAAGAAGGCTGCGGCGGACACCCGGGCCCACGGGCTTGCAGTCGAGAAGGAGGCGCTGGCGGCCTTGAGCGAGAAGGGTGTGACGGTCGCCGAATGCGACCGTGAAGCCTTCAAGAAGCGCGTGGCGCCGCAGCACGAGAACTTCATCAAGGCGCGGCCGGACTCCAAGGCCGTCATCGACATCATCCGCGCGACGCAGGCTTAATATGGCGATGGCAAGCGCCGTGTCTCTCTCGGGCGAACGCCGCGGGGGCATCACCCTGTTGCTTCGCCTCAGCGACGCGATCGCGGCCATTCTGCTGGCCGCCGATCTCGTGGTCGTCTGCGCCTCCGTGCTGCTGCGCTTCTGCTTCAACGCGCCGGTCGAATGGTCGGACGACGTCGCGCGCGGATTGATGGTCGGCTCGGCCTTCTTCGGCGCGGCGAGCGCGCTCGCGCGCGGCGAGAATGTCGGCGTGTCCTTCTTTCGCGATCTACTGCCGCTGGCACTGCGCACACTGGTCGATGCCGCAAGCAGCCTGCTGATCGTGCTGATCTCGGGCTATGTCGCCTATAATGCCATCAAGCTCGGCTCGCTCACGGCAGGCCAGACCACCGGCTCCGGCCTGCCGCTGGAATTGACCTTCTATCCGATGGGCCTCGGCGCTCTGTTCATGACGGTGTTCGCGATCGACCAGCTCTGCGCGCGGCCGCTGCCCGACATCGTCAGGGGCCTCGTCGCGATCGCCATCGTCACCGGGCTTTATCTTGTCTGGGATTATCTGTCGCCGTCTTCAGTGCCATCGGCGGGCACGCTGATGCTGATCGGCTTCTTCGCAACGCTGTTCGGCGGGTTGCCGATCGGCTTTGCGCTGGCGTTGGCCGCGCTGGTCTTCATCTGGGTCGAGGGCGCGCTGCCCGGCGTAATCTTTGCCCAGCAGATGGCGCGCGGCATCGACAATTTCGTGCTGCTGGCCATCCCCTTCTTCATCCTCGTCGGCTACCTCATGGAAGCCAACGGCATGTCGGTGCGCCTGATCGAGCTGTTGCAGCGCGCGGTCGGGCGCATGCGCGGCGGCCTCAACGTCGTGATGGTGGCCTCGATGGTGCTGTTCTCCGGCATCTCGGGCTCCAAGATGGCGGACGTTGCCGCGGTCGGCTCCGTGCTGATCCCGGCCGCGCGGCGCTCGAAACAGAACCCAGGCGGCGCGGTGGCGCTGCTGGCGGCATCCGCGGTGATGGCGGAGACCATTCCGCCCTGCATCAACCTTATCATTTTGGGCTTCGTCGCGAACCTGTCGATCGGCGGCCTGTTCATGGCGGGGCTGCTGCCGGCGGCGCTGATGGCGCTGGTGCTGATCGCCGTGTCCATCATCTTCGGCAAGCCGCCGGCGGAGGCAGAGGATATCGAGCCGCAGGCGCCGGTGTCGGGCCTGTGGAGCGGCGCGATCGCCGCGTTCGGCCTGATCTTCATGATCTTCTTCGGCTTCAAGAGCGGCTTCGCCACGGCCACGGAAATTTCCGCCTTCGCCGTGGCCTATGCGCTCATCGTCGGCAGCCTGGTGTTCCGCGAGCTCAGCTTCAAATCGGCCACGCATAGTTTCGTGCAGGCCGCGACGCGCGCGGGGCTCGTGCTGTTCATCGTCGCCGCCGCGCAATCGTTGGCCTTCACGCTGACCTTGCAGCAGGTGCCGCATGCGGTCGGCGATTTCATGCTGGGGCTCTCCAAGACGAGCGGAGTCTGGTTGTTCATCCTGCTCGCGATCGTGGTGCTGATCGTGATGGGCTCGGTGCTGGAGGGCGCGGCCGCGCTGATCATCTTCGGGCCGTTGCTGTTGCCGGTGGCGGTGCAGCTCGGCGTCGATCCGCTGCATTTCGGCGTCGTATTGGTCATCGCGATGGGCATCGGCCTGTTCGCGCCGCCGCTCGGGCTCGGGCTCTACGGTGCCTGCCTGATCGGCAATGTGCCGATCGAGCAGACGGTGAAGCCGATCATCGGCTATCTTGGCCTGCTGCTCCTCTGCCTGCTTGTCATCGCCTTCGTGCCATGGCTCTCGACTGCGCTGCCGCGGGCATTCGGCTACTGACGGAGTCTTGTCGTGAAAGTCCTGCTTGCGCACACGCCGGAGATGCGGCGCAATTATTACGGCGACCGCAGCCTGAACGGCCTTCGCGCGGTTGCCGAGGTGATCCTGCACGAGAGCGATGAGACCCTGGACGCGGCCAGCCTCGTGCGTGCCGCGAAAGATGTCGACATCATCGTCGCCGATCGCATGACGGAAGGCCGCGGCGAGATCTTCGCGCAACTGCCGCGCCTCTCCGCCTTCGTCCGCTGCGCCGTCGACATCCGCAACGTCAATGTCGATGCGGCCTCGGCGGCCGGCGTGCTCGTGACCCGCGCCGGCCCCGGCTTCGTGCAGGCCGTCGCCGAGCTCGCGGTCGGTTTCATGGTCGATCTGTCCCGCGGCGTGTCGCGAACGACGGCCGACTACCAGGCCGGCCGCAAGCCCGAGGCGCGGATGGGCCGCCAGCTCGCCGGCAGCAAGATCGGCATCATCGGCTATGGCAGCATCGGGCGTTATCTTGCCGAGATCGCCAAGGTGATGCGCATGGAGGTGCTGGTCGCCGATCCCTTCGCCGACGTCAACGACAGCGCCATCCGGCATGTCAGCCTCGACGATCTCCTCGCCGCGTCGGACTATGTCGTCTGTCTCGCCATCGCCAATGAGCAGACCGAGAACCTGATCGGCGAGGCGGCGCTGGCGCGCATGCAGAGGCATGCGGTCTTCATCAACCTCTCCCGCGGCAATCTCGTCGACGAGGCCGCGCTGGCCCGCGCGCTGCGCGAGGGCCGCATCGCCGGCGCCGCGATGGATGTCGGCCGTGCGCCAGACCAGATGCCGAGTCCCGAGCTTGCAAGACTGCCCAACGTCGTTGCGACACCGCATGTCGGCGGACTGACGCCGCAGGCTATCGAATACCAGTCGCTGGAAACCGTCCGCCAAGTGGAAGCGATCGTGAGAGGCGAGGTCCCGCAAGGAGCCGTCAACGCCGAGCAGTGGACACGGCGACCCTAAAGCCGGTCGATCGCCTTGAAGGTCCCGTCCTTCTGGATCACCGTCAAGAACACCTTGGGCGGCGTGTCGATCGCGCGTACGCCGACGGTGACGACGCTGCCGCTGATATCGAAGCGGCCGACATCGTTGATGGCGCGGAGCAGGCTCGCGCGCGTTGGCCGCGGTCCGGCTTTTTCGAGCGCTGCGGCCGCGAGGCGACCGGAGAGATAGCCTTCGAGCGACACGAAATCCGGCGTCAGTGCCGGATCGAACGCCTTCTGCGCCGCCTGGTAGTCGGCGACGAGTTTGAGCGAGCGGTCCCAGGGAGACGGCACCACTTGCGAAACGATGACGCCTTCGCCCTCGGGACCGAGCTCCTGGGCGAGCGCGTTGGCGCCGACGAAGGAGATGTTGACGAAGGTCGGATAGGCGCCACTGCGGTGCGCGAGCTTGATGAACTCGGCGCAGGGACCATAGGTCCCGACCATGACGATGGCCTCGGGATCGGCGCGCTTGATCATGCGCCAAGCCGAGGCGACGGCGCGGGTGTTGCGCTCGAAGGTGCCTTCGGCGGCAAGCTCCAGGCCGCGCTTGGCGAGCGCGCGCTTGACGCCGGCAAGGCCGTCGCGCCCGAACGAATCGTCCTGGTAGAAGATGCCGATGCGGGTGAACTTGCGATCCTCGGTGAGGTGCTTGACCCAGGCCTCGGCCTCGGCGCCGTAGCTGGCGCGGATGTTGACGACATTGGGGAGCTCGAGGTCGCGCAGAAATTCGGCGCCGCTGAACGGGCCGATGAAGGGAACGTTCCTCGCGCTGGTAATCGGAATCGTCGCGATCGCGGTCGGGGTGCCCACCGCGCCGATCAGCGCGAACACCTTGTCGTCCTCGATCAGCCGCAACGTCTGCGCCACCGAACGATCGGGATCATAGCCGTCATCACGGCTGATGAGCTGGAGCTTGCGGCCGTAGACGCCGCCCTTCTGGTTGATCTCGGTGAACGCGGCGACGATGCCCTGTCGCATCCGCTGCCCGAGCGCGGAGGAGGGGCCTTCGAGCGCGGCAGCCTGGCCGAACAGGATCGCATCGTCGCTGACCCCGGCCTCGTCGCCCTTCGCAGGCAGCAGGCTTGCTGCCAGCCATCCGATGGTCAGGGCGAGGCATGTCGCGGATCGCGAGCGTGTCATGAGGAATGCTTGCCGGATCAGGAAAATTCTATTCCAGACGATAGTCCGGCCGCCCTGAACAGCTCGCTAACCCCTGGCGTGACGGCACTCCGTATGACTTCGGGGAAAACCGGCAGAATATGTCCACGCTGACGCGATATGCAGGGCAATCGTTAACTACGCCGCGCCAATGCGGAACTCCCCGGTTCCGAAATTGTGCAGTTCTTAACCCCGTTCCTTGTCCGATAGTGGTTTCGGCGGCTCAACCAGAAGTTCGTGCCGCCGCGTCGATGGGGATGTCGAGGGGACTTGCGGATCAAGATGGGCGGTCGCGATCGGAACGATCAGGATCGGAAACGGAAGACCGGATGGTGGCGTGCTGCGCCGCTGCTCGGGCTGTACCGTCCCGCGCTGATCGCGATTGCTCTGGGCCTTCTGTTCTCGGTGCTGGGCGCCGCCGCGGTTGCGCGGTGGGAAGACCGCGTCAACAGGCTCGAGTTCGAGAACGCGGCCGAGACCGAAGCGATCGTCATGCAGAATGGCATGGGCGAATACATTTCCCGGCTCGTCGCGCTGCGCACGCTGTTCGAATCCACCAACGAGGAAATCACCCGCAGCGAGTTCGAGACCTTCAGCGCCCGCCTGTTCGAGCGGCATCCCGGCATGCTGCGCATCGCCTGGCTGCCGCGCGTCAACCGCAAGGAACGCGCCGAATACGAGGCCGCCGCGATCGCGGACGGCATATCGGGCTATCGCATCAAGTCGCTTCAAGGCGACGCCTTCGTGGTCGCGCCGCAAGGCGACGAATATTTCCCGGTGTTCTACTCGACCCAGCCGAAGACGTCGTCGGTTTACGGCATGGACTACGCGACCGTTCCGGATCGTCGCGCGGCGCTGGAACGCGCCCGCGACAACGACCGCGTCGCGGCCATCCGCACACACCTGTACGCAGCGAAGGATGGCGGCCGGCTGCCCGACGTCCTCGTTGCCATTCCCGTCTATGCCAAGGGCACCTCGCGCGAGACGGTTGCCGATCGCCGCCGCAACCTCGCCGGCTTCGTCGTCGGCATCTTCGACCTGCCGCTGCTGATCCAGTCGATTCGTGCGACCACCGGTGCAAGCCCCGCGGTCAGCGTGAACGTCTACCCGCCCTTCACGGGGCAGATCGTCAGCCTCGAGGAGATGCTGCCGGACTTTTCGTCGGCCGCCACAGCGCCGCAATCGATGCGCGACGTCGCGCGGGCGCTGCACTGGTCGGGCAATCTCAAGATCGGCGACACCGACTGGCAGGTGCGCGCCGTGCCGACCGCCGGCGGCGCGCTGGAGACGGCCTATGACCGCGCCGCCGCGGTCCTCATCGTCGGCATGCTGCTGACGCTGTCGCTGTCGACCTATCTGATGCTCGCGAGCCGCAACTCCCGGCGGCTGTCGCTGGCGAACCGCCGCGTGCTCGAGCTCGCGCAGACCGACATCCTGACGGGCCTGCCGAACCGCGCGTTCTTTCTCGCCCGGCTCGATGAGCTCAAGGGCCAGCTCGACATGTCGGGTTCGACCTTCTCGATCCTGATGCTCGACCTCGACCGCTTCAAGAACGTCAACGACTCGCTCGGTCACGGCGCTGGCGACGTGCTGCTGCGCCAGGTGGCGCAGCGATTGAAAGCCGCGCTGCGCGCCAGCGACGTGCTGGCGCGGCTCGGCGGCGACGAGTTCGCCATCATCCAGGAAGCCTGCGAGGATCAGCGCGACGGCGCAGCCGAGCTCGCCGGGCGGATCGCCAAGCTCGTCGCCGAGCCGTTCCTGCTGCCCGGACATCGCGTCGAGATCGGCACCAGCATCGGCATTGCGATTGCGCCCGACCATGGCGTCGATCAGGAGCAGCTGCTCAAGAAGGCGGACCTTGCGCTCTACCGCTCGAAATCGGCCGGCCGCAACTGTTACACCGTCTACGACGAGGCGATGTCGGCAGAGCTCGAGGCGCGCAGCACGCTCGAAGGGGATCTTCGCGACGCCATCGCGCGCTGCCAGCTCGAGGTGCACTACCAGCCGTTCGTCGATGCGATCGGCAGCGAGCGGCGCGGCTTCGAGGCGCTGGTGCGCTGGCGGCATCCGACGCGCGGCCTGATCCCGCCCGATCAGTTCATTCCGCTCGCCGAGGAGACCGGGCTGATCGTGCCGCTCGGCGAGTTCGTGCTGCGGCGCGCCTGCGCGGACGCGGCGGCGTGGCCTTCCAATCTCATGGTCGCCGTGAACCTGTCGCCGATCCAGTTCAAGGAAGCCGAGCTGTTCGAGATGATCTCGGCCGCGCTCGCCGATTCCGGCCTGCCACCGCAGCGGCTGGAGATCGAGATCACCGAATCGGTGCTGCTGGAGCGCGGTGTCGAGAACCTCGCCTTCATGGAACGGCTGAAGCAGCTCGGTATCGAGCTCGCGCTCGACGATTTCGGCACCGGCTATTCCTCGCTCAGCTATCTGACTGCCTTCCCGTTCGACAAGATCAAGATCGACAAATCGTTCATCCGTAACCTCACGCATCAGCCGCGTTCGTCCGCCATCATCGCCTCGATCGTGACGCTGGCGCGCGGCCTCGACATGTCGGTCACCGCCGAAGGCGTCGAGACGCGCGAGGAGTTCGAACGCCTGACCGCGCTCGGCGTCAATTTCGCGCAAGGCTATCTGTTCGGACGTCCGCAGCCGGTCGACCAGATCGCGTTCGACGCGGCCGCGCGGCCCTCGCAGCGCGACGCAGCCTGAGCGCTTTAGCCCAGGGAAGATCAGCGAAAATCGCTTGACCCAGGCACCTCCGGATGGTCGGTAGGATCGTCTAGGGATGAATCAAGCACGCCATGCGTCTTCCGTTCTTCTACGGCTGGGTCGTGGTCGCGGTGACCTTCGTCACCATGGCCATCGGCGTCAATGCGCGCACCGCCTTCTCTCTGTTCTTTCCGCCGATCATCTCCGAGTTCGGCTGGGAACGCGGCATCACCGCGGGCGCGTTCTCCTTCGGCTTCGTGGCCTCGGGCGTCGCGAGCCCGCTGATTGGTCGCCTGATGGATCGCGCCGGTCCGCGCGCGGTGATGGAGCTCGGCGTCGCGCTGATGGGCGGCGGGCTGCTACTGGCACCGCTCACGACCGAGCCCTGGCATCTCTATGTCACCATCGGCGTCATGGTCGGCGCCGGCAGCGTGTGTCTCGGCTATTCCGGCCAGTCGCAGTTCCTGCCGAACTGGTTCATCCGCAAGCGCGGCTTCGCCATCGGCATCGCGTTTGCGGGCGTCGGCATCGGCTCGGTGACGCTGCTGCCCTGGGCGCAGCACATGATCGAACAGACCGGCTGGCGCACCGCCTGCACCGCGATGGGCCTGCTGATCCTGATCGTGCTGGCGCCGATCAATTTGTTCCTGCACAAGCGCCCCGAGGATATCGGGCTGCAGCCGGACGGCGACGCCGCGCCCGCCACAGGTGCGGCGCAGACCGTCTCCAACATCGTCGATCCCGACTGGGTCCGCACCGAGTGGACGCTCAAGCGGGCGGTGGCGACCGCGCGGTTCTGGTGGATCGCGCTCGGCTATTTCTCCGGTCTGTACATCTGGTACGCGGTGCAGGTGCACCAGACCAAATTCCTGCTCGACATCGGTTTCAGCCCGGGCGTCGCGGTGTGGGCGCTCGGCACCGTCAGCCTGCTCGGCATTCCCGGTCAGATCCTGCTCGGCCATGTCTCCGACCGGATCGGACGGGAGTTGG
This sequence comes from Bradyrhizobium sp. BR 10289, assembly GCF_019455385.1. Classification (GTDB taxonomy): domain Bacteria; phylum Pseudomonadota; class Alphaproteobacteria; order Rhizobiales; family Xanthobacteraceae; genus Bradyrhizobium. The sequence continues at coordinate 126,962 of NZ_JACOFR010000006.1, forward strand.
TGTGGGCGATCAGTTGCACCGGCTTTGCGATCTGCTTTGCGGCGCTGATCGCGTTGAAATTCCAGCCGTCGCTGTGGCTGGTCTACGTCATGGTGTTCACGCAAGGCGCGCTCGGCTACGGCCTCACCTCGATCATGGGCGCGGTGGTGTTCGAGATTTTCCAGGGCAAGCACCAGGGCAGCATTTTCGGCATGATCATGCTGGCGGCATTGGCGGGCGGCGCGGCGGGCCCGTGGCTCACGGGCTTGCTCTACGATCGCACCGGCGACTACACGCTCGCCTTCGCCATCGCCATGTTCGTCAGCGGATTGTCGGCGTTGTCGGTCTGGCAGGCATCACCGGGCAAGGTGCGGGCGGTGGCGGGGCGGCTGCACAAGCTGAAGCCAGCTGCGGAATAGGTTCCGAGCGCATCAAGATACCTTTGCCGCTTTCGCGAAATGTTAAGCATGCCGCATCTTGTGGCGGCGCGAGGCGGTTGCCAAAACGTCTTGGACACTATCGGAGCGTTAGCGTCGGGTCGATTGCCGTATTTTCCCGATACTGCCGGATCAAACGATGTCCGCCTCCCAGTGTCCAGTGACAGAAATTCCGGACGTGCTGCGCGCCGCGCTCGAATGCGCCGACGACGGCATCGTCATTATCGATGACAACCACCGCATCACGCATTTCAACGCGGCTGCGGAGCAGATCTGGAAGCTCGCCCGCGCCGAGGTGCTCGGTCGCGACGCTGGGCTTCTTACGCTCAAATTCCTTCAGGACGATTCCGTCAGCGAATTCCGCGACGAGATCAGCCTCGTGCGCCGCGATGGCAGCCGCATCAGGGCGCATGTCGCAATGTCGTCAGCGACGATCGGCGGCGCAACCCATCAGATCGTGTTCGCGCGCGACGTATCCCTTGATGCGGAACGCCGCGTCAGGATCGGACTTCTCAACGCGGTCGCCGACCAGACCAACCGCGCGGTGATCATCACCGACGTCGAGCAGAACATCGTCTACGTCAATTCGGCGTTCACGGCGCTATTCGGTCACACCGGCGAAGAGGCCGAGGGACGCAGCGCGGGCGAACTCATCGCCGGCCGCCACACCGATCGCAAGGCCGTCGCAAAGCTCTTCAAGCGCCTGATGACCGGCGGCCGGCGCGGCGAGATCGAAACGCTCGTCTACAACAAGGACGGCGAGGAGATCTGGGTCTGCGCCCGGATTGACGCTTTCCGGGACAGGAAGGGCCGGGTCAAGCATATCTTCGCGCTGCTCGATGACATCACCGAGACCAAGCAGCTGCGCTCGCTCCAGCAGCTCATCATGGGCGCGCTCGCCGACGAGGTCCCGATCACTGACATCGCCGACAGGCTATGCCGGCGTGTCGAGGAGATCGCGCCCGATGTCGTCTGCTCGCTGCTTCACGTCGATGCCGCGGGCCTGATCCATCCGCTCGGCGGCCCCAGCCTGCCCGAGGATTATTCCCGCGCATTGGACGGCATCGCGATCGGCCCCAACGTCGGCTCCTGCGGCACGGCCGCCTTCTATGGCGAGCCGGTTCTGGCTGAAGATCTCGACACCGATCCGCGCTGGCAGCCCTACAAGGCGATGCCGCTCGGGGTTGGCCTGCGCGCCTGCTGGTCGACCCCGGTCAAGGCCAAGGACGGCCGCGTCATCGCGACCTTCGCCTTCTACTATCGCGAGCCCCGTGCGCCGAGCAATTGGCACCGCCGCATCGTCGAGGCCTGCGTCAGCCTCGGCGCGTTCGCGATCGAGCGCAAGGAGGCGCGCGCCGAGATCGCGCGGCTCGCCTATCACGACATCCTCACCGGCCTGCCGAACCGCGCGCAGCTCCGCAACCTGATCACCACGGCGATCGACGCCTGTCCGACCGGCAGCCATGTCGCGCTGGCATTCCTCGACGTCGATCATTTCAAGGACGTCAACGACACGCTCGGTCACGCCGCCGGCGACGAGCTGCTGGTCCAGCTCGCTCAGCGCCTGCGCGAGCAGATCGGCCCGGAGGACATGCTGGGCCGGCTCGGCGGCGACGAGTTCGTCATCCTGCTGCCGCAACGTAACGCCGAGAGTGCGGAGCGCGTCGCGGCCGGCATTACCGAGGCGCTGGCTGCGCCCTTACGGCTCGGATCCAAGCTGATGCAGATGTCGGCCAGCATCGGCATCAGCCTCTATCCCGACCATGCCACCGACATCGACATGCTGATGCAGCAGGCCGACGCGGCCATGTACATGGCCAAGCAGGCGGGACGTTCGACCCACCGCCTGTTCAGCGCCGAGATGAATGGGCTCACCGAGCAGCGGCTGGCGCTGATCGCGGCGCTGCGCCGCGCGATCGCGGAAGGAGCGCTGACCCTCAGCTACCAGCCGCAGATCCGCAGCTGCGACGGCGCCATCCACGGCGTCGAAGCGCTGGCGCGCTGGCACGATGCGGTGCTCGGCGACGTCTCGCCGGCAAAGTTCATTCCGCTCGCGGAAGAATGCGGCCTGATCGAGCAGATCGGCCTGTGGTCGGTGCGCGAGGCCTGCCGCCAGATGGCGAGCTGGCGTCGCGCCGGCCTCAACATTCCCAGCGTCTCGGTGAATCTATCACCGATCAATTTCCGCAACGTCACGTTGGCCGCCCGGCTCAAGGACATCCTCGCCGAATACGAACTGCCGGCGGATGCCCTGATGCTGGAGATCACCGAAGGCGCTTTCATGCGGGACAGCGTCGCTGCGCTCGAGACCATGAACGCGATCCGCGCACTCGGCGTCGGGCTCTCCGTGGACGATTTCGGCACCGGCTATTCCAGCCTCAGCCGTCTCGCCCATCTGCCGATCCGTGAATTGAAGATCGACCGCAGTTTCATGCGCGACATCGAGAAAGATGCCGGCGCTCTCGCTATCGCCACCGCCGTGGTGCGGGTCGGCCAGGGCCTCGGCATGACCGTCGTCGCCGAAGGCGTCGAAACCGAGGGACAGCGCAAGGTGCTGGCCGAGCTCGGCTGCGACGTCGTCCAGGGCTTCCTCTACGCACCCGCGCTCGCACCCGTCGCGTTCGAGCGCTGGCTGATCGAGCACTGCGCCGAGCAGGCGAGGGCGATGCTGGGGCGGCTGGATCTTGCCGCGGTTGATGAAGTCGCGGTCAAACGCTCAGCCTGACCGGCTGCGCTTATTTCTTGGCCTGTGCGGGGAAGATTAGCGATTGATCGTCGATATCCTGGTCGGGAAGCCGATGCACGCCCGCCATGGTGTGCAGCTCGACCAAAGACGGCATCGCCGCGGCGGAGAGCTCGGCCGTGCGAGGCTGCCCTCTAAAGATCGTGGAAGCAGCGACGACCAGGCCCAGAACGACGACGGAAGCGATCAGAAACCGGCGCATGAAAATCTCCTACTTCGCCCGTGCAGAAAACAGCACGGGGAGAACACATCTCAATAAACACCTGTGCCGTTAAACGCGGGCACTTGGCTCCGCAAACGCGGTTTTCGCTGATTCCTGCACGAAATTGTCAAGGATAGCGGCTGCGCCGACCGCGACCATTGCGGCGAACAGACAAGCAATTATGAAAGAGCGCATGTTGTCGATCCCTTACACTGCAAACCTAGCACCTGATGTGTGCATCTCTCGTACAAAACACCGTGTTCAGGCCGGAAGTGCGAAAGCCTTCACCTCGATATCGATGAACGTCCGCCCGACCATGCCGACGGCCGCGTAGAAGCCCGCCGAACCCGCCCGCTCGAGATCGGCAAAAAAGCGGCCCATCCAGCGTGAGACATGCTCTTCAAAGAACATCCTCTCGGCGTCCGCTTGCACTGCGATGGCTCCCCCGGTGAAACCTGCCATGACCTCGCAGATGAATCCCGCGTGATCTTCGGGTTCGATCTGCTCCGGCGCCCTTTCCAGGCCGAGGCCCCGCAAGGTGTCCCGCAAGCGCGCCAGCGGACGGCCATACAATGTATCGGACAGATAGTGGGAGGCATAAGGCAGCAGTGCGCCCTTGCCCAATCCTGCAAAGAGGGCAAAGAACTCGCGCGAGGCGGCCTGCGCATCCGTCCGGCGCGCAGCGTCCGCCAGCGCCATGTGAGCCAGACCCAACGGGCTGGCATCTCCGCGCAAGCTGGAGATGCGGTCCAGCAGATCCGCATCCGGGCTACGCACAAGCAGCGTCGCCAGCAGCGCGTATTCCTGCGATCGGGCGAGGTCGAATTCATCGACAGTGCGCACTGGAGCGATTCCTGAGGCTGCTAGCGCGGCAATGCACCGCCATGACGTCGTGCTTGCTGAAAGGGCAAGGCTGGTGTAGCGAGAACGTCAGGCTGCTCGACTGCATCCCGGTCGTCGGTCGCTGATATCACGGCATCATCGGGTAACGATCGAACGGCAGAGGTCGCTGGTTCCAGGGCCCGCTGTTCCGAATTGACGAGGCCTTGCCGAACCGGATCGCCCGGCGGCGGCGCGTCCGCAAGGGCGGCCTGGGCTCGCTCCAGGCCCTTCGTAACCCGCTCGACCAGATCATCGGCGACATTGTCCGTCGGATCGAGCGGACCGAAGCCCGGAATCGCATCGGGGTCATTGAAATCCCACTGGTTCTCCGCGATCCCGATGAAGTCGCGAATGGCTGGATCGGTTGCCCAGGCCCGGCGCAATGCCGCGCGGGTCAATTCAGTCGGGACGCCAGTGTTGAGGAACGCGGCGATATCCGTGTGAGCGGCGATCGACTCGATCGACGGCAGGCTGGCGACATCGAAGGAGCATTCGGACGGAAGATCCCCGGCCGACGGCTCGGCGGCTTGCGTGACGTCGGCCTGGTCGGCTTCGACTTCAGCGCGTTTCGACGCCTGCTTGAGACGCGCCCAGCGGAGAAAGACGTTGTTGTCTGGCACTGTTCTGTCTCGTGTCCCGCGCTGGGGTTGCTAACGATTGCGCTGCCGTTTGACGAATGGCCGCTCGACATGGTGCTCGGCAATGAAACGACCGATGATCTCGGAGATACTGGCCGGCATCGGCACCGTTTCTATCAGGTTGCTGCCCGCATCGGTAAACGCCTCGCCCTCTGCCGGATCGGCCGTGACAGCGAGCAGTTCATAAGGCGGTTCGGAGCCGGTGGGGCGCAGATTGACCCACAGAGTGGGCGAGCCCGACGTCAGGTTCTCGCGATAGTTGGTGGTCTCGGTGCGATGCAGTTCGATCACGGCATCGCCGGCGTAGAACAGCATGGCCTCGCCTTCGCCACCAATCGGCGTCCATGGTTTCGCAGCCGGCTCCCCGGCAAAGACCGACACGGGCCGCCATAGAAAGTCGGCCCACGCACTCTTCGCTTTGCGTCGTTCGATTGCGACACCGACGGCGATGCGCGCGAGACTTGTCGATATCAATCTATCCTCTCGAGATCGGGCTGCAGTTCCGCTTTCGATGCCCGTCCAGCGAAGCTCGCGCCTCCCGACGGCGGGAATCGTGCGTCCATGATACGGGCGTCGTCTTTTCCGGTACCAACAGTATATACTCAAGCGATGAACGGGCCAGTAGGGGCCGCTCTGTTTTGGGATTAGCGAGATATTGTGACCGTCATATCTGACGCCGGCAGGCGCCTCCTGATCTGCTCATGCGAAGGCACGATGCCGCTCGACACAGACGCGATTCGCCGCGGCTGTCGCGGTGAAGTGACGGCAGCGACACAGCTCTGCGGCGCCGAACTCGGCCGATTCAAGGCTGTTGCGGCTGAAGATGGTCTGCTCACGGTCGCCTGCACACAGCAGGCGGGACTGTTCTCGCAGGTGGCGACCGAAAATAATCGTGCGAATTCGATACAGTTTGCCAACATCCGCGAGACTGCCGGATGGTCCGGCGAGGCCGATCGCGCGGGGCCGAAAATGGCCGCGCTGCTGGCCGCCGCGGCCGAAGCCGCCCCGCCTACGCCGATGGTCCAGCTGGAAAGCGGCGGGATCATCCTGATCTACGGCCGCGACGAGGCCGCGGTCGAGGCCGGCGATTTGCTGAAGGAGCATCTCGACGTCACCGTGCTGATCGCGCCGCCGGCCGCGCTGGCGCCGCCTCGTAGCGCCGACTATCCAATTGCCAAAGGCCGGGTCAGCAGCGTCAAAGGCCATCTGGGCGCGTTCGACATCGTGGTCGATGATTTCGCCGAAGCGGCCCCGTCCTCGCGCCGAGCCCTGACATTCGGTCCATCGCGTAACAACGCGCGTTCGAGCTGCGATATCGTCCTCGACTTGACCGGCGGGCCAGCGCTGATCTCCGGCGATATGCGCGATGGTTATCTGCGCGCCGATCCCGGCCATCGCTCATCCATTCTCCAGGCCGTGCTGAAGGCGCGCGACCTCGTCGGAACTTTCGAGAAGCCACGTTATATCACGTTTGACGCCGGGCTTTGCGCTCACTCGCGCTCGAAGCAGACCGGCTGCACGCGCTGTCTCGATGTCTGTCCCGCCGGCGCGATCACGCCCGCCGGCAATCATGTCGCGATCGATGCCAGTATCTGCGAGGGCTGCGGTCAATGCGCCACGGCTTGTCCGACCGGCGCCGCGTCCTATGCGCTGCCGCCGGAAGACGCGCTGATCAGGAAGCTGCGAACGATGCTGCTTGCGTATCATCGCGCGGGCGGTGAGCGGGCCGTCATACTGGTGCATGACGAGGCCCACGGTTCGCCTCTGATCGACGCGCTGGCACGGTTCGGCGACGGCTTGCCCGCGAATGTGGTGCCGTTTTCCGTCAACGAGGTCACGCAAATCGGGTTGGAGAGCATCGCCGCGGCGTTTGCCTATGGCGCGTCGGCGGTGCACTTCCTGCTGCGAGCCAAGCCGCGCCATGACGTCTCCGGGTTGACGCGGACGATCGCGCTGGCCGATCCGATTCTTGCCGGCCTCGGCTTCGGCCCGGACCGCCTTTCGGTCATCGCGACCGACGATCCGGACCGCCTGATCGAGGCGCTCCGCACGGCGCCGGCCGGCGCGCCGGCTCCGCACCCCGCAAGCTTCCGCCCGGTGGGCCGCAAACGCGACGTGCTTCGTTTTGCGCTGGCCGAACTGCACCGCGCGGCACCTGTGCCCGTCGATGTGATTCCGTTACCCGAGGGGGCACCGTTCGGCGCCGTCGAGGTCGATACCGCAGGCTGCACGCTTTGCCTGTCTTGTGTGTCGGTCTGTCCGACGAGTGCCCTGCGCGACGACCCCGATCGCCCGGCATTGCGTTTTGTCGAAGACTCCTGCGTTCAGTGCGGTCTGTGCCGCACGACGTGTCCGGAGAAGGTCATCACGCTGGTTCCGCAAATCGACTTCCGCGCCAGCCGGGCGCCAACCCGGGTTCTCAAGGAGGAGGAGCCGTTCTGCTGCATCCGCTGCAGCAAGCCGTTCGGCGTCAAGAGCAGCATCGAGCGCGTCGTGGCAAAGCTCGAAGGCCAGCACTGGATGTATTCGGGCGCGGCGCAACGGCTCGACGCCATCAAAATGTGCGCCGACTGCCGCGTCGGCTTCGTCGCCGAACAAGGTTTTGAATCTTACGGCGCACCTGGCCCGACCGTCCGCACAACGGACGATTACCTGCGTGACCGGGACGGGAAGCGAGAGCCGGACGGCCGCTCCAACTGATCCCGAGGGTTATCCTTTAGCTCATTCAGCCGGCGTGGCCGATGCCCGCCGGCCTTCCGCTTCGAGCTTTTCGGCGAGCCAGCGGTCGTGATGCTCGCGCGCCCAATTGATGTCGACCTCACCGGTCCCCATCGCTTCGAACGCGCCTTCCATGCCGAGGGTGCCGATATAGATGTGTCCCAGGATCAACGCGATGAAAAGAACCGCGATGATGGCGTGCGCGACCTGGGCGATCTGCATGTCCGCAATATTGGTGCCGTAGAAGGGAAACAACAGCACGAATCCCGATGCCGATACCGCGATGCCGGCGCCAACCGACAGCCAATAGACCATCTTCTCACCGAGATTGAACCGTCCCGCGGGCGCATGCTTCGACTTGATGAAGCCGCCACCCTGCTTGACCCAGTCGATATCGACGCGCCTGAAGATATTGTCCCGGAAGAAAAGCACCGTGATCAGCGCGAGCCCGGTCACAAAAGCAAAACTCGTGAAATTGTGCACGTACTTGGCGATCTCGGAGATGTCGGAGAACAGGTCCGGGCCGACGAGCGGCCGTAGCAGGATCTTGCCGAAGGTGATGTTCAGGCCGGTCAATCCGAGCAACACGAACGAAACGGCCGTCAGCCAATGCGCGAACCGCTCGAATGCCTTGAAGCGGACGATGGTCTGGCCGGAGCGCCCTGCCTCGATGCGGAGCCGGCCCATCACCAGATAGGCCAGCGCGAGGATCGCAACCGTGCCGACGATCACCGCCGCTCCACCCCAGTGCAGCAGCACCTCGTGAAAATAATCCCAGGTCCGCCCCATCGGCTGCATCAACACGCTGGCTTTGACATCGGGAATGTCGATCCGGCCCTGGATGCGCGGCGCCCGCTCGAGCAGCGTCTTCTGGTTGGTGACACTGGCGGTCGGGTTGGGCGCCCCGTCAGGCCCGAGCTTCTGGGCCAGCGCCGGGGCTGCCGTGAGGCCGAACAGCATCAACAACAGCGCTGCGGTGCGAATGCGTGCGAAAGCCGTCATGACGGATACCCAATCTTCGTCCTTGGTCGTCGCGCTTCGATCGTCCGCAAGCGCAAGTCCTCTTATGACTTGACGTCCTCATGATAGGCGGTCGTCCAGCCCCAGGCCCCTGAGCCGTAGCCGCGTTTCTCGACGCGCTCCTCGTAGAGTTGCGCGATGATGTCGCCATCGCCTGCGAGCAGCGACTTGGTCGAACACATCTCGGCGCACATCGGCAGCTTGCCTTCGCCGAAGCGGTTCGAGCCATACTTGGCATACTCCTCGGCACTGCCGGGCGCCTCGGGTCCGCCGCCGCCGGCGCAATAGGTGCACTTGTCCATCTTGCCGCGCGAGCCGAAATTCCCGACCTGCGGATATTGCGGCGCGCCGAACGGACAGGCGTAGAAGCAATAGCCGCAGCCGATGCACTGATCCTTGTTGTGCAGGACGATGCCGTCTTCGGTCGGATAGATACATTTGACCGGGCATACCGACGCGCAGGGCGCATCGGTGCAATGCATGCAGGCCATCGACACCGACCGCTCGCCGGGCTTGCCGTCATTGATGGTGACGACGCGGCGCCGGTTGATGCCCCAGGGCACCTCGTTCTCGTTCTTGCAGGCGGTCACGCAGGCGTTGCAGTCGATGCAACGGTCCGCATCACAGAGAAATTTCATCCGTGCCATCGGTCTAACCTCTCATGCGGCCCTGATCTGACACAGCGTGGCTTTCGGCTCCTGCATGCCGGTGGCAGGATCATAGCCATAGGTCGTCAGCGTATTGACGCTCTCACCGAGCACGATGGGATCGGTGCCCGCCGGATATTTCGCGCGGAGATCGTTGCCCTCGTACCAGCCCGAGAAATGGAAGGGCATCCAGGCAACGCCCTTGCCGACGCGCTCGGTCACCAGCGCCTTCATCCGGGCCCGCGAGCTGTTCTCCGCGCCGGTCACCCAGACCCAGCCGCCATCGACGATGCCGCGCTCGGCCGCGTCCGCCGGATTGATTTCGACGTACATGTGCTGCTTCAATTCGGCGAGCCATTTGTTGGAGCGCGTTTCCTCGCCGCCGCCTTCGTATTCGACCAGGCGACCCGAGCTCAGGATCAGCGGGAACTGCTTCGCGATAGCGCGGTCGACGGCAGCCTTCTGCACGGAGAAGCCGATATTGGGCACGCGGAATTGCTTCGCGTCCGGCAAGGTCGGATAGTCGGCAACGAGATCGGGACGCGGCGTGTAGATCGGTTCGCGATGCACCGGAACCGGGTCGGGCAGATTCCACGCGATCATGCGCGCCTTGGCGTTGCCGTAAGGCGAGCAGCCGTGTTCGATCGCGACCCGCTGGATGCCGCCCGACAGATCGGTCGACCATGACACCTTGTCGGGATCGGCCGGATTGATGCGCGCGATCGCCTCGCGCTCCTGCGCGGTGAGGTCCTTGTCCCAACCGAGCTTCTTCAGCACGCCGAGCGTGAATTCGGGATAGCCGTCCTTGATCTCGGAGCCGACGGAATACGAGCCCTCGGCAAGAAGATTATCGTGATCTTCCCGCTCCACTTCCTGCCCGTTCTCCATCACCTTGCGCTTCACGATGCGCTCGACGCCGAACCGCGCGCGGAAGGTACCGCCGCCCTCTTTCACCGGCAGATTGGTGTTGTAGAGTATAGGCGTGCCCGGATGCTTGAACTCCGGCGTGCCCCAGCATGGCCAGGGCAGGCCGTAATAGTCTCCGCCAACCTCCGGATCGTCCTTTGGCGCGCGCAGCGTCACCAGATCGAACTTGTGCTGGTTGCGCATGTGCGCCTTGAGCCGCTCCGGCGACTGTCCGCAATATCCAGTCGACCAACCGCCGCGGTTGATCTCGCGCAGGATGTCCTCCGCCGAAACCGCGCCGTTCTCGACCTTGATGTTCTTGAACATCAGGTCGGCAAAGCCGAGCTTGCGGGCCAGCATATACATCGTGTCGTAGTCGTTCTTCGCCTCGAAGACCGGATCGACGATTTTTTCGCCCCATTGCAGGGACCTGTTGGAGTTGGTGCGCGAGCCCTCCATCTCGAAGCTGGTGCAGGCCGGCAACAAATAGGTGCCGTTCTTTCGCTCCGACAGCACCGACCATGCGGTCGGATAGGGATCGCAGACCACCAGCATCTCGAGCTTCTCGATGCCCTTCACGGCCTCTGGCATGCGGGTGATGGTGTTGACGCCATGCCCCATGATGAACATGGCCTGCACAGGGTTGGGTTGACTGATCTGATTCTTCGGCAGCAAGGTTGCGTCGAACCAGCGCGTGCTGGGAATGCCGGGCGTTTCCATCAGCTTCTTGTCGGGGAAACGCGACTTCATCCAGTCGTAATCGACCTCCCAGACCCGGCACCAATGCCGCCAGGCTTCTTCAGCCAGGCCGTAGTAAAGCGGCAACGAGGTGACATCGAGACCGAGGTCGGTCGCGCCTTGCACGTTGGTGTGGCCGCGGAAGATGTTGGCGCCCGCGCCGGGCATCCCCATGTTGCCGGTGGCGAGCAGCAACAGGCAGCTGGCGCGGACATTGGCGGTGCCGGTGGTGAACTGGGTCTGTCCCATCGCCCAGATCAGCGTGGCCGGCTTCTGCGTCGCGAACAGTTGGGCTACGTGCTTGACCTGCGCTTCGGGCAGGCCGGTCACGCGCTCGACCTCCTTGGGAGGCCACTTCGCAATTTCCTTGCGGACCTCGTCCAGGCCATAGACGCGCTGGCTGAGGAATTCCTTGTCTTCCCAGCCGTTCTCGAAGATGTGCCACAGCATACCGTAGATCGTGGCGATATGCGTGCCGGGGCGAACCCGGACATATTCGGTCGCGTGCGCCGCCGTCCGCGTCATCCGCGGATCGACCACGATCATGTTGGCGCGGTTGAGCTCCTTGCCTTCGAGAATGTGCTGCAGGGACACCGGATGGGCCTCGGCGGGATTGCCGCCCATCAGCAGGATGGTCTTGGCGTTGCGGATGTCGTTGTAGCTGTTGGTCATCGCGCCGTAGCCCCAGGTATTGGCTACGCCGGTGACCGTCGTCGAGTGGCAGATCCGCGCCTGATGGTCGGAATTGTTGGTGCCCCAGAACGCCGCGAGCTTGCGATTGAGATAGGCGGCCTCGTTGGTGAACTTGGCGGAGCCGAGCCAATAGACCGAGTCGGGTCCGGACTTCTGGCGAATGTCCAGCAGCTTGTCGCCGATCTCGTCGATCGCCTTCTCCCAGGAGATGCGCGTCCACTGTCCATTGACGAGCTTGACCGGATAGCGCAGGCGCCGCTCGTTCAACACGTCATCGCGCACTGCCGCGCCCTTGCAGCAATGCGAACCACGATTGATCGGACTATCGTAATCGGGCTCCTGTCCGATCCAGACGCCGTTGGCGACCTTGGCGATCACCGAGCAGCCGACCGAGCAATGCGTGCAGATATTCTTCCGGATCGTGACCGGCGCGCCGACAGGCGGCGGCGGTCCTGCCTCGGCCTTGCGCACGCCGTGCAGCGCGATCTCACCGACCGCGACCAATGCGCCCGCCGTCACGCCCGAACGCTTCAGGAAAGTCCGCCGGTCCAGGCCCGACGAAGGTATGCCGGATTCTGTGCTGGAAGGCTTCGCACTGGAAGGTTTGGCCCGCTCCGGACGACGCTCGGACTTCCTGATCAGCACGGAGGTCTCCTATCGAGCGCCGGGATAGGCGTTGACGCGGTAGAAGTTCCTGACTTCCTGCGAGTCGGATCGATAGCGCGCCTTGCGCTTTTGATCGAGGTCGACCGTCTTCGCGGAAGCCGGGGAGGGCAACAACTCGGCAGCGCTGACCGCACCGACACCGATCATCGTCAGCTTGAGCAAGTCACGTCGAAGAAGTTTTGGCGAAGGGTCATTCTTCAACGAAACGTACTCCCGTTTCAGATGGGCGTGTCGATACGTTATCCGAGTTCGGCGTCGGACATCAATCGCAATGCTGTGTTGCTTGGCCCGCAGAACTCCCAGCGCGGCAGCTTTCCCGTCGAAGTTCTCGTTCAGATCTAAAATTGTCGTGCGAATTGGAAACGGTGAGAGGATCAGCGTTCAGCGACTCTCACTCCGACGCGAGCCCCGTCCTCCGCCGCAGATCCGTGATCGCCCGCAAAAAGCTGTCCGCCGGCGTCGTCTCGGGATCGATCAGCCGGTGCAGCCGAAAGCCGTCTTCCAGCGCGAGCACGATGGACGCCATCCAGGGCGGGTTCAGCTTGTCGCCCCTCGCGCTGCTCTTCAGCGTCGCCTCGACGATGTCGGCAATCAGCTTGCGCCGCGCGCGCAGGCGCTTTGCCAGTTCCGGCCGGCGCTTCTCGGCGCGCGCGACGAACAGGATCATCTCCATGTGCAGGAGAGGGGAGCGGCCGAGCGGGTCCTGTTTGCTGCGGTCCATCGCCTTCAGTGCGGCGATGAAATCGTCGAGATTGTCGTGCTGGGCGAGGATGTCCATGTTGCGCCGGATCGACTGCTCGACATGGTCCTCGAGCATGGCGATGATCAGCTCGTCCTTGCTCTTGAAGTTCGAGTAGAACGCGCCGCGGGTGAAGCCGGCGGCCGCCGCGATCGCCTCGATGCTGGCGCCGCCGATGCCGTCTTGTTCGAACACGCGCGCGGCCGCTTCGAACAGCGCCTCGCGCGTGTCGTCCCTGGTCGGCCTGGTTCTCACCCTTGACATCGCGCCAGGTTAGGGCAGAATGCAACTCGATACAACAATGTATCGAGTTAATGATTTCAGGGGATGGTTACGCCGGGCTTTGGGCAGCCTTGCGTTTCGTGCATGCGGCAACCGATGTGAGGTCATTATGAACGAGCAAACGCAACCCACTGGCGGCGATCCGCTGTTCAACCCGCTGTCGCCGGACTTCATCCGCGATCCCTATCCGCATTACGAACGCCTGCGCGCGGTCGATCCGGTCCATGTGACGCCGTTCGGCCAGTTCGTCTGTAGCCGCCACGCCGAAGTCAGCCTCGTGATGCGCGACAAGCGCTTCGGCAAGGATTTCGTCGAGCGCTCCAAGCGCCGCTATAGCGACAAGATCATGGACGAGCCGGTGTTCCGCAGCATGAGCCACTGGATGCTGCAATCCGATCCGCCCGATCACACCCGTCTGCGCGGCCTCGTCGTGAAGGCCTTCACCGCGCGCCGGGTCGAGGACATGCGGCCGCGCATCCAGGAGATCGTCGACCAGACCATCGACGCCGTGATCGAACGCGGCCATATGGACCTGATCGAGGATTTTGCCTTCCGTCTGCCCGTCACCATCATCTGCGACATGCTCGGCATTCCCGAGGAGCATCGCCAGACCTTCTACAACAGCTCGCGCGACGGCGGCCGCCTGCTCGATCCCGTGCCGCTCTCGAAGGAGGAGATCGCCAAGGGCAACGCCGGCAACATGATGGCGCAGATGTATTTCCAGCAGCTGTTCGAGCTGCGCCGCAAGAACCCCGGCGACGATTTGATCACCCAGCTGGTGCAGGCCGAGGAAGACGGCCACCAGCTCACCAACGAGGAACTGACCGCCAACATCATCCTGCTGTTCGGCGCCGGCCACGAGACCACCGTCAATCTGATCGGCAACGGCCTCTTGGCGCTCCATCGCAATCCAGACCAGCTCGCGATGCTGAAGGCGCGGCCGGAGCTGATGGTCGGCGCGATCGAGGAATTCCTGCGCTACGATTCCTCGGTGCAGATGACCGGCCGCGTCGCGCTGGAGGACATCGACGATCTCGGCGGCAAGAAGATTCCGAAGGGCGAGACCGTGCTCTGCCTGCTCGGCTCGGCCAACCGCGACCCCGCAGTCTACCCCGATCGCCCCGATCGGCTCGACGTGACACGTCAGAACGTGAAACCGCTGTCGTTCGGCGGCGGCATCCATTTTTGCCTGGGGGCCCAACTGGCGCGCATCGAGGCCGAGATCGCCATCGCCACGCTGCTCCGCCGGCTGCCCGACTTGCGCATCGACGACGTCGAGAACCCGAAATGGCGCCCGACCTTCGTGCTGCGCGGCCTGACGCAGCTGCCCGCCAGCTGGTGAGGCCGGCAGCGTTAACCTCCGCGCGCAACAGTCGCTGTGACTTCGCCACACTTCCCCCTATATAAGGGACTGTTCCGGCGCGCCTGAGGCCCTCAGGTCAGGCTTGGTGCCGGTTTGGCCGAGGGGAGACCCGTGCAGACGACGCTGCTCGGATTGGCGATTGCCTTCATCATTGCGCTGCTGGCCGCGCTGATCGGGCCTTACTTCATCGACTGGAACCAGTTCAGGCCCCAGTTCGAGGCGGAGGCCGGCCGGATCATCGGCGTGCCGGTGCGGGTGGCGGGCGAGCTCGATGCGCGGCTGTTGCCGGCGCCGACCTTGAGGCTGCGTTCGGTCACCTTCGGCGGCAACAACGATCTCGGCCGCCTGCGCGCCGACAAGCTCGACGTCGAGTTCAGCCTGAGCTCGCTGATGCGGGGCGAATGGCGCGCCACCGAGCTGACGGTGGGCGGCATGGCGGTCGATCTCGGCCTGGATGCGCGCGGGCGGGTCGATCTGCCCTCCACCGCGAGCGGCACCTTCAACCTCGCCTCGCTCGCGATCGAGCGGCTCAACCTCACCGGCCGGGTCGCCCTGCACGATGCCGCCAGCCGTTCGACCTTGGAGCTGAACGACATCGCCTTCTCCGGCGACGTCCGATCGCTCGCCGGCTCGGTGCGGGGCGACGGCAATTTCACCGTATCGGGCACGCGCTATCCGTTCCGCATCTCTTCCGGCCCGAGCGCCGATGGCAGCGCTACGCGCCTTCACCTCAACATCGATCCCGGCGAGCGCGCCATCCTGGCCGATCTCGAAGGCGTGCTCGCCTTCGACAACCGCCTGCCGAAGTTCGACGGCGCACTGACGATCGCGGTGCCCACGACGAAGAAGGCGGGCGAGGCCGGGCCGACGCCGTGGAAGCTCACCAGCAAGCTCAAGGCCGACCCGGCCGGCGCCAGGCTCGACCAGATCGATGCGAGCTTCGGCGCCGAGGACCATGCGCTGAAACTGGGCGGCGTCGGCGACCTCAGGTTCGGCGCCTCGCCGTTGCTGCGCACGGTGCTCTCGGCGCGCCAGATCGATGCCGACAAGCTCGCCGGCAAGGACGATTCCGAGCCGCTGCGGATCCTGCCGGCGCTGCGCGCCGGTCTCGCAGCGATCCCGCAGGCGCCGATCCCGGCGCAGATCGAGTTCAACTCCGACCAGATCATGCTGGGCGGCCGCCCGTTGCAAAACATCGCGGCCGAGCTTCGCACCGACGGACGCTCCTGGACTTTCCAGCGGCTCGAGCTGCGCGCCCCCGGCATGACGCAGCTCTCGCTCAACGGCGCCACGCCCGGCGCCGACAGCTTTAGCGGCCGTCTCAGCGTCGAATCCTCCGATCCGGATACGCTGGTGGCTTGGCTGCAAGGCCGCAGCGAGATCAGCCGCCGCAGCACGCGGCCGCTGCGACTCGCCGGCGAGGTGACCGTCGCCGCCAACCATCTCGCCATCGACAAGCTCAAGGCCGATATCGAAGGCGGTACGGTGGAGGGCCGCATCGGCTTCGTGCAGACGGGTGCGAGCAAGGGCTCGCGGATCGACGCCGATCTCAAGGCCGATCGTCTCGACCTCGACGCCGCCGCGAGCTTCGTGCGCGCGCTCGCAGGACCGCAAGGTGAATGGCCGGAGGAGGCAAAACTCTCGCTCGATATCGGCCGCGCAATCTCCGCCGGCCAGGAGCTGCGGCCGTTCGCGGCAAAACTCGGCTACGGCCCGAATGCGCTGTCGCTGGAGCAGCTGCGGTTCGGCCAGACCAGCGGCGTCACCACCGAGGCCAGCGGCAGCTTCGATCGCACCAAGGCGACCGGCAAGCTCGCGCTGAAATCCTCGGCCAATTCGCTGCGTGAGCTGGCCGCATTGCTGGAGCCGTTCGCGCCGTCGCTGCGCGCGCGGCTCGATACCCTGCCGCAGCTGCCCGGCGCGACGCGCTTGAAGCTCGACCTCAGCCTCGACAAGAACGCCGAACATGCCGATCGCGGCGATGCCCGCGCCGTGCTCGATCTCGACGCGCCGCAGCTCAAGGCGACCGCGACGCTGGCCGCGCAGACACCGCTCGCGGCCGTCAACGGCCTCGACATCGAGCGTTTGCGCAGCAGCGACTTCACGCTGGAGTCGAAAGTGTCGACGCCGCAGGCTGGCGCCTTGCTGGCGCTGGTCGGCCTCGATCGCGTGGTCGCCGCAGGCGAGGGCCCCTCTCAATTCGAAGGCAAGCTGAGTGGATCGTGGCGGCGGCCGCTGCAACTCACCGCAAAGCTCAGCGGCGCTCTGGATGCGGACGCCCAAGGCAGCGTCGAGCTGTCGGAGCCGAAAGCCAATTTGAATCTTCGCGCGCGCAACGTCAACCTGGCGCCGCTGTTCGGAACCGGCACGACCGACAAGGCGACGCAGAATGTCAGCCTGTCGTCTCGCGTTGCTTTCTCCGGCAACCGCCTGACCTTCGACGATCTCGACAGCACCGCTTCCGGGTCGCATCTGCGCGGCCATCTCGCTGTTACGCTCGATCAGGAGAAGAGCGTCGACGGCGAGGTCGGCCTCGACACGCTCGACCTCGCGCCGGCGCTGGCGATGGCGATCGGTGCCGCCGGACATGATGCCGGCGATCCCTTGAGCAGCGGGCTGCTCGGTGGCTGGCGCGGCCGCATCGCTTTCCAGGCCTTGCGCGGCACGTTGCCCGGCGGGCTCGAGCTGCGCCCGTTCGGCGGCACCATCCGCAGCGACGGCCAGTCGCTCGCGCTGGATGCGCTGAAAGGGAATGTCGGCGGCGGCGAGATGTCGGCGAGTTTCGATGCGCGCAATGGTGCGAACAGTGTTGCGTTGAGCGCGCGCATCGAGCTCGCCAATGTCGATGCGGCCAGTTTGCGCTACCGCGACCTCGCGCTGCCGAAGGGGCGTGCTTCGGTGCAGATGGCACTGACCAGCCAGGGCCGCAGCGTCGCTGCGCTCACCGGCGCGCTCGCCGGCAACGGCACGGTGACGCTGGACTCGGCCGAGATATCGGGCCTCAATCCGCGCGCCTTCGAGATCGCCATCCGCGCCAGCGACAGCGGCCAGGTCTCCGATGATAACCGCTTGCGCCAGCTCGTCGAGCCCGCGCTGGCGGCCGCTCCCATCGCGGTCGCCTCCGCGCAGATCCCGTTCACGATCCGCGACGGACGGCTGCGCGTCGGCGCGACGCCGCTGGAGGCCAGGAACGCTCGCGCCATCGTCTCCGGCGGTTATGACATTCCGGCCGACCAGGCCGACATCCGCGCCAGCTTGACGCCGATCATGACCGGCCTCTCCGGTGCGCCGCCGGAGATCCAGCTGTTCGCGGCCGGTCCCCCCGACAGGCTCAACCGCACCGTCGATGTCGCGCCGCTGTCCTCGTGGCTTGCGGTGCGCACGATCGACCGCGAGACGCGCCGGCTGGATGCGATCGAGCGCGGCGAGCCGCCGCCGGCGACTGCCGCACTGCCGACGCTGGTCTCGCCCGATCCCGCGCCGGAGCCCTCGCTCACCGACGTGCCGATGCCCGGCCGCGATCCGCGCCGCGGGCCGGTGCCGAAGCCCAAGGCCGCGCCGACGCCGAAAGCGCCGCAGGCTGCTCCCGCCGCTCCAAGTCCGCCACTTGCAAGCCCTCCATTCGCAAGTCCTCCACTCGCCAGCCAGCAGGTCGCCCCGCTGCCGCCGCCGATCGACGTGAAGCCCGCGCCGGGCCCCGCGCCCGCAAAGCCCAAGCCAAAGCCGCCGCTGGTGCTGACGCCGCAGAATCCGTAGGACAGCTACGCTGGCTGCCGCGGGCTCGGTCTTCACCTCTCCCCAGTGGGGAGAGGTCGGATTGCTATGGCGCGCAATCGCGCGCCTGAGCAATCCGGGTGAGGGGGCGCGGCACCCAGTGAGACCAGAACCCCTCACCCGGATCGCATCTGTCGATGCGACCCGACCTCTCCCTACGGGAGAGGTGAAGCACCTCACCGACGGGTAAACCCATTCCTTCGCATTTTAGCGAATTTTCGTCGGCAAAACTGCTGCACCGGCTTTACTGGATTCTCGCGTTTGTTCCCTAGTCTCGACGCCAGAGGAATCCGAACGACCAAGAACTGGGGTGATCGAGATGAACGGGGCGAAGACGCTTCTACAGGATCTGGACGACGCGATCGCGCGCGGCACCGACGAAAGCCGGACGCGGGCGTTGTGGCATGCGACGGACATTCTGATCACCGGCCGCTACAGCGACGACGAGATCAGCATGTTCGGCGAGGTGATCGGCCGGCTCGCCGACGAGATCGAGGTTGCCGCGCGCACCCAGCTCTCCGAGGTGATGTCGGCCTGCGATCACGCCCCGCTCAACGTCATCGAAAAGCTCGCGCTCGACGACGAGATCGCGGTCGCCGGCCCCGTGCTGCGCGACTCCACGCGCATCGACGAGAAGATGCTGGTCCAGAGCGCCTTGACCAAGGGCCAGGCGCATCTGCTCGCGATTTCCCAGCGCCAGTCGATCGGCGAGGCCGTCACCGACGTGCTGGTCAAGCGCGGCGACCAGGCGGTCGTGACGTCGGTCGCCAGGAACGAGGGGGCCCGCTTCTCCGGCTCGGGCCTGCTGCATATGGTCCGCCGCGCAGAGGGCGACTCGATCCTTGCCGAGCAGCTCGGCCTGCGCAAGGACGTGCCGCGTCATATCTTCCAGCAGCTGATCGCCAAGGCGTCGGAAGACGTTCGCCGCCGCCTCGAGAGCGAGCGTCCCGAGATGATGGCGCAGATCCAGAGCTCGGTGACCGATGTGACCGGCGATCTGCAATCCAAGTTCGGCCCGTCCTCGCGCAGCTATTTCGTCGCCAAGCGCGTGGTGACGACGCAGTATCGCCAGGGCAATCTCAACCAGGATTCGATCTCGAACTATGCGCGTCAGCACCGCTTCGACGAGGTGCAGATCGGCCTGTCGCTGCTGTCGGCGCTGCCGGTCGACGTGATCGAGCGCGCGCTGATGGACCGCAACCGCGAGATGATCCTGGTGCTGTGCAAGGCGCTCGACTTCTCCTGGGACACCACGATGTCGCTGCTGTTCCTCGGCGCCAAGGATCATCTGATCACGGCGCGCGAGCTCCAGGACAATGAACGCGAGTTCGGCCGGCTCAAGATCGAGACCTCGCGCAGCATTCTGAAGTTCTACCAGTCGCGCAAGACCGGCGCGGGTGCCGATGCGGGCTCGGGCCGTCAGCCCGAGCTCCAGGTCCACTGAGCGGGAAATCGAGGGAGTATTTGAGAATGTTGCCTCAATTCGGCACCGCAGTTCGCAAGACCAAGAGCCTCAAAGTCGAGCCGAACGGATCGGCTCCCGAGAAGGCGTCCGTCGACGCCGCCTGGCTCGTGCTCGAAGCCGCCAACGATCTCGGCGACCAGACCGCGATCGCGGCCTGCCGCCGCGTCATCGACGCCGAGCTCAACGGCACGGTCGCATCCCCTGCGGATACCGATCTCGTGCTGGGATATTTCCGATAAGAATCCTCCGGCTGTAACCCGCACGGAGCGGCCTGGAGCCGCACGAAAAAAGCCCCGCCGCGGCGGGGCCTCCTTGCGCCGAGTCCAGGATTCAGCGGAGGGAAACCCGCGGAACTGCAGGGATTGTCAACAAAGCCGCACATTCGCGTCGTGTAGTGACGTCCGACGTCGCATGTTCCGCGACGGATCGCCGCGTCAACGCCGAAGCCAAGGGCGAATCGAACGATGTCGGAACCGCCCTCGATCCTTGTCGTGGAGGATGAATATCCCCTCCAGGGCGTGCTCGAGGACGCTCTGGCGGAAGCAGGGTTTGCATCCGACATCCTTTCCTCGGGCGAGGAAGCGATCACGGTGTTCATCGCCAGGGGAAAGCATCACAAGGCGCTCGTGACCGATGTGTACCTCGCCGGCGCGTTGAGTGGTTGGGATCTCGCCCGCAGAATGAGAGAGAAACATCCGGACATTCCGGTCGTGTACATGATGGCCGGTGCCGATCTGGCGTTATGGAAGTCACAAGGCGTGCCCAACAGCCTTCTTCTCGAAAAGCCGTTTCCGCCCGAGCGCCTCGTTGCGGCCCTGATGACGCTGTGAGGGGGCCGCGGCCTTGGGTCATGCGAAGGTTGCCCGTCCTCGCCGAGAAACGAGTTGGCCGTGGGGTCGGCTGTTCCCTGGTTCCCTCGAACTGTAGGGGTTCGTCGAATGCGGCCGGCCCAATCCGTGGTCCGGCCGCCGGTGTTTTCAGGGCTCAGGCGTTCGCGCCGCCATCAACCGTCAATGTCGTGCCCGTGATGTACTTGGCCTTCGCGCTCGCCAGGAACGCGACCGCGCTCGCGATGTCATCTGTCGCGCCGTAGCTGCCGAGAGCCATGAACTGCTTCAAGGTCTCCGCGGTCGGGCCGTGCGCCGGATTCATGTCGGTGTCGATCGAGCCCGGTGCCACGAGGTTGACCGTGATGTCCCTGGGCCCAAGCTCCCGCGCCAGCGCCTTGGTGAACGCTGCCAGCGCCGCCTTAGAGGCGGCGTAGACGCCGAGCACTGGCGAGGGCACGCGGTCTGCAAAATAGCTGCCGATGGTGATGATGCGGCCGCCCTTGCCGAGGTGGGGCAGCGCGGCCTTGCTTGCCACGATCGGTGAGCGGACATTGACGTTCAGCAGCGCGTCGATGTCCCCAAGCGACATGTCGGCAAGGCCCGCCAGCCGCAGAATGCCGGCGTTGTTGACGAGAATGTCGAGCCCGCCCAGCTCCTTGACGGTTGTCTCGACCGAAGCCTGGACTGCACCGACATCGGCGCTGTCGGCCTGGATCGCCACGGCCTTCCGCCCGGTCGCTTTGATGGCGTGAACCACCTTGGCGGCGCTGTCCGCGGACTTCTCGTAAGTGATTGCGACATTGGCGCCTTCGGCCGCGAGCGCCTTGGCGATGGCGGCACCGATACCCCTGCTTGCGCCCGTCACCAGGGCCCGTTTTCCTGCCAGTGTCATCTGCTCTCTCCAATTTTGTAACGATCGACACAGAATATGTGGAGGCTTGAACCCATTCGTCAAGTGAATTATGTGTTGATCATTACAGAACGAGACGCGAAAGGGCGTCATGGCTGGACGGCCACGGGAATTTGATCGCGATGCGGCGCTTGAAGCCGCCATGCACCTGTTTTGGCGCAAAGGCTTCGCTGCGGCCTCGATGCACGATCTGTGCGAGGCCATGGGCGTCAGCTCACCGAGCCTCTATGCCGCCTTTGGCAGCAAGGAGGAGCTCTACCTTGCCGCCTTCGCGCATTACGCCGCGACCGAAGGTCAGGCTGTCTGGGACAGGTTGGCGGACGGCGCGACAGCACGCGCCGGGGTCGAGAACCTGCTGATGGCCGCCGCCGAGACCCTTCCGAAATCCCGGATCGCCCCGGCGGGCTGCATGGTCGCGTTGGGCGCCGTCAGTGACGAGTGGCCGCCATCGATCGCCCGTGTGGTCAGGAAAGTCAGGCTGGACCTGCTCCGCAGTTTGCACGCGCGGCTGGAGGCGGCGCTCGCCGATGGCGAGCTGCCCGCGATGACGGATATCGATGCCCTCAGCCGTTTCTATCTCAGCGTCTTCCAGGGCATGGCCATCCAGGCCAAGGACGGCGCGACGCCGGCGGAGTTGAGAAGCGCGGCGAAGGCCGCGATGGTCGCGTGGCCGGGCGAGGGGTAGCTCTCGGCAGGTCGGATGGGCCTTGACACAAAAACCCACATTGCACGCAGCTGTGATCTGCGGACCCCGCGGATACAGGTAACAAGCGAAGCTCCTCTTCGTACTGTCCGCAGCGGACACTCGTTCGCCAAAGGATGCACGTCTTGTCCGGGGAGACATCGTCACATGCAAGGGCTCAACATTGCCGAGACCGGCGCAGGTTCCTATCGACCGCTCGCCATTCTCCGCTGGGTCATGGTGGTCATCTTCGTCTCGTTCGGCATGCAGAAGTTCACGCTGCAATCGGCACAGGGCATCGCTCAGTTCATCACTAACAGTCCATTCATCTCCTGGCTGTCCGTCTTCGGTCTGAGGGGAGAGGCCTACGTCCTCGGGGTGGCCGAGTTCGTGATTGCGGCACTGCTCGTGGCAGGCAGCTTCAATCCAATCCTGTCGGCGCTGGGTTCATTCATGGGCATGATGACCTTCGCGGTGACGTGGTCGTTCTTCTTCACGACGCCGGGCGTGGTCAGATGGAGCCTTTCGACCGATCCAATGGCGTGGAATCTGACCGGCGAATTCCTGTTCAAGGACATCGTCCTGCTGTGCGTCTGCGCCGTGCTGTTTCTGGCCTCGCTGCCGAGCTCGGTCATTCGGCTGCGTGCCCGCTGAGCGTTCGTTTTGTAGTTTTGTAGAATGGGTATAGCGCAGCGAAACCCATCATTGTCTCCGAGCATACGGAAACGCGATGGGTTTCGCTGCGCTCTACCCATCCTAAGGGGCTATTCGCGCGCACGAGGCCTTCAGGGAGGCCTGATCGACTTGCGCGCCAATGCTCATTCTTTCTAACACAACCTAACAAGCAATCTTCGCCGCGTCCGCTAAATGTCTCGACATGACAGCGGACGCGGTTTCGAAAAAGCACGATATCAGCGGGAGATGATATGACGTCCAGGACACCAATCGAATTATTGCCGGGGCATGCGAATGTGTCGCGTCGCGGCTTTGTCGGAGGCCTGTCGGCCGGCATCTTGGGCGCGGCCGCCTCTGAGGCAGCCGGCGCGGAAACGCTGGCCGACGTGCCCGATCGTGGGCCCGGCGCCGAACTCAGTGCGCATAGCGAGCGCTCTCGATTCGTAAAACTCGATCGCATCCCTGAGGCGACACCGGGCAAGCGCAACGTCGATCCCGGCAACGCCATCAACTCCAAGACGCCGCACCAGAAGCTGGTCGGCAACATCACGCCGACCGATCTGCACTATGAGCGCAGCCATTCCGGCGTGCCCGATATCGATCCCGCCCAGCACCGGCTGCTGATCCACGGCATGGTCTCGAAGCCGCTTGTGTTCAGCGTCGAGGATCTGAAGCGGATGCCGTCGATCACCCGAATCGTCTTCATCGAATGCACCGGCAACGGCTGGGAAAACTGGAAGAAGGCCGATCCCGACCTGACGGTGCAGAACACGCATGGCCTTGTCAGCACCAATGAATGGACCGGCGTGCCACTCAAATTCCTGATTGATCTCGTCGCCAAGGACAGGAGCTCGAACTGGATGCTCGCGGAAGGCGGCGATGGCGCAGGCGTGGATCGCAGCATTCCGCTCACCGACGAGATTCTCAGCGAGGCCTTCGTCGCCTACGGGCAGAACGGCGAGCCGCTGCGGCCCGCGCACGGCTTTCCGATGCGGCTGGTGATGCCGGGCTTCGAAGGCAACCTCAACATCAAATGGCTGCGCCGCCTCAAGTTCGGCAACGCGCCCTGGATGACGCGCTGGGAGACGGCGCGCTACACGCAGCTGCTGGCCGACGGCAAGGCGCGGCAATTCCAACTGCGGATGGAGACCAACTCCGTCATCACCCAGCCTTCGGGCATGATGCAGATCCAGCCGGGTTACAACCGCATCTCGGGCCTCGCCTGGAGCGGCCATGGCAAGATCGCCAAGGTCGAGGTCTCCACTGACGGCGCGAAGACCTGGAAGCAGGCGCAATTGAGTCAGCCGGTGCTGTCCAAGGCGCAGGTGCGCTTCCAGATGGACTGGGTCTGGGACGGCAAGCCGACCAGGATCGTTAGCCGCTCGACCGACGAGCAAGGCAATGTCCAGCCCGACCGGCAATCCTTCATCGCCGCGATGGGGACCAACGCATTGTTTCACTACAACGCCCAGCAGACCTGGAGCATCGACGAGGCCGGGAGGGTCCGCAATGTTCTCGCATAGGAAACTCCTTCTCGCCGGCTTTCTCGGCGCGGGTCTGATCGCTGCGCCTGCGCTGGCGTTTGATTTCGGCCGGCCGGCAACGCCCGCCGAGATCAAGCTGTGGGACATCGATATCGGCCCCGATGGCAAGGGCCTGCCTGACGGCGGCGGCTCCGCGGTCCAAGGCAAGCAGATCTTCGCCGACAATTGCGCGGTCTGTCATGGCGACAACGGCCAGGGCGGCATCAAGGACCGGCTCGTCGGCGGGCAGGGCACGCTTGCCTCCAACATGCCGGTCAAGACCGTCGGCAGCTTCTGGCCCTACGCAACGACCCTGTACGACTACATTCACCGCGCCATGCCCTATCCGACGCCTGGCTCGCTGAGCACCGACGAGACCTATGCCGTCACGGCCTACATCCTCAGTCTCAACGGCATCATTCCCGCTGACGGCAAGGTCGACAAGGACAGCTTGCCGAAGATCAGGATGCCCAATCGCGACGGCTTCATTCCGGATCCGGAATTCGATCCAGCAAAACTGTTCCGCAAGAAATGAGCCCGCGGTGCATGAGGCTTTCGGCACTGATCAAGATCCTCGCTGTGATTGCAGCGCTTTATTCATGGGAGACACCGGCAATGGCCGTAGACGGACTCATCACCATCAAGAGCAGTTTTGGACCGGAAGACACGATGAAGCGGCTGGAGGCCGAAGTGAAGGCCAGGGGCCTCACCGTGTTTGCCCATGTCGATCATGCCGCGGGCGCGTCTGCCGCCGGCCTGCCGTTGCGTCCGACGGATCTGCTCATCTTCGGCAATGCCAAGGGTGGCACGCCGTTGATGCAGCAGGCGCAGACCATCGGCATCGACCTGCCGCTGAAGGCGCTGGTCTGGCAGGACGAGCAGGGCGCGACTTGGCTGTCCTACAACGATCCGGCCTGGCTCGCCGGGCGCCACCGCGTCGGCGAGCCGGCCAAGGCTGCAGTTCTCGCAATGACCGGCGCCCTGCATGCGATCGCGACCAAGGCGACTGCGCCATAGGGCGCCATTGAGGAGGGGTCCATGAACAGCACCGACATGCGACAGGCACCATCCACGCCGCAAGGCGGCAAGCTCGTCACATGGCTGGTCATCGCGGTATTGTGCGCGATGCTCGCCGGAGCCTTCGCGCTCGGCTATCTCGGCTGGTTCAGGACGGATCACGACGTACCGGAGGCGGGCTATGTCGCGCTCGTTCTCGGCGTCGTGTTCTCGCTGGTCGTCGGCGTCGGCCTGATGACGCTGGTCTTCTATAGCAGCCGCAAGGGTTATGACGAACCGGTGGTGCTGATCAAGGAGCCGGAGAGCGATCAGGAGGAGACCAGAGCCGCCCGCGCTGACTTGCAACAATCAGGCCGATGAAGATCGATGATGCCTGAGCTTGCTGCGCTTTCGGCGTTGATCTGAATCAAGCGCGCGGACACCAGCGGCACGACAACGCGTCACTGGGGCCGGTGACATGTTGGCGTGCGCGATGATTCCGACCTGGTACGTCACTTTTGAAGTGCAGCAGCGAGGCATTCTGCCGAGACAACGCAGTCCGCGGGAAACCAGGACCTTCGCGACGGAGCAGGAAGCCAAACTCTTTGCGCGCGCCAAGCTCGATGAGGGACTTGCCGTCTTTGCAGGGACCATCAACCCGCACGTTCCGAGGCGCGTGATCCCGTCCGCCGGCATCAACGCCTGGCTCGCCGAGAACCAGGACGGCACGACGGCATCGGGCAATTCAAACCAGGACTAAGCACTTTTCCGTGCATAGCGATGGCGCTTGAGTGTTGCCATTTTGATACGGCCGAAAACCTCGTCGCGCGTAAACTCCAGGATGTTCGCAGCACTTATGCACGCCAGCCTGCATAAGGGCTCACTTTGTTGAACAAGAAGATCTGAGCAAAGGGGACGAGACGATGAAAAAGCTTTCGATCGCGGCGATCGGCTTCGCGGCGCTGAGCATGGCAGCTCCCGCCATGGCCGCCGATATGGCCGTCAAGGCTGCGCCGCCGCCGGCACCGGTGGTGGCTGTTTACAACTGGACCGGATTTTACATCGGTGCCAACGGCGGCTGGGGGCAGAGCCACGGCTGCGTGGACCTCATAACGCCCGCCGGCGCCGTCGCGAGCGGTTGCGCCGATCGCTCCGGCGGCCTTGCCGGCGGTCAGATCGGGTATCGCTGGCAGACCAATCAGTTCGTGTTCGGCCTCGAAGCCCAGGGCGATTGGGCCGAGATCAAGAACACGCGCGTCAGCCTGATCGACCCGTTGATCTCGACCACGGGAAAGATCGATGGCATCGGGCTGTTCACGGCGCAGCTCGGTTGGGCATGGAACGCCTCGTTGCTCTATGTGAAGGGCGGCGCCGCGGTGACGCGCAATCGCTTCGACATCTTCAACAACGTCACCGGCGTCGGTCTCGCTTCTGCCGGTCATACGCGCTGGGGTGGTACCCTCGGCGTCGGCTGGGAGTACGGCTTCTCGCCAAATTGGTCCGTCGGTGTCGAATACGACCATCTCTGGATGGGACGTGACAACAGCGGCTTCGCAGGCGTGGTTACGCCGGGTGGGTTCACCCTCACGGGCAGCGGGGTCACCCAGGATGTCGACATGGTCACGGTTCGGGTGAACTACCGCTTTGGCGGCTACGGTGCGCCCGTCACGGCGCGCTATTGATCCAGAGTCTTCCCAGTGAAACTCGGGCCCCGGCACCGGCCGGGGCCTCTTTCATGAGAGGTGTAGCTCCACAGGGAATGCCACGCAGCTTGGGAGCATAGACACAACCGGCAGCCATCGCCATCTTGTATGGCGACAAGCTTGTGCCCCTTGAGCCAGGCCGTTACCGTCCCGCGCCGATGCGATTGACGCCGCCATTGGCGTTACCGCCGACATTGTGGCGGACCGCTGCACGTGCGACAGGCCGGGGCCGCAGCACGACGCCCGCCCTTGCTACGCATCCGACGGGATAGCCGACATACTGGCAATACACGACCGCGCCGGCCGGTGCCGGATTGAGCGTGATGCCGGCAAGTCCCAGAAGGGTTCTGGCGGCAATTCCCGAGACAGTCGACCTGATCGACAGGCGCTTCTTCGGCTTAGGTGCGTGGCCAGCGCCGAGCCGTCGGCCGTCGATACGAGAGTGATCTCGGAGATGTCATGAGCGGCGTCCGAATTGCGTCGCAACATGTCAAGGCCTTCGCAGGCACTGGCTAGAGACTGGCGGCAGCCAGGAATCCCGGATTGACAAACGTCTGCAGCCACGCGCGCCTGCCACTCCTTCGATGATGCCATGATGCACCTGTTTTGCCCGACGAGTCAAGTCTTATTTCGGATAAACGAAATTTAAGAATCTTCCCTGCTTCTTGCCCAACGCGTCGGGGGAGCCGGATGACGTTGCGCTCCATCGGGGCTACGGACGAAATCATTGTCCCGCGCACGTAACCCGTTGATTGCACAGCCGACGCCTACTGTGCATGGGGTTGTTTTCGAAATTTGGTCTTGAGAGGCTCTATCCCGCTCCGAGCGCCACCGCGACATTGTACGTCACGAGGCTCGCCGCATAGGCCAGCACCAGCATGTAGGCGAAGGTCACAGCCATCCATCCCCAGCTGCCGGTCTCGCGCCGGATCACGGCGAGCGTGGAGGCGCATTGCGGCGCGAAGATGTACCAAGCCAGCATCGACAGCGCGGTGGCCAGCGACCATTTCGTCGCCAGCACCGAGCCGATCTGCTCGGCCGCTTCCTTGCCGCCTTCGATCGCATAGACGGTGCCGAGCGCCGCGACCGCGACCTCGCGCGCCGCCATGCCCGGGATCAGCGCGACCGCGATCTGCCAGTTGAAGCCGACGGGCGCGAGCAGCGGCGCGAGCGCCTTGCCGATCATGGCGGCGAGGCTGAAGTCGATGGCGGGCTCGGTGCTGCCTGCCGGCGGTTGCGGGAACGAGGCCAGGAACCAGATCAGCACCATCATCGAGAAGATCGTGGTGCCGGCGCGGTACAGGAACATTTTTGCGCGGGTGAAGATGCCGATCGCGACCGATTTCAAGCGCGGCAATTTGTAGTCCGGCAGCTCCAGCATGAACGGCGCCGGCGCGTAGTCGCGGATCATGAAGAACTTGATCACGAACGAGACGGCCAGCGCGCTGACAATGCCGGTGGCGTAGAGGCCGAACATCACGAGGCCCTGCAGATTGATGAAGCCCCAGACGTCCTTCGCCGGGATGAAGGCGGAGATGATCAGCGTGTAGACCGGAATGCGCGCCGAGCAGGTCATCAGCGGCGCGATCAGGATCGTGGTCAGCCGGTCGCGCTTGTTGTCGATCACGCGCGTCGCCAAGATGCCGGGAATGGCGCAGGCAAAGCTCGACAGCAGCGGAATGAAGGCGCGGCCGTGCAGGCCGGCGCCGCCCATGATGCGGTCCATCAGGAACGCGGCGCGCGCCATGTAGCCGAAATCTTCCAAGAGCAGGATGAATAGGAAGATGATGATGATCTGCGGCAGGAACACGATGACGCTGCCGACGCCCGAGATCACGCCGTTCTGAAGGAAGCTCTGCAAGAGGCCGTCGGGCAGGTTGGCCTTCACGAGCTCGCCGAGCGCATCGAAGCCGTTGTTGAGCAGGTCCATCAGCGGCTGCGCCCAGGCGAACACCGCCTGGAACATCACGAACAGGATCAGCGCCAGCACGATCAGGCCACCGACGGGATGCAGCACCACGGCGTCGATCCGCGCGGTCCAGGTATCGGGCCGGGCCGGCAGGCTGACGCAATCGGCGATGATGCGGTCGGCCTCGCGCTGGGTGGCGCGCAGCTCGGCGACGCTGAGTGCGCGCCAGCTGTTGTCCTGCGCCGGCTCGGCGGCAAGCTTGGCCGAGATCTCGTCGGTCAGCGCCAGCAGGTCGGCGGTACCGCCCTTGCGCACCGCGATCGAGGTGACCACGGGCACGCCCAGCTCCTTGGCGAGCCGTTCGACGTCGACGGTGATGCCGCGGCGGCTGGCGATGTCGAACATGTTGAGGACGAGGATCATCGGCCGTCCGGTGCGCTTCAGCTCCAGCAGCAGGCGGATGGTCAGGCGCAGATTGGTCGAGTCGGCCACGCACAGCACGAGATCGGGCACGGTCTCGCCGGTGGCCTTGCCGAGCACGAAATCGCGGGTGATCTCCTCGTCCGGGCTGCGGCCGCGCAGCGAATAGGTGCCGGGCAGGTCCACCACCGAGACCTGGCGGCCCTGCGGGGTGACGAAGAAGCCTTCCTTGCGCTCGACGGTGACACCCGGATAGTTCGCGACCTTCTGCCGGCTGCCAGTCAGGGCATTGAACAGCGAGGTCTTGCCGCTGTTGGGCGTGCCGACCAGGGCGAGATGCAGCAGGGGTAATTCCATGGAATCAAATATCCGGTCGCGCGTCTCAAGCGACGATGATGGCCATGGCCTCGCGGCGGCGCACTGCGATGGTGATGTTGTCGACCCTGACGGCGATGGGATCGCGCCCGACCAGGCCCTCGTGCAGGACCTCGACCCGCGCCCCCTCGACGAAGCCGAGCTCGATCAGCCGGCTTTCGAGCTCGATGTCAGAGAGCGCCGAGCCCGTGTCCTTGGTGGCAAGGTGCTGAATGACGCCGGTATAGCCGCGCAGGGCCAGACCCAGCGGCATGTGCGAGCGCGTGTCATTGGTATCGGTCATGCCCTGTATTTTCAACGCAGGGCATGGAGGTCAAGCGCGCTCGCCTCCCGAAGCTGCACCTTAGAGTGATTTTAAAGTGCAGATCACGAAGCTGTGGGCACAGCGCCACCGCCCTACTGGGCAGGGACCTTGTCCGCCTGGATGTTGGCCATGGCGCGGCTCTTGAAGTAGTCGAGCACGAACAGGCGGATCGCCGAGGACAGATTGCCTTGCTGGCGGGCGCCGTCGATTTCGCCGACGAGCTCGGACAGCGTCATGTTGCGCAGGCCCGAGATCTCCTTCATGCCGTTCCAGAACGCCTCTTCCAGGCTGACGCTGGTCTTGTGGCCGGCGACCACGATCGACCGCTTCACGACGGGCGACTTCATGACTGATCCTCGTGATCGATCTGATGCTGGTCCAGGTGCGCCTTCGCCTTGTCCGCGCGCGTCTCCTCCGCCGACCGCTCCGCCTTCGTGCGGCCGAACTTCGCCCGGTTGACGTCCGCCTGCTTCGCCGAGGCTTCCCGCTCGGCGCGCTTCCTGAAACGATTCAGGTTGATGACGTTCCCCATGCCGCGTCTCCATCATCCGCTCCTCTTCAGGCAGGATGAAACATTCAGAAACAAGGCGCCGCGTTGCGCCCCACAAGACTTGATCGCCATTCGCTCGTCCTCGTCAATCGGCCGCTCGGGCCATCAAACGATGAATTAGCCCCGTCAAGGGCGAGGAGGCCTTGCCTAGCACGCCGCCTCGCCGCAACATTGACGGTAATCAAATCCCGTCCTTTAAGCCTTATATTTATGTGCTCCAGGGCTCCGTATCATTACGGATGACTATCGGAATTCGGAATTCATCCGGGCTGCGTCATTTTCTCCGGCTGCACCAGACGGTCGAATTCGTCGGCTGAAACGAAGCCGAGGCGGAGCGCCTCTTCCTTCAGCGTGGTGCCGTTGTGATGTGCGGTCTTGGCGACCTTGGCCGCGTTATCGTAGCCGATCTTCGGGGCGAGCGCCGTCACCAGCATCAGCGAGCGCTGCATCAGCTCCTTGATGCGCTTCTCGTCGGCGCGGATGCCGCTGACGCAATGTTCGGTGAAGGAGCGCGCCGCGTCCGCCATCAGGCGGATCGAATGCAGCATGTTGTAGGCGAGCACGGGCTTATAGACGTTGAGCTCGAAATGGCCCTGGCTGCCGGCAACTGTGATCGCAGTGTGATTGCCGAACACCTGGCAGCACACCATGGTCATCGCCTCGCACTGCGTCGGATTGACCTTGCCCGGCATGATCGAGGAGCCGGGCTCGTTCTCCGGCAGGATCAGCTCGCCAAGGCCCGAGCGCGGGCCTGAACCGAGCAGGCGGATGTCGTTGGCGATCTTGAACAGGCCGGTTGCGACCGAATTGATGGCGCCATGCGCCAGCACATAGGCATCATTCGAGGCCAGCGCCTCGAATTTGTTGGCGGCGCTGGTGAAGGGGAGTTTGGTAATCCCGGCAGCGTGCTTTGCGAACAGTTTTGCAAAGCGAGGCTTGGAGTTGAGGCCGGTCCCCACCGCCGTGCCGCCCTGCGCCAGCGGATAGAGATCCTTCACCGCGACCTTCAGTCGCGCGATGCCGCTCTCGACCTGCGCGGCGTATCCGGAAAATTCCTGCCCGAGCGTCAGCGGCGTCGCATCCTGGGTGTGGGTGCGGCCGATCTTCACGATCTTGGAAAACTCCTTCTCCTTCTTGCGCAGCGCGCGGAGCAGCTCACCGAGGGCGGGGACGAGATCGGCAGTGATGCGGCTGGCGGCCGCGATATGCATGGCAGTGGGAAAAGAGTCGTTCGACGACTGGCTCATGTTGACGTGGTCATTCGGATGCACCGGCTTCTTGGCACCGAGCTCGCCGCCGAGCAGCTCGTTGGCGCGGTTGGCGATCACCTCGTTGAGGTTCATGTTGCTCTGAGTGCCCGAGCCGGTCTGCCACACCACAAGCGGGAAATGATCGTCGAGCTTGCCCTCGATCACCTCGCGCGCCGCGCGGATGATCGCGCCCGCGCGGCGCTGGTCGAGCAGGCCGAGCTCGAGGTTGGACTGTGCGGCCGCGAGCTTGACGATGCCGAGCGCATGCACCAGCTCGATCGGCATGCGATCGATGCCGATGCGGAAATTCTGGCGAGAGCGTTCGGTCTGCGCGCCCCAATAGCGATCGGCGGGGACTTCGATGGGACCGAAACTGTCGGTCTCGATGCGGGTGGCGGGGGACGAGGTCTTCGCGCGGGCAGCTTTGGCCATGAGCACATCCATTCCGGCGCGCGAGGTGCCGCGCGGCCTATTCAGGTGCTCTTCTATATAGGGAGTTTGGCTGGACGCGATGGCCTCGCGCCCAACCTAGATCATTTCTTGCGGAAACGATCGAGCCGCACGACCTCGGCGCCGCCCTGGCTCGGCGGAGGCGGCTCTTCCGTGGTCTCTGCCTTCTCCGCGGCGGGCGCGGGCACCGACAGGGCGGATGGAGCTGGGGCCGCCGGCAGCGTCTCCGGCGCGACCTCGGCGGCGTCGGTGGTTTCGAACTGGAGGCCGAACTTCACGGACGGATCGAGGAAGCTCTTGATGGCGCTGAACGGCACGACCAGCCGTTCCGGAATGCCGCCAAAGGACAGGCCGACCTCGAAGCGGTCCTCGAGCACGGTCAGGTCCCAGAACTGGTGCTGCAGGATGATCGTCATCTCTTCCGGATATTGTGCCAGCAACCGGCTCGACAGCTTCACGCCCTCGGCCTTCGATACGAAGGTGATGAAGAAATGGTGCTCGCCCGGCAGGCCATGGGCGGCGGCATCGGTCAGCACTTTCTTGACCACGCCGCGCATCGCCTCGCTCGCCAGCACGTCGTATCGGATGTGATCGGTCGCCATAATGGTCCTGTTGCATTCCAGGAGACGGGCCCCCGCCGCCCGACTCGCCAAGCCGCAATAGTACCGCGCCTGACGGGTCAGCAGGAGTCCCCGCCGGGAAGGAAATCAGAGGTAAGTGGAGGCTTCTGTTGCCAGGTGCCTCCGAACCCCGCCTAACGGAGCTTAACCCGTTAGGACTTTAAGTTGGTCTTTCAAACTGCGTTACGCAGCCTGAGCAACCGGAGCAAAGTTGTCGTTGGCAACTATTGCAGTAGCCCGATAACGGCGGAACAATACCGGGAAAAAGTACGCCCTTTACGCCCTCGTCGATCCTATTTCGCCCCCGCCAAAACCCGCTTCTTGGGCCTGCCCCGGAAGTGGGCTTTGGTGGAGGCGCCGGGTACCGCCCCCGGGTCCGAATGGTTTATTGCGACGACCGTTTATTTCCATAGCCGGCGAACCGGCACCCCCAATATAGGGGGCAAAGCTTTCGAAAAACAGAGGTTTCGAGCGGCGAGGGCGCGGTTCCCTTTGGATAGGGCCGGATCGTCGCCAAGGCGATCTTGGCCGCGGCCCGGCACGCGTTCTAAGCTTCTGACATGTCCCCGGATTCCGCACCGGCCGCTCAAGAGCCGGATATCGCCGCCGCCCACGCCCGGCCGCCCGGCCTGCTGGCCCTGTTCCTGGCGTTTGCCCGGATGTCGCTGGCCGGCTTCGGCGGCGTCCTGGTATTCGCCCGGCACGCCATCGTCGACCAGCACCGCTGGATGACGGCGGACGAGTTCAACGAGACCTTCGCGCTCTGCCATTTCCTGCCCGGGCCCAACATCGTCAACCTGTCGATGGTGTTTGGCGCCCGGCTGCGCGGGATCGCCGGGGGCGTTGCCGCCTTCACCGGGCTGCTGCTGCCGCCGACGGGGATCATGACCGTGCTTGCGATCATCTATGCCCGGTTCGGCGATGTGGAGGTGCTGCGGCGTAGTCTCGCAGGCATCTCCTGCGCTGCGGTCGGCCTGTTGATCGCGGTGGTCTTCCGGATGATGACGCCGCTGCTCAAGCGGATGGACGTCGTCGTGATCGTCCTGATGCTCGGCGTCTTCGTCGCCATCGGCGTGCTCCGCCTGCCGCTCCAGGCGGTGCTGCTGGTCGCGATTCCCGTCAGCATCGGCGTCAGATATCTGATGCGGCGGAAGGTAGCAGCATGAACAGCGATAACCCGATCTGGGCGCTGATCTCCACCTTTGGTCTAATGTCGCTGTTCGCGGTCGGCGGCGCCGCCGCAGCGGTGCCCGAGATGCACCGCGTCGCGGTTGAGATGCATCACTGGATGACCGACAAGCAGTTCGCGGACGCCTATGCGATTGCGCAGCTCTCGCCAGGTCCAAACGTGCTTATCGTGACGTTAATCGGCTATGCCGTCGCGGGAATCCCCGGCGCACTCGCCGCGACGCTGGCGATGTGCCTGCCGACGGCGCTGGTTGCCTATTATGTCAGCCGTCTGTTGAACCGGCCCAGCCAATCCCGCTGGCCCGGCCTGATCCAGGCTGCACTGGTTCCGCTCTCGATCGGATTGATGGCAGCCAGCGCCCTGATCCTGGCCCAGTCGACCGATCGCACCATTGCTGCACTGCTTCTGACCGCGACGGTTGCAGTGCTCGCCTCGGTCTCGCGCATCAATCCGCTATGGCTTCTGCTCGCAGGAGGCCTGTTTGGTTTTGCTGGCATTGTGTGATGAAAATCGCTAGGCAATGGTCCGGGCCGGGGATCCACTTCCAGCCGATTTAGAACAACAGTGCTCGTGACTTACGGGTCGCGGAGGAGACATGCATGGCCGAGACGATGGGCCACTCAGCGACAGCCACCCGAAACACGTCGGTGGCGATCGGCTTTTGCCTGCTGGCGATAGCGCCGCAGATCTTCGAATTCATCTGGTCGATCGGGACGATCTTCGGCTGGGGCGCCGGACGCGGCCCGGCCACCGTCCTGATCAGCCACGCGACCGCGCTGGTCGCAGGCGCTCCCGCAGCGCTGATCGCAGCGGCCGGCGGTGACACCAAGAAGGCGTCGTCCGATGTCCTGTTGGCGCTCATCTATTCCTATCCAATTCTGGCGGTCGCCATCGTCACGCTGTTCATGACGATCCGCTCGGCGCAGGACTATGTCGGCGGCGTGATTCTCATGGCGCTGGCGCTGTTCGCGCTGTGGGCTTCGAGCGATTTGCAGGGCATGCGCGGCTTCTCCTTCGGCGCGGGCACCGCGCCACGGATGTTCGGCGGATTGCTGGTGGCCTTGTCCGCGGGCATCGCCCTCACCGGGCTTTTGACCGATGGGCCGGGAATGTCCCATTACTCCTGGCGCGGGCCCATGTTCGTGATGGCCTCGATCGTGTTTTTCGCACTCGCGATCCGGCCGCTCGGCCTCGTCGTCTCGGCCTTCGTCAGCTTCATGATCGCCGCGACGGGATCGCATGAGACGCGCTGGGTGGAGGCCGCGATCGTCGGCGCCTGCCTGACGGTCGGCTGCGCGCTGCTCTTTCCCTACGTGCTCGGTCTGCCGATGCCGATGTTTCCGCGCTTCCTGAACCCGTGAGGCTGTGATGGATATTTTTGCCAACCTCGCTCACGGTTTTGCCGTCGCGCTCTCGCCGATCAACCTTCTGATGTGCCTGATCGGCGCCCTCGTCGGCACCCTGGTCGGTGTGCTCCCGGGCATCGGCACCATTGCGACCGTCGCGATGCTGCTGCCGATCACCTTCGGCCTGCCGCCGGTCGGCGCGCTGATCATGCTCGCCGGCATCTATTACGGCGCGCAATATGGCGGCTCGACCACGTCGATCCTGGTCAACATTCCAGGCGAGGCAACATCGGTCGTCACCGCCATCGACGGCCACCAGATGGCGAAGCAGGGCCGCGCCGGTCCGGCGCTGGCGATCGCGGCGATCGGCTCGTTCTTCGCCGGCTGCGTCGCGACCGTCTTGATCGCGGTTCTCGGCGCGCCGCTGACGAAGCTCGCGCTGGCGTTCGGCCCGGCCGAATATTTCTCGCTGATGGTGCTCGGCCTGATCTTCGCGGTCGTGCTGGCCAAGGGCTCGGTGCTGAAGGCGATCGCGATGATCGTGTTCGGCCTGCTGCTCTCGATGGTCGGCTCGGACATCGAAACCGGCGCCTCGCGCATGGCCTTCAACATTCCGGAACTCGCAGACGGTCTCGGCTTTGCGACGGTGGCGATGGGTGTGTTCGGCTTTGCCGAGATCATCCGCAATCTCGACGCCGGCGCCGAGATGAATCGCGACCTCGTGCAGCAGAAGATCACCGGCCTGATGCCGACCAGGAAGGATTTGATCGACTCGACGCCGCCGATCCTGCGCGGCACCGTGCTCGGCTCGATCCTCGGCATCCTGCCGGGCGGCGGTGCTGTCATCGCCTCGTTCGCGGCCTATACGCTCGAGAAGAAGCTCGCCAAGAACCCGTCGCGGTTCGGTCGCGGCGCGATCGAGGGCGTGGCGGCGCCCGAAAGCGCCAACAACGCGGCGGCGCAGACCTCCTTCATTCCGCTCTTGACGCTCGGCATCCCGCCGAACGCGGTGATGGCGCTGATGGTGGGCGCGATGACCATTCACGGCATCGTGCCGGGCCCGCAAGTGATGCAGAAGCAGCCGGATCTCGTTTGGGGCATGATCGCCTCGATGTGGATCGGCAACCTCATGCTGATCATCATCAACCTGCCGCTGGTCGGCATCTGGGTCCGCCTCTTGCGCGTGCCTTACCGGCTGATGTTCCCCTCGATCGTGATCTTCTGCGCGATCGGCATCTACTCGGTGAACAATGCACCTGTGGACGTCATCCTCGCAGGCGTGTTCGGTCTCGTCGGCTACTGGCTGATCAAGCACGATTTCGAGCCGGCCCCGCTGCTGCTCGGTATGGTGCTCGGACCGCTGATGGAAGAGAACCTGCGTCGTGCGCTCTTGATCTCCCGCGGCGACTGGAGCGTGTTCCTGACGCGTCCGCTGTCGGCGGTCTTGCTGGCGATCGCCGCCTTCCTGCTGCTGCTCACGGTGCTGCCGGTGCTGCGTGCCAAGCGCGACGAGGTGTTCACCGAATCGGAGAACTGA
Organism: Bradyrhizobium sp. BR 10289; assembly: GCF_019455385.1. Taxonomy (GTDB): domain Bacteria; phylum Pseudomonadota; class Alphaproteobacteria; order Rhizobiales; family Xanthobacteraceae; genus Bradyrhizobium. Next base: position 164,123 of record NZ_JACOFR010000006.1, read on the forward strand.
TCGCGCGGCGCCTGCGTCCGCACGCCGCATTCGGAAGTCGAATCGACTTGTGCGATGTGTTCGTGAAATGAAAATGCCGGCCCTTGTGGCCGGCATTTTTGTTTGTGTCCCGGGGGGAAACGACATGACCTCTATTCGCGCGCTCGCCACGGGCGCATGTGCCGTCGCGCTGGCGTCGCTGTGCGCCTTTGTCGCACCAGCTGAGGCGCAGACCTATCCGACGCGCGGCATCACCATGATCGTGCCGTTTGCGGCGGGCGGGCCGACCGATGTCGTCGCACGGATCGTCACCTCGCACATGGCGCAGGCGCTCGGCCAGAGCATCGTCATCGAGAACGTCGTCGGCGCCGGCGGCACCACCGCGACCACGCGCGCCGCGCGCGCGGCCAGTGACGGCTATACGCTCATCACGGGGCATATGGGCACGCATGCCGCCTCGGTGCCGCTCTATCCAAAGCTCGCCTATCATCCGGAGAAGGATTTCGAGCCGATCGCGCTGCTCGCGGGCACGCCGATCCTGATCCTCGCGCGCAAGGACTTTCCGCCGAAGGACCTCAAGGAGTTCGTTGCTTACGTGAAGGCCAATGCCGAGAAGGTGAATGCCGCGCATGCCGGCGTCGGCTCGGTCTCGCACGTGTCCTGCGAGCTCTTGCACTCAATCCTCGACATCAAGCCGGTCGGCGTGCCGTTCAACGGCACCGGTCCTGCGATGAACGCGCTGGTGGCGGGACAGGTCGATTACATGTGCGATCAGATCGTCAACGCCGTGCCGCAGATCAACGCCGGCACCATCAAGGCCTATGCGATCGCAACGCCCGAGCGCAATCCGTCGCTGCCGAACGTGCCGACCACGACGGAAGCCGGCCTGCCGACCTTCCAGGCCCAGGCGTGGAATGCGATGTTCGCGCCGAAGGGAACTTCGCCTGCGATCATTGCCAGCCTGAATGCCGCCGCCGTCAAGGCGCTGGACGACGAGACCGTCAAGAAGCGCCTGCTCGAGCTCGGCAGCGTCATTCCGACGCCCGCCGAGCGGACCCCGGAGGCGCTCGCGACCCTCGTCAAGAATGAGATCGCGAAGTGGACCCCGGTGCTGAAGCCGGCAACTTAACTAACATTTTCAATCCGATAGACGACGGGCGGGACGTCGAGTTCCGCCCCTTGTCGTTTGCCGCGGGAGCGCTCACCTTTTCCGGGGTATAATCTGTGGGAGCAGCGAATCGCTGCTGTCACAGCGTGGAAGCGGCCGTTAAGTTCGCCGCCTCCCCAAAGGCTGCCGTCTTTCTAAAGGTTTGGGCATATGCACCAGTATCAGGACCTGCTCGAGCGAATTCTTTCAGACGGCGCCGAGAAGACCGACCGGACCGGCACCGGCACGCTATCCGTGTTCGGGCATCAGATGCGCTTCAATCTGTCCGCCGGCTTCCCGATGCTGACGACCAAGCGGCTGCCGCTGAAGGCGATCGTGCATGAGCTGCTGTGGTTCCTGAAGGGCGACACCAACATCAAGTATCTCAAGGACAATGGCGTCACCATCTGGGACGAGTGGGCGGACGCCAATGGCGACCTCGGCCCGGTTTATGGACATCAGTGGCGCTCCTGGCCCACGGCCGATGGCGGCAGCATCGACCAGATCGCCAAGGTCATCGAGATGATCAAGCGCACCCCGGATTCGCGCCGGCTGATCGTCACCGCGTGGAATCCGGCCGATGTCGAGAAGATGGCGCTGCCACCCTGCCACCTGCTGTTCCAGTTCTATGTCGCCAACGGCAAACTCTCGTGCCAGCTCTATCAGCGCTCGGCCGACGTGTTCCTCGGCGTGCCCTTCAACATCGCCTCCTACGCGCTGCTCACCATGATGGTGGCGCAGGTCACCGGTCTCAAGCCCGGCGACTTCGTGCACTCGCTCGGCGACACCCATCTCTATTCCAACCATCTGGAACAGGCCCGGCTCCAGCTGACGCGTGCGCCGCGTGCGCTGCCGGTGATGCGCATCAATCCTGAGGTGAAGGACATCTTCTCCTTCCGCTACGAGGATTTCGAGCTCGTCGGTTACGACCCGCATCCGCACATCAAGGCGGAAGTCGCGGTCTAGCGCCGATGGCGTTGAACATCCGCCGCGCGCGTCCTGGCGAAGCCGGGCTCGTTCTCGATTTCGTCCGTGAGCTCGCCGAGTACGAAAAGCTCTCGCACGAGGTCGAGGCGACTGAGGCTGATATCGCGCACGCGCTGTTCGGCGAGAGACCACAGCTCTATTGCGCGATTGCCGAGTGGAACGGCGAAGCTGTCGGCTTCGCGGTATGGTTTCTCAATTTCTCCACCTTCAGCGGTCGCCACGGCATCTATCTCGAAGATCTCTACGTGCGACCGTCGCATCGCGGCAAAGGTCTCGGCAAGGCGCTGCTGGTGCACCTCGCCAGGGAATGCGTCGACAACGGCTGGTCGCGCCTGCAATGGGCGGTGCTCGACTGGAACGCGCCGTCGATCGCGTTCTACAAGTCCCTCGGCGCCGTGATGATGGACGACTGGACGCTGTGCCGCGTCACTGGTCCTGCGCTGACGCAGCTGGCCGGGAGCACGACCTGATGGAAATCGTCTTCGTCGTTGCGATCGCGGAGAACGGTATCATCGGTGCGGGTAACGCGATCCCGTGGCGTTTGAAGTCCGACATGGCGCGGTTCAAGGCGCTGACGATCGGCAAGCCCGTGATCATGGGCCGCAAGACCTTCGAATCTCTGCGCCGGCCGCTGCCGAACCGCACCAACATCGTGATCACGCGTGACGCGAACTATCGCGCCGCGGGTGCCATTGTCACGACATCCTCCGCCGCTGCGGCTGCGGTTGCACTCGGTGATGCCCTGCGGCGGTCGGTCGCCGAGATCGCGGTGATCGGCGGCGCCGAGATCTATCGGCAATGGCTCGATCGCGCCGATCGTCTCGAGATCACTGAAGTGCACGCGCGTCCGGAAGGCGACACGCATTTCGATATCCCCCGGGCCGAATGGGATGAGGTCGCCCGTGTCCGCCATCCGGCCGGACCCGACGACAGCGCCGACTACTCCTATGTGACATATCGTCGGCGGTCGCCCCATTAACCGCTTTTGCCAATGTTTACATTGACTTTTTCGTGCCCGAGCATAGCTCGGAGGATGGCGAGGGCTGCGTTGTAAGGGACCTGCCTGTCCCCTATAAAGCCGGACCGGACAATACGGGCCAGGTTAGTTCTAGTCCCGGTCTGCCGAGGAGAGCGTCGAATGCCGTGGAAGAATCAGGGCGGTGGCCCATGGGGCTCGGGTCCGAAGGGACCATGGGGCACAGGCCCGCAACCGGTCGGGCCGAGGCCGCCGGATCTGGAAGATCTTCTGCGGCGTGGTCAGGACCGTCTGCAGCAGATCATGCCGGGCGGCTATTTCTCCGGCATCGGCATCACTGCCATCGTGCTGTTCATCGTCGCGATCTGGCTGTTCTCGGGCTTCTTCCGCGTGCAATCCGAAGAACTCGGCGTCGTGCTACGCTTCGGCAAGCATGTCCGCACCGTGGACCCGGGCCTGAACTACCATCTGCCCTATCCGATCGAGACCGTGCTGCTGCCGAAGGCGTTGCGCGTCTCCACCATCTCCATCGGCATGACGCTGATCGATGATCCGGCCCGGCGCGGCCGCTCCATCCGTGACGTGCCGGAGGAGAGCCTGATGCTGACCGGCGACGAGAACATCGTCGACGTCGACTTCACCGTGCTCTGGCGCATCAAGCCGAACGGCGTCGGCGACTTCCTCTTCAACATCCAGAACCCCGAGGGTACCGTGAAGGCGGTGGCCGAGAGCGCGATGCGCGAGGTGATCGGCCGGTCCCAGATCCAGCCGATCCTGACCGGGGCGCGGACGCAGACGGAAACCACTGTGCAGGACCTGATGCAGAAGGCGCTCGACGGGTATGGCGCCGGCGTCCTGATTACCCAGGTGCAGATGCAGAAGGTCGATCCGCCGGCGCAGGTGATCGACGCCTTCCGCGACGTCCAGGCGGCGCAAGCCGATCTGGTGCGCCTGCAGAACGAAGCCGAGACCTATGCCAATCAGGTCGTGCCGCAGGCACGCGGGCGCGCGGCGCAGATCCTCCAGGCCGCCGAAGGCTACAAGGAGCAGGCCGTCGCCGAGGCCAAGGGTCAGAGCGCGCGCTTCCTGAAGGTCTATGACGAGTACAAGAAGGCGCCCGACGTGACCCGTGAACGGATCTATCTGGAGACGATGGAGCGCGTGCTCGGTGGTTCGGACAAGCTCATTTATGATGGCGGCCAGTCCGGCCAGGGCGTGGTGCCCTACCTGCCGCTCGGCGAGTTGACGACCAAAAAGGCGCCTACCACCGGTCAGCCCTCGAGCGGAGGCACGCGATGAGGTCTCCGGTCACAGGTATTGTCACGCTGCTCGCCCTCCTGCTCGTTGTGATCGTCGGCTACATGTCGCTGTTCACGGTACAGCAGACCGAGCAGACCATCGTGCTGCGGTTCGGTGAACCCGTGGACGTCGTTACCGATCCAGGCCTGCATTTCAAGGCGCCGTGGAACTCGGTGATCAACATCGACAAGCGAATCCTCGATCTCGAGAATCCGTCGCAGGAAGTGATTGCCTTCGACCGGCGCCGCCTCGTGGTCGATGCCTTCGCCCGTTACCGCATCAAGGATGCGCTGCGATTCTATCAACGCATCGGCTCGATCCAGGCGGCAAACGTCCAGCTCACCACCCTGCTCAACGCCGCGCTGCGCCGCGTGCTCGGCGAGGTCAATTTCATCAATGTCGTGCGCGACGAGCGCGAGAAGCTGATGCTGCGCATCCGCGAGCAACTCGATCGCGAAGCCGACGGCTATGGCATCCAGGTCATCGACGTCCGGATCCGCCGCGCCGACCTGCCGGACCAGAACAGCCAGGCCGTGTACGACCGGATGAAGACCGAGCGTCAGCGCGAAGCCGCCGAGTTCCGCGCGCAGGGCGGCCAGAAGGCGCAGGAGATCAAGTCGAAGGCCGACCGCGAGGCAACCGTGATCGAAGCGGAAGCCAGGTCGCAGGCCGAGCAAACCCGCGGTGTCGGCGACGCCGAACGCAACCGCCTGTTCGCGGAAGCCTACGGCAAGGATGCCGACTTCTTCGCCTTCTACCGGTCGATGACGGCCTATGAAAACGGGCTGAAGTCGAGCGACACGCGCTTCCTGCTGCGGCCGGATTCGGATTTCTTCCGGTATTTCGGTAACCCGTCCGGCAAGACGGCGGGCGAGACGCCGGCGAAGCCGTGAGCTAGACAAGCTTTGACTAGACTTGGGCGGCAGTTCTGCCGCCCTTCGTCCAGACAAGAACAGCACAACGGGAGGTTCCAATCCGATGAGGTCCATTGCGTTCGCCGACTTCCTCATCGGCTTAGGCATTCTGTTCGTGCTGGAAGGCTTGATGTTCGCGGCCAGTCCGAACTGGATGCGCAAGGCCATGAAGAGTGCCATCGCCACGCCCGACAATGTCCTGCGGGTGGTCGGGATCGGTTCGGCTGTGGCCGGCCTGATCCTGATCTGGGTGATGCGCCGTCCGATTTAAGCGTCGCGCCAACGCCAAAGTGAAGGCGAGAGGCGGGTTTTCGCCGTATTATTGGGGACTTGAGGGCCCGGTAAGCTCCGCGCTTGCGCCGTCCCCCCGTTCGAGCGCAGTCTCGCAGCCGAATCCTTTTCTCTGGAGATTCCTATGACCGCAGCCATCATTGCCTCGTCCCGCTTGCGCCTAGGGCTGGCCGCGCTCGCCGTCGGCGCTTTCAGCGCGTTCGGCACGCCGGCCGAGGCGCGCGGACCGGACGGCATCGCCGACGTCGCCGAGAAGGTGATCGACGCGGTCGTCAACATCTCGACCTCGCAGACCGTCGAGGCCAAGGGCGGCGGCAACGCCATGCCGCAACTGCCGCCCGGCTCGCCCTTCGAGGAGTTCTTCGACGACTTCTTCAAGAACCGCCGCGGTCCCGGCGGCGGCAGCAAGGGCGGCGACAACGGTCCGCCGAAAAAGACCAATTCGCTCGGAAGCGGCTTCATCATCGACACGTCAGGCGTCGTCGTCACCAACAACCACGTCATCGCGGATGCCGACGAGATCAACGTCATCCTCAACGACGGCACCAAGATCAAGGCCGAGCTGGTCGGCGTCGACAAGAAAACCGACCTTGCCGTGCTGAAGTTCAAGCCCCCGAAGCCGCTGATCGCGGTGAAGTTCGGCGATAGCGACAAGCTGCGCCTCGGCGACTGGGTGGTCGCGATCGGCAACCCCTTCAGTCTCGGCGGCACCGTGACGGCCGGCATCGTCTCGGCCAAGAATCGCGACATCTCGTCGGGACCGTATGACAGCTACATCCAGACCGACGCTTCCATCAACCGCGGCAATTCCGGCGGGCCGCTGTTCAACCTCGATGGCGACGTCATCGGCGTCAACACGCTGATCATCTCACCGTCCGGCGGCTCGATCGGCATCGGCTTCGCCGTGCCGTCGAAGACGGTCGCGGGTGTCGTCGACCAGCTCCGCCAGTTCGGCGAGCTGCGCCGCGGCTGGCTCGGCGTCCGTATCCAGAGCGTCACCGACGAGATCGCCGAGAGCCTCAACATCAAGCCGGCGCGCGGCGCGCTGGTGGCCGGCGTCGACGACAAGGGCCCGGCCAAGCCCGCCGGCATCGAGCCCGGCGACGTCGTCGTCAAGTTCGACGGCAAGGACGTCAAGGACCCCAAGGATCTCTCCCGCGTCGTCGCCGACACCGCGGTCGGCAAGGAGGTCGACGTCATCATCATCCGCAAGGGCGAGGAGCAGACCAAGAAGGTCACGCTCGGCCGCCTCCAGGATCCGGACAAGGTTCAGGCCGCGGTGAAGACTGACGAGCCGGCGCCCGAGAAGCCGGTGACGCAGAAAGCGCTCGGCCTCGATCTCGCCGCGCTGAACAAGGACCTGCGCACGCGCTACAAGATCAAGGACAGTGTCAAGGGCGTGGTCGTGACCAATGTCGACGCCAATTCCGACGCTGCCGAGAAGCGCCTCTCCGCTGGAGACGTCATCGTCGAGGTGGCGCAGGAAGCGGTGTCGAACGGTGCCGACATCCAGAAGCGCGTCGACCAGCTCAAGAAGGATGGCAAGAAGTCGGTGCTGCTGCTGGTCTCGAATGCCGACGGCGAGCTGCGGTTTGTTGCGCTGAGCGTGCAGTAGTTGCGGATAAAGCTCCCGCAGGGTGGGCAAAGGCGCGCTTGCGCCGTGCCCACGATCTTTTCATGATTGAGAGCGATGGTGGGCACGGCGCGCGAAGAGCGCGCCTTTGCCCACCCTACGGCAGCATGGCGTGCGGCGAGACGCTACCCCTCCACAAACTCCTCGCGCCGATACCCCTGCGCATAAAGCAGTGCGGTGAGATCGCCGTGATCGATCCGCGCCGCCGCGGCCGCCGCCACCGCCGGCTTGGCGTGATACGCCACGCCGAGCCCTGCCGCCTGGATCATCGCCAGATCGTTGGCGCCGTCGCCGACCACGACCGAGTCGATGTCGTCGAGATCGAACGATTCCACCAGATCCACCAGCGTCGCGAGTTTTGCTGCGCGACCCAAAATCGGCTCCTTCACCTCGCCGGTGAACTTGCCGTCGCGCACCACGAGCTCGTTGGCGCGATTCTCCTGGAAGCCGATCTTGGCGGCGACGGCGCTGGTGAACAGGGTGAAGCCGCCGGAGACGAGGCAGGTATAGGCGCCGTGCTTGCGCATGGTTGCGACCAGTGCGCGGCCGCCCGGGGTCAGTGTGATCCGCGTGGCGAGCACCTCGTCGACGACGCTGGCGGGAAGGTCCTTCAGCAGTGCGACGCGCTCGCGTAGCGCCGGCTCGAACTCGATCTCGCCGCGCATCGCGCGTTCCGTGATGGCGGCGACGTGCGCTTTCATCCCGACGAGATCGGCGAGCTCGTCGATGCATTCCTGGCCGATCATGGTGGAATCCATGTCGGCGAGAAAAAGCTTCTTGCGCCGGAAGCCGACAGGCTGCACCACGATGTCGATGGGCAGGTCGCCGCGCAGCTCGCGGAGCCGCTGCTCGATGGCGTGACGGTCGCCTTCGAGGTTACTGTCGGCGCCGAAGGGAATGTCGACCGCAACCCCGTCGAACAGCCAGTGCGCGGGAGCTGCCTGGGGCAGCACGGCGCGGGCGCCGTCGACGATGGTGGAGTCGAGAGCGGGATTGTCGGGATTGCAGATCAGCGTGGCGACGAGGGACATTTGAGGTTTTCGTGAGCGAGGGGCATTCAAGCAAGGCCGTGCTTATCGCAGGCCCGACCGCCAGCGGCAAGTCGGCGCTGGCGCTGGAGCTTGCCCTCAGCGCGGGCGGCACCGTGATCAATGCCGATTCCATGCAGGTGTACCGTGACCTGCGCATCATCACGGCGCGTCCTACGCATGGTGAAGAAGCGCGCGTTCCGCATCGCCTCTACGGCCATGTCGATGCGGCCGTGAATTTCTCCGCCGGTGCCTGGGTCAGTGACGCGGCAAAGGCGCTGGAAGAGGTCCGTGCCGAGGGCCGGTTTCCGATCTTCGTCGGCGGCACCGGGCTTTATTTCAAGGCACTGACGGCCGGCCTCTCCGTGGTGCCGGCAATTCCCGCGGAGGTGCGCGATGACGTGCGCGCGCGGCTCGAGCGGAACGGCGTCGAGGCGCTGCATGCGGAACTCGCACGGCGCGATCCCCGCGCGGCTGAGCGACTGAACCTGCGCGACCGCACCCGCATCGCGCGCGCGCTCGAAGTGGTCGAGGCCACCGGACGCTCGCTGCTCGACTGGCATCACGAGGGTCAGCCGCCGTTGCTGCCGAAGGAGTGCTATCGCGCGGTATTTCTCGCGCCGGAGCGCGACGAGCTCTACGCCCGCATCGACGCCCGCTTCGATGCCATGCTGGGCGCCGGCGCGTTGCGGGAGGTCGAGCGTCTCGCCGCGCGACACCTCGATCCGCTGCTGCCGGCCATGAAGGCCCATGGTGTGCCGGCGCTGATCCGGCATCTGCGCGGCGAGCTCAGCCTGGACGAGGCCGCCACGATCGGCAGGGCCGACACCCGCCACTACGCCAAGCGGCAATTCACCTGGTTCCGGCACCAATTGCCGGAGTTCGAATGGGCGAAGCCGGAGGAGGCGAGGGGATGGCTGGCCGCCGTCGTCAGCGCAGCCAGGGACGAAAGTTGACGCGCTTTTGTGCTCGGGTTCCCGATTTTACCTCTCGCCGAACGCTGGGAACACCGCTACACTGCCAAAATCGCGCGGAAGCGGCCGCATTGCCTTGACATCGAGGCTTTGGTCGTTATGTTTCGCGCAACCTTTGGGAAGCCGAGCGCCTGCCATGCGTAATATTATTACCAGCCTCCTTATCGCCGTCGTACCCAGGCACACCGCCGGGGGTGGCTAGCTGCCATCCACATGACAGGCGGTGTGCATGGGCCCTCTTCGGGGCCTTTTTTATTTCCCGAACCCGACACGAACAAAGCCGCTGGCAACAGCGCATCCGGAGCAAGCCAATGAGCGACAAGAGCCACGATCCGAACCAGATGACCGGCGCCGCGATGATCGTCCGCGCGCTCATCGATCACGGCGTGACCGACATTTTCGGCTATCCCGGCGGCGCCGTGCTCCCGATCTATGACGAGATCTTCCAGCAGAGCGAGGTCCAGCACATCCTGGTTCGTCACGAGCAGGGGGCGGGCCACGCCGCCGAGGGCTATGCGCGCTCGACCGGGAAGCCTGGTGTTGCGCTGGTGACCTCCGGCCCGGGCGCCACCAACATGGTGACGCCGCTGACCGACGCGCTGATGGACTCGATCCCGCTGGTCTGCATCTCCGGCCAAGTGCCGACGCATCTGATCGGCAACGACGCGTTCCAGGAATGCGACACGGTCGGCATCACGCGGCCCTGCACCAAGCACAATTGGCTGGTGCGCGACGTCAACGATCTCGCAAAGGTGCTGCACGAAGCCTTCTACGTCGCGACCACGGGCCGTCCGGGCCCGGTGCTGGTCGACGTTCCCAAGGACGTGCAGTTTGCCACCGGCACCTATCATCCGCCGCGCAAATCCGACGTGCACCGCTCCTATGCGCCACGCGTGAAGGGCGATGCGACACAGATCCGCAAAGCGGTGTCGCTGCTCGCGAATGCCAAGCGCCCCGTCATCTACAGCGGCGGCGGCGTCATCAATTCCGGCCCTGAGGCCACCAAGCTGTTGCGCGAGCTGGTCGAGGTCACCGGCTTCCCGATCACCTCGACGCTGATGGGTCTGGGCGCCTATCCGGCGTCAGGCAAGAACTGGCTCGGCATGCTCGGCATGCACGGCACCTACGAGGCCAACATGACGATGCACGATTGCGACGTCATGCTGTGCGTCGGCGCGCGCTTCGATGACCGGATCACCGGCCGGGTCGATGCGTTCTCGCCGGGCTCGAAGAAGATCCACATCGACATCGATCCGTCCTCGATCAACAAGAACATCCGCGTCGACGTGCCGATCATCGGCGATTGCGGCAACATCCTCGGTGACATCCTGCAAGTCTTCAAGGCCGAGGCGAAGAAGCCCGACATCAAGGCGTGGTGGCAGCAGATCGCGCAGTGGCGCGCGCGCAACTCGCTCTATTACAAGAAGAGCAACGACGTCATCCTGCCGCAGCACGCGATCCAGAGCCTGTTCGAGGCGACGCGCGGCCGCGACACCTACATCACGACCGAGGTCGGCCAGCACCAGATGTGGGCGGCGCAGTTCTTCGGCTTCGAGGAGCCGCACCGCTGGATGACGTCTGGCGGTCTCGGCACCATGGGCTACGGCCTGCCGGCCGCGGTCGGTGTGCAGGTGGCGCATCCCGACAGCCTCGTCATCGACATCGCTGGCGATGCCTCGGTGCAGATGACGATCCAGGAGATGTCGACGGCGGTTCAGTACGAGCTGCCGATCAAGATCTTCATCCTGAACAACCAGTACATGGGCATGGTGCGGCAGTGGCAGCAGCTGCTCCACGGCAACCGCCTGTCGCATTCCTATTCGGAGGCGCTGCCTGATTTCGTCAAGCTCGCGGAAGCCTATGGCGGCGTCGGCCTGCAGGTGCACAAGCCGTCCGATCTCGACGGCGCCATTCAAGAGATGATCTCGGTCAAGCGCCCGGTGCTGTTCGACTGCCGCGTCGCGGCGCTCGAAAACTGCTTCCCGATGATCCCGTCCGGCAAGGCGCATAACGAGATGCTGTTGCCGGAGCAGGCCAACGATGAGGCCACCGCGAAGGCATTCGCCGGCGGCAAGGCGCTGGTGTGACGAGAGAGATTGAGGCAACAATGAACCAGCCCGCATCCGCCTACTTCATTGAAGAGCGTCACGATCCCAACGAGACACATACGCTCTCGGTGCTCGTTCAGAACGAGCCCGGCGTGCTCGCGCGCGTCATCGGCCTGTTCTCCGGCCGCGGCTACAACATCGAGAGCCTCACCGTCTCCGAGACCGAGGCGCAGAAGCATCTGTCGCGCATCACCATCGTCACCACGGGCACGCCGATGGTGATCGAGCAGATCAAGCACCAGCTCGATCGCATGATCCCGGTCTATCGCGTCGTCGACATGACCCAGACCAAACGCTCGATCGAGCGCGAGCTGGCGATGGTCAAGGTGCGCGGGCAGGGCGAGCATCGCGTCGAGGCGCTCAGGCTGGCCGATGCGTTCCGCGCGCGCGTCATCGACGCGACCACCGAGAGCTTTGTGTTCGAGATCACAGGCAATACGGACAAGATCAACCAGTTTATCGACCTGATGCGCCCGCTCGGCCTTGTCGAGGTGTCGCGCACCGGCGTTGCCGCGATCGGCCGCGGGCCTGAAGGGATGTGAACCATGCTGGCGCGCGACTGGTACTATAACGAGCGGAACCGGATGGGGATCGAGCCCGCAGTGGCCTCGATCTACGACAACCATGACGATGCCGATCTGCGGGCGCGCGCCGCGCTGAAAATGCTCGGAGTCCAGCGCGGCTGGCGCATCGCCGATATCGGCTGTGGCAACGGCGTGCTCGCCACGGAAGCTGCGCTGATGGGTGCCGAGGTCGACGCCATCGATATCTCGCCGGCCATGCTGGCGCTCGCCGAGATCTACGCTCGCGACCGCAAGGCGCCGGTGCGCACGCAGTCGGCCGGCCTGCTTAGCTTCGCCTACCGGCCCGAATCTTATGATTTGATCGTCAGCGAGTTCACGTTGCACCATCTGCCCGACTTCTGGAAGGCCGTGGCGATGTCGCGGATCTTTCGTGCGCTCAAGCCGGGCGCGAGCTTCTACTTGCGCGACATCGTCTATGCGTCGATGCCCGACGCGGTCGAGCGCGATGTCGAGCAATGGGCCGACTACCAGATCAAGAATCACGATTTTTCGCGAGCAAGCGTCGTCACACACATGCGTGACGAATATTCCACCTTCGGCTGGGTGATGGAGCGGATGCTGACCGACGTCGGCTTCAACCTGGTGTCAGTCGATTACCACGCACCGATGCACGGCACCTATCTGCTGCGGAAACCGAAAGCCGGCGAGCAAGGCTAAACCAGAACAAGAACAGGGCTGCACCATAAGGCAGAACCGGAAATAACAATGAAGCCGGCCGACATCCTCATCGCCCTCATGGTGGCGATCATCTGGGGGCTTGCCTTCGTGGCGAGCCGGATCGCGCTCGACGAGTTTTCGCCGGAGCTGATGACGGCAATGCGCTTTTCCATCGCCGCGGTGCCGTGCCTCTTTGTCCCCAAGCCCAAGGTTGCCTGGTCGCTGCTGATCGCGATCAGCTTTACGCTGTTCCTCGGCCAGTTCCTGAGTCAGGCCTATGGCATCGCCCATGGTGTGCCGGTCGGGCTGACCAGTGTCGTCGTGCAGAGCCAGGCGCTGTTTACTATCGGCTTCGCCGCGATCGCATTCGGCGAGCGCCCGACAGCGGTGCAGACGCTGGGCGTGGTCATCGCGGCCATCGGCCTGCTGATGATCTGCGGCACCGTTGGTTACGATTTCAGCGTCGGCGCCTTCGCGGTGCTGATGATCGCTCCGATCAGTTTTGCGATCGGCAACATCCTGCTGCGCGGCGCGCGCGGCGTGCCGATGTTCGATCTGTTCGCCTGGCTGTGTCTTGCCACCGCGGTGCCGCTGTTTGCGCTGACGCTGGTCGTGAACGGACCGGCGCCAACCTTCCAGTCGCTGATCCACATGTCGCTGACCGGCCTGATCTGCCTGCTGATGATCGGCGCTGTCTCCACCAGCATCGCCTATTGGCTGTGGGGCCGGCTGCTGCGCGACTATCCCGCAGCGCAAGTGGTGCCGTTCGCGCTGCTGGTGCCGTTCGTCGGCTCGGCCGCATCCAGCATCGTGTTCGGCGAGCGGTTCGGGCCGCTGCGCCTCGCCGGCATGCTGACCGTGATCGGTGGCATCGCCGTGATGGTGCTGGTCAAGCGGCCGCAAGCGCTGCCGAAGACTGCGTGAGGTGAACATGGCTCACTCGCTCTTCTATGCTTTCCTCGCTTTCATGGTGGTGATGTACTTCACCCCCGGGCCCAACAACATCATGCTGCTGGCTTCGGGCCTGACCTACGGCTTCCGGCGCACCATTCCGCATATCGCCGGCATCGTGATCGGCTTTGCCTTCATGGTCGCAGCCGTGGGCCTCGGGCTGGGCACCGTGTTCCTGGCCTATCCGATCCTCCAGACCATCTTGAAATATGCCGGCGCGGCGTACCTGATTTATCTCGCCGCCGTGATCGCCATGTCCGGTCCGACCACTCCGGGAGGCGCTAGCTCCCGCGGTCCGATGACCTTCTGGGGCGCGGCCATGTTCCAGTGGATCAACGCCAAGGGCTGGGTGATCGTGATCGGCACCATCACCGCTTACGCCGCAATTGCCCAATTCCCGGTCAACATCGCGATCCAGACCGTGATCAGCGTCCTGATGGGCACGGTCTCGACCATCGTCTGGGCTCTCTTCGGCGCTGCACTACGGCCGGTGCTGACCTCCGAGCGGCTGGTCCGCGCCTTCAACATCCTGATGGCTCTCCTGCTGCTCGCCTCTCTCTACCCCGTTTTCATGGATGCATGATGTCGCGGATTTCCATGCAGAAACGGGTTTCCCTCAGGGGCCGAAATGCTCTAGACAGCCCCCGAAATCCGCAAATCTCACCCTTCGGACACTGACCATCGGCCGATTTTCGGCCCTCAACGAGGAAACGACTATGCGTGTTTATTACGATCGCGACGCCGACCTGAACCTGATCAAGGGGAAGAAGGTCGCCATCGTCGGCTATGGCAGCCAGGGCCACGCCCATGCGCTCAACCTGAAGGACTCCGGCGTCAAGGACGTCGCCATTGCGCTGCGCAAGGACTCGGGCTCGGTGAAGAAGGCGGAAGCCGCCGGCTTCAAGGTGATGGAAGTCGCCGAAGCCGCCAAATGGGCCGACCTCGTCATGATGCTGACCCCGGACGAGCTCCAGGGCGACATCTATCGCGAGCACCTGCACGACAACATGAAGAAGGGCGCGGCCCTCGTGTTCGCGCACGGCCTCAACGTCCACTTCAACCTGCTCGACCCGCGCGCCGACCTCGACGTTCTCATGATCGCGCCGAAGGGCCCCGGCCACACCGTGCGCTCGGAGTATCAGCGCGGCGGCGGCGTGCCCTGCCTGATCGCGATCGCCAAGGACGTCTCGGGCAACGCCCATGACCTCGGCCTGTCCTACGCCTCGGCCGTCGGCGGTGGCCGTGCCGGCATCATCGAGACCACCTTCAAGGAAGAGTGCGAGACCGATTTGTTCGGCGAGCAGGTCGTGCTCTGCGGCGGCCTGGTCGAGCTGATCAAGGGCGGCTACGAGACCCTGGTCGAAGCCGGCTACGCGCCGGAGATGGCCTATTTCGAGTGCCTGCACGAAGTGAAGCTGATCGTCGACCTGATCTATGAAGGCGGCATCGCCAACATGAACTACTCGATCTCCAACACCGCCGAGTACGGCGAGTACGTCACCGGCCCGCGCATCGTGACTGCCGAGACCAAGGCTGAGATGAAGCGCGTCCTCGCCGACATCCAGGGCGGCAAGTTCGCCCGCGACTGGATGCTCGAGAACAAGGTCAACCAGACCTCGTTCAAGGCGACCCGCGCCAAGCTCGCCGCGCACCCGATCGAGGAAGTCGGCGCGAAGCTGCGCGACATGATGCCCTGGATCAAGAAGGGCGCGCTGGTCGACAAGTCGAAGAACTAAGTCGTCGTCATGACGCGGCGTATCGCTTGCGCCGCGTCCGGACCCGAGAGCGAAAACACAAGCTTCGCTCGACACAGCAAATCCTAAACCTTCGGCGACGATATCTGGGCGAGATCGCAAACAGCGATCTCGCTCTTTTCGTCTCTGCCGCAGGCCTGGTACGCGTTCAGCCCGCCACGACCGTTCGGCCGCGTGGATGCGCGGCCATCGCGATCAGCCGTACCGCCATCACGGCGAGCAGGGGAACGAGGAAGGCGGCATAGAGCGGCATCGCCGGCACGCGCTTGCCGAACGACACCATGAACTGGAACCAGAGGTAATAGCCGCCTGTGAGGTGCAGTGCGCGCCACGCGCGCGGCCCGAGCAGCGCGGCGGCGCGGTCGAACGAGGTCGCGCTGAGTGCGATGATGAAGGCATAGCCGATGCCGCCGAAGATATAGGAGGCGGCGGAGGTGGCCTCTGCAAAGGCCGCCGGATCCATTCTGGCGAAGGCGACGATCGCCGCCGCGTGGATGGCGTGTGAGACCGCGAAGCTGAGGCCGAGGTAGCGGCGGTTGCGCCGCTGCCAGCGCGTCCAGGCATTGGGCCGCAGCCGCGCCAGCGCAGCGGCACTGAAGGCGAGGCAGAACAGCACCAGCGAGCTTCGCGCCGTGAACCGGATCACCATCCGCACGCCCTCGACCTCGAACTGCCGCATTGCGGCGATCCACAGGCAGAGCGCGGCCAGGCTCAGCGTGAGCGCGGCCAGCAGCCGCCAGTCTTCGAACCAGCCTTGACGTTGTGACATGGTGATCTTCTCCCGTTATGTAATCATCGATTACATTTGGCGGTGACGGCGCGTCAATGGTGTAATCACTGCTTACATTCACGTTCGGGTGATGCTAGGAAGTTCTATGCCCGCCCGACAGAAGTCCAAGCCGCCCGCCCGCCGCCAGACGCCCGAAGCCCGGCCCTATCACCACGGCGACCTGCGCCGTGTGCTGATCGATGCTGCGCTGCAACTGGCCGCGGAGGGGGCCGAGGTCTCGGTCCGCGAGGCCGCGCGTCGGGCCGCGGTGTCGCCGGGAGCGCCCTTCCGGCACTTCCCCAACCGCGATGCGCTGATGGCGGCGGTGGCCGCGGAGGCACAACGGCGCTTCCGGGCCGAGATCGAGGTGGCGCTGGGCGAGGCGCCCGCCACCGAGCCGCTGGCCCGTTTCCGCGCCTTCGGCCTTGCCTATTTGCGTTGGGCGATGCGCAATCCCGCGCATTTCGAGATCATCTCCACGGGGCGCTATTTCGCCCATGGCAGCTCGGCCGAGCTGACGCGGGACAATGCCGAACTGATCGCGCTGACCGAGCAGATGCTGACGGATGCGGCCGCGCAGGGCCTGCTGCGATCGGCCGACCTCAAGCGCATCCAGATTGCCGGCCGCGCCCTGGTTTACGGTTTTGCCCGGATGAACCTCGACGGCCACTTTCCGCGCTGGGGCGTGGAGGAGGGGGAGATCGGGCGGATAGCCGAAGCGGTGATCGACCTCTTTATTGCGGGGATTGCGAAGTCGTAGCGTCCGCCGTGCGGCGCATCGCCACCCAGGACCGCTAAGCGAAGGTCGGATCGCGGCGCGCGTTGCCTGTCCTTGACCGTTCCGTTACAGTTTTATGACACGGTGCAGGCTTCCGGCTGCGCCGGACGCCCTGGCCGCCGTTCGGCCGGCCAGACAGCGAGGCATCACCGCGCCGGACCAGAAGTTGCGTGTCGTCGATGGCGTCCGCGCCCAATCCAGGTCCTTCTGCCACGACCGCCGTGCTGGCGAGCGTCGCCGCGCTCGGAATCTGGCGGCTGCTCGCGGTGGCCGCGCCGCATTTCGCGGCCCTCGCGCTGATGTACGAGACCGAGATGGATTTCGGCTCGCGCCTCTCCTTCCTGCTCGCCTGGGGCATCCTCAATTTCTTCTGGATCACGCTGCTGCGGCGGCCGGCGCTGTCGGGGGCGCTGTCGCTAACCATGGTCGTGGTGCTGGTGCTGCTGTCGCGGCTCAAGCACGATGTCGTGCAGATGACGGTCAATTTCATCGACCTGATGATGATCGACCGCGACACCGTCGCGTTCCTGTTCACGATCTTCCCGAATTTGCGCTGGTCGGTGATCCTGGCCGGCCTCGTCACGCTGCCGCTGATGTATGCGCTATGGTGGCTCGATCCGTTCCGCATCCGCCGCCTGCCGGCGCTGGCCTGCAAGCTCGCCTGCCTCGCCGCGCTGGTCGGCTATTCGCTCTATCATCCAGATGAAGCCTGGCGCGGCTATTACGACGACGGCTATCTCTCGAAGTTCTTCCGCTCCGGCGTCAGTTCGGTCTCGGACTTCGTGCAGTACGGCCTCATGGAATCGGCCGCCGCGACCAACGAGCGGCTCAACATGCCGCTGGTCGATTCCTGCCATCCCGCCGGCCGCCGGCCGAACATCATCATGATCCATGATGAATCCAGCTTCGACATCCGCGCCGCGCAGGGCATCAAGGTGCCGCAGGGCTATGGCGGCCACTTCAAGTCCTGGGACGGCAAGCAGCGCACGTTTCTCGCTGAAAGCAATGGCGGGCCGAGCTGGTTCACCGAATACAACGTGCTGGCGGGCCTTTCCTCGCGCTCGTTCGGACGCTTCGCCTATTTCGTGACGCGCATCGCGTCGAACCGCGTCGAGCGCGGCCTGCCGCTGGCGCTGCGCCGCTGCGGTTACGACACCCTGTCGCTCTACCCCGCCTATGGCGGCTTCATGGGCGCGCGCAGTTTTCAGATGACGACCGGCGTCGAGCGCTTCCTCGATTCCAAGGACCTCGGCGCCAAGAATGTCGAGCCCGATAGCTTCTTCTATGACAAGGCGCTCCAGCTGATGGGCCAGCAGCCGCCGAACAAGCCGCTGTTCACCTTCATCTATCTTGGTGCCAATCATTTCCCGTGGGAGACGCGCTTCCGCCCCGACCTGATGCCGAATTGGCGCGCCCCGGGCAACGTGGCCTCGATCGACGAATATCTGCGTCGGCAGGCAATGAGCGCCGAGCAGTATCAGGCGTTCGTCGCCGGCCTGAAGAAGACGTTCCCGGGCGAGCCGTTCCTGATCGTGCGCTATGGCGATCATCAGCCCGAATTTGCGCCTGCTATCCTCGAGCCCGGGCTCGACGAAGGCGCGATCGGCAAGAAGCTCGATGCCTACGATCGGCGCCTCTACGCGACCTACTACGCCATCGACGCCGTCAATTTCGAGCCGGTCAGAAGCGAGGCCGTAATGGACACGATCGACGGGCCGTATCTGCCGCTGGTGATCCAGGAGGCCGCCGGCATCCCGCTCGATCCATCCTTCGCGGAGCAGAAGGAGATCATGCTCCGCTGCCAGGGCATTTTTTACGGCTGCAAGGACGGCGCCGAGGCGCGCCGGCTGAACCGGCTGCTGATCAATGCCGGAATGATCCGGGGGCTTTAGCTCTCCTCCGAACGAAGGACGCGATCAAAGACGATGCGGGCTAAGGGGGCGTTCGACACACCGCCAACTCAAGGAGACGCAATTGGCAATTTCCGTGAAACAGATGCTCGAGGCCGCCAACGCTGCCGTGCCAAAGATCACGCCGGCCGAGGCCAAGGAGATGATCGGCAAGGGCGCGCTCGTGCTCGATGTGCGCGATGCGCCGGAAATCGAGAAGAGCGGCAAGATTCCCGGAGCGCTGAATATCTCGCGCGGCATGCTGGAGTTCCGCGCCGATCCGGATTCGCCCTATCACGACAAGACCCTCGCCAGGGACAAGACCGTGATCCTCTATTGCGCCTCCGGCGGCCGCTCCGCGCTGGCCGGCAAGCTGCTTCAGGACATGGGCTATCGCCACGTCTACAACGTCGGCGGCTTCAAGGATTGGGCCGATGCTGGCGGCGCGGTCGAGAAATCGTAGCGAAGGCGGCGGCGCAGAGCCATGCTCTAGCGCCGTCCCACCTTCTCCCACAGCCACTTCGCGACCGCATCCGGCGACGAATTCGCATCGTTGCCGCTAGCGCGCAGGTTGGCCTCGCGCATGGTGGCAATGTCGATCTTGCCAAGCAGCGGCTTCAGCGCCGCCTGCAATTTCTCGTCACCGGCGCGCTTCGGCGCCAGCAGCAAGACCGCGTCATACGGTGGAATCGCGTGTTTGGGATCCTCGAGGGCGGTGAGATCGTATTTCGCGATCAGCCCGTCACTGGTGTAGCCGGCGATGACGTCGACCTCGCCGGTGGCGACCGCCGCGTACATGAAGTCCGGCTGCATCTGCCGCTGCGCACGGAACTGGAGTCCATAGGCCTTTTGCAAGGCCGCCCATTCCGGGCGCGAGAAGAACTCGTAGTCGCCGGCAATCGACAGCGTCGATGCGTGGGCGGCGAGATCGGCAATGGTGCGGACGCCGAGCGCTTCGGCCCGCTTCTTCGGGATCACCAGCGCATAGGCGTTCTCGAAGCCGAGCTCGCCCAGCAGGGTGATCTTGTCCTTCGCGAGCGCCGTCTTCAAATCCGCAAGCAGCTCGGCGCGCGGCTTGATGTCCGTGCGATGCAGCTGATTGGCCCAGAGCGTGCCGGAATAGTCGACGTAGAGATCGATGTCGCCGGCCTTCAAGGCTTCGAAGATCACGCTGGAGCCGAGGCCTGATCTTGCGGTGGCGGAGAGGCCGGCTGCCTGGAGGCGATCCCTGAGCAGCGCTGACAGCACATATTGCTCGGCGAACGTCTTGGCGCCGACCACATAGCCCTGCGACGAGCGCCCCATCGTCGGCACCAGCGTGGCCGCGACCAGCGCGGCGATGCCGATGCCGCCCAGCCCGGTCCGCAAGCGGCTGCGGTGACGCAAGCCGCTTTCGATCAGACCCAGCAGCTGATCGACCGCGAGCGCGAGCAGGGCGGAAGCAAAGCAGCCGAACAGCACGAACACCCAGTTCTGGGTCTGGAGCCCGGCAAAGATGTAATTGCCGAGGCTGGTCTGCCCGATCGGGGTCGAGAGCGTTGCGGTGCCGATCACCCACACTGCGGCGGTGCGGATGCCCGCCATCATCACCGGCAGCGCCAACGGCAGCTCGACCATGATGAGCGACTGCCGCGCGGTCATGCCGACGCCCTTGGCGGCTTCGATCAGCGCCGGGTCGATGCCGTTGAGGCCGGTAATACCGTTGCGCAGCACCGGCAGCATCGAATAGAGCGCCAGCGCCAGCATTGCCGGCAGGAAGCCGAAGGCGGAGAAGGACACGCCGAACCAAGCCAGCGTCACCGAGGCGGCGAGCAGCAGCAGCGGATAGAACAATGCGAGCAGCGCTAGCCCCGGCACCGTCTGCACGATGCTGGCGAGCGCGAGCAGGATGGCGCGTGGAGCTGGGCGATTGCGCGTGAGGATGGCGAGCGGCAGGCTGATCGCGAGGCCCAGCGCAAGCGCGGCGAGGCTGACTCGCACATGGTTGCCGAGATAGTCGGACAAATGCGACAGCGCCTCGCCCCAGCGCGGATCTGCGGACAGGCTCATGCCGCACCGCTCGCCGGCAGCAGCGCATTCAATCGTTCGACCTGCCGTCGTGGTGTGCGCAACAGCTCCAGCACATAGGCGTCCCCGCTGTTCGAGAGCTCCGCCGGCGTGCCCTGCGCCAGCAGCTTGCCGCCGCGCATCACGGCGATGCGGTCGGCGAGCAAAATCGCTTCCGTCATGTCATGCGTGATCATGACGGTGGTCAGCCCGAGGCTGCGATGCAGCGAACGATAATCATCGCCGAGCGCATCGCGGGTGAGGGGATCGAGCGCGCCGAACGGCTCGTCCATCAGCACGATGCGGGGTTTTGCCGCGAGCGCCCGCGCCACGCCGACGCGCTGGCGCTGGCCGCCGGAGAGTGCCTCCGGCAGACGGTCGCGATGCTCGGCCCGGTCGAGCTGCACCAGGTCCAGCAGCTCGTCGACGCGCGTTGCGATCGCGGCTGGCGGCTCGCCCAGCAGCTTTGGCGTGATGCCGATATTGTCGGCAACGCTTAAGTGCGGGAACAGCCCGCCGCTCTGGAAGACGTAGCCGATCCGCCGCCGCAGCGCGACCGGGTCGACGTTTCGCACGTCCTCGCCTGCGACGGTGATGGTGCCGGCATCGGCCTCGATCAGCCGGTTGGCGAGCCGCAGCAGTGTGGTTTTGCCCGAGCCCGAGCCGCCGACGATCGCCAGGAATTCACCCTCGGCGACGTCCAGCGATACGTCGTCAACGGCCTTGAGACGGCCGAAGCTCTTGGTGACCTGTTGGTAGCTGATCGCCAGCTTGGAAGGCATCGCAGACGGGCTCAAGGGAGGGGCACGGGACGGCAAGACCCCATGCGTAGCACGCTTGGCGGCTTGATTGAACTTGGCCGCGCGAGCGGCTAAGGCATCGGACCTGAGTTCGGAGGGAACACATGACGACGCCCACGGCAGTGGCGCTGGAAGATGCCAAGGTCGCGTTCCGGGTTGCGGACGACCGGGTCTATACGGCGGTAGAGAAGGCGCATCTTTCAGTGGCGCAGGGCGAGTTCGTCGCCATCGTCGGCCCCACCGGCTGCGGGAAGTCGACGCTGCTCAATGTCGCGGCCGGCCTGCTCAAGCCTGCCGCCGGCAGCGTCAAGATTTTCGACCAGCCGCTTGCCGGGCTGAACCGGGATGCCGGATACCTGTTTCAGGCGGACGCGTTGTTCCCGTGGAAGACTGCGCTGGACAATGTCGCGATCGGGCTCGAGATTCACGGCACGCCGCGCAGCGAGGCGCTGCCGCGTGCGCAAAAATGGCTGACGTCCGTCGGCCTCGGCGCCTTCGCGAACCGTTACCCGCATATGCTTTCGGGCGGCCAGCGCAAGCGCGTGGCGCTGGCGCAGGTGCTGATCCGCGATCCAAAGATCCTGCTGATGGACGAGCCGTTCGGTCCGCTCGATGCGCAGACGCGGCAAGTGATGGGCAATCTGTTGCTTGATCTGTGGAATGCCGACCGCAAGGCCGTGCTGTTCGTGACCCATGATCTCGAAGAGGCGATCGCGCTCGCCGACCGCGTCGTGATCATGTCGGCCGGGCCGTCCTCGCGGATCATCGGCGACTGGCGCGTGACGCTTCCGCGTCCGCGCGACATTTTCGAGGTGCGGCTGGACAAGGAGTTCCATGCGCTTCATCGCGAGATCTGGAGCGTGCTCAAGGACGAGGTGATGAAGGGCTACGCGCAGTCCTCCCAAGCGGCGGAGGCGGTTTGATGTCGCGCGTCACGCTGCTTGCGCTCCAGGTCCTGGTCGCCGTCGTCTGTCTCGCATTGTGGCAGCTCTTCGCGACCGTGCCGGTGTTTGGAAAAATCCTGCTGCCGCCGTTCTTCTTCTCCAATCCGGTCGACGTCTTCGCCCAGATCGTGAAGTGGTTCTCGTCCGGCGTGATCTGGAAGCATCTCGGCATCACGCTGACGGAATCGATCCTCGCCTTCGTGATCGGATCGGCCGGCGGCGTGCTGGTCGGCTTCTGGTTCGCGCGCCAGCCTCTGGTCGCGGCGGTTTTCGACCCCTACGTCAAAATGGTCAATGCGCTGCCCCGCGTCGTGCTGGCGCCGATCTTCGCGCTGTGGCTAGGCCTCGGCATCTGGTCGAAAGTTGCGCTCGGCGTGACGCTGGTGTTCTTCATCGTGTTCTTCAACGTCTATCAGGGCGTCAAGGAAGTCAGCCGCACCGTGCTCGACAACGGCCGCATGCTCGGCATGAGCGAGCGGCAGCTGATGCAGCACGTCTATTGGCCGTCGGCGCTGTCCTGGATGTTCTCCTCGTTACACACCTCGGTCGGATTCGCCGTGGTCGGCGCCGTGGTCGGCGAATATCTGGGATCGGCCGCCGGGCTCGGCTATCTGATCCAGCAGGCCGAGGGTGTGTTCGACGTCGCCGGCGTGTTCGCCGGCATGTTCGTACTGTCGGCCTTCGTCATCCTGATCGACTTTGGCGTGACGCTGGTGGAGCGCAGGCTGCTGGTGTGGCGGCCGACGGTGGACGGGCGCGGCTGAGCCGCCTCGTCGGCCGCTGACATTTATGTGATTGACCGGCTGGAATAGAACGCCCGTCCACGCGTCAAACCCCCATGCAACCAGCCGCATGGGAGTTTTGGATGTCCCCTTCACAGTTTTGCAGCGCCCTGGCGGCGCTTGCAGGCAAATGCCGTTGGCCGAGGCCCGGCCTCGGCACGGCCTTTCTTGGCGCGCGCATTCTCGTTGCGTTCGCAACACCTCCGCTCGCGTTCGCGCATGAAGCTCATCCGGTCGCTCCGCCGGCCGCCCTCAGCGCAGAGGAACGTGCTTTTCTGCAAGACAACGACGCGGCCATGACCAGGATGATGAGCGGCATGGCGGCCAAGCCGACCGGCGACGTCGATCGTGATTTCGTCGCAATGATGAATCCGCATCATCAGGGCGCAATCGATATGGCGATCATCGAATTGCGCTACGGCAAGAACGAGCAGTTGCGGCGCATCGCCCAGGAAATCATCGTCGACCAGATGCAGGAGATCGCGGCCATGAAGCTCGCGATCGGTGAGCCATCCACCGACACTACGCCTGCCGCGACCCAGCCGGCGCACGCTCCGGTCGCCAACATCCATGATCATCAGGGCATGCAGATGGACATGTCCGCAGGAATGAAGAAGCAGGAGCCTTGAGATGACCGCGTCACGAAGCAACATGATCAAGAGCATCTTCTTGGCGGCCACCATGCTCGCCACCGGTTCCGCCGCATGGGCCGGGCAGGCGCCGGGCGCGTTGTCCGCCACCGATATTCCGGTCAGCCACCACGACCGTGTCTACGCCGCGGAGCAATTCTCCAATACGGTCTCTGTCACCGATCCCGTGGACAACAAGCTACTCGGCGTGATCCGGCTGGGCGACCCGCAGCCCGGCAATTTCAGCCCGCTCTACAAGGGCCAGGTGCTCGTGCACGGCATGGGCTTCTCGCCCGACCACAGGACGCTCGCCGTGGTGTCGATCGGATCGAACTCCGTGAGCTTCATCGACACCGCGACCAACGCGGTCAAACATATCACCTATGTCGGCCGCTCCCCGCACGAGGCGTTCTTCACGCCTGACGGCAAGGAGGTCTGGGTCACCGTTCGCGGCGAGAACTACATCTCCGTCATCGACCCGACAACGTTCCGGGAGAAGACCCGCATCACGACGCCGAACGGGCCGGGCATGCAGATCTTCTCGCCCGACGGCAAATACGGCTACATCTGTTCGTCGTTCAATCCCGAGACGGATGTGGTGTCGGTCGCCGAGCACAAGATCATCGCCAAGGTGAAGCAGGAGAGCCCATTCTGCCCGAACATCGCGGCGACGCCCGATGGAAACCAGGTGTGGTTCACGCTGAAGGACGTCGGCCGCACGCAGGTGTTCAACGCCAGGCCTCCGTTCAACGCCATCAAGACCATCGACACTGGCCCGATCACCAATCACGTCAATTTCGCGCACACCGCCAAGGGCACATTCGCCTACGTCACCGTCGGTGGTTTGAATCAGGTGAAGGTGTTCCGCACCGACGACTTCTCGCTGGTCGCGACGATCCCGGTCGGCAATCTGCCGCACGGCGTCTGGCCGTCCGGCGACGGCTCCCGCATCTATGTGGGACTGGAGAACGCCGACGCGCTTGCGGCGATCGATACGGCAACGAACCAAGTGGTCGCGAACATTCCGATCGGCCAGGCGCCGCAGGCGATTGCCTACGTTCCGAATGCCGCCCCCGAACCCGACGACCGGCAGAATCTGCAGACCCTCGGTGTCGCCGGCCAGGTCGCCCACCTGACGCTCGCTTCGAAAGACGCCGCG
The DNA here is from genome assembly GCF_019455385.1 of Bradyrhizobium sp. BR 10289. GTDB lineage: Bacteria > Pseudomonadota > Alphaproteobacteria > Rhizobiales > Xanthobacteraceae > Bradyrhizobium. Next base: position 189,201 of record NZ_JACOFR010000006.1, read on the forward strand.
ACGGACCTCAAGGCGCCGACCAGCATCTCGCTGTTCGACCAGGGTCTGATCCAGATTCTACAGGCCTCGGTGACGGGGCTTCAGCCCAAGCAGAAATATGTTCTGGCGCTGGCGGAGCATGGCGATGGAAGCGGTCGGCTGCAACCATTGGCGGCGTTCATGACCAATCCGGCCGGATCGGCTATCGTCAACGCGGCCGGTCCCATCAGACAGATCGTCGATCAATCGGCTGCGGCAGCAAAGCGCTATCTGGTGATAGCGTCCGGCGATGCAGCGATGCCCGGCGATGCGGTCCAGATCGAGGCGCAGTGAAGCCGGCTCGAGCGGCAACGGAGAGGTGGCGGAGCGCGTCATGAAGGACATGCTGGTTCAAGTCGAGCCACTGATCCCCGCGCTCCGTCGCTATGCGCGCGCGCTCATGCGTGACCGCGCCGCGGCTGACGATTTGGTCCAGGATTGCCTGGAGCGGGCTGTCAGCCGCTGGCATCAGCGACGCGACGGCAGCGTGCGCGCCTGGCTGTTCACCATCCTTCACAATCTGGCGGTCACGCAATTTCGCCAGGCGACGGCGCGGGGAAGGCATATGCCTATCGACGATGCGGGCGAGCAGGAGCTCGTCAGCGCGGCAGCGCAGGAGCAAAGGCTGATCTATCAGGATGTCCTGGGCAAGCTTGCGAAACTTCCGGAGGAGCAGCGAGCCGTGCTATTGCTGGTTGCAGTCGAAGATCTCTCCTACGCGGACGCCGCGAAGGTGCTGAACGTGCCGATTGGGACCGTGATGTCGCGCCTGTCGCGTGCGCGGGAGAGGCTGCAGCAGGAGATGGAAGGTGCTGCGCCCGGAAATGTGGTGGTACTGCGGAGCTTGAAATGAACCAGCGGCCGATCACCGAGGATGATCTCCACGCCTATGTCGACCAGGCACTCGAGCCCGAGCGTCGGGCGGAGGTCACATCCTATCTGGACGATCACCCTGACGTTGCCGGGCGCGTCGCAGCCTATGTCACCCAGCGCGAACAGCTGCGTGGCGCACTTGGGTCCATTGCTGACGAGCCGTTGCCGGCCGAGCTGAATCTGTCGCGCATCATCGAGAGCCGGAAGCGGCGGCCGCTGCAGGCGTGGGGAGCGATCGCTGCGATGCTGCTGCTCGGCATCGGCGCTCTCGGCGGATGGACCATGCGCAGCGTCTTGCAGGAGGGATCGAACGGACTCTCTGCGTTGGCACAGGAGGCGGCCTATTCCTACAACGTCTATGCACCGGACCGCGTGCGGCCGGTCGAAATAAAGGCGTCCAACAGCTCCGAGCTCACGCAGTGGGTCTCGAACCGGCTGAAGCAGCCGGTCAAGGTGCCGGATCTCTCTGTCTCAGGCTACAGGCTGATGGGCGGACGTCTGGTTGCGACGTCGCATGGTCCGGCCGCGATGTTCATGTACGATGATGATCGCGGCGACCGGCTCGTGGTGCTGACGCGCCCGATGAGCAACCGCAATCTGGATACACCGATGATGCCGCAATCGACCGGCGGCGTGGCCGGTTTCGTGTGGGCGGATGAGGGCATGGGCTACACGCTCGTCGGCCAGCTTCCAGGGGATGCGCTGAAGCCGATCGCGAACGAAATCCGGAAGCAGGCGCGCCCGATCTAGTGCTGGAAACGGGCTCGCGCATCGGCGCGGGCCCGGATCGCCAGAGCTCAATCCAGCAGCTTGGTATCGTCGGGCGCCTGCGGCGGTGTCTTGATGGCGATCGCCTTGACCTGGCCGCTGATCGGCTTGGTGCCGCCATGCGGCGTGCCCTTCGGGATGATCACGAGGTCGCCGGGCTTCACCGTGACTTCCTTGTCGCCGAGCCAGATCGTTCCGGTCCCGTCCAGGATGTACTGGATCTCGTTGGTGTTGGGGTGCATGTGCTTGGGCACGTTGCCGACCTGGATTGAAACGGTGGCGCCGTCCGCACCCATGAACATCTTGGAACGATAGCCGACCGCGTTTGCGGGCCCAAGCGCGTCGCCTTCCATCTCGCCGGTATGGATGATCTGAGCGGTGATGTTCTCGGCGGCCAGCGCCGGCCGCAGCACCTGGTTCGCACCGCATCCGGCGGCAAAGGCGGCCGCGATCGACAGGCCGATTGCAAGGCGATTCATGATTGCTCCTCCCCATCAAACATTGTTCTTGTGGACCCATGCTATTGCGCCGAAAGGCGGATGGCTAGTCGCACTTAGGCGGTGCTTCTCAAGCCGGTCCCGCTGCTCTATGGTGCCGCCAGCCGAACGGAGGAAACCAATGAAGAACACGATTGCCAGGCTCGCCGGCGTACTGCTGGCGCTGACGCTCACCACCGGATTTGCCGCGGCGCAGAGCAAGGTGACTGTCGCGGTCGGCGGCGGCGCCTGCCTGTGCTATCTGCCGACGGTGCTGGCCAAGCAACTCGGCGAGTACGAGAAGGCGGGCCTGAATGTCGAGCTGGTCGACCTCAAGGGCGGCTCGGACGCGCTCAAGGCCGTGCTCGGCGGCAGCGCCGATGTCGTCTCCGGCTATTTCGACCATTGCGTCAACCTCGCCGCTAAGAAGCAGGAGCTTCAGGCCTTCGTGGTCTATGATCGCTATCCCGGCCTCGTGCTGGTGGTCGCGCCCTCGCGGACGAACGACATCAAATCGGTGAAGGACCTCGCCGGCAAGAAGGTCGGCGTCAGTGCGCCCGGCTCCTCCACCGACTTCTTCCTGAAGTATCTCTTGAAGAAGAATGGGCTCGATCCCGCCGGCACCGCCGTGATCGGCGTCGGTCTGGGTGCGACCGCCGTCGCCGCGATGGAGCAGGGGCAGCTCGACGCGGCCGTGATGCTCGACCCCTCCGTCACCGTGCTCCAGGGCAGCCACAAGGATCTGCGCATTCTCAGCGATACCCGCACCCAGAAAGACACGCTCGAGACCTTCGGCGGCGAATATCCGGGCGGCGCGCTGTACTCGACCGTGGCCTGGATCAACGGCCACGAGAAGGAAACGCAGGCGCTCACCAACGCCATGCTCGCCACGATCGCCTGGATTCACTCCCACAGCCCTGAGGAGATCATGGCGAAGATGCCGGACGAGATGGTCGGCAAGAACAAGGATCTTTATCTCGCCGCACTCAAGAACACGATCCCGATGTTCTCGGAAACCGGCAAGATGGATCCGAAGGGCGCGGATGCCGTGCTCGCGGTGTTCAGCGTCGGCTCGCCGGAGGTCGCCAACGCCAAGATCGACGTCAGCAAGACCTTCACCAACAAGTTCGTCGAACAGGCCAAGAAGACCACGGGGAGCGCCAAATAACTGACGCGAAAGCAGTATAATCAGGCGTCATGACGTCACCGGTCATTCATCGCGTCACGACGCTCGATCTTGCCGTGCGACCGATCGTCTGGCCGTTTGCCGAGGAGCGCCGCGCCGAGATCGCGGCGCACTTCATCGAGAAGCAGCGCGAGCGGCCGAAGATCTGGAACGGCCGCGTCCTGCTCGGGCGCGATGCCGTGGTCGCGGACGGCCATCTCACTGCCACCTATTTCGAGACGGATTTTGCAAGCTTCCTCGCCTGGCGCGACTGGGGTTACCCGGACAAATCGGTGTTCAACGGCTTTGGCATGGGCGCGCTGCGCGCCTCGGACGGCGCCTTCGTCATGGGCGAGATGGCGCATCACACCGCCAATGCGGGCCGCATCTATTTCCCCTCGGGCACGCCGGATCTCGACGATGTCAGGGACGGGGCGCTCGATATTGCCGGCAGCGTCGTTCGTGAGCTCGGCGAAGAGACCGGCCTGACCGCGGCCGACTACGGAATCGAGCCGGGCTGGCACTGTGTCGCCGCCGGCCCGTCGATTGCAATGATTCAGATCATCAACCTCGACATGCCGGGCGAGGCGGCCCGTGCCCGGATCGAGGCCAATCTGGCGCGCGAGGCCGAGCCTGAATTGTCGGCCATCCATCTCGTGCGCGGGCTGAGTGATCTCACGGCGTCCATGCCGCGATTTGTCACGGCTTTCGTCGAGCAGCAGTTCGCCTCGCGCTGACGCGCGAGGCTTGACATCGCTTCGCTCAGCCCATGTGATGGGCAAAAAGCAAAAGCAAGAAGCTGCAATGCACAATCGTCCAGGGAGGTTTAGATGCGCCTGCGCATGGCTGCCCGCTTGGTCCATGGGCTGTTGGTCGCGATAGCTGCGACGGGCTTGATGGCTTCGGCCGAAGCTCAAGAGAAGAAGATCAAGATCGGCGTCGTTTTCGATTTGACCGGACCACTCGCGGGTGGCGGTTCCGAGCTCAATTATGTCGGCGCCAAGATCATCCTGGATCACTTCGCCAAGACAGGCGTCGAAGGTTACAAGATCGAGGCGGTCTATGCCGATGCGCAGAGCAAGCCCGACATTGCCATCAATGAATCCGTCCGCCTGCTCGAGCAGGAGAAGGTCGACATGGTGCTCGGCTTCTTCTCCTCGGCGCAATGCGTGCCGGTGGCCGCGCGCGTCGAGCAGCTCAAGAAGTTCATGTGGATGACGACCTGCATCTCGTCGGCCGTGTTCAACGAGAAGGGATACAAATACGTCTTCCGTCCGCAGGCGAGCGGCGACCAGTTCGGCATGATGACGATGGATTTCATCGCGCAGAATGCGAAGGCGAAGTTCGACAAAGAGCCGAAGGACCTGCGCGTCGCCATCATCCACGAGGATGGCGCTTACGGCGTCGACGTCTCCAGGGGCAACGAGGTCGGCGCCAAGAAGGCGGGCTTCAATGTCGTGATGAAGGAGGGCTATTCGGCCACCGCGCCCGATCTGTCTGCGCTGGTGACCAAGCTGAAGCGCGCAAAACCTGACGTGATCTTCCACACCGGCTACAACCCCGACATCACGCTGCTGCTGCGCCAGGCTCGCGAGCAGGGGCTGAAGTTCGGCGCACTGATGGGCCATGGCGCGGGCTACGGCGTTTACGAGAAGCTGAAGGAAGGCATGGGCGCGGACGCCGCCTATATCTTCAACACCGACCCGATCTCGATCTGGCTCGCCAACCAGAAGACGATGGATCCGAAGCTTCCGCCCGTGATCAAGATGGTCGGCGAGGAGTTCGACAAGATCAAGCCTGGCGTCGCCATTCGTTCGGCCCATGTGGGCATCGGCGCGTCCAACACCTATGTGTTCATGAGCGACGTGCTGCCGCGCGCGATCAAGAAGTACGGCGGGGTCGATCCCGATGCGCTACGCAAGGCGGCGCTCGACACCGACATTCCCGAGGGCGGCACCATGCTCGGCTTCGGCGTCAAGTTCTACGGCGAGGGCACGCCGATGTCCGGGCAGAACGAGCGCTCGTTCCCGGTCGTGATCCAGTACATCGACGACAAGTCCTCCGTGGTGTGGCCCAAAAGCCAGGCGCAGCGCGAGGCCGTACTGCCGCTGCCGAAAGGCACCACCTATAGCAACCAGTAGCGGCGGAGAGCTGAGGTGCTGGAGGTCAGCGGGCTGGTGAAGCGGTTTGGCGGCTTCACCGCGGTCAACAACGTGTCGTTCAGGGTCGAGCAGGGCGAGATCCTCGGCCTGATCGGCCCCAACGGCTCGGGCAAGAGCACGATCTTCAACATGCTCTCCGGCACGCTGGCGCCGACGTCGGGGTCGATCCTGTTCGGCGGCCACGAGATCGCGGGCCTCGCGCCGCACCGGATCATCAACAGCGGCATCGGCCGCACCTTCCAGATTCCGCGGCCGTTCCGCCGCCTGACCATCTTCGAGAACGTGGCCCTCGCCGGCTTTTATGGGCAGGGCCGCCACAGCCGCATCAAGGCAGAAGAAGCGGCCGAGCGCGCGCTGGCGATGGTCGGCTTGCCAACCGATCGCCATGCCAGTGTCGATGGCTTAGGGGCGGCTGGTCTGAAGAAACTCGAATTGGCGAAAGCGCTCGCCACCGCGCCAAAACTGCTGCTTGCCGACGAGAGCCTCGGCGGCCTCGACGAGGCCGAGATGGATCAGGCCGCCGACATGCTGCGCAACATCCGCGACGAGCTCGGCATCACCATCATCTGGGTCGAGCACATCATGGGCGTGCTGATGCGCGTCGTCGATCGCGTCATGGTGCTCGATCACGGCGAGAAGATCTCCGAAGGCCTGCCAAGCGCGGTCGCCCGCGATCCGCGCGTCATCGAGGTCTATCTCGGCACTGATGCCGAGACCACGCAGGCCGCAGCGGCCGAAGCGCGTCGCCGGGCGGGAGGGCAATGATGCTGGAGCTTCGCGGGGTCAATGCCGGCTACGCCACCTTCCAGGCGCTGTTCGACGTCAATCTCGACGTCAGGGCGGGCGAGGCCGTCGGCGTGATCGGCCCCAACGGCGCCGGCAAGACCACGCTGATGCGCGTCATCTCCGGCCTGATCCGCCCCACACGCGGGTCGATCACCATGCAGGGCGTCGACGTCGTGGCAACGCCGCCGCACAAGATCGTCAGCCTCGGCATCGCGCATGTGCCGGAGAACCGGCGGCTGTTTCCGCAACTGACGGTCGACGACAATCTCAAGATGGGCGCTTTCATGAAGGAGGCGCGCGGCCATTATGCCGAACGGCTGGAGGTCGTGTTCGACCTGTTCCCGCGCCTGAGGGAGCGCCGCCGTCAGATGGCCGGCACCATGTCCGGCGGCGAGCAGCAGATGTGCGCGATCGGCCGCGCACTGATGTCCAATCCAACGCTGCTGCTGCTCGACGAGCCCTCGGCGGGGTTGGCGCCGGTCGTGGTGCAGCAGGTGTTCGAGCTGGTGAGGCGGATCCGCAGCCGCGGGCTGACCGTGCTGATCGTCGAGCAGAACGTGCAGCAGGTGCTGAAGGTGGTCGACCGCGCCTATCTGATCGAGGCCGGCACGATCCGCAGCTCAGGCACCTCGGCGGAGATGCTGGCGAGCGATACGGTCAAGGAAGCGTATCTCGGGGTGTGATGGGCATGCAGGCGTTCCTGGACATTTTCGACATCTACCTGCTGGAGGCCGTGATCAACGGCATCCTGCTCGGCGGCGTGCTGGCGCTGCTCGCGCTCGGGCTCAATCTGATCTTCGGCGTCATCGACGTGACCTGGATCTGTTACGCCGAGCTGGTGATGATCGGCATGTACGCCATGTACTTCATGGTGCAGTATTACGGCGTCAGCTACTTTGTTGCCGCGCCGCTCACCATCCTGCTGGTCGCGATCCTCGGCGCCTTGCTCCACTACCTCGTGATCGCGCCGCTGCTCACCGCGCCGCCGATCAACCAGCTGCTCGCGACCGGTGGCGTGCTGTTCGTGCTGCAGAGCTTTGCCACCGTCGCCTTCGGCATCGACTTCCGCAATCTCGGCATCCGCCTGCCGGTGCTCGCCTTTGGCGACATGAATTTCAGCTATGCACGACTTCTGTCGTTCCTGGCGGCGCTGGTCGGCATGGTCGCGGTCTATCTGTTCATGACGCGGACATTCACCGGCACTGCGATCCGCGCCATCTCGCAGGACCGGCAGATCATGGCGCTGATGGGCGTCGACACCAGGCGCATCTATCTCATCACCTCCGCACTCGGCGGCGCGCTGGCCGGGCTCGCCGCTTGTCTCTTGGTGTTGCAATATGACGTGCATCCCTTCGTTGGGCTGTCTTTCGGTCCGATCACGTTCCTGATCTGCGTGCTCGGCGGCCTCGGCAATTTCATCGGCGGCTTCATCGCTGCCTTCGTGTTCGCCGAGATCATCTCGCTCGGCGGCCTGTTCTCCGATCTCGAATGGGGCTACGTGCTCGCCTTCGCCTTCTTCATCGTCATGATGTTCATCCGGCCCGCGGGCCTGCTTGCGAGGCGCCGATGATCGGGCAGGGGCGGCTTGCGGCTTGGGCGGTGGCGCTGGCGGCCCTGGTCGCGCTGCCGTTCCTCTATCGCGATCCCTATCATCTGCACATCCTGGTGCTGATCCTGATCTGGTCGTTCGCCTACACATCCTGGTCGATGATGGGGCGGTTCGGCCTGGTCTCGCTCGGCCATGGCGGCTTCATGGGAATCGGCGCTTACGTCACCGCGCTCTTGTGGAATCACCTGGGACTGTCGCCCTGGATCGGCATCCCCATCAGCATGGTCGCGGCAGGCATCCTGGCGCTGATTGTCGGCTATCCATGTTTTCGCTTCCGCATCACCGGGCACTATTTCGTGCTGGTGACGCTGGCGCTGTCGGGCATCGTGCTCCAGGTCATCACTGCGACGCGCGACTACACCGGCGGCTCGCTCGGCTATACGCCGAACCGCGCCTCCGGCAACAAGCTGCTGGCGCTGCAATTCGACGACAAGACCACCTGGTACCTGATCGCGCTCGGGATCTGGCTGTTCGGCATATTGGTCTGGCACTGGGTCGACCGCAGCATGGCGCGCTACGCGCTGGAGGCGATCTCGGAGGACGAGGATGCTGCGGCCGCCGCCGGCGTCAACGTCACCGCCGAGAAGCTGAAGATCACGCTGATCAGCGCGTTGATGACGGCGCTCGCGGGTGCGATCTACTGCCAGTACCAGATGTTCATCACGCCCGACACCGTCAGCGGCATTGCGGTGTCGCTCCAGATGGTGTTCGCCGCGATCGTCGGCGGCCTGTTCGTCTCGCTCGGCCCGACCGTCGGCGCCATCATCACCATCCTGCTGGCAGAGACCTTGCGCATCGGCTTCGGCACCAAGGCGGTCGGCTGGGACAACCTCGTCTACGGCGTGCTGCTGGTGCTCTTCATCATATTCCTTCCCAAGGGCATCCTTGGTAGCGTGCTCGACCGTTTGAAGCCGCAACCCAAGGTGCCACGCGCTCATGAGCAAGAAGCCGTCCAAATCACTGGCCCAGGAACTTGACCGCTACATCACGCCGTTCCGCTACGATGGCTCGGGCAAGTTTCATCTCAAGGACCACAAGACCAACGTGAAGGGCGATCTCGACAAGGAGGAGGCGCAGGAACTGCTCGACGCCAACAAGAAGCGGCTGATCGACTTCCAGGAGAAGCTCTACGCCCAGGATCGCTGGTCGCTGCTGATCGTGTTCCAGGCCATGGACGCCGCCGGCAAGGACAGTGCGATCAAGGCGATCTTCGAGGGCATCAATCCGCAGGGCTGCGAAGTCACGGCCTTCAAGGCGCCGGGCAGCAAGGAGCTCGATCACGACTTCCTCTGGCGCCACGCCGTCGCACTGCCCGAGCGGGGCCATATCGGCATCTTCAACCGCTCGCATTACGAGGAGTGCCTGGTGACGCGCGTGCATCCGGAGATCCTCGCCAAGGAGAAGCTGCCGGCAAAGCTCGTCACCAAGAGCATCTGGAAGGAACGCTTCGAGGACATCTCGGCCTGGGAGCGTTATCTCTGCCGCAACGGCACCGTGGTGCTGAAATTCTTCCTCAACGTCTCGAAGGAGGAGCAGCGCCAGCGCTTCCTCGACCGGCTGGAGGAGCCGGCCAAGCAGTGGAAGTTCTCGATGGACGACATCAAGGAGCGGGCGCTGTGGCCGCGCTACCAGGCGGTCTATCAGGACATCGTCCGGCACACCTCCACGCCGCATGCGCCATGGTATGTCGTGCCGGCCGATCACAAATGGTTCGCCCGCGTCGTGATCGGCTCGGTGATCAATGCCGCGCTCGAAAAGCTCGACCTGCGCTTTCCCCGCGCCGACAAGGCGTCGCTGGCGGAGTTCGACGCGGTGCGCAAGGCGCTGGAGCGGGAGGGGAAGGGCGGCAAGAAGCGGGCGAAATGAAAATCCGAAAACAACCCCATGCACAGTAGCCGGTGATGGGGAAATCAATGGGTTGGCGGCGGGCGGGGGGCGTGGCTCGGGCCGCAGTTCGGATTTTTAGAATTTTGGCTTGACACGTCGGGCAAAACAGCGGTATGGTGTCATCATCGCCGAAGGTCGGTCGGGCTGCAAGCCTCGCCTTGTCATTCGCGCATGTCGCGGAGCAGCGCGGAACATGTCGCCAAATGTGATTTGAGTGCCATTGATCCCGCTTGACAGTTTTATGTCATGGGAGGACCATCCCCATGGTCGCGAACAAAGCGACGCGTAACGTCCACCTCATGAGCAAGGGGAGGTCTATGACACCACCTCCGCAAATCCAGCCGCGTTAAGTGCGATGGAGCTCGTTCGGACTATCGCATAGCGGCAGAAACCGCGAACGGCACGCCGGGTCCAGGACTAGAGGGCTGCATCAGTGAGGCAGAGCCCCTACCTGCCCGGCGCTGTGCGTTTTGGATGCGAGTGGGTCGGACTGATCCAGTGGGCGAGCATCCGCCAATCGGCATATCGCTGCATCAGAACCCGACGCTTCTGCTTCCCGCATCGCAGCAAATGCCAAGAGATTGTCGCCTCATCGGCAAACTTCCGACACAGGGCGCAGGCGAATAGCGGCCATCCGACATGACGCAGTGCTTCAGCGTCGACGATTTCGTCGCCGCCGGCGCGTTCATTTTTTCAAGGAATCCGCGTGTCGCATAAGCTTGCCCCGGCGCTTCTCGCCATCATCTTCCTCGCCATCTCGTCTCTCTCCAGTGTCCGTGCCGAGCCGCAGACGCCGGCTGCCACCAATGCCGCCGCACTGTCGCCTGACGAAGCCAAACGTGCGCTGGACACGCTTCAGGATGACAAGAAGCGCGCGCAGATGATCGACACGCTGCGCGCCATCGCGACGGCCTCCGGTCAGCAGCAGCCGGACCCGAAATCGCCGATCCCGCTATCGGCCGACGGCCTCGGCGCGCAGCTCCTGCTCACGGTGTCGGAGGAGATCGGCGAGATGTCGCGCGAAGTCGCGGATATGGCGCGAACGCTCACGCACTTTCCGGCGTTCTATTACTGGATCGTGCGCACCGCCAACGATCCCTCGGCTTACAATCTCCTGATCGAGATCGCCTGGAAGCTCGCGCTGGTCCTCGGCTGCGCGCTTACCGCTGAATGGGTGGTGTTCCGCCTGATCCGGCGGCCGGTCGCGTTCCTGGAAGGACGCATACCGCAAACCGCGCGCCTGCCGGCACAGGCGCTGCCGATCGCCGATCCGCCGTCCTCGGTGGCCGACGTCACACCTGCGCCTGAGCTGCACAGACGCCGCCACAACCTTGCGCGGATCTGGCAGGTGATGCTGCGGCTGCCCTTCGTGCTTGGGCGCCTCCTGCTCGAACTGCTTCCCGTATTCGTCCTCATGGGCGTTGCATCCGCGCTGCTCGGGACGGAGATCGGCGAGCCCATGACGGCCCGTCTCGTGATCCTCGCGGTCGTCAATGCCTATGCGTTCTCGCGCGGGCTCATCTGCGTGGTCCGGGCGCTGGCAGGCCCGTTCGGCCTGTTTCCGGTGCGCGCCGAGACTGCGGCCTATATCGAGATTTGGGCGCGCCGCATTGTCGGCGTCGGCGTCACCGGCATTGCCTTTGCCAATGTCGCGCTGCTGCTCGGCCTGCATCGCGCCGGCTATGCGGCACTGCTGCGCATGGTGATGCTGGTCGTGCATCTCTTCATCGTCGTCATCATCCTGCAATGCCGCCGCCAGGTCGCCGAGGCCATTCGCGCACCGGCCGAACGGCAGGGCATCGCGGCGCGCCTGCGCAACCGCATCGCCGGCGGCTGGCACTATCTGGCCATTGCGCTCGATCTCGCGCTGTGGGCGGTGTGGGCGCTCAACATCCGCAACGGCTATTCGCTGCTGCTGCAATATTTCGTCGGCACGATCGTGGTGGCGCTGCTCACGCGCGTTGCCATCATGCTGACGCTGGGCCTGATCGACCGCGGTTTTCGCATCAAGCCGGAAATCCTCCAGCGCTTTCCGGGACTGGAGGTTCGCGCCAACCGCTATCTGCCGCTGCTCCGCAAGGTCGTCTCCGGCGTGATCACCTTCATCGGCCTGGTGGCCGTGCTCGAGGTCTGGGGCGTCGATGCCATCGTCTGGTTCTATGGCGGTCAGATCGGCGGCCAGCTGATCTCGGCCGTGGCGACGATCGGCATTGCCGTGTTCATCGCGGCCGCCATCTGGGAAATCAGCAATGCGTTGCTGGATCGTCAGATCAACACATTGTCCCGCGACGGCCACTATGCCCGCGCCGCGCGGCTGCGCACCTTCCAGCCGATGCTGCGCACCGCATTGCTCTGCCTGATCGCGACGGTCGTGGGGCTGACGGCGCTGAGCGAGATCGGCGTCAATGTCGCGCCGCTGCTCGCGGGCGCCGGCATCGTCGGCATCGCCGTCGGCTTCGGCTCGCAGAAGCTGGTGCAGGATCTCATCACCGGCCTGTTCCTGCTGCTGGAGAACACCGTGCAGGTCGGCGACACCGTCAGCGTGTCGGGCCTGTCAGGCGTGGTCGAGAACGTTTCCATTCGAACGATACGTCTTCGCGCCGGTGACGGCGCCGTGCATATCGTGCCGTTCAGCGCGGTGACGACCATCACCAATGCCAGCCGCGGCGCCGGCAATGCCTCGGTCTCCGTCAATGTCGCCTACAAGGAGGACACCGACCGCGCCGGGCAGATCCTCAAGGACATCGTCGAGGAGATGCGTCGCGAGCCGGATTTCCGCGCGCTGATCCGCGGCGATCTCGAGCTCTGGGGCATCGACAAGGTCGACGGCGCCATGGTGTCGATCGTCGGCCAGATTCGCTGCACCGAGGCCGGCCGCTGGCCGGTCCAGCGCGAATTCAACCGCCGCATGAAGCTGCGCTTCCAGCAGCACGGCATCGAAGTCGCATCCGCGACCCAGACCATTCTGATGCATGTCGCGCCGCCGGCCGACCATGTCGCGAACCTCACGCCGCGGCGCGCGGCAGGGTAGGGCTCGGTCAACTTACCGCTTGCCTCTGCGCATACGGCATCGTTCACTCTCACCTCCAGCCCGCTGACAACATGCGGGCGGTAAAAGCGTGGGAGAGAACGATGCGGGGGCTGTGGGCCGGATTAAGCGGTCATGTGATCGTCATTTGCGCGTTGCTCGGATGTGCGGCCGCGCCCGCGACCGCTCAACCCTTTCCATCGCGCCCCATCACGCTCGTGGTGCCGTTCGCGGCCGGTGGCCCGACCGACACGCTCGCGCGAATTCTGTCCGAGCGCGTCGCTGCAGAGCTGCATACCACTGTTGTCGTCGAGAACGTCGCCGGCGCCTCCGGCAGCATCGCCGGCGCCCGCGTTGCGCGCGCGACGCCTGACGGCACCACTATCACCATCGGCCATTGGGGCACCCATGTGCTCAACGGCGCGATCTTCAAGCTGCCTTATGACGTGCTCGCCGATTTCGAGCCGGTCGCGACCATCGCGATGGGCACGCAGCTCATCGTCGGCCGCAAGTCGCTCGAGGCCAACAACCTGAAGGAGATGATCGCCTGGCTGAAGGCCAATCCCGGCAAGGCGACCGCAGGCACCGCCGGTGCCGGCACCGGCGCCCATGTCGCCGGCGTCTTCTTCAAGGAGAAGACCGGCACCGACTTCCAGTTCGTGCCCTATCGCGGTGCCGGGCCTGCCATGATCGATCTGGTCGCCGGCCAGATCGACATCATGTTCGACCAGGCCTCGAACTCGCTCCCGCAATACAAGAACGGTGCGATCAAGGCGTTCGCGGTGACATCGCCGACACGGCTTGCCTCCGCGCCTGACATTCCGACGGTCGACGAGGCGGGCCTGCCCGGGCTTTATATTTCCTACTGGCACGGCATCTGGGCACCGAAGAACACGCCGAGGGACATCGTCACGAAGCTCAATGCCGCCATCGTCACTGTGCTTGCCGATCCCGCGGTGAAACAGCGGTTTGGCGAGCTGGGGCAGGAGATTCCGCCGGTCGAGCAGCAATCGCCCGCGGCGCTGGCGGCCTTCCAGAAGGCCGAAACGGAAAAGTGGTGGCCGATCGTGAAGGCTGCGGATATCAAGCCGGAGTAGCGGATTTCACGGGGATTGTCTGCGGGCTTGCTCCGCCTCTCCCGCTTGCGGGAGAGGCCGACGTGCCCCGGGCGATGCGCAGCATCGTCCCGAGCACGGCGGGTGAGGGCTCTCTCCGCAGTGGGATATCCTCCGCAATTCGCGGCAATCCCGACGCGGAGACACCCCCACCCCAGCCCTCCCCCGCAAGCGGGAGAGGGAGTGGGCTGCCGATGCCGCAGCGTCGTGCACATCATATGCGATTGCTGAGCCTTCATGGTTCGGGACGCGTGCCGCGCGCGTTAACTATTGTCGCGAGTGATCTCTCGCGCCTAGCCTCGCTGCGGTGCGAGATCACAATCGATGTGCTGGTTGCTGCGTCCTTGATCTCGGGGGAGCGCTGGCCGACAATGGCCGCCCTTCAATAAGAAACTCCCTGGGGGATTTCGTGAATAGACCTGCTCGGGTCAGCGCCCATTCGACCTCATCCGACACCGCGCACGGCATCGCGCTGCTGCGCGATCCCTTGCTCAACAAGGGCACCGCCTTCACGGAGGCGGAGCGCGATACGCTCGGCCTGCGCGGCCTGCTGCCGCCCTGCGTGCTGACGATGGAGACGCAGGCTCAACGCGTGCTGACCAATCTGCGCATGCTGCCGACGGATCTGGAAAAATTCGTCGCGCTGAACGCGCTGCATGACCGCAACGAGGCGCTGTTCTTCCGCGTCGTCGTCGACAATATCGACGAGATCCAGCCGATCATCTACACGCCGACGGTCGGGCTCGCCTGCCAGAAATTCGGTCTGATCTACCAGCGGCCGCGCGGCATGTTCATTTCCTCGCGCGATCGTGGCCAGATCGCGGACATCCTGAAGAACTGGCCCAATTCCGCCAAGCTGATCGTGGTCACCGACGGCGAGCGCATTCTGGGCCTCGGCGATCTCGGCGCCAACGGCATGGGCATTCCGGTCGGCAAGCTCTCGCTCTATTCGGCCTGCGCGGGCGTGCATCCGGAAGCTTGCCTGCCCATTGTTCTGGACGTTGGCACCAACAACGAAGAGCTGCTGGCGGATCCCTATTATCTGGGCCTGCGCGAACGCCGCCTCACCGGCGAGGCCTATGACAGCTTTGTCGATGAATTCGTGACAGCCGCGCGAAAAACCTTTCCGGGCGTGCTGATCCAGTTCGAGGACTTTGCCAATCACTCCGCGTTCAAGCTGCTGCACAAATACCGGGATGAAGCCTGCGTCTTCAACGACGACATCCAGGGCACCGCGGCGGTGGCGCTGGCCGGCCTGTTCTCGGCGTTGCGCGTCTCCGGCGGCAAGCTGAAGGACCAGAAGATCCTGTTCCTCGGCGCGGGCGAGGCGGCGACCGGCATTGCCGACCTGGTTGTCTCCGCGATGATGGCAGAGGGCGCAACGGAAGCCGAAGCACTCCGTCGCAACTGGCTAGTGGATTCCCGCGGGCTCGTCGTCAGCGGCCGCGACGGCCTGCACGGGCACAAGCTGCGCTATGCCCATACCGAGCAGGCGCCGATCGCCGACTTCCTCACCGCGATCCAGACGCTGAAGCCGACGGCGATCATCGGCGTCGCCGCGGTCGGCGGCGCCTTCACGCCCGAGGTGCTCAAGGCGATGGCCGGGCTCAACGAGCAGCCGATCGTGTTCGCGCTGTCCAACCCGACCTCGAAGGCCGAATGCTCGGCGGAGGATGCCTATCGCTATACCGAGGGCCGCGCGCTGTTCGCCTGCGGCAGCCCTTACGATCCTGTGAAGCTCAACGGCCGCACCTTCGTGCCGCGCCAGGGCAATAATTCCTACATCTTCCCCGGCGTCGGCCTCGGCGTCATCGCCAGCCGCTCAAAGCTCGTCACCGACGAGATGTTCATGGCGGCGGCCCATACGCTCGCCGATTGCGTCGGCAAGGAGGATCTCGCCCAGGGCAGCCTCTATCCGGCCCTCCCGCGCATCCGCGAGGTCTCGGCCAAGATCGCGGCGGCTGTGGCGGATGTCGCGTACCAGCGCGGGCTCGCGGATGGTCCTGCGCCGAACGATGTGAAGGCCCTGGTGCAGTCGCAGATGTACGAGCCGAAATATTGAGGCCTACAATCCAGATCGAGCTCGCGGACGCAGCCCCTCACCCCACCCTCTCCCCGTAAGAACGGGGCGAGGGAGCGAGGGAGCGGCGCGTCCCTAACGTCCGATGATCAGCTAATCGTTCGCGGTGGCGCTTCTTAACCTCTCCCCGCTCTTTGCGGGGAGAGGTCGGATTGCCTCCGGCGATGCGAAGCATCGTCCGGCGCAATCCGGGTGAGGGGCAAGGCACCCTGCAGGCCAGATCGGAGGCCCGTCCGAGTCGCCAACCCTCGTCAGCCCAGCCCGCCCGCACCGCCATTCCCGCCGGAATCGCCGTTGCCCGGCACGGCCGCATATGCGACAATCCGTAACGTTACAAGAAACTCAAATCCGCAAGGTCAGCTGCCATGGACGATCGTTTGCCTGAACTGGGCGACCTCGAGCACGAGGTCATGCAATTGGTTTGGGCCCATGGTCCTGTCACCGCCGAGGTGGTGCGGGAGCGGTTGTCGCGAAAGCTGAAGGAATCGACCGTGCGCACGGTGCTGCGCCGGCTCGAGGAAAAGGGTTATGCTCACCATACGGTGGACGGACGCACCTATGTCTACCAGGCTGCCGAACCGCGCGCGAAGGTCGCGGCCAAGGCGGTGCAGCGCATCGTCGACTGGTTCTGCAACGGCTCGATCGAGGAGGTCCTGGTCGGCATGGTGGACAACAAGATGCTCGACCAGCAGCAATTGCGCACGCTGGCCGACCAGGTGGCCAAGGCGAAGAAGGCGAGGGGAGTGAAGAACGAATGATCGCAACTCTGGCGGAGGCGGCGCTACGCTCCTTTGTGCTGGGAGGCGTCGTCTGGTTCGGTCTCAACCTGTTTCGCGTGCGCAATCCGCACGTTCACATGACGGCGTGGGTCGTCGTGCTCATCGCGTCGCTGGCGATGCCCTTCGTGATGCACTGGCCGACGTTGACGATCACCCGGCTGCCGCTGCCGGTTGCGATGCCGGATGATTTTCCGCCGGCCGACATGTCGATGCTGGAGACGCCGCAACCCGCGCTGCCGATCGCACCTCACCCGGCCGTCGCGCCGCCGGTGAAAAGCGTCGTCTCGATCAATTGGTGGCTGCTTGCCACACTGGTCTATGCCGGCGTCGCCGGCCTGTTGCTGCTGCGGCTTGCGATCGGGCTCGGCCTGACCTGGCGCCTCGCGCGCGCGGCAAAGCCGGTGAAGGGCGCGCAGATGACCAGTGCCGACGTGCGCGTCAGCCGCGATGTTGGCGGCCCCGTCACCTTCGGCTCGACCATTCTGGTGCCGCCGCAATTTGCCGGCTGGGACGCCAAGAAGCGCCTCGCGGTTCTCGCCCATGAAGGCGCGCATGTCGCCAACCGCGATTTCTACGTCCTGCTGCTCGCGGCGCTGAACCGCGCGGTGTTCTGGTTCAGCCCGTTCTCGTGGTGGCAACTCGCGCGCCTTGCCGAGCTCGCCGAGATCATCAGCGACGCGCAGGCGATCGAGGTGATCGACGACCGGCTGTCCTATGCGGAAATCCTGCTCGATTTTGCCAGCAGCGTGAAGCCGCGGCCCCTGGAGCTGGCGATGGCACGGGCTTCGACCGTGCGCGCCCGCGTCGAGCGCATCATCGCGGCGGCCGCGATGCCCGCGGCGGTCGGCTGGCGCAAGCGGCTGTGGATCGCGGCCGCGATCGTTCCGGTCGTGATCGTCTCCGCCGGCATGATCGCCTATCGCACGCCGGATCCGGCGCCCGGTGTCGCCGATGCCGGCGAGGTGCCGGCGCAACATTACCGCCCCTTCGTCAATTTCTATGCGATGGGCCCGGCCTCGGTGTTCGCGGTCTTCCGCGAGGGCGACGAGATCTACGGCCAGCTCACCGGTCAGCGTAAAATGCGCCTGACGGTGAGCGCTGACGGCACCGCGACCTACCCGGCATCCTCCGGCGAGATCACGTTCTCGGCCGATGCGGAGCGTCGCTCGTCCGAGTTGATGCTGCGCATGAACGGCCGCGACGTGCGTGCGGTTCGGGTCGCCGAAATGCCGATCTCGGCCACTGAGCCTGCCGCGCTCGATCAATATGCCGGCTGGTACAGGATTGCGCCGAACCGCGTGCTGACGGTGCGGCGTGACGGCGACCGGCTCCAGGTGCAGGAAACCGTGCAGGGACCGGCGACGCTTTTGGCCGAGGGGGCCGACGTCTTCTCGATCCACGGCGAGAATCTCCTGATCTTCCTGCGTGACGGGCAGTCGAAGGTCGCGCGCGTCCTGGTGCAGAATTCGGTGTTCGGCGCACGGCTTGCGCCGCGGATCGATGCGGCGGTGGCGCAGGCGATCGAGGCGGATTTCGCGCGCCGCCTTGCCGAGGCGCCTGACCGGTTCAGGCAGCAGGTCCCGGCTGACGGCAGCAAGGAGGTCATCCTGCGCGGAATCGAGGATCTGCGCCGCGGTACGCCGAACTACGACCGCATGAGCGCGCCGCTCGCGGCCAAGATCCATCGCTACCTCGAGGAAACGCAGGCGACATTCGTGGCGCTCGGTGCCCTCGAGTCGATCTTCTTCCGCGGCGTCGGCCCCGGCGGCTACGACATCTATGGCGCCAAGTTCGAGAATGGCACGGCGGAATTCCGTCTGCTGCTCGAGCCCGACGGCAAGGCCGGCGACGTGATCTTCCGGGCCGACGGCAATGACGAGCTCGGCGGCATCCTGCCTTGCGCCGACGAGGCGAAGGTGCGCGGCCGCGCCGGCACCTCGCCGATCCGGATCATGATCTACAATGAGATGGGCGAGGACATCCGCGTCTTCAATCTCGATGCCGACGGCAATCGCAAGGCCGAGAGCGTCGTCAGGCCCAACATGAGCTGGGCCGCGACGACCACCGTGAACAATCCCTGGGTGATTGCCGACAGATCGGGGCGGTGCCTCGAGGTGCTGGTGCCGGGCCGGCAGACGCGCTTCCACAATGTCGAAGCCTCCAGCATCGGCGCCAAGCCCGGACGCGCGGCGCGCCGCGCTGTTCCGATCGCCAATGGCGAGGACATGCTGCGCCGCTATATCGAGGCCGTCGGCAAGGGCCAGCCCGACTACGAGCACATGACGCCCGAGGTCGCCGACATCACGCGCCAGCAGCTTCCGTTCGACCAAGCGATCCTGGCGAAGCTTGGCGCGCTGCGTGCGGTGTCGTTCCGCGGCGTCACCGCGCTCGACAGCGACATCTACATCGCCCAGTTCGCCAACGGTTCGGCGGAATGGCGGATCGGCGTCCGGAACGGCACCATCACCAAGATCGCGCTCGGGCCCAATTTCTAGGATCGTCGCGACCGCCGTCCGTCGCAACTAAAGCGCGGCCCGACAGGGGCGGGGATGGTTCAATCTCCGCTTGCGGCGCCTTGTCCCGAGTGTTACGATGCGTAGCATTACGGATCGTAGCCTCGTCCGGCGAGCCGCCGGCAGCTTCGAGAGAATTGGGCGTTCGCCATGAGCAATTCTGCAAAGGCCGCCGCCGTGCTGGCGCTTCATCGCTTCGGCATGGGGCCGCGGCCGGGATCGGTGGCTGCACTCGGCAGCGACCCGCGCGGTGCGCTGATCGCCGAACTCGACCGGCCGCTCGCGCTGACCGCAGCCGCGAGCCTTCCTCCCAGCGCGAAAGCCTATCGCATCGTGGCCGATGCCAATGCGCGGCGGGCGGCGCGCGCCAAGCAGGCGCAGCAGCAGGCCAAGAAGCAGCAGATGGCGGCCGCGACCGCGATGTCCGAAGACCAGACGCAAGGTCAGGCGCAGGACAAGGATAAAGACGTTGCCGAAATGGCGGCCAAGCAGGCGGCCGAAGCCGTGCCCGATCCCGGCCGTCCGATCTATCTGCAGGAAGCCAAGCTGCGCACCGAAGCCGCGCTCGTCGCCGAGATCGGCTTCGCCGAGCGGCTGGTGTGGTTCTGGTCCAACCATTTCTGCATCTCGGCCAACAAGATCCAGAGCATGTCCGGCGCCTATGAGCGCGAAGCGGTGCGCCCCAACGTGCTTGGCCGTTTCGTCGATCTCCTCTTGGCTGTCGAGGGCCATCCGGCGATGCTGTTCTATCTCGACAATCTGGGCTCGATGGGCGCGAACTCGATCGCGGGCATCAACCGCAGTCGCGGCCTCAACGAGAACATCGCGCGCGAGATCATGGAGCTGCATACGCTCGGCGTGCGCACCGGCTACACCCAGGACGACGTCATCAGCTTCGCCAATGTCATGACCGGATGGACGCTGGTGCCGCCCGGCGACAATCCCGAGCACGGCGGCGAGTTCATCTTCAATCCGCGGCTGCACGAGCCCGGCGGGCAGACCGTGCTCGGCAAGCTCTACGAGCAGGAGGATGTCGAGCAGGGCCGCGCAGTGCTGCGCGATCTCGCCGCCAATCCTGCGACCGCAACCCATGTCGCGACCAAGCTCGCGCGGCACTTCGTCGCCGACGAGCCGCCGCCGGTGCTGGTCGAGCAGATGGCGAAGACATTTCGCGACACCGAGGGCGATCTCAAGCAGGTCGCGATCGCGATGGTGTCGTCGGACGAGGCCTGGCGCGGGCCGCCGTCGAAGCTCAAACGTCCCAGCGAATGGGGCGTCGGCATGGTGCGCGCGACGGGCATCACCACCGTCGACCCTGAACGATTCACCGGCGGCCAGGCGCTGCTCGGCGAGGCGCTGTGGCGTCCGTCCGCGCCCAAAGGCTATCCCGACGACGAGGCCAGCTGGATCGACGGCGTCGGCCGCCGGCTCGACATCGCCAACAATTTTGCCGAGCGCATCGCCGGCATGGCCGATCCGCAAGCGATCATCGCGGACGTCTTCGCGTCCGAGATCGCGCCCGAGGTGAAGCAGGCGGTCGGCCGCGCCGAGAGCCGGCAGCAGGCGCTCGCGCTGCTGTTCATGTCGGCCGATTTTCAGAGGAGGTGAGCATGGGCATCGCCAATCATCTGCCGACGCGGCGGGAGCTCCTCGTCGGCTCCGGCGCGCTGTTCGCTTGGAGCCAGATGCCGCGGATTGCGCGCGCGGAAGGGCGCGATCCGCGCCTGCTCGTCGTCATCCTGCGCGGCGCGCTCGACGGCCTCGGTGCCGTTGCGCCGGTCGGCGATCCCGACTGGATCTCGCTGCGCGGCGATCGCGCGCTGCTGCTCGACGGCAAGCCACAGGCGCTGCCGCTCGATTCCTTCTTTGCCCTCAATCCGGCGATGCCGAACCTGCATCGTCTCTACAAGATCGGGAAAGCCGCGATCGTCCACGCCACGGCGACGCCCTATCGCGAGCGCTCGCATTTCGATGGCCAGGACGTGCTGGAGAGCGGCTTCACCAAGCCGGGTGCCACGGCATCCGGATGGCTCAACCGCGCGCTGCTCGCGATGGAATCCGGCGGACGTGTCGATCCCCACGGCAGCCGCGCGCTCGGCATCGGCTCGGTGACGCCGCTGGTGGTGCGCGGCGCGGCGCCGGTCATGACATGGGTACCGCAAAAGCTGCTCCCCGCGAGCGAGGACACGCAGAACCGCCTGCTCGATCTCTACCAGCACACCGACCCGAAGCTTGCGACCGTGCTTCAGGCGCGCATGAAACTGGCTTCGCTTGGCGGCGCGCGCGGCAGCGGCGATCCCATGCCGGACGATCCGACGCTGATGCCGCCGGGCGCGGCCCGCGTGCGCGCGTTTTTTGCCGAAGCCGCCGGCACGGCCGCGCGCTATCTGGCGAAACCCGACGGGCCGCGCGTCGGTGCGATGGGCTTTGTCGGCTGGGATACGCACATCGCCGAAGGCGCGGCCTCCGGCCAGCTCTACAATCTGCTCGGCGCGCTCGACGGTGCGTTTGCCGCGATCGAAACCAACATGAGCGAGGTGTGGCACGAGACGGTGGTCGCGGTCGTTACCGAGTTCGGCCGCACTGCGCGCATCAACGGCACGGAAGGCACCGATCACGGCACCGGCACGGTCGCCTTCCTGATCGGCGGCGGGCTCACCGGCGGCTGCGTGATCGCGGACTGGCCGGGCCTGAAGCCGGCGCAGCTGTTCGAGGATCGCGACCTCAAGCCGACCACCGATCTGCGCGCCGTGCTGAAGGGGCTGCTGAGAGATCATTTGCGTGTCGACGAGAAGGTGCTCGCCGAAGCAGTCTTCCCCGGCAGCGCCGACGTCAAACCGATGGGAGGCCTCGTCGGCTGACGACGCGGTCTCTCGCGACAGGATCGGGTTCGTGATGTGCACACTGACACAACGAGAGCTCGACTTTCTGGCCGGCCTGAAAACCGGCTGGCGACGGCTCTATCGGCGCGAGCTGATGCGGCTTCTGCGGGGTGATGCCGAGCCTGGCGAGGATCAGCCGGGCGCGCGCCCGATCCTCTGGCGCATCGTATCGGGCTGATTTTCTTGCCCGCCTGTCCCGATTCAGGACATCGACTGTGGTGGAATCGCCACAGCCGGCGTCGAAACGGCCGCGGCCTCAGGCCCGCTTTTCTTCCGACAAGGTTCTGCCCCGATTGCCCACCGAAACTTAAACGTGTTCGGAGGGCGCATCATGTCTCGCTTTGCAAGTGCCGAAACCGCCGGGATCTCGCTGGCAAGCTCGAGCCGGTCGCTGCTCGCTGTCATCGCTGCCGCCTCGCTCGCCGCCTGCGCGCAATCGCCGGTCGGCCGGCAAAAGGCCGATCTCGGCACCACCACAAGGCAGGCCGTGGTCGAACGACCGCATCGCGTGGCAGCGCTGCATCCGCGGCCGATCAGCCGGGTGCGCGTCCCGGACAGCGATGCAAAGCAAACCGCCTCGCATGGCGTTGCCAGCTTCTACTCGGATACGGAAACCGCGAGCGGCGAGAAGTTCGACAAGAACGAATTGACCGCGGCGCATCCGAGCCTGCCGTTCGGCACCAAGCTGCGGGTCACCGACGTCTCTTCCGGGCGCTTCGTCACCGTCCGGGTCAACGATCGCGGCCCCTATGTTCGCGGCCGTGTCGTCGACATCTCGCCGTCCGCGGCCGAGGCGCTCGGCATGGTCGACAAGGGTGTGGCCAATGTCAGGCTCGACGTGGTGCGATAGCTGGAATTCATCGAGCTCAGACGCTGCTGCCTTAACCGGCTGTTAGCCGCATCTGGCGCACCATGGCTGCCCAAACAAATCCGGGCTTTTGGGGAGGCGGGCGCTTGAACACGATCCAGTATCTCGAAGATCAGGCCGCGCGTGCCGAGCGGCTCGCCAAACGGATCACGGATACGCTGACGATCGAAAAGCTCCTGACCTTCGCCGGCGAACGCCGCCGCGAGATCGAGGTCATCGCCGCCAGGCGGCGACCCGCATAACTCCTTCAGACCATGCATTGAACGCATCCGCACACGCTGCAAAGCGCGGAACTTCTTCTCGTGTCCTGCGTCATCTGGGCAGTACATTGAGGAGGAGGAAGTCATGGGTTTTGGACGAGGTGCTTTGCTTTGGTTGCTTGGCGTGCCGCTGCCGATCGTTCTGCTGCTGGCATTGTTCTGGCACCACTGAGATTGTTACACGAAAAGCGCCGCGGAAGCGGCGCTTTTTTGTTGCCTGCGATGTAGAGCTTAGAGAAGCCGAGAGGCGAAGACGCGTCGTCAGCTGTGGTTCTCCACGAAGTCGCTGAGATAGTCCGGCAATGTCACGCCATCGATGTCGCAGCGCGCCCTGATTTCATCGGCAACATCGGTCGAGATGTCCTTGGCCCAGTGCTCGAGCGTGTTGAACGAGATCACCTTGATGGGATCGTTGAAGCAGCCGGCGACGAGTTCGCCGATGGTGGTTTCGAGATCGCTCCGCTCGATCCGGATTTCCGTCGCCTTGTCGCGGCGGTCGATCACCACGAACAGGGTCTGGTCCGCGCCATAAGGCACGACCGGGGAAGGCACGCCAGCTTCAAGCATGTTAGATACCCACGCCTTGGCTTCCGATCTCCGTTAACGGGAAAAACCGGACGAAGGTTCCTGCCCCGGAGAAGCTCGTCGTGCCTTTGCAGAAAGCGGCGTCTGCACGCAATCAGAGAAATTCGCGAAGCCGCGAAAGCTCGATGACGTGTTCTGGCGAGAGCACATC
This sequence comes from Bradyrhizobium sp. BR 10289, assembly GCF_019455385.1. Lineage (GTDB taxonomy): Bacteria > Pseudomonadota > Alphaproteobacteria > Rhizobiales > Xanthobacteraceae > Bradyrhizobium. Next base: position 213,206 of record NZ_JACOFR010000006.1, read on the forward strand.
CGTCACCAGCGGCGGTTGCGCCATGGTGTGGATCTCATAGAGATGCCGGGTCTTCGCCGGCTTCTGCATGAAAGCCGAGATGCATTCGTCGAGCGTGCCTTCGCTGACTTGGTAGCTCTCGCGATCCGGCTGGCGCTGGTTGGCCAGCGAGGGCCATTTGTGCAGCGTTGCACGCGCGCCGAAATCGACTTTTGACTCTCCGACTACGTCCCCCATCGCCCCCGTCTCACTCACGCAAAAAACGCCCCAGCACGCGGATTTGCGTGCCGGGGCCCACACCTATCGCTGCATCTCAATGCCACTGGCCCCCCTCAACGCGGCAGCCGGGAAATAGTTCCTGGCTAATCCGCGCGGCGCCAGCTCGATGCTAAATCTTGGGAATTTGCAGGATCCAGCGGGCAAACGCCTTCACCCGGCGATCTTCTGCCATTGCCGCTGGCCAGCGCACGATCTGGGTCTTGCTCGATGGCAAATCCCACGATTGCGGGAGCACGCGCACCAGCCTGCCGTCCTTGAGGGCGTCCTGAACCAGCAGCGAGCGTGCGAGCACGATTCCATTGCCTGCGAGGGCGGCGGCGATGGCGGTCGCGATGGTCGCAAAACGGATCTCCGCAGGCGGAGGGCGGCCCAGGCCCAATCGCTCGAACCAGGTCGTCCAGGACCACTCGGTCCCATTGTCTTCGCCGGCCCGGCCCTTGTGCAGGAGCGGCAATGATTTGAGGCGCGTCGGGTCGGTCAGGGGACGCCGGCCTGGCAGCAGGCGGGGGTGGCAGACCGGGTACACATGCTCACGAAACAGCAATCGCTGTGTGGACGTCGGCCTGAAGCCGGCTGCTGGTTGCCACACCACCGCGACGTCAAGATCGGCCGACCTCGCTTGTGCGTCGGCGTCACGTACCGCCAGTTCAACCGGTATGCCGGGATGTGTTTGCGCGAAATCCGGCAAGCGGCGCACGAGCCAGTAGTCGGCAAGCGCTGCGCTGACGCCGACCTTCAAGGCGGGAGGCGGCGCGGCCGCGCGGCACAGCGCGCGAAAGTCGGCCATCCTCGCGAGCAGGCCGGCCAACTCGTTCGAGAGCGCAATGCCGGCGGGGGTGGCGCTCACCCCGGTCGGTTGCCGAATGAGCAGAGGCATGCCGACGAAGTCTTCGAGCTTGCGAAGGCGATGACTGACCGCGCTCTGTGTCAGCCCGAGTTCTGCCGAGGCGCGCGTGACGCTCGCATGGCGCAGGCTGGCCTCGAACGCAATCAGGCCATCGAAGGGAGGAAATGAGCGCATCGCATCATCATGAATGAATTTCATGGCGATGTGAACAGCTCGCATTGGCGCGTGGCCCGCGCGGGCGGGCATATCGGGGAGAGACCCCTTCACGGTTGGAAAACGATGGTCAGGACCGAACTCCCTACGCAGCCGCGGAACTGTCGGCGCGACCTGCTGCTGCCGGCGGCGGTGCTCGGCCTATCGGCCTTCCTGACGCAGTTTGACGTGACGGCGGTCGTCGTCGCCATGCCGGCCATGGCGGCCGAGCTCGGTTTCGGCACCGCCGCCTATGCCTGGGTCATGGACGCCTACAGTCTGGCCTTTACCGGGGGATTGCTGGCCGCCGGTGCGCTGGCCGACAGGTATGGCCGCCGACGTGCCCTGCTCGGCGGCAACATCGTGTTCCTGGTGGGCTCGGTCGCTTGCGGCTTTGCGACGGGAGGCCCGGAGCTGTGGGCGGCTCGTGCCGTTCAAGGCCTTGGTGCGGCGTTCGTCATCACCGGAGGTATCGCGCTGATCGCGAACACCTATACCGGGCCTGACGCGCGCGCCCGCGCATTCGCGCTGATGGGTGTGCTGTCGGGTACAGCCATGGCTCTCGGGCCGACGCTTGGAGGGTTGGTCTCGACCTGGATCGGCTGGCGCTGGATTTTCCTCGGCAATATCCCGCTTTGCCTGCTCGCCCTTCTGGCCGTCCCGCGGCTGGTCGCGGAATCGCGCGGTCCTGCCGATCGTCCGCTGGATTGGAGCGGCGTCGTTCTTCTCACGCTTGCTCTTGGTCTTGCGATCGAGAGCCTGCTGATGGGGCGTGCGGCACCGGTCCGCCTTGCGGTCGGTCTCGCGGCCAGTGTGGGCCTGCTCGCCATCTTCACGATGCAGCAGCGGCGCCGGCCTGCGCCGATGTTCGACCCGGCCGTATTCGGTCGGCCGGTCATGATCGGAATTTCGTCGTTGCTGATTGCCGTCTCGATCGGATACTGGGCCGTCCTCGTTTACCTGCCGCCGTTCCTGGGTGCGGCGTTCGGCTGGACAGGCTCATCGGTCGGCTTCGTATTGCTCGTTGCGACGCTGCCGATGCTCCTGCTGCCGCCCTATGGTGCCCGTTTGGCGAAACGCTGGGGCTGGCGTCGGCTGTTCGCGACTGCGATGCTGGTGCTGGCGGCGGGCAATCTCGTTCTGGTGCTGGCGGCAAGCGGTTGGCTCCCGAACATTGGAGCCGTTCGCGCCGCGGCAGCAACAGGGATGCTGTTGATCGGGCTTGGCGCTGTGCTTGCGCACCCGCAACTGTCGGGTGCTGTCGTCGCGTTGGTGCCTCCGGACCAGGCCGGCATGGCCTCGGCCGTGACCGTGGTCATGCGCCAGGGCGGCTTTGCACTCGGCATCGCAGCGCTCGGTGCAACGCTACCGTATGATGCCACGGCTGCCGGCTACGCATGGCCGTGGCTTCTTGCGGCTCTCGCGTCCGCAGGCGGGCTGATTGCGGCCGCGATGTTGTTGCCGCACCACCAGCCCTAGCCGCAGGTCCCGGCCGCCGCGTCGTGATCAGCTCGCAGCCGCCGCGATCCTGTGCCCCGGGCTGACGTGACCGTGGCTGTGCTCGTCGTCGCGGCTGACCTCCGGCGGAAGTCCGGCGAAGCGCCGCAGGGCTTGCGCCATCTGCACCCGGCCCGGCACGCCCGTGATGATCACGTCCACCATCGTGAAGGACGAGTGGAAATGGCCGCGCGCCTTCAGCTGCTCGACCGGGACGCCTTCGGCGGCCATCGCTTCCGCATAGGCGATGCCTTCGTCGCGCAGCGGATCGAACTCGCAAGTGACGACGAAGGCCGGCGGCAGGCCGGCGACCTTGCCGCGCAGCGGCGACACCCGCGGATCAGTGCGGTCGGCCGGCGAGCAGTAGAGATCCCAGAACCAGTACATCAGCGAGCGCGTCAGGAAATAACCCGTCGCATTGTCGTTGTAGGAGGGACGATCGAAGCTGCAGTCGGTGACCGGGCACACCAGCAGCTGGCCGGCGATTTCAGGCCCGCCGCGATCGCGCGCGAGCTGGCAAGTGACGGCGGCGATGTTGCCACCGGCGCTCCAGCCCGCGACCAGCACCGGGCCCGCTCTGCCGCCGAGCTCAGTGGCATGCTCGGCGATCCAGCGCGTCGCCGCATAGCCGTCTTCCGCCGCGGTCGGGAAGCGATGCGCCGGCGCGTGGCGATAGCCGACGCTGACGAACATCATGCCCGTCCGCCGCACCATGTCGCGGCAGAACGGCTCATCCGACTGCTCGTCGCCGAGCACCCAGCCGCCGCCATGGAAATAGACCACGACGGGATGCGGCCCCGGCGAGGCCGGCTTGTAGACCCGATAGGGCAGCGGACCGTCGGGGCCAGGCAGGGTGCCGTCGACGATCTCGCCGATCGGCCGGCCGGCGGGCCGGCCCTTGTTGAACTCCCTCACGAAGGCACAGGCGCCCTCTGCGCCCATCGACTCGATCGCCGGCAAATTGAGCGTCGCCAGCAGGTTCAGCACCAGCCGCACGTCGGGCTGCAGGCGCACCACCTCGCCGTCATTGCACTGCGCGCCGCCATTCGGGCCGGTCAGCCTGAAGCCGAGCATGCCGCGGCTGACCACCTCATCGCAGATGCTGCGATAGGGGCCGACGCCGCCGGTATAGGGCATCAGGCCCTGCACCTTGCCGGGTACGTTGGCGCCCGTGTACCAGGTGTTGGCGAGCCGGTGCAGCGTCACCATCGAGCAGTCGGCCATGTGCCTGTTCCAGCCGGCCTGCGCGGTCTCGGTCGGCTCCATCGTTGAGAAGCCGGCGTCGCGCAGCGCGGCGAGGCGATCGACGACCCAGTCGACATGCTGCTCGATTGACACCGCCATGTTCGACAGCACCGACGGGCTGCCGGGCCCGGTGATCATGAAGAAGTTCGGAAAGCCCGCGACCGTGAGCCCGAGATAGCTCTGCGGCCCCTGCGCCCAGACATCGTTGAGCGACTTGCCGCCGCGTCCGGTGATCGGATGCACGGCGCGGATCGCGCCGGTCATGGCGTCGAAGCCGGTCGCGAACACGATGACATCGACATCGAAGTTGCGCTTGCCGGTGGTGATGCCGCTCGCCGTGATCGCCTTGATCGGCTCCTGGCGCAGATTGACCAGCGTGACGTTCGGCCGGTTGTACGTGGCGTAGTAATTGGTCTCGAGGCAGGGACGCTTGGCGCCGAACGGATGATCGTCCGGCATCAGCGCCGCCGCGGTCTCGGGGTCGTTGACGGCGGCGCGGATCTTCTCGCGGATCAGGTCCTGGACGATCTTGTTGCCGTCGACGTCGACGGCCTGGTCGGCCCAGAGCTGGGTCAGGATGTGGACGAGGTCGCCGGCGGCCCAGGCGCGTTCGAACCGCTCGCGGCGCTCGGCATCGCTCAATTGCCAGCTCACTACGGTCTGCTGCGGATAGGGCACGCCGGCCATCGACTGGCGCGCCTGCTCGCGATAGGCGGCGCGGTCACTCTCAAAGAAGGTTCTGCGATCCTCCGGCGCCGGACCGTTACCCGCCGGCAGCGCGAAATTCGGCGTACGCTGGAACACGGTCAGATGCGCGGCCTGCTCGGCAATCAGCGGGATCGACTGGATCGCCGACGAGCCCGTGCCGATCACTGCGACGCGTTTGCCAGCGAGGTTGACGCCGTCATGCGGCCAGCGCCCGGTGAAATAGACCTTGCCCTCGAATTCCCTGACGCCGTCGATCTCCGGCGGCTTCGGTGTCGAGAGGCAGCCGGTGGCCATGATGTAATGGCGCGCGGACACCGGCGCCCCATTGCTGGTGGTGAGCTGCCAGCGCTCGGCGGTCTCGTCCCATCTGGCTCCGGTGACCCTGGTCTTGAAGCGGATGTCGCGCCTGAGATCGTAACGGTCGGCGACGAAGCCGAGATAGCGCAGGATTTCGGGCTGGGTCGCGTATTTCTCCGACCAGGTCCAGGCCGTGTCGAGTTCCGGATCGAACGTGTAGCTGTAGTCGATGGTCTGGATATCGCAGCGCGCTCCGGGATAGCGGTTCCAGTACCAGGTGCCGCCGACATCGCCGGCCTCGTCGAGGCCGATGGCGCTGAAGCCAGCCTTGCGCAGGCGATGCAGGAGATACAGGCCGGCAAATCCGGCGCCGACCACGGCGACGTCGACCTGCTGGGCGGTTCCATCAGCGGCGTTGGAGTCACGTGCAGCGACCACTGCGTCAGGCATGGCATTCCTCCCGTGTATCTTGTTTTGCCGGCAGGCTAGCCCTGCAGGTCCGGATTGTCATCAGAACAAGTGCAATCTTCGATAGTTGGTTTGCGGCGTCATGGCGGCGCGAACGTTGCTCCATTGCACGCGTCGCGATGCACAATGGCCGTGATTGCCCGGACTAATCATGGACGATCCGTCCGTGTATGCTTGCGGTTACAAGCCACGCGTGACCTGCCGGGCGTTATGACCGAGTTAAGTGAGCGAACCAAAGCCAACATGGACGTCGTCCTGGAGGAGACGTGCCGCCAGTTGCCACATGGCGGCGATCACGACAGCCGCAGGTTCATCGCCGAGCGCCTGATCGAAGCGGCGCAGGCGGGCCACTCCACACTCGGTGAGCTCGGCATCATCGCAAGGCGGGCGCTGGCGGAGATCCTGGCGAAGGGCGGGTAGGCCTGCCGTCGCGGAGCCAAATCAGCTGCTTTTGATGTGCGTTGCGCCCTCCACATCGTCATGGCCGGGCTTGTCCCGGCCATCCACGCCTTTCCGGTGGCACGAAGAACGTGGATGCCCGGGACGAGCCCGGGCATGACGGCTGTCGCAAGTAGGGTAGCAAGACGCCCACAGAGCTTGCCTCCGCGCGTACGGCAGACGTAACTTCGTTAGAACTCTGTCGCGCATCGAGATCCCCCAAGATGCGATCCGTGCTTGCGCTTGTTGCCGCTTCCGCATTCCTCTGCCTTGCCGGGCCGGCCGTCGCCCAGCCGGTCGGACAGTTCCCGTTTGCGCTGACGCGTGAAGGTCAGCTGCTTGGTGCGGTCGAAGGCGAGGTGGCGTTCTTCAAGGGGCTTGCTTATGCGGCTCCGCCGGTCGGCGCGCTGCGCTGGCGGCCGCCGCAGGCAACGGCCGAGAGTTCGGAGATGCGCACCGCCTATGAGTACGGCGCGCCCTGTCTCCAGCCATCGCTGGCGGATGCCAGCGAGGATTGCCTCACGCTCAACGTCTTCCGGCCCTTCGGCGTCGACGGCCCACTGCCGGTGATGGTGTTCATCCATGGCGGCGGCTTCGTCGGCGGCACCGTGAACGATCCGCTGTTCGACGGCGCCAGGCTGGCGCAGGCCGGCCTCATCGTGGTCACGGTGAACTATCGCCTCGGCGCACTCGGCTGGCTCAGCCATCCCGCGCTGTCGGAAGGCGGCTCCGGAAATTTTGGACTGATGGACCAGATCGCGGCGCTGCGCTGGGTTCACGACAATATCGCGGCGTTCGGCGGCGATCCGAACAACGTCACCCTGTTCGGCAGCGGCGCGGGGGCGACGTCGATTGCGCTGCTGATGCTGTGCGAGGAGGCGCGGGGCCTGTTCCAGAAAGCCATCCTGCAATCGGTGCCTGGCCGCGCGCGCTTGCGCCCGGCGCAAGAGGCGGAGGCCGCGGGCCTGCAATTTGCGGCCGAACTCGGAGGCCAGGCAGATTTGCGCGCCGCCGAGCCGCGACATGTGCTGGCCGCCGAGCAGAAGCTGCTCGCGACATCACCGCACGGCTTTGCGCCGGCAATCGACGGAAGTCTCGTGACGGAAGATATCGCAACAGGCTTTGCGGCCGGACATGAAAGCCGGATTGCGCTGATCATCGGCTGCAACGATGACGAGACGGATTTCGACAGCGAGCCCGACATTGTGAGGGCGCTTGCATCCTCAGGCACGACCATCAATGAGCTGCGCAAGCTCTATCCTGAAGTCGCCACGTCATCGGACCTCGCGGCAAGGTTTTATACCGACAAAGTCTTCACTGAACCGGCACGGCTGCTCGCGCGGCTGCATGCGGCACGCGGCGCGCCGACCTTCCGCTATCGCTTCGCTTATATGCCCGAGGCGCCGCGTGCCAATGCCGAAGGCGGCCACGGGCGGGAGTTGCAGTTCATCTTCGGCGCGGAAGGCGTGCCCGGCGCCGGCATCTTCTCAAGGCGCGACCGCGAGGTCGCGAACAGCATGCGCGCCTACTGGATCAATTTTGCCCGGAACGGCGATCCCAACGGGCCAGACCTGCCGCGCTGGGATGCGGCGGCAGGCCGCGATCGTCTGCTGCTGATCACGAACGAGCGCATCGCGAGCGGGGACGATCCCCTTGCGGAGCGTCTCGACCGGCTTGCGCGCTAACGCGACAATGAGAGAGTGGAGTTAGGCCGCGAGCTCGACGCGCGGGGCCGGCGTCAACCGGTCTTCCTCCAGATGGTCGATCGCGCCGTCCTTCTCGACGGCGTAGAACTGCTGGCCTTCCTTCGAGCGGTAGGCGGCGCGCACGACGCCGCGGCGGCCCTTGTCACTGTTGACGACGTCCCCCAGCGCAAACTTCTTCATCTCACGTCTCGCTTGTCTTCAGGCCGACTCCTTCGGCCGTGGGGCGATTGTGGGCGGCAAATCGTTAACGGCTTGCTAACCATACGGCTTTGCCTATGCTCGCGGCCGGTTCGCGCGGCCAGCTGCGCGCATATGTTGTCTTTTAGCCGAGCCCTTGCCCATGACGCGATTACCGACCCTGTTCCTGTCCCATGGCGGCGGCCCCTGGCCCTTCATGGAGGACCGGCGGGTGCAATATGCCAAGACCGCCGCGGAGTTCGGCCGGTTGCCGCAGCTTTTCCCCGAGACGCCGAAGGCCGTGCTCGTCATCACCGGGCATTGGGAGGCCGACGCCTTCACCGTCTCGACCTCGGCGCATCCGCCGATGGTGTACGACTATTACGGTTTCCCCGAGCATACCTACCACCTCAAATATCCTGCGCCGGGCAAGCCCGAGCTCGCGATGGATGTGAAGGCGCTGCTGACGCGCGCCGGGTTCGATTGCCGCGAAGACGCCAATCAGGGTTTTGACCACGGCACCTTCGTGCCGCTCGGCCTGATGTATCCGGATGCCGACATGCCGATCGTGCTGCTGTCGCTGAAGTCGAGTTACGATGCGGCCGAGCACATCAAGGTCGGGCAGGCGATCGCCTCGCTGCGCGACGAGGGCATTCTGATCGTCGGCAGCGGGTTGACCTATCACAACATGCGCGGCTTCAACCGGCCGGAGTCCAGGCCGGTCTCGTACGATTTCGAAGCCTATCTCAACGAAGCCATCAGCAATAAGGACGCGGCGCGCCGCAACGCGATGCTGGTCGACTGGGAGAGCGCGCCGAGCGCGCGGCTGGCACATCCGCGCGAGGACCATCTGCTGCCGCTGATGGTCGCGGCCGGTGCTGCCGGCGGCGACGTCGGCAAGCGCGTCTTCGTCGACGAGGTCGCGAATGTTGCGATGGCGTCGTACGTGTTTGGGTGACTCGGTGTCGTAGGGTGGGCAAAGCGGAGCGTGCCCACGTACTTTCTGCGATCGAGAAAGATGGTGGGCACGGCGCAAGTGCGCCTTTGCCCACCCTACGATTCCAGACTCGCGGGAAGATACCCCTCACCCATCTCCCGCAAGGGGAGAGGGTTACCACGCCTCACCCGTATCTCAGCTTCATCACCAGAATGCCGCCGGCGAGCAGCATGGTGACGGCGTTCGAGGCGATCAGCGGGCCGTCGCCTGAGAGCAGGCCGTAGACCAGCCAGAGCGCGAGGCCGAGCACCATGATGAGGAACATGCCGAGCGAGATGTCGCGCGCCGAGCGGGTCTTCCAGACTTTGACAACTTGCGGCGCGTAGGCGACGGTGGTGCAGGTGGCGGCGGCAAAGCCGATCAGCTTGATGACGAGCGGGTCCATGCCGGCTCTATAGCATGGATTCGACGACGATCATGCCTCAGCGGCGGCGGGATGCCATGAGATCACGATAGAGCGCGGCGTATTCGCCGGCGCGGTTGCGCCAGGATACGTCGGTGGCAAGGCCGCTCAATTGCAGGCGGCGACAGGCCGCCTTGTTACGGAATGTGGTGCTAGCCTTGTGCAGTGCCCAGCCGAGTGCATCCGCCGTTACCGGGCCGAACTTGAATCCGGTGGCCTCGCGGCCGGCCTCGCCGATATCGACGATGGTGTCCTCGAGGCCGCCGACGCGCGAGACGATCGGGACGGCGCCATAGCGCAGCGCGCAGAGTTGGGTCAGGCCGCAGGGCTCGAACCGGGAGGGCACGAGCAGCGCGTCCGAGCCGGCCTGAATCAGATGTGCCAAAATCTCGTCATAGCCGATTACGACGCCGATCCGGCCGGGGTTCGCGCGCGCGGCGGCCTGGTAGCCCTCCTGCAAATCGCGGTCGCCGCTGCCGAGCAGCGCCAGCTGCATGCCTTCGCGCAGGATGGTGGGGATCACCTCCAGCAGGAGATCGAGGCCCTTCTGCCAGGACAGCCGGCTGATGACGCCGAGCAGCGGTGCCTCGTCCGATGAATCGAGATTGAATTGCTGCTGAAGCACCGCCTTGTTCGCGGCCCGGAAGGTGAGATCGTCCGCGCCGAAGCGATACGCGATGTGCGGATCGGTCTGAGGATTCCAGACTGCGGTGTCGATGCCGTTGAGAATGCCGCTCAATGCGTCGGCGCGCGCGCGCAGCAGGCCGCCGAGCCCCATGCCGCCTTCATCGCTCTGGATCTCCTGCGCATAGGTCGGCGATACCGTCGTGATGCGATCGGCGAATTGCAGGCCTGCCTTCAGGAAACTGATCCCGCCAAAATATTCAAGTTCGCTGGTGTTGAACGAGTGCCAGGGCAGGCCGATCGACCCGATCAGCTCGGGAGCGAATTTTCCCTGATAGGCCATGTTGTGAATGGTCATCACCGTGCCGGGCCGCGCCCCGCCGTCATAGTGCAGATAGGCCGGCGCGAGTCCGGCCTGCCAGTCATGGGCGTGCACGACATCAGGCACGAAAGCCGGAACGAGGCCGTGGCCGATGTCGGCGGCGACACGCGACAGCGCGGCGAAGCGCACGCCGTTGTCGGGCCAGTCGGTGCCCTCGCGCGTGACATAGGGGTTTCCCGGCCGCGCGTAGAGATGCGGCACGTCGAGCACGAACAGATCGAGGCCGTCATGCGAGCCCGCGAGCAGGCGCCCGGGGCCGCCGAAATAATCCGGCCAGCGCCGGATTTCCTCCGCGCCGGAAAACCACCGCATCACGTCGGGATAGCCCGGCATCAAGGTGCGCATCTCGACGCCGTGCGCTTTCAGCGCGATCGGCAAGGCGCCTGCGACATCGGCGAGGCCGCCGGTCTTGACGATGGGATAGACTTCAGAGGCGACCGCGAGGACGCGAACAGGCGTCATGTATTGAGCCTGTCGATCATCGGCTGGGTGACGAGCGTGATCCCCTGTTCGGTGGTGCGGAAGCGCTTTGCGTCGAATTCCGGATCTTCGCCGATGACGAGGCCCTCCGGAATCTCCACGCCGCGGTCGATCACGACGTTCTTCAGCCGCGCACCGCGCCCGATATTGACATAGGGCATGATCACGGCGTTCTCGACATTGGCATAGGAGTTGACGCGCACGCCGGTGAACAGCAGCGAGCGGCGCAGCGAGGCGCCGGAGATGATGCAGCCGCCCGAGACCAGCGAGCTCACCGCCTGGCCGCGGCGGCTCTCCTCGTCGTGGACGAACTTTGCCGGCGGCGTGATCTCGGCATAGGACCAGATCGGCCAGGCGCGGTCGAACAGGTCGAGCTCGGGCACCACGTCGGTGAGGTCGATATTGGCGGCCCAATAGGCATCCACCGTGCCGGCGTCGCGCCAGTAGGCGCGTGGGTCGCTGCCCGAGCGTACGCAGGAGGTCGAGAACTGATGCGCGATGGCACGGCCGTTCTTGACGATATAGGGAATGATGTCCTTGCCGAAATCGTGGTTCGAGTTCGGGTCCTCGGCATCGCGTTTGAGCTCGTCGAACAGGAATTTGGCGTTGAACACGTAGATGCCCATGCTGGCGAGCGAGACGTCGGGCTTGCCCGGCATCGGCGGCGGATCCTTGGGCTTCTCCAGGAACTCCTGGATCCAGCCGTTCTCGTCGATATGCATGATGCCGAAGGCCGAGGATTCCGCACGCGGCATTTCGAGGCAGCCGACGGTGACGTCGGCGCCGCTGTCGACATGCTGGCGCAGCATCACCTCGTAGTCCATCTTGTAGACGTGGTCGCCGGCCAGCACGACGATGAAGCGGCAGGCGTGGGACTCGATGATGTCGATGTTCTGGTAGACCGCGTCCGCCGTGCCGACATACCACATGTTCTCCGACACGCGCTGGCTGGCAGGGAGGATGTCGAAACTCTCGTTGCGCTCGGGGCGGAAGAAGTTCCAACCCATCTGGAGATGCCGGATCAGGCTGTGCGCCTTGTACTGGGTTGCGACCGCGATGCGGCGGATGCCCGAGTTCACCGCGTTCGACAGCGCGAAATCGATGATGCGGGACTTGCCGCCGAAATAGACTGCGGGCTTGGCGCGTCGGTCGGTCAGCTCCAGGAGCCGGCTGCCGCGTCCGCCGGCCAGGACGAAGGCCAGCGCCTGACGGGCAAGCGGCTCGGGTCTCGCGGCACTCATGTCATCCTCCCAAACTCTGGCGCTTCGCGAGAAGCCTCCCCGCCGCGCACAATGGAACCGATAGTAACGATACGAATAGTAAATCGGGAAGAAGGTTGTTGGTTGCGAACGCGCGGAAAGCTTAATGCTTTGGCCGCGGCGGGAGGCGCTCCGGCGCCGTCGCGCGGCGGTCATAGATCGGGCACGCGCCGCCGTCTTGTGCGCTGCACGCAAAATTCGGAGCTTTGACTTCGCGCAAACCTGCAAGATCATGGCATGCGATGCTCTTTCGAACGAAACGTCCGACAGGGAGTAAGACGATGAACATCTGGAAAACGGCAATTGCCTGCTCTGTGACGGTCGGCGTCATGACCGGCCAGATCGGCCAGGCATCAGCGGCGCCGCTGCCGACCAATGTCGCGACCATGAAGGCCGCGGCCGGCGACGACGTCACGCAGGTGCATTGGCGTGGCGGCGGCTGGGGGTGGGGCCTCGGTGGCTTCGCGGCCGGCGCCATCATCGGCAGCGCTATCGCCGGCGCGCCTTACGGCTATTACGGCGGCGGACCGTATTACGGCTACGGCTATCCGGGTTACGGCTATGGCTATGCGCCGGCCTATTACGGTTACGGCTACGGGCCGGTCTACCCTCGCTATTACCGGCCCTATCGTCCGTATTACGGCTATCGCTACGGCTACTACCGGCCGTACTACCGTCACTACTACCGCCGCTACTGGTGAGCGCGACTAAAGCGAGAGCCACACGATCAGGCTCATGCAGGCGAAATGCGCGAGCACGATCGCGGCGAGATGCAGCGGGCCGGCCTTGAGCCGAGGCCTGTGCATCCCGCCGCCCCCGCGCTAGTTCGATCCCGCGGCCGCAGCGGTGAAGCTGCGGTCGACGGCTTTGCTGACGTCGAGCGCCTTCGGCAGGATGCCGTAGCGCGTCGAGCGGTCTGACGCTGCCTGGATCTCCTTCACCACATTCTCGTCGATCACGATCGGGCTGGTGCGCTGCGCGGTGTAGGCCGACAGCAGCACGTCCTCCGGCAGCTTTGTGAGTTCGGCCGTGCTCTTGGCATATTCACCAAGATGATCGAGCGACCACAGCCGCGCCTTGTTCAGCCGCTGCACGAGGTCCTGCACCGCGGCGCGCTTGGTGGCGATGGCGTTGTCGGAGGCGACGATGAAGGTGATGGTCGGCGTCAGGCCTTGGCCGTCGGCGATCACGCGGGCCTTGTCCTTCAGCGTCGCGAACGAGACGTAGGGCTCCCACACCGCCCAGGCGTCGATCGAGCCGGCGACCAGCGCGATCTTGGCGTCGACCGGGCCGAGCGGCGCGAAGGTCGCGTCGTCCAGCTTGATCTGCGCCTTCTCCAGCGTCGCGTCGATCAGGAACTGGCCCCAGCCGCCGCGCGTGCCGGCGAGACGCTTGCCCTTGAGGTCGGCGGCCGACTTGATCGGCGAATCCTGCCGCACCAGGATCGCCTGCGTCTTTGCATCCGAGCGCGTGCCGCCGATCGCCTTGATCGGCGCGCCGGCTGCATAGACCGAGAGAAAGGAGAGATCGCCAGTGTAACCGACGTCGAGCGCGCCGGCGTTGAGCGCTTCGAGGATTGGCGCCGCCGCCGGGAATTCCGACCATTCGATCTTATAGGGCAGGTCCTTGGCATAGCCCGAGATCTCGAGCAGCGAGCGGTTGCCGCCCTTCTGGTCGCCGACGCGAAGCACGACGGTGTCGGCTGCGAACGAGGCCGCGGCCGTCGACAGCGTGATGGCGGCGGCAAGCAGCGATGCGGCGAGCCGGCGGGTGATGGAGTGATCGTCGGAGTTGATGGTCATGGCCTGTCTGTTGCTTGGCTCACGATTGCGAGCGGAGGATGCAGCGAGACGATCAAGTCTATGATCGGGCGATACGCAGTCAATGAAATGGCAATTCGTATTGCAGGTGCATCGTGGAGAGAATGACTTCCCCTCGCGCCACATTCGAAATTCCATTTCATTGACGATGCCGTGACCGCGCCGCATGATTTGCGCATCGCATCAAGGCCGCGCGTGACGCGTCGGCGAAAAACATTCTCTCAACGCGGCTCCATACGGAACGTGCGTGGCGCGAAGCGCTGCGCGAATGGCGGAGCCGTGCCAATGCAGGAGCGGGGACTGATGGACAAGGACAACAAGCGCGGTGGATCAGGCCTCGACCGGCGCCATCTGCTCCAGGCCGGGCTTGCGGCGGCGTTCGCCGCGCCGCTTGGCGCGTTTGGCGCGGCGCAGGCCTTTGCGCCGAAGGCGATCGCGCCCGGCGTCGATCTCTCTGAGTTTCCGCTGTGCCGGACGGCCTCCGATGCGCCCGCGCTGACTGGTGCGCCGCGCAAGCTCAAACTGTCGTGGAATGCCGGCGCGGTCTGCCTTGCGCCGGTGCCGGTGGCGATCGAGCACGGCTTCTTTCAGAAGCATAATCTCGACGTCGAGCTCATCAACTATTCCGGCTCGACCGACCAGTTGCTCGAGGCGATCGCGACCGGAAAGAGCGATGCCGGCCTCGGCATGGCGCTGCGCTGGCTGAAGCCGTTGGAGCAGGGCTTCGACGTCAAGATCGCCGCCGGCACCCATGGCGGCTGCATGCGCGTTCTGACCCGGGCGGGCTCCGGTGTCGACAAGCTTGCCGATCTCAAGGGCAAGATCGTCGCGGTCGGCGATCTCGCGGGGCCCGACAAGAACTTCTTCTCGATCCAGCTCGCCAACCTCGGCATCGATCCCAACAAGGATGTCGACTGGCGTGCCTATCCCGGCAACCTGCTCAACGTCGCGGTCGAGAAGGGCGAGGTGCAGGCGTTCCTGTCGTCCGATCCGCTCGGCTATCTCTGGCTCAAGGACAGCCAGTACAAGGAGGTCGCGTCCAATCTCGACGGCGAATATCGCGACAAGAGCTGCTGCATCCTCGGCCTGCGCGGCTCGCTCGTGCGCGAGGAGCCGCAGGTGGCGCGCGCGCTGACCCAGGCGCTGCTCGACGCCGCGATGTTCACCGCGCAGAACCCGGCCGTGACGGCAAAATCGTTCCAGCCCTACGCGCCGAAGACGGCGTCGCTCGACGATATCGAGGGCATGGTGCGCTACCATACCCACCATCATCATCCCGTCGGCGAAGTCCTGAAGCGCGAGCTGAAGGGCTATGCGGATGATCTGAAGAGCGTGCAGGTCTTCAAGCCAAGCACCGATACCGCCAAATTCGCGGAGCGCATCTATGTCGACGTATTCGCTGTCTGACGGCCTCGCCTCGGGCGCGCCGCGAACCTCGCGCGCGCCGTGGCTTGCGACCTGGATACGGGAGTCCGGCGTCGGCGTGCTCGCCAGCGTCGCCTGGATCGCGTTCGGCCTGTCCTGCCTGTGGTGGGAGGACGTCGGCGACTGGTCGCGCACGCATTCGCTCGGCATTGCCGCTTTGGTCATTGCGGCCGTCGCGCTGTTCGGAACGGTTGCTTCAGACTATCTCGGCTCGGCGGGCAGGGCGTTGCACACGCGTGCGCCCTGGCTCGTGGCGCTCGGCGTCTTCCTGACGCTGTGGGAGGTCGCGACCGCAAAATTCGCCTGGCTGCCGCTGCCGTTCTTTCCGCCACCGCAATCGATCATCGAGGTCTATACCGACGATCTGCCAAAGCTGCTCGATAGCGTATTCGCTTCGGTCAAGCTCCAGCTCGGAGGCTATCTGATCGGTGCGACAATTGGCTTTCTCACCGGGGTCTCGATCGGCTGGTCGCGCGCGGTCGGCTATTGGGTGCATCCGGTCTTGCGCTTCATCGGCCCGCTGCCGGCGACCGCCTGGCTGCCGATCGCATTCTTCACCTTTCCGTCGAGCTGGAGCGCCTCGACCTTCCTGATCGCGCTCGCGACCGGCTTCCCCGTCACCGTGCTGACCTGGTCGGGCGTCGCAAGCGTCAGCAATGCCTATTATGACGTCGCGCGCACGCTGGGGGCCAAGCCGTCCTTCCTGGTGCTGAAGGTGGCGATCCCCGCGGCGCTACCGCATGTGTTCGTCGGCCTGTTCATGGGGCTCGGCTCGTCCTTTGCCGTGCTCGTGGTCGCCGAGATGATCGGCGTCAAGGCAGGTCTCGGCTGGTACCTGCAATGGGCGCAGGGCTGGGCCGCCTATGCCAACATGTATGCCGCGTTGATCGTGATGTCGCTGCTCTGCTCCGGCGCGATCACGCTGTTGTTCGCGATCCGTGACCGCCTGCTGGTCTGGCAGAAGGGGACCGTGAAATGGTAGCCGCAGCCGCACTCGCCGAAGCGCCCACTCATGCAACTGCCGGCGCAGCGCTCGACATCGAGCAGGTCAGCCACGCCTTCGACATCGACGGCGCCGAGCTGCCTGTTCTCAGCGATGTCAGCATCTCGGTCGAGCCTGGCGAGTTCGTCGCGCTGCTCGGCCCCTCCGGCTGCGGCAAGTCGACCTTGCTGCGGCTCGTCGCCGGCCTCGACAAGCCCAGGGCGGGAAGCTTGCGCGAGGATGAAGTTCGCATCATCCGGCCGCATCCGTCGCGCGTGGTCGTGTTCCAGGATCCGACGCTGTTTCCCTGGCGGTCGGTCTGGGACAACGTCGCCCTGGGCCTCGAGGCCCAGGGCATTTTGAAGAGCCAGCGGCAGCGCGTCGATGACGCGCTCGATCTGGTCGGGCTGTCGTCGTTCCGCAAGGCCTATCCGTACCAGCTCTCCGGCGGCATGGCGCAGCGCGTCGCGCTGGCGCGGGCGCTGGTCAACGATCCCAGGATCCTGATCCTCGACGAGCCCTTGGGAAAGCTCGACTCGCTGACCCGCATCACCATGCAGGCCGAGCTGGTCTCGCTCTGGCAGCGCAAGGGTTTTACCACGCTGCTCGTCACGCATGATGCCGAGGAAGCGTTGGTGCTTGCGAACCGCGTCATCGTGTTCAGCGATCGTCCGGCGCGGGTGAAGGCCGACATTCGTGTCGACCGGCCCTATCCGCGCCATCGTGGCGATCCATATCTGGCCGATCTGCGACGCCAGATTCTTGGCCTGTTGGGATTGGATGCAACATGGTGAGTTCCGTAGCCAAAGGCCGCACGGCCCATGGCGAGCCCGACTACATCGCCCGCGCCGAGGCGCTGGCCGAAGGTTTTGCGGCGCGGGCAGCGGATCATGACCGCGCCGGCAGCTTCCCGTTCGAGAATTTTCGCGAGCTTTCAGAGGCCGGCCTCCTGTCATTGACGGTCCCCGCGGCCTTCGGCGGCGGCGGCGCCGGTGCGCGATATGCTGCACGGGTCCTCGGCATCGTCGGCAAGGCCTGCTCGTCGACGGCGCTGGTGCTGTCGATGCACTACATCAATCATTTCGTGATGGCGCGCAGCCCGACCTGGCCGGTCCGGCTGTCGCGCAAGCTCGCGCAGGAAACCGTCGAGGGCCTCGCGCTCATCAACGCCCTGCGAGTCGAGCCCGAACTCGGCTCGCCCGCCCGTGGCGGCTTGCCCGCGACGATCGCGCGGCGCACTGAGACCGGCTGGCGCCTGTCTGGCCACAAGGTCTATTCGACGGGCTCGCCAATCCTGAAATGGTATCTGGTCTGGGCGCGCACCGATGAAGCCGAGCCGCGTGTCGGCCAGTTCTTGGTGCCGGCGGGCCTGCCGGGCACGCGTATCGTCGAGACCTGGGATCATCACGGTCTGCGCGCGAGCGGCAGCCACGATGTCATCTTCGACGATGTCGTGATCCCGCTCGATGCCGAAATCGACGTCCGCAAGCCCGCCGCCTGGCGTGCCCCCGATCCGGTGCAGGCGACCGTCCACACCATCTTCGTCGCCGCGATCTATGACGGTGTGGCCCGGGCGGCACGCGACTGGCTGGTCGGCTTCCTGAAGACACGGGTGCCGGGCAGTCTCGGCGCTCCGCTGGCGACCCTGCCGCGTGCCCAGGAGATCCTCGGCGGCATCGAGGCGCGGCTCGCGGTCAACGCACGTTTGATCGACAGTTTCGCCTCCGATTTCGACGACGGCTTGCAGCTCGATGCATCCGAGTCCAACATCGTCAAGCTGACGGTGACCAATAACGCCGTGGCCGCCGTGGAGGACGCCTTGTCGCTGACCAGCAATCACGGTCTGTCGCGCAGAAATCCGCTGGAGCGGCATTACCGCGACGTGCTCTGCGGCCGCGTCCACACCCCCCAGGACGACACCACCAAGATCACCGCCGGGCGCGCAGCGCTCGGCCTATGACCAATCACCACATGGAGTTCCCGATGTCGGTCGAGTTCATCGGCTTTATCGCCAACAGCAATGCTTCCGAAACCATCGTGCGCCAGGGCCCGGTGCTTGATCCAAATTATATCGAGACGGTCGCGAAGGCGCATGAGCTTGGCGGTTTCGACCGCGCGCTGCTGGCGTTCCATTCGACCACGCCGGATTCCCTCCAGGTGGCCCAGCATGTCCTGGCCATCACCAGGAAGCTGAAGGTGATGATTGCGCAGCGCCCGGGCTTCACGGCGCCGACGGTGCTGGCGCGCCAGCTCGCCACGCTCGACCAGCTCTATGACGGCCGCGTCTCGCTGCACGTCATTACCGGCGGCAACGCCATCGAGCTCAGGCAGGACGGCAACACGCTCGACGACAAGGACGAGCGCTATGCCCGCACCAGCGAGTTCCTCGACATTGTGCGGCTGGAATGGACCAGCGAAAAGCCGTTCAACTACAGCGGCAAGTACTACACCGTCGAGAACGGTTTCTCGCAGGTGAAGCCACGGCAAGCGGGCGGCATTTACACCTTCGTCGGCGGCGGCTCCGATGCCGCGATCGAGGTCTCGGGCAAGCACGCCGACACCTTTGCGCTGTGGGGCGAATCCTACGCGCAGGTGCGCGAGGTTACTGCCCGCGTGCGTGCGGCGGCGGCCAAGCACGGGCGGCCGAGCCCGCGCTTCAGCCTGTCGGTGCGGCCGATCCTTGCCGATACCGAGGAGGCCGCCTGGAAGAAGGCCGAAGGGATCCTCGAACGTGCCACCGCGCTGCAGGACCAGACCGGCTATCGCCGGCCCAATCATGCGACCGAGGGCGCCAAGCGGTTGCTGGCGGCGGCCGACCAGGGCGCGCGCATCGACAAGCGACTGTGGACCGAGATCGCCAAGCTCACCGGCGCCAACAGCAATACCACGGCGCTGGTCGGCACGCCCGAGCAGGTCGCCGAAGTGTTCGCCGACTATTACGACCTCGGCGTCAGCCACTTCCTCATTCGCGGCTTCGATCCGCTGCCCGATGCGATCGACTATGGCCGCGAGCTGATCCCGCTGACGCGCAAGCTGATCGCCGAACGCCCTGCCGCTCGCGGTGAGGCCGCGGAATGATCCGCCTCGTGCTGGCGGGCGCGCTGCTGTTCGGTTCACTGGACCTGGCAGCGGCGCAAACCACCCTGCGCGTCGGCGACCAGAAGGGCAATTCGCAGGCCGTGATGGAAGCGGCTGGCGTATTGAAGGACGTGCCGTACAAGATCGAGTGGAAGGAGTTTCCGGCGGCAGCTCCGCTGCTGGAGGCGCTCAGCGCCGGCGCGATTGAGACCGGGCTCGTCGGGGACGCGCCCTTCACATTCGCCGCCGCCTCCGGCGCGCCGGTGAAGGCGATCGCCGCGATCCGGCAGACGCGCGAGGGGCTCGCGATCCTCGTGCCCGAGACATCGCCGATCAAGAGCTTCGCAGACCTGCGGGGCAAGAAGATCGCGACCGGCCGCGGCTCGATCGGCCATCAGCTGATCCTCGCGGCGCTGGAGAAGAACGGCTGGAGCGCGAGCGACGTGCAGATCGCGTTCCTCGCGCCCTCCGACGCCAAGATCGCCTATACGCAAGGATCAGTAGATGCCTGGTCAACTTGGGAGCCCTATGTCAGCCAGGAGGAGGTGCTCTTTAAGTCCCGCCGCATCATCAACTCGGAAGGCTTGACGCCAGGGCTGAGCTTTCAGGTCGCGCGCCCCGATGCGATCAGGGACAAGCGCGCGGAGCTGGCCGACTTCATCCGGCGCCTCACCGCGGCGCGGGCGTGGTCGCTGAACAATGTCGATGGTTACGCCGCGACCTGGGGCAAGTTGATGAACATCCCGGTCGCCGTGCCGCAGAATTGGCTGTCGCGCGCAAAGATCCGTGTCGCGCCGATCGACGACGGCGTAATCGCGGACGAGCAGGCGACGATTGATCTGTATTTCCGCTGGGGCCTGATCAAGCAGAAGCTTGATGCCGCGGAGATCGTGGACCGCTCGTTCGCGGATGCGATTGCGGGGCTATAGCCGGGGGTGAGGGGGAGTCTGTCCGCGAGTCCGGTCTTGTAGGGTGGGCAAAGGCGCACTTGCGCCGTGCCCACCATCTTTCCAAGATTCCGATAGCAGACGTGGGCACGCTTCGCTTTGCCCACCCTACAATACTGCGTCTGGAGCACGAGACTTCACAAATGCTCAACCATCCGTGAGACGAGAAGGCCACCTTCTGCGCAAAAGGCCATGATCGAGATATTCCTTCTGCATTCCTCACTCCCGACAACACCCTCATTGCTATTTGCATCGCGCCCCTTGCACCGCGCTCCACCCCGTCAAAAATCAATCCGACGACCACATCGGGAGACCGGCCATGGGCCTGCAAGAAACAAAAATCGAATCGCTTCCCTTCGTCACCGCCGAACTCAACTATCTCGCACCGACATCAGGCAAACCCCGCACTTACGCCTTCGATCCGCCGCCGGGCGAGCCGAAAAGCACGTCGCTGCCGGAGCCGCATCAGGTGCCGATCTTCGATGGGCGGCTGATCGCCGACAGCTTCTCGCTCGATCGCGAGGGCTTTGCACTGGTGCGCCATCCGAACCAGGTCAAAGATTTCTACAACGACGACGAGGTGAGGAAAGTCTATTATCCCGCCGTCGAGGCGTTCCTGCGCGCGACGCTGAAGGCCGACCGCGTTTTCATTTTCGATCATACCGTGCGCAAGCGGGTCGAGGGCGCCCCTGACATTCGCGACGGCGGCCCGCGTCAGCCGGCGACGCGCGTGCATGTCGACCAGACCGACCTCTCCGGCGCCAACCGCGTGCGCGAGCATCTGCCTGATGAGGCCGAGGAGCTGCTGAAGGGCCGGGTGCAGGTGATCAATCTGTGGCGGCCGATCCGCGGACCCTTGCGCGATTCACCGCTGGCGGTGGTCGACGGCACAACGGTCAGGCCCGACGATCTCGTCGCCTCCGACCTGATCTATCCCAACCGCCGCGGCGAGACCTATTCGGTGAAATACAATCCTGACCATCGCTGGTTCTATTTCCCCGAGATGACGCCCGACGAGGCGCTGCTGCTCAAATGCTATGATTCCGCAACCGACGGCCGCACCCGTTTCGGGCCGCACACGGCCTTCGTCGATCCGACCACGCCGACGGATGCCGCGCCGCGCGAGAGCATCGAGGTGCGCACGCTGGTGTTCCACAAACAGTAACAAACTGTGATGGCGCTGCCGGGCAATGCCCGGCAGTTCCCGGAACCTAAGGGAACAAAGCCACGTTTGCAGCGCCGGGCAGGGCCAACCGGGGAGCGGTGCCGTGCGAGCGCAGACGACATTCCTGCTTTGTTTGACGACTTCATCTCTCGCCTTCATCTCCGTTGCAAAGGGCGAAAGTGGTCTCGCCTCGTATTACGGATACGGAAAAGCCGGCAAGGGCGAGCTGACCTGCGCACATCGCACGCGCCCGTTCGGCAGCGTGTTGAAGGTGTCCTACAGCGGACGCACCATCCAGTGCCGCGTCAATGACCGCGGTCCCTTCATTCGCGGCCGCATCGTCGATCTCTCGGTGCCGGCCGCCCGCGCGCTCGGCATGATGAGCGCCGGCGTGGTGCGGGTCTCGGTGGAATAGGCCCGCGAGCCCGCTATAGTGCCTCCCAAAGCAAAAGGGGGTTCTATGGCCAGGATTCGGGTGGGACTTGTCGGCTGCGGCTTCGTTTCGGAGCTGCATATGTATGCGTTCGCCCGCGTCTATGGCGTCGACGTCGAGGTTGCGGCGGTCGCTGCGCGCGGCGATCGCGTGGTCGCGTTCGCAGGGCGCCACGGCATTCCAAAGGTCTATCGCAGTTTTGCCGAGTTGATTGCCGATCGAGAGCTCGATGTGATCGACATCTGCACGCCGCCTAATCTTCATGCGGAGATGATCGTCGCCAGCATGCAGGCCGGCAAGCACGTGATCTGCGAAAAGCCGTTCGCCGGCTATTTCGGCCGCAAGGGCGACCCGCAGCCGATCGGCAGGCATGTGCCGAAATCGCTGATGTACGAACGCGTGCTGGAGGAGATGGATGCGACGCGCGCTGCGATCGAGCGCACCGGAAAGCTTTTCATGTATGCCGAGGACTGGATCTACGCGCCGGCGGTGACCAAGACCGCGGAGATCATCAGGACGACAAAGGACAAGATCCTGTTCATGAAGGGCGAGGAGAGCCATTCCGGCTCGCACGCGGCCCATGCCGCGCAATGGGCGATGACCGGCGGCGGCTCGCTGATCCGCATGGGCTGCCATCCGCTTTCGGCGGTGCTTTATCTCAAGCAGGTCGAAGCACGCGCGCGAGGGGAGAAAATCCATGTCGCCAGCGTCACCGGCGACGTCGGCAATGTCACCGCCGCCCTGAAGCCGGAGGAGCGCAGCTACATCAAGGCAAATCCCGTCGACGTCGAGGATTGGGGTACGCTGACTGCGACCTTCTCCGACGGCACCAAGGCGACCGTGTTCTCCGGCGACATGATCATGGGCGGCGTGCGCAATTTGGTCGAGACCTATACCAGCGGCGGCTCGCTGTTCGCCAACATCACGCCGAACAACCATCTGATGAGCTACCAGACCTCCGAGGAGAAGCTCGCCAGCGTCTACATCACCGAGAAGGTCGACCGCAAAACCGGCTGGCAATATGTCTGCCTCGAGGAGGAGTGGACGCGCGGCTATCTCCAGGAGATCCAGGATTTCATGGAATGCGCCGCGACGGGCCGCCAGCCGCTGTCGGACCTCGCGCTGGCCTATGAGACCATCAAGGTGAACTATGCCGGCTACTGGGCGGCGGAGGAGGGGACGAGGGTGGTGTTGTAGGCGTCGCGACGATCCCTTCTGCCTCCCCGACGAGGTGTCGTAGGGTGGGCAAAGCGAAGCGTGCCCACGTTTTCGTCGTAGTCCGAGAGAGATCGTGGGCACGGCGCAAGTGCGCCTTTGCCCACCCTACGATTTCTCTCACCGTCAATGCCGAGACAGCCCCTCACCCCAGCCCTCTCCCCGTAAGAACGGGGCGAGGGAGCGCAGCGCTGCTCGTGGCTCGCACTAGGCTAGGCCCCGTAAGTCGAGCCCTTCGGCAGCGGAAACACCGGGTCTTGCGTGCGGATGTTGGTCGGCCACACCACCGAGATGTGCTCGCCGGCGTTTTGCATCACTACCGGGGTCGAGCGCTCGTTCTGGCCGGACATCGGCGTGCCCGGCGGAAAGAATTTGACGCCGTAGCCCTGGATGGTGCCGCCGGCAGGGATGTCGACGTCGAGCGCGGCCTTGCGAATGGCCTCCGGCTCGAAGCTGCCGTACTTCTCTCTGGCGACCGGCAGCACGTTGTTGAGCAGGATCCAGGTCTGGTTGAAGCCCATCGAGCAGTGCGGCGGCACGTCGGTCGCGCCCGTCTTGGCTTTGTAGCGCGTGACCATGGCGTTCGTCAGATCGCCGATACCCGGCGCGAGCTTTGACGGGTCGAGCAATTGCGCCGGCACCGGATCGATGTTGCAGAAATTGTCGATGTCGGCGCCGAAGGTTGCGCGCAGCTTGTCGAGCTGGCTGTAGCCGGCGCCTGCGCCGAACAGCATCTTGAAGCGCAATCCGCTCTCGCGCGCCTGACGCAGGAACAGCGTGATGTCGGGGTTGTAGCCGGCATGCGAGATCACGTCGGCCTTGGCGCGCTTGATCTTGGTGACGAGCACCGAGAGGTCGGGCGCGGAGGCTGAGTAGCCCTCACGCAGCACGACCTGGATGCCGGCCTCCTTGGCATAGGCCTCGTCCGCGGCGGCGACGCCGACGCCATAGGGACCATCCTCGTGGATCAGCGCGACCTTGACCTCCTTCGGATCGATGCCGAGCTTGCCTTTCGCATGCTCGGCGAGGAATCCCGCAAAGGCCTGGCCGTACTGGTCGGAATGGATCTGCGCGCGAAACACATATTGCAGGTTCTTGTCCTTGAACACGGCGGTCGAGACCGCGGTGGTGATCCACAGGATCTTCTTTTGCTGCTCGACCTTCGCCGCCATCGGCACCGCATGGGCGCTGGAATAGACGCCGTTGATGATGTCGATCTTTTCCTGGCTGATCAGCCGCTCGGCCTCGTTGATCGCGACGTCGGCCTTGCTCTGGGAGTCCGCCGCGACGGGCACGATCTTCGTCTTGCCGCCGATGCCGCCCTTCTCATTGACGAGATCGATGGCGATCTGCGCGCCGACCGAGGAGGCGACCGAGCCGCCGGCGGCGAAGGGGCCGGTGAGGTCGTAGATCAGGCCGATGCGCAAATTCTCGGCCTGCGCCTGAGCCCGTGTCCAATCGAGGCTGAGTGTGGCGGCGGCAGCCGCCGTACCCTTCAGCAGCTGCCTGCGTGAAGTCGGCATCCTATCCTCCCTCAAAACCGTCTGTTGATTGGTCTTGTTGTTTTTTGCGAAGTATGGGGAAGGGGGCCACGGAAAGTCAACATCGCGAAAGTCTCGGTCGGTCCTCGCAGCCGTTGAATGCAACTGCGAAGCGCCGGGTGATCGCGCGTTACCGGTTCAAACGGCGGGCAAGGTAGCGTGCGGTCTTGCCACCGGCTTTCGCGACCCGGTCTGGCGGACCCGCCGCGACGATGTTGCCGCCCTCGTCACCCGCGCCCGGGCCGAGATCGATGATCCAGTCGCTGTGAGAGACGACATCCATGTCATGCTCGACCACGACCACGCTGTTGCCCGCATCCACGATCCGGTCGAGCAGGGCAATCAGCCGTTCGGCATCCCTGGGATGAAGGCCGGTGGTCGGCTCGTCCAGGACATAGAGCGTGTGACCGCGCTGCGGGCGCATGAGCTCCGTTGCCAGCTTGATGCGCTGGGCTTCGCCGCCGGATAGTTCGGTCGCGGACTGGCCGAGGCGGATATAGCCGAGGCCGACCTCGCGCACGACGGACAGCGCGCGGTTCAGCGTCGTATCGCCGCTGAAGAAGTCGAAGGCCTCGTCGACGCGCATCGCCAGCACATCCGCGATCGACTTGCCGTCGATCTTCACCTCGAGCGTCTTGTCGTTGTAGCGCGCGCCCTTGCAGGTCGGGCAGGGCGCATAGACGCTAGGCAGGAACAGCAACTCCACGCACACGAACCCTTCGCCCTCGCAGGTCCCGCACCGGCCCTTGGCGACATTGAACGAGAAGCGTCCGGCATCGTAGCGGCGCGACTTTGCCTGCGGCGTTGCCGCGAACAGCTTTCGGACATGGTCGAACAGGCCGGTATAGGTCGCAAGGTTCGATCGCGGCGTGCGGCCGATCGGCTTCTGATCCACCACGACGAGGCGGTCGATCTGATCGAGCCCGGCGGTAATCTTGCCGCCCAATGTCTCCACGGTGGGGGCCAGGGTGTCGTCGTCCGCATCGGTGGCCAGCGTGTGGCCGAGATGACCAGCCACGGCGTCGACGAGGAATTGGCTGATCAGGCTCGACTTGCCGGAGCCGGACACGCCGGTGACGCTGGCGATGACGCCAAGGGGAATATCGACGTCGAGGCCGCGCAGATTGTTGCGGGTCACGCCTCTGATCTTCAGATGCCCCTTCGGCTCGCGGCGGAGCGTCGGCAGCTGCTTTCGCGGCTGCGCGACATAATGGGCGGTTCGCGATTGCTTGACGTCGCCGAGCCCTGCGGGCGGACCGCTATAGAGGATGAGGCCGCCGCCGTCGCCGGCATCGGGCCCGACATCCACCAGCCAGTCGGCGTGCCTGATCACCTCGATCTCGTGCTCGACCACGAAGATGGAATTGCCGGCGTGCTTGAGGCGGTCCAGCGCCCGCAGCAACGCTTCCGTGTCGGCGGGATGCAGGCCCGCAGACGGTTCGTCGAGCACGTAGACGACGCCGAACAGGTTGGAGCGGACCTGCGTCGCAAGGCGCAGACGTTGCAATTCGCCCGGCGACAGCGTCGGCGTGCTGCGCTCGCAGGCGAGATAACCGAGGCCGAGGTCGAGCAGCACGGCGAGCCGCGCCGACAGATCCTCGCAGATTCGCCGGGCGACGACGGTCTTCTCGGATTTGTCCGCCGACGCCTGCGCAAACGGCTTGATCAGCTCGTGCAGTTGCTTGAGCGGCAAATGCGACATCTCGGCGATGTTGAGGCCGGCGAACTTGACCTTGAGCGCCTCGGGCTTCAGCCGCGTGCCGTGGCAGGTCGGACAGTCCTGCGTGATCATGAATTGCGCGACGCGGCGCTTCATCATCGCGCTCTCGGACTTGGCGTAGGTCTGCATCACGTAGCGCTTGGCGCCCGTGAACGTGCCCTGGTAGCTCGGCTCCTCCTTGCGGCGCAGCGCCCGCTTGACCTCGGCGGCATCGTAACCGGCATAGACCGGAACGGTCGGCTGCTCCTCGGTGAACAGGATCCAGTCGCGATCTTTCTTGGGCAGCTCACGCCAGGGTTTGTCGACGTCGTAGCCAAGTGTCGTCAGGATGTCGCGGAGGTTCTGGCCCTGCCAGGCGCTCGGCCAGGCCGCGATGGCGCGCTCGCGGATGGTCTTAGTGTCGTCGGGCACCATGGATTTCTCGGTGACGTCGAGCATCCGGCCGATGCCGTGGCAGGTCGGGCAGGCGCCCTCCGGCGTGTTCGGCGAAAACGATTCCGCATAGAGCATCGGCTGTCCCCGCGGATAATCCCCGGCGCGGGAATAGAGCATCCGGAGCAGGTTCGAGATGGTCGTCACGCTGCCGACGGACGATCGCGTCGTCGGCGCGCCCCGCTGCTGCTGGAGCGCCACCGCTGGCGGCAGGCCCTCGATGTCGTCGACTTCAGGAATCTGCATCTGGTGGAACAGCCGCCGCGCATAGGGCGAGACCGACTCCAGATAGCGTCGCTGCGCCTCGGCATAGATCGTCCCGAAGGCGAGCGAGGATTTTCCGGAACCCGACACGCCCGTGAACACGACCAGGGCGTTGCGGGGAATTTTGACGTCGACGTTCCTGAGATTGTGCTCGCGCGCGCCGCGGACATGAACGAAACCGTCGTCCTGCGTCAGGCTACTCTGGTGTCTCGGTCGATCGTCCATTTGGCTCCTCCGGCCCGGTGCGAGGCTTGCTTCGCACAGCGGTCGGCTGTCGCTCTGTGCCGACGAAGGTCAACCTAGCTCGCGTAACCCCGTTCCAGCGATTGGCGCTGGCGATACCGCTCCAGCGCCAGATCGACGAGGCGCGACAGCAACTCGGCATAGGGCACGCCCGAGGCTTCCATCATCTTCGGATACATGCTGATCGAGGTGAAGCCGGGCAGGGTGTTGATCTCGTTGAAATAGAATTGGCCGCTTTGCCGGTCGAGGAAGAAGTCGACACGCGCAAAGCCGCTGCATTCGAGCGCCGCGAACACCTGCGTCGCCAGCGATCGCACCCGCTCCATCTGCGGCGCATCCAGCCGCGCCGGCAGGTCGACCCGGGCCCCGTCGGGATCGAGATATTTTGCCTCGTAGGAATAGAACTCGTGATGGGCGTTGGGATTGAGCTCGCTGGCGACGCTGGCGAACAGCGTCTCGCCTTCGAGCACCGCGACCTCGATCTCGCGTGCGTCGATGCCCTGCTCGACCAGCACCTTGACGTCATAGCGGAACGCATCGTCGAGCGCGGCGCCAAGCGCATCCCAGGTCTTGACCTTGTGGATGCCGACGCTGGAGCCCATGTTGCACGGCTTGACGAACACCGGCAGGCAGAGGCCCTCGGTCGCCTTCGCAAGCGATGCGGACCGGTCCTGCGTGAAGGCCTTGCGACCGAGCACGCGATAGGGAGCGACCGGAATGCCGGCGAATTCGGCGAGCCGCTTGGCGACGTCCTTGTCCATGCTGACGGCGGAGGCGAGCACGCCGGAGCCGACATAGGCGACATCGGCCAATTCCAGCAGGCCCTGCACCGCGCCGTCCTCGCACAGCGGCCCATGCATGACCGGAAACACGACGTCGATCTCGACCGGAGCGCCCGGCGCGACCGGCATGAGCGTGCCGCGCCCGTCAGCGCCTCTGGTGAGCCGCATCTCCGGCGCGTCCGCCAGGATCGGCAAGGACACCGCGTTGATCTGATCGAGCGTGTGTAGGTCGTTCCATTGCCACCGGCCCTCCTTGTCGATCGAGACCGGAATCACCTCGAAGCGGCTGCGGTCGAGATGACGGAGCACGGAAGCGGCCGATTTCAGCGAGACCTCGTGCTCACCGGACCTGCCGCCATAGAGAACAACGACGCGAATTTTGCCTGCCATGGTTCAATTATCACGCGCTCCGTCCGGAAGTCACCTCTGTTGCTGCGGCGCGCATCGACAGGCTGGCCAAAACAAGACGGCGCCGGCAAGGCACGCCGGCGCCGTGTCGCAATTCAAGGCTTTTGCCGCCTAGCCGGGTCCTGCGCCCTGTGTCGCCGTATACACGGCGTAGAGCGACTGGCTCGCGGCCATGAACAGGCGGTTACGCTTGGGGCCGCCGAAGCAGATGTTGCCGCACACCTCCGGCAGGCGGATGCGCCCGAGCAGCTTGCCCTCCGGCGACCACACGGTGACGCCGCTATAGCCGACCGCGCGGCCGGCATTGCTGGAGGCCCAGACATTGCCGTTGACGTCGCAGCGCACGCCATCGGGGCCGCATTTCACGCCGTCGATGACGCAATCGGAGAAGCGCTGCTGGTTGGAGAGCTTGTTGTCCGTCCCCACGTCAAACACGAAAATCTCGCCCTTGCCGCCGGGGCCGGTGTCGCCGGGTCCCTTGCCGGTGGAGACGACATAGAGCTTCTTGAAGTCCGGCGAGAAGCACAGGCCGTTGGGATCGGGCACCTGCTCCTCGGTGACGACGAGGTCTATGCGGCCCGAGGGATCGATGCGATAGCAGTTGGTCGGCAGCTCGCGCTTGCCCGGTGTGAAGCCGGCCGGCTGGCCGATCCGCGGATTGAGCTTGCCGCCCGCATTGCTCGGGCCACCGGCTGCGTCAGGCTCGCCCTCATAGAGCTGGCCGCCATAGGGCGGGTCGGTGAACCAGTAGCTGCCGTCGGGATGGGCGACGACGTCGTTCGGCGAGTTCAGCCGCTTGCCCTGGTAGGAATCCGCGAGCACCGTGGCGGTGCCGTCATGCTCATAGCGCGTCACCCGCCGCGTCAGATGCTCGCAGGAGAGCTGCCGGCCCTGGAAGTCGAACGAATTGCCGTTGGAATTGTTGGAGGGGCTGCGGAAGACGCTGACGCGGCCGTCGTCCTCGGTCCAGCGCATTTGCCTGTTGTTGGGAATGTCGCTCCAGAGCAGATAACGTCCCTGTGCGCTCCAGGCCGGACCTTCCGCCCACAACAGGCCGGTATAGAGGCGCTTGATCGCGGTGTTGGGCTGCGCGAGATCGTTGAAGGATGGATCCACCGCGACGATGTCGGGGTCCCAGAAATAAGTCGTCGGCGCCCCATGAGGCCCGAAATCGCGCGGCGGGGTGGTGATCGTGGTCGGCGGTGCGGCCGGGCCGGTCTGGGCCAGTACGGGGCCGGCCATCGTGGCGGCGGCGCCGAGCGCGAGGCCTTGCACCAGCGTCCGTCGTGAAAGCGCAGCATCCTGGTCACGCTGCTGTTGGCGTGTCATCGCGTCCTCCCGGTCATGTTGGCTGGCCGGTTGATCCGGCCGAGCTGCCGTGGAGGTTAGTCCGGTCTGCGACCAGTTGCGAGCGGTGGATTCGCATCCTTTGCGCGATGCCGAAATGATGTCGCGAATTCGTCGCAGCTCCGTCTCAAACGAGGCTCCCGAACCTGCGCATGGCCGTTCCACAGGCGTGAACGACTGTTCGTTCGCCTCACAATGATGGAGCACGCAGCCTTGACCCCGCCCTCATTGCTGCGCACAACTCTTCCGGACAAAGTCGGAGTTGAGTGTGGGTGTCTTCATCTTGATCGTGTTGCTCGCGATGGCCTTCGCGGGCGGCTATTTCACGCGCGACTACATCTCCCGCCAGCGCCGTGCTGAAGCCCGTCGCATGCGCGGCTACGCGCAGCCGGATTGGCTCAATGCCAATGCGCCCGCCAATACCAATGAGGTCGCCCCGCCGGCCACCGGCGAACTCGGTCAAATGCTCGACCGCTGGGAGAGCAGGGCCCGCGCCCGCCGCGCGGGGTAGGTCGGGGTTGCCCGGCGCGAAGACCGGATGTCACGCCGGGCGATCCGGGCCGCAAGATCAACCAGGTCAGTCTCCCTGACCATCTTTTGGCGTTGCAGTTGCGCCCGTTTCTCGTCTAGAAACGGGCGTATCGAGCCTCCCGGCAACCAACCGTCAACGGTTTTGACCGAGGATTGAGGGCTCAAAAGGGTCTGGCAATGCTGATTCGCGGCCAAATCGAGGGATTTTCGGGGGAGGTGGCTCTGGCCGCCGCCACGATCCCGGCTGCGCTGCCCACCCTCCTGATTAGCGGGCTTCTTCTTAGCTGCCCCTGAGGGCCGGCTGGGCGCTGCGCGCCTGGGCACTCAGGGGTTGGTCAAGATCACCGGACACCTCAGGCGCCCTTAAGATTGACGGCGCAAAAGCTCAAAAGGAAATTTGCAATGGCCCCCGCGAACAAGTCCGACAAGGACCGCGTCATCATTTTCGACACCACGCTGCGCGACGGCGAGCAGTGCCCCGGCGCCACCATGACCTTCGAGGAGAAGCTCGAGGTCGCCGAGCTGCTGGACGATATGGGCGTCGACGTCATCGAGGCCGGCTTCCCGATCACCTCGCAGGGTGACTTCGAAGCCGTGAGCGAGATCGCCCGCCGCTCCAAGAACTCCATCATCGCCGGCCTGTCGCGTGCGCATCCGGCCGACATCGACCGCTGCGCCGAGGCGGTGAAATTCGCCAAGCGCGGCCGCGTCCACACCGTGATCGCGACCTCGCCGCTGCACATGCGGGTGAAGTTGAACAAGACGCCGGAAGAGGTATTGGAGACCTCGGTCGCGATGGTCGCGCGCGCCCGCAACCAGATCGATGACGTCGAATGGTCGGCCGAGGACGGCACCCGCAGCGAGATGGATTATCTGTGCCGCATCGTCGAGGCCGTGATCAAGGCCGGCGCCACCACGGTGAACATCCCCGACACCGTCGGCTACACGGTGCCGGAGGAATACACCCATTTCATGAAGACGCTGATCGAGCGCGTGCCGAACTCCGACAAGGCCGTGTTCTCGGTGCACTGCCATAACGACCTCGGCATGGCGGTCGCAAACTCGCTGGCCGGCGTCATCGGCGGCGCGCGCCAGGTGGAGTGCACCATCAACGGCATCGGCGAGCGCGCCGGCAACGCCGCGCTCGAAGAGATCGTGATGGCGATCAACGTGCGCAACGACAAATTTCCCTACTGGAACAAGATCGACACCACGCAGCTGACCCGCGCCTCGAAGGTGGTGTCGGCGGCGACCTCGTTCCCGGTGCAATACAACAAGGCCATCGTCGGCCGAAATGCGTTCGCGCATGAGAGCGGCATCCACCAGGACGGCGTGCTGAAGGATGCCTCCACCTACGAGATCATGCGGCCCGAGATGGTCGGCCTGAAGCAGTCCTCGCTGGTGCTCGGCAAGCACTCCGGTCGCCACGCCTTCGTACACAAGCTGGAGGAGATGGGTTACAAGCTCGGCCCGAACCAGCTGGAAGATGCGTTCACGCGGATGAAGGCGCTCGCCGACCGCAAGAAGGACATCTACGACGAGGATATCGAGGCGCTGGTCGATGAGGAGATGGCGGCCTCGCACGACCGCATCAAGCTGACGTCGCTGACCGTGATCGCCGGCACCCATGGTCCGCAGCGCGCGACCATGAAGCTGGACGTCGACGGCCAGATCAGGATCGAGGAGGCCGAGGGTAACGGCCCGGTCGACGCGGTGTTCAACTGCATCAAGCGCCTGGTGCCGCATGAGGCCAAGCTCGAGCTGTACCAGGTCCACGCCGTGACCGAAGGCACCGATGCGCAGGCGGAAGTCTCGGTGCGGCTGTCTCAGGAGGGACGTGCGATGACGGCGCGCGCAGCGGATCCGGATACGCTGGTCGCTTCGGCCAAGGCCTATCTCGGCGCGCTCAACAAGATCGTCATGAAGCGCCAGCGCGATAATGTGACGGCGGCGGCGAGCTGACGCCTTCGCCTCTCCCGCTTGCGGGAGAGGCCGACGCGTGCGAAGCGCGCGGCGGGTGAGGGTTCTTTCCTCTCGGGGAGTGTCCCATTGCGGAGACCCCCGCATCCGCCTTCGCCAAGGCTTCGGCGGACAAGAGCGGGAGAGGGAGCGCAGCACTGATCGCGGCGCCAACATCATGAATACCTGCCCTGCTAAGGGCCAATAGCGGCTGTCTCTCCCAGCCGCTATTGATGCTGCCGGCATAAGAATTGGCCGTCCGCATCGGCGGCCCAAATACAACAGGGAGAGATCATGCGCACCTTTGCGATCGCAGCGTCCATCGCGGCACTGGCACTTGGCTTGACCGGGCCGGCATCGGCCCAATCGCCTATCATCATCAAGTTCAGCCATGTGGTCGCGACCGACACGCCGAAGGGCAAGGCCTCCGAGAAGTTCAAGGAGCTCGCCGAGAAGTACACCGGCGGCAAGGTCAAGGTCGAGGTCTATCCGAACTCGACGCTCTACAAGGACAAGGAGGAGCTCGAGGCGCTCCAGCTCGGCAGCGTGCAGATGCTGGCGCCGTCCAACTCGAAATTCGGTCCGCTCGGCATCCGCGAGTTCGAGGTGTTCGATCTGCCCTACATCCTTCCCGACCTGAAGACGCTGCGGAAGGTGACGGAAGGTCCGCTCGGAGCAAAGCTGCTGAAGCAGCTCGAGCCCAAGGGCATCACCGGCCTTGCCTACTGGGACAACGGCTTCAAGCAGATGAGCGCCAACAAGAGGCTCGTCGCGCCCGCCGACTACCAGGGCGTCAAGTTCCGCATCCAGTCCTCGCGCGTGCTGCAGGCCCAGTTCAAGGCGCTCGGCTCGCTGCCGCAGGTGATGGCGTTCTCGGAAGTCTACCAGGCACTGCAGACCGGCGTCGTCGACGGGCAGGAGAATACCTGGTCGAACATCTATACCCAGAAGATGCACGAGGTGCAGAAGTACATCACCGAGACCAATCACGGCTACATCGGCTACGTCGTCATCGTGAACAAGAAGTTCTGGGACGATCTGCCGGCCGACATCCGCGAGCAGCTGTCGAAGGCGATGAAGGAAGCCACCGACTTCAACAACGCGCAGTCGCAGAAGGAAAACGACGACGCGCTCGCCGAGGTCAAGAAGAGCGGCAAGAGCGAGATCATCAAGCTCACCGCCGAGCAGGACGAGGCGATGCGCAAGGCGATGGAGCCGGTCTACAAGGACGCCGCCAGCCGTGTCGGCCAGCCGCTGATCGACGAGTTCCTGAAGGAAGCCAAGAGCACGACGAATTAGTGCGCGACGAACCAGCTCACGCCAGGTGGATAAATAATGCATGAACGAAGGGCTTCCGTGCCGTCACGGAAGCCCTTCTTGTTGCAAATCGTTTCAATATGCATCTGAACAGGCATTCACGGCAGTTACATCTCTGTAAGAACGGCTTCCCTGTCCAAGTTGTAAGTTGCGCACTGGCCTCGCGGCGCTCATCTTCGACGCATCCTTCCAGAGGAGGTATGTCATGAGGAAGTTCACCATCGCCGCCATCGCCGTGCTCAGCATCGCCGGCTCGGGCGCGGTCTATGCCCAATATCATCGCCCGTGGATGGAGCACTTCCACCACATCCGCATGAACCCGGAAGACCGCGCCGCCTTCGTCGACGCGCGGATCGCCGCCGTCCATGCCGGGCTGAAGCTCAACGCCGACCAGGAGAAGCTGTGGCCGCCGGTCGAGGCCGCCGTGCGCGACTTCGCCAAGCTGCGCATCGACCGCGCCAATGCGCGGATGAATGCCGGCCCCGGCAATGCGGACAAGCCGGAGGATCCGGTCGCCCGCCTGCGCGAGCGCGCCGATGACATGGGCGCGACCTCCGCTGCCCTGAAGAAGATCGCCGATGCCGCCGACCCGCTCTACAAGACGCTCGATGACGGCCAGAAGCGGCGCCTCGCCGTGCTGACCCGCCACCGCGGTCCGTTCGGCGGCGGTGAGGACGGCCCGCCCCGTCACTTCATGGAACGCGGCATGGACCGCATGATGGAGCGGGGCATGGACCGCTTCCACGGCGACCGTTTCGACCGTGACGGCGGCGAGGGGCGGGACCGCGAGGGCCGGCTCTGAGTCACCCCCGTATTTCCCGCGGGATCAACCCTGGGATTACTGTTGGGAATTACTACTGGCGAAGCCGCTGGAATCCAGCGGCTTTTCGCTTTTTGGGGACTGTGGAAAAACCTTCATTGCATCGCTTGCCAGACCGGATTCGCTTTGCTAAACGACCGGCCTCGCAAGGCACTCACCGCCTTTCGGGCGCATAGCTCAGTTGGTAGAGCAGCTGACTCTTAATCAGCGGGTCCCAGGTTCGAGCCCTGGTGCGCCCACCACTCGCAAGAGATTGGTCCGCAAGGGCATTTTTGAATTCCTCGGCAGAGCAAACCGGGATCCGTGCGACGCTTTTAACGGTCGCACGCCGTGCGACGAGTCCGGTAATTAGGGCCGAAGCCCATCTATCGCTGAAACGCGCAGCCAAACGAGACCTACCGGTGCGCGTTCAATTCTTCATGGCTTCTTTCCGCACATGCAATTCAAGCCTGTCGATAACGGAGTCGGCGGGAGCCGCATTGCGGACGCGGTAGTGCTTCACGATAGTCTATGCGCTTCGGTATGAACGCACAGTGATGTCGCAGATCGTCAGCAAGTCGCAGCCAGCCCGATCAAGAAGCATGACGCAGGTATCGCGTAGGTCTTGGTCGTGTTTCTGGTCGAGTTCGCCGGCGCCGTTGACGAACCGCCGGCGCCGGGCAAGGCTTTCACGAGGTTGGCGGCATATGGCTCCAAGACCAGGAGACGAAGCGCGTCGCCGTCCGTTCAACCGCGATAGGCGTGGCCGCCAAGTACAATCCGCTTGACCTGAAAGCAGCCAGAGGTTGTCTTAGATCATTCAGACTGCGAATTGCGGGAGAGAGCAATGCCCACATATCACTGCACCGCGTCGATCGGCTTTCTCAATCAGCCGCTTAGAGCGGCGGTGGCTGAAGCGATCACGCGGATCCACCGCGATATCACTGGCGCTCCCGGCTTCTTTGCGCAGGTGATCTTCCATGAAACCGCCAATGGGAATCATTTTATGGGAGGCGTGGCAGCCTCCGCAGATCAGATATTCGTTCACGGCTTCATCAGGGCGGGGCGTACGGCTACCAACCTTCGAAAACTCGTGACTGAAATCGTGACTTCACTTGCCGGTCTAACAGGCCTGCCGACCAGATGCATTTGGG
Organism: Bradyrhizobium sp. BR 10289; assembly: GCF_019455385.1. Classification (GTDB taxonomy): domain Bacteria; phylum Pseudomonadota; class Alphaproteobacteria; order Rhizobiales; family Xanthobacteraceae; genus Bradyrhizobium. The sequence continues at coordinate 248,746 of NZ_JACOFR010000006.1, forward strand.
TTTATCTCACCGAGATACCAGCAAATCAGATGGCGGAATACGGACATGTGCTGCCCGAGCCTGGGGACGAAGCAAGTTGGCTAGCTGGCCTTCCCGAGGAGGATATACGTTTCCTGAAATCGATCGGAACATCCTGAGGGCCGCGATATTGGGGCGGCAGATCCGAGTCCGGGCGAATTCAAGACATCCAGCGTCGGCGAGGGAGCTATCGACCAGAGACGCGTTCGATCTTTCCGGTCCCGAGCGGTTTCAGCACGGCCATCTTCAGGCGATGCACATGGGCCCGCGCCAATTTCTCGGCGGCCACTTCGTCGCGGCGGCGCAGCGCATTGGTGATCTCGCGGTGATCTTTGAAGTTCTCGTTCAGAACCTTGGCCGTTCGTTCACTCGCCCGGCCGCGGCACATCGCGCTCGTTCGTGCATAGATGCCCGTGAGGTGCCGCTCGATCAACGAATTGCGAGCTCCGCGTAAGACCTGCTCATGGAACCGGAGCGCGGAGGCCGCAAATTCTCGTTCGTAACGCTCCGAGACAAGCGTCTTCTGATGTTTAATCGTTTCGGCGAGCTCGTTGAGCTCCGCCTCGGTCATGCGAGCCGCAGCCAACCGCGTGGCCATCCCCTCCAGGGCTTCCCGAGTCTCGAACAAGGCATGCAGACGTTCCTCGTCGAACGCGACGAGATAAACGCCCTGCCGGGGCGTAACATCGACCAAGCCCTCGGCATCCAACTTGGTTATGGCGCTCCATACCGGGGAACGGCTCACACCGAGCTCCCTCGAGATCATCTCGACGCTCAGCTTTTGACCCGGCTGGAAGCGCGCATCCTCAAGCAGCATAGCGCGCACGGAGTCATACGCATCGCTAGTCAGAGTGCTTCGGCGAAGCTTACGCATCCTACTCAGCCCATCAAAGTCATCTTCGCAGATGCACATATTGCCAGATTCGCCCGGAAAATAGTCGAATATTGTCGGCTCGCCCTTTGGGTGTCATAATAGCTACGGCCGGGCTCTGAGGGGAGCGATACGCATCCGGTCTGCACCTTATTCAAACCGCGTGCGGGGACCTGTTTGAGGATTTTTCCCGATAGGCGCCGTGCGAAGGAGTGGATTGTGGAGCAGGCGAAGGACGTAGCCAGAGCGATTCTGGCCGAAATCGAGAAGGCCGGTGCCTCATTTGACAGGGCGGAGCCCAATCACGAGCAGCGCTTTCTGAATCTCGATCGGGCTGCAGGCGAATTTCTGTTCTTCCTGGTCCGGGCCACGCGGCGCCGGAGGGTCGTCGAGATTGGGACGTCCAATGGCTGCAGTACGATCTGGCTCGCTATGGCCTTACGCGAACTCGCCGCTCCGGGCCGTCTGATCACGATTGAACGCAATCCGCAGAAACAGAGGGCCGCCGTCGACAATGTCAGGCGCGCCAGCGTGCACGATTATGTGGAATTTCTGCGCGGGGATGCAACAGAAGTTGCTCGAACAATCGATGGTCCGATCGACTGCATCTTTTTCGATGCGGATCGCGTCAGCGCGCATCTCCAGCTGAAGGTGCTTTGGCCCAAGCTCAGCGCGGATTGCCTGCTCGTCACCGACAATGCCATTTCGCACCCCGCCGAGCTAGAAGCCTATTTTGGATTGCTCGCGGCGCTGCCCGAATTTCAGACGCTGGTCCTGCCCATTGGGAAAGGACTCCACGTCGCGCATCGGATTGCGAGCCGCGGCGCTAGGACTCCTTAGCAATCTCCGCGAAGTTGGCATTCGGGCCGTCGCCAGATACGGTATGGTTCCTGATCCTGCGATTGACGATCGTGATCTGCAGCGGTGCCAACAGGCTGATGTCCGGAAGATCCGTTACGACCAGATTTTGAAAACCAAGGTATAAGTTGCGACGTTTGGCCGGATCGGTCTCGATCGCAGCCTGCTCGAGCAAACTATCGGCACGGGGATTGGCGTAGTGTGAGCCGTTCGAAAACGGCACGCCCTTCCGGAAATTGCGCGACCAATAGATGCGCTGGACTCCGACCGACGGGTCGAACATGTTATTGCTTCGCGTAATCGAGAATGCGAATTCCCGATCGGTGTAGAGCCGCCGGACATATGCAGCGAACTCCTGTTTGCGTACCGAGACGGCGATGCCAACCTGCGCCATGGCACTCGCAACCTCCTCGGCGGTGCGTTCATAGCCATCGCCCGCCGGAACGAAATCCAAATCGATCGAAAACCGGATCCCTTCGGCATTGCGCGGGAAACCGGCTAGGTCGAGCCACCGCTCCGCTTCGCCGTGATCGAGCTCTGGAACCACCAAATGTTCGGCTCCATACGGGATCAGGTCGGGGCTGATTGGACCGAGCACCACCTTGGCATACCCATTCCAGGCCTTGGCCACCAGATCGGCGCGGTCAATGGCATGTGCGATGCCGCGGCGGACCCGGCGGTCGCCCAGGATCGGATGGTCCAGATTGAATTCGAGTCGAACGATCTGATTGGTATAGTCATATCCCCGTGTTTCGAATTTCAGGTTTGGGGCACGTGACAGCCGATCGAGGTCGACCACCGGCACCGGCGTTTGCGGTGCGATATCGATAGACCCATTCTCGATTTCCGCGACACGTGCGGCCGGATCTTTGACGAAGCGAATAAACAGCCCCTCGACGAACGGACGTGGCGCCCCCCAATAGGCAGGATTGCGTTCCAGGAGGACATGACTGCCCTTTATCCACTCGCGAAAGACGAACGGGCCGGTACCTACCGGCGTGGCCTCGTTGGGACTCTCTGTCGGTGAGTCTTCCTTGTATCGGTGGGCGGGCAGCATCGGCGATTCCGCGCCGGCAAACGCCCGGATCAATGCCGGCGCCGGGTCGGAAAGGCGAATGACGGCCGTCAGCGGATCCGGCGTCTGAACCTCGAGCACGCCTGCAAAGGTCGACCGGCCGCGCGGGTGAAACTGCTTCAGGAGCATGATCGACCGGGCAACGTCCGCCGACGTAAATGGCTCGCCATCGTGCCAGCGCACGTTCGGGCGAAGCGTGAAGGTCAACTTGAGGCCTGACATGTCGAACTGCCAGCCGGTCGCCAGCTGCGGGACGGGATTGAGCTCGAAATCGTAGGATAGTAGCCCTTCGAGGATCTTGCCCGACACGAGCATCGTGGGATCGCCGCTGTTGGTCAGCGCGATCAGGGCGGTCGGCTCCGGGTCGACCAGCATCGTCAGGACGTTCGCCGGAGTTCGCCGCTCGCGGACGCCCGGTTGCTGGGCATTGTGATCGGTCATGACGTCCTCGCCGTCGGCCAGGATTGATCGTTCATCGCGCCTCGATATTCCCGCGCATCCAACCTTCGGTAGTGCAGCAAGGCGAGCGGCGCAAGCCAACGCTGCAATGCCTGAGCCGGTAGCGGCCTGACAGGGGAAAACGGCAGGGCGATCGCGTCGAGCGGGATGCCCATGGCCGCCTTGGCCAGTTCCTTGCCGACCGCGAGTGACAACGCAACGGCGCGGCCGTTGCAGCCAATCCAGGTGAACGCTTGGGGGCCGATCTGGTGAAACCGGGGAAGGCGATCCGGGGTTATTCCGATCCGTCCATTCCAGACGAACCGGATGCCGATGCCGCGAATTTGCGGCCAAATCCTCTCGAGCCGCTGTTGAACCAGCTCTCGAATCCCGGCTGGACGGTTGACCGGATTGATGAGCGCCCCCCGCTGATCAAGCGGTCATTGACGTCGTACCGTGCGAAGTGAAGATCGCCGCGCGTATCGGACATCGCCAGGCGCGTGGGAAGCACCGAGCAGCGGATTGCCTCGGGCAACGGATCGGTGGCGGCGAGCCACGACGTCACCGGAACAATCTCGCGCGCCACGCCGGGAAGCAACGCTTTACTGGCAGCGGCGGTGTAAGCGTTGGTTGCGATGATCAAACTCCTTGCCCGAACCTCGCCCAGCGGCGTTGCCACTTGCCAGGCATTGGCCCGGCGCGTGAACGACAGCGCGGGGGTCTGTGCATAGATGTTTCCGCCAATACGGCGCACCTCCTCGGCCATGGCCTGGACCAGTGCGAGCGGATTGACGGCGCCGCCGCTGCGGCAGAGAAGGCCACCGAACCACATCTCCGAACCAAGCATGTCCCGAGCCTCCAGCCGATCGACAACCTCAACGGCCGCTCCCCATTTCGACCATTGCGCGGCCCGCTGCGCAATGAGCGCCATTCGACCGGGCGTGTGGGCCGGTTGAAGCCACCCGTTTTGCTCGGCCTGCTTGCCCAATCGTAGCGCCGTTGCTGTCGCGAACAGATCGTCGGCGCAATCGCGCAGAAGCGCTACGAACCGTTCTCCGCTCGCGCCGTATCTCTGGACGATATCGTCGGGATCGGAGCGCGACAGCATCGGAATGACGAGTCCGCTGTTTCGACCGGAAGCACCCGCGCCCGGTTGTCCGGCCTCGACGATCGAAACGGAAACGCCCTCGTGTCGCAATTTCAGCGCTGCGGACAAGCCGGTGAAGCCCGCGCCGATAACGAGCACGTCTGTCTCGATCATTCCATCGAGTCTGGGGTAACTGGGCACGTCGTGCGCCGCCTCCCAAAGCGACGCACCGCGAATGTCGCTCCCATGACTTGCGGGCAGGTGCGCCAATCGACCGATGTTCTCACTCGCCACCATGTGACGCCCCGTCGATGCGTACGCGTAAGAGGGACCCGTTGTCTGCGGGAAATGCCAGTTGGCGATAGTCGCCGTCGCAATAAAGCAACGGCTCGACCTGGTCGCGGATCGCGACCTCCGCCACTTCAGCCAAACACAAAAAATGTGTGCCATGTTCGATCGCGCGCGTCACCCGGCAGACCAAATTGGCCTGCGCATCGGCAAGAAGGGGGAGCCGGATGCATCCGTGCGATGGCACTCGCCCGCGCGCTTCATATATCGACCACCGGCCGGCGTGAAACCGCGCCTCACTTGCGGGAGGAGTGGCAAATGCACGGCCGACGGACTCTTGGGCCTGCGACAGGACATTCACGCAAACCCATCCGCTTTCTATCATGGGGTGGCAAAAGGAAGACGCACGGTGAAGGCCGAAACACAGCGTCGGCGGCTCCAGCGTCAGCGACGCCAGCGAAGAAACCGTGATTCCGAAACGTCTGCCGTGCAGTTCCGTCGACAGCACGCTCACCGTCGCGGCGACGCGGCGCATTGCACTGCGGAAGTCCTCAGGCATGGTCGGCCCGCCGTACTGTGTCCGGCAAATCCTGCCGGCCGTGGCCGCGTGGATACAGCCGTTGCATTACGGCCGGGTCGGAAAGCATCACGATGGCGGCTGCAAGAACCAGGATGCAAGCGATGAGGCCGAAAGCGAACGCGAAGCTAGCAGTCTGATCCTTGATGTATCCCATCAATTGTGGACCGACATAGCCACCGATGTTGCTGATCGAGTTGATCAGTGCGAGCCCGGCCGCAAGCCCGGCGCCGCTCAGGAAGCGCGTCGGCAGGCTCCAGAACAGCGGAAGAGCCGAATAGATTCCGAGCGAGGCGATGATGAGGAAGCCGATGCCTGCCGCTGGGTGGGACGCCGCGGCCGCGAGCGAAAATCCGGCGATCGCGATTCCGATGCTGCACAACAGGTGCCAGGTTCGGTCGCCGCTACGGTCCGAATGCCGGCTCCAGACGATCATTGCGACGGCGCCGACGAGGGCAGGCAGAGCGGCAATCAACCCGACTTCAACGGGACCCGTCACGCCGGCTTCCCTGATCACCTGCGGCAGCCAGAAGTTGATCGTGTAGAGGCCGACCAGCAGACCGAAATTGACCAACCCGAGGGACCAGATCCGCGGGCTGATAAAAGTTTGCGACAGCGAGAGCGGATGAAGCCGCGCGCGCTGTGCCTCTTCGTCGTCCATCTTCCGTTGCAGCCAGAGGCGCGCATCCGGCGCCAGCCAAAGGGCATCGGCGGGGCGATCCGTCAGGTAAAACAGCGTCACGATTCCGAGGAGCACGGTTGGCAGGGCCTCCACAAGGAACATCCACTGCCAGCCGGTAAGGCCGAGCTGTCCGTCGAGCTTGAAGAGAAGGCCCGAAAGAGGAGCGCCAACCAGACCAGATAGCGCGATGGCGACCATGAAGAGCCCAAGGAGATGGGCGCGATTTTTTTCCGGTACCCAACACGCCAGATAGTAGATGACCCCCGGCAACAAGCCCGCTTCGGCCACCCCGAGCAGGAAACGAATGGTATAGAAGCTGGATGGCCCCGAAGCGAACGCGGTCGCCCCGGAGATCAACCCCCAGGCGATCATGATGCGCGCAAGCCATCGTCGGGCTCCGAAACGCCTCAGCGCCAGATTGGAAGGGACCTCGAACAGGACATATCCGAGGAAGAAGACGCCCGTCCCGAAGCCGAACATCGTGGCCGTCAGCCCGAGGTCGGCATTCATGGTGAGCGCTGCAAATCCGACATTCACGCGGTCCAGGAAGCAGAAGAAGTAGACGAGGCATAGGAAAGGCACGAGACGTTTGATCACGCGTGACACGATACTGCTCTCGTCGACTTCGCGCCCGGCATCCCTCTCGTTGAAGAGCGGTGCGCGCGGTTTGGCCCCAGGCGAGACCTCGCTGCCCCGCGTCTTGCCGAACGAGAGCTCTTCAAGGAGCGAACGGACAGATTGGGGCGCCTGATCGGTCAGATGGGCAGTTGCTGCCTTGCGGTCGGCCGGGCTCTTCTCCTGCGAGAGCTTGAAACGGCCTTCCATACGCTCGACATCGACGAGAACCCGACTGATCAATGGCGCGAGACTGCGGACGCGCGGTTCCGACTTGTCGAGACCCCATCCATCAACCGGGGCTTCGGACGCCTGAGCCAGGCGTTCGATGTCGTTCAAGATATCGAGGCCGGGCGTCTCGACCCGGCAGCGCCCCTCCACGTGCACCGCGACGTAATTCCAGGTCGGCAACTGGCGCGTGACGTAAACCGTCGGGGAAATGTAGGTGTTCGGGCCCTGAAAAACGACGTAGACCGATGCCCCATCGAGCGCTTCGAGTTGAGGATTCTCGCGGTCCATATGTCCGCGCAGGCACCAGCTTCCCTCCGGGGTTGGCTCGACCATGAACGGGATATGGCTGGCACGGAATGAATTCCCTTGCTTGCTGATGATGAGACCGAGTGGATAGGTCTGGATCACCGGGAGTAGACGGTCGGGATCGTCTTCGCGATAAGCCGGGTAATGGTACATGATTGATCCTAGGAGGCTTGCAGCAGGGAGGCCCGGTTGGCCAGCGCGGCCTCGAGCGATCTGGCAATGAGGTCGCTTCGCAGCGCCAAAAGGCTGAATGAGCCGGCATCACCCATCCCGTGGCTGGACTCGCACAGTCCGTTAAGAAAGATCGGAGGAATCGGCGCGTCGGACCGCTTCGGCCGGAGGCGGTAGTCGCGCGCCACCGAGAGGACACCCGCATCGTCAGTGAGGAGCCGGTTGGCGACCGGCGCGAGCAGCGGCGGAATGCGCTCCTGGTCAGGACCCGGCCCAAGATTGCGAAAGCCCGTTGCGAGGATGACGATATCGGCGTGAAGCTCGCTCCGCTCGTGACGGTGAATTTCCTCGAGATCGAGCTTTATGCCGTTCTCGACATCCTTGATCGATAGGACCCGCGTGTTCGAGAGGACGCGGATACGTTCGGCGCGATCGAGCTTCTGCTCGTACATGGTCAGATATAGTTTTCGTATGACATCTCCGTCGGCAGATGAATAGTTTGTCCGCTTCAGTTGTTCGTCGATCGTCGCCTTGCTCGATGGCGATGCATTGAAGTAATAATCCACGTGCTCCGGAAAGTAGACGCGATCACTGAAAGGGCTGGTGTCCTTGAGTGCGAATCCATAGCCGCGCTGGACGTTGATCGTGTCCGAATCCGGAAAACGGGCCGACAGATCGAGAATGAGCTCGACGGCGCTTTGACTGCCCCCGATCACGCAAATCGATCGGGGACGACCATGGCGGCGCTGATAGTGGTCGAGTGCAGGAAGATAACGCGTCAAATGGAACAGGCGTTCGCCCTCGCGGTCCTCGAAAGGAGGGGGCAGCAACGGCGTGCGTCCCGGCGCTGCGACAATGCTTCGCGCCGCAAGATGCTCGCCGTCGCTCGTCGTGAGAACGTAGACGTCTTGGCCACCTTTCGCCTCGATCCTGAGGTCGGTCACGGCGATGCCATACCTGGCCCAGCGGTCGAACTGCCGAGCGACCCACGTCACGTATTGCGAATATTCCTTACGCAGCGGAAACTCGATTCCCAGGTTCAGGTATTCGAACAAGCGGCCGTGTTCATGCAGGAAGTTGGTGAAGGAGTAGCGGCTTCGCGGATTGCGCGGCGTGACGAGATCCCGCAGCGGATTGTTCTGAATGTCGGAGCCGCTCAGCAGCATCGCGGGCTGCCAGGCCGGAGCCTTCATCCTTTCCAGGAACGCGATCTTGAAGCCCGCTTGCCGCTCTTCCAGCGCCGCCGCGAGGGCAATGTTCGCGGGGCCGAAACCGATACCGATGACGTCATACACATTTTGGGTCATTGATTTTGGCTCACCTGACTTTGCTCGAGTGTGAGAGAGCCGATTCCATCGATCCGGGCTGCGCGTGGAAATCGACGAGGTCGACCGGAACTGCGACCAGCCTTACATGGGTGATGCCGTCGAGCCGTGGCCACAGGGTGGGGGAGACCGTCAGGACTCCGGCAAGCCGTTCGCCGAGGTCAGGGATAATTGAAGAGAGGATCACGGCGAGGGCGTGCAGTTTGATCCAGGCCGTGGCTGCCTTGGCCGTCCAATTCGGCTCCCGGAACCTCTGCCGGACGAGCTGATCTGCCGTCGCCTCGATCATGCCGATTTGCTCGAATGCCAAACTCACGCGCGCGGCAGCATTCGCCGCGAGATCAGTGTAGCGCCGTTCAAGCAGCGAGAGCTCGGCGCGAAGTCGATCCAGAATGGCATCTGGTATGGCAACGCTTTCGCGCGAACTCACGCACGCCGCGCGCCTCAAGCGTTCAATGGCAACGAGCAGGAACCGTAGCGCATCCGTCAACGACACGAGCTCCGCGCTCGACGAACAATCAGTTTCGACTTTGGAACTCGCAACGCTCTGCGCAACGTCCGTGAGCTGGACGCCGTCAAATGCGTGATCGTAGGGACTGTAGATGATGATGTGGTCGGCTTTTGACGCGGCGCCCCACGTCAAGATGGGCTCTCTCATGAATGAAGTGCTCCCGGCCATCGTCGTGTCATAGACACGCTCTTTTTTTCATGTTACGTGTTTCATAACACAACGCCGAAGCAACTTAAAGGTGCGTGAATGGTTGCTTCGGCGAAAAACAAAATTATGGGAGCCTGCCGTGGGAACCTCGTCGATTTTCGAGCGATATGAATCGCAAGTTCGATCGTATTGTCGGGATATTTCCGTCGTATTTCAGAGAGCTTCCGGACATCTGCTCATCGACGAAAACGGCCGATCGTATATCGACTTCCTCGCCGGCGCCGGCGCCCTCAATTATGGCCACAACAATCCCGAGTTGAAGCGGGCAGTCATCGACTACATGGCGGCCGATGGTGTCACGCACTCGCTGGATCTCTTTACCGAAGCCAAGCGCGCCTTCATCCAGGAGTTTCAGCAAACGATCCTCGCGCCGCGTCAGCTCGATTACCGGATGCAGTTCACCGGGCCGACCGGTGCAAATGCGGTGGAGGCTGCGTTGAAGCTCGCGCGCCGCGTGACGTCCCGTACCAGTATCGTCAGCTTCACCAACAGCTTTCACGGAATGTCGTATGGCGCTCTTGCCACCTCCGGTCTCCGGCGCAAGCGGGCAGGCGCAGGCTTTCCTCTCGTCGGGGTGGATCGCTTTCCCTTCGACGGCTATCTCGGTCCCGACGTCGATACGCTTGCCTATATTGATGCCGCTCTGAGCGATCCTGGCAGTGGGATCGACGCACCGGCGGCCTTTATCGTCGAGACCCTGCAGGCCGAGGGGGGCCTGAATGAGGCCAGCGTGAATTGGCTACGCGGGCTCGCCGATGTTGCGCACAAACACGGGGCGTTGCTGATCGTGGACGAAATCCAGACGGGCTGCGGGCGCACGGGACCGTTCTTCAGCTTTGAGCGCGCCGGACTCCATCCGGACATCGTCTGCCTCGCCAAGTCCATCGGTGGGTTGGGCTTGCCGATGGCGCTGGTCCTGATGCGGCCGGAGCACGACGTGTGGGAGCCAGGGCAGCACAACGGGACGTTCCGCGGCAACAACCTGGCATTCGTGGCCGGAACTCAGGCGCTGCAGTTCTGGCGGGAGCCATCGTTTCAGGCATCGATCGAGCGCAAGGCCGACCTCGTGCGTTCCCATCTCGCGGAGATCGCGCGCGCGACAGGAGGTGAATTGCGGGGGCTCGGCATGTTGCAAGGTGTGATCTGGCGCGATCGCGGCTTCGCACGAGCCGTGGCGAAGCGCGCCTTGGAGGGCGGGGTTATCGTCGAGACTTGCGGCGCATGGGATCACGTCCTCAAGGTCATGCCTCCGCTGACCATCCCCGAGGCTGCCCTATCCGACGGATTGAGCAGGATCAAGCGCGCCGCGCTGGCCGAGATGGCCTCCCCTCAATTCGACGTTGCGGTTTGAACACCTCATCTCTCATCCAGTTTCGTGGAGTCCAGCCTTATGTCCAATCTCGCGGTTCAACCATCCGACAGCCCAATTGCGACCAATATGCTCATGACCGGAGCGTCCTATCTGGACAGCCTCCGGGACGCACGCAACGTCTTCATCTATGGAGAAGCTGTTCGCGACGTCACAACCCATCGTGCCTTTCGCAACGCTGCACGCTCGATGGCCCATCTCTACGATGCGCTGCATCAACCCGACACCGCGGACATCATGGTCACCACGAGCCCGGAGGGATTTCCGACACATCGGTACTTCACTTCGAGCTATTCCTCCGAGGATCTGTTCAAGGCCCGCGACGCCTTGGCGCATTGGGCGCGCATGACCTTCGGCTTCATGGGCCGCACGCCGGACTACAAGGCCGGCTTTATCGCGACGCTGGGCTCGTTCTCCGAATTCTATAACCCGTTCGAGGAAAATGCCCGGCGCTGGTACCGTACGGCGGCCGAGAAGGCGCTGTTTTTCAATCATGTGATCGTCAACCCTCCGGTCGATCGAAACAGGCCCGTCCACGAGGCGGAGGACGTCTTCGTTCATGTGGTACGGGAGCGCGACGACGGTGTCATCGTCCGTGGCGCGAAGATGGTGGGCACCAGCGCCGCCCTGTCGAACGCGACATTCGTCGCCCAGAACAGCGCGGTATCCTATGAGAAAGGCAAGGGAGAGGACTTCGCGCTCGTCTTCGTGTTGCCGATGGATACGCCCGGCCTCAAGGTCATGTGCCGACGCTCCTATGAGGATGCGGCCCTCAGTCCGTTCGACAATCCTCTGTCGGCCCGCTTTGACGAGAACGACTCGGTCCTGATCTTCGACGACGTGCTGGTTCCCTGGGAAAACATGCTGGTCTACCGCAACATCGAAAAGGCTCGCAGCTTCTACGCGGCGTCTGGCTTTCTCAACCGTTATGCTCTGCAATCCACCAGCAAGATCGCGGTCAAGCTCGATTTCATGCTTGGCCTCCTGATCTCCGGGCTTCGTTCCAACGGCACCTACGATTTCCGGGGAGTCCAAACAAAGGTCGCCGAGGTTGCAGGTTGGCGCAACTTGATGTGGTCGCTCACGACCGCAATGTGCGCCGAGCCCGACAAGGGGCCGAACGGAACTGTGTTGCCGAGGCTGGAAGTCGCCGCAACGGCCCGGTACTTCGGCACATATCTCAATGCAAAGATGAAGGAGATCTTCGAGACCACGCTCGGCGGTGCGCCGATCGCCATGCCGTCGAGCGCGGCCGATCTCAATTCGCCGCTCCTGCGGCCGCTCATCGACCGCTTCTATCGCGGTTCGGACTCCGACGCGGAACACCGGGTCAAGCTTTACAAGCTGATCTGGGATGCCATCGGCAGCGAGTTCGGAGGACGGCACGAACTGTACGAATACAATTATGCTGGAAACAACGAGCAGGTGCGGCTCGATCTTCTCGGTCATTCCGCCAAGCAGGGCATCGTCGAACATTCCCTCGCTATGGTGCGGCGCTGCATGAGCGACTACGACCTGTCTGGCTGGACCAATCCGGTCTGGGCCAACGGCGAATGAGGTGAGGTCATGGTGATCGCTCCGACCTGGGACACCGAGAGAGCCGACTATCGCGCCATCGTCAATGACTGGCACGTGATCCTCCGCAGCCAGGAGGTTGCAGAAGACACTATCGTGGCGGTCCGTCTGCTCGGCGAGGACATCATCTTATGGCGCCACAATGGCGAGGTGCATGCCTGGAAGGACTATTGCCGCCATCGCGGTGCGCGCCTGTCGCTCGGCTGGGTCAAGGACGGCTGCGTCGTCTGCCCTTACCACGGCTGGGAATACGGTGCGGATGGGGCCTGCCGCCGGTATCCGGCTCATCCGAAAACGCAGCCGACGAGCCGGGCCGCGGCATTGCGCCATCACGCCGTCGAGCGGTACGGCTACATTTGGGTCTGCATGGGCAATCCAAGCTCCGATGTGCCGCCGTTTCCGGTTTGGGAGGATGCGACCTATCGCAAGGTCCAGGCGGGTCCGTACGAATACAACGCAAACGCCCTCCGTGCCGTGGAGAATTTTCTCGACGCGGCGCACTTTCCATTCGTGCATGCCAATCTCAACGGCAACCCGGAGGATCCCGACGAACTCGCAGACTATGATGTCGTGTTGACGGACGAAGGTTTGCGGACGAGCGAAATCTCAGTCTTCCAGCCCTTCGGCGACCATCGCGGCATTCCCGTCACGGCGCGTTACCAATATTCCTGTTTCCGCCCCACGACGGCCTATTTTAGAAAGAAGACCGGTGAGGTCGAGCGCTTCTGCACATTCATGGCTGTTACGCCGACCGACCTCGATCGCTGCGTGGTGCATCTGACCGTCGCCATCAATTTCGGCTGGGATCTCAGCGTCGAGCAGATACTGGCGCGCCAAGACAAGGTGTTCGAACAGGACCGATTGATCGTCGAATCGCAACGTCCAAAGGCACTGCCGCTGGATCCCAGGGACGAGATGCATTTGCGAAGCGATCTTCTCGGCGTGACGTATCGCCGCTGGGTTCGCGCACTGGCGGGCGAGGGGCGGATGCCGGCACAAGCGCAAGTTCCTGAGGCCGCCGCCGAAGACGCGATCGCAAATTGACCAGGTGAATGGCGGTGCGAGTCCAGTTGAAGAAACCTGAGCGATGCGGTCGGATCGTTCGCGCTGGGTTGCGTCCGAGCACTGGAAGGAAGTGTACATCATGAGCACCGGCGCTCCGGCAACAAGTCCGGTCCGGACAGATACGGCGAGATTTGCGATCGTCGCTTGTGTCGCTGCCGTGGCTCTTGCGACCGCGTATCGTGTTAACATCTCGCCGCCAATCGCGCAGGCGGCGGCCATTGGCCTTCTGTGCATGGGGTGCTGGGCGACCGGTGCTATTCCCGAGATCGCGACGACGCTGCTCTTTTTCGCGCTGGCAACGCTATTGGCGCTCGCTTCTCCGGCCGTGGTCTTTTCGGGGTTCGCATCCTCCGCCTTCTGGCTGGTCTTGAGCGGGATGATCGTCGGACTTGCGATCAGCAAGACCGGATTGGCGCAGCGGATCGCGGCCGCCCTCGCGCGATCGCTCTCAGGATCCTACGCCCGCTTAATCGGCGGGATCGTCATGCTCAGCTTTGGGTTGGCGTTTGTCATGCCATCCAACATGGGACGCATATCGCTCCTTGTGCCAATCATTCTCGCGCTCGCCGACCATGTCGGCCTCGCACCTGGCCGGCCCGGGCGAACAGGGCTCGTGCTCGCGGTCGGATTTGCCACGTTCATGCTGTCGACCTCGATCCTGCCCGCCAATGTGCCGAATCTTGTCATGGCCGGCGCGGCTGAGACCATCTATGGAGTTCACTTCTCCTATTTGCCGTATCTGCTGCTGCACGCGCCGGTGCTCGGGATCGTCAAGGGCATGCTCATCGTTGCCGCGATCCTGATCTTGTTTCCGGACAAGCTTGACCCTGTCCCGTCGGCAGCCTCGGACCCGGTGCGGCCACCGCTGAGCGAGAAAGAATTGCGATTGAGCGTCATCATTGTCGCAACGCTCGCTCTCTGGATGACGGACACCATCCATCACATTCAGCCAGCCTGGATCGGCTTGGCCGCCGCGACGGTATGTCTTATGCCCGGCATCGGGATCATCGATGCGGCCTCGTTCACATCCATCAACTTCCGTACGGTGTTTTATGTTGCTGGATTGCTCGGCCTGGTCGCCACCGTCGATCAAACGGGGCTTGGTCGAGAACTCGGCCGGTTCCTGCTCTCGGTGGTTCCGTTCAGCGAGGGCGCCACATTCGGAAACTATTTGGGGCTGGTCGGATTGACCTCGGCGCTTTCGATCGTGGCAACGGCAAACGGCGAGCCGGCGTTGTTCACGCCGATGGCGCGCGAGATCAGTGCCTCGACCGGCTTCGATCTGCCGACGGTCATCATGGTCCAGGTGATTGGATTTTCGACCGTGTTGCTTCCTTATCAGGCGCCGCCCATTGTCGTCGCCGCCGAACTTGGCGGCGTTTCGGCGCGAGCGACGGCGAAGCTCGCCCTTGTCGTCGCAGGACTGTCTTTCGTGCTGGCCGTCCCGTTGAACTTCCTTTGGTGGAAACTGCTGGGTCAATTCTGACGGAAGCGTCAAAGCTGCCGTCCGCTCCTGCCGGGCCGAGGGATCTAGACCGCTCCGTAGAAATGACGGTATTGCCAGGCGGCGTCCCGTTGCAGGTCTTCATCGGTCCACGAACGACCCGAAAAGCGCGCCGGCGCCATGCAGGAGAGATCCATCGGTGGTCGGCCATCGACGATCCAGCGCGCGAGCTTCTCTCCGAGCGCCGGAGCGATCGACAGGCCAGCAACGTTGCACCCGCTGGCGAAAAAGAAGCCGGGCGCATCTGGTGACGGTCCCAGGATGTGATGTCCATCGGCCGTCATGGTCGGCAGCCCGCCGCGAAACTCACGGATTGCGGCGGTCGAAAGGATCGGCAACTGGTTGACGACATCTGCCGCCGCGGCATCGAGCACGCTACGGTCGAGCGGCATGTTGTTGATGTCGAAATCAGCTTCCCAGGACCCCATGTCGAAGAAGCGGGGATGCTCCTCGTAGACCCCCCACAGGAAGCCCCCTAAGCACGGGCGCATATAAACGGCAGCATCCATGATGCGGACCATCGGAAGATCCTTCAAAGCGCCGGGAATCTCTTCGGTGACCATGAGTTGTTGTCGCGTCGACACCAGAGGAACCTGTAGACCGCTTCTTTCGGCGATGGTGCGTGTCCATGCCCCGGCCGCATCGACCACCACGGGAGCTCGAATGTATCCTTTTGTCGTCGAAACGCCCGTCACACGCGTCCCATCAATCTCCACCGCCAAGACCTGCGTGTTCGGATAGACGTACGCACCGCGTTCCGCTGCTGCAGTGGCGAACCCCACGGCAACCTGGGCCGGATCGAAATAGCGGTCATCGCCGATCCGGATAGCTGCCTCAACACCTTCGGACCGGACAAAGGGATGCAGGCTGGGAAGGTCACGAGGTGAAATGACTTCGATGTCGAGGCCCATCGCGAGCCCGCGCTGGCAATCAGCCTGCAGGACGGCTGCATCCGCTGCTCGGCGAGCGATCTTGAGACTCCCCGAGCGCACCCAATCGAGGGGCTAGCCGGTTTCCTCGGTGAAATGTTCGATCTTCTCGCAGGCGTCTCTTATTAGCGTGATCATCACCTCGCTCTTGCGCAGGCAACTGACCATGCCGGCGGCGCGCGGTGACGTCTGTGAGCCGATTCCATGTTGATCGAGGAGGGCGACCCTCAGTCCGTTCTGCTTGGCCAGATAATATGCGCAAGCTGCGCCAAGCCCGCCGGCGCCAACAACGATTGCGTCCGCCTGTTTCAGCATTGCGTCCTCCAGTATCACGAAAGACTGTAGCGTGGCATATGGTCAAGGCAATTGGGCCGGCATATGGATTTGATCGCGTCCGATCGATGTATGTGCCTATCGCAGAATGAGCTTCAAAATACTCCAGTGCAAGCCATTCATCCGGGCTGCTACGGCCATAACGGCGCCGACGACGTCGAGCGCGACGCCGCTCTGCTCGCGCGCGTCGTGCCTGGCCGTCCCGCCCAGCTGCAATGGATGCGTGACGACGAGTTCGGCTGGTCGCCGGCTTCTCCCGGGATGGTCATGGAAGCAGAGGCGGGATTGTCCAAGGACGGTAAGATCGCCGACGGCATATGAATTGTGGGGCAACTCGCATGCGACGCGCCAGGACAGGCGGGAGGCGTCAATCCTCTTGCATCCCGGCACATGGCGCGGCGCCAGCACATGACGCCAGCGCTCGAGATTCCCGAGGCCTTCGGAAGCAGCGATCGCAACTCGGTTCCGCTCTACGATCTGCCCAAGCGTCGGATCGTTAGTCACTTGCTAACGGAAATGCCTATCCGCGGACCATCGAGACCTGACGTTCTGGGTTAGGCTGCCCATCGATAAGAAAACAGCGCCTCTAAACACTGGACCTTGCGATGTAGCGGACCAGTGACTCGTTCCGACATGTTGCCCCGAGGCCAGGATCTAGAACGCTCAGTCAGATATTGGTCTTCCCGGCGCGCGCGCCCCGGCTGGGTCGGATGATGCCGTCGCGGATCAAATCACCGCAAATTTCCTTCAAGAGTGCCATGGTCTCGCGCGTAGCCCGGCTGACGGGACGTCCACGCGGCAAGGCCAGGATGCGGTTTGCATGCATCCAAGACAGCGGAACGGCCGAAAGCGCGCCGGCCGCGACCTCCCGATAGATTCCGGAATAGGGCATCAGCGCATAGCCGAGTCCCGAGGCCACCATGCGCTTCATTGAGATCGAGCTGTCGACGCGCAACCGGCTCGCGACCTCCGGCGGGAATGGCGAGCGGCTCAGCGGCAGCACGGCGCGCGGCAGGGTCTTGAATTCGGCGCGCGTGAGCTTGCCGCGCTTAAGCAGGGGATCGCGCGGCGGACCGATCAGGTAGGTCTGCTCGACGACAAGCGTGTCGTAATCGAGGTGATCGTTCGGCATCGGCGAGGTGAGGATGGCGAGATCGAGCTGGCCGCGCAGCAGCCGATCGCTGGCCAATTCCGTCAGTCCCTCGCTGAGCTCGAGGCTCACGCGCGGAAGGCGTTCGACGACCAGTTGGGCGAGCGGCGGATAGAACACCTCACCGAGGGAAGGCGGCGCGCCGAGCCGCACGGTGCCGCTCGGCTCGCGGTTCTCGGTGCGCACCTCGGCCTTGATGTCGTCGACGAGGCCGAGCAGCCAGCGTCCGCGCTCGAGCAGCACCTTGCCGGACTCCGTCACCGCGACGCCGCGCGCGGTGCGCGTCAAGAGCGCGCCGCCGAGCTCGTATTCCAGCTCCTTGATGTGCCGGCTGAGCGCGGATTGCGCGACGTTGACACTGCTTGCCGCTGCGCCAAAGCCGCCGCGCTCGGCCACGGCGATGAAGTAGCGGAGCTGGCGCAGGTCCATTGGCGGCCTCCATCTCGAAACGAGATCGGAAGCATATCAAACATATTCTTGTGAGATGTCAAAAACGGCGCATCCTGTCGCCAACAAGACCAACGGGGAAGGAAACGTCGATGGGCTCGTCTTCTGAGACGACGCGCCGTGCGTCGGTCATGATCGTCGGCGGCGGACCGGTCGGGCTCGCGATGGGGCTTCTGCTCGATCGCTTCGGCATCGACGCCGTCATTGTCGAGAAGAGCACCACCACAACGGATCATCCGAAATCGCGCGGCTGCTGGGTGCGCACCATGGAGATTTTCCGCCAATGGGGCCTCGAGCAGGCAATCCGCGACCGCGGCCTGCAGGATTCCACCGACATGTTCGTACAGGTCGAAAGCATCGCCGGCCGCGAGATCAGCCGCTCGCGTCCCGAGCCCAATCTCGGCCAGACGCCGGCCTGGAAATCGCTGGTCGCGCAGGACGCCGTGGAGGAGGAGATCCACAAGGTCGTGGCCCGCTCCAAGCTGGTGGAGGTGCATTTCTCGACCGAGTTCATGGGTTTCGAGGAGGTCGAGGACGGCGTCGTCTGCGAAATCCGCTCGGTGGAAACCGGCCGTAGCGAGTTCTGGAACGCCAAATATCTCCTGGCCTGCGACGGCGCCGGCAGCCAGACTCGCCGCCGCGCCGGCATCGACATGGTGGGGCCGGCGACGCTTGCGGTGATGCTCAACGAATATTGGCGCGCCGATCTGTCGCGCTTTCCGATCACGCGCGAGGCGGCCGGCTACCAGGTCTATAGCGACAAGCCGGGCATGCCGCGGCGAGCCGGCATTCTCAACACCAACGGCCGCGACCGCTGGCTATCGGTGATCCAGATCGGCGAGGAGAAGGACGAGCGGCCGCGGCCGTGGACCGATGCCGAGACGGTCGAGATCATCCGCACCCATGTCGGCGTGCCCGATCTCGACGTCACGCTGCTCAACCGCTCGATCTGGCGCATGAGCAGGCAGGTCGCGTCGCAGTTCAAGAAACACCGCGTCTTTGTGGTCGGCGACGCCGCACATCGCTTCCCGCCGACCGGCGGCTTCGGCCTGAACTCCGGAGTGCAGGATGCGCACAACCTCGCCTGGAAGCTCGCTTACGTGTTGCGCGGAATCGCCTCCGAGAAGCTGCTCGACACCTACGATGTCGAGCGCCGGCCGGTGGCGCAATCCAACGCTGACTTCTCCTACGGCAACCTGATCCGCTTCCGCCGGCTCGACGATGCGGTGCGCTCGGGCAATGAGGACCGCATCCGCTTCTGGGTCAATGATCTCGACAATCACCTGCATTCGATCGGTCAGGGGCTCGGCTTTTCCTATGAGGAGGGCGCGGTCATTCCCGACGGCACGCCGCGCGGCGGGCATCTGACGCGCTACTATTTCCCGTCCGATCGGCCGGGCGGGCGCTTCCCGCATCTGTGGCTCGACATGGCGCGGAAACACTCCACGCTCGACTGGTTCGACAAGGAGTTCACGGTGGTCGCCGGCCCGCTCGGCGGCGCCTGGCTGGAGGCGGGCCGCGCCGTGTCGGAGAAGACAGGCATTCGGCTGAACCTGCAGCAGCTGCCGAATGCGCATTCCTCCGACGGGATCCAGATGGGTCCGCGCGGCGCCGTGCTGGTGCGGCCTGACGGCCATGTCGCCTGGCGCATCCCTTACGTCCCGGAACATCCCGCCCGCGAGCTCGCGGCCGCGCTGCAGACCGTGTTGCACTAGCCATGGAACGCATAGAAGCCAACGGCATCTCGATCAGATTCAAGCGCTCGGGCGAAGGCCCGCCGCTGGTGCTGCTGCACGGCGCGGAAGCCGATCATGCCATGTTCGATGCCTTTGCTGCGCACCTCGCACCGCATTTCACCGTCATCGCCTACGATCAGCGCGATTCCGGCGGCACGCGCAATCCGGCCGCGCCGTATGGTCTGGGCGAGCTCGCCGACGATCTCGCCGCATTGATCGCCGGCCTCGGCCTGTCTCGCGCCCATGTGCTCGGCACCTCATTCGGCGGCGCCATTGCGCAAGTTGCGGCGGTCCGCCACCCCGCGCGCATCGACCGCCTGGTGCTCGCCTCGACGTTTCGGGTCGGCGTATCGGTGGCGTCGATCAACCCGGAAGGTTTTCCCCGGTTTGCCGAGCTGCGGGCGAAGCTGCCGGAGTCGCTGTCGGCCTTCGCCGAATATTTCTTCCCGCCCAGCTACATCGCAACCAACCCGCAGGCACTCGGCATTTTCACCGGCAACAAGCGCGACGCCGGCCAGCGCGAGCGCCGCGGCGCGGTGCTGGCGCAACCGATCGCGATATCTCTCGCCGGCATCAGGGCGCCGACCCTGGTGCTGGCCGGCCGCGACGATCGCCTGATCCCGCCGGCGCACACCCTGTCGCTGGCGCGTGAGATTGCGGGGGCGCACACGGCGGTGATCGACGGCGTCGGCCATGTCGGCACGATCCAGGATCCGGCCGCGGTCGCGGCGCAGGTGATCGCCTTTCTAGACGGCAAAAAAACAGAACATATCGCGGAGGAGAACGACCATGGCGGAATTCGGGGAGGATCTGGTCACAGCCTATGACCGGGCGCGGCTCGATGCGCGTTACTGGATCAGCATCGCACTCGGCATCTCTACCAGCGTGTTCGACTATTTCGACTATTTCGTCGTCGGCTTCCTCGTCGCGGTGCTGGCGCCGCAATGGCAGTTGAGCTTCGGGCAGACTTCGCTGATCCTGCTCGCCGCAGGCGTCGGCGCCATCCTGGGATCGCTGGCCTGGGGCGCGCTCGCCGACCGCTTCGGGCGCAAGGCGCTGCTGGTGGCTGGCGTCACCCTGTGCGGGCTGAGTGCGGGCTCGGTCTCTTTCATCCCCGATGGCGCCTGGGTCGCCTTCGCCGTGCTCCGCTTCTTCGTCGGTTTCGGCGTCGGTGCCGCTGCCTCCGTCGCGGTGCCCCTGATCGTCGAATATACGCCGACCCGGCATCGCACGGTGATCACCAGTGCCACCGTGATTCCGGTCTCGCTCGGCATTCTCGCCGCCTCGCTCTCGGCCGCGACGCTGCTGCACCAGATCGGCTGGCGCGGACTGGCCGCGCTGGGTTTCCTGCCGCTCGTGCCGGCGCTCTTGATCGCGCTGATCATGCCGGAATCCGTGCGCTGGCTGGTGTCGCGCGGCCGCGATGCGGATGCACGCCGCATCGTCGCGCGCGCTTTGCGCGTCGCGCCCGAGGCGCTGCCGCCGCCGGTGGTCGAAAGCATCGGCCGCCCGCAAGGCGCGGGCTTCTCCGAGCTGCTGTCGGAGCCCCGGCGCTTCTGGCTGACGGTGATCGTCTGGTTCGGGGCCAGCACCGCGAATTACGGCGTGTTCCTGTGGGGGCCGACCATCGTTGCGCTGTTGACGGGCGTGTCGCCGATCGAGGCCGCTCATTTGTTCGTGATCGTGTCGCTCACCGGCATGATCGGGCGGGCCATCTTCTCGGTGCTGCCGCAATGGATCGGGCGGCGGCGTTGCGGCGAGATCATGGGCTACGGCATTGCGCTGTCGCTCGGCGCTGCAGGTGCGTTTTTCGATCGCATCCTGTTCGGCTATCCCGCCTTCGTCGTGCTGCTGATCCCGGCTGCGTTGTTCTTCGACGGCGGCTTCTCCAACATCGCGCCCTATTCCGCCGAGATCTTCCCGGTTCGCCTGAGCGCGCGCGGCGTCGGCCTCGCGCAGGCGGCCAACGGCGTCGGCAAGATCGCAGGTCCGTTGTGTCTGGCACTCATCGCGGGCACCTCGAACCTGATCACGCCGAAGGCCACCATCGACGCGGTGACACCGGCGTTCCTGTTTCTGGCCGCCTGCGGTCTTGCGATCGGGCTTGCCTTCACGCTGCTTGGCATCGAAACCCATGGCCGGCCGCTGGCTTTGGATGTGCCGCAAGGCAGTAAAACCGCGGGAACCGTGGTCGTCAGCATTGGCGGCGCGCCCGAGGCCGTTGCGGCGCGGCCGACGCCGACTTAGCTTTCGCTTGAGGCTCCATCATAACAAACCAGGAAACGCATCATGCAAGAGAGCGTCCACACCCGAACGGCCTCCCGTGCCATCCCCTTCGACACCGGCAAGCTTGACCGGCTGATGGAGCAGGCAGGCCTCGACCTGCTGCTCGTCACCTCCAAGCACAATGTGCAATACCTGCTCGATATCGAACGCGCGATCTTCTTCGACTACATGGATGCGCTCGGCGTCAGCCGCTATCTTCCCGTGGTCATCTATGCCAAGGGCGCGCCGGACAAGGCGGGCTATGTCGCCCATCGGATGGAGACCTATCAGCGCCAGCTGGAGCAGCCATGGCTTCAGGAGGTGCGCATCTCCGGCAACGGCTCCGTCGATGCGATCGCAAGCGCGGTGGAGATGATCCGCAAGAGCGGCGTGTCTGCCAAGCGCATCGGCGTCGAGATGGCTTTCCTGCCGATGGATGCCGGCAACGCGTTGCGTGACGCGTTTCCGGACAGCGACATCAAGGATGCGCTGTTCGTGCTGGAGCGGCTCCGCGCGGTGAAGACGCCGGCGGAACTGGCCAAGCTGCGCACGGCTTCCGATCTCGTGATCGCGTCCATGCTCGACGTCATCGCCCACCACGGCCCTGGCACCACGAAGCGGCAGCTGTTCGATGCGCTGAAGGTCGCGGAGGTCAAGCGCGGCTTGACGTTCGAATATTGCCTGCTGGCGGCAGGCACAAGCCACAACCGGGCGCCGTCGGAGCAGCGCTGGGAGCAGGGCGACGTGCTCTCTCTCGATTCCGGCGGCAATTATCACGGCTACATCGGTGATCTCGCCCGCATGGCCGTGCTTGGCGATCCCGATCAGGAACTGAAGGATCTGCTTGCCGAGATCGAAGCCGTGCAGCGCGCGGCCTTTGCCGTGATCAAGCCCGGCACCTTGGGCGGGGCGATCTACACCGCCGCCGAACGCGCGCTGAAGGAGACGAGCCAGCGCAACCACACCGAGTTCCTCGCCCATGGCATGGGCCTCGTCAGCCACGAGGCGCCGCGGCTGACCGCGACCGGCCCGGTCCGCTACGACGCCTATGATGCGGAGCGGCCGCTCGAGGCTGGCATGGTGATCTCGGTGGAAACCACGATGAAGCATCCGAACCGCGGCTTCATCAAGCTCGAGGACACGGTGGCCGTCACCGCAACCGGGCACGAAATCTTCGGCGAAGGCGGCCGCGGCTGGAATTTAGGTGGCACGGCGCTGCGGTAAAACGCTGGCGCGGCAAGGCCGAAAGCAACAGCTAGTCGACTCCGCGCACCAGAAGACCATGTCATAGGCCGAGAGCGTCGCGGTGGTAGCAACCGGAGGGTCGAGAGCGGCGACGTCGCGCCCGACGTAGACGTTTTCCGCGACTGGATCGTTGCTCCGCTCAGAAGGCGATCGCAGGCTTGCCGCGCACACGACCTCACGTCAACTTGCATTACGCCAGCATGTCCGACGCGAAGCGCCGGAGACGGCGTCGAGGAAGCGGTCGATATCCTCCTCGCTGGTGTAGGCGTGAGGCGCGACACGGTTGACGGCCTCGAGGCCTCGTGCCTCGAGATCCGCCCGCGCATAGCCGCGATCGACCACCGCCGCGGCGATGTTGGCTTCGGCGAGATGATCGTTCAGCTCGGCCGGCGCGAGCGCGTCGGTCGTGAATGTGAGGAACGCGGACTCGGCCGCGTCGTCTTCGAACACGGTCACGCCCGGAATGGCCGTCAGCCCCGCATGGATACGGACGAGGCGCGCGCGGATCAGGTCACGAATATTCTCGATCCCGTGCTGCAATACGTGCGTGATGGCTGCACCCAGCCCGAGCCTGCCGGCGACCGAAAATTCGTAGGTTTCGAAGCGTCGCGCATCGGCGCGCGTGGCGTAGCTGTCGATCGCCGTCCAGCTCGAACCGGCCTGGCTCAAAACGGGAGGATCGCCGAGCCGTTCCAGCGCGCGATCGGAGAGCGCCATGATGGCCTCGCCGCGAGGACCGCGCAGCCATTTGCGGCTTGGCGCGACCAGCACGTCGGCGCCCGTATTCGCCATCCCGAGGGGAAATTGTCCGACTGCCTGGGCGCCGTCGACAAGGAGCAGGCATCCCTCCGGCCGCGGCAGCGCGGCGAGCAGCTCCACGGGTTGCCTCACGCCGAATCCGCTCGCCGCCACCGGAAGGCAGATCGCGACTGTCCGCTCATCGATCAGATCGGCAACACGTCTCACGTCAATGCGGCCGGTCCGCTCGTCGACCGGCATGATATCGATGGTGATGGCGTCGGCCTCACGCCGCTTCATCAGGTTGAGGACATTGCCGGCCCATTCCGATCGCGCGACCAGGACGCGCGAACGCCGCTTCACCGGCATGGCCAGGAACGCCATGGCCCACATCGTGCCGGCGCTGCCGCCGAATGCAACATTGTGCGGGCGGCATTGCAGGAGTTCGGCGGCGGCGGCACGGACGCCATGGAGGTCATCCGCTGCCCGCGCGGCTGCCCAGTGCGGGCCGACGCTGGCTTCCTCGGCGAGGTGACGCATGACCGTCTCGGTCACGATACGCGGCGGCAGTCCGGCGCCTGCGGCGTTCAGATGAACAACCGTTGCAGTGCCGGGCGTGTCGGCGCGAAACGCGGCTGCGTCGAAATGGTCGCGGGAAGGGGCGATACGCATGGTCGTTTCTCTCCTTAGGGTCGTTCCGGCGAGTCATTTGCGACCGCCGCCGGAGTGATGAGATCGAAATCGTCACCGGCTCCGGATTATTGTTCGAGCATGGTCTCCGCGCAGACGCCTCCGGCGCCTGTTGCGAGGTAGAACCGCCGCGTGCGTCTTCGGATCATGATGGGAAATCTCATTGGCGCAATATCTTGGAGAGGAAAATGCGTGCGCGCTCGGTCGAGGGCTGTGCGAAGAAGACGGAGCTCGGAGCATCCTCGAGGATGCGTCCGCCGTCCATGAACACGACGCGATCGGCAACATGGTGCGCAAACCCCATCTCGTGGGTCACGACCATCATCGTCATGCCGTCGCCCGCGAGCTCTGTCATGACGTCGAGCACATCCTTGATCATTTCGGGGTCGAGCGCCGATGTCGGTTCGTCGAACAACATCGCGATCGGATCCATAGCCAGTGCACGCGCGATGGCGACCCGCTGCTGCTGGCCGCCCGAGAGCTGGGCCGGATGGCAACCGGCCTTGTCGCCCAGGCCGACACGGCGAAGCAGCGCCATGCCCTTTTCACTGGCTTCGGCCTTGGACCGGCGCAGCACCTTGACCTGAGCCAGCGTGATGTTCTCGAGCACCGATAAATGCGGATAGAGCTCGAAGTGCTGGAAGACCATGCCGATCCGGCTTCGGAGGCGGGTGAGGTCCGTGTTGCGGTCGCCGACGGACACGCCATCGACCACGATCGACCCGCTCTGGAACGTCTCGAGACCGTTGACGCATTTCAGCAGAGTTGACTTGCCCGACCCCGACGGTCCGCAGACGACGACGGCTTCGCCTTTCCGAATGCTCATGGAGCAATCGTTCAGGACCTCCAGCGCGCCATAGCTCTTCGAAATCCCGGTAATCTCGATGGTCACGGGCTGCTCGACAGATGCGGGTGCGATCGGGGACGCCTTACGGACGGCGGAGATGGTCATGGACTTACCGGCTGCCTGTTGAGGAACTGGATCGATTGGGATGCGGCGAAGCAGAGCGTGAAGTAGATGACGACGGCGAACAGATAAAATTCGACCAGATGTCCTTCCCGGTTCGCCGTCACGGAGACCGCCGTCATGAAGTCATGCAGGCCGACGACATAGACCAGCGAGGTGTCCTGAAACAACGCGATGCTCTGCGACAACAGGATCGGCAGCATCTTCCGGACCGCCTGCGGCAGGATCACGAAGCGATAGGCTTGCAGTGGGCCTAGCCCGGATGCGAGGGCGGCCGCGAGCTGCTGCTTCGGTACGCTTTGGATGCCGGCGCGTATGATCTCGGCATAATAGGCGGCCTCGAAAATGACGAAAGCAACCAGCGCCGATGTGAAAGCGCCGATCGGACGGCCGATCACGAGCGGCACCAGGAGATAGAACCAGAAGATCACCATGATCAGCGGCACGGAGCGCAGCCCGTTGACGTAGCCGGCCGCAAGGGCTGCGATCGGTCGTGGTCCGGCGATGCGCATCACGGCGAGGAGGGTGCCGAGCAGACCGCCGCCGGCCATCGCGAGCAGCAACAGGCCGAAGCTCGTCAGCAGGCCGTCCCAGAGAAACGGCGCCACGGCGCTGAGGAGATCGGGATCGAAATCGCTCATGGATCAGGCCCGCGCCATCAAACCGGGAATCGCGACCAGCCGTTCGATGGCACGCAGCGCGACGATCACCACCGTCGTCAGGACGACATAGGTCAGGGTCGCGGCAGTGAACGCTTCGATGCCATGAAACGTCGCGCTTTCGATCTGGCGGCTCTGGCCGGTGAGCTCGAGCAGGCCGATCGTCAGCGCGAGCGAGGAATTCTTGACCACGTTGAGAAATTCGGATGTCAGCGGCGGCAGGACGTTCCGCGCAGCGATGGGCAGCAGGATGTAACGATAGCTCTGCGTAAGGGTCAGGCCGCTGGCCGCCGCAGCCATCGCCTGGCCGCGCCCGATCGCCTGGATGCCGGCACGAGTCTGCTCGGCAACGCGCGCCGCCGTGAACAGGCCGAGGCCGATGACGGCGGTCCAGTATTCCGGCAGCGGCAGGTCGCGCTTGATCCAGTTGCCGATCGGAGCCGGCAGCAGTTCCGGGAGCACGAAATACCAGACGAACAATTGCAGCAGCAGCGGGATGTTGCGGAAGGTTTCGACATAGGCCGTGCCGAACGTTCGCGCAGCACGGTTGGGCAAAGTCCGGAGCACACCGATCGTCACCCCGACGGCGAGGGCTAGCACCCAGGCCGCGCCCGCGACCAGCAGGGTCCATCCCAATCCTGCCAGCAGCCACCCAAGATAGGGCTCCGAGACCAGCACGCTCCAGTCCCAGCGATAGGTCATTGCGGCAGAGCCTGGATCGCGAAGGCGGTCTTGAGCTCGGGTTCGATCTCGATGCCGAGCGGGCCGAACCATTTCGCGTAGAGCTTCTCGGCCTCGGGCGAGCGGAACGTATCGGCGAAGGCGCGCTTCACGAGCAGGGCGAATTCCAGGTCCCCGCGCTGCATCATGGCCGAATAGGGATCGTAAGTGAGCAGGCGCCCGATCACCTTGAGCGTTCCCTTCGGCTGTGCCTTGGTTGCGGCGTAGACCTTGATCTGACCACCATCGGCCGCAAAGCCGTCCACCCGGCCGCTGGCCACAAGCAGCGCGCCTTCGCCGAGATCCTTGGCATAGACGAGCTCGATGCCGAGCTTCTCGGTATCGTTCAGCATCCGCAGCGACTGCTCGTTGCTCGATCCCTGAAGCACGGCAACCCGCTTGCCCTTGAGGTCTTCGACCTCCCTGGCGCCGTTGTCGCTCTTGACCAGGACCTGCGTGCCCGTGATGTAGAAGATCGGTGAGAATTCCACCTGCTCCTGCCGCGACAGCGTGTTGGTGGTCGTCCCGCATTCCAGGTCGATGGTGCCGTTGGCGACCAGCGCAATGCGATTGGTGGTGTTGATCGGCACATATTTGACCTCGAGGCTCGGCATCTCGAGCCGGGCCTTCACGGCCTCGACCACCTTCATGCAGAGATCGATGGAATAGCCTTCGACTTTCTGGTCGCGGTCGATGAACGAGTAGGGAGCGGACGCTTCGCGATGCCCGATGGTGATTGCATTGCGCGCGGCGATCCGTTTCAGGATCGGACTGTCGCCAGGACCGGCCGCGTGGGCCTGAGCCGCCAGGGCGATCGCGCCCCACAGGCCGGCAATCGAGTAACACCAAAAGCTTCGCCCTTGCATGGAGGTCTCCTCAAGAATGATGGCCGCACGTCACCGCTCGCCGCGGCGGCAGCACAGCCGGCGGGCGATCGGGAAGTCCCAAGAGATGTCCCAGATGAGGTCAACACCCGGCTCGGTCGAAATCGGCAGCGCCGGGATCAAGGGAAGATTAACCGTGGCAAAGCGGCTCGGCCAATGCCGATCGCTCGGCCTGTGATGCGAAATTCGCATGATGCGCTGCACGTGTGACGTGTCATGATCATGATCACAACGAGGCGGTCAGCGGCTGCCTCGGCTGGAGGGTGCGATGCTCGATATACGCTGGCTCGAAGACTTCATCGTGGTCGCCGAGACGCGCAACATCACCAAGGCTTCCGAACTGCGCAACGTCACGCAATCCGGCCTCAGCCGCCGCATCCAGTCGCTGGAGAACTGGGCCGGCGCAGCCCTGATCGACCGTCGCCACGCCCCCCTTGAGCTCACCGAGGCTGGCCACAAGCTGCTCGATGTCGCCAACGAAGCGCTCGGGCGCCTGAACGGCGTTCGCCGTACCATTCGTGAAGACCAGAATGAACGCTTGCGAAGCATTCGATTCGCCGCCCCCCATATCCTGTCGGTGACGTTCTTTCCGCGCTGGCTGTTGGCGATCCAGGCGAAGCTCGGCTCCACCCGCCTGTCCGTCACGTCGGACAATCTGCCGGGTTGTGCCAGCCTGTTCGAGGACGGAGGAGTCGATTTTGTCGTGTGTCTCGTCGATGCGGAAGGAGCGATCCTGCGCGGTGCGGGAAGGCCTCTGAGCATCGAGGGTTGCGCATCGATTTCGATCGGCAAGGAGCGGCTCATTCCTCTCTCGGCGCCTGCGGCCGACGGCAAGCCGCTGCACCGGCTCGACCTCAATCCGCGGCTCTCCACATCCTATCTTGCGTATAGCCCGGAATGCTCGCTCGGCTGGGCCGTCGAGGATCTCGTCGCGCGCAGGCCGGACCTGGTGCAGCTCCATAGCCTCTACGACAACTCACTGGCGGATGGTCTGAGGACGATGGCGCTTGCGGGATTGGGCGTCGCCTGGCTGCCCTTGACGACCACGCACAACGACATCATTCGGGGCAAGCTGGTGCGAACCGGAGATCCGCGCCTGGCGATCGAGCTCGACGTCAGGCTTTATCGCCCCGCGCAGCGGCTCGGCAAGAAGGCCGAAGAACTCTGGACGCGGTTGAATACCGAGGGCCTGGAAGCTCTGCTGTCGCCCGTTGCTCTTCCCGAAATCGCCACGCCGATCCACGCCGAGGATGCGCAGATGCTTCGGCAGTAAGGCGGCAAGGCTAATCCCGCATCTCCATCGAACGATTGGTTAACGTTTTGTTGTCGTCGGCAGGCGACAGCGGCGTTCGCGCGTCGTCCATGGCTCAACGCATGCTTGTTATCGTGGCAGATTGCACCACCGCGTGCCGCTGATATGAGCGAATATCGGCATGATGCGAAGTTGTCATGGTCGAATTCGTCTTCGGAATTGGACAAAGCATTTTGCGCCGCAATAATTCGACCATCGCAATCGCAGCAAAGGGGCTGACGCGATGCTCGACCGACGCGGCTTCATCGCATCAGGTGGTGTTCTTGCGCTCACACGCGGCGAAGCGGCTGCCGCGCCGGCGGCGGAGGCGGCCACGAAGGTCAATCCCGCCGCGACCTCCGATGCCACGGCAGAGCCGCTTTATGTGCTGACGCCAAGCGAGGCGGAATTCCTGGTGGCTGTCATCGATGCCTTCATTCCGGCCGATGACCTGTCGCCGTCAGGTTCTGAATGCGGCGTCGTCGCCTTCATCGATCGGCAGCTCGCTGGCGCCTACGGCGCGGGGGCGCGGCTTTATCAGGAGGGGCCATTCCAGCCGAGCAGTGGACAGCCGCAGTTCGGGTCGCAGTCGCCGCTCGCGCCGCTGGCGTTCATCCGGCTCGGGATTGCCGAACTCGACGCATGGGCGGTGGCGCAGCGCGGCCGCCAGGTCAGCAAGCTTTCCAAGCCTGCGCTGGAGGCGCTGCTTCTGGAGGTCGAAGGCGGCAAGGTCGCCCTTCCGCGCATCGATGCACGCGCGTTCTTTGCCGCGTTGCTCCAGCTCTCAATGGAGGGCTTCTTCTCGGATCCGATCTATGGCGGCAACCGCGGCAAGGCATCGTGGCGGATGATCGGCTATCCGGGGCTGCCCGCGACCTATGCGAAGGCAATTAGGGATCATCGGGGACGGCGCTATGAGGCCGAACCTAAATCGATTGCAGATTTCCTCTGATCGATTGGTGAACAGGAGCGCGTCATGGCAAAGGTCTTGAAGGCGACGGATGCCGTGATTGTCGGCCTCGGATGGACGGGCGCGATCATGGCGCGCGAGCTCACCCGTGCCGGCCTCGACGTGGTGGCCCTGGAGCGGGGGCCGGATCGTGACCCTGCTGCTGACTTCGCATTGCCGGCGATCCGCGACGAGCTGCGCTACTCGGTTCGCCAGGAATTGATGCAGGACCCGAAGATGGAGACGGTCACGCTTCGCCACCGCCTCGACGACGAGGCGAGGCCGGTGCGGCGGTTCGGCGCCTTCCTGTCCGGCGACGGTGTCGGCGGCATGGGCACGCACTGGAACGGCAATACGTTCCGCTTCCTTCCCTCCGACCACAATCTCAGAACGCATCTCACCGAGCGCTACGGTCATGCGCGCATTCCCGACGACATGACGATCCAGGACTGGGGCGTCACCTATGACGAGCTGGAGCCGCATTATGCGCGGTTCGAAGCCGTCTGCGGCGTATCGGGCAAGGCCGGCAATATCGGGGGCCGGATTCAGGCGGGCGGCAATCCCTTCGAAGGGCCCCGCAGCGGCGAATATCCGAATGCGCCGCTGGTATCGTCGCACGCCAATGAGCTGTTCCGGCGCGCGGCGACCGAGCTCGGTTTGCATCCGTTTCCGGCACCGGCCTCCAACTCCAGCGCACCCTATCGCAACCCGGAAGGGGCCCAGCTCGGGTCCTGCCAGTACTGCGGCCATTGCGATCGCTTCGGATGTGAAGCGAACGCCAAAGCCACGCCACTGAGCACGCTCGCACCTGCGCTGGGCAAGGCGTCCGGCTTTCGCAAGGTGACCAATGCCTATGCGACACGGGTGCTCTACGATGCGCAGTCGCGACGCGCGACGGGCGTGCGCTACATCGTTGCGCTCGGGCGAGACCTACGACCAGCCGGCGGAGATCGTCGTTCTCTCGGCCTGGGTGTTCGGCAACACCCGCCTGATGCTGCTGTCGGGGATCGGCCAGCCATACGATCCCCGCGCGGGCACCGGCGTGGTCGGCAAGAACTATTGCTACCAGATCCAGCCGACGGTGCAGCTGTTCTTCAAGGACGAGGAACTGAACCCGTTCATGGGCGCCGGCGGTCTTGGCATGGTGGTGGACGACTTCAACGGCGACAATTTCGATCACGCCGATCTCGGCTTCCTCGGCGGCGGTTACATCTCGTTGAACAGCACCAATGGCCGACCGATTTCGTTCCGCCCAACGCCACCCGGAACGGCCGCATGGGGCGCGGCCTGGAAGCGGGAAACCGCGAAATGGTACCGCAAGACCGCGATGGTGCTGTGCGAGGGCATGAACTACGCATCGCGCACTAACTCGATCGATCTCGATCCGACCTATCGCGACATGTTCGGTCAGCCGCTGCTGCGGATGACGTTCAATTTCACGCAGAACGATCGCGCGATGGCCGATTATCTGCTCGGCAAGGCTGCGGACATCGGTCGCGCAATGAATGCGACCATCGTCGCGCCGCAGCCGCGCAAGGGCGATTTCAACGTCGTCTCCTACCAATCCAGCCACAACACCGGCGGCACGATCATGGGGCGCACGCCCGTGGACAGCGTGGTGAACCGCTATCTGCAGAGCTGGGACGCGCACAATCTGTTCGTGCTGGGATCATCGGTCTTTCCGCAGAACGCCGGCTACAATCCGACTGCAGCCGCGGCGGCGACGGCCTATTGGTGCGCGGACGCGCTGGTCAAGACCTATCTGAAATCACCTTCGCCAATGGTGCAACTGTGACGACACTCTCGATGCGCGGACTGAGTCTTACCGCGCTGCTGTTCGCAGCGACGGCCAACGCGCCGATCGCCGTGGCCGATATCGTCGCCGGCAAAGCGCTGTTCGAACAATGCGCAGCCTGCCATGGCGCGACCGGCGACGGCACCGAACAAGGTCCGTCCCTTCATGGCATTGTTGGTCGCAAGGCCGGCCAAGTGCAGAATTTCCGCTACTCACGCGCGATGCAGCGTAGCGGGATCGTGTGGAGCGAAGAGACGCTGGCGCGATACCTGTCGGATCCGCAGGATGTCGTTCCCGGCAATCGCATGCCTTTCGGGGGGCTCGCCACGCCCGAGGAGAGCAAGGACGTCGTGAGCTACCTGGAAAGCCTGAAGTAACGCACCTCCAAGACGGATCAAGCACCTGGCCGGCGCATATCCCTGCGCCGGACGCGCCACCCCTTTGCCGGAAGCCGGACCAAGCAACGACCAGAATCCCTTTCCAACAAGCAAGAGGACGAGAATGCCGAAGACCTTGATACTTGGATGCTGCTCGACCGGTGCGAAATATACACCTCTGAATCATCATCCGTCCGGTGACGCCGTGCTCGACCGCATCTGCACCGGCGTCGACATCGCCATCACCGAGGAGGAGATCGCGCACGAGGTGGAGGCGCTGACCAGTCTCGGTTGCCGCTATTATCACTATCATGGCCGCAATCCGCTGACCCGCGAGCAGACCACGGACAACGACGTCTATCGCAGGGTCAGCCTGCTGGTACAGCGCCTGTCGCCCGACATGGTGATCAGCTTCGGCGCCAGTCGGAACGGCCGGGAGGTGATCCAGCGGATCAGTGCGCATGGCGAGTGGGAGCGGGTCAGCCATGCGAGTCTGTCGCTGAGCGCGGGGGGCGCACATTTCATCACGATGCAGGCCGCCATCGAGCTTCAGATCGTCTGTGACCTCGAAGATCGCATCGGTCCGTTGACCCGTGAGCTCGTCGACAGCGATCTTTTCCTGCGCGAGGTCGAGCGCTATCAGCCCTCCACCCGTCAAGAGGAGGTCAAGATGAACACCAACTCCACGGCGAACGGCAACAATTACGGTCGATCGTCGCCCGCGGTCCAGCTGACCGCCTACGGACAAGCGGTCGCGGCACGCCGGCGGCTGCATCTGCTCGACGAGATCGAATGGGTCCAGACCATGCGCAGCTACGCGATGTCGCGGATGGCGATCGCGCGACACGACATCAGGCTGGCCGGAGCCGACCAGCTCAACGTCACCCTGCTCTTCGGTTTCTCGCCGAAGCTGCCGTTCCCGGAAACCTACGATGAATTCCGTTCCGTCGTCTCCATGGCCAAATCGCTCGAGCGCGATACCCCGGAGGGGGCGCGCAAGCGCAAGGTATCGATCACGGTGGGAGCTGCAATCCTGCCGCATCACGCCGCGCGCGAGGTTCGGGTGATGGATGTGGGGCCGTTGGCGGGCCATCCGCTCGACGCCGTACGCAGGGTGATCGGCTATGCCGCGCAGGACGACAGCGAAGTGGATGTGGTGCGTGTCGGCATGGAAGATACGCCGTTCCTGCTCGACGGCGACGGCAAGATCAGGCCAACCACCAATGTCGAGCTGTGCACGGTGGCGGCCGACATGCTGGATCGTCACGGCGTCACGGTGCAGACCGATCCCTCCGATATCACCGAGCGGCGGGCACCGTTGCTGCGAGCAGCCGCATGATCAGCATTGCGCCGGGCCGGGCCGGCGCAATTCCGACAATGCAAATCCGCTGAGAATCATGATGACCTTGACCCTCCTCGTGCCGATCTTCGCGCTGCTCGCTCTGGGCTTTGCCGCCGCCCGGAGCGGGCTGATCACGGCCGAGGCCAATGGCGGGCTTCTCAAGCTGGTTGCCTGCTTCGCAATTCCGGCGCTTCTCTTTCGATCACTTGCGGAAGGCGCGCAGGCGGCCGGCGACGGCGAGATCGCGTTGATCTACCTGCTCGGCTGTGCGGCACTGCTCGTCGTCGCCTTCATTTACGGGCGTCTCGCGCTCGGTTTGAGTCTGGCCGAATGCGTCGTGTTCGGGATGGGCGTGATCTATTCGAACTCCTCGCTGATCGGCGTTCCGATTGCCCAGGCCTTGCTTGGGAATCAGGGCGTCGCGCTGCTGAGCCAGATCATCGCCATTCACACGCTCGTCTTGATTCCGCTCGCGACGCTGTTGCTGGCATTCGGCAACAGCGCAAGGGGAGGCTCGAACGCGCTGATCTCCGCGATCAGCAACCCGATGACCGTTGCTCTGGCCGCCGGCCTCGTCTGGCGCCGAACCGGGCTCGCTGTTCCGGAGCCGATCGATCACGTCATCGGCATGCTGGCGGCCGCAGCGCCGGCATTGTCGTTGATCGCACTGGGTGCGACCGTGGCGCGCGTGCCGCTGCCGACCAATTTCGCGGCGCCGGTCGCCTCCGTCGTGCTCAAGCTCGTCATTCACCCGCTGCTGATCTGGTCCATTGCGCAGGCGATGGGTTTGCCCCGGGAGCAGATCCTGATCGCAACGATGACCGCGGCGCTGCCACCCGGCATCAACGTCTATGTCATGGCGTCGCATTTTGGCCGCCACGCCGAGGACGCCGCGCGCTCGTTCGCGCTGGCGACGACGCTATCGGCCGTCAGCATTTCCATTGTCGTCCAGGCGATCGCCTGGCGCTGAGTCCAGTCACGAAGGGAGAGCACGCATGACACCGACAATTGCGATCATCGCACCTGGTGCAATGGGAAGCGCCATCGCGGCACGCCTGAACCGGCAGGGCGTGAAGGTCCTCACGTCCCTCGAGGGCCGCGGCTCCAAGAGCAGGGCACGGGCGGAAGCGGCGGGCATGCAGCATGCCGAGGATCAGCGCCTGGTGGACGAAGCCGGCGTGATCTTCTCGATCGTGCCGCCGAGCGAGGCGAACGCGCTTGCCGAGCGCTTCGCCGTGAGACTTGGGCGCGCCGCCCATGCGCCGCTTTTCGTCGATTGCAACGCCGTCGGCGTCTCGACGATGACAGGCATCGACCGTCTGTTCCGGCGCGCCGGCGCGCGCCTCGTTGACGGCGCAATCATCGGCTTTCCGCCGAAAGGCGATGATCAGGGACCCGCCTTCTATTTTTCGGGCAATGCGGCGCCGGAACTCAAGGAATTGGCCAAGTATGGTCTCGACGTCCACATCGTCGACGGTCCCATTGGTGCAGCCTCGGCATTGAAGCTGTCCTATGCGGGCATTACCAAGGGCTTGGTGGCGATCGCGACCGCGATGGTGTTGGCTGCCGAACGTGCGGGAGCAGGCTCTGCGCTGAAGGCTGAACTGGCGGCGAGCCAGCCGCAACTGTTGGCCCGCTTCGCCAAGACGCTGCCGGACATGTACCCGAAAGCCTATCGCTGGGTCGAGGAGATGCACGCGATCTCGGAGTTCATCGGCGGGGAGTTCCCGGAGGCGCTGATCTACAAGGGGGCGGCCGGTCTCTATGAGCGGATTGCTGCCGACCTCTCGGGGGAGGGTGAGGCGTGCAGGCGCATCGATGCTTTCCTGGCGTCGTAGCGGGGCCAATGGCTGCGGAGATGGAGCGCGATCGCCGTGAATGCTCGCGGACGCGTGCTCCCGACGTCAAAGGACCTGAGAGGTCGGGAGAGTTGGATGGTTCTCTCCGGACCTCAACTGAGGACAACGGCGGTGTTCAGCTCTTCGAACCGGAGCCCTTCAGCGCATTCCAGGCCGCCTGATTGGCTTGATCGAACGATTTGCGGGCTTCCGCGAGCGCTGCGCTGAGGACGGACCATGACTCGCTGCCGGCTTGCTTCAGAGTCTGCAGGCGTGCTTCCGCCTCTGATGCATCGGATTTCATCTGCTTGAGCGCGGCTTCGAAATCCCCGGCATGTGCTGCGGCAACCTTGCCCGCCGCCTCACGGAACTTGTCGGCCGCCTCGCGCCAGGCTTTGGCTTGTGCGGCGGCGATGTCCTTGAAGGTCGTTTGCTGCTGCTCGATCTGCTTACCGGCGCTTTCGAAGTAAGTCTTCATTTGCGCCTCGAACCCGTTCCATTGCTTCTCGAGTTCTGTCCTGCTGTGTGCCCAGGCCGCTTCGCCGGCCTCGGCCTGCGTCTTGAACTGCGCCCGGAATTCATCCCGGCGCTTCGTCAGTTCGGTGATGATCTGCTGAGCCTTGACCTGGGACTCGGCCTTGGCTTCGCCGGCCTTGACCCCGAACGAAGCAAGGGCGGCATCCATTTCGTCGATGCGTTCCTTGGCCCAATTCAGGTAAAAATGGACGCTGCTCTGCTCTGACATGACGGTCTCCCTTGGCTGCTCGGATTGGATGATCTGCGAGAGCCGCCTTGCTCGCGTTGACTTGGCTCAACTTGCCGTCGTCTTCTGGTGCCGCGTCCTTCAGGCCGCGAGATAGGCAAACAGCCTTGCCCCTTCAGCCCCGGTTCGTGGTCGAGCCAGCGCTGGTCCTTCCTCGAACATGCGAACAGGATCGCCGCTTCGCATCGGATGCGACGCGCAATTGAAGCCAAAAGACCAGAGCTTTGCCATTTGCTCGAAGAGCGACGCGTCTCTCCCTCTCTCTGTTCGTTCCGCAGGACTTGCTTGACTCGCCGTCTCGCGAAATTCATAGTCACTATAATGCAATTGAAGTAATTGCATTGCGATTATTGTAGTCCGCGACCCGGGCCACTGTCGGCCCTCCCGGGAGGCAGGTTCGATGGCTCTGATCGAGGCGCTCAAGCGGTTGCTGGGCGACACGGCCGTGCTGATGCGCGATGAGGATCTTGCCGCATTCACCGAGGATTGGCGCGGCCGCTATCGGGCGCCGGCGCTTTGCGCAGTGCTGCCCTCGACAACCCAGCAGGTCGCCGCAGTCGTTCGCCTCTGTGTCGAGAGCGGCGTACCGGTGCTGCCGCAGGGCGGCAACACCAGCCTGTGCGGCGGCGCGACGCCCTCCGATCAAGGCGAGCGTCCGGTCATCGTGCTGTTGACGCGCATGCGAAGGATCCGCGCGATCGATCCAGCCAACAATACCATGGTTGTTGATGCCGGCTGCGTCCTCGCGACCATTCAGGAAGCCGCGGCGGCCGAGGGGCGGCTCTATCCCGTCAGCCTCGGCGCTGAGGGCTCCTGCCAGATCGGCGGCAACATCGCGACCAATGCCGGGGGCACGGGCGTGCTGCGCTACGGCAACACGCGCGAGAACGTGCTCGGACTTGAAGTCGTGCTGCCGGATGGCTCGGTCTGGGACGGGCTCTACGCTCTGCGCAAGAACAATACCGGCTACGACCTCAAGCATCTTTTCATCGGCTCGGAAGGCACGCTCGGCATCATCACCGGGGCGGTGCTTAAGCTGCATCCGCTACCGACGGCAGAAGCCGTCGCGTGGCTCGCGGTCGAGAATCCGCAGCGGGCGCTCGACGTGCTCGGCCTGTTTCAGGCGACGTGGAATTCGCGCCTCTCCGCCTTCGAGATGATGAACGCGGAGCAGGTTCGGCTCGTGCTCGAGCAGGTTCCGGGCCGTCGCTGTCCGCTCGCCGAGATCGATACCTGGCATGTGCTGGTCGAACTCTCCGACACCGGCGATGCCGGCGCGTTGGCTGCGGCCATGCAAGGCGTGCTCGAGCAGGCGCTCGAAGCCGGCATGATCCGTGACGGCGTCGTTGCCTCGAGCGAGGCGCAGCGCAAGGCGATGTGGCTGGTGCGGCATAGCGTGTCCGAGGCCAACAAGAAGGCCGGCGTTGGCCTCACGTCGGATTGCGCGGTGCCGGTCTCGGCGGTGCCAGCGTTTATCGACCGGGCGATGGCCTCGGTACGCGCCATCGTGGCGGATGTTCGGTTCGTGATCGTCGGCCATCTCGGCGACGGCAACGTCCACTTCATTCCGTTTTTCAGCTTTGCGCAATGGGACGCCATGCCGGATCGCGACGCGCTCGCACAGCGCATCCGCCGCGCCATGAACGACGCCGCAAGCTCGCTGCGCGGCACCTTCAGCGCAGAACACGGCGTCGGCCGGACGCTGACCGGCGAGATGAGCCGCTACAAGGCGCACGCCGAGCTCGCTTTGATGCGCGCCGTGAAGCAGGCTTTCGACCCAAAGGGCCTGTTTAATCCCGGCCGCGTCCTGCCGCCGCCATCACCAAGTGCCTCGCCATCTATCGCACCATCGCAAAGAGGGGACTGACATGAGCCATCTTCCGAAGATCATCACCTCCCGCCGTCGCCTTCTGCTCGGTGCCGGAGCCGGTGCCGTCGCACTCGCCGCGCCCGCCGTCTGGTCTCCAACCCGCGCTGCGGGCAAGCGAATCGTGGTGCGCGACGATGGAGGCATCTACACCAAAGCCTATGGCGCGGTGTTCTACCGTCCCTTCACCGAGGCGACGGGAATCGAGGTCGTCGGCGTGCAGGCCAATGCCGAGCCGGTCGCCCAGATCAAGACCATGGTCGACACCAAGAACTACACCTGGGACATGGCCAAGATCAGCTGGCCCGCGATCCTGCTGCTCACCACGGGCAGCAAACCCTATCTCGAGAAGCACGGCCTCGAAGCCGAGCCGGTCGTCAAGTCGATTCCGACCGAGTTCATGTCGCCCTATGGCGTCGGCACCAACGTCTACACCACGGTGCTTGCCTATCGCACCGACGCCTTCAAAGGCCGCAAGGCGCCGCAGTCCTGGGCCGACTTCTGGAATGTGAACGAGTTTCCCGGCCGCCGCGCCGTGCGCAAGCACCCCTTCGACACGATCGAGGAGGCGCTGATGGGGGCAGGCACGCCGACCGCTCAGGTCTACCCTTGCGACCTCGATAAGGCCTTTGCCTCGCTCGACAAGATCAAGCCGTCGGTCGCGGTATGGTGGACGAGCGGTGCGCAGGTCGAGCAGATGCTGACCTCGGGTGAGATCGATTTATTGCCGACCTGGGTGTCCCGTCCGCAGGCTGCGCAAGCCGCCGGCGCACCCGTCGAGATCGTCTGGAACCAGGGCATCTGGGGCGGCGACAATTGGTCGATCCTCGCCGGTACACCGAATGCCGATGCCTGTCGCGAGTTCATCAAGTTCGCCTCCGATCCGAAGCGCCAGGCCGCGCTCACCGAGTACTTCCCGGCCGGGCTGACGCAACCCGAGGCCTTCAACTACGTCAAGCCGGAGCTCGCCAAGAACTGTCCGACCTATCCGGACAACATCAAGGCCGGCCTGAAGATCGATGCGAAATTCTGGCTCGACAATCAAGCCGCCGTGATCGAGCGCTTCAACAGCTGGGTCCTGTCCTGAACCGTCTTGCCCGACCGGAGCAGCCCATGGTCTCGTCGAGCCTGCGCATCCTGGGACTTTCCAAGCGCTATGGCGACTTCGTCGCGCTGGCACCGACCAGTCTCGACGTCGCCAAGGGCGAATTTCTCACGCTGCTGGGCCCTTCCGGCTCGGGCAAGACGACGCTGCTTAGCCTGATCGCCGGACTCGCCCATCCCGATGAGGGCCAGATCCTCGTCGACGATGCTGATGTGACGCACAGCCCCGCCTATGCGCGTGACATCGGCGTGGTGTTCCAGAACTACGCGCTGTTTCCTCACATGACGGTCGAGGACAACATCGCCTTTCCCCTGAAGATGCGGAAAGTGAGCGAAGCGGAGGCGCGCCGGCGCACGATGGAAGCGCTGGAGACCGTACGGCTGCCGCACGTCGCAAAGCGCTTTCCGCGCGAGCTTTCGGGCGGCCAGCAGCAGCGCATTGCGCTGGCGCGCTGCATCGTCTACCGGCCAGCGATCATCCTGATGGACGAGCCGCTCGGCGCGCTCGACAAGAAGCTGCGCGACCAGATGCAGCTCGAGATCAAGCGCATCCATCGCGAGCTGCGTACCACCATCATTTACGTCACCCACGACCAGGAAGAGGCGATGACGATGTCGGATCGCATTTGCCTGATGAATGCGGGTGCGATCGAGCAGCTCGGTACGCCGGAGGATCTCTACTTTCGCCCGCGCTCCGTGTTCGTCGCGGACTTCCTCGGCGAGTCCAATTTGCTCAGCGCCACGGTACGCGATGTCGACGCGCACGGCCTCGACATCGCGCTGGCGGCTCAAGCCGCGCCGTCGCGTGCGGTCGGCAACGGAGCGCAGTTTGCCGCCGGCGAGCCCATCAAGGTCATGGTCCGGCCGCAGAATCTGCAAGTCGCGACCGCCGGAGCAGGTGGGCTCACCGGCCGGCTGGTTGACGTGATGATCAGCGGCAGCCTGACGCGGCTCTACATCGCGCCGGAGGTGGCAGGCCTGCCGCAGCTCGTCGCTGCCTACCCGACCCGCTCCGGCTCAGCGCCCCACGAGATCGGGCAGCTGGTTTCGCTCGCCTGGAATCCGGCGGATGCGGTCGCGATCCGCGATGATGGAGGGCGTTGAGGCCATGGGCGCAAAGCAGCGCGCGCTGTCGCAAGGCCGGATCTGGAGCTGGGTCGCAATGGGCGGCCCGCTCGGGCTGCTGCTCGTGCTGTTTCTGGTCTATCCGGTCGGCCAGCTGCTGCTGCTCAGCATCCACAACGACAGCGGCTTCACGCTCGCGCAATATCGCCAGCTCTTCGCATCTTCAGTCTATGTCGACGTTCTCCTCATTACGCTCAAGATCTCGCTGGTCACGACATTGGTCTGCGTCGTCACCGGCTATCCCATCGCCTATCTGATCTCCGTGGTCGGCAAGGAGCGCAAGGCGACGCTGCTGTTCTGGGTGCTGTTGTCTTTCTGGACCAGTTTTCTGGTGCGCGCCTTTGCCTGGATCGTGCTGTTGGGACGCAACGGCGTCATCAACAAATTGCTGCTGTCGCTCGGGATCATCTCGAGCCCGGCGAACCTGCTCTACAATTTCGGCAGCGTCCTGGTCGGCATGGTCAATGCCTTGCTGCCGCTCGCCGTGCTGACCATGCTCTCGGTGATGGAGAACATCGACCGTAACCTGCCGCGTGCCGCGGCGACACTCGGGGCGCGCCCCGGCATGGCGTTCTGGAAGATCTACTTTCCTCTGTCGCTGCCCGGTGTCGCGGCGGCCGGCATCATGGTGTTCGTCACCGCGATCGGATTCTTCATCGTGCCGGCGCTACTCGGCGGCCGGCGCGACACCATGATCACGCAGCTCATCATCGACCAGATCCAGCAGACCATGAACTGGGGTTTTGCCGGCGCGATCTCCGTGCTGTTGCTGTTCGTCGTGCTGATCGTCTTTGCCGCCTATGACCGGCTGCTCGGCCTGTCGACGATGACGGGCTCCGCCGCGGCCCGCAAGCCCGAACCGTCGCGTCTGTCAGAACCGCTCGCGAAGGTCGGCGACGTGCTCCTGACGGTGCTCGGAACGATCTCGGATGCCATCATCTCGCTGCTGCCGTCGCGCCGCCGCGACCGCAATCCGGACCAGCCCGGGCTTGGCTTGCAGGCGTTCGTCTGGACCATGCTTCTTATCATCAGCCTGCCCACGGTCCTGATGATCCCGCTGTCCTTCGGCAAAGGCGGGCTGAACTGGCCCCCGCAGGGCTTTACGCTGCATTGGTACGAGACCGTGCTGGCCTCCCCGGTGTGGACGCAGGCCATGCTGCGCTCGCTGATGGTCGGCGTCGGCACGGGGCTCCTTGCCATGCTGATCGGCACGCCGGCGGCGTTCCTGCTGGTGCGCAGCGACATTCCGGGGAAGGGAGCCTGGCTCGCCTTCATCCTGTCGCCGATCGTCGTGCCGCGCATGATCATCGCGGTTGGCCTGTTCTACGTCTTCGCGAATATCGGCCTGGTCGGCAGCGCCTTCGGTCTCATCCTCGGCCACACGGTCGTCGCGGTGCCCTATGTGGTGATGACCATGATGGCCGTGCTGCGCAACTACGATACGCGGCTCGATCATGCTGCCTCGAGCCTCGGCGCGCGGCCGTTCGCAACGCTGCGTCACGTCACCTTTCCGATCCTGGGCGCGGGCATGATGTCGTCGTTTCTATTCGCCTTTGCGACCTCGTTTGACGAGCTGACGATCGCGCTGTTCGCCACCGGCGGCCTCAATGCCACGCTGCCCAAGCAGTTCTGGGACGAGGTGACGCTACAGGTCTCGCCGGTCATCGCGGCCGTGTCGACCTGCCTGTTCATCTTCATGGGGCTCCTGATCTTCACGGCCGAACGCCTGCGTCGGCGCGCTGCCGCACGGTAGCCGTTCCACTCTCGAAATAGAGGTTTTCTTACATGCTGACTGCTCCTCGCCTTCGCGGCCTGTTCCCCGCCATTCCGACCCCGGTCAAGTCCGACGACACCGTCGATGCCGCTGCCGTTTCGGCGCTGTTCGCCTGGCTCAACAAGCAGGGTATCGAGGGCGTCGTGCCGCTTGGCGGCACCGGCGAATATGGCGCGCTGGCGCGAGCCGAGCGGATCAAGATGGCGGGCCTCTCGGTAAAGGCCATGAACGGCAGAGGTCCGGTGATCGCGGGTGTGCTGGACACCGGCTTTCACGATGCGCTTCAGGCGGGCAGGGAATTCGCCGCGGAGGGCGTGGACGGCCTGCTGGTCCTTACGCCATACTACACCAATCCGACTCAGGCCGGCATTCGCGACTATTTCCTGCGCTATGCCGATGCCTCGCCTGTGCCCATCCTGATCTACGAAATCCCCTACCGCACTCGGATCGCGATCGAACCGAAGATCCTGCATGAGCTCTCCAGGCACCCCAACATCATCGGCATGAAGGCCTGCAATCTCGACATGTATCATTTCCTGCAGGTGGTCGCCGGCGTCGACGAGAGCTTTGCGGTGCTGAGCGGCGAGGATAGCCTGTTTCCGCTGCATTTGGCGGCCGGCGCGAGGGGCGGCATCATCGTGACCGCGTGCCTGCTGCCGCGCGCCTGGCGGCAGATTTACGAGACGGCGATCGCCGGGCGCACCGCGGAAGCATTGAGCCTGCATCGTCGCCTGATCCCGCTCATGAACATGGCCTTTGCCGAAACCAATCCTGGGCCGATGAAGGCGGTGATGGATATGATCGGCATCGACGCACCGCGCATGCTGGCACCCCTGGTCCAGCCGGCGCCGGCGCTGGTATCCGATCTGCGCGTTGAACTCCGCAAGCAGTTGGCGATTTCCGAGAACGTTGCATGACGGGGGATGGCGACATGGCACGTTCTGGCCAGGGTGGCTCGCGGAAGGCCGGCAAGACGAAGGGCGAGGCAAAAGCTCGTGCTGCAACGCCTGTCGCCAAACGTGCAGAGCCAGGACGCTCGTCCCTGTTCGTCGGCTCGACCGAGAAGGCGTTCCAGGTCCTGCATGCCTTCGATGGGCCGCGACGCTTCATGACGCTTGCCGATATCGCACGGGCCGCCAATCTGGATCGCAGCGCGACGCAGCGGCTGGTCTACACGCTGGAATCGCTGGGCTATCTCAAGCGGATTGAGGGCACGCGCGACTACGGGCTGACCTCGAAAGTGCTGCAGTTCTCCCACAGCTATCTCAAGGCCAACGAGCTCATCGACAAGGCCTCGCCCTATCTCCTCGACATGAGCCGCAATCTTGGCGAGACCTGCAACCTGCATGAGCTCGATGGCCACGAGGTCGTGTTCGTGGCGCGTTTTCCCGGCCAGCACCTGATCCATATCGATTTCGTGATCGGAAGCCGGCTGCCGGCTTACTTCACAGCCTCCGGCATAGCCATCCTGGCGGCCCTTCCCGAAGCAGAGCAACAGGACCTCCTGAAGCGTACTCGACTGGAGCCACTCACGCCTTACACGATTACGGATCCCGGTAAGCTCATGGAGCAGGTCGGTCTCGCCGCCAAGCGCGGCTATTCGATCCAGATCAACCAGAGCGTCATGGGCGATATTTCCGTCGCGGCGCCGATCATCGACGAGCACGGGCGGGCCATCGCCGCCGTCAATATTTCCGTGCCCACGACGCGCTGGACCATTGAGCGTGTCGAGGCCGAGCTGGTTCAGCATGTTCACGTCGCCGCGACGTCGATCTCGAAATCCAAGTTCAAACGCTACGCGGCCTGAAACGCCGATGCCGATGCTCCTCAATGGCAGCGACTATCGCCGCCGCGCGCGACGATTCCTCCCGCGCGGGCTGTTCGAATATATCGACCGCGGCTCCGAGGATGAAACGGCATTGACGCGCCTGCGTGCCTCGCTTGACGCCATTACCTTGTTGCCCGCGGTGCTGACGGGGCACGACCGGCGCGATCTCGATACGGTGTTGTTCGGCCAAAGGATCGCTGCGCCCCTCGTTGTCGCGCCGACGGCGCTCGCCGGACTTGTTTCGCATGATGGGGAGACGAAGCTGGCCCGCGCGGCCTCGCGCGTCGGCATTCCCATCTGCATCTCGACGCAATCGGTGACCACGGTGGAGGCAATCCGGCGCGGCGCGCCGGATGCCTTGCTCTGGTTCCAGCTCTATGTCTGGCGCGACCGCGCCCTGACCGCACGTCTCCTGGAGCGTGCGAGCGCCTGCGGCTGCGACAACCTGGTCGTCACGGTCGATACGCCCGTCCCGCCCAATCGGGAGTATAATGAACGCAACGGGTTCGG
The DNA here is from genome assembly GCF_019455385.1 of Bradyrhizobium sp. BR 10289. Taxonomy (GTDB): domain Bacteria; phylum Pseudomonadota; class Alphaproteobacteria; order Rhizobiales; family Xanthobacteraceae; genus Bradyrhizobium. The sequence continues at coordinate 292,845 of NZ_JACOFR010000006.1, forward strand.
CATTCCGCTCAAACCGCAGCTGCGCAGCATGATCGACGTGGCACTGCATCCGAGCTGGCTGTTGGGAGTTCTCGCGCGCTATCTCATGGGCGAGGGCATGCCGACCTACGGCCATTATCCGGACGCATTTCGCACCGCCATCACCCGCGCTGACGTCGCCGAGGCGGTCCGGCTCGAGCCTCGGCTGAACTGGGACGACATGCGCCGGCTGCGCGAGATATGGCCAGGCAAGCTCACCATCAAGGGCGTGCTCACGGTGGAGGATGCCGAAAAGGCGGTCGAGATCGGGGCCGACGGCATCGTGGTCTCGGTCCATGGCGGGCGCAATCTCGACTGTCTGCCGGCTCCGGCGGATTGCGTTCCGGGGATTGCCGACGCCGTGAATGGCCGTCTGACGATTCTGGCCGACAGCGGCGTCCGGCGCGGCACCGACGTCTTGAAATATCTGGCGCTGGGCGCGGAAGCCGTGCTTCTCGGTCGCTTGCCGCTGTGGGGACTTGCGGCCGGGGGAGAGTCAGGCGCCGAAGCCGTCCTGCGTATGGTCCTGCGCGAGATGGATACCGCCATGGCTTTCCTGGGCGCGCCTTGCGTTCCGGCCCTGCGGAATGGGCGCGCGCGCGACCTACGGAACTAAGATCATCTGCAACATTTGGAAAACCGCTATGTCCGTCAAATCAGCACCGCAGACGCTTACCGCCAATGCCGATCTTGCCGGCGAAGTCGACCGGCTTCTCGCCGAACTCGGCGTCAAGCGCTCCGACTATACCGAGGGCACCATCGTCGTTCGTACGCCGATCACCGGCGGGATCATCGGCCGCGTCGTGGAGATCGGCGCAACCGAAGCCGCTGGCGTGATCGAACAGGCGCACGCGGCCTATCTCGGCTGGCGGCTGGTGCCGCCACCCAAGCGAGGGGAGCTCGTGCGACTGTTCGGCGAGGAACTGCGCGCCAGCAAGGCGGCTTTGGGCCGACTGGTGTCGATCGAGGTCGGCAAGATCGTTTCCGAAGGCCTCGGCGAGGTTCAGGAAATGATCGATATCTGCGATTTCGCGGTGGGCCTGTCGCGGCAGCTCTACGGCCTGACGATCGCGACCGAGCGCGGCGAGCATCGCATGATGGAAAGCTGGCATCCGCTTGGCGTCACCGGCATCATCTCTGCGTTCAATTTTCCGGTCGCCGTATGGGCCTGGAACGCAGCCTTGGCGCTGGTGTGCGGCAACAGCCTGGTCTGGAAGCCGTCGGAGAAGACGCCGCTGACCGCGCTTGCGACACACGCCCTCTTTGAGCGCGCGCTCAAACGCTTCAATGAGGCCGGCGGAGGCGCGCCGCAGGGGCTTGCGGCAGTGCTGTTTGGCGGCCGTGCGATCGGCGAGGTGCTCGTCGACCATGCCAAGGTGCCGCTGGTCTCGGCCACCGGCTCCACGGCGATGGGACGCGCGGTCGGCCCGCGGCTTGCCGGCCGGTTCGCCCGGGCGCTGCTCGAACTCGGCGGCAACAACGCGGCGATCGTTGCGCCGACCGCCGACCTCGACCTCACGCTGCGTGGCGTCGCCTTTGCCGCGATGGGAACCGCGGGACAGCGCTGCACCACATTGCGCCGCCTGTTCGTCCACGAAAGCGTCTATGACAGCTTCATACCGCGCCTGAAACAGGCCTACGCGTCCGTCACCGTTGGCTCTCCGCTGCAAGACGGTAACCTGGTTGGTCCGCTGATCGACGGCGCGGCCTATCGCGCGATGCGGAGTGCGCTCAAGGCTGCGGCCGCTGCCGGAGGGCAGGTCCAAGGTGGCGAGCGGGTTGCCATCGGGGGGGCGGCTGACGCCTACTATGTCCGCCCGGCGCTGGTCGAGATCGCGGCGCAGACCGGGCCGGTGGCGCAAGAGACCTTTGCGCCTATCCTCTACGTGATGAAATATCGCGATTTCGATTCCGTGCTTGAACTGCACAATGCCGTTCCGCAAGGGTTGTCGTCATCGATCTTCACCAACGACCTGCGCGAAGCGGAAACCTTCTTGTCGGCCCGCGGCTCCGACTGCGGCATTGCCAACGTCAATATCGGCCCATCCGGCGCGGAGATTGGTGGCGCCTTCGGCGGTGAGAAGGAGACCGGCGGCGGACGCGAGTCCGGATCGGACGCGTGGAAAACGTATATGCGGCGTGTCACCAACACCATCAATTACGGTCGCACGCTCCCACTGGCGCAAGGCGTCAAGTTCGACGTGGCGTGACCAGCTGCGCTCCGGGAACGTCTCGTTCGAAGGAGCCGCATCAGTCGTGCGACGTTTTCTTGGTCGGATGTCCCACGGCTATGGCTGCAAGGTCGTCGGATGTCGTGCGGCACGGGCCGGCCGCTCCTCAAGAATTCGCTTCACAGAATGCGAGCACAGCCCGCATCTGACGGTGCATCCGAGGCAGCCGTAGACCTGCGCGGTCGAGCAGAGTTCGTCGTCGCCCGACGCGACGCCTCTGATGTCGTGATCGCTGATGACATTGCAGGAACAGACGATCATGCCGGATTCCGCTGTGTCGAGCGTCGGGCCGCGCAAAGCTTGATGGCTGCCGATGTCGCGCTGGCGATTGCGCGCCCCCGATCGTCGGTTCCCGTCCACTGGGCATGGCGCCCGCGCGGGTCGACCTCCAGCAGCTTGACGCCGGCCGGAACTTCGCTGCCGTCGCGGGCAATGCCGCGCAAAATTCCGTCGCGGGGCGCGACCACCGGAACGCCCGAAAGATGCCCCAACACGAGATCCCGGTAGACGCGCGTGCCGATCTCCACGGGCGTCCGCCAGCGGCCGGGGTGCGGGGAGTAGACGAAGCGTTCGGCGCCGACATCGCCGAGAGAACTCGCAACGCCGTCGGCGGCATCGGTCCAGCGCGTGTCGGTGATAAGCCCGATGTTGCCGGGACGGGTCTCCACCGCAACGTCGCAATTGAAGTTCGAAGAGAATCCGGGGCCCAGTCCGATGGTCAGTCTGGCGAGTCGTCGGAGGTCGGGTGTGATGCGGCGCTTCTGAAGCCTCGCATCGATCAGGAGATCGATCTGGCGGACCGGCAGAAGATCGAGCAGGCCGAGCCAGGTCACGAACAGCCGTGGCGGTGATCTCAACGCCCGATGCACCTGCATGCCGTCATCGACGCGCTCGGCAACCACGTCTTCGACCTGCGCGGTATCCGTGAAGAGGGCATCATGGAACGCCATCTTGCGCCGGATCACCGGCGGATCCGGATCATGTGACAGCGCCACGCAATAGCCGGCGCGCACGAGCTGGATGCCGATCGCAGAAGCGATCTCATTGGTGCCGAGGATGACGGCGAAAAGTCGTTGGTTGTTCGGCTGAGACATTTGAAACCACGTTTGCAGACAAGGCGTAGCAAGCCAGGACGCGCTTGAGTCTGAAACGAAGAGAGCAAGAGCCGGGCCATTTGGAACGATTGAAAATCAGCTCACAACCGTCGACCAACATTCAGGAACCGGGAGGGCGCGATGATTGCCGCATCGGGTCCGAAAGCCCACGTACTCCTGTTGCAAACCGTCCAACATGTCGGGAAGCCGACATCGGGACGCGAAAATCGCAACGATCGGTCGGCGGGGCGTGGCCCAAATCCTGCAAAGTTGCTCCACATGCAACGCCAGGCGTCCGGTCTGGACGCAGTGAGGAGCTTTTGTGACGCTCGATCTACTGGCCCGCGATGGCGCATCGGCGTCCGATGTCGCGCTCTGTCCGTTCCACGGCGACAAGTCGCAGGCGCGGGCTGGCGAACGAAAGACGCTGGTGCTGACCGGCGCATCCCGGGGAATTGGCCATGCGACGGGAAAGCTGTTTTCCGAAGCCGGCTGGCGGATCATCACCTGTTCGCGGCAGCCGTTCGATGGCGATCGATGCCCGTCGGATTCGGGGACGGACAATCATGTCCAGGTCGAATTGAGCGACCATCGTGCCTTGCCGCGCGCTGTCGCGGAGATCAAGGAGCGGCTCGACGGCCGGCCGCTGCACGCGCTGATCAACAATGCCGGGATTTCGCCCAAGGCCGCCGACGGCAGCCGGTTGAACTCGCTGACGACACCGGTCGAAACCTGGATGAGCGTATTCCACGTCAACCTGCTCGCGCCGATCCTGTTCGCACAGGGACTGGTCGACGAACTGAAGCTTGCGTCCGGTTCGATCGTCAACGTCACCTCGATCGTCGGCTCCCGGGTGCATCCGTTTGCCGGAACAGCCTACGCGACGTCGAAGGCCGCCCTTGCATGCTTGACCCGCGAGATGGCGCACGACTATGCGCCGTTCGGAATCCGCGTCAACGCGATCGCTCCTGGCGAGATCAAGACGGACATCCTGTCGCCGGAGACCGAGGCGCAGCTGGCACCGATCATACCGCTGCACCGCGTCGGCACGCCGGACGAGGTCGCAAAGGTGATCTTCTTCCTATGCTCGGACGCTGCCAGCTACGTCACGGGTGCGGAGGTACCGATCAACGGCGGGCAGCACGTGTGATCACATGGCCCTCGCTACTCGCCAAAGAAATGTGCCGATTTGCGCTGGATCAATGCGGAGATTGCGCTTTTGAGCGTGTCGCGCATTCCGACGGTAAATTCCGTGAGTTGGATGAGAAAGCGTGCAAGTGCGAAGGAATCTTTTTGCAGCGATGCCGACAAGTTGAGCGCGACTCCCGACACGACATGAATGAGAATAAGACAAATTCCAAAGAAGGTTGCGGGGAGGATGTAACAGGCAACGGAGATTCCGTCATGCTGCACGTTGGTTCCGTGGTTGAACGCCCGCAGGCCGATCAGATCGCGCCGATCGTGCCGCTGAACGAGATCGCGCTGACCGGCATCTTCGAGATCTCGAAGATATTGACGGCCCCGACCCGCCTGGAAACCACGCTCGCCAACGTCATCAACCTTCTGCAATCATTCCTCCAGATGCGCCACGGCGTTGTCGCGCTGCTCTCCGATGACGGTGTTCCCGATCTTGCGGTTGGCGCCGGATGGAGCGAGGGCAGCGACGAGCGTTATCGCGGGCGGTTGCCACAGAAGGCCGTGGACCAGATCGTTGCGACGGCGATGCCGCTGGTCGCAGAAAACATCGCGACCCATCCCGCCTTCAGCCCCTCGGACTTGGAGACTCTGGGGGCGTCGGAGACGACGCGTGTGTCGTTCATCGGTGTGCCGATCCGCATCGACGCCAAGGTGGTCGGGACGCTGACGATCGACCGGGTCTGGGACGAGCGGCCGCTGTATCGGCTCGACTCGGACGTCCGTCTGCTGACCATGATCGCCAATCTCGTCGGCCAGACCGTGAAGCTGCACCGTGTCGTCGCGCAGGACCGCGAACGGCTGATGCACGAGAGCTACCGCCTGCAGAAGGAGCTGTCTGAGCTAAAGCCGACGCGTGATCGCCGCAAGGTTCACGTCGAGGGCATCATCGGTGACAGCCCGGCGCTGCGCGCGCTGCTCGACAAGATTGCGGTCGTGGCCAAGTCGAACGCGACGGTCCTGCTGCGCGGCGAGTCCGGTACCGGCAAGGAGCTGATCGCCAAGGCCATTCATGAGCTGTCGCCGCGGGCCAAGCGCCCGTTCATCAAAGTCAACTGCGCGGCCCTGCCGGAATCGGTCTTGGAATCTGAACTGTTCGGCCATGAAAAGGGGGCGTTTACCGGTGCGCTCAATTCCCGGAAGGGCAGGTTTGAGCTCGCGGACAAGGGCACTTTGTTCCTTGACGAGATCGGCGAGATTTCGGCCTCGTTCCAGGCCAAGCTTCTGCGGGTGCTGCAGGAGCAGGAGTTCGAGCGGGTCGGCGGCAACCAGACCATCAAGGTCGACGTTCGCGTCATCGCCGCGACCAACCGCAATCTGGAAGAGGCGGTGGCGCGCAACGAATTCCGCGCCGACCTCTATTACCGCATCAGCGTGGTGCCGATGATGTTGCCGCCATTGCGCGAGCGGCGCAGCGATATTCCGCTGCTTGCCAACGAGTTCCTGAAGAACTTCAACACCGAGAACGGCCGCGCATTGAGCTTCGATCGGCACGCGATCGAGGTCTTGATGAGCTGCGGCTTCCCCGGCAACGTGCGGGAGCTCGAAAACTGCGTGCAGCGCACGGCGACGCTGGCGCCAGGGCCGGAAATCGTCAGGAACGATTTTGCGTGTTGTCATAGCCAATGCCTGTCGGCCATGCTGTGGAACGGCAGCTCCGAAGGCGCGTCGCAGCGATCATTGCCGATTGTGCCGCTCTCCGTTCTTCCAGCCGCTGCCCCGCGCGAGACGGTCGTTGGCGGCCCCCCGGCAACCGTGGAGTCGGCGGCTTCCGCGTCGGGCGCCGGGCTCGCCGGCAGTGTTGCGGAGCGCGACCGTGTCATCGCCGCCATGGAGAAGTCCGGTTGGGTTCAAGCCAAGGCCGCGCGCCTGCTCGGCTTGACGCCGCGGCAAATCGGCTACGCGCTGAAGAAGCACGGCATCGAGGTCAAGCGGCTCTGACAGCGGCTGTCGCAGATGCGACATGCTGTCGGGGCCACGACAAGCCGCCTTGGGCAGATTGCCGTTGAATTTCCGACGTTTCCCGGTTGGCACGACGCTTGAAAGGAGATGTCCGACGACATCATCTGCCCAAGGAGTCGGAACACATGTCCTACAAGATTGTCGCTTCGCAATGCACGGTTTGCGGCGCATGTGAGTTCGAGTGCCCGAACGCCGCAATCAGCCTCAAGCGCGACATGTACGTGATCGACCCGAAGAAGTGCACCGAATGCGAAGGGCATTTCGATGCGCCGCAATGCGCGGTCGTCTGCCCGGTGCCCGACACCTGCGTTCCGGCCTGAGGGCAAGTCGATGGTGTGGTCGAGGCCAGCAGTCTGGATCGGAAACCTGGGCACGGGCATCTGCCGCCGTGTCGCGCAGCTCGGCCGGCTGACGGTGAGCCCCGACCGGCATGTCACTCTGGTGATCGCGCGCGCTGCGAACCGGGCGCGCAGGCGGCCCAGGTTTGCCACGGTTGGATATGTCTCTTCGCGGACGGAGCGATAGATGGCGGCGGTTCAGGAGACCATCGAACGGGTTCGCGGCATCGACGTCGACCAGTATCGTTATGGGTTTGAGACCCAGATCGAGTCCGAGAA
>NZ_JACOFR010000007.1 GCF_019455385.1 Bradyrhizobium sp. BR 10289
TCAGAATTCTCCCTCAACAGGATGAATTCGATCAGCGAATTAGTGAACATGCACAGCAATGACGGGGAGAGAGTCTTCGCATAACGAAGGTCTCGTAGGGTGGGCAAAGGCGCAAAGCGCCGTGCCCACGACCTCTATCCGATCACGATGGAAGACGTGGGCACGGCGCGCGAAGAGCGCGCCTTTGCCCACCCTACGGCACCGTGCCTACTTCACTTCCGCCAGTGCGGCGAGGATGCGGGCCCACGACCGGATGCCCTTCTGGAAGCTGCGGAGGTCGTACTTCTCGTTCGGCGAGTGGATGTTGTCGTCGTCGAGGCCGAAGCCGACCAGCAGCGAGTCGAGGCCAAGCGTGCGCTTGAAGTCGGCGACGATCGGGATCGAGGCGCCCGAGCCCATCAGCACGGTCTCCTTGCCCCATTCCTCACTGAGCGCCTTGCTGGCGGCGGCGAGCGGCTTCATGTTCCAGTCGAGCGCGACGGCGGGCGCGGCGGAATGGTCGCCGAACTCGACCTTGCAGTCGCCGGGAAGCCGCGCGGTGACGTAGTCACGGAACGCCTTGCGGATCTTCTGCGGGTCCTGCCCCTCGACCAGGCGGAACGAGACTTTGGCCGAGGCATGCGACGGAATCACCGTCTTCGAGCCTTCGCCGATATAGCCGCCCCAGATGCCGTTGACATCGCAGGTCGGACGCGAGGAGGCCTGCTCGATCAGGAGCCGGCGTTTCTCGCCCGCGGGGATCGACAGGCCGATCGGCTTCAGGAACATCTCCGGCGTCAAATTGAGCTTCTTCCACTGCTCCAGAATGTCCGGCGGCAGATCCTTCACGCCGTCATAGAAACCGGGAATCGTGATGCGGTTGTCGTCGTCGAACAGGCCGCCGAGGATCTTCGTCAGCACGCGGATCGGGTTCATCGCGGTGCCGCCGAACACGCCGGAATGCAGGTCGCGATTGGCCGCGGTGATCTTCAGCTCCTCGTAGAGCAGGCCGCGCAGCGAGGTCGTGATCGCCGGCGTGTTGCGGTCCCACATGCCGGTGTCGCAGACCAGGACGTAATCGGCCTTGAACTCGTCCTTGTTGGCCTCGATGAACGGCACGAAATTCTTCGAGCCGACCTCCTCCTCGCCTTCGATCAGGAAGGTGACGTCGATCGGCAGCGAGCCCGTCACCTTCTTCCAGGCGCGGCAGGCTTCGACGAAGGTCATCACCTGGCCCTTGTCGTCCTCGGCGCCGCGCGCGACGATGATCTTGCGGCCGTCGGCGTGATCAGTCACGACCGGCTCGAACGGCGGACGATGCCAGAGCTCGAGCGGATCGACCGGCTGCACGTCGTAATGGCCGTAGAAGATCACGTGCGGCCGGCCGCCCGCTTTGGTCTTGCCGACGATGGCGGGATGGCCGGCGGTCGGGCGCACTTCGGTCGCGACACCGAGGCTCGCGATGTCCCTGGCGAGATGCTCGGCGGCCGCCTTGCAATCGCCCGCGAAGGCCGGATCCGCCGAGATCGACTTGATCCGCAACAGCGAGAACAGACGCTCCAGGCTGTTGTCGAAATCCTTGTCGATGTGGTCGAGCACGGATTGAAGCTGCGCATTGGCCATGGTCGGATTCCTGACTTTTTGAATCTCAAGAGGGTTGCGGTTTTAGCGCTGCTGCGGCCTCAGAGCCAGCCGCAACCGGCGGATGCCGGATGTGCCATGCGAGGCTACCTGCCAGGATCGCCGTGGCGATGAGGTTGTTGCCCCAGGCCTGGATGACATTGGGAAACCACGGCAGCGCCAGCAGCATCAGGATGCCGACCGCGCCCAGCGTCAGCCAGGTTCCCAGCCGCACGTTCGGCCGCACGTCGAAGGCGGCGCGATGCATCAGCACCGTCATCGGGAAGAACAGCCACATGAAATAGTATTGCCGCGCCAGCGGTGAGGCCACCGTCATCAGGCAGAACAGGATGCCGAGCTCCTCGGCATCCGAGCGCGCCGTTCGCTGCGATTGCCGTGGCATGACGGCGAGGAAGCCGAGCCCGAGCAGCACCGAGACGGCGAGCACGATCCAGTTCGCCGTCTTGTAGTCGACGTCGATGATGTTCATCGTGCGCGGCGGCTTGTTGGGATCTTCCTGATTGTAGTTGATCGGGCGGACCAGACGATGCGTCACCGCAATGAGGGACTGGTTGACCCACGACCAGTTCTGCTCGTCGCGCTGGCCGAAGCCTTTTTCCGAGCTCGAAGCGACCATGCCCTGATACCAGGTCTTGAGCTCGGCCGCGTTGCGCTCGAAGCCGCGGATCGGCGCCGGCACGACATAAAGCAGGATGGCGGTGAAGGCGATCGTGCCGATTGCGGCCGTCCAGTTCCGCCGCCAAACCAGATAAGGCAGCACGGCGATCGGAAACACCTTGATGGCGGTGGCGAGCGCGAACAGGAACCCGGCGAGCCAGCCCCGCTGATGCTGCAGGCACCAGAAACCCCATAGCATCATCGCCAGCAGCACGAGGTTCGGCTGGCCGAGGTCGAACATGTCGAACACGAAGGTCACGGTGACGAAGGCCGGCAGCGCTTCCAGCCACGGGCCGGCCCTGTGGCCCGACCCCGTCATGGCATTGGAGAGCATGCCGGTGTACCACCACGCTACGATATTGAGGATCGACAGCACGGTGTAGAGCGTGATCTTGCCGAACCAGCTTGGAATCGCCAGCAGGATCGCGGGCAAGGGCGGATAGATGAACTCGAAGTAGGACCTGATATCGGCAGGATAAAGCGGCCCGCCGTGCAGGACCTGCTGTCCGGCCCAATACCAGAGCCCATAATCCTTGGTCTTGCCGTGGCCGAAGATCTCCGGACCGAGCACGTCGGCAGTCAGGATCAGGCAGCAGAGCAGGAAGAGCAGGTCGAGCGGCGCGCGTAGCGAAAAGTGTCGGAATGCGCCCGGTTTGTCTGATCGATTCGGTGGTGTCACATGATGTCCAGTCGGAAACAGGTAGCACCTAGCAGACCGACGGACGCTTGGAGAGTCCCCCTCACCCGAAAATTTGCCTGGACACGGGAGCGTCCCCGCGGATCGGCAGCCCGCAAATCGGGCCGTTCTGGCTACCTTCGCAGCAGCCCGCCGAGCGCGCCGCGGACCAGCGTACGGCCGATCGAGCCGCCGAGCTGGCCGCCGATCGACTTGCCGACATTGGCGGCCAGCCCACCGATCACCTGGTTGGTGACCGATCGCGTCACGTCGCGCGCGATGACCTGGCCGGTCGACAGGCGGCCGCGTTTGACATTGGTGCCGAAAATGGTGCCGACGATCGACCCGATCTGGCCGAGGAGACCACCGCTTTCGCCGCCTGCCGGCGCATCCGCGGTTGCGGCCATGCCGGCGATGCGCTTCTGGATCATCTCATAGGCGGACTCGGCGTCGACCGCGGTGTCGTATTTGCCCTTGACCGGGCTCGCATCCATGATCGCCTTACGCTCGTCCGGCGTGATCGGCCCGATCCGGGCCGATGGCGGCCGGACCATGACGCGCTCGACCATAGCCGGTGTGCCGTTGCCTTCAAGGAAGGACACCAGCGCCTCGCCCTTGCCGAGCTCCATGATCACCTTGGCGGTATCGAGCTTCGGGTTGGGGCGGAAGGTCTGCGCAGCGGCCGCGACCGCCTTCTGATCGCGCGGGGTGAAGGCGCGCAGCGCGTGCTGCACCCTATTGCCCAGCTGCCCGAGCACGCGGTCGGGCACGTCGATCGGGTTCTGCGTCACGAAATAGACGCCGACGCCCTTGGAGCGTATCAGGCGCACCACCTGCTCGATCTTGTCCAGCAGCGCCTTCGGCGCGTCGTTGAACAACAGATGCGCCTCGTCGAAGAAGAACACCAGTTTGGGCTTGGGCAGGTCGCCCGCCTCGGGTAGCTCCTCGAACAGCTCTGACAGCATCCACAGCAGGAATGTCGCGTAAAGCCGCGGCGACTGCAGCAGCTTGTCTGCAACGAGGATGTTGACCATGCCGCGGCCATCGCGGTCGGTCTTCATGAAGTCCTTCAAGCTCAGCGCGGGCTCGCCGAAGAATTTGGTGGCGCCCTGGTTCTCCAGCACCAGCAGCTGGCGCTGGATGGTACCGACGGTGGCCTTGGTGACGTTGCCGAAACCCTGCGCCGCCTTCTTGATGTCGGCGAGCGGGCTTTCCTCTGCGTCGGCGCCCTTCTTGCCGGCGTCGGGCACGATGGCATCGAGCAGCGCGCGCAGATCCTTCATGTCGATGAGGGTCAGGCCGGCATCGTCGGCGACGCGGAAGGCCACGTTGAGCACGCCTTCCTGCACATCGTTCAGGTCGAGCATGCGCGCCAGCAGCAGCGGTCCCATCTCGGTGACGGTCGCCCGCACCGGATGGCCCTGCTCGCCGAAAACATCCCAAAATACCGTGGAGAACTGGTCGGGCTGGAACGTCAGCCCCATCTCGGTAGCGCGCTTGACGATGAAGTCTTTGGCTTCTCCAACCTCGGAGATGCCGGAGAGGTCGCCCTTGATGTCGGCCGCGAAGACCGGGACACCGGCGCGCGCAAATCCTTCCGCCATGACCTGCAGCGTCACCGTCTTACCGGTTCCGGTTGCCCCGGTGACGAGACCGTGGCGATTGGCAAGCGCCAGCGTCAGCCATGCCTGCTCGTCTCCCTTGCCGACGAAGATCTTGTCGTCGGTGTCGCCGAGCTTGCTGTCCTGTGCCGTCATTATTCTCTCTGATCTCTCTGCCGTGTTTCGCGTATTGAAACCCGAATGCACCAGTTCCGTAGTTTAACGCATGTTATGCGCCGATTAAATCCGTTCCACGCGCCCTCAGCACGTGACATTGTCGGAAACATGCAATCAACATCCGCCAAAAGTGGGAAAGACGCGTTCGCAGCGCGGCAATTTTTCGCCGATTCCATCTCTGCTCTTGCATGGCTGCAACACTTTTCGCGTCTTCGAGAATGAATCGGAGCGTTGTTCGCGTTCATCGCTTGAATTTCACATCACACCGGCTCAAGATCATTTTTCGAAGAAATACTCCGGCATGCGAACCGGTTGAGGGGCGGGCCTTATGGACGAACTGATCGGACGGCTGGCGACAAACGCCAGCATAGATAGTGCTGTGGCTGAAAAGACCGTCGGCATCATCCTGGGCTTCCTGCGTAACGAAGGTCCTTCCGACAGCGTGCAGGCCCTGATCGATCAGATCCCCGGTGCCGAAGCGGCGATCGAGGCATCCAGAAGCGGCGGCGGACTGTCGCGGTTGATCGGCGGCGGCCTGATGGCGGTCGGCACGCGCCTGATGGGCCTCGGGCTTGGCATGTCCGACATTCAGTCGATTGCCCGTGAACTTTTCCGCTACGGCCGAGACAAAATCGGAGCGGATCAGATGGGCAAGATCATCGCGGGGACGCCGGGCCTCAGCCAGTTCGCCTGAGCGACGCTTTTCATATCGAGTACCATGACATATCCGATCTCCGAGATTGAGGGCTTGCCTGCCTTTGCCGCCAACAAGTTGAAGGCGCAGGGTATCCGCACCACCGACGCGCTGCTCGAAGCGGCCTCCACCGTGAAGGGCCGCAAGGCGCTCTCCGCCAAGACCGGCATCAGCGAGCAACTGCTGCTCGAATGGGCCAACGTCTCCGACTATATGCGCATCCCCGGCATGGGCCGCGCCAAGGTCGGCCTCGTCCGCGCCGCCGGCGTCGCCACCGTGCGCGAGCTCGCCTATCGGAATCCGGCAAGGCTCGCCCAGAGCATGCGCGACGCCAACGAGAAGAAGAAGCTGGTCCGCATCCTGCCGTCGGAGAAGTCGGTCGGCGACATCATCGCCAAGGCGAAGAAGCTGCCGCCGAAGATTACCTATTGATCGTAGCTCCGTCATCCTGAGGTGCGAGGCGCGCGGTGCAGAGCACCGCGCGGGGAGCCTCGAAGGATGCACGGCCACGCTGCATCCGAGCGGAGAGAGCCGGGCCGTCGCCCTTCGAGGGCCGCTGAAGAAGCGGCCACCTCAGGGTAACGGCGAAAGGCAGCGTGCATCCGCCTCCAATCCCGCCTTGAATCCCCCCTCCCCGACCGCTAAAGCGGGCCGCATGAATGCCTCGCCCTCTTCATCCGTCCCGCTGGCCGGCTCGGCCGGGGCAGATACGTTGCGGACGCTGCTGGAACGGCCGATCCCGGCGGTGATGGGCGTGCTCAACGTCACGCCGGACTCCTTCTCGGACGGCGGCCAGTTCATCGCGCCCGAAGAGGCGCTGAAGCGGGCGCGGGCGATGATCGAGGCCGGCGTCGACATCATCGACGTCGGCGCCGAGTCCACCCGTCCCTATACCGGCGCCAAGGCCGTCACGGCGGCGGACGAGCTGGCCCGGCTGAAGCCGGTGCTGGCGGGCATCGTGGCGCTCGGCGTGCCGGTGTCGATCGACAGCATGAAGTCGGAAATCGTGGCCTTCGCGCTCGACCAAGGCGTCGCGATCGCCAACGACGTCTGGGGCCTGCAACGCGATGCCGGCATGGCGCCGCTGGTCGCCGCAAGAGGCGCCCCCGTCATCGTCATGCACAACCGCGACAGCGTCGATCCCGCCATCGATATCATCGTGGACATGAAGGCGTTCTTCATGCGCTCGCTGGACATCGCCGCGAAAGCGGGCATCGCGCGCGACAAAATCGTGCTCGATCCCGGCATCGGCTTCGGCAAGACGGCCGAGCAGAGCATGACCGCGCTGGCGCGCTTGCGCGAGCTGGACGTGTTCGGCCTGCCGATCCTGGTCGGTGCCTCGCGAAAGCGCTTCATCGCCTCGGTGTCGCCGTCGGAGCCATCGGGCCGGCTTGCCGGCTCGATCGCCGCGCATCTGATCGCCGCGCAGAAGGGCGCGAAAATCATCCGGACCCATGACGTCGCCGAGACCTTGCAGGCCCTGCGGGTCGCCCATGCCATCGAGAGCAAGCCAGAGAACACGCAATGACCGATACGATCTTCGTCACCGGCCTGTCGATCCACGCGCGTCACGGCGTGATGGATCACGAGACCGAGGTCGGCCAGCGTTTCGTCATCGACCTCGAGCTCTATACCGACCTGTCCGAGCCCTCACGCTCCGACAAGCTCTCCGATACCGTGTCCTATGCCGAGGTCGTGGCGACCACGACGGCGGCGTTCAAGAACACCAATTACAAGCTGCTGGAGCGCGCGGCCGGCGCGGTGGCCGATGCCATCCTGTCGCACTTCCCGCGCATCCGCGCCGTGAAGATCACCGTGCACAAGCCGCATGCACCGATCGCCGCGATCTTCGATGACGTCGGCATCATGCTGACCCGCTCGCGGCATCCATAACATGGCAAGCGTGCTGATCGCCCTCGGCGGCAATGTCGGCGATGTCCGCGCGACATTCGCTAAGGCGATCTCGCACATCTGCGGCATGGCACAGGCCGCGGTCATCGCGCGCTCCTCGGACTACAGGACCCCGCCCTGGGGCGACGAGGACCAGGCTGCCTTCATCAACGCCTGCGTCGAGATCGAGACCGACCTCGATCCGCATGCGCTGCTGTTCGTGATGCAGAAGGTCGAGCAGAAATTCGGCCGCACCCGGGACAAGGACCGGCAATGGGGCCCGCGTACGCTCGATCTCGACATGATCGCTTATGACGACGTGTCGTTTCGGAAGCCCGATTTGACCCTGCCGCATCCGCGCCTGTTCGAGCGCGCTTTCGTGCTGGTGCCGCTGGCCGAAATCGCGCCCGACCGCGTCATTGCAGGCATTCGTGTTCGGGACGGGCTTGCCAGCGTCTCGACGCAAGGCATTGAGCGGCTTGCGGATACCGGTTAACCAAAATCGACGGTTTGCAGGGACGGTCCGCCGTGGCAAAATTCGCCTGCCAATAACAATATCTTCGGGAGCCCTTGGCCGTATGACCTCCGTGACTGACGACCTGAAGCTGGCGGCGGAATTTCCCAAGGCCACGCCTGAGGACTGGCGCAAGCTGGTTGACGGCGTGCTGAAGGGCGCGCCGTTCGAGAAGCTGGTCGGCAAGACCTATGACGGCCTCAAGATCGACCCGCTCTATCCGCGCGCCAAAGACGTTGCGCCGGTGGTGGGACGGGCTGCGACAGCGCCCTGGCAGATCATGCAGCGGATCGATCATCCGGATGCGGCCACGGCGAATGCGCAGGCGCTGACCGATCTGGAGAACGGCGCGACGGGGCTTGCGCTGGTGTTCGCCGGAGCGAACGGTGCCCATGGTTTCGGCCTGGAGCCCACGGCGGATGCGGTCGCGAGAGTTTTGAAGGACATTCATCTCGATGCCGGCATCGGCATCGAGCTCGAGATCGGACCGCAATCGCGGATGGCCGCGATCCACGTCGCGGAATATGTCAAGAACAACGGGCTCGATCCCGCCGCCTGCAACATCCGCTTCGGGCTCGATCCGCTCGCGGCCGCTGCGGTGTGGGGCCACAGCCCCTATACTTGGGACGAGATCGTCCCCGCCGTCACCGGCGCGATCAAGGGCCTCGCCGCGCTCGGCTTCAAGGGGCCGTTCGCCTCGGCCGATGGCCGCGTGATCCACGATGCCGGCGGCTCCGAGGTGCAGGAGCTTGCCTTCGTGCTCGCCTGCGGCGTTGCTTATCTGCGCGCGATCGAAGGCGCCGGCATTCCGCTGGAAGCCGCGCAGGGCATGGTCTATGCGCGGCTCTCTGCGGATGCCGACCAGTTTTTGACCATGGCCAAATTCCGTGCGCTGCGGCTGCTCTGGGCGCGCATCGAGACGGCATGCGGGCTCTCGCCAAAACCGCTGTTCATCGCCGCCGAAACGGCGTGGCGCATGCTGACGCAGCGCGATCCTTACGTGAACATGCTGCGCGCGACGATCGCGACATTCGCGGCCGGGCTTGCGGGAGCCAACGCGATCACTGTGCTGCCGCATACGCTGGCACTCGGCCTGCCCGATCCGTTCGCGCGCCGCGTGGCGCGCAACACGCAACTCCTGCTGCTGGAGGAAAGCAACCTCGCCAAGGTCAGCGATCCCGCAGCGGGTGCCGGCGGCATCGAGGCGCTGACCGCGCAGCTTTGCGACGCGGCCTGGGCGCTGTTCCAGGAGAGCGAGAAAGCCGGCGGCGCCTTTTCCGCACTTCAGCAGGGCCTGTTCCAGAGCAAGGTTGCAGCCGCGCGAAAGGCGCGTGACGCCAACATCGCCAAGCGCCGCGACGTGCTGACCGGCGCCAGCGAGTTTCCGAACCTGCATGAGAGCGAGACGGCGGTGCTGAAGGCAACGCCGGTCGCGCTGGCGCCCTACGGCGAGCAGAAATATAAATTCGAACCGCTGCCGCCGATCCGCTTGGCACAGCCGTTCGAAGCGCTCCGCGACAAATCCGACGCGGCGCTCAAGGCGCGCGGCAAGCGGCCAAGCGTGTTCCTGGCCAATCTCGGCACGCCCGCCGACTTCACGGCGCGCGCGACCTTTGCAAAAAGCTTCTTCGAGGCCGGCGGCATCGAGGCCACGGGCAGCGAGGGGTTTACCGATCCGGCCAAGATCGCGGCCGCCTTCAAGGCCTCCGGAGCCGCGCTCGCCTGCCTTTGTTCCAGCGACAAGGTGTATGCGGAACACGCCGAAGGCGCAGCGAAAGCCCTGCAAAGTACCGGCGCCCGACATATCTTTCTGGCGGGACGCCCGACTGAAGCCGAGGCGGCTCTCCGTGCGGCCGGCGTCACGGGTTTTGTCTTTGCCGGTGGCGATGCGCTTGCGACGCTGCAGGACGCTTACGTTCGGATGGAGCAGGCATGACCGAGGCCAGCAAACCCGTTCTCACCGGCGGCTGCCAATGCGGCGCGGTGCGCTTTGCGATTTCAGCCACGCCCGCCAAGGTCAGCATCTGCCATTGCCGGATGTGCCAGAAGGCGAGCGGCGCACCGTTCGCCTCCTTCGCCGATATCGAGAAGACAGACTTTGCCTGGACCAAGGGCACGCCATCGGCGTTCCAATCCTCCACGATTGCGATGCGCGATTTTTGTGCGGCCTGCGGAACGCCGCTCAGCTTCCGTCGCATCGACGGCCCGCGCATCGAGATCATGACCGGCACGTTCGACCGCCCCGACCGGCTGGTGCCGACCCGGCAATACGGAACGGAGTCGCGCCTCGGCTGGGTTGTCGGCATCTCCAACCTGCCGAGCCAGACCACGCAGCAGAATTACGGACCGGAGAAGATGGCGACCATCGTCAGTCATCAGCATCCGGACCATGATTGAGGATATGGTTGAAACCATGAGCCGCATTCCCAGTTTCGCCGATGTCGCCTTCGAGCGGACCCCCACCACCCCGCCCTCAGGCGGCGCCGAGCCGTGGCTGACGCCCGAGGGCATTCGGGTGAAGCCGGTCTATGGCGAGGCGGATCTCGCCGGGCTCGACTTCCTCGAGACCTATCCGGGCATCGCGCCGTTCCTGCGCGGCCCCTACCCGACCATGTATGTCAACCAGCCCTGGACCGTCAGGCAATATGCCGGCTTCTCCACGGCGGAGGATTCCAACGCGTTCTACCGCCGCAACCTGGCTGCGGGACAGAAGGGCCTCTCGGTCGCCTTCGATCTCGCCACCCATCGCGGCTATGATTCCGACCATCCGCGCGTCGGCGGCGACGTCGGCATGGCTGGTGTGGCCATCGATTCCATCTACGACATGCGCACGCTGTTTGCGGGGATTCCGCTCGACCAGATGAGCGTGTCGATGACCATGAACGGCGCGGTGCTGCCGATCCTCGCACTCTACGTCGCCGCCGCCGAGGAACAGGGCGTTCCGCCGGAAAAACTGTCGGGCACCATTCAGAACGACATTCTGAAAGAGTTCATGGTGCGCAACACCTATATCTATCCGCCCGCGCCATCGATGCGGATCATCTCGGACATCTTTGCGTACACCTCCCAAAAGATGCCGAAATACAATTCGATCTCGATCTCCGGCTACCACATGCAGGAGGCCGGTGCGACGCAGGATCTCGAGCTTGCCTATACGCTCGCCGACGGCGTCGAATATCTGCGGGCCGGACTTGCCGCCGGTCTCGACGTCGACCGCTTCGCGCCGCGGCTCTCGTTCTTCTGGGCGATCGGCATGAACTTCTTCATGGAGGTCGCCAAGCTCCGCGCCGCGCGGCTGCTCTGGGCGAAGCTGCTCAAGCCGTTCAATCCGAAAGACCCACGCTCGCTGTCGCTGCGCACCCATAGCCAGACCTCGGGCTGGTCGCTGGCCGCGCAGGACGTCTTCAACAATGTGATGCGCACGACCGTGGAAGCGATGGCGGCTACCCAAGGCCACACCCAGTCGCTGCACACCAACGCGCTCGACGAAGCCCTGGCGCTGCCGACCGATTTCTCGGCGCGCATCGCCCGCAACACCCAGCTGTTCCTGCAGCAGGAGAGCGGCACCACCCGCATCATCGATCCCTGGGGCGGCTCGTATTACGTCGAGCGTCTGACGCGCGACCTCGCGGCGAAGGCGTGGGGCCACATCCAGGAGGTCGAGGAGCTCGGCGGCATGGCGAAAGCCATCGAGGCCGGCGTGCCGAAATTACGTATCGAAGAGGCTTCGGCCAAGACGCAGGCCCGCATCGATGCCGGCAAGCAGGCAGTGATCGGCGTCAACAAGTACAAGCCGACCGACGAGACGCCGATCGAGATTTTGAAAGTCGACAACAGCAACGTCCGCCGGCTCCAGATCGACAAGCTGACGCGGCTGAAAGCCGAGCGCAACCAGAAGGAGGTCGATGCCGCACTCGCCGCGCTGACCCGTTCGGCCGGCGAAGGCAACGGCAATCTGCTCGCGCTCGCGATCGACGCGGCGCGGGCGAAAGCGACCGTCGGTGAAATCTCGGACGCGATGGAAAAGGTGTTCGGCCGCCACCGCGCCGAGATCAAATCCATCACCGGCGTCTACAAGCGGGAAGCATCCAGCATGGGCAACCAGGTCGAGAAGGTTCAGGCGCTGATCGACGCCTTCGAGGAGGCGGAAGGCCGCCGCCCGCGCATCCTGGTCGCAAAAATCGGCCAGGACGGCCACGACCGCGGCCAGAAGGTGATTGCGTCGGCATTTGCCGATATCGGCTTCGATGTCGACATCGGGCCGCTGTTTGCAACCGCGGACGAAGCCGCGCGGCAGGCGGTCGAGAACGACGTGCACATCCTCGGCGTCTCCTCGCTCGCGGCAGCCCATCTCACCGCAGTGCCGGAGCTGAAGGCCGCGCTGAAGAAGCAGGGCCGCGAGGACATCATGATCATCGTCGGCGGCGTCGTGCCGCCGCAGGATTACGACGCGCTCTACGCGGCGGGAGCGGAGGCGATTTTCCCGCCCGGCACGGTGATTGCCGAGGCGGCGGAGGAGCTGATCCGCAAGCTGAACGCGCGGCTCGGGCATAGCGAGGCGGCGGAGTAGATGATATACTGGCGGGGTAACCGGCCAGGTTGTGTCCATGACACGCGACGAGATCATCGCTGCAATACGCGAAAACGCTGATGCCATCAAAGGCAAGGGCGTGTCGAAGCTTGCGATCTTCGGCTCGCGCGCCCGCGACGATTATCGCCCGGACAGCGACATCGATGTCCTGGTCGAAATCGAGCCGGATACGACTTTTTCGCTGCTCAATCTGATCGATGTCGAACACATCATCGAGGATGCGACCGGCTTGCAGGCGCAAGCAACCGTCCGACGGTCGATCTCTCCCCGCTTTGCCCAACGCATCGCAGACGACATTCTCGAAGTATTCTGACGTGCGCCCAACCCTTGCTGACCGGATCGGCCATATTCTGGATGCGGCCGGAAAGATCAGGATCGCCGTCGCTGGCCACACGCGAGACAGCTTCTCCAAAGATATCTTCATGCGCCTGGCGACCGAGCGACTGCTCCAGGTCGTCAGCGAAGCCTCGCGCTTCATCCCGGACGACCTCAAAGCGAAGAACCCGGACATCAACTGGAGGGGGCTGGCTGATTTGGGAAACTGGCTGCGCCATGCCTACCACCGCACCGATGCGGACCTCCTTTGGGATATGATCGAAGATGATCTCCCGCCGCTCGAGACTTTCATTCGAACAATCGCTGAGGAGCCGAAGCCTTGAAGCTCGTGTTGAAATTGAGCGTAGCGTTGTTGCTGGGCGCAATCGGTCTCTCGCCTTCCCTCGCCGCCGATCCCAAGCCCGATGCCGCCGTCAAAACCAAGAGTATCGACGCCCGGGTCTTCCTCGACGACAAGATCAAGGCCGATACGGCACTGGCGGCCGATTGCCTCGCTGAAGGCAAGAAGTGGCTCGACAAGAACGCGGCCGATGCTGCCGCCTCGCGCAAGGCGGACCCGCAATTCTTTCGGGACGGCGGCTGGGATTTCGAGCGCAAATATTCCATCCGCTCGATCGTTGCCGATCGCTATGTCAGCGTGCTCCGCAACGACTACATGGACACCCACGGCGCGCATCCGAACTCGGACGTCAACACCATCCTGTGGGACAAGACTGACAACAAACGCATCTCGATCCGCCCGTTCTTCACCGAAACCGCCGACAAGGGCCCGACCATGAAGGCGATGGTGAAGGCGATCATCACCTCGCTCAAGGCCGAGAAGAAGAAGCGCGACACCAGCGAGACCGCAACCGACGAATGGTTCAAAAGCGTGGAGCCGAGCCTTCTCAAGATCGGCGCGGTGACGCTCGCGCCGTCAACGGAAGCCGGCAAGAGCTCGGGTCTCACGTTCCATTACCCGCCCTATGCAGTCGGCCCCTACGCCGAGGGCGAATATGTCGCCTTCGTGCCGTGGGAGACGCTGAAGCCCTACCTCACTCCGGAGGGCACGCACATCTTCGGCGGCGCACGGCCGAAGGGCGATGCGGAAGAACAATGATTGTCGCTTGAGGACCGTCGGGTTGCTCACGGCGCCCTGCTAACGCTATCGTGCGGCGTGCGCGCCATGGCGATCGGCGCGCCGCTCTGGTCGGTGATGGTCCGGGTCTGGCGCAAGGTGAAACCGGTGCAGACGGCGGCGGCAACATCCCGGTGATTTCAGGCGGGCGGCCCTCGCCTGCCTCCCCGCGCCGTTGTAAAGCAGGGCATGACTGAGAAGAAGGCCTCGCTCGACATCAAATCCCTCGCCCGCGACCTCCGTTCCGGCAGTCGCGCGGCCCTCGCCCGGGCCATCACGCTGGTGGAAAGCCGGCGCAGCGACCATCAGGCGCTGGCGCGGGAGCTGGTGCAGATGCTGCTGCCCGACACCGGCAAGGCGTTTCGTGTCGGAATCACGGGCTCGCCCGGCGTCGGCAAATCCACCACCATCGATGCGCTCGGGACCTATCTGATCGCGCAGGGCCACAAGGTCGCGGTGCTCGCGGTCGATCCATCCTCGGCGCGAAGCGGCGGTTCGATCCTCGGCGACAAGACGCGGATGGCGCGATTGTCGGCCTCGGACGACGCCTTCATCCGTCCCTCGCCGTCCTCGGGCACGCTCGGCGGCGTTGCGGCAAAGACGCGCGAGGCGATGCTGCTGTGCGAGGCCGCCGGCTTCGGCGTGGTGCTGGTCGAGACCGTCGGCATCGGCCAGTCCGAGACGGCGGTCTGCGACATGACCGATTTCTTCCTGGCCCTGATGCTGCCCGGCGGCGGCGACGAATTGCAGGGCATCAAGAAGGGCCTGGTCGAGCTCGCCGACATGATCGCGATCAACAAGGCCGACGGCGACAATCTCAAGCGCGCCAATATCACCGCCGCCGACTATCGCGGCGCGCTGCATATTTTGACGCCGCGGTCCGAGCACTGGCATCCGCCCGTCGAGACCTATTCGGCGCTGACCGGCGACGGCATCGCGAAACTCTGGCAGAAAGTTCTGGACCACCGCACGGCAATGAGCGCATCCGGCGATTTCGCCGCAAGGCGGCGCGATCAGCAGGTGAAGTGGATGTGGTCGATGCTGGAGCAGCGCATGCTGGCGCGGCTGCGCAGCGAGGCGTCGGTACGGACGAAGGTGAAGAAGATCGAGGTCGAGGTCGCCGACGGCCATCTTACGCCCGCGCTCGCCGCCGAACAGATTCTGGGGTTGCTGCAATGAGCGACAAGCTCCGCGTTCTCCTCACCGGCTTCGGGCTGTTTCCCGGCGCGCCCTATAATCCCACCCAGCCGCTGGTGGCACGGTTGGCGCAATTGCGCCGTCCGGCGCTCGACCATGTCGCGCTATCGAGCCACATTTTTCCGGTCACCTACGCCGCAGTCGACCGGCAATTGCCCGAAGTGCTTGCGAAGGTGAAGCCCGACGCGCTGCTGATGTTCGGCCTTGCCGCGCGCACGCCCTACCTGCGCATCGAGACCCGCGCGCGCAACGCCGTCACCATGCTTTGGCCTGACGCCGCCAATACCCGCTCGAGCAAGCGCGGCATCACAGGCACCGCGGATGCGATGATGTTCGGGCCGCACACGGCAAGGCTGCTCCGTGCCGCGCGCCTCACCGGCATCGACGCGCGTTCCTCGCGCGATGCCGGCGCCTATCTCTGCAATTACTTAAGCTGGCGCGCGATCGAGAATGTCAGGGCCGGCGGGCCGAGGCTTGCGGCATTCATCCATATTCCGCTGCTCGCACGCAGCGGCGCGGTCAGGCGCAAGGGTGCGCCGCGGATCACGCTGGAGGAGCTGGTGGACGCGGGGGAAGCGATGCTGATGGAGATGGTGGGGTTGGCAAGAAAGGAGCGTATTTCGTAGGGTGGGCAAAGGCGCACTTGCGCCGTGCCCACGATCTCTCTCAACTACAAAAAATGCGTGGGCACGCTGCGCTTTGCCCACCCTACGGCACCTCGCCTGGGTAAACATTTAACCCTACCGCGAACAATCCCCGCGCGCCCTGGCGCCCTGCGCTACCTAATCTCCGCGGACCGCCGCGTCCGCCGGAGGACGCGTCATGGACCTCAATCGCCGCCATCTCATCGGAGCTTCCACCGCCGGCATCGCGGGTGCCCTCGCCATGCCGGCCGATGCCGCGCGTGCCGCGCCGCTGACGTCCCTGCTCGGCCGCGACGCCACGCAATATGGCGTGCGGCCCGGCAGCAGTGAGGATCAGACGCGCGCGCTCCAGCGTGCCATCGACGAAGCCGCGCGGGCGCAGATGCCGCTCGCCCTGCCGCCCGGTATCTACCGTACCGGATTGCTACGGCTGCCGAACGGCGCGCAACTGATCGGCGTGCGCGGCGCGACGAAACTCATCTTCACCGGTGGTGCCTCGACCATCCAGAGCGACGGCTCCGACTCGATTGGCCTCACCGCCATCACCTTCGATGGCGGCAACATTCCGCTGCCGACGCGGCGCGGACTGGTCCATGTGCTCGGCGGACGCGATGTCCGCATCACCGATTGCGAGATCACGAACTCCGGCGGCAGCGGCATCTGGCTCGAGCAGGTCGCGGGCGAGATCTCCGGCAACATTTTTACGAACATCGCGGTCACGGCAGTGGTGTCGTTCGACGCCAGGGGACTCAGCGTGTCCCGCAACACGATTCTCGGCACCAACGACAACGGCATCGAGATCCTGCGCACGGCGATCGGCGACGACGGCACACTGGTCACCGACAACCGCATCGAGGACATCAAGGCCGGCCCCGGAGGCTCCGGCCAGTACGGCAACGCCATCAACGCTTTCCGCGCAGGCAACGTGATCGTGCGCGGCAACCGCATCAGGAACTGTGACTACTCCGCGGTGCGCGGCAACTCCGCCTCCAACATCCACATATCAGGCAACAGCGTCAGCGACGTCCGCGAGGTCGCGCTCTATTCCGAGTTCGCCTTCGAGGCCGCGGTGATCGCCAACAACATTGTGGACGGCGCGGCCGTCGGCGTCTCTGTCTGCAACTTCAACGAAGGCGGACGTATTGCGGTCGTGCAAGGCAATATCATCCGCAATCTGCTTCCGAAGCGGCCGATCGGCACCGCGCCGGACGATGACGCCGGTGTCGGCATCTATATCGAGGCGGATTCATCGGTGACCGGCAACGTGATCGAGAACGCGCCGTCCTACGGCATCGTCGCCGGCTGGGGCAAATATCTGCGCGACGTCGCAATCACCGGCAACGTGATCCGCAAGGCCCTCGCCGGCATCGGCGTCTCCGTGGTGCCGGGCGCCGGCACCGCGCTCGTCAACAACAACATGATCTCGGAAACCCCGCGCGGCGCCGTGGTCGGGCTCGAGCACGCGCGTGCGGTGACGGCGGATTTGTCGGCCGACGGCGCGCAGCGGTTTGCGCAGGTGGTGATCGGCGGCAATGCGGTGCGGCGTTAGAACGCGTTGCGCAGCAACGGGTACTTCTGCTCCAGGCCGTCGAGGCTGAAGGTGAATTCGACGACGCGCTCGGGGGCGGCGACGATTTCGTCGGCGGGCGGGGCGAACTGCGGCAGGAGCGCCGCCATGGCCGCGGGGGCCTTCACGGCAGGCGCCTTCACGGCAGGAGCGTTGGACACCGCCATTGCAGCCGGCACGGCGACCGGCGGCTTCACAACAGGTGCGGTGAGCGGCGCCATTGCGGCGGGCCATGTGACCGGCGACCTCACAGCAGGCGCGGTTGGCGTCGCCCTTGCAGCGGGAGTCTTCAGCGGCGGCACAGCGGCGGGCGCGGTGAACGAAGCCGCTGCCGCAGGCGCCGCGACCAGTGCGGCCGGGACGAGCGGAGCTTCGGTGACGTCGGCCAGCACATCCGGCTTGGGATCGAGCTTGACCGGCACGACGGTCTCGGGGGCGATGTGGACGGCCTTCGGCTGCATGGTTTGCGGCGGCGCGGCCTGCGCCTGCTCGCGCGGAAACACGCGGGGCATCGTCGCCGGCGACCAACCGAATGCCGGTGAGACGCTCGCGGCCGCCGCGGCGACGTCGCCGCCGGTCGCGATGGCGCGCCAGGTCTGGACGGCGCGCTTGGCTTCCTGGATGTTTTCGAGGAACGCGATCTCGGAATGATAACGGCGCCAGCGCCCGGTTTCGAACATTTCGGAGAGATGTTCGAGCCGCTGTTCGGCGAGAGCGCACCAGCGTGCCGCGATGTCGCGGCTGCCAGCCGCGGCCTGAACCAACTCTTGGCGATGTGTCATAAATCTGCCCGTCAGGAGAAAATACGGACGCGACGCAACGCACACGAATCAATTTAGAAGCGACATGAATATTTTGTGGAAAAGTTTTGACTTGTCCAGCAACGACACCGCGTTCGTCATGAAAGACCGTAGTCGTGCGGAGTTTTACGCCACTTCCGAGTCAAGCTTCGCACAAGCATGACGGACTTGCGGTGGACCTGAACGAGGCCGACGATGCACGCGATCGCATTTGCTTAACCGCAAGTTGAGCCCGAATTTCCTTCAAGGAATTGGATGCCACAAAAGAAAAGACCCGTCCGGGGGGACAACCGGACGGGTCGAGCCATATGGGCGCTTGGGGTGGATGGGCGCTCGCGCCTGATATGACTGATGGGGAGGGATGACCGCTCCCACATCATTTGGTCGTGGCAGCTGGCTGAACGTTCAACGCGGCGACCGACTTTTTAACCTTTGGCGGGCGCGCAATCTCGTCGCACGCAGCTAGCGCGTCGCCGGCCTATCCGCCTGAGAAACCGCGGATTTATCGCCCCCGCTCGACAGCGAGGGCTGCTCGATCGCGCGAATGCCAGGCTCACTGGACGGCTTGTCGGCATCTTCACGTTTTGTTGTATCGGACGCCGCCGCAACCGGCGTCGCATTGTCGGCGGGAACAGCCATCAAAGCAGCGAACGCGTCGGCCTCGCCGTCGCCGTAGAGATCGTCACGCCCGGGTGAGCCGAGATCGCGCGCGGTCTTCGCCAGCGTCATGCGTAGCGCTTCCGGCTTGAGCGCGTAGTTGCGCTCGAGCAGTAATGCCGCAACGCCGGAGACATAGGCCGCCGAGAACGAGGTTCCCGAGGTCATCTGGTATTTGCCGTCGGGCGCCGGCAGGAAGATGTCGACGCCGGGCGCCGCCAGCGCGATGTAATTGCCGCGATTGGATGCCGAGAACAGCTTGTCCTGCTGGTCGGTCGCGCTGACCGCGATCACGTTGGGATTGGCGGCCGGATAAAGCGGCGGCGATTTCGCACCCGCATTGCCGGCGGCGGCGATCAGCACCAGCCCGCGCGCGGCGGTCGCCGCGATAGCGCGCTCGATCACGGCGTCCTTCGGGCCGGCAAAGCTCATATTGACGATCTGGGCGCCGTGCTCGGCGGCATAGTTCAGCGAGCGCAGGATGATGTAGGACGAGCTCTCGGCACCGCCCCTGGTGCCGCCGAAGGCGCGGATCGCGATGATGCGCGCTTCGGGCGCGCTGCCCATCAGCCTGGCGTGGGCTACGATGGCACCTGCGATGCCGGTGCCGTGGACATGCGCGCCTTCCGTGCTGCCGAGCGCGTCGAAATTGTCGGAAATGGAATGGCTGAGCTCGGGGTGGCTCGCATCGATGCCGGAGTCGATCACGGCGACCGTGACGTTGGCGCCGTGCGCCAGCGTATGCGCCTGCGGCAGGCGGAGTTTTGCCAGCGCATATTGCGCCGGATCGCCTTCGGTCGGCACGGCCGACTTCTGATCCTGGAGCACGTAACGGAAATTCGGCTGAACCGAGCGCACGCTGCCGTCGGCTGCGAATTCGCGCCGGACCGTCTCGGACGGGCGGCCGTTGGTGATCCGGAACAGGCCGAACGTCGCCCCGATCAGCGGGAAATTCTCGGACGCGACGCGCGTCAGCCCATGGCGTCGCGCGAGCGCGTCGGCCTCAGCGATCGACAGCCCACCGTCGATCTCGGCGACGAATTCATTCGCAAAGGTCCGCTGGCTGACCGAGACCTGCGTGGTGTTGCCGCGGCCCTTGCCTGCGCTCTTCTTTCCGGATTTGCCGGTCCCCTCACCGCCTGCATCTGGCTGGGCGAGGCATTCGCCGTCGGCGCCGCGGTTCGCTGCCGTGCAGGCCGGATAGAGGTTCGGCGAATAGCGCACATAGGGCAGCACCGGCGCGGGCCCGATCCGAACCACGGAGAGTCTCGGGGTCGTGATCGTGCGCGGACCGGGATTGACGCTGACGGCGCGTGCGGTCACGCCAGGGCTGACGCGTGCGGCGACGTTCGGCGAGACGGTCGGCGTGCGCGAGGGAACGCTGATGGTGGGCGTGCGCATGATCGCCTGCGCCTGCGCGACCTCGACGCCCAGGCAGGCAGCAAGCAGCAACCCCGCTCCGACCGAGGAGGCGTAGGCCCCGGCTCGCACCTTGCTCTCGGACTTGCGCGTCATCGGTGCAGCGGCGCCTTACGGCGCCGCGACGGCGAGGTTGACGAACTTCTCGCGCGACATCCTGGCGAGCAGCGATGCGAGCTCGTCCTGGCTCATCGCCTTGTCGAACTGGAGGCGGAACATGCCGCCCTTGGCATCGCCGATGATCGAGGCCTGGTAGTTGTCGAGCAAGGCGGTGATGTCGGCAACCCGTGCCTCCGGCGTGAAGCGCACCAGCGCACGCGAAGGCGCAGCGGCCCCGAGCTCGCGGGTGATCGGCGCGCCGGTCGAGAGCGAGGCGGTCTGATAGGTCGCGGTCTGGGTCTTCATCAGCACGGCGCCGATGATGCCGGCCTGCAGCAGCAGGGCGATGGCACCGAGGCTCGCCGACCACGCCAGCGTGCGCGGCGACAGGCTGGAGAAAAAGGTCGCGATGCGCGCCGACAGCGGCAGCGATGCGACGGGCCGCGCCGGCTCGGCGTCGATTGCTGCGAACAGCTTCTGCATCGCGCGGGCCGACGGCGCACCGAGGCTTTCGTTCAGGTGAATGGTCTCTTCGTACTCGCCGCGGATCACGGCGTACTGCCTGGCCAGTTCCGGATCCCGCGCCAGCGCTTCCTCGACGCGGCGGGCGTCGCGCGCGTTCAGCGTGCCGGCGGCGTGCCAGGGCAGCAGCAGTTCAATTTCACTGGGCTCTTGCTCCAGCATCTTCTTGCTCAAAGCCATCATGGCCAGCCTCGCTCAACGCCGGCTGCCTTCAGCAGTTCGGCCAGTTTCTTGCGCGCATAGAACAAGCGCGTCTTCACGGTGTTCTCGGGAATGCCGACGATCTCTGCCACTTCTTCCACGGACTTCTCGTGGTAGTAGACGAGATCGACGATCTCCCGGTGGTCCGGCGAAAGGCCAGTCAGACACTCCCGCAACGCTTCACTCGTATCCTTCTTCTGCACCGCGATTTCGGGATCGTCGGACGAATCCTCGATCGCGTTGGCAGCCTCTTCGTCCAACCCAACGTCCTTCCTGCGCCGAAGCGCCGAGAGGGCCTTGAATCGGGTGATTGCCAGCAGCCAGGTGGAAACGGCGGATCGGCCTTCGAACTTGCCGGCTTGGCGCCAGACGTCGAGAAACACCTCGCTGATGAGGTCCTCCGCCGCCTGCTCGTCCCGCACGAGCCTCAGCCCGAACCTGTACACCCTGACATGGTGCCGCCCGTACAGCACCTGCATGGCGAGCCGGTCACCCTGGGCGATCCTGGCGATGAGGACCTCGTCCGAAGCCGCCTGTGTCACGCTCAAAGCCCGTCTCGCAAGATTGGTCGGGTCGATGCGGCGCAGGGTTCGACGGGTGGCGTGAAATTCTTCAACTTACCGCAGTCATACGGGGCGGTGTGTGATCTACCCCACATACGCGAATTTTCCTTTTGCCATCCGCGGCGGTTCGCCGTCTCGCTCAAAAACGGTAACATAGTAATGAGGCGCTTCCCTGTGCAATGCCGTCCCGGTGCGGGCGGCCCGGCCTGCATGGAACCATAGCAGCCCCGCACGACGTATGTCTCACCAAGTGCTGTTTTGGCTCGACCGCATCGCCAGCGATGCCTAATTGCCGGAAAATCCGCTCCCCGGCCGCCGCCACTCTGTCCTGCGCTGCACCGTTTGGATTTGGTTTCAAAGGATACCAAACCTAAAGGCTTGCCACGTAGATTTTTGGGCTGAACTCCACCATTGGCGGGACCATGAACACGGCCGCGACGTCCTTTCCCGAGAGGAATGCCGCTGAGGTCGCGGATCTCGTGCTCACGCCTGGGACAGCGGCACCCGAAGTGCTGGCGCGCCGGGCGAGGCAGCGCCGCCAAATGTATATCGGCCAGGTCGCGAGCTACTCGCTCGGCGCCTTCGTCCTGCTGCTCTACGGCTATGACGGCACCGTTGCGATGCACGTGCCCTCGCTGTTCTGGGTCGGCGGCCTCTCGATCATCGGCATCTTCGCCGTGTTGTCGGAAGCCGGCGTCGGCGACAGGTTCACCGACCATTATCTCACCGTCTTCCAGATCTCGGCGCATATGGCGCTGCAGTTCATCTTTCTGCTGTCGGTGCCGACGATCGGCATCGCTTTCATCAGCGTGCTGTTCCTGATCTTCGCCTTCGGCACGCTGCGCATGACCTCGGCCCAGGCGATGTTGACCTGGGCACTTGCGACCATCGGCCTCGCCGCCGTGTTCCTCGGCTCCGAATTGCCGATCGGAATGCCCGTCGCGTCCCGGCTCCAGCGGATCGCCTCGATGCTGTGCTTCGTGCTGGTGATCGGCCAGTGCGCCTTCCTCGGCCTGTTCGGCGCCACGTTGCGCAAGGTGCTATACCGCCGCAGCATCGAGCTGAAGGACGCCTACCGGCGCATCGAGGAACTGGCCGAGCTCGACGAGCTGACCGGCTCCTATAATCGCCGCTGCATCATGCGTCTTCTCGACGCCGAGATCGAAAAGTCACGGCAGGCCTCCGCACCCTGCGCGATCGCGCTGATCGATCTCGACTGGTTCAAGCGCATCAACGATGCCCACGGCCATCCCGTCGGCGACGAGGTGCTGCGCACCTTCGCCATCACCATCTTCGCCAACATCCGTCCAGCCGACCGTTTTGGCCGCTATGGCGGCGAGGAATTTCTGCTGCTGCTGCCGGACACCAATGGCGAGGCCGCCGCGCGCATGATGGAGCGACTGCGCAGCATCGTCGCCGAGCTCGACTGGAGCGCATTTTCTCCGGGCATGGGGGTGACGATTTCCGCAGGCGTCGTCACGCTCCGCGACGCCGACACTGCCGATACATTTCTCGCGCGCGCGGACAGCGCGCTCTATTCCGCCAAGGCGCAGGGGCGCAACCGGGTTGCAATGAGCTGACCAATCCATTTTCACCCGGCCGCGCAGAAGAAGCGGCCGAACCGAAAGCTCCAGGACAGGGCAATGAGATCGAAATCCGCCAAACCATCCGAGAACCTGCTGGAGGAATTGCAGGCTGCGCTCTCGCACGGCACCGTCGCGCGCCGGGTCGAGACACTGCGCCGCGTCACCGATCTCTTCGTCGGCAATGCGGTGGAGTATTCGGACGAGCACGTGCGCGTGTTCGACGACGTGTTCCAGTGCCTGATCGAGCAGATCGAGACCTCGGCAAGGGCCCTGCTCGCCGAGCGCCTCGCACCGCTTCCGGCTGCGCCGCCAAAGATCATCCGCACGCTGGCGTTCGACAAGGTCATCGAGGTGGCCGGCCCCGTGCTGGCGAAAGCGGAACGGCTGGACGAGACGACCCTGCTCGAGATCGCGCGCACGCGCGGCCAGGCCCATCTGAAGGCGATCTCGCTACGCCGGGTGCTGTCGGAGGCGCTGACGGATGTGCTGGTGACGCGCGGCGACGAGGACGTGGTGCAGTCGACCGTCAGCAATCCCGGCGCGCAGCTTTCCGAGGGAAGCCTCACCGATCTCGTGACGCGCGCCGAGCGCGACGACGATCTCGCCGCCTGCATCGGCCTGCGGCCCGATCTGCCGCGCCATCACTATCTGAAGCTGATCGCGAAGGCCTCCCTGAGCGTGCGCAGGAAGCTGGAGGCCGCCCACCCCGAGCTCGCCGACGAAGTCTCGAGCGTGGTCCAGGAAGCGGCCCAGCGCGTCCGTGCCGCCGCCATGACCAGGCAGACCGAGATGGCGCGCGCGCTGGTGAAGTCGCTGCACGAGGATGGCCGCCTCAACGAATTGCAGGTCACCGCTTTCGCCGAGCAGGGCAAGTTCGACGAGACCAATGCGGGACTCGCCGCGCTTGCGGGCGTCGCGGTCGACACCGCCGAGACCATGATGATCGAGAGCCGCACCGAGGGCGTGATGATCCTCGCCAAGGTCGCTGGCCTGCAATGGTCGAGCGTGCGCGCGATCATCGCGATGCGCGAAAAACTCTCCGGCGGCGCACGGACCGACATGATGACGCTGCGCGACAGCTATGAAGCCCTGCGCTCATCGACCGCACAGCAGGTGCTGCGCTTCCACCGCATGCAAAGCACCATCCCTGCGGCCTGACGTCACCGGGGCTGGCATCAGGCGTTCGGCATGTGATCCAGCAGCTTGTCGAGCGTGATCGGATAGTCACGCACGCGGATGCCGGTGGCGTTGTAGATCGCGTTGGCCAACGCCGCGGCAACGCCGCATATCCCGAGCTCGGCGATACCCTTTGCCTTCATCGGCGAGGACATCGGATCCGTCTCATCCAGGAAGATCGTGTCCTGATGCGGAATATCGGCATGAACAGGCACTTCGTAACCGGCAAGGTCGTGATTGACGAAAAAGCCGGCGCGCTTGTCCACGACGAGATCTTCCATCAGCGCGGCCCCTACACCCATCGTCATCGCGCCGATGACCTGGCTGCGTGCCGTCTTCGGATTGAGAATGCGGCCCGCGGCACAGACGGCGAGCATGCGCCGCACGCGGATTTCGGCCGTTGCGGCGTCGACGCCGAGCTCGACGAAATGCGCGCCGAAGGTCGATTGCTGATGGGTCTTGGCGAGATCGCCATACTCGATCGAATCCTCGGCCACGAGCTCGCCGTCCGACGCAGCCTGCTCCAACGGGACGCTTCGGTTGCCCGATGATACCTGGCCATCCGCGAAAGCAGCGTCGGCGGAATTGAACCCGAGCTTCTGTGTCACCGCCTCACGCAGCTTGACGCAGGCCGCATAGACGCCCGAGGTCGAATTGTTCGCGCCGAACTGCCCGCCGGAGCCTGCGGAGACCGGAAAACTGGAGTCGCCGAGACGCACGACGACCTTGTCCAGCGGCACGCCCATCATCTCCGCCGCGGTCTGGGCGATGATCGTATAGCTGCCGGTTCCGATATCGGTCATGTCGGTCTCGACGGTCACGCGTCCCTGCCGGTCGAGACGGACGCGCGCGCCTGATTTCATCAGCAGGTTGTTGCGGAACGCGGCCGCCATGCCCATGCCCACCAGCCAGCGACCGTCGCGCTGCCTGCCCGGCTCGGCATTTCGCTTGCTCCAGCCGAAGCGCTCCGCGCCGATCCGCATGCATTCGACCAGCTGCCGCTGCGAGAACGGGCGGTTCGGATGCTCGGGATCGACCTGGGTGTCGTTGCGCGCACGGAACTCGACCGGGTCGAGCCCCAACCGCTCCGCCATTTCGTCCATGGCGATCTCCAGCGCCATCATGCCCGGCGCCTCGCCGGGGGCGCGCATGGCGTTGCCCTCGGGCAGATCGAGCATGGCGAGACGCATCGCCGTCATCCGGTTCTCACCGGCATAGAGCAGGCGCGTCTGGTTGACTGCCGTCTCTGGCCTGCCTTCCGGCAGATTGCCCGACCAGCTCTCATGTCCGATCGCGGTGATCTTGCCGTTCCGGTCGGCGCCGATGCGAATGCGCTGGATCGTCGCCGGACGATGCGTGGTGTTGTTGAACATCAGGGGGCGCTGCAGGGCCACCTTGACCGGACGGTTGGCGGCACGCGCGCCGAGTGCCGCGAGCACTGCGTCAGCACGGAGGAACAGCTTGCCGCCGAAGCCGCCGCCAATGAACGGCGAGATCACCCGAACGTTCTCCTTGGGAAGACCGAGCGTCTTCGCAACATCGCCAGTGGTCCAAGCGATCATCTGGTTGGAGGTCCAGAGCGTGAGCCTGTCGCCGTCCCACGCCGCCATCGACGCGTGTGGCTCCATCATGGCATGGGCCTGGTCCGGCGTGGTGTAGGTTGCGTCGAGCTGCACCGGCGCAGCCTCGTAGGCGCCGGCGAAATCGCCGACACTGGTCTTTGGCTGGCCGTCGACGCCGCCACCAGGAGGTTCCGCGGCGCTCTGCCGTCCAGCCGACAGGTCGAACGACCCCTTCGCCGCGCTGTAATCGACTTGGACGAGTTCGGCGGCGGCGCGGGCCTGTTCGAATGTCTCGGCAACGACGACCGCGACGGCTTGGTGGTAATGATCGATTTCCGGGCCGCCGAGCAATTTTGCCGTGTTGTGGGTGCCTTTGCCGAGCTTGCCGGCGTTCTCGGCCGTGACGATGGCGATGACACCGGGCGCGGCCTTGGCACGCGACAGATCCATCGATGCGATCCGGCCCTTGGCAATGGCCGAGCCGACGATGTAGCCGTAGGCGGGCTTCACGGCCCGGTCGTGCCATTCATAGGCATAGGTGGCCCGTCCGGTGGCCTTCAGCGGACCGTCGATGCGGCTGGTCGCATGACCGATGATCTTGAGCTGATCGATCGGATTGGTGGTCGCAGGCGTGTCGAATTTCATGGCTCAGCCTTTCGCTTCGGTCAGGACCGCGCCGAGGGTTCGCTCCACCAGCGAGAGCTTGAAAGCATTCTCCTTGGTCGGCCTCGCGCCCTCGAGCAGGCGCGCCGTAACGGCCTTGGCGCCGCGCGGCATTTCGGCCTCGGCGGCCTCGACGCGCCACGGCTTGTGCGCAACACCGCCGACGGCGACGCGTCCGGTTCCGTCGCGCTGCACGATCGCCCCCACCGACACCAGCGCGAACGCGTAGGACGCGCGGTCACGGACCTTGCGATAGATGTGCGTTCCGCCGACGGGCTTGGGCAGCGTCACAGACGTGATCAATTCGCCCGAACTCAGCGTCGTCTCGATGTGCGGGGTATCGCCGGGCAGACGGTGGAGATCGGCAATCGGGATGTCGCGGGTCGATCCGTCAGGGCGAACCGTCTGCACGGTCGCGTCGAGCGCACGCATGGCGATCGCCATGTCGCTCGGATGCGTCGCGATGCAGGCCTCGCTTGCACCGATCACCGCATGCTGGCGCGTCACGCCGCCGATGGCGGCACAGCCGCTGCCGGGCTTGCGTTTGTTGCAGGGCTGGTTGGTGTCATAGAAATACGGGCAACGCGTCCGCTGCAACAGATTGCCGGCCGTCGTCGCCCTGTTGCGCAATTGCCCCGATGCGCCGGCAAGCAGCGCGCGCGACAGCAGGCCATAGTCGCGCCGGATCCGCGCATCGGCCGCTAGGGTCGTATTGCGCACCAGCGCGCCGATACGAAGTCCGCCGTCGGACGTCGGCTCGATCTTGTCGAAGCCGAGGCCGTTGACATCGATCAGATGCGCAGGCGTCTCGATCTCGAGCTTCATCAGATCGAGCAGATTGGTGCCGCCAGCGATGAATTTGGCGTTGCTGTGATTGGCGGCAGCGGATGCCGCCGCCGCGGGCGAGTTGGCCTTCTCGTAGGTAAAGGACTTCATGCGGGCCTCCCGGCAACTTCCGTGATTGCCTCGGCGATGTTGGAATAGGCGCCGCAGCGGCAGATGTTGCCGCTCATGCGCTCGCGCAGCTCGGCGTTGCTGAATTCCGGCGCCGCATTGAGATCGCCCGTGACGTGACTGGGAATTCCGGCCTTGATCTCGTCGAGCACGGCGACCGCCGAACAGATTTGCCCCGGCGTGCAATAGCCGCACTGAAAGCCGTCATGCTTGACGAAAGCGGCCTGCATCGGATGCATGTGCTCCGGCGTGCCAAGCCCCTCGATGGTCGTAATGCTGTCGCCCTCATGCATGACGGCGAGCGTCAGGCACGAATTGATGCGCTGCCCGTCGACGATCACGGTGCATGCACCGCATTGGCCGTGGTCGCAGCCTTTCTTGGTGCCGGTCAGATGAAGATGCTCACGCAGGGCATCAAGCAGCGTCGTGCGGGTATCCAGCTCCAGGGCACGGACCTCGCCGTTGACGCTGAAGGACACCGTCGCCATCGCCGGAGCGTCCGGACGCGCAGCTGTCAGGGGCGAGGAGACAGAATTTTGAGCCTTGTCATTTTGAGCCTTGGCAATCCCGGATGTGGCGATCGCGACCGACGTCGCGGTTCCCACCAGAAGGTTCCGCCGCGACATTTCGAATGCGCTGAGTTTTCGCATGGTTGGGCATGTCCCTCGCTACAGCAGCGTCCATCGACGCTCTGGAGAGAAATCGTCCAACCGAAGTTAGTTTCCAGGCGTGAACGGGATTAGCCGTTCACAATGGCATGAGCCTATTAGTAGCCTATTAGCCGTGCGCATGAATGAGCCGTGATGAAGCTCATCGAAGACGGCACGTCGGGCAGATGTGACACAGCGTCCATCTGCGCGAGGCGCCTTCAATACCGCAACACCCTCGATCCGACCGCAGCGCCGATGGCGGTCACCACCGCGGTCGCGATTGTGTACCAGGTCGCGACGAACAGCGGGGAATCGTCGGTGCAGTGCGAGGCATAGAGCGTTGCGGCGAGCCCGGCCGACAGCAGGCCGGCGAGTGCGCCGGCGAGCGCGGGCCGCGACGGCGCGCCGTGACGCAGGCCGAACAAAGCGCCGGCGAGCAGCGGCAGCGACATTGCGGGGATTGCCATCAGGCAGGCCCTGGAGTTCCTGCCCACGAGCCGCATCGACATCGGCATCGCCGGCGCCATCATCGCCTCGCTGCCGATCGCAACCGCAAGCAGGCCGACGGGCAGCAGCAGCAGCCAGGCCCAGCCGCGCATCAGGGCTTCGGGCCGCGATAGATGCAGGCTGATGATGATCGCGGGGATCGCGAGCGACAGCGTCACCGCGAACTTGGTGTCGAAGAACGGATTGTGCATGGCCGTCATCACGTCGGGCCGTACGCCGAGGAAGCTTGCGAAGATCAGGATTGAGAACGGTGCCGCAACCAGCAGCGCCATCGTCAGCATGGCGCCGACGCGCGGGGCGCGATGGGAATTGTCGGCCGCAAGCGAGCGAATGAGTTGATCGGTGTCCATGACTAGTGGTCCCGCAGTTTGGCAGTCAGTGCCGCAAGTCCGCGATGCAGCGCGACGCGCACCGCACCTTCGCTCATCGCAAACTTCGCCGCCGTGTCTTTGATCGAGGCGCTCTCGACCGCGATCGACTGCAACACGTCGCGCTGACGCTGCGGCAGCGTGTTCAGCTGCGTCGCGACCTCGGCCGCGGAAGCGGTCTCTTCCGGCATCTCGCCCGGCAGCGTCTCGGCGAAATCGTCGATGTCGACGAAGATGCGCCTGCCGCGCCGCCTCAGCGCATCGATCAGCTTGTTGCGGGCGATCGCAAACAGCCACGGCGCGAAGGGAGCTTCGCTGTCCCAGGTGTGCCGTTTCAGATGCACCGCCAACAAAATCTCCTGCACGATATCCTCGGCCTGATCGGGGGGCTGCCCGGCCCGCGCCAGACCACGCCTTGCGGCAGCGCGCAGCACAGGCGTGACCGCCTTCAACAGGCGATGATACGCCGCATCATCGCCTGCCATGGCCGACCGCATCAGGCCGGTCCATTCGTCCTCACGTCCGCGCACGCGCGCCCCTCATCATGCAGTTCGGCCGCTTTTTCAGTTTGTTACGCCGGCATCGCACGATCACGAATTCGTGATCGACACCGGCCCGATGGCTGAACGGCCGTCGAAATCCGCGACGGCTCATAACACCGATCGGTCCCGTCCGCACCGGTGCCGGTCGCAGGGCGGGCGATTTGCCAAGCTTTTGCCCGGTGTAGCCCGAAGATTCCCATTTTCTGCCCCGCTGTCGTCACGCCCCGGGGTCTCTGTTCCGACCGGGACGGGCGGAATTGGGGAGATCGTCAACATGATGAAAGCCAGCGGACACGCCGCATTGATCCTCCTTGCCGGGCTTTTCCTGCTGTTCGGCGGGACCGTGCAGGCGGCGCCGAGCTCAGCCGGCAAATCCGACAGCGCGAGCAAGCAGGCCGACACGGCGAGGCCAGGCAAGCAGCGGCGCCACGCCTCTCGCCACCGCGACAGTGGCAAGGAGAGCGACAAGGCCGCGCAGAAATCCGACGACAAGGCCGCCAAGACCGAGGTCGCGGCGAAGGCCGACGAACCTAAGACCGACAATGGTGCCGATGGCGACGTGCCGGCCTCGAGCCGGATGCCGCCGGAAGTGGCCAACGCCCGCGCGCAGCTCGCCGCCGCCGATACGCCGCCCGCGGCCGCAGCCTCCGCGATGACGGGCCGCGCCAACGACAACGTTCAGGCCGCGGCCGATAATACCGCCACGCCGACGGCCGAAAGCCAGGCGGCGGCCCCCGATCAGCTCAATGATGCCGACCGCGGCCTGCAGCAGGACCCCGCGCCCGCACAAAAGGCGGTGATCGCCGCAACTGACGCGCAGCCGCGGCCCTCGCCTGTGATGGCGAGCAGCGACCACAGCTCGGCCTGGGACCAGAGCTCCCTGATCGGCAAGATCTTCATCGGCGTCGGCACGCTGCTGACGCTGGCCTCTGCCGCGCGCATGTTCATGGCCTGATCCTTGGCCTGATCCTTGGCCTGATTTGCCGGCCTGACGGACCTCGTCCGGAACGCGACAGCCGCGCGTTCCGGCCCCTTGAAGGCATCCGCGCCAGCGGGCACATTGCCCACCCAATCAAAAGCGTGGGTGGAGCATGAGCACGTTCGAACACATCATCGTCGAAAGCAAAGGCGCAGTCGGCATCATCAAGCTGAACCGGCCGAAGATGCTCAACGCGCTCTCCTTCGGCGTCTTCCGCGAGATTGCCGCGGCGGTCGACGATCTCGAGGCCGATGACGCCATCGGCTGCATCGTCGTCACCGGCAGCGAGAAGGCCTTTGCCGCCGGCGCCGACATCAAGGAGATGCAGCCGAAGAGCTTCATCGACATGTTCTCGGAGGACTTCGCCGCGATCGGCGGCGACCGTATCGCGCGCTGCCGCAAGCCGACCATTGCCGCGGTCGCAGGCTATGCGCTCGGTGGCGGCTGCGAGCTCGCCATGATGTGCGACTTCATCATCGCGGCCGACACCGCCAAATTCGGCCAACCCGAAATAACGCTCGGCACCATTCCCGGCATCGGCGGCACCCAGCGCCTGACCCGCGCGATCGGCAAGTCCAAGGCGATGGACCTCTGCCTCACCGGCCGCATGATGGACGCCGCGGAAGCCGAGCGCGCGGGCCTCGTGAGCCGCATCGTACCCGCTGACAAGCTGATGGACGAAGTCATGGCCGCCGCCGAGAAGATCGCCTCGATGTCGCGCCCCGCAGCCGCGATGGCCAAGGAAGCGGTGAACCGCGCCTTCGAGACCACGCTCGCCGAGGGCATGAGCGTCGAGCGCAACCTGTTCCATTCGACCTTCGCGCTGGAAGACCGCTCCGAGGGCATGGCCGCGTTCATCGAGAAGCGCAAGCCGGTGAACAAGAACCGCTAACACAGGGGAGCGGTCAGGCTGGTGTAAGGCTCTGACGCTATCCCGCAAAATCCCTGTGACGTACCTGCAACAAGCACGGAATAGATGGGGGTTTTCCCCGCGGCAGTTTGCCTGCGGGACCCCGGCTGGCTAAACAGTTAAGAGAGCCGCCGTCGGCGGGGGCGGACAGCCGGGATTGAGCGGGATTACATGATTGGGCGTACCGCCAGAGCTGGTCGCGTGATGACGCGACGCCGATCGGGCGTGGGTCCTGTGCTTGCGACATGGACCACGCTGGCGCTCTGCTGCGCCCTGCCCTCCGCCGCATGGGCCGAAGCCCTGCCGGAAGCATTGGCAAAGGCCTACCAAACCAATCCGCAGCTCAATTCCGAACGCGCGCGCCAGCGCGCCACCGATGAGAACGTGCCGCAGGCACTAGCCGGCTACCGCCCGCAAATCGTGGCGAGCCTCAGCGCCGGCCTGCAATCGGTGCGCAACCTGTTGCCCGACAACACCATCCAGACCGCCAATCTGAAGCCGTGGATCATCGGCGTCACGGTGACGCAGACGCTGTTCAACGGCTTCCGCACCGCCAACAATGTGCGCGCCGCCGAGCTCCAGGTGCAATCGGGCCGCGAAGCGCTGCGCAATGTAGGCCAGGGCGTGCTGCTCGACGCCGTCACCGCCTACACCAACGTGCTGGCAAACCAATCGCTGGTCGAGGCGCAGCGCTCCAACGTCGCGTTCCTGCGCGAGACGCTCGCCGTCACCCAGCGCCGCCTCAACGCCGGCGACGTCACGCCGACCGACAGCGCGCAGGCCGAAGCCCGCCTCAATCGCGGCCTGGCCGATCTCAACGCCGCCGAGGTCGCGCTCGCGGTCAGCCAGGCCACCTATGCGCAGGTGATCGGCAATCCGCCGTCGCAGCTCCGGGCTGCCGAGGTCGTCGACCGTTATCTGCCGAAGAGCCGCGACGATGCGATCACGATGGCGATCCGCCAGCATCCGGCGGTGATGGCGGCAGGCTTCGACGTCGATGTCGCCTCCACCAACATCCGCGTCGCCGAGGGCGCGCTGCTGCCGAGCGCCAGCGTCCAGGGCAGTGCCAGCAAGAGCCGCAACAACGACCCGACGCTCGGAACCTTCGCCGAGGACCAGGCCTCGATCGTCGCCAATGTCACCGTGCCGATCTATGACGGCGGTCAGGCGGCATCGCAAACCCGGCAGGCCAAGGAAATCACCGCGCAGAGCCGGCTCGTGCTCGATCAGGTCCGCAACCAGGCGCGCACGGCGGCGGTCAGCGCCTGGGTTGCCAATGAAGGCGCCAAGATCGCAGTCTCGGCCTCGGAGTCCGAGGTGAAGGCGGCAACCGTCGCCCTTCAGGGCGTGCAGCGCGAGGCCGCCGGCGGACAGCGCACGACGGTGGACGTGCTGAACTCGCAGGCCGATCTGATCCAGGCCAAGGCCCGCCTGATCGGCGCGCTGCGCGACCGCGTCATCGCCTCCTACACGCTGCTCAGCGCTGTCGGCCATCTCGACGTCAAGACCTTGAGCCTGAACACCCCGGACTATCTGCCCGAGGTGCACTACCAGCAGGTCCGCGACGCCTGGCACGGCCTGCGCACGCCGTCGGGGCAGTGAGGCGCAGTCAGCCACCGCCCCGGCGAAAGCGCTCTAGCGAACCCGCGTAAATATGTCCGTGCCCGTGGACTTCTGCGGCGGGCCAACGGGCGGCGTGTAGATCATGATCCAGTTCGTTCTCATCGTATTGCCGCTAACCGTGCCGAACCACGTCGTGTGCGAACTGCATTGCGTGAACGTCACCGCAAAGGTGACCGCTGGCCCTCGGGTGATTCCTTGCGCGGGGTACGGTATCCCCTGGCATTGATAACCAGGCGCCCTGTTTGTGAACGTGCCAGTGAACGGACCTGATGGATCGACGTAATACACTTCGAGGGTCGATCCCCGCTGGTTCTGCCAAAGCGACCATGAAGGTAATGCCTGGGCAGATGCGGCCGAATGAAGTCCAAGCAGGATGAAAAGCGCGAGCAATATTCTCTTCATAGGACCATGCTCCCTTTCGGATAAAATCCTTATAGTTGTATTTACTGATTGTAACTACCACACAATACAACCATCATCAACGGTTTCCGGTCAGCCCGGTTACGGCGCGAGCCGTCCCTGCCGGCGACCGGGTCGACTCCTCATCGATTGACCGGCGGCCGGCCGAAGATGTTATCCTCCCGAAAACGACGAACAGGGGGAGACACCATGCTCAATCGACGCAGCGTTCTGCTTGCCTCTCTTGCCGCCGGAGTAGCCATGACCAGCAAAGCCCACGCCCGCGCGGCGCAGCCCGCGACGCCGGTGAATTTCGACGTTCCGGCTCATGCCTGCGACTGCCACACCCACATCCATGGCGATGTCGAAAAGTTTCCGTTCTTCGCCGGCCGCGTCTATACCCCGGAACCGGCGAGCCCTGAGGAAATGGCCGCGCTCCACAAGGCGCTGCATATCGAGCGCGTCGTGATCGTGACGCCGAGCGTCTATGGCACCGATAATTCCTCGACGCTGTTCGGCATGAAGGCGCGCGGGGCGAACGCGCGCGGGGTCGCCGTGATCGACGACAAGACGAGCGAGGCGCAGCTCGATGCGATGCAGGCGGACGGTTTCCGCGGCATGCGCCTCAACCTCGCGACCGGCGGCGTCAACGATCCCAATGTCGGCAGGTCGCGCTTCACCGCCGCCGTCGAGCGCATGAAGGCGCGTGGCTGGCACGTCCAGCTCTACACCACGCTGGCCATGATCTCGGCGATCAAGGACCTCGTCGAGAGCGCGCCGGTGCCCGTCGTGTTCGACCATTTCGGCGGTCTCGAGGCATCGCTCGGTCTGGAGCAGCCGGGCTTCTCGGATCTCGTCGCGCTGGTGAAATCCGGAAAGGCCTATGTGAAGATCTCCGGGGCCTATCGCTCGTCGAAACTCGCGCCTGACTATCAGGACATGGTCTCCTATGCGCGCGCGTTGATCGCGGCGAACCCGGATCGCATCGTCTGGGGCACCGACTGGCCGCATCCGGATTCGAGCCGCGTCGAGGGGCGTAAGGCCACCGACATCGCGCCGCTCTACCAGATCGACGACGGTGCCTTGCTCAACCAGCTTCCGGTGTGGGCGCCTGATGCGAATGTGCGCAAGAAGATCCTGGTCGACAATCCCGCGCAGCTTTACGGGTTCTGAGTCGCGCCACGCGCAATTAGGTTCAACGATGCATGATGCGATTTCACGTCGAGTCGTGGAACCGTTGTAACGAGGGCACACATCGTTGCCGCGAGAACACAGCGCGGCAACGATTCACATGAACGTGTTCGCACGCGCGTTCGTTTTTCAGCCGTTTGGTTGAAGCGACAATTCGCGTTCACCGATACGCACGCACACAGATTTCATCTGTTCGTGCGGTCGCATGCCTTTATCGCATTATCTTGCCGCGCTCGTCTCCGGCATGGGAATTGGTTTCACCGTCGCAGCCCCGATCGGGCCGATGGGCATGTTGTGCATCCAGCGCACATTGGCATCGGGCATGGCCACCGGCCTTGCAACCGGATTCGGTGCGGCGACCGTGCATCTCACCTACAGCGCTTTAGCGGTTTTGGGACTGGGCACGCTCGCGCAGCCATGGGTCGAGGCGAATGCCGTGGCCTTCGGCATCGTCTCGGCGCTGACGCTCTTGTGGTTCGCGATCCGCACGCATCGTTGTTCCATCGTGTTTCAGGACACCGGTGAGATCGACAGGGTGCGGCTGGCGCGCGCCTATCTCAGCGCCATCGCGCTCGGGCTGACAAATCCGCTGACGGTCATCCTGTTTCTGGCCGCGCTGCATGCGTTCTCGACGCAGGCCGCGGCAGCACCGCTCATCGCGGGAGTCTTCGTCGGCTCCGCGGTCTGGTGGATGATGCTCAGCACGATCGTCGCGACCGCACGCGCGCGACTGACGCCCCGGATGCTGTCGCTGAGCAGCCGGTTCGCGAGCCTGATGCTGCTCGGCCTCGGCACCACGATGCTGCTACGGATCGCGCAGCGGATGCTGTGATGGCGACGATCAGCGCGCGCGGCGGGAGAAGAAGGAGATCAGCACCGGCAAGGTCACGAGAATCACGACCGGGGCCAGCATCATGCCGGTGACGACGACGACAGCGAGCGGCTTCTGCACCTGCGAGCCGATGCCTTCGGACAGCGCGGCGGGCAGCAGGCCGACGCCGGCGACGACGCACGTCATCAGCACGGGCCGGAGCTGAAGCTCGCCGGTGCGGATCACCGCGCTCATGCGGTCCATGCCTTCTTCCATCAGCTGGTTGAACTGCGACAGGATGATGATGCCGTCCATCACGGCGATGCCGAACAGCGCGATGAAGCCGATCGCCGCGGAGACGCTGAAAGCCGTGCCTGATATCAACAGGCCGAGTACGCCGCCGAAGATCGCCATCGGGATCACGCTCATCGCCAGCAGCGTATCGGTCATCGAACCGAAATTGAACCACAACAGCACGCCGATCAGCCCCAGCGAGATCGGTACCACGATCGACAGCCGCCGGATCGCGTCCTGGAGATTGCCGAACTCGCCGACCCATTCCATGTGCGAGCCGGGCGGCAGCTGCACCTGCTCGGCGATCTTCTGCTGCGCCTCGCGGATGGCGCTACCGAGGTCGCGCTCGCGCACCGAGAACTTGATCGGCAAATAGCGCTCCTGCTGCTCGCGATAGATGTAGGCCGCACCCGAGACGAGGCTAATGCTGGCGACTTCGCTGAGCGGAATCTGCGTGACGGTGCCGTTCGGCCCCGGCGCACCGATCCGCAAATTCTGGATCACCTCCGCGCTCCTGCGGAATTCCGGCGCGAGCCGAACGATGATCGGGAAATGCCGGTCGGAGCCGGGCTCGTAGATATCGCCCGCGGTATCGCCGCCGATCGCGACCTTGATGGTGGCGTTGATGTCGCCAGGCGCAAGGCCGTAGCGCGCCGCCTTGGCGCGGTCGATGTCGATCTGGATGGTCGGCTGTCCCAGCGAGGTGAACACAGCAAGGTCGGTGACGCCCTGCACGGTCGCCAGCACCTGCTTGATCTTGTTGGCGGTGTCGGTCAGCGCCTGGAGATCACTGCCGAACAGCTTGATCGAGTTCTCGCCCTTCACGCCGGAGACGGCTTCGGAGACGTTGTCCTGGAGATATTGCGAGAAGTTGAACTCGACGCCGGGGAAGCGGTCGTCGAGCTGCTTGAGCAACTGCGCGGTCAGCTCTTCCTTGTCGTGGGTACCGGGCCATTGGCTGGCGGGCTTGAGTGGGGCGAAGAACTCGGCGTTGAAGAAGCCGGCGGCGTCGGTGCCGTCGTCGGGACGGCCATGCTGAGACACCACGGACTCGACCTCGGGCCGGGCCCGGATCAGCTTGCGCATCTCGTTGACGTAGCTGTTGCCTTCCTGCAGCGAGATGGTCGGCGGCAGCGTGGCGCGGATCCAGAGATTGCCCTCTTCCAGCTTGGGCAGGAATTCGAGACCGAGCAGCCGGCCGAGCGCCACCGTCATCAGCACGAGGCCGACCGCGCCGCCAAGCACGATGTTGCGGTTGGCGACCGCCCAGTTCAGCACCGGCATGTAGAGCCGGTGCAGGATCAGCATCACCTTTGTCTCGGTCTCCTCGACATGCGCCGGCAGGATGATCGCCGACAGCGCCGGGGTGACAGTAAAGGTCGCAAGCAGGCCGCCGGCCAGCGCATAGGCATAGGTGCGCGCCATCGGCCCGAAGATGTTGCCTTCGACGCCCGACAGCGTGAACAGCGGCAGGAAGGCCGCGATGATGATCGCAGCTGCAAAG
The DNA here is from genome assembly GCF_019455385.1 of Bradyrhizobium sp. BR 10289. Taxonomy (GTDB): domain Bacteria; phylum Pseudomonadota; class Alphaproteobacteria; order Rhizobiales; family Xanthobacteraceae; genus Bradyrhizobium. The sequence goes on from NZ_JACOFR010000007.1 coordinate 37,262, forward strand.
AAGATCGAGCGCGACACGTCGGCGGCGGCGCTGAGGATGGCATGGCTCTTCATGCCAAACAGCGTTTCGGGCGACATATGCTCGGATTCCGAGACAGGGGTCGTCTGCGTCAGCCGTCGGAAGATCGCCTCCACCATGATGACGGTGGCATCGACGATCAGGCCGAAATCGATCGCGCCGACTGACAGCAGATTGGCCGATTCGCCGCGCAGCACCAGAATGATCACGGCGAAGAACAGCGCGAACGGAATGGTGGCGCCGACGATCAATGCGCTGCGGAGATCGCCAAGAAAGATCCATTGCAGCAGCACGATCAGCAGAATACCGACCACCATATTGTGCAGCACGGTGTGGGTGGTGAGCTCGATCAGATCGCCGCGGTCGTAGATGCGCTCGATGCGCACGCCCGGCGGCAGGATGCTGGAGTTGTTGATCTGCTGCACCAGCTGATGGACGCGCTTGATGGTCGGCGAGCTCTGCTCGCCGCGGCGCATCAGCACGATGCCCTGCACGATGTCGTCGGAATCGTCGATGCCGGCGATGCCGAGCCGGGGCCTCTGCCCGACCGTGACGGTGGCGACGTCCTTGACCAGCACCGGATTGCCGTTGGTCTGGGCGATCATGGTGTTGGCGAGGTCGTCGATCGAGCGGATCAGGCCGACGCCGCGCACCACGGCCGATTGCTGGCCGATATTGACGGTGTTGCCGCCGACATTGACGTTGGAATTGCTGACGGCCTGCAGCACTTGCGGCAGCGTCAGGCCGTTGGCGACCAGCTTGTTGTTGTCGACCTGGAGTTCGTAGGTCTTGCTCTTGCCGCCCCACCCCGTGACGTCGATCACCCCCGGCACGGCGCGGAAGCGGCGCTGGAGCACCCAGTCCTGAATGGTCTTGAGATCGAGCACGCTGTAGTTCGGCGGGCCGACCAGGCGGTAGCGGAAGATTTCACCGATCGGGCTCAGCGGCGATATCTGCGGTTGCACGTTGCCCGGCAGCGGCGCGAGCTGCGCCAGGCGATTCAACACCTGCTGCAACGCCTCGTCATAGGTGTAGGCGAAGGAGAACTGCAGTTTGATGTCGGACAGGCCGTAGAGCGAGATGGTGCGGATGGTCGTGAGGTTCTTCAGACCCGCGACCTGGGTCTCGATCGGGATCGTGATGTAGCGCTCGATCTCTTCCGCCGACAGGCCCGGCGACTGCGTCACGATGTCGACCATCGGCGGTGTCGGATCGGGATAGGCTTCGATGTTGAGCTGGTTGAAGGCAATCAGGCCGCCGATCAGCACGGCGACGAACATGCCGACCATTAGGAAGCGCCGGTTGACGGCAAGTGCGACGAGGCGATCCATTCAGGTCTTCAGTTATCTTGTTCTTGGGTCGCCGATCAGCTGCCGGACGCCGCGCGGTCGATAAACAGGCTGCCCTTGACGACGATCTGCTCACCGGGCTTCAGATTGCTGGTGACCTCGACGAGGTTGCCGTTGATGAGCCCGGTCTTGATCTCGCGCAGCTCGACGGACTTGTCCTCGCGCGCGACCCAGAGGCGGACCTTGTCGGCTTCATAGATCAAGGCCTGCTTCGGGACCGCCGGCGCGGCGCGGTCGCCGGCCGAGTAGATCGTGACGTTGGCGAACATCTCCGGCTTGAGCAGGCCATCCTTGTTGTCGATGGTGGCGCGCACCAGCAGACGGCGGGTGCTCGGATCGATCGCGGCGGCAACGTAGTTGATCTTGGCGGTGAGCGGGCGGCCCGGCAGCGCCATCACGTTGACGGTGATGTCCTGCCCGACGCAAACCGCGGCCGCATCGCTCTCGCGCACGAAGGCGGTGAGCCAGACCGTGGAGAGGTCGCCGACCACGAAGACCGGATCGCTGGCGCCCGCGCTCACATACTGGCCGGGGCCGATCTTGCGCTGCACGACGGTGCCGGCGATAGGCGAGTAGATCGTGATCTCCCGATCGATCACGCCCTTGTCCTGGAACGCCTTGATGGTCTCATCGGTGAAGCCGAGGATGCGCAGCTTGTTGCGTGCCGCCTCCAGCGCGGTCACCGAGGAGCGCATGTCGTTCTGCGCCTGGACCTGGGTCGCTTCCGCCTGCTGATAGTCCTTCAGCGGAATGGCATGGCCCTCATAGAGATCCTTGGCACGCTTGAACTGGATGTCGGCCAGATCGATCGCCGACTTCGCCTTGTTCTGCGCGGTCATCGCCGCGATGAAATCGTTCTGGGCCTGCACGGTGTCGGCGGCCTCGATCGTGAACAGCGGTTGACCCTGCTTCAGGGTCTCGCCCGGCTTGGCGAGCAGCTTGGTGACGCGGCCCGCATAGGGCGAGAACACCGGCGTCGAGCGGTCCTCGTCGACCGCGACCTTGCCTTCGGTGACATATTCGGCCCGGAAGGTCTTGGCCTTGACCGGCTCGATCGTCAGCGTCGCCCATTCGGACGGCGTCGGCGTGAAGTTCTGCGCATTCCTGCGCGACTGGCTGGAGATCTCGGAGTGGCTTTTGTCCTTGGCCGTGCTCCCCGCATAGAAAAAGCCATAGGCGCCGGCGCCGACAAGTGCCAGTAAAACTACGGATGTGATCATCCGTTGTTTTGTAAACACCTGCAAACGCTTGGTATTTTCAACTACCATGGGGCCCGGTCGTATCTGCGACGATCTCGGCAGACGCCTGCCTTGTCGGTCGCGCTAATAGTGCCGAATTAGGATTTCAAACAACCTAAAAAACGCTTCGCACCTTTCGAACTGCGTTAAAATTCTGCGACGCGTCAGCTTCACGTCAGTTTCGCGCCGGCCATGTCGCGGGATGACTGCCGAGTGGCATCGCCGGACGGCGCCACCCTGCCGGCGTCTTCGACAACAACGCCGAATGCTGCACCGCCTTCAATGTGCCGAAACCAGATGACACGCTTTCGATGAACGCAGCATGTACGGCTTCCCCCGTAAGATCCGGGGTGGTCAGCCCGCCATCGAGCCGGCCGAGATTCCACAGCCAGCGCCCGGTCTGGGCCAGCGACACGCGCACATGCCAGCTGCCGCCTTCCCTCGCCTGGCGCGCCTTGGCCATCATCGCGCCGAACGCCATCAGATAGCCGGTGGCGTGGTCGAGCATCTGCGCCGGCAACTCCTTGGGCCCATCAATGCCGGCGGCCTTTCCTTCCGCGTGGTTGAAGCCCGTCGCGGTCTGCACCAGCGAGTCGAAGCCGCGCCGCTCGGCCCAGGGACCGGTATGGCCATAGGCCGACAGCGTCACGTAGATGATGCCGGGATTGATGGTCGCGGCCTCCTCGGGCGAGAAGCCGAGGGCCGCAAGCGCACGCGGGCGATAGCCTTGCGAGAAAATGTCGGCGTCCTTCAGAAGCTCGCGCAGCTGCGCGCGGCCAGTCTCTGTCTTCAGCTCGACGAAGGTGGTGAGCTTGCCGCGGCCGGTGTCGATGGTGAGCCAGGGAATGGCGGGGAGATCGGGCCCCGACACCAGCAGCACGTCCGCACCGTGCGCGGCGAGCGTGCGGCCGGCTACGGGTCCTGCGATGACGCGGGAGAGATCGAGCACGCGCAGGCCGGCGAGCGGGCGATCGCCTCGAGGCCACGGCTTCGGATCGGCATCGCCGATCTTCTCGATCGCGACCAGCGGCAGCCCGGCGAGCGCACGCGCCTGCGGCAGCGCCGACCATTCGTCGTGGCTGCGCATCAGCGCAACGACGCCGCCTGCGGCATAGGCCGCGGTCTCGAAGTCCTCGCCCTTCCACTGCATCAGTGCAGCCTGCACCGTCTCGCGCTCCGGCGCGCAGGCCAGCACCTTGCAGACGGCGTTGCGATGGTGCGGAAAATTGGTGTGGCAGCGGACGAAACGATCGTCGCCGGTCTTGTAGACGCCGGCGATTGCGTCCCACGCGGGAGGCGGCGGCTTGTCGTCGAGGCGGAGATAACGCTCGGAGCGGCATTCGGCGACGGCGTGGCGCATGTCGACGGTGACGTCCTGCGCCTCGCCGCTGCGCATTCGCCAGATCTCGGCGGCGGCCATGCCTGCAGCTGCGATCGTCGTTTGGCCAGCGACGGCGACACGGAACGAGGACGGGATCTGCGGCTCTTCTCCGGTCAGCCGCACGCGTGCGAGCGCGGCCGGGTCACCGCCGACAGAGGTCCACATATCCTTGAGAATATCGGAGGGGCTTTGCATGGCCGCTTGTCTCCCTTAGTTTTTCTGCCGACCTCCATTAGCACATAAAGGAAGGGCAATGGCCGCCATCGATCCCCTCACCGCAGGCGCCGTGTTCGTCGCAACGGCGGCCACCGACGCGGTCTATGTGATGTTCACCTCGGCCGTCGTCGCGCGCAAGCGCGTGCCCGCCGCGACCTGGAGCGCGATCTGGTATCTGCTCTCCTCCTACGCGGTGATCAGCTACACCGAAAACGCCTTCTATGTCGCTTTCGCGGCGATCGGCTCCTGGGTCGGCGCCTATGCCTCGCTGACCTTCCTGCACCGCCCGCCCGGCGGCCCGCCGGTGGGCGCCGCGCCGGAATGAGGTGGGGCTCTCTCCACGTCATTGCGAGGAGGCTTCGCTTTCGCTCGCAATGACAGCTGAATGAGACTACGCGGATTTTGATCAGGATCCGAAGGCTAAGACCCCAGCGACACCGATGCGCGTTTTCGTCGCCTGCTGATCAGCCAGGTCATCCACCTGATGATCCAGTCCGGAGCGTTTAGATGGCGCAATGTTTTGATTTGTCCGTCCTCTTCGCGCGTACGGAAGCTTGCATCGGCAAAATAGCCGTCGTGATCCGCAGCACACCACTCCAACGTACGCGCGATCTCATCCCGAAGCACCTCGGTGTTCGGCAATTTGCCGAGGAAGCGCAACTCCTGGCGAAGGCAGATCGCTTCGATCCGGATACGCATCGCCTCGACATAAGAGATTCCCCAGCCTTCGAGGCGCGCGTGGGTTGCTTCATGGATAAAGGTAGACGCGATCTGCTCCAAGGTCGTCGTGTCTCCGAGAATGTAGCGCTCGTCGACCACGCAAGCGTTCATCGACCGATCATAGTGTGCTTGGGCGCTGGGGAGCAGAGTCACCCATATCCGGTCGAGATCGCGCGTGATCCGGGTATAGCCGAGCCGGTCGTAGCGCTTGATGAGCTGGAGAGCTTCTTCCACGCGGCGTAGCGCCGAATGGGGCTTGCCTTCGAACGATCCGACCCAAAGTCCATCGATTGTACTGCCTTTGGACAACCAGAGAGCCAGCCTGTCGATACAAGCCGGCTGCCGATCCAACTTCACGGCAACGGCGAGGCCACGCGACCGTTGCAACGATTCTGGCTGCCGCAAGAAGTCCCCCGCCATGTCCAAATCGAATTAAGCGAACCATATCGACCACTCTCTTTCAGGTTGTTTAGGGGCTTGATTCAAATTGTCTCGGTCGCAAGGGAAACTGTCCGGCGAAGCGATCTTCAATGAAAATCCCTTGACGGCGGCAGGATGCGGACGTTGCGGGGGTGGCGGATTTTTTGCGCGGGCATGTCCCCGAGAGTGCGGCGATCTTCGTTGAGCGGCTCGACCACGGTGGCACCCGCCGGCACCGGAGGCGTGCGGCTCAGCGCATCATTGGCAAGGCCGACCAGATCGTGCGAGCGGTCGATAATGCGCTGGGCGATCAGATGCGTGACCTTCTCCGGGCTGCTCTGGATATAGCCCTGAACCTCGATGAGGCGCGCGCCCATCACCTCCTTGCGGTACTGCTCCATCACCTTGGGCCACACCACGACATTGGCGATGCCGGTTTCGTCCTCCAGCGTCATGAACACCACGCCGCTGGCACTGCCCGGCCGCTGCCGCACCAGCACCACGCCGGCGCAGCGGACGCGGCGCCGCTCGTTCTCGTGGCTGATCTCCTTGCAGGCGACGATCCGCTCGCGCGAAAACATCGCGCGCAAGAACTCCATCGGATGCCCCTTCAGCGACAGGCGGATGGTCTGGTAGTCCGCGACCACCTGTTCGGAACGCGGCATCACTGGCAGCGGCTTGGCGTGCTCGTCGGGCTGCTCGCGCGCGGTCGCCGCCTCGAACAGCGGCAGCGCGACGTCATCGGGCAGCCGCCGCACCTGCCACAGCGCCTCGCGGCGGTCGAGCCCGAGCGAGCGAAACGCGTCGGCATCTGCGAGCAGGATCAGCGCGCGCTTGGGCAGACCGGTGTCGCGGGCGAAATCTTCAAGCGAGGTGAACGGGCGGCGGTAGCGGGCCTTGATGATGCGATCGGCCCAGTCTTCCTGGGTAACGTATGTCTTGCCTTGTCGCTCCGCCTGCTGCTTCTTGAGTTCCTCCTCATCCGGATCGAGCCAATGGAAACCGTCGATCTGGCGGAAGCCCAAACGTACATCGCAATATTCGTTACCGTTATCTTCCAGAGTATTCTGCGCAAAGCTGTGCGTGACATCGATATCGAGAACCTTGACCCTATTCTTGATCGCATCACCGACGATCTGCGCCGGCGCATAAAAGCCCATCGGCTGCGAGTTCAACAGGCCGCAGCAGAAGGCGTCGGGATGATGGTATTTCAGCCAGGACGAGATGTAGACGAGCTGGGCGAAGCTCGCGGCATGGCTCTCGGGAAAGCCGTAGGAGCCAAAGCCCTTGATCTGATCGAAGCAGCTTCGAGCGAAATTCGGATCATAGCCGCGCGCGACCATGTTGCCGATCAGCTTCTCCTCGTATTGGCCGATGGTGCCGACATTGCGGAAGGTCGCCATCGAGCGGCGCAAGCCGTTGGCCTCCTCGGAAGTGAACTTTGCCGCCTCGATCGCGATGCGCATCGCCTGTTCCTGGAATAGCGGCACGCCCAACGTTTTGTTCAGCACATTGTAAAGCTCGTTTTTGTCTCCTTGATCCGGTGCCGGAGACGGATAGCTCACCTTCTCCAGACCGTTCCGCCGCCGCAGATACGGATGCACCATGTCACCCTGGATCGGGCCCGGCCGCACGATCGCAACTTCGATGACGAGATCGTAAAACGTCCGCGGCTTCAGGCGTGGCAGCATGTTCATCTGGGCCCGGCTCTCCACCTGGAAAACGCCGAGCGACTCGCCCCGCTGCAGCATTTGGTAGACCTCGTCGTCATCCTCCCCCTGAATATCGGACAGAACGTAACGCTTGCCCTTGTGGTCCGCGATCAGATCAAAGCATTTCCTGATGCAAGTCAGCATGCCCAGCGCGAGCACGTCGACCTTCATCATGCTCAGCGCATCGACGTCGTCCTTGTCCCATTCGATGAAGGTGCGGTCGTCCATCGCGGCATTGCCGATCGGCACATAGGTGTCGAGCCGGTCCTGCGTCAGCACATAGCCGCCGACATGCTGGGAGAGATGACGCGGGAATTCGATCAATTCGGTCGCAAGCTCGACCGCGAGGTTGATCATGGGATTTTTGGGATCGAGCCCGGCCTGCCGGACCTGCATCTCATTGAGGCCACTGCCCCAGCTGCCCCACACGGTGTCGGCGAGCGCGGCGGTGACGTCCTCGGTCAGGCCGAGCGCCTTGCCGACGTCGCGGATGGCGCTGCGCGGGCGGTAGTGGATGACGGTCGCGATGATCGCGGCGCGGTGACGGCCATAGCGGCGATAGACATATTGCATCACCTCCTCGCGCCGGGAGTGCTCGAAATCGACGTCGATGTCGGGCGGCTCCAGCCGCTCCTTGGAGATGAAGCGTTCGAACAGCAGATCGACCTTGGTCGGGTCGACCGAGGTGATGCCGAGCACGTAGCAGACCGCCGAATTCGCCGCCGATCCCCGTCCCTGACACAGAATGTTCTGGCTGCGGGCGTAATGGACGATGTCGTGCACGGTGAGGAAGTAATGCGCGTATTTCAGCTCGGCGATCAGCGCGAGTTCCTTCTTCAGGGTGGCGCGCAGCTTTTCATCAATGTTATCGATGCCGCCGAAATATTTATCGACGCCCGCCCAGGTCAGATCCTCCAGATGCCCCTGCGCGGTCTTGCCCGGCGGCACCGGCTCGTCCGGATATTGATATTTGAGCTGGTCGAGCGTGAAATCGATCCTGTCCGCAAAGCGCAACGTCTGTGCGATCGCGTCGGGAAAATCGCGGAACAGCCGGGCCATCTCGCGGGGCGTTTTCAAAAACCGCTCGGCATTGGCTTCGAGCTTCCGCCCGACCGCCTCGATCGTGGTCTTTTCCCGGATGCAGGTCAGCACATCCTGCAGCGGACGGCGGCCGGGATCGTGATAGAGCACTTCGTTGGTCGCGAGCAGCGGCACTTTTGCTGTTGCGGCGAGATCGTCGAGCCGCGCCAGGCGGCGGCGATCGTCGCCGCGATAGACGAGGCTCGCCGCTAGCCATACGCCCTCGGCGCGGCTCGCTTTCAGCTTTGCAAGAATATCCAGTGCCTGCGCGGGATCGAAACGATGCGGCAGCGTCAGGATCAGGAGCTGGCCTTCCGAAAATTCCAGAAGATCGGCGAAGCTGAGACGGCATTCGCCCTTCTCGATCCGCGTGATGTCGTCGCCGCGCTTGCCCCTTGTGAGAAGCTGGCACAACCGGCCATAGGCGGCGCGGTCGCGCGGATAGACAAAAATATCGGGCGTGCCGTCGATGAAGACGATGCGGGCGCCGATCAAGAGCTTCGGCTTGTGCAGCACCTTGTCATTATCCAGCTCCTTCCAGGCGCGCACCACGCCGGCGAGCGTGTTGTAATCGGCAATGCCGATCACGGGAATGCCGAGCCTGCTCGCCTGATGCACATAGGCGCGCGGATCCGAGCCGCCGCGCAGGAAAGAGAAGTTGGTGGTGATGCCGATCTCGGCATAGGCGGGCGCACTCATGCGAAGAGACCGTGCACGTACCATTTGGGCGGTGCAGGCTCGCCATCGGCGTTGAACACCTCTCCCTCGTAGAGACCATCGCGAAAGATCCAGAAGCGCAGGCCCTCGGCATCCTCGATTCGGAAATAATCCCGCGTCAGTTGCTTGCCGTCCTGCCGCCACCATTCCATGGCGATGCGCTCGGGCCCCTCCACGCGCACCACCGCATGTTTCGCGCGGCGCCAGGTGAATTGATGCGGCGGGCCGTCAGGCACGGTCGCGAACGGCACGGTGACCAGCTCCGGCTGATCGAACAGTCGCAAGGGGCGCAGCGGCGGCTCGCTCTCGACGCGATCAGGCCATTCGGCCTTCTGGGCTGCGGCGAGATGATGCTGGGCAGGCGCGGCCAGCACCGCGCATTCGGGAATATGCGTATCCTGCGGCAGATGCACGACGACGCGCTTTCCCCCGATGCGCGCGGCGATGCGGTCGATCAACGCGGCGAGTTCGTCATTGTCGTGGACATGGGCGTCGAGATCGCGCTGCTCCTGCACCACGACCTCGGTACGGCTCGCCGACAGCCGCACCATGTCGAAGCCGAAGCCGGGATCGAGGGGATCGGCGAGCGCATCGAGACGCTCGCGAAACAGGCGGTCGATCACGACGCTGCGCGTCACGGGACGTCCGGTCTCGACCATGATGGCGCGCACCACGCCGTCAGTGCGAAAGAATGCCGCTTCCAGCCGCCGCGCGCCCTTGCCCTGCTTCTCCATCGACGCGATCAACGTGTCCGCCAGCTGCGACAACGTCATCGCAATCATGGTGTCGGTCGCGATCGGCTCGGCAAAGCGCTTTTCCACGATGTAATCGGGCAGCGGTTTTCGCGGGCTGATCGGCGCATCGCCCTGCCCCAGCGCATGGGCGAGCAGCGTGGAGAAGCGCGCGCCGAACCGCGCCGTGATCTCGCTGGGCGAACGCGAAGCGACATCACCGATCGTCTTCAAGCCGGCACGGCGCAAGCCGGTGGTGGTGGCTTCGCCAGCACCGAGCGCGGAGACCGGAAACCGGTCGATCGCCGCCGCCTCCCCGCCATCGGCCACGATGACGCCGGGCGTCTGCCGGGTCAGCGTGCGCGCGCAGACCGAGGTGCCGGCAATCGCCGCGCTGACGGCAAAGCCCTGGCGCGCCAGCGCGCGGACCAGCGTCTGCAACAATGCGGCCTCGCCGCCGAACAGATGCGCGCAGCCGGTGATGTCGAGAAACAGCCCGTGCGGCGGATCGAGCGCCACCAGCGGTGTGAAGCGGTCGCACCAGTCGGCGATGTCGCTGAGCGTTTTCGCATCGGCCACGACATCGGCGTCGAACACGCGTAAATCCGGACACATCGCCCGGGCGTTCGCGAGCGGCTGGCCGATGTGCAGACCGAGGCGCTCGGCGGCCTTGTCCAGCGCGTGGATCACCAAAGCATTGCTGTCCTTGATGACAACGATGCTGGGCTTATCTTTTTGTTTTGACGCGTTTTCTTCACGCGAACCGGTACCCACTTCGCTTGAAAACGCTTTGGTTTTACCCAGCGCGCCGAAGAACCGCTGGATCCGGTCGATGGGCAGGCGTGGCAGCCACAGGCTGAGGATACGTCGACGGTTCACTGAACTGGCACTCATCACATTTCCATTCCATGATCCACCGGCCGCAGGGGCCGTGACGATTGCGCAACAGCTCGGCATCGAAGCGCGGCGCACCCCAGGCACTCCAAGGCGCCGCAGGCATTGAAGCCGGGCCCGGCGGCGAATGCGCCGCGCGCAGCATCCATCGCGTCTCCGCGGTCGAGGGCAGCGGCTGCGCAGCCATGCGCAGCATCAGCCCGGTGACGCCGGACGATTGCGCAGCCAGCGTCAGCTTGCGGCTCGCCACGAGATCGAACTGCCTGACTTCGCCCCAGAGCTCGAGCACGACGGCACCGAGCGCATCGCAGGCGAGCGCATCAGCCGCGCTCCGCAGCGCGCTCTCGACATCGGCGGCGCGCACCGTCACCACGCGGCGCGGATCGAGGCCGAGCTCGGCGAGCCCGCTCATCGACAGCGCGCCGGCTTCGAGTTCTGAAAAATCCTGCCGCACCCACAGCAGCGGCTTGCGCGCCGTCACGCGCCCGGCAAGCCCGGTGACAAAACCCGTCGCGGCCGCGCCCTGGCGCCCCTCGCAAAACACCTCATGGATCGCCGCGCGCGCGAGCCCGCCCTTCAGCGCGGCGTCGGCTTCGCGATGGCCGAGCGCAACGCGATCATGCTGGTGCACGACCTCCGCCGTCTCGATGCGCTCGATCTGGCCGCGCAAGGTCGCAAGCGCGCTTAGACGTGCGCCGCTCATATACGCCGCTCCTTCAGAGGTGATTGCCGGAAGCTCTCAAAAAGAGAACCAGCGGCTGGCTCATTTGTTCATGATATGTTCTAATATAAAGCTAACGAGGCCGGGTGAGTCAATCGAATTGGTGCTCATTCGGATTCGCAAGCTGAATCAAAGGGATTCCGGAATGGACGTACAACGCAAGCTGGAAATTCTGGCGGATGCCGCCAAGTACGACGCTTCCTGCGCCTCCAGCGGCACCGAGAAACGGGATTCCAGCGACGGCAAGGGCATGGGCTCGACCGCGCCAGGCATGGGCATCTGCCATTCCTATGCACCGGATGGACGCTGCATCTCGCTGCTCAAGGTGCTGCTCACCAACGCCTGCAATTACGATTGCCTCTATTGCGTCAACCGCGCCTCCTCCAACGTGCCGCGCGCCCGCTTCACCATCGACGAAGTGGTCAAGCTCACGCTCGACTTCTACCGGCGCAATTACATCGAGGGCCTTTTCCTCTCCTCCGGCATCATCCGCAGCCCCGACTACACCATGGAGCAAGTGGTCAGCGTCGCGCGAAAGCTGCGCGAGGAGCATCACTTCCGCGGCTACATTCATCTGAAGACCATTCCCGAGGCCGACGACGCGCTGATCGCGGAGGCCGGCAAATATGCCGACCGTCTCTCCATCAACATCGAGATGCCGGAGGAGACGAGCCTGCAGCAATTCGCGCCGGAGAAGGATGTGCGCGCGATCCGCCGCACTATGGGCCGGCTGCGGCTGAAGCTCGACGAGGCCGAGGAAGGCCGCGCCGCAAAGACGAAAGCCAGGCCTCAACGTTTTGCGCCCGCAGGCCAGAGCACGCAGATGATCGTCGGCGCAGACAGCGCCAATGACCACACCATCCTCCACACCAGCGCCAATCTCTACGGCTCCTACCGGCTGCGGCGCGTCTATTATTCCGCCTTCAGCCCGATCCCCGACGCCAGCCGCGCGTTGCCGCTGGTGCAGCCGCCGCTGCTGCGCGAGCACCGGCTCTACCAGGCCGACTGGCTGATGCGGTTCTACGGTTTCGACGTTGCGGAGATCGTCGATGACAGCGCGATGCTGCCGCTCGACATCGACCCAAAACTCGCCTGGGCGCTGCGCCATCGCGACCGTTTTCCGCTCGACGTCAACCGCGCCAGCCGCGAGGAGCTGCTGCGCGTACCCGGCTTCGGCACCAAGGCGGTCGAACGCATCATCGCGGCGCGGCGCACCACCACCATTCGCGTGGCGGATCTCGCACGGCTGCACGTGCCCAGGCACAAGGCGCTGCCGTTCATCGTCCTCAGCGATCACCGCCCTTCGCTGCATCGTCTCGATGCAACCGGGCTGATCGAACGGTTCAAGCCGAAGGCAACGCAACTGGGGTTTGGCTTCTGATGCAGTACATCATCCTCGACACTGAAACCGATTTCGACGGCTGGCGCAAAGCCGCGCGCAGCCTCGTGCTGCACCATGTGCAGCCCACCGATGTCACCTGGGCCGTGCAGGACGGCGCCGCCGATTTGTTTGCACCGCCCTCGCCGTCGCCGATCCTCGAGGTGCACGACGGCACCTTCAGCGTATCGGGCAAATTCGTCGATCTCGCCCAGTCCGCGATCCTGCATCGAGATCCCCAGCGATTTGCGATCCTCTATCGCCTGCTCTGGCGATTGAAGACCAACCACGATCTCATGGAGGTCGCGACCGATCCTGACGTCGCGCAGGTGACGGCGATGGCGCGCGCGGTCCATCGCGACGAGCACAAGATGCATGCCTTCGTGCGCTTCCGCGAGATCGGACGCGAGCGCGCCGCGCATTACGTCGCCTGGTTCGAGCCGGAACATCACATCGTCGAGCTCGCAGCGCCGTTCTTCGCAAAACGCTTTGCCGACATGCCCTGGTCGATCCTGACGCCTGACCTCTGCGCGCATTGGGACGGCCATGCGATCTCGTACACGCCGGGCGTCAGCAGGAACGACGCACCGGGCGAAGACCGGCTGGAGGAGACATGGCGGCGCTACTATGCCAGCATCTTCAATCCGGCGCGGCTCAAGGTGAAGGCGATGCAGACCGAGATGCCGAAGAAATACTGGAGGAACCTGCCCGAGGCCTCGATCATTAAGCCCCTGATCGAGGACGCCGAGCGCATGACCGGCGCCATGATCGCCAATGCCGCAACCGATCCGCACAAGCCTCAAAAGCGGCCGGAGGCTCCGATGCCACGCAAGACTGCCACGAATGATCTCGAAGTCCTCCGGGAGGAGGCTGCCCATTGCCGCGCCTGTCATCTCTACAAGGACGCGACCCAGACCGTATTCGGTGAAGGCCCGAAGAACGCCACCATCATGCTGGTCGGCGAGCAGCCCGGCGACAAGGAAGATCTCGCCGGCCATCCCTTTGTCGGCCCCGCCGGCCAGATGCTCGACCGCGCGCTGGAGGAAGCCGGCGTCGACCGCAAGAAGGTCTACGTCACCAATGCGGTGAAGCACTTCAAATTCGTGCCGCGCGGCAAGATCCGCCTGCACCAGAAGCCGGCCACGCCGGAGATCCGGGCCTGCCGGCAATGGTATGAGCGGGAAGTCTCGGCAATCCAGCCGGAGCTCATCGTGGCGATGGGCGCCACCGCCGCGCAGAGCGTGTTCGGCAAGATCACCCCGATCGGCAAAACCCGCGGCCGGCTCATAGAGCTTCCCGACGGGCGCAAGGCGCTCGTGACGGTGCACCCGTCCTATCTGCTGCGGCTGCCCGATCCGGAAGCCAAGGTGCAGGAATATCAGCGCTTTGTCGAAGACCTCAAGATTGCGGCAGGCTTGCAGAGAAAGGCCCCACGCGCCGCATAAACCGGTGAGAAAGCGACGTTAGGACGCAGCCTGTCATTCAGCCTTCAAATCCATCACGGACAATAGCCCTTCCAATAAGTTAAGGGGCGTCCAAAAATGACAGATGTTGCATTCGACCGTGCGGTAGGCGATCCGGCGCCTGTCCAGCCGGCCTCCCGGCCCAATCTCGACAAAGGCTTCAATCCGCTGACGATGATCCTGTTCTTCGGCGTTCTCGCCGCAGGGCTGCTTTATGTCGCCTACAGCATCTACGCCGACGTCGATGCAACCGGCGCCCGCGTCACGAGCTACGTGCCGTTCATCCTCCTGTTCGTTGCCCTGCTGATCGCGCTCGGCTTCGAATTCGTCAACGGCTTCCACGACACCGCCAACGCGGTTGCGACCGTGATCTACACCCACTCGCTGCCGGCGGAATTCGCGGTGATGTGGTCCGGCCTGTTCAACTTCCTCGGCGTCTTGACCTCGACCGGCGCGGTGGCGTTCGGCATCGTCTCGTTGCTGCCGGTGGAACTGATCCTCCAGGTCGGCTCCAGCGCGGGCTTCGCCATGGTGTTCGCGCTGCTGATCGCCGCGATCCTGTGGAACCTCGGCACCTGGTTTTTCGGCCTGCCGGCCTCCTCCTCACACACCCTGATCGGCTCGATTATCGGCGTCGGCGTCGCCAACGCGATGATGCGCGGCCGTGACGGCACCTCGGGCGTGGACTGGGGCAAGGCCACCGAGATCGGCTATGCGCTGCTGCTCTCGCCGCTGGTCGGCTTCATCTGCGCCGCCGGCCTGTTGCTGCTGCTCAAGATGATCATCAAGAACCCCGCGCTTTATTCCGCGCCCGAGGGCAACAAGGCCCCGCCGATCTGGATCCGCGGCCTGCTGATCCTGACCTGCACCGGCGTCAGCTTCGCGCACGGCTCGAACGACGGCCAGAAGGGCATGGGCCTGATCATGCTGATCCTGATCGGCACCGTGCCGACCGCCTACGCGCTGAACCGCGCGCTGCCGGAGAGCCAGGTCGCCCAGTTCCAGAAGGTCTCGGACGCCGCTTCCAAGGTGATCGCGGCCAAGGGCGCCGGCCACGCGATCATCGGCGATCCCCGTCCTGCGGTGACGCAGTACATCACCTCGCACCACATCAGCGAAGGCACCTATCCCTCGCTGTCGGTGCTGGTGAAGGATGTCGGCGATCAGGTCGCCCGGTACGGCTCGCTCAATAAGGTGCCGGCGGAAGTGGTCGGCAACACCCGTAACGACATGTACCTGACCTCGGAAGCGATCCGCTTCCTGATGAAAGACAAGGAAAACGACCTCAACAAGGACGAGGTCGCGACCCTGAACGCTTACAAGGGCGGGCTCGACAGCGCGACCAAGTTCATCCCGACCTGGGTGAAGGTGGCCGTTGCGATCGCGCTCGGCCTCGGCACCATGGTCGGCTGGAAGCGCATCGTCGTCACCGTCGGCGAGAAGATCGGCAAAACCCACCTGACCTATGCGCAAGGAGCCTCCGCCGAGCTCGTCGCAGCCGGCACGATCTTCGCCGCTGACACCTTCGGCCTGCCGGTCTCGACCACCCACGTGCTGTCGTCAGGCGTCGCAGGCGCAATGGCCGCGAACGGCTCGGGCCTCCAGGTCGCCACCATCAGGAACATGGTGATGGCCTGGGTGCTGACCCTGCCCGTCGCCATCCTGCTGTCGGGCACGCTCTACGTGATCTTCTCGCGCATCTTCTGAAGCCGATCGGATCCCGCAAAGACAAAGGGCCCGTGCGATCCACGGGCCCCTTTCATGCGTGGGTCAAGGTTCGGCCCTACGACGCGGCGAGCTGCTCCTCGACCAGCTTGACCCAATAGGACGTGCCGTAGACGATCGCCTTGTCGTCAAAATTATAGGCGGGGTGATGCAGGCCGGCGCTGTCGCCGTTGCCGCAGAAGATGAAGGCGCCGGGCCGCGCTTCCAGCATGTAGGCAAAGTCCTCGCCGCCCATCAGCGGCGGCATCTCGTGCACATTGGCATCGCCCGCGACCTGTCTGGCGATGCGCCGCGCCACCTCGGTCTCCGCGGCGTGGTTGTTCACGACGGGATAGTTGCGCTTGTAGCGCAGGTCGATCTTGGCGCCGGTGATCTGCGCGACGCCCGCCACGACTTCATGCACGCGCTTCTCGACGAGCTTGCGCACCTCCGGCGACAGCGTGCGGATGGTGCCCCGTAGCGTCGCGGTCTGCGGAATGACGTTGCGGGCGTTGCCGGCGTGGAATTCGCAGATCGAGATCACCGCCGATTCCAGGGGATCGATGCTGCGCGCCACGATCGACTGCAAGGCGGTGATCACTTGCGCGCCCACCAGCACGGAGTCCACGCATTTATGCGGACGCGCGGCATGGCCGCCGAGGCCCTCGATGTTGATATCGACCTCGTCGGTCGATGCCATGATCGGACCGGGACGGATCGCGAAGGAGCCGACCGGAATGCCCGGACCGTTATGCATGCCGTAGACCTGCTCGATGCCGAAGCGCTCCATCAGGCCGTCCTTGACCATGGCCGCGCCGCCGGCGCCGCCCTCTTCGGCCGGCTGGAAGATCACCACGGCATCGCCGGCGAAGTTGCGGGTCTCCGCGAGATAGCGCGCCGCGCCGAGCAGCATCGCGGTGTGGCCGTCATGGCCGCAGGCGTGCATCTTGCCGGGCGTCTTCGAGGCGTAGGGCAGGTTGGTCTGCTCGTCGATCGGCAGCGCATCCATGTCCGCGCGCAGGCCTATGGTCCTGAGCCCCTCGCCGGCCGGCTTGCTGCCCTTGATCACGCCGACCACGCCAGTCTGGCCGAGGCCGGTCACGACCTCATCGCAGCCGAACTCGCGCAGCCGATCCGCGACGAATGCTGCGGTGCGGTGGACATCGTACAGCAGCTCCGGATGCTCATGGATGTCCCGGCGCCAAGCCTGAATATCGGGTTGGAGGTCGGCGACACGGTTCACGATGGGCATGGAAGGTCTCGAGCTTTGTTAAGAATACAGGACTGTCTACCATGCAAGCACCGGTCCACCCAACTGCCTCACATCGGGGCGTAGCCCTGCCCGTCCGGCGTGGCCGGACTTGTCCCGGTCCGCCGCGTCTGCCTATTAGGAGGGAACGTCAAGTGACCATCCGGGTGGAAACAGAATGCCGAGACGGCTCGAAGGTGAGTTTGATTACATCGTCGTCGGGGCCGGCACGGCCGGCTGCATCCTCGCCAACCGGCTCTCGGCCGACCCTCGAAATCGCGTCCTCATTCTGGAGGCCGGCGGCGACGACAACTGGATCTGGTTCCACATTCCGGTCGGCTATCTCTTCGCCATCGGCAATCCGCGCTCCGACTGGATGTTCAAGACCGAGGCCGAGCCCGGCCTGAACGGCCGCGCGCTCGCCTATCCGCGCGGCAAGGTGATCGGCGGCTGCTCGGCGATCAACGCCATGATCTCGATGCGCGGCCAGGCTGCCGATTACGATCACTGGCGCCAGCTTGGCATGACCGGCTGGAGCTATGACGACGTGCTGCCGCTGTTCAAGAAACTCGAAGACCACTTCCTGGGTGCGAGTGAGCATCATGGTGCCGGCGGCGGCTGGCGCATCGAGGCCCCCCGGCTGTCGTGGGACATTCTCGACGCCGTCGGCGACGCCGCCGAGGAAATGGGCATCAAGCGCATTCCGGATTTCAACACCGGCGACAACGAAGGCACCAGCTATTTCCATGTCAACCAGAAGCGCGGCCGGCGCTGGTCGTCGGCACGCGGCTTCCTCAAGCCGGCCTTGAGGCGCCCCAATCTGCGGCTCGAGAAGCACGTGCTGGTCGACCGTCTCATCATCGAGCAGGGCCGCGCCGTCGGCGTGCGCTTCATGCAGAACGGCGAGATCATCGAGGCGCGTGCCAGGCGCGAGGTGGTGCTCTCGGCAGGCGCGATCGGATCGGTGCAGGTGCTGCATCGCTCCGGCATCGGTCCCGCCGACTGGCTGTCGCCGCTGGGCATCGACATCGTCATGGACAAGGCCGGCGTCGGGCGTAATCTGCAGGACCATCTCCAGCAGCGTGCGATCTACAAGGTCGAGGGCGTGCGCACGCTGAACGAGACCTATTACAATCTGTTCCGGCGCGGCCTGATGGGCCTCGACTATGCCTTCCGCCGCCGCGGTCCCCTGACCATGGCGCCGTCGCAGCTCGGTATCTTCACGCGCTCGGATGCGACACGCGCGCGCGCCAACATCCAGTTCCACGTGCAGCCGCTGTCGCTCGACAAATTCGGCGATCCCCTGCACCGCTTCCCCGCCATCACCGTGAGCGCCTGCAATCTCCAGCCGACCTCGCGTGGCACCGTGCGGCTGCGCTCGGCTACGCCCGACGAGAAGCCGATCATCGCGCCGAACTATCTGTCGACCGACGATGACCGCCAGGTCGGCGCCGACGCCATCCGCACCACGCGCCGCCTGATGCAGCAGAAGGCGCTGGCGAAATATCGGCCGAGCGAATATCTGCCCGGCCCGACCGTCGGCGACGACGACGCTTCGCTGGCAAAAGCTGCCGGCGACATCGGCACCACCATCTTCCACCCCGTCGGCACCGCGAAGATGGGCGCGGTGAGCGATCCCATGGCGGTGGTCGACGAGCGCCTGCGTTTCTACGGCCTCGGAGGCTTGCGCATCGTCGATGCCTCGATCATGCCGACCATCACATCGGGCAACACCAACACGCCGACCGCGATGATCGCCGAGAAAGGCGCGACGATGATTTTGGAGGATGCGAAGTAGCATCCCGTCACCATGATCAGTCAGCGCTTTTCAATCGGCCCGGCCGGCACAGAGATCGCCATGCTGCAATGGGGCCAGAGCGGCAAGCCGCCTGCCCTGCTCGTGCACGGCACCGGTTTCGTCGCCGGCGTCTGGGACGAGGTCGCACGCGAGCTTGCATCGACCTACACCGTCTACGCGCTGGACCGCCGCGGCCATGGCGCGAGCCACAAGCCTGATACCTATCATTTCCTGGACTTTGCCGAGGATCTCTGCCGGGTGATCGATGCGCTCGATCTGCGCGACGTCTACGGGATCGGCCACAGCGCCGGCGCGACCGATCTTCTGCTCGCCGCAAAACTCTTGCCCGGACGCTTCACACGCTTGTTCGTGATGGAGCCGACCGTGATGGACCCGCACGCGGCGCGCCCCGGCGGATTGGACGACGACTCCGTGGCCCGCGTCCAGGGCGCGCTACGCCGTCGCGCGGAGTTCGACAACGCCGACGCCGTCTTTGCGCGCTACCGCACGTCACCGGCATTTGCGGACTGGACCGAGACCTCGCTGCGGGCCTATGTGCGCCACGGCTTCGTAACGCTCGACGATGGCCGGGTCCGGCTCTGTTGCACGCCGGAGATCGAGGCAGCGATTCTGCGTCCGATCTACGAGGTGATGGTGCAGATTTACGTTGGCGATGCCCGCGGCAATCCGTTTGGTTCGCTCGCCGAGATTAATTGCCCGGTGCGCGTCGCGACCAACGCGAAGTCGGGGCCGGTCTATAAGGTGATGGCGGCGCGGGCGGTGTCGCTGATTCCACGCGTCAGCACGCTGGTCTTCGAGAACGCCGGGCATTGCGTTGCGCAGGAGGTGCCGGCGGCCGTGGTGAGTGCCGTGCGGGAGTTCGCGGAGTAAATCTCGTGCCCCGGACGCTGCGCAGCACGAAGTGATGCGCTGCAGAGCCGGGGCCCATCTCACCGCGCTACGTGCCGCCTTCTGGGTCCCGGCTCTGCGCAGCAACGCTCCGCGTTGCAGCGTGTCCGGGACACGAGGCCGGTTACCTCACGAAAACGTCATCGCATCCGGGAATAACTCTCCACCGCCCCCGATCACTTCCCCGACGCCCAATTCCGGGCGAAGTGGAGACGTTGCGATGAGCGGACACGATCACGGGGACGACGGCGTCAGCCGCCGCAAGGTGCTGGAATGCATGACCTGGGCCGGCACCGGGGTGCTCTGGACCATCACGGGCGGCGTACCGCGCTCGCTCGGCATCATCGATTCCGCGCAGGCCGCCACGGCAGCTGCACCCGGCATGACCTTCCTTCAGATCAGCGACAGCCATGTCGGCTTCGACAAGCCGGCCAATCCCAACGCGCTCGGCACGCTTGAGGAGGCCGTGGGCAAGATCAACGCGATGCCGGCAAAGCCGTCGTTCATGATCCACACCGGCGACATCACCCATCTGTCCAAGGCCGCCGAGTTCGACAATGCCGAGCGCATCATCTCGCAGAGCAAGCTCGACGTGCATTACGTTCCCGGCGAGCATGACTTCCTCGACGAGGAGGTGAAATTCTATCGCGAGCGCTACGGCCGCGGTACCAAGGGCCAGGGCTGGTACTCGTTCGACGCCGGCGGCGTGCACTTCATCGGCCTCGTCAACGTCGTCGATCTGAAGGCCGGGGGCCTTGGCAATCTCGGCGCCGAGCAGCTCGCCTGGCTCGAGGACGATCTGCGCGGCAAGTCGAAATCGACGCCGATCGTTCTGTTCGCCCACATCCCGCTCTGGACGGTCTATCCCGAATGGGGCTGGGGCACCGAGGACGGCGGCCGCGCGCTGGAATACGTCAAGGGCTTTGGCTCGGTTACCGTGCTGAACGGCCATATCCACCAGGTGATGCAGAAGGTCGAGGGTAACGTCACCTTCCACACCGCGCGGTCGACCGCCTTCCCGCAGCCGGCGCCGGGCGCCGCGCCCTCGCCCGGACCGATGAAGGTCGAGGACGCCAAGCTCCGCTCCATGCTCGGCGTTGCCAGCATCAACTTCAAGCAGAACGAGCAGCGGCTGGCGATCATCGACACGCCGATCCAGGGTTGATGCAAGGCTGATCGGACACTGACCATGAAGACACTCAATCGCCGCGACTTCGGCGTCGCTGTGGCCGCGGCCATCCTGCTGCCCGCAACAACTGCCCGTGCTGCCGACGACATGGAAGTCCACATTGACAACTTCGTTTTCCAGCCGGCCGAACTCAAGATCAAGGTCGGCACCACCGTGACCTGGACCAACCGGGACGACATCCCCCACACCGTGGTGTCGGCCGGCAAGTTCAGGTCGAAGACGCTGGACACCGATGACAAGTTCTCGTTCACCTTCACCAATGCGGGCGACTACAAGTATTTTTGTTCGTTGCACCCGCACATGACGGGGATGATCAAGGTTGAGTAACGTCTCCAACCAAGGCATCAACGTCTTGCCCGGCCGGTGGTCTAACGCCGGCCGGGCTCGTGTGCCTGAGGTCACACACGCCGACAGAACGGACAGGGACGAAACGACGCCACGTGCAGAACAAGAGGCAAAGCGAGGAGCGATGCCCGCCACCGACGATTTGCAGAAGGCGCAACGCTTCCGCGAGGCGGCGCTGCCCTATCTCGACGACGTCTACACGCTCGCCCGCTATCTGCTGCGCGACGCCTCCGATGCCGAGGACGCGGTGCAGGAGTGCTATCTGCGCGCGCTGAAGCACTTTGACAGCTATCGCGGCCCGGCGATGAAGCCGTGGCTGTTCGCGATCCTGCGCAATGTCTGCAACGCCGAATATGCGCGGCGCGCGCACCGCCCGAGCGCGATCGAGGATACGCCCGGCGCCGCCGATCAGACGCCGCTGTGGCAGGAGAGCGAGGGGAGCCCGGAAACCGAAGTGCTGCGTAGCCGCGATGCGGGCGCGATCCGCAAGCTGATCGACGCGCTCGCCGAGCCATTCAAGGAAACATTCGTGCTGCGGGAGATCAACAACCTGTCCTATCGTGAAATCGCCGAGGCCGTCGGCGCCCCCGTCGGCACCGTGATGTCCCGCCTCGCCCGCGCCCGCGCCATGCTGCGCGCGGCCTGGACGGCGGAAGAGGAGCATTCGAGATGACCTGCGACGAAGCAAGGATCCTGCTTCACGCGCTGCTCGATGGCGAGCTCGATGCCGGCCACGCGCGCGAGGTCGAAGCCCACATCGCCGGCTGCCCGGACTGCGCCGCGGCGCTTGCGGCGCAGCGCGAGATGCAGCGCGTACTGGCCGACACCAATCTGCGCTACACCGCGCCGGCAAGCCTGCGCAGCCGCATTGAGGCCTCGCTGCCGCAAGCGCAGCGGCAACAGCCGACCCGCCGCTCCATGCTGCGAGGCTTCGCGATGGGCTCGGCGGTCTCCGCGCTCGCCGCCTCCGGTGTCGTCGCGTTGGTGCTGCGTCAGGACGACCAGCAGCGCATTCTGTCGGAGGTCGTCTCCGCGCATCTGCGCTCGCTCCAGGCCGGCCATCTCATCGACGTGGTCTCGACCGACCAGCATACCGTGAAGCCCTGGTTCAATGGCAAGCTCGACGTCGCCCCGCCGGTGATCGATCTCACCGCGCAAGGCTTTACGCTGGTCGGCGGCCGGCTCGACTATATCGACGCTCGCGCCATCGGCGCGGTCGTCTACAAGCGGCGGCAGCACGTGATCAATCTGTTCGTATCGCAGACCACGAGCACCGAGCACCGGCCGCCGAAGACCCAGACCATGCAGGGCTTCAACTGCCGCCGCTGGGGCGAGCGCGGGCTGAACTTCTGGGCCGTCAGCGATATCGGCGGCGACGAGCTCGCCGAGTTCGTCGACAAGTTCGAGGCGGCGATGAAGGCGAATGTGGAGGGCTAGATGTATCTACGCCGTCATTGCGAGCGCAATGACGGCTGCTGAAACAGCTATACGGCCTTACGCCGACCGCCGCACCGCGTTATCCACCAGCGTCTTGCCGAGCGACCAGATCGCACCGGGGACCTTGTGGCTGCCGGCGATGACGTCGTCGAAGGCGCGCTCGATCCAGCTGCAGTCTTCCTCGGTGATGGTGAGCGGCGGCAGCAGCTTGATGGTGTGGCTGCCGTGGCCGGCCACTTGCGTCAGGATCTTGTGATCCTTGAACAGCGGCACGGTGATGAGCTGGCAGAACAGGCCCTTGTTGGCGGCCTCCAGCACGTTCCAGGACGCGCGCAGCCGCAGCGATTTCGGCGGGCCGAACTCGATGCCGATCATCAGGCCCTTGCCGCGCACTTCCTTCAGCAGCTCGTAGCCAGGCACCATGCGCGTCAGCGCGAGGCGAAGCTCGGCGCCGCGCTTGGCGGCGGCCTCGATCAGCTTCTCGGACTCCATGACGTCGAGCGTGGCGATGCCCGCGGCCATCGCGAGGTCGTTCTTGGAGAAGGTGGAGCCGTGCACGACGGCACGGTCCATCTGGTTGAAGATCTTGTCGAAGATGGCCTTGCGCGTCAGCACCGCGCCGACAGGCACGTGGCCGCCCGACAGCGACTTCGACAGCAGCACCATGTCGGGCTCGACGTTCCAGTGCTCGACCGCGAGGAAGCGGCCGGTGCGGCCCATGCCGGTCTGGATCTCGTCGGCGACGAACAGCGTGCCGTACTTCTTGCAGAGCGCGGCCGCGCCCGGCAGGAACTCGTCGGTGGGCATGTTGACGCCCTTGCCCTGGATCGGCTCGACGACGAACGCCGCGACCTCGCGCGAGGCCAGCGCCTTTTCGAGCGCGACCAGATCGTTGAACGGCACCGCAGTACAGCCCGGCAGCAACGGCTCGAAGCCGGTGCGGAAATTCGAATCACCGGTCAGCGACAGCGCGCCATAGGTCAGGCCGTGATAGCCATGGGCGCAGTAGACGATGCCGGGACGCCCCGTGGCGCCGCGCGCGAACTTGATCGCGGCTTCGACGCATTCGGCGCCGGAATTGGCGAAGAACGCCTTGTCGAGATAGGGGACGTATTTCAGCAGCCGCTCGGCCAGCACGCCGGCGAGCGTCGAAACGTCGAACTGGACGAGATTCGGCAGGTCGGCATCGAGCACGCTCTTGAGCGCCTCGCGCATGACGGGATGATTGCGCCCGATCGCAAACACGCCAAAGCCGGACAACAGGTCGAGATAGCGCGCGCCCTCGCGGTCGTAGAGGTACTGCCCCTGCCCCTTCTGGAAGCCGACATCGTAGCCGATGGTCTTCAGGACCCGGACGAACTGCTCGTTCAGATACCGATTATGCAGGGTGCTGCGCTGGGCCTGCCGGTCCGCGAACAGCTGAGACATGTCTGGATTTGGACTGTGCATCCGCTACATACTTCGATTGAGGGCCGTCTCGTCAACTGAAAACGGACCGTGACTGAAAACGGTCTGTGCGGCCTTTTGCCCTTTTTCGGACCATCTTCGCAAGCACAGCTTTAAACCATGTTGCACTGCCAAGGAACACTCATGCGTTTGGCCCTTTACACCGGAATATTACTGGCCGGCGGTTACACCTGCCTGACTCCCGCGCTCGCGGCGGACCCGACCGGCGACTGGCGGGTCGCCGACGGCGTCGCCAATATCCGTGTCGCCCAGTGCAATGGCAGCATGTGGGGCGCGGTTTCCTGGGAAAAAAAGCCCGGCGGCCGCGACGAGAACAACCCGGATGTCTCGAAAAAGAACAGGCCGACACTGGGCATGCCGACCCTGATCGACATGAAGAAGAAGCCTGGCGCCGAGCAGTGGGAAGGACAGGTCTATAACGCGCAGGATGGTCAGACCTACAGCGCGACCATCACGCCTGTCGGCACCGACCAGCTCGAGATCAAGGGCTGCGTGATGGGCTTCCTCTGCGGAGGCGAGACCTGGACGCGGGTCGGGCCGCCGATCCCCTTGAGTCCTGCCAATGCCATGGCCAAAGGCGCACCGAAGGCGGCCGGCGCGGCGCCGAAAGCTCAGGGCGCGACAGCCCAAAGCACGGCTCAAGCCACGACCGGCGCAACCGCTGCCGCGCCTGCCCCCGCGGGGCCGAAAGCCGCCGGCGCAGCTAAGCCCGGTCAGAAGGGCGCCGCTGACCCTGTCGGCGACATCTGCCTACTCCCTGAGATTGCGGGGTTTGCCCATTAGGGCCGGCTGAAACAGCAGCACTGCGGCAAGCGTCGTCACCAGCGAGAGCGCGAGCAGCTTGCCCATGCTGGAGGTTCCGGGATGGCTCGACAGCCACAGGCTGCCGAACGCGGTCGCCGTCGTCAGCGCGCTGAAAAAGATCGCGCGCGTCAGGCTGGTCTGAAGCAGGTTTGTTCTGCCCGAGCGCCACGCCACGACATAATAGATCTTGAAGGCGACGCCCACGCCGAGCAGCAGCGGGAACGCGACGATGTTGGCGAAGTTGAGCGGCAGGCCGATCAACACGCAGATCTCAAGCGTCACCGCGCCGGCTACCAGCAGCGGCACCAGCGTCATCAGCACGTCCACGAACCGGCGCAGCGTGATCCACAGCAAAAGACCGATCACCAGAAGCGCATAGATGCCGGCGTGAATGAAGGCCTTTACCACGGTGTCGCCGGATTTCAGGATCGAGACCGGCCCGCCGATCGCGGTCGGCTCGGCATTAAGCACGGCGGCCGCGAATTTGCGCAGCGTGTCGTTGTCGTTGGGATCGCCCTTGGGCAGCGCCTCGACGCGAATGATGCCGTCCTTGCTCTTCCAGGCGTTGACCAGATCAGGCGGCAGTGAGGTCAGCGTGACGGGACCCGCCTGCATCGCGTTCCTGAGCTGGTCGAACACGATCTTCATCGGCGTGACGAACACGTCCTGGGCCTTGTTACGGGTGACCTCGTCGCCATTGGCGAGCTTTTCGAGCGCATCGGCCAGCCGGCGCGCAGCGGTCGCGCCCGGCCCCTTGGCATCGCCTGCGGTCCGCCGCAGGTTTTCGACCGAGGATTTCAGCGCCTCGACATTCTCCTGGTCGGTCGGGGCGGCATCGATCTGGTCGGGATTGAGCGCGGGATTCAGCACCTTGGCGCCCTGCGCGAGCAGCTTCAGCTTCGGCTGCTGGTCTTCCGGCACGAAGCTGTCGAGTGACATCACCCGCAGCACCTCGGGCACCTTCTCCAGCTTCGCCTCGACCTGCTTGGCTTGCTGCTCCGACGTCGTCATCACGTTGATGGCATTGGCGCCAGTGTTCGGATCCTTGCGCAGATCGAGGAAGGTCGCGATCGATTCGGCGTTGGGATTGCGCAAATTCATCGGGTTGAAGTCGAACTTCAGGAAGTAGAGCAGCGGCAGGCCGGCGACCGCCAGCAGCAGCGTGCCGCCCACGACCAGCACGCGGTGCGTCTCGAGAAAGTGATCGAGCGGCGCCAGGAAGGCGTAGCCGACCGGCTCCTTCTCGCCGGGCGGGTTCAGGAGCTTGAGCAGCGCCGGCAGAACGGTAATCGAGGAGAGGAACGCCACCAGCATGCCGACGCCGGCGATCTGGCCGAGCTCGGAGATGCCCTTGTAATCGGTCGGTAGGAAACAGAGGAAGCCGGCTGCGGTCGCCATGGCCGCCAGCGACAGCGGCACCGCGGAGCGCTTCGCGGCAAGCACCAGCGCACCGGTGAGATCGTCGTGCTTGTAGCGCTCCGAGCGATAGCGGACGCTGTACTGGATACCGAAATCGACGCCGAGGCCGACGAACAGCACCGCGAAGGCGATCGAGAGCAGATTGAACGAGCCGACCATCATCAGGCCGGCAGCGGTCGTCAGCGCAAGGCCGACGAAGAGATTGACGAACACCGCGAAAATGATCTTCGAGGAGTGCAGCGCCAGCCACAGGATGAGCAGCACGACGAGGATGGTGCCGACGCCGTTGACCACGGCGCCTTCCTGCACGGTGGCATATTCCTCGTTGGCGATCGGGACCGGGCCGGTCAGCCGCACCCGGGCCTGGTACTTGGTCGGGAAATCGAGATCGGCAGCGGCCTTGCGGATCGCGTCGGTGGCTCCCTTGCCGGGCTCCAGTGCGTTGTAATCGAGGATCGGCTTGAACTCGATGAAGGTACGCTTGTCCGAATCCTCAAGCGGCTTGTCGCTGACGAGTTCGCGCCAGGAGAAGCTGGCATTGCCCTTGTTGAGCACGGTCTCGACCGTCTGCGCGATCATGTTGAAGGGACGCTCGGTATTGTCGAGCTTGACCTGGCCGCGCTTGACGCCGGCAAGGCCCGTCTCCAGCGCCCCGGTCAAGCCGCGGATCGAGGGATCGCCCGCCATGATCTCGATCAGGGGCGCGGCGGATTCGAACTGGCTTGTGATCTTGCCGACCTCCTCGGTGGGCAGGAACAGCAGGCCGTTCTTCTCGAAGAACTCGCCGGTGCCGAGCTGCTGCATCGACTGGAAGTTGGTCTTGTCGTCCTTCAGCTTGGCGTAGAGCGCGTCTGCTGCCGCCGTCGCCATCTCCGGCGTCCTGGCCTCGACGACTGCGAGAATCGTCGCATCGCGGTCGAAGGCGCGGTCGAACTGCTGGTCGCGCTGACGCCAGTCCAGATTCTGGGCAATCAGCGAATTGATATCGGTGTTGATGGCGAAGTGTCGCGACGCGTAATAGCCGGCGCCCACCGACAGCAGGAGCCCGACTACGACGACGAGGGAGGCAAACCGGGTGCAGGCCCTGACGATGGCAACGACGACGCTTTGCAGCACTTCTTTTCTTTCTGCGGTTAACAGCTTGCCGGAAACGCCCGCTGTTTATCGGAGTTCCCAGGCGAAACCTATTGCTGTTTGAGTGGTTCGCGCCGGAACAAGGTTCGAGGTAAACGGCGGGAGACCGTAGTAAAAACATGCGGGGCGGTCGGTATAGCCCGCGAGATGAGGCGGGAAAGTGACGAAGGGGTGGGCACAAATGTCGCCATTTTGCCCACCGCGCTCGCTATACTATCATACCGTAAAATCGGGTCGGTTCGGAACTATAGGTTCGTGTGACCTTTCCTTTTTGCCGATTTTTTGACACAAAGTACTGTGCCTCCATGCGCCAGGCCCAGTTGGGGTGGGCGGTTACCGCGTGTGCGCGGCCAATGGTGCGGTTATTGCAGCGCATTGGCCAGTATCGGGGTGCCGCTAGGGACTTAAGAAGCGGATTGGTGCAACTTGCGTGACGGGCGTCCTATGGAAGTTTTTCTAGCGCAGCCGCGCGGCTTCTGCGCTGGCGTGGTGCGCGCGATCGAGATCGTGGAGCGGGCGCTGGAGAAGTACGGCCCGCCCGTCTATGTGCGCCATGAGATCGTGCACAACAAATACGTGGTGGAGAGCCTGAAGGCCAAGGGGGCGATCTTCGTCGAGGAGCTATCCGAGGTTCCGCCGAAGGCCGTCACCGTTTTCAGCGCCCATGGCGTCGCCCGCACCGTCGAGGAGGAGGCCGCCGCCCGCGATCTTCCGGTGCTCAATGCCACCTGCCCGCTGGTCACGAAAGTTCACAATCAGGGGAAGCGCTACGTCAGCAAGGGCCGCACCTTGATCCTGATCGGCCATGCCGGCCACCCCGAAGTCGAGGGCACGATGGGCCAGGTTCCCGGCCCCGTGCTGCTGGTCCAGAGCGTGGAGGAAGCCAATTCCCTGACGCTGCCAGCGGATACGCCAGTGGCCTACATCACCCAGACCACCCTGTCGGTCGACGACACCAGGGACATCATTTTGGCCCTTCAGGCCCGCTTTACAGATATTCAAGGCCCGGATATCCGGGATATCTGCTATGCGACACAGAACCGCCAATCTGCGGTAAGGGACTTGAGCAAGCTGGTCGACGTGATCTTGGTGGTGGGCGCTGCCAACAGCTCGAACTCGAACCGGCTCCGCGAAATCGGCACTGAGGCCGGCGTCGCGAGTTATTTGATTGCGGACGGCAGCGAGCTCAATCCGGAGTGGTTGAAAGATGCCAGGACCGTCGGCGTCACGGCCGGCGCTTCGGCGCCCGAGGTACTCGTGGATGACGTGATCGAAGCGATGCGGCGGATCGGACCAGTCAAGGTCCAGGTGTTGCCGGGCCGCGAGGAAAACATCGAATTCAGGCTTCCGGCCGAACTGGCCGCAAGCTGACCCACCGAATTGAAAAGCCCAGAAAGAAACGTTGTAATGGCCATCCCCTTCTTCAAGGAAATGCGTATCGGCGGCTATTTGCTCAAGCAGAAACTGCTTGGCCGCAAACGCTATCCGCTCGTGCTGATGCTGGAGCCGCTGTTTCGCTGCAACCTCGCCTGCGTCGGCTGCGGCAAGATCGACTATCCCGACGCGATCCTCAACCGCCGCATGACCGCCCAGGAGTGCTGGGACGCGGCCGACGAGTGCGGCGCGCCGATGGTGGCGATTCCCGGCGGCGAGCCGCTGATCCACAAGGAGATCGGCGAGATCGTGCGCGGCCTCGTTGCGCGCAAGAAGTTCGTCTCGCTCTGCACCAATGCGCTGCTGCTCGAGAAGAAGCTCGATCTGTTCGAGCCCTCGCCCTACCTGTTCTTCTCAGTGCATCTCGACGGTCTGCGTGATCACCATGACAAGGCCGTGTCGCAGAAGGGCGTGTTCGACCGCGCAGTCTCCGCAATCAAGGCGGCCAAGGCGCGCGGCTTCACCGTCAACGTCAACGCCACCATCTTCGACGGCCACCCGGCCGAGGAGATCGCGAAGTTCCTGGACCTCACCGTCGAGCTCGGTGTCGGCGTCTCGATGTCGCCCGGCTACGCCTATGAGCGCGCGCCGGACCAGGAGCACTTCCTCAACCGCACCAAGACCAAGAAACTCTTCCGCGACGTCTTTGCGATGGGCAAGGGCAAGAAGTGGAATTTCATGCATTCCGGCCTGTTCCTCGACTTCCTCGCCGGCAACCAGGAATATGAGTGCACGCCCTGGGGCATGCCCGCGCGCAACATCTTCGGCTGGCAGAAGCCCTGCTATCTGCTCGGCGAAGGCTACGCAAAAACCTTCAAGGAGCTGATGGAGACCACGGACTGGGATTCCTACGGCACCGGCAAGTACGAGAAATGCGCCGACTGCATGGCCCATTGCGGCTACGAGCCGACGGCTGCGACCGCAGCGCTCAACAACCCGTTGAAGGCGATGTGGGTGTCGCTACGCGGCATCAAGACCTCGGGCCCGATGGCGCCGGAGATCGACATGAGCAAGCAGCGCCCGGCGCAGTACATCTTCTCGGAGCAGGTCCAGAAGAAGCTCTCGGAAATCCGCAAGGACGAGGCTGCGGCTGCCGCGGAGAAGGCGGCGCGGAAGGCTTCGACCGCGGCGTAAAGACGCAATCAACTCCAATGACGAAGGCCCGGCCGCGATCGCGACCGGGCCTTTTCTTTTGAGCAAGTGTCGGCGGCTATCAAGGCGCGCGGCCCCAGCGTCATTGCGAGCCCAGCGAAGCAATCCAGACCGCCTCTTCGGAAAGATTCTGGATTGCTTCGCTGCGCTCGCAATGACGGAGTGTGCGGCAGCAGCTTCTTCTTGCGCGTTCTTCATCGCAGACATGCCTTCGCGTTCTCGCGGTTTCTTTCGCACGAGCTTTGCTGTTCGTTTCGCCCTCTGAAGACCAGAGGGTGCAGGGAAGGCCGGGCGCCGGCGGCACCCGCAATCCGCATGCACAGAATGCACACGGGGTGGATCACAGGCGTGCCGGTCGCCCGGCCTTCCCTGCGCGGATGGTTTTAACGTGTCCTTCGGTGCTCTCCTCGGGGAGCGCTGCACTGTTGCCCCCGTCGCGTTGCGACTGATCGATGCGCGCCCGGTCGGGCCGGCGCACCGCCGCATTGCTTGACGCCAGCCTTCGGGCGTCAGGACCACACGACTTCTCCGTCCGCGGACGGCCCGGCCTCAGCGCCCGGGGCTTATGTGCGAGCCCCAGACCATTGACCAAACCGCTGTGACCGCGCCGGTCGTCCCGCGTCGCGCATGACTCAACGGTCGCCCGCCCCTGTCATCGCCTTCCGCGCCGGCGCTACCGCGTCCACCGCACCCCGACCCGCATCTCGTGACGATCGCGAAGCGCCCCTCTGGGAGGGCCGGGATGGCGGATATATGTCATAAATCCGAAATTCGGGAAAGCAAAATATTTTTGCGGGAAGGGGTTGACGGGTGTTTGGGTGTTTTGCCCGACGGGTCATTTGACTGGTCGCTGCCGGTCCTCTCGCCATCATTTCGGGCGCGCAGCACGAACTGGATCCATCGCACGCACTCGGTCGCGGTAATCTGGTGAACGCCGCTAATTCCTCGACCGAACGGCATTGCTGAAGGAGCCTCGATCACGATATTCGGTTGCAATGGAAAGAACGTTCATTCTGACGGCCGAATTGGATACCGACGGCTTCGCGTGGCTCGACGGACTGCGCCGCGAACATTTCCCCCCGGAGCGCAACCTGCTCCCCGCCCATCTGACGCTATTTCACCGGCTCTCTTCGGCGCAAACGGAGCGTCTAGATGATGCCGCCATGCCGGCCGCTGCGATATTCATTCTCTACGAGCGCATTCGCCTGCTCGGCTCCGGAGTTGCTGTCGAGATAACAGCCCCCGCGCTGGCACAATTGCGAACTGCGGTGCGGCATGTGATGGGGGGCGATTTTTCCAAACAGGATCGCCAAAGCTGGCGGCCGCACGTGACCGTTCAGAACAAGGTGACGGCCGCAGCAGCGCGCCAGCTTCACGACCGGCTATCGGCAGGTTTCAAGCCGCGCACCGGCGGCGTCTCCGGGTTGCTCGTCTGGGAGTACCTGGGTGGCCCTTGGAGACTGGTGCGCCGGCTTTCGTTTCACCAGCCGGCCTCCGACGCGGTCGCTGAAAAAAAATGACGGCAACCTAATCCAAAGCTTCGGTCGATTCGTAACGCTCAGGTTGCGACAGCGATGGAGCCCGACCCATGGAGTCAGTTTGGGACTATCCTCGACCCCCTCGACTTGAGCCCGTCTTCCGGCGCCTTGAGGTCATTTTCGCTGGCAAAACCGTTGCCATGACCCTCAACGGATATCGGGTTTTGGAGACCAGCCACCCGCCCGTCTACTATTTCCCTCCGAGCGATGTCGACACGGCAATTCTGAAAAGCTCCGGCGGACCATCCTGGTGTGAGTTCAAGGGGCTAGCCGTGTACTGGTCGGTCGAAGCAGACGGCAGGATCGCCGATCGAGCCGCCTGGAGTTATCCCAACCCGACCGAAGACTATTCCGCCATCGCCAATTTCTACGCGTTCTACGCTTCGAAGATGGATAGGTGCTACGTGGGCGACGAGCTCGTAACACCGCAGCCGGGCGGCTTCTACGGAGGATGGATCACATCGGATCTCGTCGGCCCTTTCAAGGGTGTGCCGGGCAGCAAGGATTGGTGAGCGCGAGAGACGTGCAGCGGCTGTTTCGCGCCAGCCTTCGGTCCATTGCGATCGCATGTGTGAAGACTACGCAGGGCGGGCTTGCGCGTCGAAGCGGCCCGGAACTTTGCCGACGTGGCCTCGTTCCCGTGAGCGGGCGCGAATATAGGCAGAAGCTATGAAATGGATGCTGGTAGTTCTGGTCGGCGGCGTCTCCCCCGTCAACACCGATCTCGTATTCGACAAATTCAGCGATTGTCTCGCGGCCGAGGAGCAGATGCGTCAGCACTATTCTGATGCGTTCGACGCCTGGGACCGCATGGCTGCGGCAAGGATCGATCGCCGAAGGGACTACAAGAAAGCGCGAGACGTTGAAGCGAAGCGGCTGTTGAGCAATGTTGGGACCTGTGTGCCGCATGGGGGCGATCAGCCGCCGATCACAGCGCCCCAACAACAGCCTCCTGCTGCATCCTCTCAGCAGCCTGCCCCTGCGCCGTCGCCAACGCCGCGAACCTAGCCGCGACGTTGGCCATCGGCAATGCTACGCTCAACCCGTCGACGGGAATGCCAGGGCTTCGCATCAGACGGGCGAGCCTCACGTCAGAAGTGGACCTCGGTGCGCATGCCGAGCACGACGGCATTGTCAGTCTTCACGCCCGCGCCGTTGTAGCCGCGGCCGCCGGGATTGATGACGTATTGCGCGTCGAACTTGAGGTTCATCCAGCCGGTTGCTTGCCAGCCGTACCAGACTTCGAGCGGAACTTCGTTGCCGCCGGCGTTGGGGCTGAGGGCCGCCGAGTTCACATGGGTCGTGCCGACCGCGAAGCCGACCTCGTCCTGCGGACGCCAGCTGAACGTTCCGGTGTGCCGGAAGCCGCCGGCGATCTGGTAGTCCTGGTACGACGTCCGGTGATCGGCAACGGTCGTATTGAGGAAGGCGTACCAACCCACCGCACCGGGACCGTCGACGGTCAAGCGCTGAAGGATGGACTCGTAGACGCCGTAGCGGCCGCGTTGGTCGCCGAGATTTTGATCCGGGACGCCACCGACGCCCGGGATGGTGGAGATGATACCGGGAAGGCCACCATCGATGGTCGATGCGCTGTCATACCAGCCGCCCAATCGCCAGGTCCCGTTCAACGGTGCTTTCGGTGCCCACACCAACTCCACCGGCACCAGCACCCCGCTGGCGGGATTTGAATGAGGGACGCCCGGCAGGAAGTAGACGGTCGGATCGTCCGTCGTCAGGTAACCGGGGTTGGCGTCGTACACGCCGACCGAGATCGTGAATTCCGGCGCAAACTTGTAGTGGACGACGCCGGCCCACTGGCTCACCGGCCAGTTGTAGATGTACCCACCCTGGATGTTGCCGGGCTGGCCGCCGCAGAAGGTCAGGTTGATGAACTCGCACAAGCCGAAGAAAAAGTCGGAGCCGACAGGGAGACGGCCGCCCTTGAGCTCGAGGCGGTCATCGAAAAGCTTCTGCGAGTAGTAGAGCTGCGTCAGGCGCAGAATGTTGCCGCGGCCGAACACTTCGTTGGTCAGCTGCAAAGCGGGAATGCCAGCCTGATCATTCAGGTTGCGCCCGAAGCGATCCACCAGCGTGAGACCGACGGTGCCGCCCTGGATGCCGGCGAGCTTGCCCATGTCGAACTTCGCGCCGAACCACAATTGACCGGCATTCGCCGCGGTGTTCTTGCTGCCGCCCGTGACGTTGCCGACGGATTCGTTACCCAGCGTCAGGCCGAGCTCAATGCCCCGCTCCTTCAGCTGTGTCCTGCCGAGATCGCCGAACAGGTATGGCCTCGTCCAGAAGTCATCGGTTTCGGCATAAGGAACAGGCGCAGCCTTCCTCGCCATATCCGCCGCATGCACGCCACCCGCCATCAGCGATGACAAAGCAATCCCGACACCGCACACACGTGCAGTGCTCACCAACCTGCGCAACATTTGACTCGTCCTCCCGCCGTCTCAGGCTTCGCTTGTTTGCCTCACGTTCCCGGCCAAGCCCTCGAGCCTGGAACGTGTTCCCCTCCCCGGCCAACACCGTCGCAGCCGCGCGCCCACGAAGCTGTTTTGTGTCGACCGGAGCCTGGATTCGTCATGCCTTGTCGCCCGTTCTCGCCGGCAACGCGTCCACGCCGCGCGGCGGTGCCTTCTGCTGTCTCTGCACAAAGGGGACCTGCGGTGTGGTGCGTGCGAGACCGGCCAGTGCCATCTTGCGCCGTCGCCGGGCCTGCAACTGATGATCCGCCAACACGCCGATCAGAATCACCGTCCCCATCACCGCGAAGTTCAGCGAGTTCGGGATGCCTAGGATATTCACGAGGTTCTGCAGCACCTGCAGCAGCGCAGTCCCCAGCAAGATACCGAGAATGGAGCCTTCGCCGCCGCGCAGGCTGCACCCGCCCAGCACGGCCGCCGCGATCGCGTAAAGCTCATAGAAATTGCCGAACGAGCTCGGAGACACCGAGTTCGTGTAGAACACGAACAGGACCGTCGAAACTCCGGCGAGCCCACCGCTGATGATGTAGGCCGTTGCAATCACGATATCCGTGTTGATGCCCGAGAAGCGCGCCGCCTCCTCGTTCTTGCCGACGGCATAAAGCCAGCGCCCGTAGACCGAGCGGTGCAGCAGCACGCCGAGGACGATCGCCAGGACGATCAGAAGGATGAAGGTATTCGGGATGCCCGCCACATTGCCGGAGGCAATGCTGCTGAGCGTCGCAGCCTCGTCGCCGTAGCCGAAGCCGCGTGTCGAGTCCGTCGTATAATAGCGGGCGGCGCCGCGATAGATCAGCAGCCCGCACAGCGTCACGATGAAGGGCTGCATCTTCAGGCGGGTGACGAGGAAACCCTGAATGGCCCCCAGCGCGAGCCCGCCCAGCAGAACGGCCAGCAGCGCCAGAGGCCAGGGCACCTGGTACGTCGTCAAGAGGTCGATGAAGACCACACCGAGCAGCGCGAACATCGAGCCGAGCGAGAGGTCGATGCCGCCGGTGATGATCACGAGCCCTTCGCCCAGCGCAAACACGCCGAACAGGCCGATCAGATTTGCCATGTTCAGCAGGTTGACCAGCGACAGAAAGGCCGGATTGATCGCACCGGTGACGGCGGAAATCAAAAGCAGCAGCAGGCCGAGGCCGAGCTCTTTCTTGTTCATGGCGCCGCCGCTTCCACGGTTTCCGGCGCCTGGCCGATCGCAAGCTGCAACACGTTGTATTCGCTGAACTGCTCCCGCTCCAGCACGCCGCTGACGCGCCCTTCATGCATCACTGCGATCCGGTCGGAGACACCGATGACCTCCTCCATGTCGGAAGAGATCATCACGATCGCGACGCCGTGGTCGGCGAGCTCGCGCATCAGGGCGTAGATCTCGCTCTTGGCGCCGACATCGACACCGCGGGTCGGCTCGTCGAAGAACATCACGCGCGGCTGCATGGAAAGCCACTTGCCCAGCACGACCTTTTGCTGGTTGCCGCCGGAAAGGGTGATGGCCTCCATGTCGATGCTCGGCACCTTGATGGAGAGGCGCTTCACCTGCTCTTTGGCGACCTTGCGCTCGGCCGGGCCGCTGATCAGCCACATCCGCGCATAATCCTTGAGGCTGGCGAGCGTCACGTTCTCCCGGATCGGCAACTCCAGCACGAGCCCGGATTTCTTGCGGTCTTCCGGCATCAGATAGATGCCTTGCCTGATCGCGTCCCGCGGCGATGCGACATCGACCGGCGCGTTGTCGAGCCTAATCTCGCCGCCCAGCGGCGGGTCAATGCCGAAAGCCGCGCGGGCCAGGGAGGTGCGGCCGGCCCCCACGAGCCCCGCAAGGCCGAGGATCTCGCCATGCCGAACGGAGAGATCGATCTGCCTGTCGGGAAAGGCCGATGTCACGAGGCCGACGATGTCGCAACCGCCCGGCTGCGGCGGCCGCTTCGGCGGCGTGTGCAGCGCTTTCAGGTCACGGCCGATCATCAGGCGGATCATCGCGGCATGGCTCAGCCTGTCGCGCGCCAGCTCTCCCACCGTGCGCCCGTCGCGGAGCACCACGACGCGGTCGGCGCAGGTCATGATCTCGCTGAGCCGGTGGGAGATATAGATCACGGAGATGCCGTGCGCCCTCAGATCGGCGATCACCTCCAGCAGCCGTTCAGTCTCCGAAATCGTCAGGCTGGAGGTCGGCTCGTCCATGATGATCACGCGCGCGTCGATCGAGAGCGCCTTGGTGATCTCCACCAACTGACGCTCGGCGATCGACAAATTGTCGACCAGCGTGTCCGGGGTGAAGTCGGCCCCCAGCCGCTCCAGCAGCGGCGCCACGCGGGCTCGTATCTGTGCGTCGTCCACCAGCTTGAGCGGGCCTCCGACAAGCTTCTCGCGTCCGATGAAGACGTTCGCGGCGACGTCGAGATTTTCGAAAAGGTTCAGCTCCTGATGCACGAAGGCGATGCCGGCCTGCGTCGCCTCGTTCACCGTCATGCGGGCGTGATCGACGCCGCCGATGCGAATCACGCCCTCGCTCGGCGCGATCACACCACCCAGCACGCGCATCAGCGTCGATTTGCCGGCGCCGTTCTCGCCGATCAGGCCGAGCACTTCGCCGCGGTCAACGCGGAGGCTGACGTCGTCGAGGGCCATGACCCCGGGATAGGACTTGCTGATCCCGGCGAGTTCGAACAGAATTTCCGCCATTCATCTCTCCTGCAACGACGCCCGGCGGCCGTGCCGCCGGGCGCTGAAAGTCACTTCTTCAGGAGGTTCTTCAGATCTGCGGTGAATTCCGCGACGTTGGACTTGCTGATCACCTTGGTCGGCACGATCAGCTTCCCGTCCGCCGGGATCCAGGACTTGTCGCCGTTCAGCGTCTTGATGATGTTGGTGGCGGAGAGATAGCCGAACTCATAAGGCTGCTGCACCACGGTCGATTCGATCGTGCCGTCGGAAACGCCCCGCAGCGTGCGCTGGTCCTCGTCGAACCCGACGATCTTCACCTTGCCCGCCTTGCCGGCCGCCTTGACCGCATCATAGATCAGCGGCGTCTCGTAGCTCCAGAGGCCGGACAGCAGCGCGATATCAGGGTATTTGACGAGCACGTTCTCGATGTTCGCCTTGGCCTTGGCGAAGTCCACCTGGTCGGTAAACACGTCGACCAGCTCGACCTTGGTGCCGGCGATCGCCTCCTTGATCCCCTGCACCCGCTCGCGGGCATTGTCCGCGTCCATCGTGCCGACGAACAGCGCGATCTTGCCGCCGTTCGGGAGCGCCTTCTTGATCTCTTCGCCGGCCTGCCGCCCGGCCGCGACGTTGTCGGTGCCGATATAGGCGAGACGCTTGCTTTGCGGCGCGTCGCTGTCGGTCGTGATCAACACGGTCTTGGCCGCAACCTTGTTGAGCTGCTCGGTCGCGTGCGGCGCATCGTCGACGGAGATGGAGATCCCGGCGACGCCGCGCACCAGCAGGTCATCCAGCTCGCGCCGCTGGCCCGCCGCCGTACCCTCATTGGTCACGATCAATTCGATGTTGTAGTCCGGGTGCTCCTTCTGCGCCTTTTCGAGCCCGCGGCCGGCGATGGTCCAGAAGTCGGCCGCAACATTGGTGACCAGCGCGATGGTCTTCTTCTGCTGGGCCTGCACCATCCCCGTCGCCATCGCGAGCGCGGCGGTCGCGAGCAGCGGCACTAGCAATTTCTTCATCGATCCATTCATGTTCACCTCCCGATGGTCACCCCGGACGGGGCTTCACGACGCTTTTGCGCCTTGTTTTATTTACACAGCGAATAAATGCTGCAGAGCAATGGCGCCAAAAGCAGGATGTATTGGCGCCTTCTTCAAGCGGAAATAGTACATGAGGTATGATATTAGTAAATATGACTTCCGAAAGACGCTTTCTGGCTGTGCCTTTCCGATCACACTACCGCATCACCCGATAATTAATTCACTTAATGAATTAAAGAGACAACATGACTGACCAAATCGAGCCGCCGAGACGCGTCTCAAACCTCGCTCGCGGCTCGAACCGCGGCCGCCTGGTCGAAGTCTTGCGACGTCAGGGGCCGCTGCCGCGTGTGGAGCTTGCCCGCAGCACGGGATTGAGCTTCCCGGCCGTTTCCGGCCTGACGTCGCGGCTGATCGCCGAAGAGTTGCTGTGCGAGACCGAGACGCCGGCAACCTCATGGCCCGACGACACCGACGAGGACGATGCCGAGGGATCCAACGGCCGCCGCCGCGGCCGGCCCGCGGTGCTGCTGACGCTGAACCCGGAGTTCGGCCGCATCGTCGCGGTCTCGCTGCGCATGAATCTGATTGAAACATTGATCGCGGATTTCAGCGGCGCTGGCCTTGCCCAATCGCGGCTGGAAATCGCGACCAGGGCACTCGACGCGGGCGCGCTGTGCGACCTCGTGATTGCGCAGATCGATGCGATGCTCGAGGCGACGGCCACGCCGCGCCATCGCCTGTTGGGAATAGGGATTGCCCTGCAGGGCATCGTTAACGCGGACACCGGCCGGCATCTGTGGAGCCCGGCGCTGTCCGTCACCGATGTCAATCTGGTGAAGCCGGTGCGCGAGGCCTTCGAGGCCGAAGTCGTCGTCGCAAATGACGCTGTCGCGGTTGCGCTCGCCCTCTGCGCCGCGGAGCCGTCATTGGCGCAGGGCCTGTCGGCCACGATCATGGTCGGCCACGGCGTCGGCATGGGCGTCGTTGTCGATGGTGAAGCGCGCTGGGGCGCCGGCGCCGGCAGCGAAATCGGCCATATCAAATTGGGATCGAACGGGCCGCAATGCCGCTGCGGCCAGCGCGGCTGCATCGAGGCCCACCTCGCCGACTATGCGCTCTACCGCGACGCCCGTACCTTTCTCGACCTGCCGCCCGCAGCTGCGCAACAGCCCTCCGAGGCGCAGATGGCCCTGCTGCGCGAGCGCGCGCGGGGCGGCGATCCCCGTCTCGAGCACGTCTTCCAGCAGGCAGGCCGCGCGCTTGCCGAGGCGGTCGCAGCAACGATCTCCGTGTTGCGCCCACACCATGTCATCCTGGCGGGACCCGGCCTGCAGGCCTTCGACATGATGCGCCGCGCCTATGAGGAACGGCTCGAGCAAGCGGTATTGCCATGGCTGCTTAAATCCACCGCGATCTATCTGCGTCCAAGCGGGTCGGCGGCCATCGTCGAAGGCATGGTACGCCGGACGCTGTGGGTCGTGGACCGAAACCGCGTGGAGGCAACCGAGTGAGCAGGCGTCAAGACAAGACGCTCGCGTTGGGGACATTGCACTCAAGATGTGCAGAAGCACTGCGATCGAGGCGCGCCGTGCACAAAATCCGACATGTACGTCACGGGAATGTCATCTAACAATATCGGTTCCCTTCCGGACGGCCAGCCCTGCGGCCAATATCGATGGAGCCCGATATGTACCTGTGCACGATAAGCGGCCTGCGGCGCGCGCTCGTGTCGATCGCCGCCGCCATGTTCTGCCTCAGCACGGCAGCCCGCGCGGCGGACCTCACCGTCTACACGGCGCTGGAGGCCGACCAGATCAAGCCCTACAAGGCCGCGTTCGAGAAGGCCAATCCCGGCATCAACATCCTCTGGGTTCGCGACTCCACCGGCATCATCACCGCAAAACTCCTTGCGGAGAAAGCCAATCCCAAGGCCGACGTGGTGATGGGTCTTGCCGCGACGTCGCTGATGCTGCTGCAGAAGGAAGGCATGCTGATGCCTTACGCACCTGCCGGTCTGGACAAGGTCGACGGCAAGATGCGCGATCCCGCGGCCTCGCCGCAATGGGTGGGCATGGACGTCTGGGCATCGGCCTTCTGCGTCAACACCGTGGAATCCGGCAAGAAGAACCTGCCGGAGCCCGCCTCCTGGGCCGATCTAACCAAGCCGGTCTATCAGGGGCAGATCGCCATGCCGAATCCGGCGTCCTCGGGGACCGGGTTTCTGATGGTCTCCGCCTGGCTCCAAATGTTCGGCTGGGACGGCGGCTGGAAGTATATGGACGAGCTTCACAAGAACATTGCGGCGTACACCCATTCCGGCTCCAAGCCGTGCCGGCAGGCTGCCGCCGGCGAATACGCGATCGGCCTCTCGTTCGAATACCGCGCCAACAAGACCAAGAAGGGTGGCGGGCCGATCAGCATTGTCCTGCCCAAGGAAGGCCTCGGCTGGGACATGGAGGCGATCGGCATCATGAAGACCACCAAGGAGGCGGAGGCGGCGAAGAAGCTCGCCGACTGGGCGGCGACGCCGGAGGCCAACAAGCTCTACGCCGAGAACTTCGCGATCGTCGCGTTGCCGGGCATCGCAAGCTCGATGGAGTTTATCCAGGGTGACATCGACAAGATGCTGATCAAGAACGACTTCGCCTGGGCCGCGGAAAACCGCGACAAGATCCTGGCGGAGTGGAGCAAGCGGTACGACGGCAAGTCCGAGCCCAAGAATTGAAGAGCATGATCTGAGGGACTGAAAATCCGCCGGGGATTCCCGGAGCAACAAATCCGGCGGTGCACGGGCGCCGCCGGTCAATGCGGGACAGTGTCATGGACAGCATGCCGACAAGAGAGCCCTATCTCCGCATCCGTAACCTCTCGAAAAAGTTCGGCGCATTCACCGCGCTGGACACTGTCGATCTCGACATCATGCCGGGCGAGTTCGTCTCGTTCCTCGGGCCATCCGGCTGCGGCAAAACCACCCTGCTCCGCGCCATCTCCGGCCTCGACGTGCAGACCACCGGGTCCATCCATCAGGGCGGGCGGGACATCTCGACGCTGCCGGTCGCCAAGCGCGATTTCGGCATCGTATTCCAGTCATATGCGCTGTTCCCGAACCTGACGATCAAGGACAATGTCGCCTACGGCCTGGTGTCGACAGGCGCGCCCCGCGTCGAGATCGACAAGCGGGTCAAGGAGCTGCTCGAACTCGTCGGCCTGCCCGAGCAGGCCGGCAAATATCCGGCGCAGCTCTCGGGCGGGCAGCAGCAGCGCGTCGCGCTCGCCCGCGCGCTGGCGCTGTCGCCAGGCCTTCTGCTGCTGGACGAGCCGCTATCGGCTCTCGACGCACGTGTCCGCGCGCGTCTGCGCGGCGAGATCCGCGACCTGCAGCAACGCCTCAAGCTGACCACGATCATGGTGACGCACGATCAGGAGGAGGCGCTTACCATGTCCGACCGGATCGTGGTGATGAGCCATGGCAGGATCGAACAGGTCGGCACGCCCGACGAGATCTACGGCCGCCCCGCAACGGCTTTCGTCGCCGACTTCGTCGGCAAGATGAACTTTCTGGAGGGGCGCATCCTCACCGGCAAGCGTGCGAATGTCGGCGGAGCCGTGCTCGATTTCGGCGAGGAGGTGCCGCTCGCCGAGGGCGCGGCCGTCACGGTCTGCCTCCGGCCGGAGGACGTGGTGGTGCGCGACATCGGCGAGCATTCGGACAATCGCCTGGCGGTCCAGGTCGGCGTGATGGAATTCATCGGCAATCATTTCGCGACGACCTTGCATGCGAGCGGCACGAACCTGAACTTCTCGGCCGACTTTTCCATCAACGCGGTGCGCGACCTCGGCATTTCCTCGGGCGCGACCATCGAGGTCGCGCTGCCGCCGAAGAGACTGCGGGTGTTTGCCCAACAGCGCTCTGCGACAGCCTGACACGGGAACAGCAGCGATGGCGACCGAGACGCTGATCCTGCCTGATCATCCCGCCGCGGCCGCGCCGCTGCGGCAGAAGCTCGGGCGCGACGACTGGATCATGCGCGGCGCAGTCGTGGCGCTCGGCCTATGGTTGATCGTCACCGTATTGCTGCCGCTCTGGGCGCTGCTGTCCAAGAGCTTCCAGGCGGCGGATGGCCGCTTCGTCGGCCTCGCCAATTTCCAGGCCTATTTCGCCAACCCGGCGCTGGCCGATTCGATCTGGCATTCGGTCTGGGTCTCGCTGCTGAGCACGGTCATCTGCGTCCTGCTCGCCTTCGTCTACGCCTACGGGCTGACGCGCACCTGCATGCCAGGGCGCGGACTGTTCCGCATCATCGCGCAGATCCCGATTCTCGCGCCCTCGCTGCTGCCCGCGATCAGCCTGGTATACCTGTTCGGCAACCAAGGCCTCGTCAAATGGATGCTGTTCGGCGCGTCGATCTACGGCCCGATCGGCATCGTCATGGGCGAGGTGTTCTGGACCTTCCCGCACGCGCTCATCATCATCACCACGGCACTGGCGATCTCGGACGCACGTCTGTACGAAGCGGCAGAAGCACTGCGGGCAAGCTCGCACCGCACCTTCTGGACGGTGACCATTCCCGGCGCGCGCTACGGACTGATCAGCGCAGTCTTCGTCGTCTTCACCCTTGTCATCACCGATTTCGGCGTACCGAAGGTCATCGGGGGCAAGTTCAACGTGCTCGCGACCGACATCTACAAACAGGTGGTCGGGCAGCAGAATTTCCAGATGGGTGCGGTGGTCGGCCTGATCCTGCTGTTGCCCGCAGCGCTAGCCTTCGTCGTCGATCAGCTCATGCAGCGGCGCCAGCTGGCGCTGCTCTCGGCGCGCGCCGTGCCGTATGCGCCCAAGCCCGACGCCACGATCGATCGCGCCATGCTGGCGATCTGCTCGCTGATCGCGTTCGCGATCCTCGTCATTCTCGGCGTGTCCTTCTTCGCCTCGATCGCGACCTTCTGGCCGTACAATCTGACGCCCAGCTTCAAGAATTTCGACTTCGACATGATGGATGGCGGCGGCTGGCGCAGCTATTTCAACTCGCTTCTCATGGCCGGCCTCACCGCGCTGTTCGGGACCGCGGTGATCTTCACCGGCGCCTATCTCGTCGAGAAGACCCCGCGCTTTCGCGCCATTCGCGGCTTCGTGCAGTTTCTCGCTCTGCTGCCACTGGCCGTTCCCGGACTGGTGCTCGGCCTCGGCTACATCTTCTTCTTCAACAACCCGGCCAATCCGCTGAACTTCATCTACGGCACCATGGCCATCCTGGTGATCTGCACCATCTCGCATTTCTACTCGGTCTCGCACCTGACCGCGGTGACGGCGCTGAAGCAGATCGACCAGGAATTCGAGATCGTTTCGGCATCGCTCAGGGTGCCGTTCTGGCGTACCTTCATGCGCGTGACCCTGCCGGTCTGCCTGCCGGCCGTGCTGGATATCGCCATGTATCTGTTCGTGAACGCGATGACGACCGTGTCCGCGGTGGTCTTCATCTACGCGCCGCACACGACGCTTGCGGCGATCGCCGTGCTCAACATGGACGACGCGGGCGACGTGGCCCCGGCGGCGGCCATGGCCATGGTCGTATTCGCCACGGCGGCCGTCACGCGCGCCGTCTATATGTTACTCACGCAGGGCTATCTTGCGCGCGCACAAATGTGGAGAAAACGGTGAGCGTGTCCGGGGACGAATTCGATCTGGCCGTTGTCGGCGGTGGCATCTGCGGTCTCGCGCATGCGCTTGCGGGCGTACG
The DNA here is from genome assembly GCF_019455385.1 of Bradyrhizobium sp. BR 10289. Lineage (GTDB taxonomy): Bacteria > Pseudomonadota > Alphaproteobacteria > Rhizobiales > Xanthobacteraceae > Bradyrhizobium. Next base: position 80,819 of record NZ_JACOFR010000007.1, read on the forward strand.
CAAGGGATTGCGGGTCGTGGTGATCGAGCGCGATGCGAGGGCGAACGGCGCCTCGATCCGCAATTTCGGCTTTGTCACCGTCACCGGGCAGCAGCGCGGCCAGTGCTGGCAGCGGGCAATGCGGTCGGCGCAGGTCTGGGCCGAAGTGGCCCCGGCCGCGGGCATCAGGATCGAGCATGCCGGACTGGCGGTCGCGGTGCGACGGCCGGAAGCCGCGGCCGTGCTCGAGGCATTCCGCACCACCGAGATGGGCGAAGGCTGCGAGCTTCTGAGTCCGACGGAAGCGGGCCGGCGTTTCCCGATGCTGCGGACCGACGATCTGCAAGCCGTTCTGGCAAGCCCTCATGATCTGCGGGTGGAGTCGCGCATCGCCGTGCCGGCGCTAGCAAAGTGGCTCGCCGAGGTGCACGGCGTCACCTTCCTGTATCAGACGCTGGCCAAGGAGGTCGCTCCGCCGGTGATCGACACCACGCGCGGGCCGGTCCGGGCCCGGCTCTGCGTGGTCTGCCCCGGCGACGATTTCCTCAGCCTCTATCCGGAGCGCATCAGCGCTTACGGCCTGGTCCGCTGCAAGCTGCATATGCTCAGTGTCGCGTCCGCGAGCGCGATGCCGCGCTTCAACGCAGCCGTGATGTCGGACCTCGGCCTCGTGCGTTACCTCGGCTACGCCGAATTGCCCGAGGCCGCCGCGCTGAAGCAGCGGCTCGAAGCGGAGCAAGGTGAGCATCTGGCCAACGGCGTGCATCTGATCGCCGTACAGAGCGAAGATGGCTCGCTCGTCGTCGGCGATTCCCACCACTACGACACGACGCCGGACCCGTTCGGTCCTGAAGCGGTGGACGAGTTGATCATGGACGAATTCCGGCAGGTCTTGGCCTGGCCAACGCCTGTCATCCGCGAGCGCTGGATCGGCACCTATTCGTCGGCGTCCGACCGGCTGATGCTGATCGATCGCCCCTCTGAAGTTGTCCGCCTCGTCATGATCACCAGCGGCACCGGCGCCAGCACCTCGTTTGCGATCGCCGAGGAAGTAATTGACGAATTGACCTCCGGGAGCCACGCGACATGACCGACAAATTCGAGCACGTCCGGGCCGTGGTGTTCGACTGGGCCGGCACGACGGTGGACCATGGCTCGCTGGCGCCGATGGGCGTGTTCGTCGAGGCGTTCGCGCGCTTCGGCGTGACCATCACCGTCGACGAGGCGCGCGGGCCGATGGGCATGGCCAAGCGTCCCCACATCGCCGCGCTCCTTCGCCTGCCGCGGATCGCCGCCGCGTGGCGCGACAAGCATGGGCGTGAGCCGACCGACGCCGACATCGATGCACTCTACGCGGTGTTCGTACCGATGAATGTCGAAGTCGCCGCCCGCTACGCCGACGTCATTCCGGGCGTGGCCGAGGCAGTCGCGCAGCTACGTCGCCGCGGGCTGAAGATCGGCTCGAGCACGGGCTACACGCGCGAGATCATGGCCGAGGTCATTCCGGTCGCGGCCGCGCAAGGCTATGCGCCCGACAGCATCGTCTGCACCGGCGACACGCCCGACGGCCGCCCCACGCCGTTCATGCTCTACAAGGCCTTCCTCGAGCTCGCCGTCTGGCCGGCCTGGAGCTGCGTCAAGGTCGACGACACCGAGGTTGGGATCAAGGAGGGCCTCAACGGCGGCTGCTGGACGGTCGGCGTGGCCGTCACCGGCAACGTATTCGGATTGTCGCTCGCAGACACCGCGGCACTGCCGCCGAAAGCCTTCGCCGAGCGGCGCGCGGCAGCGGCCCGCCGGCTGACGGATGCCGGCGCCCATTACGTGATCGACGGCGTCGCCGACATCATCCCGGTGATCGCCGCGATCGAAGGCCGGCTGGCGCGCGGAGAGCGGCCATGAGCTCGTCCGACATGAGCGCCGCCGAGGGCGACGTCAATCTGTCAGCGGAGCGGCGTGCGTTTGGAGAACGCCATCTCGATGCAGAGACGAAGAAACTGCTCGACGAGGACGAGCGCTGGTTCCTGCGGCAGTCGCTATCGACGCCCTGCCTGAACGTCGCCACCGCCGCCGAAGGCAGCCACATCGTCGATCTCCAGGGCCGGCGCATCCTCGACTTCCATGGCAACAGCGTGCATCAGGTCGGCTACGGTCATCCTCGCGTGGTCGCGGCCATCAAGGCGCAGCTCGACACCCTGCCCTTCTGCCCGCGCCGCTACACCAACAGATCCGCCATCGACCTCGCCCGCCGCCTTGCCGAACTGGCGCCCGGCCACTTGGAGAAAGTGTTGCTGGCCCCCAGCGGGTCGGCTGCCATCGGCATGGCGCTGAAGCTCGTCCGCTATGCCACGGGGCGACACAAGACCCTGTCGATGTGGGACGCTTTTCACGGCGCCAATCTCGACGCGGTCTCGGTCGGCGGCGAAGCCCTGTTCCGGCGCGGCGCCGGCCCGCTGCTGCCGGGGACTGAGCACGTGCCGCCGCCGGGCCTTGCCCCGCGCTTCTTCGGAGAGGACGGCCGCGCGCATGAGCGCCTCGCCGACTACATCGATTATGTCCTGGAGGTGCAGGGCGACGTCGCCGCCGTGATCGCAGAACCGATGCGCTGGACCACGGTCGAGCTGCCGCCATCAGGCTTCTGGCCCCGCGTGCGCGCGAGCTGCGACCGGCATGGGGCGCTGCTGATCTTCGACGAGGTACCGAGCTGCCTCGGCCGCACCGGGACCATGTTCGTCTGCGAGCAGGCGGAAACCACGCCCGACATTCTCGTGCTCGGCAAGGGCCTCGGCGGCGGCATCATGCCGATGGCGGCCATCGTGGCGCGGGCCGATCTCGACGTGGTGCCCGAAGGAGCACTCGGCCACTACACCCACGAGAAGAGCCCGGTCGGCTGTGCGGCCGCGCTTGCCACGCTCGATGTGATCGCGGAGGAAGGGTTGCTTGCCACAGCGGGCGTCCTCGGCGCCCACGCTCTCGAGCGGCTGCGATCGATGGCAGAGCGATCCCCCGTGATCTCCGAGGTGCGCGGCGCAGGCCTCTATCTCGGCGTCGAGATCGGCCGCCGTGACACGGTCGAAGCCAACGCGCGTGCGGAGCGCCTGCTGTACCGCTGCCTGGAAGCTGGCCTCAGCTTCAAGCTCGGCGGCGGCAACGTGGTCACGCTCTGCCCGCCGCTGACGATCTCGCGGGACGAGCTCGACCAGGCGCTGGATATTCTCGAAGGGGCGATGTCCGGCTTGTGAGCGGGACGCGGCGCGCACGCTTCGTAACGCCGCGCTCCATCCGGACAACGACACCAAAGCAGAAAAGGCCCAGACGCCATGGGCGACCGGGCCTTTTCTTTTGTTCGTTCGAAGACCCCGCTCAGGCCGCCTTCGACACCAGCGTCTCGCTCTCGATCAGCTCCGTCCCGATCAGATAGTCGCGGCAACCACGCAAGCTGCGCAGGGCGCGGTTGAAGTCGATGCCGGTCGAGACCAGCGCGTGGAGCGTCGCCGGATTGCGGACGATGCCGCGCAGGACGGCGGCGAGGTCGATCTGGCCGTTCGGCTTGATGGCGGCGCGGGCGATTGCCGGCAGCGCGCGATGGGCGGGGTCGCTGATGACGCGGACCGCGGCGAAGGGCAGCCCGGCCTCGGCGGCATAGGCGGCCGCTATATGGCTCTCCATGTCGACGGCGGCGGCGCCGGTCTCCGAATGCAGCGCCGCCTTGCAGGCGCGCTTGGTGACCACTTCCTCGGCGCCGGCGAGGCTGCCGCGCACGACGCGGCGGCGGCCCGAGGTCAGGCGATCGATCAAATCGTCGCCGAGCGACAGGCCGGCGGCCCAGCGGGTGTCGCCGGCCAGCACCTCGGTCGCCAGCACGACGTCGCCGGAGCGCAGGGTCGGGTCGAGCCCGCCGGCCACGCCGAACGAGATCACGCCGCGAATCGATTCGGGATCTACCACCGTCAGCAGCGCCCTGAGCTGGGTCGGGCTGCTCGACGAACAAATGACGGCCATTCCAGGCCCTGCCGCAATGCGGGCCTCCTGAACCAGTCCGGTCACGATCAAGATTGGCCGCGGGTCGATGGCAGTACCCGCGGTAGCATAGTCCCCCGTCCCCAAAGTCACATTCCGACCCCTACCACCCTGCTGTTGGTGCTCCGCAAGTTCCGATACCGCGCCAATGCCCACAACGGAAAGAACTTCGGGTAACCGTGATAACGCAGATAGAATACACGAGGAAAGCCCGTGGCGGTGTACCTCTGCTCGTCCCACAGTCCTTTTTTGTTCTGTGTTGCAATCAGGTACTCCACCCCGCGGGCGACGGCCGGGTGATCAACCTCGCCTGCCGCCATCAGGGCAAGCAAGGCCCATGCCGTTTGCGAAGCCGTCGAGGGGGCTGCCTCCCAGCCCTTGTAGTCCAGCCGGTAGCTAACGGCGTCCTCGCCCCAGCCGCCGTCCGGGTTCTGGATCGAGGCCAGCCAGGCGGCGGCCTTCCGGATCATGGGGTCGTCGTGGCGGACGCCAGCCATGTTGAGCGCGCACAGCACCGACCAGGTTCCATAGATGAAGTTCATGCCCCAGCGGCCGTACCAGGACCCTTCGGGGTGCTGGGTCTTGCGCAGATAGGCCACGCCGTTCGCCACATGCTTGCTGGTCTTTTCGGTCTCGCCGAGCTGGGCCAGCATCGAGATGCAGCGCGCGGTGACGTCCTCGGTCGGCGGATCGAGCAGCGCGCCATGATCGGAGAACGGGATGTTGTTCAGATAATATTCGAGATTGTTGACGTCGAAGGCCGCCCAGCCGCCGTCGTCGCTCTGCATGCCCTCGATCCACTCCCGGCCGCGATCGATCGCGGCATCGTAGGCGGCGACGCCGTGCTCGCGGCGCATGCGGTCCATCGACATCACCACGACGGCGGTGTCGTCGAGATCGGGGTAATAGGCATTGTTGTACTGGAACGCCCAGCCGCCCGGACGCACGTCGGGCCGCTTCAACGCCCAGTCGCCCTTCACCTCGAGCTCCTGCTTCGGGATCAGCCAGTCGAGACCCTGCTTGGCCGCCGGCACCGCCTTGTCACCGCCGGCTTCCAGCAGCGCATGCGCGGTCAGCGTCGTGTCCCAGACCGGCGAGACGCAAGGCTGGCAATAGGCTTCGTCGCCGTTGATCACCAGCAGCTTGTCGATGCCGCGCCGCGTGACCGCGCGCGGCGGATAGTTCTCGTCCTTGCCGAGCGCGTCATACATCATGACGATGTTGGCCATGGGCGGATAGATCGCGCCCATGCCGTCCTCGCCGTTGAGGCGCTCCTCGATGAAGGCAAGCGCCGCGTCGATCGCGCGCTTGCGCAGGCTCTTCGGGAACATCGGCTCGACCACGCGCAGGACACCATCGAGCGCGCGGAACAGTACGAACCAGGCCATGCTCTGGTGCGGCGCCTTGGCGGTCATGCCGATCGAGCGCGGATCCTGCAGGAACAATTCGTCGATCCCGACGCCCTTCGGGTTCTTCGCGCGCGGCTTCAGCGCGGCGATCACCATCAGCGGCACCATGGTGGTGCGCGCCCAGTAGGAGATCTTGTTGAGATGGAACGGCGACCAGAACGGCAGCAGCACAATCTCGATCGGCAGCACCGGTACCGAGCGCCAGGTCATGACGCCGAAAGTCGCGAGCAGGAAGCGGGTGAAGACGTTGCTGTTGATGGCGCCGCCGCGGGCATGGATCGCTTCGCGCGCACGCACCATGTGCGGCGCGTCCACGGAATCGCCGATCATCTTCAGCGCGAAGTAAGCCTTCACGCTGGCGCTCATGTCGAACTCGCCGTCATGCACGAGCGGCCAGCCGCCATGGGCGCCCTGCACGCGGCGCAGGTAGTTGCCGATCTTGGCCTCGAGCGCGACGTCGACCGGCTCGGCGAGATAATGGCGCAGCAGGATGTACTCGGCGGGAATGGTGCAGTCGGCCTCGAGCTCGAACACCCAATGGCCGTCGGATTGCTGGAAGTCGAGGACGCCCTGCGTGGCTGAGGCAATGCTCGATTCCAAAGCTTCGCGGCTGGTCGCGGTCACGGAATCCATGTCGCTCGATTGCTCCGAGTATCGATTGAAATTGAACGGGACATTGCCCGTCAGGGCCGCTTTGCAGCCAAAACCAGATCGGCGGCACGATCACCCGACCGGACCGATCCTTCGATCGTTGCCGGCAATCCCGTAGCAGTCCAGTCGCCGGCAAGAAACAGGTTTTTCAGCGTAGTGACCGGCCCCGGACGCAGGGCATTCTGAGCCGGCGTGGCGGCAAAAGTCGCACGGCGCTCGCGCACGATCTGCCAGGGAGGAAGCTCCCCGGAGACGCCGCCGGCCTTGCAGACATCGTTCCAGATCGCCTGCGCCAGTTCCTCACGCGGCATGTCGACGAGACGGTCGCCATTGCTGATGGTGACGGAGAGCCGGTTCGGAAACGCGAACAACCATTCCACCACGCCGCCGATGACGCCGAGGATCGGCGCCGAGCCCGGCGGCGGCTCGATGCGGAAATGCGCATTCACGATGGCGCGGAATTCGGTCGGGCCTTTCAAGCCCGGCAGCAAGCTCGTCGCCGCGCGCGGCGGCACCGCCATCACGACGACATCGCCGTCGGCGAGCTGGATCACATCCTCGCCGCCAAAGTTCAGCGCGCTGGCCTTGCCGTCATTGGTGGCGAACGAGCGCAGCTCATGGCCGAGCTGAACCGTGTGACCACGATCCTGCAAAAACTTAACGGCCGGCTCGATCAACACGGCGCTGAGACCATCGCGCGCGATCAGCGGGCGGCACGCCTGCCCGCCCGCAAGCAGCGTTTCGCGCACGATGGCGCCGGCAAGTCCGGCCGAGCCTTCCGGCGGATCGACGTTGAGCGCGGCGAGCAGCAGCGGCTGCACCAGGCGCTGATAGAGCACGCCCTCGCAAGGAATGGACTTGCCGACCAGCGTCTGCTCCGACGCCCAGATCAGCGGCGCCAGTTTCAGATAATCGGCGAGACCCGTATCGGGAACGCGGCGGCCCTCGTCGAACACCCAGGTCGGCAACCTCCCGGCGCCGAGATCGATCTGCCAGCGCTGCCCGGTCTTGATGTCCACGAAGGGAAACTGTGCGCTGTCGGGGCCGACGAGGCCCGCCTCGGTGCCGATCGCGCGCGCATAGGCGCGCGCGTGGCTGTTGCCCGACAGCAGCAGATGGTTGCCGTTGTCGATGGTGAGACCGGTCGCGCCGTCGAAATAGGAGCGGCAGCGTCCGCCGGCCTGATGCGTCGCCTCGTGCACGGCGACCTTGAAGCCGGCATTGGCGAGCCGCACGGCGGCGGAGAGGCCGGAAATTCCGGCACCGATGATGTGAGCTGTGTTTTGCATCAGATGAAAGCGTAACGGAGCAGGATCAGGATGCGTGTGACTTTCGACACACGCACCGGCTCGCGCGGCGCGTTGAAACCGCGCGCGATCAGGAGGTCCAAAATGGAATGATAGTACTTCGACATGATCCGCGGGGCGCGCACGGCACGGCGCCTGTTGCGGTTCATGATCTCGTCCGACTTCTCGAAATGCGTCTTGGCCCGCTGCGCCAGCGGCATGCAAACCTTCGGCAGCGCGCGCTCGGCGATGACGCGGTTCGGATCATCAGAGGTGATGCCGGCATGCAGCAGCGCCTCGCGCGGCAGATAGAGCCGGCCGAGGCCCGCATCCTCGTCGATGTCGCGCAGGATGTTGGTGAGCTGAAGTGCCCGGCCGAGATGGTAGGCAAGCTGGATGCCGTCATCCTCCGGCAGGCCGAACACGCGCACCGACAGCCGTCCGACGGCGCTGGCGACACGGTCGCAATAGAGATCCAGCGTCGCCATGTCGGGCGCGCGGATGTCCTGCGGCACGTCCATCTCCATGCCGTCGACGATGGCGAGGAAATCCTCGCGCTTGAGGCCGAAGGTCTTCACCGAGCCGGCATAGTCCTTCAGCCGCGGCGGCGGGTTGCCCTGGTACAACGCGTCGATGTCGTGGCGCCATTGCTGGAGCGCGGCGAGACGCTCGTCGCGCGGGCCGTCGGAATCGGCGATATCGTCGACCTGGCGGCAGAAGCTGTAGATCTGGAACATGGCTTCGCGCTGGTCATGCGGCAGGATGCGCATCGCAGCGTAAAAGGAGCTGTTCGATGCAGTCGAGCCGTAATTGGCGCTGGGCGAGGTCGCCTCAAGCGTCATGGGCAGTCCCCGGTCTGGAAATGGCCTTGCGTCCGATCGCGCGGCGGCCGACTTCGCCGATCATGCCGGCGAGGCTGAAGATGAGAAGCTCGAACTTGTTCAGGTGCACACGCTCGCGCAGCGGATCGCGCACCTTCAAGAGGCGCACGATGCGGTCGGCATAGGCCTGGATCACGGCGACGTCGACGCCGAGGCGGACATCACGGATCTCCGCAGCCAGCGACCTGCCCTCGCCCAGCAGCGCTTCGTTGCGCGCGGCGAGACCGTGCAGGCAGGCCAGCATCGCCGGCGGCGCCTCCGTCAACCCGAGCTGCTCGACCGAGGCGCCGTGCGCTGCCAGCGCATCGCGCGGCAAATAGACACGGTTGAGCTCGCGAAAGTCCTTGCCGCAGTCCTGGAGGTGGTTGTTGATCTGGAGGCCCGCGCAGAGCGCATCCGACGCAGTCCAGGTCGAGGTCGCCTCGCCATGGACGTCGAGCATGAAGCGGCCGACCGGCATCGCCGAGTAGCGGCAATAATGGATGACCTCGTCCCAGGTCTCGTAGCGCAACTTGGTCACGTCCATGCGGAACGCGATCAGCACGTCGAGCGCATGGCGCGGCGCCATGCCGCGCTCGGCCAGCGCACGACGCAAAGAGACGGCCTCGGCCTGGGTATCGCCCTTGCCGAGCAGTTCCGCCTCGAGCAAGTCGAGATAGCGCAGCTTCTCGTCGGCCGGCAGGCTCGCGTGATCGGCGATGTCGTCGGCGGTGCGGACGAAATTGTAATAGGCCAGGATCAGCGCGCGATGACGCGGATGAATGATCCAGGATGCGACGGGAAAATTCTCGTCGCGGTCACCCTTGCCGGATCGCAATTCGCTCGCAGAGGTCATCGAGGGCTGGTTTACAATCGTTTGGACAGGAAGGGCTTTTTTCGCCCACACGGGCTTGCACCGGCGCTGCGGCCGCGGCCCCCATATAGGGGAATACGGCCGCAAAACCAATCCTGTCTCGCGATGGCAGCCCTTCCAAAACCGGCCCGAAAAGGCGGCCTCAGGACCGCCTTTGTGGGCCAGTGGCCGAGCTTACTGGTTGTGGTTCTTGAGGACCTGGTCGCAAGCCTGCGAGATCTTGGGCCGGTTCTCTTTGAGGCAGGCGAGGATGGTGAAATCGCCCTGGTCGATCACGGGACGGCAGAACTTCTGCACGTCGCGCGTGCAGGCCTTCTGCTCGGCGTCCGTGCCGCGCCCTGCCTGGGCGAATGCCGCGGTCGAAAGGGTTGCCGACAGCAGGGTGAGAGCGACAAGAAGCTTACGCATTGTATTCCTTCATTCTGACGGCAGAATCGCACCAATCCCGGACTGCACAGGGCGGACAACGGGAACGGATTGTTCTGATGGCAAGTGCCGCAGGAGGCGCGGCCTTTCGAGAAGGCACAAGCACCGGTAAATGCGGCCAAATTGGCGCCGCGCCCACCAAATCAGGTCTTCCCTGCGCCTTCATTGGCAGATGTAAGAGGTTGATACTACGTCATAATTCAGACACTGCGCATTTTACCGCAGGGCTGTTGCAGCGCTGCACCTCTTCCCCCGCCGTTTCGGCCGGAAATGTGCCGAAACACGGCCATTCGCCGGATCCGGGCATGGCGCGGGCACTCGTGAACCGCCGTCTCTGGCGATGGGGCGTTGAACCTGACACAGGCTCGGAGCACTAAACTTTCGATGTGGCGAGACGTTCATCTTCAGCGGACGTCATTCCAAAACGGGATATTTGTGATGAATTTTTTCGGGCGATCTGGACAGGCGATCAAGGCGGCCGGCGTTGGGGCTGCGCTGCTCTTCTCGGTTTCGGTAAGCCACGCTCAGTCGTCCGGACCGTTTGCCGGCTTCGACGGCGCATGGACCGGCACCGGCACGGTGTCGCTGTCCGATGGTTCGACCGAACGCATCCGCTGCAAGGCGGACTACAAGGTCGCGGGCAGCGGCCTCGCGCTCAAGCAGGCGCTGCATTGCGCCTCCGACAGTTACAAGTTCGACCTCACCAGCGACGTGACCAGTCAGGGCGAGCGGATCTCGGGCAATTGGAGCGAGACCAACCGCAACATCTTCGGCAATCTGCAGGGCACCGCCGGCGGTGGCCAGATCGAGGTGTTCGTCGAGGCCAACGGCTTCGCGGCCAATCTGTCGCTGCGCACCAACGGCACCAAGCAGACCGTGCAGATCTCATCCAAGGGCGAGATCCGCGGCGTCAACATCACGATGACGAAGGGCTGACGCCCGTCGCACTTCAGACATACGCTTCAAGACAAGACCCCGGTTCTGGCGAACCGGGGTTTTCCATTTGGTGCCTGTGAGCGCGTCGAAGCCGCTCAGATCGCCGGCTTATCGCCCTGAAGCTTGGCGTGCAAATTGATCAGCCACATCGCCGTCGGGCGGAGGATGAAGAGGTCGGCAACGAGCGCCATCACCATCGAGAACGCGCTGAGCCAGCCGAACAGCCGCAGCGACGGCAGGTCGGAGAACACGGTAACGACGAGGCCGCAGGCCAGCACCACCGTGGTCAGGATCAGCGCCGGGCCGACCAGGACGGTCGCACGCTCGACCGCCAGCGCCGAGCCGACGCCGGGCTTGCTCTCAAGCCGCAGGCGGTTGAGGAAGTGGATGGTGGCGCTGAGGCCGAGGCCGAACGAGACGGTGAGCGCGACGACGCTGGCAAATTGCAGCCCCTCGCCCATCGCCCACAACACCGTACCCGACATCACCACGGGGAAGATGCCCGGCAGGATGCAGGCGAACATCACGACCCATGAACGGAAGGCAAGGCCGATGAAGATCGCGACCAGCGCGAATTCGACGGTGAGGCCGCGGTTCAGCTTCTCGATCATGCTGGCCGAGTTGCGCGCCGCGATCGCGGCAAGACCGGTGACGGCCACCTCATAGCCAGGATGCTTCTTGCGGACGGCGTCGAGCTCGGAATCGAGCTTCTCGACGATCGGCAGCAACTGGCTGGAATCTTTGTCCGGCACGCGGCCGGCGACCACGACGGCATCCTGCTCGGCGTCGATGAAACGCCGCACCAGATGCTCGGGGATGACGCTCACATATTCCTTCAACGTCGCAACGTCGCCGCTGCCGGCCTTTTCCGCGAGCCAGCGGCGCAGCGTCTCGAGCGACCAGACGTTGCCCACTCCGGCCGCCTTCTCGACGGTCGCATGCACGTCCGCAATGGTCTGCAGCGTCTCCGGCGAATAGAGCGATTCACCCTTGGGGAACTGGATCAGCACGTTGACCGGATTGGCGCCGGTCAGCTTGGCATCGAGCCGGTCACTGGCGGCAACCGCCTGGCGCTTATCCGGCACCTGGTCGGCAAGGCGATAGCGCGGCTCCAGATTGGCGTAGATGACGCCGAGGCCGCCGACGAACAGCACCGCGATCAGGCTGAACAGGCCGGGCCGGCCGACCATGCGCACCGCGATCCAGTAGCAGAAATTCCGCAGAGCCTGGACGCCTGCATCGGCGCCCTGGAACTTGACCGCGAACACCTTCTCGTTGCGCACGAACAGCACGCCGAACACCGGCACCAGCGACAGCACCGCCACCAGCGCGATGATGGTGGCGGCAAGGCCCGCCTCGCCGAACTTGCGGATCAGGTCGGAATTGGAGAATTGCAGCGCGATGAAGGAAATGCCGGCGGTGCCGTGCGTCAGCACGCAGGCCGGTCCCACCACCAGCACCGCGTTCTTGAACGCGGTGAACTTGTCCTGGCCTGCGATCAGCCGGTCGCGCGCGGCGAAGGTCAGCTGCATCGAGTCCGAGAAGCTGATGACCATGATGAGCGGCGTCATCACGTTCAGGAACATGTTGAGATTGAAATTGGCCCAGCCGAGCGCGCCGAGCGCCAGCAGGATCGCGATCATCGGCGGGAACGCCGCCGCCACCATGAACGAGATCTTGCGGAAGAAGATGATGGCGATGACGCAGCCGGCGAGAATGCCGAGGATGTTGTAGGTGAGACCGTCGCGCTCGACCGCGTTGCGGATCTCGAGCTGCATCACCGGAACGCCGGAGAGCTGCACGTTGAGGCCGGTGTCGCTGAGATCTTCCTTCATCAACGCGCGAATGTCGCCGACGGTCTTGGTCAGCTTGTTGGACGCCACCACCTCCGGATCGAGCGACAGCACGATCAGCGCCAGCGTGCCGTCCTCCGACAATAGCTTGCCGCGGATGATCTCGTTGTTCTTCACGGTCTCGATGAACTTGTCATAGGCCGCGCCCTCGGGCAGTTCGGCCGGGAACAGCGCCGCCGGCAGCTTGCCCGGCGCCGGCGCCTGGCGCGCCGAGAACAGCGAGACGAGGCCGCGCGTGCCTTCGACCAGCTGCATGTCCGTGACGAAGTCGCGCAGCTTCTCGAGGTTGTTGCGCGCCAGCAGGGTCTTGCCCTCGACCACGACGAGGACGTCGAATTCCTCGGCCGGGAACTTCTTGGTCACGTCTTCATACTGCTTGAACTCGCGGGTGTCGGAGCGGAACAGCTGCGACAGCGAATCGTCGATCTTGATGCGGTGGATGCCGAACACGGCGCCGACGATCAGCGCGAGCAGGACGATGCAGGAGACGATCGGCGCGCGGACCGCGATCAGTCCGATGCGCTCCAGCCCGAAGGCGATCGAGGACGCAGGTCCCTGCTCGACCTTGTCGACATGAACCTCATTCTCGCGGTGCTTTTCGAGCATGCCTTGTCCAGTTCCTCAATCGGCTCAAGCTGTGAGCTTATGGCGTCCCGCGAACGGCCTGAAAATGCCATACCAATGGGAGGCTTGCCCTTTGAAAATGCGCGGAAAATCGCCGGCAGCGGTTTAGCAGGTCAATCCCCCTTTTCGCAAGCCAGCGAAGGGCGCCCAAACCGATCAAGATACGGCGATTTTGCCGGAACGCCCGTCATTCGGGCAAGGCCGTGCCAATTCGACGCGGCGCGCGGTCGGCGCTCTCGTCCTTGAGCGCCACGCCGGTCGTCTCCCGCGCCAGGCCCTCGCGGAGCAGCCAGGCGATCTTGACGGCGGCCTCCTCATAGCTCAACCCCGCCTTGTGGACGTTGGACACGCAATTGCGCTCGGCATCGGTGCGGCCGGGTTTTGGCGCGAAGGTCAGATAGGCGCCGAGGCTGTCGGGCGCGGACAGGCCGGGCCGTTCGCCGATCAGCGTCACCACCATGTGCGCGCCGAGAATCGCGCCGATCTCGTCGCCGAGCGCAACGCGCGCGCCCGAGGCGACGACGACATGGCCGACCGCGACGGCATCGCCTTCCGCCAGAAGTGGCAGCAAGCGTGTCACCAGCGTCACCGCATGGGCGTGGACCGCCGCCGCCGACAGGCCGTCGCCGATCACGAGTGCGACCTGGCATGGCTCGTTCACACCTTGCGCCAGACGCTCCGCCGATTCGGCATCGAGCTGTCGTCCCAGGTCGGGACGCCGCAGATAGTCCCTGCGGTCGACTGCCCGGCTCCGTACCTCCGTGACAACGAGACCCAGTGCGCGCAACTCGGTGGCCAGTCGCGGCGCATCGAAGGCAGCGTGCACGGCATCGCGGGCGCGGGCATGGTCCAGCGTGAAATCGAGCAGAGCCTTGGTCGGTACGCTCGCGCCGCTGCGCCCGAGCGCAACGCGCGCGGGTGTGAGCGACCTGAGATCGAGGGTCGGGTGGCGCGGGACGGCCGGATCAGACATGTCGCGTCATTCGGCGGGAACGGAGGCCTCACGCAGCCGGATCGAGTAGTTTGAGGCATTCGTTTCGCCGCTCGATGCCGCGCGCGCAAAGGTGATGAGGTGATGCGCGATCAGGGTGCAGCCGATCAGACCTTCGAGATCGCCGCGCTTGATGCGGCCCAGCGCGAACTTCCAGAACACGCGCCTGTAGTCGCCGAGCACACCGACCTTCCAGACAATGTTCCTGAGCATGATCAGGCCGCGGCGGATGTTGGCCCAGGTCTTCATCTCGTCCGGCACCGGCATCTTGAGACGATGAGGGTAGGTGTGGTCGCACTGATACTGGAAGCGCGCAAACACTTTTTCCGGTTCGTAGGCGACGCTCATCGCGTGCTTCCAGGACGCGACGACATCCTCGTAAGGCAGCAGGAAATTGACGTTCGAATCGCGCCCCTCATCGTCAATCAGGCGCCCTTCCCGCTCCAGCCGGTCCCACAGCGGCGTCTTCGGGAGCGCCTGAAGCAGATTGATGGTGAGCAACGGAATCCTGGACTCCTCGACAAAGGCGAGCAGCGCCTCCGAAGTGTTTGGCTTGTCGGTGTCGAGCCCCATGATGATGCCCGACACCACCTCCATGCCGTAGGAGTTGATGGTGCGCACGCCCTCCAGGATCGGGACCATCATGTTGTGGTCCTTCTGCATCGCCTTCAGCGCGTCGGGATCCGGCGTCTCGATGCCGCAGAAGATTGTGATGAAATAGGCCTCGCGCATCTTCTCGAGGATTTCGGGACGTTTGGCGATGTTGAGCGTCGCCTCGCAGGCGAGCCGCATCACGTAACCGGTCCTCTTCTGCCATTCGATCAGATGCGGCAGCAGGTCCATCGCCGCCTTGCGGTTGCCGATGAAATTGTCGTCGACGAAATAGACCGTGTCGGTCATGCCGCATTCGCGCAGCCGGTCGAGCTCGGCGATGATCTGCTCCGGCGTCTTGATCCTGGGATTGCGGCCGTAGAGGCCGGGGATGTCGCAGAACTCGCACTGATAGGGACAGCCGCTGGAATACTGGATGCTGCCGAGCATGTATTTCTTGACGTCGGCGAGCTCGTAGGCCGGGATCGGAAATTCCGTCATCGGCACGCGGTCCTTGGTGGTCAGCACCACCTGCGCCTCGGGACGCGAAACATCGTGCGACAGAATGTCGATCAGCTGGTTGGTGGCATCACCGAGCTCGCCGACATGGAGATAGTCGAACGACGGATAATAGTCCGGGCAGGCGCTGACCGAGGGGCCGCCGAGTGCGACCGGCAGATCGAACTCATGGGCGCGGCGGCAGATGTCGTTCATCTGCTGGCGCTGGATGTGCATGCCGCTGACGAACACGGCCTCGGCCCAGTCGAACTCCTCCTTGGTCGTGCGGCGGAGATTCTCGTCGACGAACTTGACCTGCCAGTTCTCGGGCAGATAGGCCGCGAGCAACAAAAGGCCCTGCGGCGGCATGAAGGCGCGGACGCCGTCGGTCAGCGGATAGGAATGCTCGAACGTCCCGAACGAGGAGGTGTATCGCGGAAACACGCAGAGAATCCGCCGGGCCGTACCGTTGCTTTCAGCTCGCATTGAAGCTCCCCCGCCACGCTCGACTTAGCTGCGGAAATTGCCAGCCAGACACATAGCGTAATGCTGTCGGCGGAATTTCTCAATATTGTGGCGTGAGCATAATTCCGAGAGGGGCCAATGGTTTCCTGGAGGTCCCGGCGACCTCGGGACGTCACGCGATCAGCCGCGAGGCAAAATCGGGGAGCAGGCCTGCATCGCCGGCGAGACGGAAATCGGCGCCCGCGATGCCGGCCTGCACCAGCCAGTCGTCGAATTCCGGCGCGCGACGCAGGGAGAAGACGTCGCGGACATAGAGCGCGTCGTGAAACGACGTGGACTGGTAGTTCAGCATGACGTCGTCGGCACCGGGAACGCCCATGATGAAGGTGACGCCGGCCGCGGCGAGCAGCGTCAGCAGATTGTCCATGTCGTCCTGGTCCGCCTCGGCATGGTTGGTGTAGCAGATGTCGATGCCGAGCGGCAGGCCGAGCAGCTTGCCGCAAAAGTGATCCTCGAGCCCGGCGCGGATGATTTCCTTGCCGTCGTAGAGATATTCCGGGCCGATGAAGCCGACCACGCTGTTGACCAGCAGCGGCGCATAGGCGCGGGCGACCGCATAGGCGCGCGCCTCGCAGGTCTGCTGGTCGACGCCGTGATGGGCGTTGGCCGACAACGCCGAGCCTTGGCCCGTCTCGAAATACATCACGTTCTGGCCGACGGTGCCGCGCTTCTGCGACAGCCCGGCCTCCTGCCCCTCCTTCAGCAGGGCGAGGTCGATGCCAAAACTGCGGTTGGCGGCCTCGGTGCCGGCGACTGACTGGAACACGAGATCGACCGGCACGCCCTGCCCGATCAGCGCCAGCGTGGTCGTGACATGGGTGAGCACGCAGGCCTGCGTCGGGATCTTCAGCCGCGCGATGATCTCGTCCAGAAGCCGCAGCAATTGCCCGATCATGGCGGGATCGTCGCTTGCAGGGTTGATCCCGATGCAGGCATCGCCGGCGCCGAGCAAAATGCCATCGAGGATCGAGGCGGTGATGCCCCTGGCGTCGTCGAAGGGATGGTTGGGCTGCAGCCGCGTGCTCATCCGCCCCTTCAGGCCGATGGTGTTGCGGAAGGCGGTGGTGACCTCGCATTTCCGCGCCGCGAGGATCAGGTCCTGGTTACGCATCAGCTTCGACACCGCGGCCGCCATCTCGGGGGTGATCCCCGGCGCGAGCTTGCGTAACGCCGCGGGCGTTGCGGCATCCGACAGCAGCCAGTCGCGGAAAGCGCCGACGGTGAGCGAGGAGACCGGCGCAAACGCCTTGGCATCGTGGCTGTCGATGACGAGGCGGGTGACCTCGTCGGCCTCATAGGGGATGACGGCCTCCTGCAGGAACTGCCCGAGCGGGACGTCCGCCAGCGCCATCCGCGCGGCGATCATCTGCTCGGCGCTGGCGGCCGCAATGCCGGCCAGCCGGTCGCCGGAGCGCGGCGGGGTCGCCTTGGCGAGCAGGTCGCGCAGATCAGGGAAGGTGTAGGTCGTGGCGTCGATGGTATGGCGGTAGACCAAGGGCCCCTCCGGGGTTCGTCGGCCAGCGGCCGACTCCAGCCGATCCTGAAGGCGGCCGTGCCTCAGGGAATACGCGCTCGGGGGCCCGAGTGCACGCCGATCTTTGGGGCAGCCCGGGCGATTCCCGGGGCAAGCTGCCGAAAACCGACAGGCTCAGTCCAAGCCCCTGAGATAGCTCATTTTTCGCAGGCCCCGCGGCGCGCATGCCGGAGGGGCGCGTTAACACCGCGTCCATCTTCGTTCTGCATAGTTTTGCATGCATTTTAGACGACCGCGCTGACCGGCCGCTTCAGGCCATTCCGGGCCCCTGACCACCATGACAACAGACCGATCTGGGAATGCCAGCAAGCTGGCAGGCCGTTTCTCGCTCGCGACCAAGCTGTACGCGATCTTCGCGCTGTTCGCGCTGCTGACGGCGGCGATCGCGATGCTGTCCGATTACAACAGCCGCCGCAGTGCCGACCTCACCGTCGCGATCGAAACCGCCAATGCGGCCGCGCTGAACGTCGAACGGGTCAACTCGCTGGTCTATGCGGTGGTGATGGAATCGCGCGGCGTCTACATGTCGAGCGAGCCGGCCGTGGTGAAGAGATACGGCGAAGGCCTGCTCAAGTTCAACGACCAGATCCTCGCCGTCGTGAAGCACTGGGAGACCATCGTCAAAGCCGACGATGCCGAGCAGTTCGCGACCTTCAAGAAGCGCATCGAGCAGTTCGTCGAATTCCGCAAGGAGCTGGTCCGCCGCGGCGTCGAGATCAGCGCGGCCGCGGGCCGCGAATGGGGCGACAACGACGCCAACCGCGCCGTGCGCTCGGCGCTGAACAAGGACCTCGAGGCGCTGTCCAAGGTCTATGCCGAGCGCGCCAGGCAGATCGCGCAGCAGACCGAGACCAACCGCATCCTGTCGCTGGTGCTGACCTGCCTCGGCGGCATCGCCCTGATGCTGGTCGTGATCGGCATCGTCATCATTGCCCGCTCGATCGCCCGCCCCCTCGCGGCCATCACCGCGACCATCAAGCAGGTCGCCGACGGTGCCGAGAACGTGGTGGTGCCGCACACCGGCCGCGCCGACGAGATCGGCGCGCTGGCCCGCGCCATCCAGATCTTTCAGGACGCGATGGGCCGCAACCGCAACCTCGCCTCGCAGGTCTCGCAGGACTCGGCCGCGCGCGAGCAGCGCGCCCGTCATATCGAGCAGTCCGTCGAAGCGTTTCGCGGCGCGATCGGCGCGATCATGCGCGGCCTCAGCGACAACGCCTCGGTGATGCGCGAGACCGCGCAGACCATCACGCGCGTCACTGCGGACGCCAGCCATCGCGCCGGCACGGCGGCCAAAGCGACCGAGCAGGCCTCGCACAACGTCACCGCGGTCGCAGGCGCCGCCGAAGAGCTGTCGGCCTCCGTCGAGGAGATCGGCCGCCAGGTGCGCCAGAGCGCCAGCGCGGTCGAGCAGACCGGCCAGCGCACCGAGAAATCGATCGCGGAGATCGAGAGCCTTGCCGCCGCCACGCAGCGCATCGACGGCGTGCTGACCCTCATCCAGACCATCGCCGAGCAGACCAATCTGCTCGCGCTCAACGCCACCATCGAAGCCGCCCGCGCCGGCGAAGCCGGCCGCGGCTTTGCCGTCGTCGCGCACGAGGTGAAGGCGCTGGCGGGACAGACCGCCAAGGCGACCGCCGAGATCGGCGAGAACGTCAGCCAGATCCAGGCCTCCACCCGCAACGCGGTCGATGCCGTCCGCGAGATCGGCGGCGCGGTGCGCGACATCAACGAGGTCACCTCCGCCATCGCCGGCGCCGTCGGCCAGCAGGACCAGGCGACGCGCGAGATCTCGTCCAACGCGCAAAGCGCCGCGCAAGGCAACGAGACGCTGGTGGCCAGCATCACCTCGCTGCGCGATGCCATCGGCGAGACCGATACGGCGGCAGCCTCCGTGCTGACGGCGGCGAGCAGCCTGACCGAGACCGCGGACACGCTGTCGCGCGAGGTGGAAAAGTTCTTTCAGAACCTGCGCGCGGACAGCCGCAGCGCCCGGGCGGGGTGACGGCGGCCCGGCTGCCGGCGAGACTCGGCTCGATCGAACCAAAATTCAAAACAACCCCATGCACAGTAGCGCGAGCTAGCGATATCAACGGCTTGGGCGCTAAGCCTGCAGCAATTACTGATTTTACGAAATTATCGTTGACACGTCGGGCAAAACACTGGCATGATGTCATCATGGCCGTGGTGAACGTCGGGACGGCCAGAGAGCCAAGGCAACAAGAGCAAGACCGGACAGACCTGAGCGGTGTTCGAACAAGGCTAGGCGATCGGTTCATCCAGAGCGGCGTTGGATTGCGTCGAACCCCACATCCGTCAGTTCGACTGTCCGCGCGTCCGGAACGCTGATGTATCCAAGCTGCTTCAATTTGGAAACGGCGACCGCAACGCTCGGATCTGTCCCGAAACGGGCATCCAAAGTTGCCATTGTCATGCGGGCACCGGGTTTTCGATGTGTTTCACGAAACCATTCGAGGATCTCGCGGGCGGTTTCGCTGAGTGGCATGATCGCCTCCATTGGATCCACTTTCCTCGGCTGATCGAGCAGACCTAAGGCAGGGTCAGGATCATTCGCGGCGTCGTTGTACAACGTCTCCAAAATGCTCGACTGTAGGTAGACGTCGCTGAATCCGGTGGCCGACGAATAAATGGTCAAGGTATCCCACCAGCGAAGAAAGATGCCTGCATCGCCTAACCACTCTCTGATGCGGTGTTCTGAAGCACCGATTCGACCGAATCTGGTGTAGATCACAGAGCCGTTGACCCAAAACCGATACATCGAATGTCCAGCTTTACCGGGCCGAAAGAGCGCGATAGTGGCGCAAGTAGTCGCGTGCCATCCGCTCCGACGTGAAACGCTCTTCGAAGCGCGCACGTACGCGCGCTCGATCAATCTGGCCAAGCCGCGTCACAGCCTCAATTGCTTCGTCCTCGTTTTGGACGATGAAGCCGGTCACGCCGTCCTCGATAATCTCAGGCACCGAACCGGACCGGTAGGCAATGACCGGCGTTCCGCAGGCCATCGCCTCGATCATCACCAATCCAAACGGCTCGGGCCACTTGATTGGGAAGAGCAGCGCAGCGGCTCCCGCCAGGAACGGCTGTTTCGATTGGTCGTCAACCTCGCCGACCAGCTGAATGTGTTTGCCGTCGATCTGAGGCTCGATCTTCTCCCTGAAATACCCACCTTCTGCGCGGGGGACCTTGGCAGCGATCCGAAGCGGCATTCTTGCGGCGAGAGCGATGCGGATAGCATCTTCGGGACCTTTTTCGGCGGTCAAGCGCCCGAGAAATGCCAGATACGATCCGCTCGCAAATGAGGCCCGGAACTGGTCGATGGGCAGACCGTGGTACACCGTTCCACACCAGTTTGCGCGGGCGAGCGGGATGCGCTGATCATCTGAGATGGATACAAAAGGAGCGCCTGGAAACTTGCTGGTCACGTCGCTCAATCCCGGAAGATCCAGCCGGCCATGCATCGTCGTGATAAATGGCACGCCTGCGCGATTGAGAATGGGCAGATGGAGCCAGTCGATGTGGGCGTGAATCACGTCGAACCGGTCTGAGCAACTGTAAACTGCTTCCAGCTGGGCAGCCAAAGCCGCGTTGGGATCTGAGCGCGGTCGACCAAGGCGCAACGCTTTCGGCCAGACCGGAAAAAGCGTAGCTCGGGTCTTCGAATCTCCGCTCGCGAAAAGCGTGACGTCCTGCCCGAGTTCGACGAGCGCATCGACGAGCCAGGCGACCACTCTTTCCGTTCCACCATAGAGCTTCGGTGGAACGCTTTCGGCCAGCGGCGCGATCTGAGCTATCTTCATCAATCCCTCCCGAATGGCGCTCGCGTGCCCGCGGCAGGCCGGGCGGTCTCAGCACCCGGCTGACGGTCGCATCTGTCGGCCGGGCATGCTCATTGCACGATACGAAACCAACGATATCCGTAGCCGTCGAGTTCGATCATCGAATCCTCGCCGGGCTCAGAGGCGTACACGCGATTTCCGAACAGATCGGTCAGCTTGTGCATTGCCGAGAAGCCATCGACTTGCGCTCGGCACTCCGCCTGCGACAAATTGTGCAAGATCAGCACCGATTGACCTTCCCACGTGTATCTTTGAACCAGGATGGAGGGGGCATTTGCCTGCGGCAAACTCAGATCGCCCCACCCGATCTCCGAGCACCCCTTGCGCAATTCGACCAGACGCCGCAGCCAATTGAAGAAAGAATCCGGGTCGCGCTGCTGGGCGGCGGCGTTGACCTTGGAGGGCGCGTATTCGGCATCCCGGATCATGTCGTAACGCGATCGGGTCGCCAGTCGAGCAGAGAAGCCACCCGTTTCATCGGCGGTCCATTGCATGCAAGTTCGTACCGGCCATCGCTCCGGGAGCGCGAGATCGTCGCCCATTCCCAGCTCATCGCCGTAGTAGATGACCGGTGTGCCAGGGAGGCTGAAGAGCAGGCTATATGCGAGTTCGATCTGCCGGCGGTCATTGCCAAGGATGCAGGCCAAACGGCGACGAATTCCGCGTCCGTAAAGTTGCATTCTTCTGGACGGCGCGAAAGCCGCATAGACTTCCTCACGCTCCTCAGGTTTCAAGCGCCCCAGGTCAAGCTCGTCGTGATTGCGCAGGAACTGCGCCCACTGAGCGAACGGCGGCAACCGCGGCAGTGCGGCCAGACACCACCGAAGCGGTTCGGCATTTCCGCGCGCAAGCGCAAGAAACAAGTGCTGATTCAAAAGGAAGGCGAATAGAAGGTGTATGCGTGACCCACTCCCGAAGTAATGGTCGAGTTCGGAAGGGGCAACATTGGCTTCCGCCAGCAAGACGGCATCACCCTTGCGCCATGACAAGAAGTCGCGCAGCTCTCCAAAAAACTCGTACCGGCGCGTTGGCGGACGGTCCGAGCTTATCTCCTCGACCACGAAGGGGGCGGCGTCGATACGAAATCCGGACACGCCGAGTTCAAGCCAAAAGCCGACGATCTTGAAGATTTCTTCGCGGACGGCGGAAGATGCGATGTTCAGATCGGGCTGGTGCTGGTAAAAGCGGTGATAGTACCAGGCTCGTGCGCAAAGATCGTAGGTCCATACACTCGGTTGCACGCCCGGAAATACGACGCCCTCTGCGCTGTCTTCCGGTTCGGTGTCGGACCAGACATAGTAGTCGCGAAATGGCGACTGAGGATCAGCGCGCGCCTGCTGGAACCACGGATGCTGCTCGGACGTGTGGTTGATGGGGAGATCGATGATCAACCTCATCCCTCGCAGGCGTGCTTGATGACTGAATTCGACGAAGTCGCCCAGCGTTCCGAGTGCGGGTGCTACATTGTAATAGTCCGTCACATCGTAACCGTGATCGAGCCCTGGGCTTGGATAGAACGGCAGTAGCCAGAGGCAATCCACTCCGAGCTGGGCAATATGGTCGAGCTGGGCCACCAAACCTTTGAAATCGCCGACACCATCCCCGTCGCCATCCTTGTAGGTGGCCACGTTCAAGCTGTAGATCGCAGCGTTCTTGTACCAGAGGTCAAGCACCAGCAGCCCTTCCTTGTCTCCCGAGAATTTCTGTAAGGGGACGCGTCACGGCCGCTTTATCGCTGTGTCGATTTCAGCTGGCTGGTAAGCCATGGCGGCTCCGAGCCGATGAACGAGAGCATCCCACCGTCTTCGGCATCCGATATAGGTTTCCTGTGATTGCGGGACGGTCTCCGTAACACTGATGCCGGCGCGCTGGAGCCTCTCGCGGGCATGGTCGAACCGGAGCTTCCAGAGATGCCGGTCCGCATCGTTGGAATCGGCCAACGCCTTGTCGCCCATAAAAACCTTGTTGAGGGTGGAAAGTAGAAGCGTCGCGGAGGACCATATCTGCGTGACTGCACCCGATTGTTTCAGCCACTCCGCATCTTTCGGCAGCGCACTTCGGATCAGCGAAACCGCATCCAGCGCGACAAGCCAGGACCTGGACACTGCGTAGATCGGTTCAGGGAAGCGGAAGTAGAACAGGATGGGATAGAAATGGTGAGCTTCCTTCGCGTCGGTGAGTTCGGCGGCGAGCTCCGAGAGGTTGTTGTAACCGGCGCTGAGCTGGTTGTTCGCAAACAGGTGCGCGAGCAACTCCGCAGCATCACTGGTCTCGCCGGAAAGCGCGTGGATTTTGAGGCATAGCGAGTTTCTGCTCCTGAGAGCACCGTAGATCTGCATCAGGTAAGTGATGGTGAGCGAAATGACTGACGTTCCGATGACCGAATTGAGAAGAAACAGCAGCTTCGCTCCGGCGCTTTGCGGGCCGAAATTGCTGCCGCCAACGATCGAGAGGCTGCTTCCGGCTACGTACAGCGCGGTCACGAAGTCCGTTGGCGTGTCCTGGTTGCTGTTCGTGATGCTCGTCCCGAGCATTGGGTGGACAATCAGTGCAGCTCCAAGCGCGAGCAGAAGCGACCAGGTCAGGAGCAGCGCGACGACGATGGCAGGTCCGCAGAACGAAAGCAGCTGCTTATTTTGGCTGGAGGCAACCGCGCGCGTTGCGAGCCAGACCAGTCTTGCCAGGCGGTCGCTCATGATCCCGGTGCCCGCGCGTGCATAGAGCACCGTGAGGAAGACGTCGGCAAGGACGATGGCCATCAACGACGTGCCCAATAAGGGCTCCAACCAACGCACCATCGGCCTCCTTGGCTCAGTCGCCGACCCTGGTCGCTTACTTCGGTTTGGAAGCGCCGTCCGACGCGACCGCGTTGGCATCGCGCAGCATGAACTTGAACAAGGTGAAGGTCTTGTCAGTCCATGCCATGTGGAACCAGGGCGAGTCCTGGATATGCGACGCCGTCACATAGACGTGGCCATCAGGACCTTGCGAGAATGTATCCGGCCAGCGCAGACGCGAATCCGTCAACAGCTGCCGTATGCTGCCGTCCTTGGAGTTGATGACCTTGACGGCGTTGTTGGCGAGCGAGCTCAGATAGATCTCGTCATTTTCTCCCGTCCAAAGCCCATCCGCCGGCTCTGTCGTGGCGACCGTCTCCGGACGCGCACGGCCTGCCGTATCAGGGTTCTGGATGCTGGACGTGGCAATCCGGTAAAGGGTTTTCCCGGTCAGGGCTTGCCAATAGAGCGTGCTGCCGTCTTTGGACAGCGCCAGGCTATCTGCATTGAACAGTGGTTGCCGTCCGTCCGGCCGTCGCAGCGGCTGGCCGTCGGTCATCACACTGACGCTCGGATCGAATTGGGTCGAAGGATCGTCGCTCAGGACACGCCACGCCTGCCCCGACCCGATATTGAGAACGACCAGACCACCGGGCGAGCCGGAGTCGGTCAGATAGGCAAATTTGCCATCAGGTGCGATGCGGATGTCGTTCAGATAGCTGGCCGGACCAGCTATTTCCGGAGGAAGCGGGAAGGATCGTTTCACGTTGTTCGATTTCAGATCGATCTCGACAATCTTGGGGCCGCCCTTGATCGTCTTCTCGGCATTGGGAGCCGCCGGATCCACGACCCAGAGGGATCCTCGCTGGTCCGCGACCACGCTTTGAACGCAAACGAAGTGATCGTTGGGGGAGACGTCGGACATCTTTGCGTTGCGCCAGCTGTTCCACTCTTCAGAGGGGTAAGGCTTGATCGACCCATCCGGCAGGAGCTCGGCCACCGAGACGGGCGTGTCCTCCGTCCAGCGCGGGAAATTCACGAAGATGCGGCCGTCCGGTGCAACCGTGACACCCGTGACCTGATGGTCGAACGTGGCGACCACTTGCAGGCGGCTGTCGCGCGCGTCGGTCAAGGGAGAGACAAGTCGCTCCGCCTTGGCCTTGATGTCTTCGGTCGCCGTTTGCGCGTGGGCAGCGGATGAGATCGACAGGAACACTGCCGCGCAGGAGCCGAACAGGTTGGGACGCATTGCGCCGTCCTCTCACTTGGGGAAAGTCACGACACAATCCTCTCTTTCCGACATCGTTCCTGCTGCCGCGCCAAACCGGGTCGCACAACGCCATGCATAAACCTGGGTTAAGAATCGCGCTGCACCGACGAGAACTGCACCGGCTATCCGAAAGGAATAGCCGCCTCGCGCGGTAGCCACGTCCGCTTAGGGTCACAAGGGGCATCAGCGGGCATCAACGTGACGGTCCGTTGCGGGCCAATTCGGACATGCCAGCAAATCCGCGGTAGGAAGCCAGTCGAGGTGGCCTATCGCGTGCGATGCTCGTCCAACCAGTCCTTTACCAAGTAATATCCTGGCCTGATTGCGACGTCGCCTAGTTCGTCCGTTGCGAAAGTTGGCCGAAGAAGGCCCTCTAATACCAATATGTCGGCATAGAACCGAAGCGGCCTATTAACCCCGCGTATGCGAGTCCAAGCAAGTCCGTCGATGAACTCGCGCAGCAGCGACATGCACTCTTCATGCTTGGCCTCTTTCGAGATTGGTCGCTCGACGATCAACTCCCACTGATTGACCAACTCGGAGTATGCGCGGACTATTCGCGATACGGCCATAGATCTCCTCCGCCCGACCGCTTAAGCACCTTATGCCGCGATTGCATAACCGTAAGACATCAACCAGTCGCATAGCAGAATGCAATAGTTTTATACATCCCAACAAGACCCTTTCGGGAGCTGACCCGACGCCACAACTAACGGTGCGAGAGATCGACGGTCCTGTTCACAAGTAAACGCTCAAGAACGCTCCTTCCGCTTGCGATCTGTTCGTCGAACTCCCTCACGGAGTAATCCTGACCTCGCGGTTTATCCGAGGAATAGAACGCAATCCGAGCGGTAAGCCCGTCGCGACACGCCCGCGTGGAACATCCTCCGTCGAACCCGCAGTGAACTGCATAGTACCGGCTTGTACGTCTGTCGCCCTCGTCTAGGAACCTGATGAACATCGTTTCGCCGGTGCTCTTCGAGAACTCCTGCCGGGTCCAACCATACTGGTCGGGCGCCAAGTCGACAGCAGCGTCCCGAAGGCGGGACCAGCCGGCCAGCCATGCCTCGCAGTTCTTATCCACGCCGACAAGGATACCGACTCCGTTCACTCCTCTTGCTACGGGAATACCAATGATCTCAAGCGAATGATGGCCTCCCACACTCACAGAACTCCATTCAGACGAGCGCAATTTGGGCACCAAACGATCGGGGTCATGTAGAAGGTCATGAAGATAGAAATGAAGCGGGCTGCGGCCTGGTGGGGTTGATACGTAAAAGCCAGTCTGCTGGTTCTTTGGATCTTCATCCGGCAGTGCAACGGTCACGCCATTCAGGTCAACGAGGTATCTTCCGTCCGGGGCTCGTTTGATCGCTTCTTCGCACAGCGCGATTGATATTGAACTCGTGGCGGCAAGCAAAGCTAGGACCGCGGTCTTCCAAATAGCGCTCATGCGGCTGCTCCGGCCTCGATCATTCTAGGCTTTGGTTACGAACCCTTTTGGTTGCATGCGGAGCGGGCGTCAACCATCGGCACGACCAATGCTCAATTTTCCATGAACTGCGAGGTCCGCAACGGGTCAAAGGCGTTGGTCTAATGGTCTCTCAGACGCGTCCGGTGCTCCTCTGGGATCCGACATGGTCACCGCCGGCCGAACTATCTCAAACGCGCCACAAGCGGAAGTTGACATCGGAGGTTCGTGCCGCGAACTTCGGCGCATCTTCCCTAGGGCAATCGAGCCGGCATATCGAGCATGATCTCACTGAATGAGCTAATGGGTTGGTGGAAGCTCGTCAGAGCTTGGCACGAATTTCCCGAAGCTCCTACGCGGTGGCCCTTCGGCACAAGCGCGACCGGATCGCTCGTCTTCACAAGTGACCAACGGATGATGCTGGCAATTATCGGGGCCGAACAAGCGGCTCTAAGCTGTGCGATCCATTCTGGGCGCTTCGCTCTCGAAGGTTCAGAAATCATCACAGTGTCCGACACCTCGTCTAGGCACGAATGGCGGCACACGGAGCTTCGATATTTCGTCTCGTTGGCGCACGGCGCTTTGTTTTTGACATCCCGGCAGGCTCTGAGCTCTTGGGAGGGGGCGCTTTATGCGGGTGCTCCGTTCGTAGCCGCGTATACATGGGTCCGACAACCCGAAGGTTAACCCTCCGGGATGGTTCGGTCATTCTGGCGAACAGCGGCGTCCGAAATTCGCGTGATGGCTGCTTTGCGTCACGAGCCGACATCGATTAAGGCCATCCGAACGTCCGCTGACGGGCTACAGGCTGGGTTTCTTCGTGCTGATCAATCGGAGCCCGCGCGCGCCGCCTCGATCAACCCAGGCCCTGCTCAGCCAGGAAGCGCGTCAGCGCATCCGTCTGCTGCGCGCCCACGACAGCACCGACGTAACCGTCCGGACGCACCAGCACCCACTCCCCCGGCGACACCGCATACGTGCTGCGGAAGTGCCCGCCTTCGTCCACGAGCTCGCCATCCGCACCAATACAGTGGATGTGCAATCCGCCGCGCGCCGGCACGGCGTCGCGCTCGACCTCGTAGCCCAGCAGCGTCCAATGCGGCCCCTTGAACAGCTCGAACAGGCGCCTCGGCTGTCCGGCGGCACCGCGCAGCGGCGCGTCCGGGGCGCGGTCTCCGGCGAGCACGCCGGCGATACGCTCCGGGGCCTCCAGCGCCAGCGGGGAGCCGGGATAGCCGATGTCGAGCTGCTGGACCTCGCGGCCGCGCCTGATGTCGCCGCGCTTGGCGGCTTCCAGGAGGCCGGTGGCAAGGCCGAGCATGCCGGCCGCGACGGGGCGGCGTTCGCTCTCGTATGTATCGAGCAGGCTGGCGGGCGCGCCACCGATCACGCCTGCGAGCTTCCAGCCGAGATTGTAGGCATCCTGCACGCTGGTGTTGAGGCCCTGCCCGCCGGTGGGCGGATGAATGTGCGCGGCATCGCCGGCCAGGAACACGCGGCCGTGCCGGTACCGATCGGCAAGGCGCGCGTTCATCTGATAGGCCGAGGCCCAATGCACGGCGTGAACGCGGATGTCGTCGCGCGAGGTGCGCTTCGCGATCATCGCCGACAGCCCCTCGGCCGACAGGTCGACCTCGCCTTCGAACGGGACCGGCGCCTGCAGCTGGAAAAACTCCGTTCCGGCCAGCGGACACAGCGCGAGCTGGCGATCCATCGCGCCGGTGTTGAAGCGGTGCCATGCGGTGCGGTCGAGCCCCGTCAGCACAATATCGGCCACCACGGCACGCACGCCGAGCGTCTTGCCGGGGAAACCGATATCGAGCGCGTGGCGCACGAAGCTGCGGCCGCCATCGGCGCCGACGAGGTAGCGCACCCGCATCGTCTCCTCGCCGGCCGCGCCGGACAGGCGCGCCGTCACGCCATCCTGATCCTGCTCGAAGCTGGTCAGCTCGCAGCCGAATTCGACGCGATGGCCGAGCTCGCCCAGACGCTCGCGCATCACGCCCTCGGTCAGGGATTGCGGGATCATCAGCGCGATGTGGTAGGGCTCGGCCGGCGTCGGGGCGACGTGCTCCGCAATCTCGGACTCGCTGAAGCTGCCATCTGCCTGGTAGACGCGCTGCGGCGGATAGAGGCCGCCGGCCGCGACGATGCGGTCGATGATGCCGAGATCCTCAAAAATCTCCTGGGTGCGCGGCTGGATTCCCTTGCCTCGGGAGCCGTGGAATGGTCGGTCCATCTTCTCGACCAGGCGGAAGGAGACACCGCGCCGCGCCAGGTCGATGGCGAGCGCAAGGCCGGCCGCGCCAGCGCCGCAGATCAGGACATCCGCCGTGAATTGTTGTGTCATAGGACCCTCGATATGTGTATTATGCACATAATAGGCAGAGGGCGAAGGGATGTCAAGAAGCGTGCAAAATACACATATTAAAAAACAGGTGCGATCGCTTCACGAGGCGTTGATGGACATCATCAGCGTCTTCAACCGCCGCCAGGGTGACGAGATGATGATCCGCGAGGCCGGCATCTCGCTCGATCGCGCGCTGTTTCCGCTGCTGGTCGGCATCGAGCGGCGCGGGCCGATCGGGGTCGTCGACCTCGCCGATCGCATGGGCCGGGACTACACGACGGTCAGCCGGCAGGTTGCGAAGCTGGAATCTCTGGGCCTCGTCAAGCGCCACGCCAGCAAGGCGGATCGCCGCGTCAGCGAGGCCACGATCACCCCCGACGGCAAGGCCATGACGGACGCGGTCGACCGGGCGCGCGAACGTATCGTCGCGGGAATGTTCGCGAGCTGGGACGGTAAAGATGTCGAGGATCTGGTGCGCTTGATACGCAAGCTCGCAGATGCGATGACCACGCATATCGGCCCGGCCTGAGATCGATCGGAAGCGCTGCCTCAATGACCAAGACCAATCGCGTGCTGTTTCTCTGCACCGGCAATTACTACCGCAGCCGCTATGCCGAGGAGATTTTCAATTATCGCGCCGGGCGCGATGGGCTCGGCTGGCGCGCCTTCTCGCGCGCCGTCGCCGAAAAGCTCTCGCCCGAAAACGTGGGGCCGATCTCGCGCCACGCGCTGGAGGCCCTCGAGGCGAGAGGCATCGCGCCGGCCAGCGCTGCGCGACATCCGGTGCTCTGCACGCCCGACGATTTCGCGCAAGCTGAACTTGTCGTGGCGCTGAAAGACGCCGAGCATCGCCCGATGGTCGAGCGCCGCTTTGCCAGCCTCGCCCATCGCGTCCAGTACTGGGACGTGGATGATATCGAATATCTCGATCCCGCGATCGCGCTTGGCAAGATCGATGAGCAGATCGGGCGGTTGATAGCAGCCCTGCAGCTCCGGAGCCGGTAGCGGCAAGGCTATTGCATATGACACAGGACTGCTGACGCAAGGCTGACCTTTCGTCAGATTTCCAAAAGCAAGACCAAGCAAGACCAAGAAGGAATCCCATGAGCCAGACGCGGCGCGTTCTCTCGGCGCAAGTCGCCCACGAGACCAATACTTTCTCGATCGTTCCGACGACGCTGGAGGACTATCGCAAGCGGCTGTTCCTGCTTGATGGCGAGATCGCGGCCGCGCTGTCCGAGACAAGGATGGAGATCGCCGCGCATCTGGCCGCAGCCAAGCGTTACGGCTGGACCCTGGTGCAGCCGGTCGCTGCGGCGGCCACCCCGTCGGGCAAGGTGACGGCCGAGTGCTGGGCCGAATTGCAGCGCCTGGTCTACCAGGCCTGCGAAACCGGGCCGCTCGACGGCGTCATCCTCGCATTGCACGGCGCGATGGTGACCGAGACCGACGACGACGCGGAAGGTGCGCTGCTCGAAGGCTTGCGCAAGCGTCTCGGCGACACGATCCCGATTGCGGTGACGCTCGACCTGCATGCCAACGTCACGGAACGGATGGGCCGGCTGGCCAGCATCATGCTGCCCTACCGCACCTATCCCCACATCGACCAGTATGAGACGGCGTTCCGCGCCGCCGAGCTGCTGCAATCGGCGATGGACGGCACGATCCGTCCGAAAGTCTTCCGCCTGCAGGGACCTCTGCTCGACGGCTGCAATCACGGCCGGACTCAGGGCGGGGTGATGAGCGACCTGCTGGCGCGCGCCGCGGACCTGCAGGCGCAAACGCCGGGCCTGCTGTCCGTCGATGTCTGCGCCGGCTTCAGCCGCGCGGACATTGCCGAGGTCGGCCCCAGCGTTCAGGTCACCTTCGACGCCTCCCACAACGCCGCCGAAGCGGCCGCGCGGCAGGCGGCGGCCGCACTACAGGACGAGATGATCCGCCGGCGCGCCGAGGTCACCGTCACGCCGCTCGACCTGCCGGCAGCGATGAGGCTTGCCGCGGCAGCCGCAGCCGACGCCGCCGACACCCGTCCGCTCGTGATCTCCGACTTCAGCGACAATCCGGGTTCGGGCGCCTATGGCGATGGTGTCCGCCTGCTGGAGGCGCTGTTGCAGGCCGAAATTCGAAGCGTGCTGTTCGGCGTCCTCGGCGATCCCGAAGCCGCAAGCCGCTGCCATGAAGCGGGCCTTGGCGCCAGTGTGGATGTCGTCGTCGGCGCCAAGCGCCATCCCGCCAGCTACGGACCTCCGCTGACGCTGACCGGGCGGGTGACCGGCCTGTCGGACGGTGCCTTCGTCTGCGAGGGACCGATGAATGCGGGTCAGCCGATGACGCTCGGGCCCTCTGCCCTTCTCGAGGTCGACGGCATCTCCATCGCGATCTCGACCAACACGTTGCAGACCTACGATCAGGAAATGTTCCGCATTCTCGGCGCGGAGCCGGCTCAATTCCGGATCGTCGCAGTGAAGTCTGCGCACCATTTCCGGGCGGCCTTCGGGCCGATGGCCAAGGAGGTGATCCTGGCCGACAGCGGCGGCCTTGCCACCAACGACCACAGCAAGCTGTCCTACCGAAAAGTCCGTCGTCCGATCTGGCCGCTCGACGAACTCCCGCCCGGTTGAACCGCCCCGCGCGCGCTTCGATTGGCATCGCGGCTCATCCCGCGATGCCAAACGAAAAACCCCAGCACGGATGCCGGGGCTTGCGATGTGGCTCGCGTACATCCGGCGAACCAATCGTCACGTGAGAGACTAGCCGCGGACTTTGAACGGATGATGACGGGGGTGAGTCGACAAGATGTCGCTTCACCTCAGCCAACCGGCCCGGGAATCCAATCGTCACCGGACAGCGGCTTGACGGTGACATCAGGAATGACCCCACGCTCCATGCCCGGATCGAAATGGCGCATCGTCCGCTCATTGAGGTCGATGATGCGGCCGGGCCTGAGCGGCCCCACGTCGTTGATCTTGACGATGACCTTCTTGCCGACGGCCTCGACGAGCGCAAATTTCGGCCTCGCTCCGAACTGGACCCCACCAAATTTCCGACGCAAGTTCGTCTTGATCGCAGCCGTCCAGACCTCGGGATCGTAACGCTCGCCTGAGGCTGTGCGCGGGCCGCCCTCCTCCTTGCCGGGCTTGAACGGATTATACGTCGATGCTGCGCCAACGATCGCCTCACCGGAGGCGGCATCGACGATTGTGCTCGAATGCACCACATCTGATTCACTTCGAGCAGAGGTCACGGAAACGGCAAGCGCAACCAGGGCGCCGCAACTTGCGGCGCTCAAGCGGAACACCATCATTACTCCTTTGATTTTCTCGATGGTCCGGTTCCAGATGCCGCAGAGCATGGTCAAGCGAACGCGAAAAGCGTTTCGAACTTGCGCCAGACCTTTGCGGAGTCGAGCCAACCCCTTGGCCGCGGAACCGTTGTGGGAACCAGGGCGGTCCCGCACGGTGTTTTGTTGTCGCCGTTGAAGACGGGGAATGAGTCAGCAATTTGGCCCGGCGAGGCTCAGGCTCCTTCCCCGGAGTCCTACGTGCTCAGCGACAGCGGCGCACTGCCCGCCTTCCGCGCGCAGCTAGCGCGCGCCCGACTGATCGAGGAAGATTCTGACGCGGCCGACGTCCTCGACTTCGCGGTAGCGACTGAGCTCGGCTCGCAGCTCGGGATCTGCATTGGCCCAGCCCAGCCAGTCGAACGGGAACGAGCTCAAGAGGAGGGTGTCGACGAGAATGATGTTGGGGCGACCGTTGCGCACGTCGGCCAGCAGATGCTGCCGCTCGAAGGTGATGATGCCGTCGAGCTTCGTTTGCTCGGCGGGACCTGGTTGCGAGCTGCTCTGGCGGAGTATGGCGCCTGCGGCCAGCAACTGCGCGCATGAGCTGCCGACCCAAATTCCCTCGATTTGGCGGACAAGCGGATGCCCTAGACCGATGTGATCGGTGATCGTAAGCAGCCGGGGGTGCTTGACGAGCGCCTCCACGCGCTCCTGCAGGGGCGGAAAGCGTGGGTCCGGTGATGACAAATAGAGCCCGATGAGCACGACGGCCGCGAGCCCACCGATCAAAGCCGGCATTCGCGACGTTCTGATGCTGATCTGGAGCGCCGGCGCCGCGATCGCGAACAGACAGAGCGCCAACGCGGTGTACGGCCACGCCTTGCCCTGGATGACGAAACTGGCGGCTCCGCCGATCGATGCGGCGAGCCACGGGGTCGCGTCGCCGCCGATTTTGAAGTCGCGCGGCGCCAGCAGGCGCACGAACGCGAGCGAAGCGGTGATCACGACGATCGGAAGCGGAAGCAGGCTGCCGATATCCTTCCGGATGGGAAGATAGGCCTCGGCCACCATAGGCGCATAGCTGGAGACATAAGCGGGAAACAGAGCCACGACCAGCACACCGTAGCTGATGACGATGGCGGCGGCGATGCAGGCCTCGGACGTGAACAACGGCCTGAGGGAACGCTGGCGGACGACGCGCAGGATCATCGGAAGCCCCGCCACCAGCGCAAAGAAAGGCTTGATGCCCATTGCCAGTCCCGCACCCAAGCCTGCGAGCATTGCAGCCGGCCCGGGCGAGAGGTTGCGCCAGCGCAGCGCGGTGACCGCGACAAACGGGGTGAGCGCAATGACGGCGATGTGCTCGCGCTGCCCGAACACGGTGCCGGGAAGGATGGCGAGCAGGAACGCGAACAGCCACGCCGAACGATTTCGCTCTCCCGCCTCCAGCCGCGCGAACGCAGCGGCGCGATCGATGATCAGGAGCGCGGCCGCGATTTCGGCCAGCACCATCGCGATCACGATGAACTTCGGTGCGATGCCGGTCAGGCGCGAGACCACGACGGCCGGCATGTACATGTAGACCGACAGCGGCGGATTGGACTCGAACAGGTCGACGCCCAACTTTCGGCCGTCCAGGATCTTTTCGTTCGCAGTCAGCAGCCAACCCAGATCCGGGTTGAGAACGAGGGGAATTTGAATGAAGAAGGCCGTCAGGAGGATCGCGGCCACGACGGTCCAGCGCTGATTCATGCCGAACCGTATAATGATCTGAAACGGATTGGCAATGACCGGACAGAATTCCGCGTCCGCCGATGTCAGCAGACATGCAATGGTGTCTGCGATAATGATCCGGCCGAGACCACGTGGGCGCGGCCCACCCAGCGATTCCGCGTCCGCGGAGAGAGCCTCACGTCCCGCGCAAAAGCTCGCTCGCCACGACCCAGTCGTTGCCGTCGAACTGGAGCATGTAGCCGTCCTTGATCGGGCGGAAATCCTGCGGCGTGGTGTTGAGGGTGATCCCGGGCATCAGCAGCGACAGCGGCACGTTCTTCAGGTTCGAGGCCTGCGCCATGATGTTCTCGCGGGTCAGATTGTCCTTGCACTGTTTCAGCAGCACCACCAGCGCTTCGGCGACGGTGTAGCCGTAGAGGCCGGCGACGTTGTTGATGTCGGCATTGGGCAGGCGCTTCTTCATGAAGTCGATATAGGCCTGCATGGCCGGATCGTCCTTCGGCCCCTCGACGAACGGCTTCAGCGAGCCGAGCGATAGCACGCCCTTGCCGGCATCGAGGCCGGCCGGGGCCATCACGGTCGCCTTGTTGGCGCAGCCGCTCGCGAGGAAGCGCGTCGGCTGCCAGCCTGTTTCGTGGGCCTTGCGGATCGCCTGCGCGCAGGCGCGCGGCGTCACCGAGTAGATCATGAACACGTCGGCCTTGGTGCTCGCGAGCGTCAGCACCTGCGAATCGACGGTGGGATCGGTGACCTCGAAGCTCGAGGCCATCGCGATCGCCTTGTCGGCGTCGGCGCCAAGTGCCTCCTTGACACCGCGCAGATATTCCTTGCCGGCGTCGTCGTTCTGGTAGAGCACCGCGAAGCGCGCATTCGGGTTCTTGGCGCGGGCATAGGCGACGTCGATCGCAGCCTCGCTGGTGTAGTTCGGCGCCCAGGGCAGCGCCATCGACCACGGCATGTTGGCGGGATCGTTCCACTTCGAGGCCGAGCTGATCAGGAAGATCTGCGGCACCTTGTTGCTGTTGAGGTATTTTGCGATCGCCGAGCTCGGCGCGGTGCCCATGGTGGCGAAGATGAAGGCGACGCCGTCGCCCTCGACGAGACGCCGCGCAGCTTCCATCGTCTTCGGCGGCGAGAACGCATCGTCGAGCGACAGGAGATTGAGCTTGCGGCCGTTGACGCCGCCCTTGTCGTTGACCTCGTCGAAATAGGCCGAGATGACCCTGCCGGTGATACCGAGCGGCGATGCCGGGCCGCTATAGGGCATGGTGTTGCCGATCTTGATCTCGGTGTCGGTGACACCGGGGCCGTAGGATTTCTGTGCGGATGCGGGCGTGGACAGGCAGGCGGCAGCCAATGCTGCGGCCAGGGCCAAAGCGGCTTTCATGGTTTCTCCCCGGTGATAACAGCCGCGCGGAGTCATGAGGCAAACGCGCGACGCGCTGCTCTTTGTCAGCGCGTCAGATCAGCGGAGTTCCACGACATGGTCTTGCGTCGAGTTGCTGGTCAGTGCCGCCGCTTCAGACCGAAGCCGACGCTGATCCAGCCCGCGCCCGCCGTGATCAGGTCGATGCCGAGGAACAGCCCGAGGATGTAGACGCTGTTCACCGGCCAGCGCGCCAGGATCAGGAGCCCGAGCAGCAGCGTGACGACGGCCGACAATGCCACCCACACCCACGGGCTCTCGCGCTTCATGCTGAAGGCGAGAAACAGCCTGACCGCGCCGGAGGCCAGCAGCGAGGCGCCAAGGAACAGGGTGAGCAGCACGGCTGCGAACAGCGGGTTCTCGAAGGTCAGGAAGCCCGCAATGACATAGAGCACGCCGAGCAAGGCCCAGATCAGAAACTTGCCCCAGCTCTTCATCTGGAACGCGCCGATGATCTCGGTGACGCCGGCGACGATCATCATCGCGCCGACCACGATCACGCTCGCCACCGTCGCCATCACCATGCTGCCGAGCGCGACGAAGCCGGCGATGAGATAGACGACACCGAGCGCGACGATCCAGCCCCATTTGGCACGGAGTGCCGCGATGCCCGAGCCTAAACTGGCATGGTGAGAGGTGTCTGAAACACTTGTCATGGCGGCACTCCCTGCCTGCTATGCCCCGCGGCGGACACGCCGGGGCAGAATAGTCGCGCGTCGGACCGGCACCAGCAGAGCAGTGCCGGGACGGGCCGACGTTGACGCAAGTCAAGCTCCCAGACGAAGTCCGGCGCAGCGTAATCGTTCCTGCCCGGGGGCGGCCGGGATCGCCGTAAAACGGCGCGAAGCAGAGGCGGCGCCGATGTCTCAGCGCCCGCTCAACGCCGCCCTGCGGATATCGAGCACGGCCTGCGCCCATTCGGCGGGCTGCTCCTGCGGCAGGTTATGGCCGGCCCCGGCGAACACGCGCCGCTCGAAGAAGCCCTCGAACTTGCGCGCGTGATGGGCGGTGCCGGGATTGACGCCGTCGCTGTCGCCGTCGATCGCAATCGTGGGAACGCGGATCTGTGGCTGCGCGGCGAGCTTCGCCTCGATGGCCGCATAGGCGGGATCGCCGTCGACCAGCGCGTAGCGGTGGCGATAGGAGTGGATCACGACGTCGACGAAATCAGGATTGTCGAACGACACCGCGCTTCTCTCGAACGTCGCGTCGTCGAATGTCCATGTCGGCGACCACATCGACCAGAGCTGGCGGGCAAAGCCGGCCCGGTTGCGTTCCAGCGCGCGGCGGCCGCGCTCGTTGTGAAAGAGATATTGATACCAGAGCGCGGCTTCCTCAGGCGGCGAGGCCGGCTCCATCGCGCGCGCGATGTTCTGGATGTTGTAGGAATTGCCGGAGACGAGGCCGACCACGCGCGCAGGATATAGCGCCGAGACCACGCAGGCCGCTCGGCCGCCCCAGTCATAACCGCCGACCACCGCACGCTCGATATGAAGCGCATCCATGAAGGCCAGGAGATCGGCGCCCAGCGCGGCCTGCTCGCCGGAACGCAAAGTGGATGTGGAACGGAAACGTGTCGGCCCGTAACCGCGCAGCCAAGGCACCAGCACCCGCGCGCCTGCTTCGGCGAGGATCGGCGCAGCCGCGGCATAAGCGTTCACGTCGTAGGGGAAGCCGTGGCCCATGATGCAGGGCCAGCCATCGGGCGCGCCGTAATCGAGATAGGCGATGTCGAGGACGTCGGTGGTGACGGTTTTTTGTTGCATGATGCGAACCCTTGCCGAGCCGTTCCAGCATAGACCGGAAAGCGGCGGTGATCCATTCGCGCAGACGGTTCGTTTTGGACTCAGCGAGGCTAATGGAACGCAACCATGGTCTATGTCTCGATGACTGGCTTCCGGCCGCATGGACTCGCGCAGTTGCCGCTGTTCTGGTGACGGACAACCCGGGCGTTTGCCCAGGCGCGACGCGCTCCCGGGAATTTGCTCACAACCTCCAGGCGGGTCGATGGTGTGTATCACACGATGACCGCTTGGTCAGACCCGGCCAGCATGCGCCTTTTTGTCACGAGCGGCGCGCACCTCAAAGCCATGGCCGACTTTCCCAGGCTGGGCACCGGACGCACCTTCGGTTACGCCTGCGAAAAGCTGCCCGATTGGGACGTCGTCTACGCACTCTGGAAGACATATAGCCGAGAGGTCTGATTCCCCGGATTCTGCCGTCGGCAACGCACCCGAAAGATGCCGTTGGAAACCAGCGCTCGCCATCTCGCGGTCGGATATCATGCGATTGACGAGATCGACGGGCATGGGTCGACCGAACAGATATCCCTGCACGCTGTCACAGCCCTCGGCGCGCAGGAAATCGAGATGCCTGGAGGTTTCAACGCCCTCGGCCAGGACGGGAATATTCAGGCTCCGGCCAAGCAGCAATGTCGCCTTGACGATTGCAGCGGCATGAACGCTGGTCTCGACCGACTGAATGAAGCTCTTGTCGACTTTTATCTTGTCGAACGGGAAGGCCTGGAGCGTCGACAGCGAGGAGTATCCGGTGCCGAAATCGTCCATGGCGACGGTCACGCCGATGGCCTTGAGTGCCAGCACGACCTGGAGCGCGTGCTGACGGTCAGCGATGATGCCGCTTTCCGTCAGTTCGATCTCGAGCCGTGACGGAAGGAGCCCCGTCTCCTTGAGAATTTCCGCCACCCGCCGCGGCAGGTCGTGGTTGAGCTGCATTGGCGCAACGTTCACCGCGACCTTGAACGGCAGGCGCCATTGCGCGGCCGTGGTGCAGGCCGTCCGCATCACCCAGTCTCCGATCTCGACGATGAGGCCGGTTTCTTCCGCGATCGGGATAAAGGCGTCTGGCGGCACGCGACCCTTCTGTGGATGGTTCCAGCGGATCAATGCCTCGAAGCCGACGATATCGCCGGTCTGCGCATCGTTCTGCACCTGATAGTGCAGCTCGAACTCGTTGCCCAAGAGCGCACGTTTGAGGTCGATGGCGAGCTCGGCGCGCATGCGGCTGGCCTCGTCCATGGAGGGCTCAAAAGTGCAGATCCTGCCCTGGCCGAGGCTCTTGGCGCGATACATCGCAAGGTCCGCGCGATGGATCAGCACGTCGCCGCTCTGACCATGCTCCGGGAAGAGCGCGACGCCGATGCTGCAGCCGACCGCAAGCGTCTGGTGCTCCCACACGACTGGCTCCAGTACGACCTTGCGCAGGCGTTCGGCGAACTTGACCGCCTCCCCCCGCGCGAAAATCTCGCTCTTGACCGCGACGAACTCGTCGCCGCCGATGCGTGCCAGGAATTCGCCGTCCTGCAAGACGGCAGAAATGCGCTGGGCCAGTTGCTGTAGGAGATGGTCGCCGCCAAGATGGCCATGGACGTCGTTGATGTCCTTGAACCGGTCGAGATCGATGGTCAGAACGACCACCCGTGCGGTGTCGTCGACACGCCCGCCAAGTAGATCGTGGAGGCGCTGAACGAGCCCGTTGCGGTTCGGAAGACCCGTCAGCGGATCGTGCAGCGCCAGATGCCGATAGTTCTCGGTGGCTTCATTGGCCGCCTGGAGATCGATCGCATAGGCGGAGGCCGCCATCGCCATCATCAGGCTGACGCCGACGATGACGCTGATGATCATGAACGGGTCCGACAAGGTCTGCGGAGGGATCGCCAGATCGAACACGGGATAAATGGCAACGGCCGCCATGCCGGTGAAATGCAGCGACAGAATCGCCAGGATCATCGCCAGGGTGCCGCCATATTTGCAGAAGCGGGTGATGGGTCTCGCGATCCGGTTCGCGGCAATGGCTCCGAAACCTGCCGCGAACAAGACGGACAGCACGACCAGCGGGTAATTCCAGCCGAGCACGCCCGGAATCTCGAAGGCCATCATGCCCGTATAATGCATGGCGGCGATGCCGAGGCCGAAGATCGCGCCGCCTGCCTCGATCGCCGGTCCAAGCTTGCTACGGGTGGTGATGAAGAAGCCGGCCCAGGCGAACACCACGGCGATGATCAGCGAAGCAAAGGACAGCGCGGGATCGAACGCGCGGGCAACGCGCGCATCATAGCCGAGCGTCGCAGCGAAATGGGTGGTCCAGACCGTCGCGCCGGCGACCAGACCAGCGAGGAAGAGAAGGTGCAGCCGGCGCAAACCCGTGTTGCGCCGGACGCGCGCGAGCAGCCGCATCGACAGCAGCGATCCCAGCACGCAGACGAGCGCCGCGGCGGTCACATAGCGGAGGTCGTGCTGCCCCGGAAGGCAGGTGAAAGCTTGCAACATCGGCTGATCTTCTCCCGAATGCGAGATACGGATCGGGGCTGGAAATGGATCTGGGCGGCTGGATGTTTGGTTAGGGAAGTACGAATGGACGCTGAACCGCGGGTTTGACGATCAAGCCATGGGAGAGCTTAAGCGCGGGTTGGGGCAGCCTGCCCCCGGCCCACCGGGCCCCCAGCAATTGGCGGCAGGATGAACAATCGGTGTCTGCGCAGGTGCCGCTGGGGCGCCGAACTTGCGCCGAGCGGTCGAGCATCTGGAAAATGGTGGCCCAGAGGTGATCCAAGCGGTGGCAGCCATCGTCCCCTAGACCAATACGCCGCCCGAGGTTCCATGAACGCCGAGTTTTTAATGCTGAACAGGCTTCCGCCGAGCAGACGTGCCAAGGCCGCAAGGCGGCTCGGTTCATGAGCCGGCAGGTGAAGCGAGTGCGGACGGCCGGAGAGGTCCGAAACCTGGTGATTGTGCTCGGCGATCAGCTCGATGCCGACAGCGCCGCCTTCGACGATTTCGATTCCGCGCGCGATGTGGTGCTGCAAATGGAGGTGACCGAGGAGGCCTCGTACATACCGCAGCACAAGAAGCGCATTGCATATTTTCTGGCGTCCATGCGCCATTTTCGGGACGAACTCGGCGCGCGCGGCCGGCGTGTCCACTACGTGTCGATCGACGATCCCGCAAACACCGGACGCTTCGAAACCGAGATCGCCCGCGCCCGGCAACTGTTCAATCCGGAACGGACCATTGCCCTCGAACCGGGCGACTGGCGTGTCCTGGACAAGCTGCGCCGCCTCGACCAGTCGCCGGAGATCCGAAGCGACCGTCATTTCATGTGCTCGCGGGACGAATTTTCGACGTTCTCCGAACGCCATCCACGCCCGATCCTGGAAACTTTCTATCGCGCCATGCGCCGAAAGACCGGCATTCTCATGGATCGCGATGGACATCCGATCGGAGGCGCGTGGAATTTCGATGCGGAGAACCGCAAATCCTTCGGCCGAGCGGGCCCGCGGATCCCTCCGAGGCCCGAATGCCCGCCTGACGCGATCACGAAGGAGGTGCTGCGGCTTGTTGCCCGGCGCTTCGCCGACAGTCCTGGAAAGCTCGACGGCTTCGACCTGCCAGTCACGCGCGCCGAGGCGCTGGCGCAACTGGACGACTTCGTCGCCG
The DNA here is from genome assembly GCF_019455385.1 of Bradyrhizobium sp. BR 10289. Classification (GTDB taxonomy): domain Bacteria; phylum Pseudomonadota; class Alphaproteobacteria; order Rhizobiales; family Xanthobacteraceae; genus Bradyrhizobium. Next base: position 121,503 of record NZ_JACOFR010000007.1, read on the forward strand.
AACGCCTCCCGCTGTTCGGCACTTATCAGGACGCCATGCGATCCGGCGAACCCTTCCTTTTTCACTCGGTCTTGTCCGGCCCCCTGAACCTCCACCAGTTACATCCGCGTGAGGTGATCGAAGCCGTATTGAAGAACAGGACCGCCCCCCTCAATGCACTCGAAGGTTTCGTCCGCCAAATCGTCGGATGGCGCGAATTCGTCCGCGGCATCTATTGGCAGCGCATGCCGCAATATGCTGAGAGCAACGCACTCGATGCCGGCCTGCCCATGCCCCGCTTCTATTGGACCGGCGAGACAGAGATGCGCTGCCTCGCCGAAGCCATCGGCCATACCGTCGATCATGCCTATGCTCACCACATCGAGCGCTTGATGGTGCTCGGCCTGTTCGCCATGCTGCTGGGCGTGCGCCCCTACGACGTTCATGGCTGGCACATGTCGATGTTCTGGGATGCCGTCGACTGGGTGTCCCTGCCCAACACCCTCGGCATGAGCCAGCATGGCGACGGCGGCGTCGTCGGCACCAAGCCCTACGCTGCGTCGGGCAATTACATCAACCGCATGAGCGATCATTGCAGGCATTGCCGCTACGATCCAAAGCAGTCGGTGGGGGAGGATGCCTGTCCGTTCACGACGCTCTACTGGGACTTCCTCGACAAGCACCGCAAGCGCTTCGCCGCCAACGGCCGCATGAAGAACCAGTATGCCAATCTGTCGCGGAAGGACAATGACGAACTGCGCGCGATCCGGCGCCAGGCGGCCGCGATCACCGAATCGGTAACGTGATCGCGCCAGCTATTTCTGCGGACCGGACAGCGAGATGTCGCGCTCTGCGCGGAAGACGTTGCTGTAGAGATTGGCGATCCACTGCCGGCCGATTTCGGTCTTGTTCAGATATCCGATCTGGGTCTGGATGTGCGGTGCGACGCTATTCCAATAGAATTGCGGATAGCGGTTCACGATGTCGGCGGGCGAGTCGTAGCCGAGTTGCCGGTTCATGCCGACTTCCTCGAACTCGTAGTACAGCGCATTGGCCTTGCGCAGATAATTGGGATCGCCGAGCTGGCCGATGAAATCGGCGGCGCGCAGGATCGAGGCCTCGTCGTCATACTCCTGCCCTTCGCGGGCCGGAAAGCGCGTGCCCTCGATGGCGCGAGCCACGCGCTCGCTGTCTATGCCGGGAATATGGGGCAGCCGCCGCCTCACGAAAAGCTTTGAACGATCAACGTGGTACATCATCAGGCTGGCATCGGATGCGCCGCGCTGGAGCGACACCTTGGTGCCGGCGTCGTCGATGATGAAACCGTCCTCGTCGTCCTCCTCGAACAGGCCGCGGACATAGCCGATGTCGTGCGCGAGGCATGCGATCAGGATGTGCGTGTAGTCTTCCGCGGCGATATGCGTGTTGAGATTGCGGCCCATCAGGATCGCCTGGCCCGCCAGCGTCACCAGCATCGTGTGCTCGATGTTGTGGTAGAGCGCGTCGCTGTTGCCGATCAATTCCATGGCGGTGCGCGCCGATCCCCCCAGCACCCTGGCATAAGATTCGTCGAACCGGCTACGCATGAACGAGCCCAGCAACTTCTCCAGGGATTCAGCCGCCAGTCGCGGTAACGTCATCATGGATGCAGCCCCGTCTGTCGGTGGGCGTCCCACGCCAGCTCCCGACATCTCGTTCATGTCCTCGACGCAAGGGCCAGCATAGCCCATCTTTGGCTGGCTGGCCAAATCCGGAAACCGAAACACGCAGATATGTTACGGTACCGCTGCGCAGCATCACGGTTGCGGTCACGGTGCGGCACACCCGTCGCAGCGGGGCCGGCCGGCCAATGGCCGACCCTGACATTCATGTCATGAGGCGGGGACGTCGCAAGCCCTTGACATCGCGCACGGCCATGCACTGGCGCCTGCGGACAGCTGCGTCAATTCCCCCGCGCGGCGCGCCAGCATGGCGTCGAAGGCGACCTTGATCCGGCGGATGTAGGGGTCTTTGTAGGGGCAGTCCGGATTCTGGTCGTGCACCAGCATGGAGGCATTGACCTCGAACACGACGAGGTTGCCGTCGCGGTCGAGGGCGCAATCGATGCCGAAATAGTCGAGGCCGATGCGATCGCGGATCACCTGCAACATGGCGTCGTGCGAGACGTCAAAGACCCCGCCGGGATCGCGCAGAAAACGCTCTTCCTCCGCTTGCATCCAGCCGTGGCTCGCCATCTCGGTCGCATCGCGATGCAGCTTCCAGTCGTCGCCAATCGCCAGATGATAGGGCAGGATCTCCTCGCCGACGAACAGGAATCGATACTTGCGGAAGAAGCCGTCGATAGAGCGGTAATCGATATAGTCGATCACGTAGCGATCATGGTCCGCATGCGCCGCAAGAAACCCGATCAGCGCCTCGTCGTCGTCGAGCTTCTCGAAAACGTCGCCGCCATGGGTGCCGGCCAGCCGCGCCAGAATCGGAAACGTAAGCTCCGGGCACGCGGCAAGTCCCTCGCCTGCACCAATGCGGATCGTGCGCGGCATCCGGCAACCGTCGATGTCAGCAAGTGCCAGCGCCGTCGCATCGCGCGTCGTGCGCAGGACCTTCGCGGGATCGTTGATCACGGGCTTGCCGAGCGCATCTGCAACGGCGGCAACGAGCGGAAGCACCTCTCTGCCCTGGTCGGCATCGGAGACCAGGTTGACGACGACGTCGGCCTGATGCGCGAGCATCGCGATATCCGGCCGGCTCGCGGGCAGCAGCGACAGGATGCTGGTCTCGTACGTGCAGTCCCTGAACAGAAACTCGACCGGTGTGTTGCCGACGAAGGGCGCGAACAGCGCCAGCGCCCGGAACGACGGCTGCGCTGTAATCGCGGGCTTGCGCAGCAGCGGATGCGCCTGCGCGGCGCGGGCGTAAGCCGCCTGCGCCGCCTCGTTCTCGCCCTGCGCCTGCCTGACGGCACCGATCCAGTAGAAATTGTCGGCCTGATCCGGCGCGAGCGCCATCGCCTGCTCGAAATGTGCGATGGCTTCGCTGGCGTCACCGAGCTCGAAGCCCACCTTGCCGAGCTGGTTATGGAGGCCGGCATCGGCGGGCGTCTCCTCCAGCAATTCGAGCAGGAGCGACCTTGCGATCGCGAACTGCCGGGTTGCGACCAGTGCCTCGACCAGGTTGGTCCGCGACGGCCGGTGCGCCGGGTTGAGCCGGAGCGCTTCCAGATAGAGCGCGATGGCCTGTTGCGTCATGCCGCTGCGCTGATGGACGATGCCGAGATTGCACCAGCAGGCGACGAGACGCGGCGACAGACGCAAGGCCGCCTTGTAATTCTCGCCTGCCGACGCGATATCATCGCAGAGCATGAAGGCGTTGGCGAGCGCGGCGTGGAGATCGGCCGCGACATCGCTGGCTGCGCCGATCGGCATCATTGCCGCGCGCGCAAGCCCCGCCTGGAAGATCGCGATGGCGTCGGTGAGCTCGCCGCGGCGGTAGTGCTCGCGTCCCCTCAGCAAACAGGCAGCAGCGTCCGGCACGCCGGCTGCCGCCGGCGCGATGGCAATTGAAGTCGCAGTCATGGAATCTCCGCCGGAGGCCGCGCCGCAGAGATTCCGCGGGCCGCTTCAGCAATGACGATGAGCCAACATGTCGCGGCTCAGCGTTAACAGGCGCTTAATGAACGGCGCTTGGCCACAGCCAGGAAACATGCCGAAACAAATTTATCCGCCTGGTTCGTTCCCGACGCGAAATCCCGCTCACTCCACCAGCAGCACGTCGACGGCGACGCCGAGCTTCTGCTTCGGCGAACCGACGATGATGCCGTCGACGGGCGAGACGTCGGAGAAGTCGCGGGCGACCGCGAGCACGATGTGGTCGTTGGCGACGAGCAGATCGTTGGTCGGATCGAAATCGACCCAGCCCAGCTCCGCCCCGCACCACAGCGACACCCAGGCGTGGGTGGCATCGGCGCCTTGCAGGCGCGGCTGGCCCGCCGGCGGAATGGTGCGCAAATAGCCGCTGACATAGGCCGCGGGCAAACCAAGCCCACGGAGCCCCGCGATCATCACATGGGCAAAATCCTGGCAGACGCCATGGCGCTTGTCGAAGACCTCGTCGAGCGGCGTCGAGATCACGGTGGCCTTGGGATCGTAGCGGAATTCGGTGCGGATGCGATGCATCAGATCGACCGCGCCGGTGAGGATGCCCGCGCCGGGCGGAAAACTCATCGCAGCATAGGCGCTGACCGGGCGCAGCACCGGCACCAGCGGGCTCGCAAAGACATAGCCGACCGGCGAGGACGGACCGAGGCTCGTCGCCTCGAAGGCGATGTCGCGGATGCTCTCCCAGGGCGGGCTCGCAGCGTCGCGCGCGGGCGGCTCGCGCGAGATCGAGACACGCGAACGTGAATCGATGCGCAGATGACGGTGCGCGGCTTCGATCACCACGCTCTCGGTGAGCGTGCCGAAGAAATCGCGCCGGACGTGGCGCTCGACGGGGCGCGGACGGATCTCGACATGATGCGAGATCAGCTCCTGGCCGCCGCCGCTTCTGGGCTCCAGCCGCAGCGTGCAGCGTGCGAAGCTGACCGGGCTTTCATATTCGTAGGTCGTGACGTGCCGGATATCGTAGATCACGCCAGCCCCGTCAGCTTTTCCGGGCGGCTGGCATTGGGGCCGTGCGGGAAGTAGTGCAGTCCGATCGCCTCGGCGAGGCTGAGCAGATCCTGCTCCAGCGAGAACAGCGTCTTGACCTCGAGCTTCTCGGCCTCGGCGGTCGCGAGCATCGCCTGCACCGCGACTGCGAGCCGCTGCGGCTTCTCGATCAGGCCGTGCTCCTTCAGGCTCGGCAGCGCGGCGATGTGCTCGTTCAGCGTCATCACCTGGAACGCGACCGAGCGCGGATTGTAGGGATCGAGCACGGCAAGGTCGCGCACCGGCGCCAGGATCGGCGCCAGCAGATAGCGCGAACGGTAGGTGATCTGGGAATCCACCAGCGTCAGCAGGATGTCGAGATCCTCGTCGCCGGCCTCGTCATAGGCGAACTGGCGGGCGAAACGCGCGGTGTTGATGGCGCGCTCGGTGCGGCGGCCGATGTCGAGGAAGCGCCAGCCGGCGGCGCGGTTCATGTTTTCCTGCGCCAAACCTGCAAAACTGGAGAGCTCCTGCAAGGTCAGCTCGGCGGCGCTGAGCACGCCGTCGTCGTCCTCGACCTCATAAGACAAGCGCTCGGCCATCTCGATGATGACCTGCCAGGCGTCGGGCGACAGCCGCTCGCGCAAGGAGGTCGCGGTACGCTGCGCCGCGCGCACCAGCGACAGCGCCGAGCCGAAGCGCTCGGGGCTCTGCAGCGCCTCGGCGACGATGCGCCCTGGTGCGGCGCGCGAGGCTTGCGAGATCGCTCCCCATGACACCAGCAGGCGCTGGATGCGTTCGGAGGATTGCAGCGAGGCCGCGGTGCCCTTGTTGGGTCCGCTCGGCGAGCCCAGCGCGCGCACCAGGCGAAGCGTCGCCTCGGCACGTTCCAGATAGCGGCCGAGCCAGAACAGATTGTCGGCAGCCCGGCTCGGCAGCACGCCGGCCACGCGGCGAATGCGGACCTTGTCGGTCGCCGGCAGCAGCGAGGCGGTCGAGACCTGCTTGCCGGAGACGACCCAGACGTCGGCGGCACGCGCACCGTCTCCCATCGACACCGCGCGCGCGTCGGCCTTGTCGGCGATCCGGCAGAAGCCGCCGGGCATGATGGCCCAGCCGTCTGGCGTCGCGGCCGCGAACACGCGCAGTACGAAGGGGCGCGGCGTGATTTGGCCCTGGTCCCACACCGGCATGGTCGAGAGCCGCACCACCTCCTGGCCGACATAGTCCATGCCGCGCGCGCTGATGGCATCGGCGAGGCGCTGGCGTCCGGCAGTATCGAGCTCGCTCGCGAGCACCGGGCCGTTCTGATCAAAGCCGGGAACGCCGCGTGCGTAGGCGCCTTCGATCGCGACCTGGTCGAGCCGCGACAGAACCTCGTCGCGCGCCGATTTCTGACCGCACCACCAGGTCGCGATGTGCGGCATCTTCAGCTCTTCACCGAGCAGGCGGCGGGAGAGCGCCGGTAGGAAGCCGAGCAGCGCCCGCGCTTCCAGGACGCCCGAGCCCGGCATGTTGGCGACGACGACGCCGTCCTTGCGCAGCACGTCGATCAGGCCGGGCACCCCTAACCGTGAGGACGCATCGAGCTCGAGCGGATCGAGCGAGTTGGAATCGACGCGGCGGAGCAGCACGTCGAGCCGCTTCAGCCCGGCGACGGTGCGGATATGGACGCGGTCCTCGCTGACGGCGAGATCATCGCCCTCGACCAAGAGGAAGCCGAGATAGCGCGCCAGCGTCGCGTGCTCGAAATAGGTCTCGCTGAAGCTGCCGGGGGAAAGCACGCCGATCCGCGGCTCGTCGCGGTCGGCGCGTGCGCGCAGACTGTCGCGGAACGCTTCGAAAAACGGAGCGACGCGCGGCACGTTCATCGACTTGTAGAGATCGGAGAAGGCGCGCGAGAGCACCAGGCGGTTCTCCAGCGCGTAGCCCGCGCCCGACGGAGCCTGGGTGCGGTCGCTGAGCACCCACCAACGGCCATCGGGGCCGCGGCCGACATCGGCGGCATAGAGCGAGAGATAGCGCCCGCCGGGCGGCTCGACGCCGCAGACGGGACGGAGATATTCGGGGCTGCCGGCGATCGCAGCGGCCGGGAGCGCGCCTTCGGCGACCAGCTTGCCCGCGCCGTAGATATCGCGCAGCACGAGCTCGAGCAGCTCGGCGCGCTGCGTGATGCCGGCGGACAGCTGCTTCCAGTCGGCCTCGTCGATCAGAAGCGGCAAATGGCTGATCGACCACGGCCGGTCGGCGCTGTCGCCGGGCGCACGGTAGGTGACGCCGGCCTCGCGCAGATGGCGGTCGGCCATGCCGAAGCGCCGCTCGACCTCGTCGGGGGCGAGCGCACCGAAGGCGTCGAAGAAGCGGCGCCAGACCGCGCGGGGGGCGCCGTCGGGCCCCAGGAACTCGTCGGGAATGCCGGGCAGCCGGCTATAGTCGCGAACCCATTGCGCGATGCGCTGCTGGGCCTGCGCCCTGTCCGCCTGGTCGTTGTCTTCCGCTGCGCCCTCGCCCATGGGCCTTTCCCTCCCCCACCCTCATACTCATTGCAGGAGCGGGGTCCGCAAGTCGAGGGTCAGCGGAAATTCATTTGTGCGTTCCTCGGGCGGCGGCTGCATTGGACCCGGCGTATGGCCGTGGTCCTGGAAGCGCGCCAGCCGCCGCGCCTCGGCCTCATAGGTGTTGACCGGCTTGGTGTCGTAGTTGCGCCCGCCCGGATGGGCGACGTGGTAGACGCAGCCGCCGAGCGAGCGGCCGTTCCAGGTGTCGATGAGATCAAACGTCAGCGGCGCATGGACGGGAATGGTCGGGTGCAGGCCGGAGGCCGGCTGCCAGGCCTTGAAGCGGACGCCCGCCACGGCTTCGGCCGAGCGGCCGGTCGCGGTCATCGGCAGGCGGCGGCCGTTGCAGGTGATGATGTGGCGGCCTTCGACGAAGCCTTCGGCCTTGACCTGGAGGCGTTCGACCGAACTATCGACATAGCGCACGGTGCCGCCGCCCGAGCCCTCCTCGCCGAGCACATGCCAGGGCTCCAGCGCCTGCCGCAGCTCCAGCGTCACGCCGGCATGATGGATGCGGCCGAAGGCGGGGAAGCGGAATTCGAGCTGGGCCAGATACCATTCCGGCTCGAAGGCATAGCCTGACAGCTTGAGTTCGGAGAGCACGTCGAGAAAATCTTCCCAGATGAAATGCGGCAGCATGAAGCGGTCATGCAGCGCGGTGCCCCAGCGCACGAACTTGCCTTGTTGCGGCTCGCGCCAGAACTTCGCGATCAGCGCGCGGATCAGGAGCTGCTGCGCCAGCGACATGCGCGGGTCCGGCGGCATTTCGAGCGCGCGGAATTCGACCAGGCCGAGCCGGCCGGTCGGGCCCTCCGGCGAATAGAGCTTGTCGATGCAGATCTCGGCGCGATGGGTGTTGCCGGTGATGTCGACCAGCAGATGCCGGAACAGACGGTCCACCAGCCACAGCGGCGTCTGATAGCCCGGCGGCGGCACGTGCGAGAGCGCGATCTCGAGCTCGTAGATGCTGTCGTGACGGGCCTCGTCGATGCGCGGCGCCTGGCTGGTCGGGCCGATGAAGAGGCCGGAGAAGAAATAGGACAGCGAGGGATGACGCTGCCAGTACAAGACGAGGCTCTTGAGCAGGTCGGGCCGGCGCAGGAACGGCGAGTCCTGCGGTGAGGAGCCGCCGACTACGACGTGATTGCCGCCGCCGGTGCCGGTGTGGCGGCCGTCGACCAGGAAGCGGTTGGCGCCGAGGCGAACTTTCGCGGCGTCTTCATAGAGGCCCGAGGTGATCTCGACCGCATCGCGCCAGCTTCTGGCCGGCTGGATGTTGACCTCGATGACACCGGGGTCGGGCGTCACCTTGATCACCTCGATGCGCGGATCGAATGGCGGCGGATAGCCCTCGACATGGACCTGGAGCTGCATCTCCTCGGCGGTGGCCTCTAACGCCGCGACCAGCTCGAGATAATCCTCGATGCGCTCGACCGGCGGCATGAAGGCGCAGAGCACGCCGTCGCGAACCTCGATCGACATCGCGGTGCGCACCGGGATGGTGGTGTTGAGCTGCTCGGGCTTGACCCGCGGCGCCGGCTTCTCCGGACGCGCCGGCGACGTGAACACCGGCAGCTTGTCCCGCGGCTCCATCGGGTCCTGCTCGACGATGTAGGGATATTGGCTGGGCGGGATGTAGCCGAGCGAGCCGATCGGCAGGCGCAGGCCGAGCGGTGAATCGCCCGGCATCAGGAACAGATGACTGCGCCGGAGCTGCCAGCGCTCGCTGCGCCAGCGCGGCGGCGCGTTCCAGCGCTGCACCGGCAGCACGAAGCCGCGCGGCGTATTCAGGCCCTCGTCGAACACGCGGGCCATGCGGGCGCGCGCTTCCGGATCGGAGAGCTTGGAGTCGGAGGGATCGACGTTGACGGGAAGCTCGGCTTCCTTCTGCAGCCAGTAGGCGGTGTCCTCATAGGCCGGCATGATGTAGCCGGGATCGAGCCCGAGCCGCGCAGCCGTCGCTTCCATGAAGGTCTCGGCATCCTTCACCCCGGCGCGGCGCGGGTTCTCGATCTTGGCGATGAGGTCCGCGTTCTTCCAGATCGGCACGCCGTCCTTGCGCCAGTACAGGCCAAAGGCCCAGCGTGGCAGGCTCTCGCCGGGGTACCATTTGCCCTGGCCGTAATGCAGCAGGCCGCCCTCACCGAAGCGCGCGCGCAGGCGGCGGATCAGGTCGTCGGCGAGCGCCCGCTTGGTCGGGCCGACGGCTTCGGTGTTCCACTCCGCCCCTTCCAGATCGTCGACGGAGACGAAGGTCGGCTCGCCGCCCATGGTGAGCCGGACGTCCTGGGCCACGAGGTCGCCGTCGACCTGCTCGCCGAGATCGTTGAGCCGCGTCCAGGATTCGTCTGAGAACGGTTTTGTGATACGTGGCGCTTCGCGGATGCGCTTCACGCTCATGTCGAAGGCGAACTCGACCTCGGCAAAGCCAGCGCCGCCCGAGATAGGCGCGGCCGAGCGGTAATGCGGCGTAGCGGCGACCGGGATATGCCCCTCGCCCGCCAGCATGCCGGAGGTGGCGTCGAAGCCGATCCAGCCGGCGCCGGGCAGATAGACCTCGGCCCAGGCGTGCAGATCGGTAAAATCGTTCTCGACCTCGGGCGGGCCCTCGATCGGGTCGATGTCGGGACGGATCTGGATGAGATAGCCGGAGACGAAACGCGCGGCGAGGCCGAGATGGCGGAAGGTCTGGATCAGCAGCCAAGCGGAGTCGCGGCAGGAGCCCGCGCAGGAGGTCAGCGTCTCCTCCGGCGTCTGCACGCCGGGCTCCATGCGGATGATGTAGCGGATCTTCTTCTGGAGCTCGCGGTTGAGGTCGACCAGGAAGTTGACGGTGTTCGGCGCCTCGTGCGGGATGGTGTCGAGATATTGCGCGAACAGGCGATCGGGCTTGATGGTCTCGAGATAAGGCGCGAGCTCGGTCTTGAGGTCCTTCGGGTATTCGAACGGAAAACTGTCGGCATAGGGCTCGACGAAGAAGTCGAACGGGTTGACCACGGTCATCTGCGCCGTGAAATCGACCTCGAATTTCAGCTCGGTGGTCTTCTCCGGAAAGACGTAGCGGGCGAGCCAGTTGCCCTGCGGGTCCTGCTGCCAGTTCACGAAATGATTGGATGGGGTGACCTTGAGCGAATAGCTCAGGATCGGCGTGCGCGTATGCGGCGCCGGCCGCAGGCGGATGGTCTGCGGGCCAAGATCGATCGGGCGGTCGTATTTGTAGTGCGTGACGTGGTGTAATGCGACGTAGATCGACACGGGGTACGGTGCTCCAGCAGCTTTTTTGAGCAGAACACCTGACGTCAATGCGATCAAGCACTAACAACGGGCAGAGGGTGCCTATGCAAGGTGCGGGCCGGATGGTTGTGGGGCGTTATTGGTGTGCTGGCGGCGCTGTAGCCCCGGCCTCAGTATCGTAGGGTGGGCAAAGCGGAGCGTGCCCACGTCTTTGCCCAATTGATGCGAAGACGTGGGCACGGCGCGAGTGCGCCTTTGCCCACCCTACGAGGACGCTACGCCGCCGAGGTCAGGCGCTGCAGGAACTGCGTGACCTCGCGGCGGAGCGTTTCGACTTCGCCGTGGACGCGTTCGGAGGCGCTGTTGACGCGGCCTGCGACGCGGCCCGTATCGGCGGCGGCTTCGCTGATGCCGGTTACGTTGGAGGAGACCTGCGAGGTGCCGGCGGAGGCTTCCTGAACGTTGCGGGCGATCTCGCGGGTGGCGAGGCCCTGCTGCTCGATCGAGGTCGCAATCGAGGCGGTGATGCCGTCGATCTCGGCGATGGTCTGCGCGATCGCCTCGACGGCCGCGACCGAGTTGGTCGTTGACTGCTGCATCTCGCCGACCTTGGCGCTGATCTCTTCCGTCGCCTTCGCGGTCTGGTTGGCGAGGCTCTTGACCTCGGAGGCCACCACCGCGAAGCCGCGGCCGGCCTCCCCTGCCCGCGCCGCCTCGATGGTGGCGTTGAGCGCAAGGAGATTGGTCTGCGAGGCGATCTCGCTGATCAGCTTGACGACGTCGCCGATCCGCATCGCCGCATCTGCCAGCGAGCGGATCTCGCTGCCGGCGCGATTGGCTTCGTTCACGGCGCGTCCGGTGCTCGCGGTCGAGCCGGTGACCTGACGGCCGATATCGGCGATCGAGGATGCCAGCTGCTCGGCGGCGCTGGCGACGGTCGCGACATTGCGCGAGGCCTGGTCGGAGGCGCTGAGCACGCCGGAGGTCTGCCTGCTGGTCTTGTCGGCGGCCGCCGCCATCTGGTGGGCGTCGGATTCGAGATCGCTGGCCGCCCCCATCAGCGTGCCGGCGACGCTGTCGAGATGTGTGCCGAATTGCTTGGCGAGATCGGCGATCTCGACGACGCGACGGCCGAGGCTGTCGGTTCCGGAATTGATTACGACCGCGGAACGGCGGAACGAGCCGGGCAGACCGCGTGCAAGAATCTTGCGGAAATATTTACCGCGGCTGGCATAGTCCATCGAGGCCGACGCTTCGCGCAGATAAGCGTCGGTGATGTCGAGCATGTCGTTGACCGACTTCTGGATCGAGCCGATGCGGCCGGCCTGACGATGGCTCAGGATGCGCGCCTCGAGATCGCCATGCGACGCCTTGCGGCAGACTTCGGCGACCTCATCGACGGCCACCGCCGTGCGATGCTGGCACCAGACAGCGTAGCCGAGCAGTGCGATCGTCGCGCCGAGCAATGTCGCAACGACGATACCGGTCACACCGAGAAGCGAGAGGCCGAACGCGATGACGGCGAGAACGCACGCAAGCGCGGTCGCTCCCTGCGCCTTAGAGAGAGAGCACAAATTCATCGTAACCGACACCTTGTTGGTTTAGCAGCCCGACCATCGCATCGAAGCTCGCATGCATGCCGTCCTTGGCATTGGCATGCCGTGCCTCTTCCGCGCACAGCGTCTTGTAGATCGGCTTGATGCGCTCGATCTGCGCTGGATCCGGCTTGCGGCGGTTGGAGTGATAGCCGACGACATTGCCGCGCTCGTCGAAGGTCGGCGTGACGTGGGCGAACACCCAGTAATGGCTGCCGTCCTTTGCCAGATTGACGACGTAGGCGAAGATCTCCTGCTTCGCCTGCAGCGTGTCCCAGAGCAGCTTAAAGACGGCGCGCGGCATGTCGGGGTGGCGGATCAGGCTGTGGGGCGCGCCCATCAGCTCGGCGTAGGAGTATTTCGCCATCCGGATGAAGACGTCATTGGCGTAGGTGATGCGGCCCTTCAGATCGGTCTTCGAGACGATCAGTTCCTCCTCGCCGAGGAAACTTTCCACGCCGGTCGGCCGTATCGCGCGCGTCATCGTCGTTCAATCCTTGAAGGGCCAGCGCCCCAAAGGAGTGGGAGCCCGCATCACACCAAGGATTACGGCAGGAAACATTAAGCATAGGTGAGCGCGGGAACCCGTGCGGCTACGAGGAACACCCGTAGATTTACGGAGAGCGGTCGCCCGGCCTGCAAATTTCAGCAACGAGCTGCGCGCGATTACATGGTCGCGCCGAGCACCCAGGGCGCGAACTCGGCGCCGCCGAAATCAAAGCTCTCGCTCTTGGTCCGCTGGCCCGAAGCGGTCTTCAGGATGAGATCGAAGATGCGCTGGCCGCATTCCTGCACGCTCTCCTCGCCCTCAAGGATGGTGCCGCAATTGACGTCCATGTCCTCTTCCATGCGCTTGTACATGGGCGTGTTGGTGGCGAGCTTGATCGAGGGCGCGGGCTTGCAGCCGAACACGCTGCCGCGCCCCGTGGTGAAGCAGACGAGGTTGGCGCCGCCGGCGACCTGCCCCGTGGCTGCGACCGGGTCGTAGCCGGGCGTGTCCATGAAGACAAAACCCTTCTTGGTGACGGGCTCGGCGTAGCGCAGCACCTCGACGAGATTGGTGGTGCCGGCCTTGGCCATCGCGCCGAGCGATTTTTCCAGAATGGTGGTGAGGCCGCCGGCCTTGTTGCCGGGGCTCGGATTGGCGTTCATCTCGGCGCCTTCACGCGCGGTGTATTCGTCCCACCAGCGCATCAGGTCGACCAGCTTCTCGCCGACCTCGCGGCTGACCGCGCGGCGCGTCAGGAGATGCTCGGCGCCGTAGGTCTCCGGCGTCTCCGAAAGGATCACGGTGCCGCCATGGCGGACGATGAGATCGCTGGCCGCACCAAGTGCCGGATTGGCGGATACGCCGGAATAGCCATCCGAGCCGCCGCATTGCAGGGCGACGGTGAGCTCACTCACCGGCACGGACTCGCGGGTGACCTTGTTGGAATCGGCGAGCGCCTCGCGCACGAAGGCGATGCCGGCTTCCACGGTCTTGCGGGTGCCGCCGACCTCCTGGATGTCCATCGCGCGCAGGCGGCCCGCGAGCTTCTGTTCCTCCATCAGGCCGCCGATCTGGTTCACCTCGCAGCCGAGGCCGAGCACGATGACATGGGAGAAATTCACGTGCCGCGCATAGCCGCCGAGGGTGCGGCGGAGCAGCGCCAGCGGCTCGTTCTGCGTCATGCCGCAGCCGGTCTTGTGGGTCAGCGCAACCACGCCATCGACGTTGGGGAAGTCGGCCAGCGGATTATCGCCGGTGAAAGGATTCTTCTTGAAGACGTCGGCGACGAGGCTCGCGACATGCGCGCTGCAATTCACCGAGGTGAGGATACCGATATAGTTGCGCGTGGCGACGCGGCCGTCGGGGCGGCGGATGCCCTCGAAGGTCGCCGGCAGGTCGAAATTCGGCGTCGGCTTGACGTCGGCGCAATAGGCGTAGTCCTTGGCGAAATCGCCCATGCCGCAGTTCTGCACATGCACGTGCTGGCCCGGCGCGATGGCTTGGGTCGCAAAGCCGATGATCTGGCCGTAGCGGATCACGGGCTCGCCGACTGCGATCGGTTTGATCGCGACCTTGTGGCCTGAGGGAATGCGCTCGACCGTGGTGACGCCGTCGGCGACGACGGTGCCCGGAGGCAGGCTCGCGCGCGCGATCAGCACGCCGTCAGCGGGATGCAGGCGGATGACGGGGCTGATGGTCATGGGAGGTCTCCTTCGGAGGCGAATAGCGAATAGGGAGTAGCGAATGGAATAGGGAGCGGCGCTATTCGCCACTCCCTATTCACTATTCGCTAGAGATCAGGCCTTGCCGCCGGAATCCTTGCGGGTCGCGTTGACCTGCATCTTGGCGTAGGTGGTCATCAGGCCGACTTCGTTCGACAAGGTCACCAGCTTGAAGCCCATGTTGATGGCGCGCGCGGCACCTTCGGCGCCGCTGCAATGGATGCCGGGGTTGAGGCCGCGCTTGCCGCATTCCCTAATGATCTTCTCATAGATCGCGAGGATCTCGGGCTCGGTGCGGTCGAGCTTCGGCTCGAGGCCGTAGGAGAAGCCGAGATCGGACGGGCCGATATAGACGCCGTCGATGCCCTCGACGTCGAGGATCGCTTCCATGTTCTCGACCGCGGTTTTGGTTTCCATCATCGGCAGCAGGATGGTGTCGGCGTTCGCGGTCTTCTGGTAGGAGCCGGCGGTGCCGTACATGCCGGCGCGGATCGGACCGTTGGAGCGGACGCCCTGCGGCGGATACTTGGAATAGGAGACGAGGTTTTTGGCTTCCTGAGGCGTGTTGACCATCGGGCAAATCACGCCATAGGCGCCGCCATCGAGCACCTTGCCGATGATGCCGGGCTCATTCCAGGGCACGCGGACCATCGGGGTGACCGGGTGCTTGTCCATCGCCTGGAAGCACTGCACCATCGAGAGATAATCCTGCACGCCATGCTGCATGTCGACGGTGACGCTGTCGAAGCCGCATTGCGCGATCATCTCGGCCGAGAAGCCCGAGGGAATGGCGAGCCACGCATTGACCACGGCCTTGCCCGACTTCCAGATTTCCTTGACCTTGTTCGCCACGTTGCCTTCCTTCTTTGTTGTTGGGGCCTCTAGCACCACGCCGAGCGCCGCGACAGCACGACCCTGTTGTTACCGCCAACCGGATCGTCGCGCTACGCTCGCAATCACGCAAGACCTATGCGCTTGCCCATTGGGTGCGGGCTGCGCGGGCGGCGGACAGTATCGCCGCCCGGGTTCATCCGGCAAGGGATGCCTTTCGAGGCGCGTAGCCCGGGCTTTCGGCCCGGAACTGTCCCGGTTACGCACTGACCTTGGCATGGCCGCCGAGATAGGCGGCGCGGATGGCTTCATTGCCCCAGAGCTCGTCCGGCTTGCCGCCGAGCACGATGCGACCGGTCTCCAGCACATAGCCGTAATCGGCAACCGACAGGCCCATGCGCGCATTCTGCTCGACCAGCAGCACCGTCGTGCTGCGGCGGATCTCCGAGATGATCTTGAACACGGCCTGCACGATGACGGGCGCCAGCCCAAGCGAGGGCTCGTCGAGTAGCAACAGACGCGGCTTTGCCATCAGCCCGCGCGCCACAGCCACCATCTGCAGCTGACCGCCGGAGAGCGTCCAGCCGAGCGCATTGGTGAACTTGCGGATATCGGGGAACAGATCGAACATCGCGTCCGCCTCGCGCGAGATCTCCGAGGTCGACGCCTTCCGATTGGAGGCGCCGAGCATGATGTTCTCTTTCACCGTGAGGCCCGGAAACACCCGACGTCCTTCCGGCACGTGGCTGATGCCCATGCGGACGATCGCTTCGGGGCCGAGGCCCGCGATCGACTTGCCGTCGAACAGGATCTCGCCGGAGGTCGGCTTTGCGAGGCCGGAGATGGCGCGCAGGGTCGTGGACTTGCCGGCGCCGTTGGCGCCCAGCAGCGTCACCACCTGCCCCTCTTCCACCGCGCAGGTGACGCCGCGCAGCGCTTCGATCTCGCCGTAGCGCACGACCAGATTGCGGATTTCGAGCAACGGCATCATTCGCTCCCGAGATAGGCGGAGACGACGTCGGGATGACGCAGCACGGCCATGGATTCGCCGTCCGCGATGCGGCGTCCGAAGTTGAGCACGGTGATGTGCTGGGCCGCTTCCGAGACCAGCGTCATGTCGTGATCGATGATCAGGATGGTGAGGCCCTGCGCCGCAATACGCTTGAGCAGCTCGTGCAGCTCCAGCTTCTCGGTCGAGTTCAGGCCGGCCGCGGGCTCGTCGAGCAGCAGCAGCGTCGGATTCGAGGCGAGCGCACGCGCGATCTCGATCAGGCGCTGATGGCCATAGGAGAAGCTCGAGATCAGCTCGTTGGCGCGGCTGCCGAGGCCGACGAAGGTCAGCGCCTCCATCGCACGCTCGGTCAGAGCGTCATCGCCCTTCCCGACCATAGCGTTGCCCGGCCGCTCCGCGCCGATCTCGACGTTTTCGAGAGCCGTCATCGAGCGGAACAGGCGGATATTCTGGAAGGTGCGCCCTAAGCCCGCAGCCGTGCGCTGATGCGGCGGCATATGGGTGATGTCGGTGCCATCGAGCACGATCCTGCCTGATGTCGCCTGATAGAGGCCCGAGAGCACGTTGAGCGTGGTGGTCTTGCCCGAGCCGTTCGGCCCGATCAGCGCATGCACGCCGCCGCGCCTCACCGCGATGTCGACGCCGTCGACGGCCTTGAGGCCGCCGAAATGTTTCGACAGGCCGGTGACCTCCAGCACGATGTCGCCGCCGACCGTCGCCGGCTTCAGCTGCAGGGCGGCCGCGGCCGGCGTCGGCTTGATCCTGGCGCGCCAGCGCGTGAAGGCGTCCGCGACAAAACCCCAGATGCCGTCGGGCATGAAGCGGATGATCAGGATCACGAACAGGCCGTAGATCGCCAGATACAAGCCCGGCACACTCTTGAGGAAGCGCAGCCATTCCGGGATCAGGATCAAGAGGCCCGTGCCGATGGTCGAGCCGATCGGCGACGCAACGCCGCCGAGCAGCGACATGGTCAGGAACACGATCGATTCCGCGAAGGAGAACTGATCGGGGCTGACATAGGCAAAGCCGCCGGCGAACAGGCCGCCGGCGAGGCCGCCGAGCAATGCGCAGAGCGCGAACGCGTAGATCTTGGTACGGAAGACATCGATGCCGTTGACGCCGGCCGCAAGCTCATTGTCGCGCACCGCGCGCATGGCGCGGCCGAGCTTTGTATCGGCGAGATGCCAGACGAGATAGCCGACGATCGCCAGCATCGCGACGCAGAAGGCCAGATAGCTCTGCGAGGTCTGGAACAGGTCCGGACGCTTGATGTTGGAGACGCCGTCCGGGCCGTGCGTCAGCCAGATCGCGTTGATCATCACCAGCGTCACGATCTGCTGGAACGAGATCGTCACCATCGCGAGGTAATGCCCGCCGAGCCGCAAGGTGGACATGCCGAGGAACGCGCCCGCGAGCAGCGAGATGACGCAGCCGCCGACGAGGCAGAGCCAGAAGCTGAGATGCAGGTCGTTGGTGCCCAGACCAACCGCATAGGCGCCGAGGCCGAAGAACGCGGCTTGCGCCAGATTGATCTGGCCGCACAGGCCGAGCACGACCGAGAGGCCGAACACCGCGATCGAGAACGTGGTCGCCTGCAGAAGGATGTTGTGGACGTACCCATCGAAGCGCATGGTCGCGGCGAGCGCGACCAGGATCGCCGCGCCGATGAAGTACGGCAGGTGCCTGACCAGCAGCGGCTTCGAATGGATGGCGGGTGCCGGGATCGGCATGTTGTCGCTGGGAGCGCTCATGCTTTTTCCGCCACGCGTTCGCCGAAGATGCCCTGCGGCCGGAAGATCAGGAAGGCGACCAGCACCAGGAAGGCGAAGCCGTCCTTGTAGGGCACCGAGATGTAGGCGGCACCAAAAGTCTCGATCACGCCGAGCGAGAGGCCGCCGATGATGGCGCCGGCGACGTCGCCGAAGCCGCCGATGATGGTCGCCGCGAACGCCTTCAGCGCGATGGTCGAGCCCATCTGGATCGAGACGAACAGCACGGGCGCGACGAGGATGCCGGCGAGACCGCCGAGCACCGCCGAATAGATGAAGGTGATCATGATCATGGTGGAGACGGAAATGCCGAGCAGCGAGGCTATCTCCTTATCCTGCGAGGTCGCCTGCAGCTTCTTGCCAAGCAGCGTCTTCTCGAAGAACCAGAAATTGAAGATCACGAGGCAGATGGTGACGCCGATGATCAGGAGATACTGGCTGTCGAGATAGACCGGGCCGAGTTGGATGCCGGGCGTATCGAACCAGCCCTGCAGCACCTGCGGCTGCGGGCCGTAGATCGCGAGCACGGAGTTTGCCAGCAGGATCGAGGCGCCGATGGTGGCGATGATCACGGGCAGATAGGTGCGGTGGCGCAGCGGATAATAGACGCCGAGATTGAAGACGACACCGAGCAGCGCCATGCCGAGCAGCGCGACGATGAAGGCGGCCCAATAAGGCAGGCCAGCTTCGACCGCCACGACCATCAGGTAGGCCGCGACCATGGAGAATTCGCCCTGGGCAAAATTCACCACGTTGGTGGCCCGGAAGATCAGCACGAAGCCGAGCGCGACCAGCGCGTAGACGGCGCCGATACCGATGCCGGTAAAGAGCAGTTGGAGGGCGAGATCCATGACAAGCTTCTGTTGGAGAGCGGATACATTCAACGTGAGACGTTTCGGCCTCCCCGACCGGCATCGGGGAGGCCGAACGAGCGTCAGTCGTTGAACTCGATGTGCTTGTCGAAGACGATGTTGCCCTTGTCGTTCTTCACGATGTTGTAGCCGTGCAGACCGTCGCCGTTCTGGTCGAAATTGTATTCGCCCTCGGCGCCCGCGAACTTCTTGATCGACAGGATGGCTTCGCGGATCTTGGCGGCATCGGTGGAACCGGCCTTGTTGATCGCCGCCGACAACACGTTGATCGCATCGAACGTCCAGGAGCTCTGGTTGTCGGGCGCGACCTTGACCGCGTCGCGGTAGATCTTGCCGAACGCCTTCGAGCCCTCGCTGGAATCCTCGGCATAGTCGGCGACGCCATAAGTGTTGTAGAGCGCGGGACCGGCGAGCTTGAGCGCGGTGATGTTGACAATCGAGGGCGAGCCGACCCACGGGATGTTCACGCCGAGCTGACGAAGTTGGCGGGCGAAGATGCCGAGATCGTTCTCGAAGGTGAAGTAGGAGCCGAGGATGTCTGCGCCGGACTGCTTGATCGCGAGCACGACCGGCGTGAAATCCTGGCTCTGGTTGGCGTAGCCCTGGTCGAGCACCGGCGGCGCGCCGAGCTTGGTCAGTGCCTCCGTCAGCGCCTTGCCGCCGGCGGTGCCGAAGGCATCGGTCGAATGCAGCACGGCCCATTTCTTCTTGCCAAGCGTGCTCACGCCGTACTCGGCGATGACGCGGCCGGAATAGCTGTCATTGGGGCGGCAGCGGAACAGCCACTGATTACCCATATGCGTAAGGTTCGGATCGGTGCCGCCGATCATCACGGGCTTGCCGAGCTTGATGACGTCGGGCGAGATCGCATGGACCTGGGTCGAACGGATCGAACCGAGGAAGCCGACGATGTCGGACTGCGCAGCAAGCTTGGAGAAGGCGAGCACGATGCCCGGATTGGTGGTCTGGTCGTCCTCGACGATCAGTTCGGCCTGCTTGCCCAGGATACCGCCGGCCTTGTTGACGGCTTCGAGCGCGAGCTTGGCGCCCTTGATGGCGTAACCGCCGGATTCAGCGGCAGGACCTGTGACGGGCGCGCACATGCCGATCTTGATGGTGGCGCCTTGCGCATGTGCGCTCTTGATGAGGTAGGGCGCGGCAATGCCGGCAGCAATTCCGGCCGCAAAATCGCGTCTCGTCAGTCTCATTCATTCCTCCCTGGAGCCGGGCATCCTTGTCGGCCCTTCTTTGTTTGGCCTTGTCACTGAATACAGAGCCGGATGCTACTTACGGATTCTCGCCGTGTGAGTAAATTGATATTGAGGCATCATCGACTAAGTGCGGAGAGTTCGCGCCTAACGATGATGAACACCGGCAGCGACGATCTATTCTCAGCTGTTTTTTCCGGGAAATTCGCGTATTTCACTCTGCGCGCACTGCCCACGCGTTATGCAACGACGACAGTCATGCGCGGCAGGAACATCATCATGCAAATTTGCCGTTACGTTTCATCCGTAACGTCGTCGCTCGCACCGGTGGAAGCGAGACACAATTCCAACTCTCCGAGCATCTCCTGCAACTCGGCGAGCTTGCGCGCGCCGAAACGCTGCGTGATTTCGGCGTAGATCGCTTCCGACGATGGCGCCACGGCGGCCATCAGCTTCACGCCCTCTCTGGAAATCGAGACCATGCTGCGGCGCTGGTCCGCCTTCGCCGTCTTGCGCTCGATCAGATTACGCGCCTCGAGATCGCGCAGGATGCGCGACAGGCTCGGTCCTAGCAGAAACGCGGTGCGCGCGAGTTCCGTGACCTCCGCGGCCTCGATCGCCGCGAGCGCGCGCAGGATGCGCCATTGCTGCTCGGTCAAACCGTGCTCGCGCAGCTTTGGACGGAACTGCCGCATCACGGCTTCGCGCGCGCGGAGCAACGACATCGGCAGCGAGCGCGAGAAGTCGCGCATCGGCACCTGCCGTGCGGCGGGCTCACTTCCGTTCGCGGGATCAGCCGGTCTCTTCGCCATAAAGCCCTTTCAAACTCGCCCTTTCAGGCCGCAAAAAGTTTGCAGTGCAGCAAGGGGGAATTGTGTTTGACGCATTCACTTAACATGTTAAGTATCTTCGCGCACCACGATTTTGGTAGGCCACCCCATGGCGCTTTCCAGAGACGATATCCAGGCTTGCGCGAGCCGTCTGCACCAGGCGGAGAAGACCCGCGTGCAGATCCGGCAGCTCTCGCAGGATTTCCCTGACATCAGCATCACTGACGCCTACGCGATTCAGAAGACCTGGGTCGACGTCAAGATCGCCGAGGGGCGCGTGGTCAAGGGCCATAAGATCGGCCTCACCTCCAAGGCGATGCAAAGCGCGCTCAATATCGACGAACCTGACTCCGGCGTGCTGCTCGACGACATGTTCTTCGCCGATGGCGGGATCATTCCGACCAAACGCTTCATCGCGACGCGCGTCGAGGCCGAGCTTGCCTTCGTGATGAGCAAGCGGCTTACGGGGCCCGATTGCACGCTATTCGACGTACTCAACGCCACCGATTTCGTGGTGCCGGCGCTGGAGATCCTGGATACGCGCATCGAGCGCGTCGATCCCAAGACAAAAGCCACGCGAAAAATTTTCGACACCATTGCGGACAACGCGGCGAATGCCGGCATCGTGGTCGGCGGACGGCCAATCCGTCCGCTCGATGCCGATTTGCGCTGGATCGGCGCGCTGTGTTTCAAGAACGGCCAGCTGGAAGAAACCGGCCTTGCCGCCGGTGTGCTCAATCATCCCGCGACATCAGTGGCCTGGCTTGCCAACAAGATCGCCCCGCTCGGGCTCGCGCTCGAACCGGGACAGGTCGTGCTCGCGGGCTCCTTCATCCGTCCGATCGAGACCCGCAAGGGCGACACAATTCAAGCCGATTATGGCGCCTACGGCTCGGTCAGCTGCTACTTCGCCTAGACGAAAAGAAAATACAGGGAGTGAAACCGCGATGCCGCATTTCACGATCGAATATTCGGCCAATCTCGACAGCCGCCTCGATATCGGCAAGGTCTGCGAGGTCGTGCGCAAGGCGGCGGTCGAGACCGGCATCTTCCCGCTCGGCGGCATCCGCGTCCGCGCGATCAGGTGCGAGCATTACGCGATCGCCGATAACAGGAATGATTACGGCTTCCTCGACATGGTGCTGCGTATCGGCGAAGGCCGCGACCTGCCGACGCGCCAGAAGGCCGGCGAGCATGTCTTCCAGGCGCTGTCGAAACATCTCGATCCCGTCTTCGCGGCCGGCAAGTTCGCTCTGTCGTTCGACATGCAGATCAACGACAAAGACACGAGCTGGAAGCGCAACAACATCCACGACGCCCTGAAAGTGGAGGCCGCCCATGGATAAGCCCACCCCGAAAGCCGATGTGTTCCAGGCCAACCGCGACCGCGCCGCACCGCTGCTGAAGACGCTGCGCGCCGACGGCATCGGGCACATGATCGACGGCAAGGTCGTCCCGTCGATCTCCGGCGAGACCTTTGAGACGAAGTCGCCGGTCGATGGCGCCGTGCTCGCCAGTGTCGCCCGCGGCAATGCCGAGGATATCGACGCCGCCGCTACGTCCGCCGCCCTCGCCTTCAAGTCCTGGCGCGACATGGGGCCGGCGATGCGCAAGAAGCTGCTACATCGCGTTGCCGACGCGATCGAAGACAACGCCGAAGACATCGCAGTGCTCGAATGCATCGACACCGGGCAGGCCTATCGCTTCATGGCCAAGGCCGCGATCCGCGCCGCCGAGAATTTCCGCTTCTTCGCCGACAAATGCGCGGAGGCGCGCGACGGCCTCAACACGCCTAGCGACGAGCACTGGAATATCTCGACCCGCGTGCCGATCGGCCCCGTGGGCGTGATCACGCCTTGGAATACGCCGTTCATGCTCTCGACCTGGAAGATCGCCCCTGCCCTCGCTGCGGGCTGCACTGTCGTGCACAAGCCGGCCGAATGGTCGCCGGTGACCGCCAGCATTCTGGCGCGGCTCGTCAAGGAGGCCGGCGTGCCCGACGGCGTGCTCAACACCCTCCACGGCTTTGGCGAAGAGGCCGGCAAGGCGCTGACCGAACATCCCGCCATCAAGGCGATCGGCTTCGTCGGCGAGAGCGCGACCGGCTCGGCGATCATGGTTCAGGGCGCGCCGACCTTGAAGCGCGTGCATTTCGAGCTCGGCGGCAAGAACCCGGTGATCGTGTTCGACGACGCCGATCTCGAGCGCGCACTCGATGCCGTCGTGTTCATGATCTACTCGCTCAATGGCGAGCGTTGCACCTCGTCGAGCCGCCTGCTGATCCAGCAGAACATCGCCGAAAAATTCGTGGAGAAGCTGACCGCGCGCGTGAAGGCGCTGAAGGTCGGCCATCCGCTCGATCCCTCAACCGAGATCGGGCCGCTGATCCACGAACGCCATTTGGCGAAGGTCTGCTCCTATTTCGACGTCGCGCGCCAGGACGGCGCCACCATCGCGGTCGGCGGCAAGACCTATGACGGCCCGGGCGGTGGACATTATGTCGAGCCAACATTGGTCACAGGCGCGCATGGCAAAATGCGCGTGGCGCAGGAGGAGGTGTTCGGACCGTTCCTCACCGTGCTGCCGTTCAAGGATGAAGCGGACGCCATCACGATTGCCAACGACATCCGCTATGGCCTCACCGGTTATGTCTGGACCAACGATGTCGGCCGCGCCCTGCGAGTTGCCGACGCGCTGGAGGCCGGCATGATCTGGCTGAATTCGGAAAACGTTCGCCACCTGCCGACACCGTTCGGCGGCATGAAGGCGAGCGGAATCGGCCGCGACGGCGGCGACTATTCGTTCGACTTTTACATGGAAACCAAGCACGTCTCGCTGGCGCGGGGCACGCACAAGATTCAGAAACTGGGGATTTGACGCTCGTCGAGCCGAGGGGAAACGCCAATGCCGGTACCGCAACACATCTTCGAGCCGCCGTTCAACATCATCCGTTCCAGCCACGTCGTGCTCGACGTGACCGACCTGAAGCTGAGCCGCGAGTTCTACGAGACCACCGTCGGCCTGCATGTCGAGGATGCCGATGACAAGCTCGTGTACCTGCGCGCCGCCGAGGAGCATCAGCATCACTCGCTGGTATTGCGCAAGGCCGCCGCGCCCGCCTGTAACAGGCTCGGCTTCAAGGTCGGCAATGACGGCGATCTCGACAAGGCCGCAAAGTTCCTGTCCGAGAACGGGCTCGGCTACGCCTTCACCGATCAACCATTCCAGGGTCGCACGCTGCAGTTCACTGATCCCTTCGGCTTCCAGCTCGAGCTCTATGCGACGATGGACCGCCGGCCGCATCTGCTCCGCCACTACGACCTCTACCGGGGCTGCCACCCGCAGCGGCTCGACCATTTCAACGTCTTCGCCGCCGAGGTGCAGGACACCATGGATTTCTACGCCCGGCTCGGCTTCCGCCTCACCGAATATGCCGAAGAGGACGGGCCGAACGGCCGCATTGCCGCGGCCTGGATGCATCGCAAGGGCAATGTCCACGACTTCGCCATCACCAACGGCAAGGGTCCGCGCCTGCACCATTTCGCCTACTGGACGCCGACGGCGATGAACATCATCCATCTCTGCGACGTCATGGCCTCGCAAGGCTTTGTGAAGAACATCGAGCGCGGCCCCGGCCGTCATGGCATTTCCAATGCCTTCTTCCTCTACGTCCGCGATCCCGATGGCCACCGGCTCGAGCTCTACACCAGCGATTATTTCACTGGGGATCACGACCACGAGCCGCTGCGCTGGTCGCTCCGCGATCCGCGCCGTCAGACGCTATGGGGCGCGCCGGCGCCGCGCTCCTGGTTCGAGCAGGGTTCGCCCTTCACGGGCCAGGCCGTGCGCGAGCCGAGATTCGTGGCCGACGTGCTGGTGGCAGACTGATGAAGCTCCCTCGCCTCGCTACCTATTCCGTCAAGGGTGAAACACGCTACGGCGCCGTTCTCGAAGGCGGCATCGTCGATCTCTCCGCGCGCCATGCCAAGGATTATCCGACGCTGCGCGAGGTGATCGCGGCGGGAAAGCTGATCAGCCTTGCCGAGGAAGCGGCCGGCCGCACGCCGGTCCACGCGCCCGGCGAGATCACCTGGCTGCCGCCGGTACCTGCGCCGGAAAAGATCATCTGCATCGGCGTCAACTATCCAGATCGTAACGCCGAGTACAAGGACGGTCAGGAGGCGCCGAAATATCCGAGCATGTTCATGCGCTCGCCCCGCTCGTTCGTCGGCCACGACACGCCGCTGGTGCGCCCGCGCGCATCGGCTCAGCTCGACTATGAGGGCGAGATCGTGTTGGTGATCGGCAAGCCCGGCCGGCACATCGCGGAGAGCGCGGCGCTCGACCACATTGCGGCACTGACGCTCTGCAACGAAGGCTCCGTGCGCGACTGGTTGCGCCATGCCAAGTTCAATGTGACGCAGGGCAAGAATTTCGATTCCAGCGGCAGCCTCGGGCCGTGGCTGGTGCCCTACACCAGGGAAGCGCAGATCGCGGACATCCGCCTCACGACGCATGTCAACGGCGAGCTCAGGCAGGACGACCGCACCAGCCGGCTGATGTTCCCGTTCCGCTACCTCATCAGCTATATCTCGACGTTCGCGACGCTCGTTCCCGGTGACATCATCGTGACGGGCACGCCGACCGGCGCCGGTGCGCGGTTCGATCCGCCGCGTTACCTGAAGCCCGGCGACGTGATCGAGGTCGCGGCCGAGGGCATCGGCACTTTGCGCAACGGCGTCGTCGACGAAGCCTGAACAAGAACTGAAGTGGAATGAAGCAATGACCACCCTCACCGGCGGCGAAGCGATCGTAAGCGGGCTTGTCGCTCATGGCGTCGACACCGTGTTCGGCCTGCCCGGCGCGCAAATCTACGGCCTGTTCGACGCCTTCCACCAGGCCCAGCTCAAAGTGATCGGCGCACGGCACGAGCAGGCCTGCGGCTACATGGCGTTCGGCTATGCCCGCTCCAGCGGCAGGCCCGGCGTGTTCAGCGTGGTGCCCGGCCCCGGCGTGCTCAACGCCAGCGCGGCGCTGCTCACCGCCTATGGCTGCAACGAGCCGGTGCTCTGCGTCACCGGCCAGGTGCCGACGCAGTTTCTCGGCAAGGGCCGCGGCCATCTGCACGAGATGCCCGACCAGCTCGCGACCTTGCGCACCTATGTGAAATGGGCCGACCGGATCGAATATCCCGGCTACGCTCCGACCATCGTGGCGCGGGCGTTCCAGGAGATGATGTCGGGACGGCGCGGCCCCGCCTCGGTGGAAATGCCCTGGGATATCTTTACCCAGCGCGCCGACACCCGCGCGGCACAGGTGCTGGAGCCGCTGCCCGCGCCGCTGCCCGACCCTGATCTGATCAAGCAGGCGGCCGCCCTGATCAAGGCCAGCAAGGCGCCGATGATCTTCGTCGGCAGCGGCGCGATCGAGGCCGGTGCCGAGATCCTCGAGCTGGCCGAGATGATCGATGCGCCCGTCGTCGCCTTTCGCAGCGGCCGCGGCATCGTCTCCAATGCGCATGAGCTCGGCCTCACCATGGCCGCCGCCTACAAGCTGTGGCCGACAACCGACCTGATGATCGCGATCGGGACACGCGCGGAGCTGCCGGTATCGGGCTTCCGCTGGCCCTACCAGCCATCCGGCTTGAAGTCGGTCCGCATCGACATCGATCCCGCCGAGATCCGCCGTGTCGTCTGCGACACGTCCATTGTCGCCGATGCCAAGGCCGCGACGGCCGATCTCGCCGCCGCCGTCCGCAAGGCCGGGTACAGCAAGACCGCCGGCCGCCGTGCCGCGATCCGCGAGGCTAGCGCGGCCGCGCAGCAGGAGATCCAGCGCATCCAGCCGCAGATGGCCTATCTCAACATTCTGCGCGAGGTGCTGCCGGCGAACACGATCGTGACGGATGAATTGTCGCAGTTCGGCTTTGCCTCCTGGTACGGCTTCCCGATCTACCAGCCGCGCACCTTTATCACCTCGGGCTATCAGGGCACACTCGGCTCGGGTTTTCCGACCGCGCTCGGCGCCAAGGTCGCCAATCCCGACAAGCCGGTGGTCGCGATCACCGGCGATGGCGGCTTCATGTTCGGCGTGCAGGAACTTGCCACCGCCGTGCAGTTCAACATCGGCGTGGTGACGCTGGTGTTCAACAACAACGCCTATGGCAATGTCCGCCGCGACCAGCGCGAACGCTTTGACGGCCGCGTGGTGGCGTCGGATCTGGTTAATCCGGATTTCGTCAAGCTCGCGGAGTCGTTTGGGGTGGCCGCGGCGCGCGTGACGGCGCCGGATCAGTTCAAGGCCGCGATGGAGAAGGCGCTCGCACATGGCGGGCCGTATCTGATCTCGGTGGAAGTGACCAGGGATTCCGAAGTGAGCCCGTGGGCGTTCATTCATCCGCCGAAGCCGTAAGCGAAGCACGTCACGCCGCGGCTCTTTCCTTTTCCTCTTGTGGGAGAAGGAAGATTACCGCGTCCGGCGAAAGGTCAGATTGATCCGCTTGCGTCCGAGCAGCGCATGCTCGCCTTCCGCGAGCGGCGCGACGCCGTGATAGGCGAGCCGCGACGGGCCACCCCAGACGACGACGTCGCCATGGACGAGCCGATAGCGGCGCGGCTTGTCGGCACGTGCCAGGCCGCCGAACAGGAAAGTCGCGGGCAGGCCGAGCGAGACCGAGACGATCGGCGCCGAATAGTCCAGCTCGTCCTTGTCCTGATGCAGCGACAGTTTTGTGCCGGGCTCGTAGCGGTTGACGAGGCAGGCATCGGGCGTGAAGTTTTGGAAGCCACCCTGCTCCGCCGCGCGGCGGGCGAGGTCGCGGAGGACGGACGGCATCGCCGGCCAAGGCGCGCCGGTGCGCGGATCGATGGCATCATAACGATAGCCGGTGTGATCGGTGACCCAGCCGCGCTCACCGCAATTGGTCATCGCCACTGACATCAAATGGCCGCCGGGCGTGGTCATGCGGCGCAACGGCGACTGCGTCACGATGGCGCGCACCGCTTCGATCAGCTCGCGCTCGATCGGCTTGACGAAGCCGCGCAGCAGCACCGCGCCGTCGGCGATCTCCTCACGTGACGGCTGCGCCTCAGCGACGCTATCGAACAGATCAGCCGTCAATCGTCCCACTCATTTGGCATCATGAAAGATCACACCCAGCGTGTGGCGCTGGCCGGACCTGATCCGGCTGACGCCATGGCGCATATTAACGCGGTAGCTGCCGCGTGTCCCCTGCACCGGGCGGTGATGCACAGCGAACGCCACCGCATCGCCCTGTGCAAGCGGAACCACCTCGGCGCGGGACTGCATGCGCGGGCGCTGCTCGGTCAGCACGAACTCGCCGCCGGTGAAATCGCGACCGGGCTCGGAGAGCAGAATCGCAACCTGGAGCGGGAACACGTGCTCGCCATAGAGATCCTGGTGCAGGCAGTTGAAGTCGCCGGCCTCGTATTGCAGCAGCAGCGGTGTCGGCCGCATCTGGCCGGCGTCGTGGCAGCGCTTGAGGAAAGCGGCATGAGCTGTGGGATAGCGGATGTCGATGCCCATCGCCTCGTTCCATCGATTGGCGACGGCTTGAAGATGCGCGTAGAGCGCCGGCCGCAACTCCGCAATCAGATCCGGGAGCGGGTAGGAGAAGTATTTGTACTCACCGCGGCCGAAGCCGTGGCGGCCCATGACGATGCGGCTGCGGAAGTGCGCATCGTCGGGATAGAACGCAGCGATGGCGCGGCATTGCTCGGGCGTGAGCAGGCCCTTGAGGACAGCGCAGCCCTGGGCGTCAAGTTCGGCGGTGATCCGGGGCCAGTCGAGGGTGTCGACGTGGGCGGCGAGATCGACGGCGGGTTTATGCAGTGATTTGCGTGCGGTCATTGTCATGCCAATCACCTTTGCAGTCGGACGTTCCCCTCCACCACCCGATTTCCGATGACTGTCTCCCCGTCATTGCGAGCGAAGCGAAGCAATCCAGAATCCCTCCGCGGAACCAGTCTGGATTGCTTCCGCGTTCGCCGGTTGCTTGTGGAGCTAGCCCCTCACCGGCAGCGTCACCACGTCATAACCGTGCTTGATCGTGCGCTTCAGCACGGGATCTTCCAGCTCGAAATCGAAACGCTCGGCGGGGCGGATGCCGCCCTTGGCGGCGAAGGTGCCGCCGAACATGGCGCAGCCGTCGGGGAATTTTCCGCCTTCGAAACCGCGAGCGATGAGGTCCTTGACGGGCAGCATCGCGTCGAGCGTGCCTTCCTGGTAGAGCACGCGCTCGCCCTTGATCGTGGCATAGGAGCGCAAAATCATCTTGTCCCAGTGGCCGATGACGTCCTCAAGCTCCCACAGCGTGGACGCAATGGGCTTGTCGCACATCTGCTTGGAGACGGTGACGTTATAGGCCTCGACCTTCCGGTCGGTATGGTCGGAGCCGCAGCCGACAAAGATGCGGCCCTGCCAGCCAATCAGCACGAACTCGACTTCACCGGAGGAATCGCCGCCGGTGCATTCGATGCTGTCCTCCTGGGTCAGCCGCCGCGCCGAGGCGCGGTAGTAGATCGGCGTCGAGGCCGGCGGGGCGATCCCCATCTCCTGCAGCTCTTTGATGTGCTTGTCGCGCGCGACGGGATCGCGGCCGGTCCAGCCGGCGATGACCATCTGGTCGATCGCCAAGGTCAGCGGCGTGGTGGTGTCCTGGGCGTCGACGGTGAAAGTCAGGTCAAACACGAATAACGGCCTCCATGCCGGCAGCAAGTTCAAAGATGCGGCGATCCGAGCCACCCGCCCCTGCAAGCATCAGGCCGACGGGAATATCGCCCTCGCGATGCGCAGGGAGCGAGATGGCGCAGCCGTCGATCATGTTGATGAGGGTGCAGTTGCGCAGCGCGCGCAGGTTTTGCGTGGTGAACGCCTTGTCGTCGGCGAGATCAGAAATCTTCGGCGGCGTGTTGGCGGTGGTCGGCAGCACCAGGGCGTCATAGGGCGCGATGCGCGAATTGACGCGGGCGATCAGCGAGCGGCGCTCGTTGAGCAGATCGATGTAATCGGCCGCGCTCTGCGCCTCGCCGCGCATGATACGCACGGAGACTCGGGGGTCGTAGACGTCGCCCTTGGCGGTGATGAGATAACGGTGCCAGGCATAACTTTCGGAGGCCGCAAAGCCGCCCTTGGCATTCATCGGGCCGATGTCGTGGAATTCGGCTATCTCGATACGCTCGATGATCGCGCCGTGATCTGCAAGCGATTTCAGCGCGCGCTCGAAGGTCGCGGAGACCTCCGCGTCGAGGTCGTCGAGCGCGATCGTGGTAGGCACCGCCAGCCGCATGCCCTTCACGGGACGCGGCCGCAGCGGAACGATCGGCTCGTTCGCGAGCACCGCATCGAGAATGGCACAGCAGCTGACCGATCGCGCCAAGGGTCCGATACTGTCGAGCGAGAACGACAGCGGCACCGAGCCATCGAGCGGCACGCGGCGCTGCGTGGGCTTGTAGCCGACGATGCCGTTATAGGCGGCGGGGATGCGGCAGGAGCCGCCGGTGTCGGTGCCGAGCGCGCCATGCGCCATGCCATCGAGCACGGAGACCGCGGCACCCGAGGACGAGCCGCCGGGCACATGACCCTCGGCCCGGTTCCAGGCGCCCTTGGGCGTGCCGTAATGCGGATTGATGCCGATGCCGGAATAGGCGAACTCGGTCATGTTGGTGCGGCCGATCACGACGAAGCCGGCCCTGCGCAGCCGTGCCACCGTCGCGGCGTCCTGCTCCGCCGGCGGGGAATCGTCGAGCGCGCGGGAGCCGGCGCGCGTGACCTGGCCCTTGATGTCGAACAGATCCTTGATCGAGATGGGGATACCGGCATAGCGCGACGGCGCCGCCTTGGCCTTG
This sequence comes from Bradyrhizobium sp. BR 10289, assembly GCF_019455385.1. Taxonomy (GTDB): domain Bacteria; phylum Pseudomonadota; class Alphaproteobacteria; order Rhizobiales; family Xanthobacteraceae; genus Bradyrhizobium. The sequence goes on from NZ_JACOFR010000007.1 coordinate 152,099, forward strand.
CGCAAGGCGTCCATCGCGTCGGCGGTCGCAAGCGCGGCGTCCTTGTCGACGTGGATGAAGGTGCGCTGGCCCTCGCCCGCCGGATCGGCGATCCTGGCGATGCACGCCTCGACCAGTTTTCGGGCGGTGGTACGGCCGCTTTCGAGGTCGTCGGCGAGGCTCGCCAGTGTCGGAAAATCGGGCATGTCTGTCTCACGGAATATTTGCGCGCGCAATCTATAGCGCCGGCTCAGTTCGATACAAGCATTGTGCGCATGATGGCATGCATGCGTATTGCTGGACCGTTGACGCACCATGGTCGATTGTCGCATCAAGATTGCAACAGGCGGGCATGAAGCCTGACTTCTGGGAGGGCATTCCGACATGGCCGAACCGCAGCGCGCGCGACCGAAACCGACGCCGGAGACCCAGCATTTCTGGGACGGCACGAAAGCGGGTGAATTGCGCCTGCAGCGCTGCGACGCCTGCGCGCATGTCTACTTCCCACCGCGCCCGTTCTGCCCGTCCTGCGCCTCGCGCAAGGTCTCTGTCTTCAAGGCGAGCGGCAAGGGTTTCCTCTATAGCTACGTGATCAACCACCGCCCCGCCGCGCCCGGCTTCACGCCGCCTTACGCGATCGCCGTGGTCGAGCTCGACGAGGGGCCGCGGATGATGAGCAACATCATCGACTGTCCGCAGACGCCGGAGGCGCTCGCGCTCGACATGAAGCTCGAGGTCGCCTTCCAGGAGCTCGACGACAAGATCACCCTCCCCGTGTTCCGTCCGGCGAAGGGGTAAGCGATGCGCAAGAACCAGGTTGCCGTCGTCGGCGCGGCCGAGACCACCGAGCTCGGTGTTATCCCCACCATGTCGCAGCTCCAGCTGCACGCGGATGCGGCGCTCAATGCCATTGCCGATGCCGGGCTGAAGCTGTCCGACATTGACGGCTTTGCCACCGCAGTCGAAACACCGCAGCAGGTCTGCCACTATCTCGGCATCAAGCCGACCTGGGTCGACGGCACCTCGGTCGGCGGCTGCTCCTTCATGCTGCACGTCCGCCATGCCGCCGCAGCAATCGAGGCCGGCCTGTGCAAGACCGTGCTGATCACCCATGCCGAGAGCGGCAAGTCGATGATCGGCAAACTGCCGCGCTCGACGCCGGCGGACAGCCTCAACGGCCAGTTCGAGGCGCCTTATGGCGTCTATGGGCCGCCCAGCATGTTCCCAATCCCCGTGCTGCGCTTCATGAAGACCTATGGCATCACGCATGAGCAGCTCGCCTCGGTGGCTGTGGTGCAGCGGGAATGGGCCGCGAAGAATCCGCGGGCGATGATGAAGGACCCGATCACGGTCGCCGACGTCCTCAACTCGCGCATGATCGCCTATCCGTTCCGCCTGCTGCAGTGCTGCCTCGTCACCGACGGCGGCGGCGCGCTGATCCTGACCTCGGCCGACCGCGCCAAGGATTTCCCGAGAAAACCCGTCTACATCATGGGCACCGGCGAGAGCGTGGAGACACCGATGGTCAGCCAGATGGAGACGTTCAACTCCTCGCGCGCGTTCAAGACGGCGGGGCCGCTGGCGTTCAAGGAGGCCGGCATTGCCCACAAGGACGTCGATCATCTCATGATCTATGACGCCTTTGCGCATCTGCCGCTGTTCGGCCTCGGCGATCTCGGCTTCATGCCGTATGAGGAGACCGGCCAGTTCATCGCCGACGGCAACACGCGGCCCGGCGGGAAGCTTCCGCTCAACACCAATGGCGGTGGATTGAGCTACATGCATTCGGGCATGTATGGCATGTACGCACTCCAGGAGAGCGTGCGCCAGATGCGCGGCATCGCGCCGGCGCAGGTGCCGAACGCGAAGATTTCGGTATGCCACGGCGTCGGCGGCATGTTCGCGGCGAGTGGTACGATCGTGTTTACGAACGAGAGGTAGCGCACATGAGCAAATCACTGCAGGACAAGGTCATCATCGTCACCGGCGCAGGCCGCGGCATCGGGCGCGAGATCGCGCTGCTCTGTGCGGCCGAAGGCGCCAAGGTCGTGGTCAACGATCCCGGCGTGGCCGCCGACGGCGCAGGCTCGAGCGCTTCCCCCGCTGAGGAAGTGGTCGAGGAGATCAAGAAGCGCGGCGGCGTCGCGGTGCCGAACTTCGAGTCGGTGGCGGAAGCGGTGCCCGCCAGCAAGATCGTGAAGACCGCGACCGATCATTTCGGCCGGCTCGACGGCGTCGTCAACAATGCCGGCATCCTGCGCGACATGATCTTCCACAAGATGAGCGTGGAGGCGTTCGAGGCCGTCATCAAGGTCCATTTGATGGGCTCGTTCTATGTCAGCCACGCCGCCGCGCGCATCTTCCGCGAGCAGGAGAGTGGCTCCTTCGTGCACTTCACCTCGACCTCCGGCCTGATCGGCAACTTTGGCCAGGCCAACTACGCCGCCGCCAAGCTCGGCATCATTGGGCTGTCGAAGTCGATCGCGCTCGACATGGGCCGCTTCAACGTCCGCTCGAACTGCGTCTCGCCGTTCGCCTGGACCCGCATGATCGGCACCATCCCGACCGAGACCGAGGCCGAGAAGGCGCGCGTCGAGAAGATCAAGCAGATGGGCCCGGAGAAGATCGCGCCGATCTGCGCTTACCTGCTCTCCGACGCCGCCAAGGACGTCACCGGCCAGATTTTCGGCGCGCGCATGAACGAGCTGTTCCTGTTCAGCCAGAACCGCCCGCTGCGCTCGGTGCATCGCAGCGAAGGCTGGACGCCGCAGACGATCGCGGAGCACGGCATGCCGGCGCTGAAGGGCTCGTTCTACAAGCTCGACCGCTCCGCCGACATCTTCCCCTGGGATCCCGTCTAGTCATATTTTTGGCATCCCTGCGCTGCGATCTCCGGTTGTCTCATCCAGGGTTCGCCCCGCTTTATGCCTGATTGCGGGCGAAGGGTGTCCTCCCAACACAATCTTGGGAGGAAACCATGACAAGAATACTGACCAACACCGGCGACACGACTGCAGACGCCGGCCTCGGGCGCCGCACGCTGCTCAAGGGCGCGGCCACCGTTGCCGCAAGCGCCCTGCTCGCCTCGAAGGCCGATGCCCGCGACTTCGGCGCCAATGCCGAGCCGCAGCGTTATCCCGATCCAGACATCGTCGTCATCGATCCCAAACGCTTCAAGGCCAAGGTCGGCAATACCTCGATCAAGCGGCTCTACACCGGCTGCCTGTGGGCCGAAGGGCCGGCGTGGAATGCGCAGGGACAATATCTCGTCTGGAGCGACATCCCCGCCAACCGGCAGCTGCGCTATCTCGACGACGACGGTCACATCTCCGAGCAGTTCCACAAGCCGTCGAACGAGGCCAACGGCAATTCGTTCGACACGGAGGGACGTCAGATCACCGCCGAGCGCACCCGCCTCGTCCGCTACGAGCACGACGGTTCGGTGACGACGCTGGCCGAGCAGGCGAACGGCAAGCCGCTGAACGGGCCGAACGACATGGTCGTGCATCCCAACGACAAGGCGATCTGGTTCACCGATCCCGGCTATGGTGCGATCAGCATCTACGAGGGCAAGCTCGCCAACACCGGCTCGCTGCAGCCCTACCAGAAAGAGGCGGTGTATCGTCTGGACACGCAGACGGGACAAATCGCCAAGGTCGCGGACGAGCCCTTCAAGCCGAACGGCATCGCGTTCAGCCAAGACTACAAGAAGCTCTATGTCTGCGACACCGGCATCACGCATTATCCGCAGGCCGAGAACGTGGTGTGGTCCTATGATATCGACGGGCCGAAGCTCTCGAACCCGAAGCGGCTGATCGACATGAAGCTCGAGGGCAAGTCAGGCTTCCCCGACGGATTGCGCGTCGACACCGAGGGCAACATCTGGGTCGGCGCCGGCTGGGTCGGGCCGGGTTATGACGGCGTGCAGGTGTTCGCACCGAGTGACGGCACGCGGATCGGGCAGATCCTGTTGCCGGAGACCTGCGCCAATCTCTGCTTCGGCGGCAAGAAGCGCAACCGGCTGTTCATGACCGCGAGCCAGTCGCTGTATTCGGTGTATGTGGAGACGCAAGGGGCGCATTTCTGTTGAGATTGGCGAATAGTGAGTGGCGAGTGGCGAATTGAGTTCTATTCGCAACTCGCCATTCGCAATTCGCCCATCAACCCGTGTTCCTCAACCCCGCCGAGATGCCGTTGATCGTCAGCTGAATCCCGCGCAGCACCTGCTCGTCCGGGTTCTGCGCGCGGTGCTCCTTGAGCAGCTCGACCTGCACGTGGTTGAGCGGATCGAGATAGGGGAAGCGGTGGCGCACCGATCGCTCGAGCAGCGGGTTGCCCTGGAGCAGCCGGTCCTGGCCCATGATGTCGAGCAGCGTCTCGATGCAGGAATGCCATTCGCGGCGGATGCGGCCGAAGATCTTTTCGCGCAAGGCTTCGTCCGGCACCAGCTCTGCATAGCGCGAAGCGATCGCGATCGAGCTCTTGGCGAGCACCATGTCCATGTTCGACAGCAGCATGCGGAAGAACGGCCATTCCTTATAAAGCTCTTTCAGGAACGGCATGCCCTTGTCGGGATGCTCGGCGATCCATTGCTCGACTGCGCTGCCAAAACCATACCAGCCCGGCAGCATCAGGCGGCATTGCGCCCAGGAGAACACCCAGGGAATCGCGCGCAGATCCTCGATGGCGCGGGTCTTCTTGCGCGAGGCCGGGCGGCTGCCGATGTTCAAGGTCGCGATCTCGTTGATGACGGTCGAGCCCCAGAAATAGTCGACGAAACCGTCGGTCTCGTAGACGAGGCCGCGATAGGCCTTGAAGGCGAGGTTCGACAGCTCGTCCATCGCGGTCAGATATTCGCGGCGCGGCGCGCTCTGGCGCGGCTGCAGCAGGCTGGCATCGAGCGTCGCGGCCGCCAGGATCTCCAGATTGTTGCGGCCGACTTCCGCGTTGGAATATTTCGACGAGATGATCTCGCCCTGCTCGGTGATGCGGATCTGGCCGTTCACCGCGCCGCCCGGCTGGGCGACGATGGCGTCATAGCTCGGCCCGCCGCCGCGGCCGACCGAGCCGCCACGGCCATGAAACAGGCGCAGCCGCACGTGATGCCGCTCGAACACCTCGACGAGGCCGATCTCGGCCTTGTAGAGCTCCCAGCCCGAGGTGACGAAACCGCCATCCTTGTTGGAGTCGGAATAGCCGAGCATCACCTCCTGCACGCTGCCGCGGCTGTCGACGAGCCGGCGATAATCGTGCAGCGACAGCATGCGGTCCATGATGGCGGATGAGGCCTGCAGATCCTCGATGGTCTCGAACAGCGGCACGATGTTGATGGCGCTGCGCCCGGAGGGATGGACGAGGCCGACCTCCTTCAAGAGCACGGCGACCTCGAGCATGTCGGACATGCCCTTGCACATCGAGATGATGCATTGGGGAATGGCGTCCGAGCCGAATTTCGCATGCGCTTCCGCGGCCGCGTGGAAGACGTTGAGCTCGCCCATGGTCTCGTCGCTGTATTTGACGAATTGCGAGACCAGCGAGCGCGTCGAGCGCAACTCGTTGGTGAGCAGCGAGATGCGGGCGTCCTCGCCGAGCGCGAGGTAGGACATGCCGGGATTGGCGGCGTCCATCAGCTCGGCGATTGTCCGTTCGTGCACGGCCGAGTTCTGGCGGATGTCGAGCCGCGCCAGATGGAAGCCGAAACAATCGACCGCGCGCCGCAGGAGCCGCAGCCGGCCGCGGGCGATGACGCGGGCGTTGTTGGAGATCAGCGAACGGTGCAGCACGTCGAGATCGGCCTGCAACTCCTTGACGGTCGCGTAAGGCTTGCCCTTGCCGACCGGGCGGCGCGTGATCTCGACCTCGAGCGCTTCGGCCGTCGCCGTGAGCCGCGCATAGATGCCGGAGACGGCCAGACGATAAGGCTCGCCGCTCCGGTGCGGCGAGGTATCCGGCGAGCGCTCCGCCAGCGTGCGCAGCTCCTCGGAGACGTCGGCGAGGTGCGCGGCGATCGACAGCTCGGAGCCGAGCACGTGCAGCTCGTTGAGATAGAACTGCATCACGCGGCTGGACTGCAGCCGCAGCGTGCCGCGCATGACGTCGGCGGTGACGAAAGGATTGCCGTCGCGATCGCCGCCGATCCAGCTGCCCATGCGCAGGAACGAGGCGAGCTCGCTGGCAGCCTGCTCGCCGCCCTCCTCCAGCCGGTCTTCCAGCACGTTCACCAGCCGCGGCACCTCGCGCAGGAAGGTGTAGTCGTAGAAAGAGAGGCCGTTGGCGACTTCGTCGAGCACGGTCAGCTTGGTGCGGCGGAGCAGATTGGTCTGCCACAGCGTCAGCACCTCGCGGCGCAGCTGCTCGTCGCTGGCGGCGGCCTCGTCCGCGGTCAGCGCGACACGCTCGCGGCGGTCGAGCAGCGCCGCGACCTCCATCTCGCGGTCCATGGTGCTCTTGCGGCGGACTTCGGTCGGATGCGCGGTCAGGACCGGGCTGACCAACGCGGTCTTGAAGAAATTGCGCAAGCTGTCGGCGCTGATGCCGGCCGCCTTGGCATGGGCAAGCGTCTCCGCCAGCACGCCGGAGCCGCCGCGGCTGGAGGCGCTGCGGGCGCGCATCTGGCGGATGTTGTTCTGGTCTTCGGCGATGTTGGCGAGGTGGGAGAAATAACTGAAGGCGCGGACGATCCGCACCGTCTCGGAGATCGACATGCTGTCGAGGATCTGCTCGAGCTCGCGGCGGGCGAGCCGGTCCTCGTCGCGGTGGAACCGGATCGAGGTCTGGCGGATGCGCTCGACCAGGTCGAACACGTCGGCGCCCTCCTGGTCGCGCACCGTGTCGCCCAGGATGCGCCCGAGCAGGCGGATATCGTCCCGCAGCCGGGTGTCGGCCTCCAGCGCCTGGACGTCCTCGGGGCGATTGTGGCGGAGATCGGCGGCGTCGGATGGTACGGTTTGGAGGGACATTGGCTCGCTCCCTTAAGTAGAGCTCCCTATGGCTCCCCGGCCTATCGAGTGTGCGATATTTTTCTACCGCAGCGCAAGATGAAGTTGGGGGCGGCGCACACTCAAGAGCGTCATTGCGAGTGGAGCGCATCACCGCAAGTCTTGACGCACAGACCCCGGGCGTCAGGACCACACGCTTTTGCCGTCGGCGGACGGCGCTCCCCTGCATGTGGCGTGTTTTGCCCGTCGGGCAACGCGAGGGACGGTGCCAAGGCGTAGGATGGGTTGAGCCCTTACGAAACCCATCCTGTTGCCTCATCGGGGAGATCGATGGGTTTCGCTGACGCTCTACCCATCCTACGAGGTCAGTTGCGCGCGGCCGCAGCATCGGCAGGCATGACCTCGCGAATTGCCGAGAGCAGGACAGTATTGAATGCGTCCGGATCCTCGATTTGCGGGATGTGCCCGACGTTCTGCATGACGTGAACCGAAGCGGACGGAATGAGCGAGCGCAAATCGTTTGCCTGGGCGAGCGGCGTGACATCGTCACGATCGCCCCAGATCATCGAAACCCGAAGCTTGATGCCGGCAACCTGATCACGCGATGCGCTCAGGGCCGTCCGGTCGGAACCTGCGAAGTCAAGCAACCAGTCGGCGATGTGGGAGGTCGTGCCTTCCACGCGCATCGGAGCTTTGAGGATGTCGAGTACCGCGTCGGTGGCCGCCTCTTGCCGGTAGATCAGCTTGGATAGCAGAAAACGAGTCGCCAACGGATTGGTCGCAGTCGCCGAAACCAGCAGCTGACGCACTGGACCATAGGTCAGAATGGCCGGTGCATCGGATGGCGTCTGCGTCAATCCGAGAGCGGCATCCACGAGGACCAGCCCGATCACGCGATCACGATGCCGCATGACATATTCAAGGGCGGCACCGGCACCGAAGGAATGCCCCACCACAATTGCGCGTCCAGTTCCGAGCGTCGTCATCATGCCGTCGATACGGGCCGCCTGTTCAAGGCGGCTGTAACCGCCCTGCCGCTCGGAGTAACCGAAGGGCGGAAGGTCCGGAACGATCGGTCGATAGCCTTCATTCTTCAACGCGGTTGTCGTACGCCACCAGAGCCTACTCCAGGCCGCGGTCCCATGAAACAACACGACGGGAACGCCGTCCCTCGGTCCCTGGTCCATGACAAACATGCGTCCGTGGCCGCTTTCGACGAATTTGCCGTCCGCGGGGGCTGCTGCAGCGGCGCTTTCATCTTCCCGCAGATAGGCCGCGACCCGCAACAAGGCCAAGCTCGCGATCGCGCAAGCGACGAGAAGGACGATGACGAGCACGAAGCGGCGAATCCAGCGCATCATCGACGGCCGCATCCGGCGGTGAGCACCGGCCACACCAACCAGGCACCGTTTTGATAAAGCGATCTGACCGTGTCGGTGCTGCCCGTCCGCATCGCCAGGAAGCCGCGGCCGGATGCGAGCAGATCGCCGTCCCCCGCCGCAAGCCGGGCCGGGTCCCCGAAAGCGACGACGACGGTCGGGGTGACGACGACGGCAGCAGCAGCCATGCCGACGAACCAAACCGCGAGCACGGCGGCGGCACCTCCGGCAATGGGCAGCAGACGGCGGCGTGCCTCAGTAATCATAGGCATGCTCGAATTTGGCTCCGTGCGCCTCGAGGGCAGAAGGAAGCGCAGCCACCGCGGCGACCTGCGTGTCGTATCCCACCCTGCGCCATCCGGGCATCGACTGTACGCTGGTCTCGAAAATCTGTTTGGCTCCGCTCGGCGGCGGCGGAGCGCCCGGAGGGACGAGCACCGTCGTCAAGATCCGCGTGTTGCCTGCGATCTCCGCGAACGACTGGCCCTTGGCGCCGACCTCGCGGATAATGCTGGTGAATTCGCGATAACGTGGGGTGATCATCAACACGCCCTGACGACCGTCCGCCGCCTGAACCACGCGCAAGGGCTTGATACGGTCATCTTTGGGCAGCGCCTGCGCCGACGGCGCCAGTACGATACTCGATATTTCGAGGTCGGCCGGGGACAGGCCAGCGAGCGCTTCGATACCCTTCGCATAGATCGCCTTGACGCCGTACTGCAGGGACAGCGAAAAGCGGCGCTCGATCGAACGCAGCGACGGCGCGAACGGAACGTCGCGCCAGAGCGCCGACAGCTTGTCGGCGAAGGGATAGCGGTACCACGGCGTCTGTTCGAGGAATTTGGCATAGTCGTCCAGCAGCGCCAGATTGAAATCGTCCTCCCTGGTGCGGCTCGAACCGCGTAAGCCGACAGTCACCGCCCCGACCGTACGTTCGTAGAGTCCCTGCACCGCCATCTCGGCGGTGAAGCTCGATCCGATGATATAGTCGGTGATCATCTGATCCTGCGTCGGCGGCCGTTGCAACGACGTCGAGCGCCGCGCCCCGCACAGGCTGGACCAGAACCCGCCAATGCTGCTGAAATAGTTGAAGGACGATTCCGACGATGCGCGCGTCACGCCGGCGAGATCGGCATAGGCGTAGACGATGTACCATTCCGGATAGGTCAGGAAGCTGTCGCCTTCCGCCCGCGCATATTTCGGGTCGTCGATGCCGAAGCCGATTGCCGTGCTCGTCGCCGGGCCTTCCGGCTTGCAGCCGTATTGAATATTGAGGATCTGCCAGGTGCAGGTCACGACGAATGCGAGAAAGCAGAGGCCGACAACGGCCGCGACCCGGCGAAGCCACTTCATGCCGGCTGTCTCCGTGCAGTGAAGCCCGTTGCGATCCCGAAAGCGCCGAGCGCGAGGTGCGGCACGCTGGATGCGATCTTCACGTAGGTCGATGTCGGGCGAATGCCGTCGATGAAGATGCTGAGATCGAGATATCCGGATCCCGTGAACACGCCCATGACGCCGTCAAGAAAATAGAGCGTCCCGAACACTTTCAGGAAGAAGATCGCCGCCGATCGCGAGATCAGGGCCGCGGCGATGGCCCATGCCGCGGAAGCCAGATGCAACGCATCCTTGTAGATGTCGAGATGGAACAGCCCGAACACCCGTCCTTCCTGGTCGATGAAGGCCGGAATATAGTCCGTGGCGGCCGCGAACAGGAGCGCAGCTCCGAGCAGGCAGGCAGCCAGGCGGGATCGATCCATCATCCTGATATCCTCACGCGAAATAGGCATCCCACATCATGTTGCGGAACACGAGCGATGGATCGAGCCTGCGTTTGGCTGCAATGAATTCCTCCGCGCGCGGATAGATCGAGCGCACCTGATCGCGCCGCGCATGCAGGCGGTAAGGAAGGTAGAATGCACCACCGAGGTCTTTGATGCCTTCAATCAGCGCTTCCGTCATCGTCATCATGTCGGCTTCGCCTTCAGGGCTGATCTTCTGCGAGAACGACATCACGGCCGCGATCCGCTTCTGCGGCGCATAGGCCAGCACAGCGACCGGATCGGCGTCGACATAGCGTAACGTGACATTGAGAAATTCAGCCTTTGCCTTCGGGATGACGGCCCTGCATAGATCGATAAAACCTGCGAAGCGATCCGGCGGCACGAAATATTCGTGCAGGATGTCGGTGCGCGTGTGGTCTCCGGACGCCAGATTGACGACGGGCTCCACCATCAGCGTGTTGCGCGTGGCCGCACCCGCAATGGACGGACTGACGGACGCCTCCATGAACCAGCGGAAATTTTTCGCCCATTCATGCCCGGTCTGCGCCCGGTAGACATTGCGTGCGAAGCCGCTCAACGCGAAATGATCGACTGCTGCCGGCAGCGGCGACGGCTGTGTCGCGGCGGGACGATAGGTGATCAGCAGCGCTTCGTCGAACAGGCTCTCGCGCGCAACCGAAAGACGACCATAGGCCATGCGTACCGCCGGATCGGTCTCGACCGCCTTGATGAAAGCGTCGGCAAAACGCAGCGGATTCATCCGGACGTAAGACGGTTCGAGCGACAGATTCGGCACCATATCGAGCTCGGCTTCGACGATCGCGCCGAACAGACCATAGCCGCCCATCGCGAGCGCAAAAAGGTCGGCGTTTTCGGTGCGCGAGCATGTTACGAGTTCGCCACCGGCGGTCACGATCTGCACCGACCTGACCGTAGCGCCGAACGGACCGTAGCGTGTCGGCCAGCCGTGCGAATTGACACAGAAGGTCGAGCCGACGCCGAAGTCGCTGTTGGACTGCATCACCGCCGGTGAGAAGCCTTGCGCGTCGAGTGCCCGGATCACCTCGAACCAGCGCATGCCGGCGCCGACGCGATACGTCATCCGCGCCTTGTCGAGTTCGATGTGCCCGCCGGTCAGGGTGACGGCAACGCCATCCCTAGGAATCGATTGGCCGCCCATCGAGTGACGCGCCGTGCCGATGGCGAAGGGGCGTCCTTCCGCGGCAGCGGCGGCAATCTCTTTCCGAATTCGTCCGACGACGTCGTCAGTCGGCGTTGCCTTGAACGCCACGTGCCGCGCAACCGCCGTCGGATTGAGCCGGCTGGCATCGTTGACGATGGTTCGGGGGGTGAATTCGGCACGCGCCGGCACCGCTCCGGCGACCGCCAGGGCAAGTCCTCCCTTGAGGACGCTTCTTCGCGATATCGTCAATCAGCCCCCCGGAAACGTTGCTGCAATCCTACGAGATAAAACGGGTACGCCACCGTCTCAATTTCCACGTCGATCAACCGGCGCGGCTTGCGGTGCAAGACGCAACAGAATGAAATGCGTCGGGATGAAAGCGAACAGCGGAAGACCAATCATGAGGCCGGCAAGCCAGACCAGCGGCGGCACGAAGCTCTGAGGAGCGGTATCGCTCGGCCCGAAGACGTAATTGATGTTGACCGGCGTCATGCCGGGATTGGGTGTCGGCGGCGGCATCAGAAAATAGCAGGTGAGCAGGAGCGCCCACGCCAAGACGCTCCACCTGAGCAGCGCGCGTGGATCATAACCGAGTCGCCAGATCAGGAAAACAAGCAGGAGCGGCAACCAGCCGTGGAAGCCGGACAGAAATCGCAGGAAGAAAGAGTGCTCCGAGATGAACATGTAGTCGGTCATGCCAATCAGCGAGTAGCCGCTGAATCGGGCGGCGAAGTCGAGCATCCAGAACGCTTGCGGCAGCAGGAGGCCCACGGCAGACATCGAGATCAGCAGTGCACTTTCGGTCCATATTCCGATGAGCGTCAGGACCAGGCTGACGTCGCAAAAATAGAGAAAATTGGTCGGACCGTACCAATAGACATAGACCGGTACCAGAACGGCCATGAAGGCAGTGAACGCGATCTTCACCGACAGCGGAACGCGTCCGCTGTCCGACTCCGCAGCGGTGGCGGTAACAGACATTGCCGCAAACCTCTTCAATCAGGCTGGCAGCACCACTATACCGCATTAGGTAAACAGAGATTCCACGTCGCGACCCCTGGTTGAATGCCCTCAATGTTTTGCAAAGATTCGGTTAATGCCGATCCCGGGCCGCCGCGATTCCTCGGATCCGCCAAGGGATTGGCAGAGCTGCAGGCCTCGGCACTGCCGACATCAGGCAGCGCGTGGGGTGGGCGAAGGCGGGAAGCGCAGTGCCCACGTCTTCGCACCAAATAGGTAGGACGTGGGCACGCTTCCGCCTTCGCTCTTCGAGCTACGGCGGACAAGTCGCTTTGCCCACGCTGCAGGCCACAAGCTTCACTTACACACCCTACGCCGGCACGATCACCTTGCCGATCGGCCAGAGCGCGATGCCGGCGAGCTTGAGGTGGGCCCATGCGAAGGGAATGCCGATGATGGTGACGGCGAGAACCAGCGCGGTCACGAGGTGGCCGAGGGCCAGCCACCAGCCGGCCAGCACGAACCAGATGATGTTGCCGATCACCCCGAGCGGGCCGGTGCCGATGTCCTCGACGCCGGTGACCTCGTAGCGGCTGACCGCCCGAGAGCCGAACGGCATCAGCGTGTAGACGGCGATGTTGAAGGCCGCCCGCGCCCAGGGCAGGCCGATGATGGTGACGGCCATGATGACCGCAGCGACCAGCCAGCCGAACGCCATCCAGGCGCCGCCGATGAGAATCCAGAGGATGTTGAGCAGGATGGAAACGGGGGTCATGGCATTATCCCTGGTCGATGACCCCCTTTATATAGGTGCGAAAATCGTCGCTGCGAAGACAGCCATCGGCTCACACCGGTACAATCCCGCTCTCGCTTCATTGAATTGACGCACGCAGCACCCAGAATGGCACGGCATTTGAAACATTCTGGCGCAATGGCGTTGCCGTCGCGCCCGTTGGGGCCTGGGGGGTTCACATGACCGATTTGATCATCGAGGAAGGCCTGCCCTATCCGCTCGGCGCCCATTGGAGCGGCAAGGGTACGAACTTCGCGGTGTTTTCCGCCAACGCGACAAAGGTGGAGGTCTGCCTGTTCGACGGCGACCGCGAGACTCACCGCTTCGAGCTGCCGGAATATACCGACCAGGTTTTTCACGGCTACATCGCTGGCGTCGGGCCCGGCACCTTCTACGGCTACCGCGTCTATGGCCCCTACCATCCGGACGCCGGCCACAGATTCAATCCCAACAAGCTGCTGCTCGATCCCTATGCGCGTGCCCATGCCGGGAGCCTGACCTGGAATCCGGCGGTGTTCGGCTACAGGATGGAGACCGGCGACGACACCACCTTCGACGAACGCGACAGCGCGCCGTTCATGCCGAAATGCGTCGTGGTCGATCCCGATTTCGACTGGCAGGCCGAAGCGGCGCGGCAGAACGTCCATTGGGACGAGACCATTGTCTACGAGACCCACGTCAAGGGTTTTACCAAGAAGCACCCTGCGGTGCCGGAGAATCTTCGCGGCACCTATGCGGGCTTTGCCGCGCCCGAGATGATCGCACACCTGACCTCGCTGGGCGTGACCTCGATCGAGCTCTTGCCGGTGCACTCCTTCATTAACGACGACAATCTGCTCCGCAAGAACCTCGTCAATTACTGGGGCTACAACACCATCGGCTTCTTCGCGCCGGACCCGCGCTATGCCTCCGACGTGCCGAACTCCTTGCGCGAATTCAAGGAGATGGTGTCGAAGCTGCACGGCGCGGGGCTCGAGGTGTTCCTCGACGTCGTCTACAACCACACCGCCGAGGGCAACGAGCTCGGGCTGACGCTGTCCTTCAAGGGCATCGACAATGCCAGCTATTACCGCCTGCTGCCGGACCGGCGGCGCTATTACATCAACGACACCGGCACCGGAAACACGGTGAACCTGTCACATCCGCGCGTGATCCAGATGGTGATGGACTCGTTGCGCTACTGGGCCGGCCACATGCATATCGACGGCTTCCGCTTCGATCTCGGCACCATCCTCGCGCGCGAGGTCTACGGCTTCGACGAGCAGAGCGGGTTCTTGAAGGCGATGGACCAGGATCCTTTGCTATCGACTGTGAAGCTGATCGCCGAACCCTGGGATTGCGGCCCCGGCGGCTACCAGGTCGGCGGCTTTCCGCCGGGCTGGGCCGAGTGGAACGACAAATATCGCGACACCGTGCGCGACTATTGGCGCGGCGAGGCGCCGCCGTCTGCGCTGGCGACGCGGCTGCTCGGCTCAGGCGATATCTTCGGCCGGTGGGGAGGACGGCGTTCATGGGCCAGCGTCAACTTCATCACGGCCCATGACGGTTTCACGCTGAACGACTGGGCGAGCTACAACGACAAGCACAACGAAGCCAATGGCGAGGGCAACCGCGACGGCAATTCGACCAACCGCTCCTGGAATTGCGGCGTCGAGGGGCCGACCGACGATCAGAACGTCACTGCGCTACGCGAGCGGCAAAAGCGCAACATGCTGGCGACGCTGCTGCTGTCGCAGGGAACGCCGATGCTGCTTGGCGGCGACGAATTCGGCCGCACCCAGCAGGGCAACAACAACGCCTATTGCCAGGACAGCGACATCTCCTGGTTCGACTGGAATTTTGGCGAGGACGCGCAGAAGCTGCTCGCGTTCACCAGACGCGTGATCCAGCTCCGCCGTGACTATCCGATCCTGCGCCGCAGCCGTTTCCTCACCGGTGCACATGACGCAAAGCTCGACATCCGCGACGTGGTCTGGGTCAACGCCAATGGCAGCGAGATGTCGAGTGCCGACTGGGAGAGCGGCTGGCTGAAGTGTTTCGGCGTGGTGCTCGACGGTCGCGCGCGCAAAACCGCGATCGCACGCCGCGGCGAGGACGACAGCGTGCTGATCATCCTCAACAGTTACGAGGGCGAGGTCGACTTCAAGCTGCCGCACACCACGGCGGGTCCGTGCTGGTCACTGCTGCTGGACACCAATGTGGGAGACGGCGGCTCTGGGGCACGGTTCGAGTTCGACAGCGTCTACAAGGTGCCGGGAAGGTCGTTCCTGCTGTTCGTCGGTGGGGAGCTGGTTGAGGGCGCTTCGCTCTCGTAGGGTGGGCAAAGGCGCGCTTGCGCCGTGCCCACGACTGTCTCGGTAAGCGAATTTTCGTGGGCACGCTTCGCTTTGCCCACCCTACGATACTACGATACTGTCAAATCTTCCGCCCCGCCTGCTCCCAATAGGGATCGCGCAGGCGGCGCTTGAAGATCTTTCCGGAGTCTTCGCGCGGCAGGCCCGCGCGGATCTCGATGTGCTTGGGCACCTTGTAGTCGGCCAGATGGGCTTTCAAGCTCGCGCGGATGGAAGCTTCATCGAGCTTAACACCCGGCTGCGGTTCGACCACCGCCATCAACGCCTCGCCGAACTCCGCATCGGGGATACCGAACACCGCGCAATCGTGCACGCCGGGCACCGCGTGCAGCACCGCCTCGATCTCGGCCGGATAGATGTTGACGCCGCCTGATATCACCATGTCGCGCTTGCGGTCGCAGATGAAGACGTAGCCGTCTTCGTCGATATAACCGACGTCGCCGGAGGTGATGAAGCCGTCGCGGTCGATCTCGGCGCGCTTCTCCGGCTTGTTGTGGTAGGTGAAGTCGGCCATGTCGGACATGCGCGAATAGATCTCGCCAATTTCGCCGACGCCGAGCACGCGGCCGTCGTCGCCGATGAAGCGCAGCTCGGCGCCGGGCGAGATCCTGCCGACCGTGCCGGGCTTCCTCAGCGCGTCCTCGGAGGTTGCAAAGGTGACGGCGCTGGATTCGGTCGAACCATAGAATTCGTAGATCACCGGCCCCCACCATTCGATCATGGCACGCTTGACGTCGGCCGGGCACGGCGCGGCGGCATGGATGACGTGGCGGAGCGAGGAGACGTCGTACTTCTTGCGCACCGCCTCGGGCAGCTTCATCAGGCGGATGAACATGGTCGGCACCATGAAGATGGTGTCGATTTTGTAGCGCTCGATCAGCTCGAGAAATTCTTCCGCCTCGAAGCGCGGCATCAGCACCAGTACCCCACCAAGCTTTCCGGCGCGGATGCCGAACGAGTTCGGCGCGGAATGATAGAGCGGGCCAGGCAGGATCGCGCGGGCACCGGGCTTGAGCCCGTAGATCATCGCGCGCATGCGCTCGCCCGCGGCCTGCTGCTCCGGCGTCGGCGCATTGCGGCGCACGCCCTTGGGGTGGCCCGTCGTGCCCGACGTGTAGATCATGTTCATCGGCTGTGGCACGACCGGACCGTCATAGGGCGGGAATTGCGCGAGCCAGGATTCGAAATCGATCGCGAAGTCCGGCGTCGTCAGGTGATCGGGATCGATCTTGTAGTTTTTGCGGATCTCCGGCGGCGTCGGCACACTGAGTACGGTGACGCCTTTCGGGATCGCGTCGCGCAGTGCGTGCAGCATGTCGGCGTGTCCGATCAGCACGGATGTGCCGGTGTCACCGAGGATGTAATTGATCTCCTCCGGCTTGAAGTGCCAGTTGATCGGAACGCCATAGGCACCGAGCCGCATCGCGGCGTAGGCGGCTTCGAGGAAGGCGATGTCGTTGCGCATCAGCATGCAGACGCAATCGCCTTGGCGGACGCCGATCCTGGCGAGGCCGGAGGCGATGCGGTCGGCGCGAGCGGCGACCTCAGTGTGGGCGCGACGGCGATCGCCGGAAACGATGCCGAGGAAGTTGGACGTTTCGCTCATGTGTTTTTCTTTGTTGTTCGTGGCCGTCATTCCGGGGCGATGCGCAGCATCGAACCCGGAATCCATTTCGCGGCATGGAATGCGGCTCAATGGATTCCGGGCCTGCGCCTGCGGCGCATCCCGGACTGACGAACTCAATCCACATACTTCGCCGCGCGCTTCTCCAGATTGGAGCGCACGGCTTCGGTCTGGTTCGGGCTTCCGATCAGCTTCTGCTGCTCGACGGACTCGGCGAGCAGTGCCGGCCCGGGATCGACCGAGAGATTGTTCAGCAGCCGCTTCGCTGCGCGGATCGCATCGGGGCTCTTGCCGGCAATCTCGCGCGCGACTTCGAGGGCGCTCGCGCGCGGATCATCGCAGATGCGCGTCGCCAGACCATAAGTCATCGCCTCCTGCGCGGAGAAGATGCGGCCCGTATAGGTGAGATCGCGCAAAATGTCGTCGCGCACGAGCGAAGCCAGGATCGGCGTACCCGCCATGTCAGGCACGAGACCCCATTTGATTTCCATGATCGACATCCGCGCATCGGCGCTCAGGAAGCGCATGTCGGCCCCGAGCGAGAGCTGAAAACCGCCGCCGAAGGCGACGCCGTGCACAGCCGCGATCACTGGCACCGGCAATTGGCGCCATCCCCAGACAGCCTGTTGCGGAAAATTCGCCTGGCCATGCGTGCGCTTGGTGAGATCGCGATTTTCGCCGCCCGGAATTCCGTTGCCGCCCTTTTCCTTCATGGCGGCAAAACGCCCCATGTCGAGACCGGCGCAGAAGGCGCGGCCCTCGCCGGAGAGCACGACGACGCGCACGCCTTTTTCCTTCGACAGCCGCTCGGTTGCCGCGACAAGGGCCTCGAACATCGCCTGATCGAGCGCATTCATCTTGTCCGCGCGCACCAGGCGCACGTCGGCGACGCCTTCCGAGATCGAGATCGAGACGCGTTCTTCCATGGATGAATTCTCCCCTGGTTCTTGCCTGTTCTTGTTCGGTGCCGCTTTACAGAAAGCTGGCGGACGGATTTAGTCAATCGACCAATTAACTGACGATAGGTACGGGAGAAACAGCCATGTTCAAGGAAAATCTTCTGGCTGGGCGGCGCATTCTCGTGACCGGCGGCGGCACCGGGCTCGGCAAGTCGATGGCGGCGCGCTTCCTCCAGCTCGGCGCCGAGGTGCACATCTGCGGCCGGCGCAAGATCGTTTGCGACGAGACCGCGACCGAGCTGATGGCCGAGTATGGCGGCCGCGTCACCAGCCACGGCGTCGACATCCGCAATGCGCTCGCGGTCGAGGAGATGATCGAGAACATTTTTCGCGACGGTCCCCTCACCGACCTCATCAACAACGCCGCCGGCAATTTCATCTCCCGCACCGAGGAGCTGTCGCCGCGGGGTTTCGATGCGGTCGCCAACATCGTGATGCACGGCACGTTCTACGTGACGCATGCCGTCGGCAAGCGCTGGATCGCGGCAAAGCAGCCCGGTAACGTGGTGTCGATCACCACAACGTGGGTGCGCAACGGCTCGCCTTACGTGGTGCCGTCGGCGATGAGCAAGTCGGCGATCCATGCGATGACGATGTCGCTCGCTGCCGAATGGGGCCGTTACGGCATCCGCCTCAACACCATCGCGCCGGGCGAAATCCCGACCGAAGGCATGAGCAAGCGCATCAAACCGGGTGACGAAGCCGGCGCGCGCACCAAAGCGATGAACCCGATGGGGCGCGTCGGCACCATGGAGGAATTGCAGAACGTCGCGGTGTTCCTGATCTCCGGCGGCTGCGACTGGATCAATGGCGAGACCATCGCCATGGACGGCGCGCAGGCGCTCGCGATGGGCGGCAATTTCTACCAGCTCCGCGACTGGAGCGACGACGACTGGAAGACCGCACGCGAGAGCATCATGGCGCAGAACGAGAAGGATCGGGCGAAGCGGGGGTGAACACTGTCTCGTGCCCCGGACGCAGCGCAGCACTCCCGGCGATGGGCAGCATCGTCCGGTGTGGTGCGCTGCTGAGCCGAGGCCCAGAGCGCTTGACGCCCCGTACAAGCATGGGTCCCGGCTCTGCGCAGCAGCGCTGCGCGCTGCAGCGCGTCCGAGACACGAGACCGGCGAATCTCAATGCTTCCCCGGCCCCATATACCCGAACAAAAACCCCGCCACTTTGCGCATCTGGATCTCCTCGCTGCCCTCCGTGATTCGGTACCGGCGGTGGTGGCGATAGATGTGCTCGAACGGCTTGTGGCGTGAATAGCCCATGCCGCCATGGACCTGCATGGCGCGGTCGGCGGATTCGCAACAGAGGCGGTTTGCGTAATAGTTGCACATGGAGACGCGGTCGGAGAGCGTGCGCTCGATCTGCTCCTCGGTGAGCTGGTCCATCTCCCAGGCAGTCTTGCGGATCAACAGGCGCAGCATCTCGGCTTGCGTGGCGAGCTCGACCAGCGGGAACTGGATCGCCTGGTTCTCGGCCAGCGCGCGGCCGAACGGCTTGCGCTCACGGGCGTATTTGACGCTTTCGTTGACGCAGTAGACGGCCGCACCGAGCGAGCTCGCCGCCTGGCGGATGCGGTTCTGGTGGACGAAACACTGCGCCAGCGACAGGCCGCGGCCGACCTCGCCGAACAGCGCATCCTCGGGCACGAAGACGTCGGTAAAGCTGACGCGGGGATGGTCGGTCGGCATGTTGAAGGTCCACATGTACTCCTCGATCCTGACGCCGGGGCTCTTGGCCTGCACCAGGAAGCAGGTGATGCCGCGGGCATCGCCGTCATTGCCGCTTGTCCGCGCGAACAACGCGCAATGCGTGGCGACATGCATGCCGGTCGTCCACATCTTCTCGCCGTTGATGATCCAGCCCTTGACGTTGTCGCGCGTGGCCGGCACCGCGCGCGTCTCCATGTGGGTCGCGTCCGAGCCGTGATGCGGCTCGGTCAATCCGAACGTGATGCGGTACTTGCCCCTGATCGAGCCGTCGATCATCGCCTTCTGGTCGTCCCGGCCGTAGCGGTCGAGCATGGTGACGACGGGGAAATTGCCGACGATGGAATGCTCGTTCTGGAGATCGTTGTGCAGGCCGAGGCCCTTGGCGGCAAAGTGCTCGCGGATCACCGCCATCCAGAGATTGGAGCCGTCCTTGCCGCCATATTGCTTCGGCACCGGAAAGCGCAGATGGCCGGCGGCATCGGCAAGATCCTTGGCCTTGCGCAGCAGCGCTTCCCATTCATGACGCGGCAAGCCGCCATTCTCGAAATCGGTGCGCGCCCATTCGCGGCGATGGTCGAAGAAGCGGATGTTGTCGTCGGCCTGTTCCAGCGGCTTGATCTCGCGGTCGATGAAACGGTCGAGCTCTGCGAGATAGGCGACGAGATCGGCTGGCAGTGCGAAATCCACAGGCTCTCTCCCGGATTGATCTTATCGTTTTGCGTTAAGGCGCTAGGCGCGTTTTCGCTTCGTGCGATTAAGGTGAGAAGTGCGTATCCAAGTCAAGCAAAGCGAGGCGTGCCGGCTGCGCAAGGCGCATTGCGCAATTCGATGGTGCTGCGGTGCCGCCGCGCGCTAGTATGACGCCCATATTCCTTCACGAGAACATGCGGGGAGCGCGCGATGGAGCTGAAATTCTCAAAGGTGGAACGCAAGGGGCCGATCACGATCGTCACGCTGTCGCGGCCCGAGGTCTACAACGCGCTACACACCGACGCGCATTTCGAGCTTCAAAAAGTGTTCGACGATTTTGCCGCGGACCCCGAGCAATGGGTCGCGATCGTCACCGGCGCTGGCGACAAGGCGTTCTGCGCCGGCAACGATCTGAAATGGCAGGCGGCGGGAGGAAAGCGCGGCTGGGACAAGAGCGGCTTTGCCGGCCTCACCGCGCGCTTCGATTGCGACAAGCCGATCATCGCCGCGGTCAACGGCGTCGCCATGGGCGGCGGGTTCGAGATCGCGCTCGCCTGCGACCTCATCATCGCCGCGGAGAATGCGACCTTCGCCCTGCCCGAGCCGCGCGTTGGCCTGGCGGCGCTCGCCGGCGGCCTGCACCGGCTGCCGCGCCAGATCGGGCTGAAGCGCGCCATGGGCATGATCCTCACCGCGCGCCATGTCGGCGCCAAGGAAGGCTTTGAGCTTGGCTTCGTCAACGAGGTGGTGCCGCAGGGCGAGGCGCTGTCGGGCGCGCTGCGCTGGGCCGAGATGATCACCAAGAACTCGCCGATGTCGATCCGCGCCTCCAAGCAGACCATCCAGAAGGGGCTTGCCGTGTCGCTGGAGCAGGCGATCGCGGAGCAGCGGGACTATCCGGCGGTGAAGGCGATGGTGGCCTCGCAGGATTACATCGAGGGGCCGAAGGCGTTCTCGGAGAAGCGGCCGCCGAAATGGGTGGGGAAGTAAGGGCGGTCTCTCCGTTTCGCAAGCGAGACGCCGCAACACCACCGGTGTCATGCCCCGGCTTGACCGGGGCATCCAGTACGCCGCAGCTTCTCCGTATCTCACTACGGCCTCTGGGATACTGGATCGCCCGCCTTCGCGGGCGATGACAGCGGAGAGTAAGGCGTCAGCCTACCCCTCTCGCCCCAGCTCTCGCTTGTACGAGGCATAATTCGGCTGGTCCACGGCGAGCTTGTCCATCGTGGTTGCCCACAGGTGCTCGGCAAGGCCTGGCGTGGCCAGATCGACCTCGCCCTTGGCGATACGGTCCGCCAGCGCGCGGTTCAGCTCGGTGACTGAGCCGTCCATCCCGAGCAACGCGCGCAGCCGTTCCACCTCCCTCGCATCACTCCCCTCCTCCTGCGTCAATTGCCGCGTGACGAGGTCGAGGATGTTGATGGCGACGCGCAGCTTGAAGGACTGATGGCCCGAGATCAGCGGCGTGATGTCGTTCCGGAGGAAGTCGGCCACCGCCTTGGTCAGCTCGACCGGTGTCGGTTCGTCCTGCATGTGTCAGCTCCCGCGCGGCGACAGCAGCCGCAACAGATCGATCTCGGTTTCGCTGGCGCGCCGGCCGATCATGGCGCGTTCCATGGAGTGATCGGGGCTCTCGCGAAAACGCTGCATCATGCCGCCGCACATGATGCCCCAGCGCAGCGTCCCCATCACTTCCCAGAACTTGACGCGCGCGGGATCGACCTTGCGGCCGGCGGCCTCGTAGCCCGCGAACAGTTCATCGCGCGTGCCAAAACCGCCGACGGGCTTGTCGATCTCGCCAAAGCGCCAGGAGTTGACGCAGACCCAGCCGAGATCCTCCATGGGGTCGCCGAGATGAGCGAGCTCCCAGTCGAGCACAGCGCGCACGCCGTCCGGACCGATGATGAGATTGCCGTTGCGGAAATCGCCGTGCACCAGCGTGGTCTCGACTGAGGGGCCGGGATCGTGATCGCGCAGCCAGCGCAAGGCCAGCTCGAACACGGGCTTTGGCCAGTTCAGGCTGCGGTAGTCGCGGTCGAACTCGGAGATCTCCTGGGTCGCTCCGCGACTCCGCAGCTCCGGCAATTTGTCTTGCGGCAGCCTGTGCAAGCCCGCGAGAATGCCGCCGATCTGCCGCGCGAGCAGTGGCCGCGCCGCCGCAAACTCCTCATCGCGAAGAATCTTGCGCGCGATGGTCTCGCCTTCCACCCGCTGCATGATGAAGCCGGTGCCGAGATCATCCTCAGCGCTCAGCACATGCATCACGCGCGGCGACGGCACGCCCGCCTCGAAGGCGAGCTGCATCAATTGCGCTTCGGCGGCAAGGCCCGCCGCACGCGTTGGTGCTGCACCATATCCCTTCGGCGAGCGCCGCAGGATCGCGCCGATCGGCCCGTCGGGATGGGTGATGTCGAAGCGCCACGTCTCCTGGCTGGCGCCGCCGGACAGCTTTGCCGCACCAGTGACGCCGGTCGCGCCCGGACACCAGCGCTGAACGCTGCGCGAAAGCTCCGCCTCGATCATTTTCCTTGGAACTGCGCGGGCCGCTTCTCCAGGAAGGCGCCGACACCCTCGCGGAAATCCTGGGTGTCACCGGCGCGAAGCTGGCACTGGAATTCGAGATTGAGCTGGTCCTCGAAGGAATTTTCCGGGCTATCCCAATAGAGCTTGCGAATCAGCGACAGCGCCACCGTCGGACCGCTGGCGAGATCACGCGCGAGCTTCATCGCCTCCTCCATCAGCACGCCGTCGTCATAGACGCGATTGACGAGGCCCCATTCCAGCGCCTTCTCGGCCGGCAGCCGCTCGCCCATCAGCGACAATTCGATCGAACGGGCGCGGCCGACCAGGCGCGGCAGCAGCCAGGTCGAGCCGCAATCCGGCACGAGACCGATGCGGCGGAACGCCTGCAGGAAGTAAGAGGAACGCGCGCACAAGATCATGTCGCCGAGCAGCGCGAAGCTCATGCCGGCGCCCGCCGCCGGGCCATTGACCGCGGTGATGATCGGGCAATGCAGATTGCGGATGCGGCGCAGGAACGGATGAAAGCCGGTTTCCAGTGTCAGGCCGGCCTTTGTCTTCTTCGATTGATTGTTGCGACCTTGCAGATTCGCACCCGTGCAGAACGCCCGCCCCGCGCCGGTCAGCACGACGCAGCGCACCTCGTCCTTCTTTTCCTCGATCGTGTCGAGCGCCTCGGCGAGGCCGCCGAGCATGTCCACGGAAACCGCGTTCATCACCTCCTGATGGTCCAGCCGGAGGATCGCGACCGAGCCATCGAAATCGAGCGTGACATGTTTGAACTGCATGGTTTCCTCGTCGGTTGCGGCCGGCGATGTTTCGCAGACCGGAATTTAGTTTTGCCGGCCCGCATATTTGATTTTTGGCGCGGTCTTGTCCATGGTGGGACAAGCATACCCCACCGTCATATCGCATGATCTTGCGCGCACCGGCTGATGCGCGGCATACGAAAAGCCTCACCAAAAACACGGGAGACGCGCCATGAACCTTTTCGATCTCTCCGGCCGCGTCGCCGTGGTCACCGGCGGCAATGGTGGCATCGGGCTCGGCATCGCGCAGGCCCTCGCCGGCCAGGGCTGCAACGTCTCGATCTGGGGCCGCAATGCTGACAAGAACAAGACTGCTGCCGCGAGCATGGCGGGGCTTTCAGGCAAGGTCGAGACCCGCGTCTGCGACGTCACCGATCCCGCCTCCGTCAACGCGGCCATGAAGGCAACGATCGATGCCTTCGGCCGGGTCGACGGCTGCTTCGCCAATGCCGGCATCGGCGGCGGCGGACGGCGCTCCTTCATCGACCGCACCGAGGAGGAATGGAGCTCGATGTTCGCGACCAATCTGGACGGTGTGTTTCACGCGTTCCAGGCGGCCGCGCGACATATGGTCGACCGGGCCGGCGCCGGCGATCCCTTCGGCCGGCTGGTTGCGACTTCGAGCCTCGCCTCGATCTTCGGCACCGCGCGCAACGAGCATTATGCGGCGACCAAGGCCGCGATCAACGCGCTGGTGCGCGCGCTCGGCGTCGAGCTGGCGCGCCACGGCGTCACCGCGAATGCGATCCTGCCCGGCTGGATCAAGAGCGACATGACCGCGGGTCTCATGGGCAACGAGAAATTCGTCGCCAACGTGATGCCGCGCATTCCGCAGCGCCGCTTCGGTGAGCCGAGCGATTTCGGCGGCATCGCGGTGTATCTGATGAGCAAGGCCTCGTCGTATCACACCGCCGATACGTTCGTGATCGACGGCGGCTATACGGCGTTCTGATTCTTGTAGCCCGGATGGAGCGCAGCGCAATCCGGGGCTTTCTGTAAGTAAGCAAGACCCGGATTTCGCTACGCTCCATCCGGGCTACAGAATGAGGGGAATGGGCAAATGTTCTCACACGTCATGATCGGCACCAACGACCTCGACAAGGCCAAGACGTTCTACGACCAGCTGCTGAGCACGCTCGAAGTTCGCCCGGCCAAAGTCGACGGCCACCGCATCTTCTACATCACCAGGACCGGTGTGTTCTCGGTGACGAAACCGATCAACGGCGAGCCGGCAACCTGCGCGAACGGCGGTACCATCGGCTTCGCCGCCAACTCGCCCGAGCAGGTCGACAGATGGCACGCCGCGGGCGTTGCCGCCGGCGGAACGCCGATCGAAAATCCGCCCGGCATCCGCGAGGGCGCGGGCAACAAGCTGTATCTCGCCTATTTGCGCGACCTCGACGGCAACAAGATCTGCGCGATGCACCGGATGGCGAACTAGCTGAGCGGCAACCACCGCTGTCATGCCCCGGCCTGACCGGGGCATCCAGTACGCCGAGACCTATCGGCTCAATCGCTGCTGTCTCGGAGTACTGGATCGCCCGGTCTTCGCCGGGCGATGACAGCGGAGAATGCGGCCCGAACGCCGCGTCCCTTCATCACCATTCAAACAACATTTCAAACGCCTCGCGAAATTCCATCGCATGGCATGGCTCGCGCGGGAAAATACGCGCTCGCACTTTCGTGGCGCTGCGACTATTCTCACCTTCAACGCGATCTCAGTGCCCCCGGGAGGAACAATGACAAAACACGCCTACATTCCCCGCACCACCAACTACACCCTCAACCCCGGCGACGAGCTCAACGACCTCAGGATGTCGGACCAGGTCCGGCCGCTCTACGACCACGTAAAAAAATTCATCCGCGACACCGTCGAGCCGATGTCGATCGAGTTCGCCAAGGCGGGCGAAGGCAAGCAGGATCGCTGGAGCTTCACGCCGAAGCAGCTGGAGGTGCTCGAGGTCGCCAAGAACAAGGCCAAGAAGGAAGGTCTCTGGAACTTCTTCCTGCCCGACGACGAGACCGGCCAGGGCCTGAAGAATCTCGACTATGCCTATATCGCCGCCGAGCTCGGCAAGAGCCCACTGGCCTCCGAGACCATGAACTGCTCGGCGCCTGATACCGGCAACATGGAGGTGCTGGAGCGTGTCGGCACCAAGGAGCAGAAGGATAAGTGGCTGAAGCCGCTGCTCAACGGCGAGATCCGCTCCGCCTATGTCATGACCGAGCCGAACGTCGCCTCCTCGGACGCCAAGAACATCTCGACCACCGCAAAGCTGGTCGGCGACGAATGGGTCATCAACGGCGAGAAGTACTACATCTCCGGCGTCGGCGATCCCCGCTGTAAGATCCTCATCGTGATGGTGAAGACCAATCCGGACGCGCCGCCGAGCAAGCAGCAATCGCAGATCCTGGTGCCGCGCGATACGCCGGGCGTCGAGGTGCTCGGGCCGATGTACGTGTTCGGCCAGGATCATGCGCCGCGCGGCCACATGCACATGCGCTTCAACAATGTGCGCGTGCCGAAGGAGAACATGCTGCTCGGCGAAGGTCGCGGCTTCGAGATCTCGCAGCTCCGCCTCGGCCCGGGCCGCATCCATCACTGCATGCGCACCATCGGCAAGGCCGAGAAGGCGCTCGACCTGATGGTGCAGCGTGGCCTCACCCGCGAAGCCTTCGGCAAGAAGATCGCCCATCTCGGCGGCAACATGCAGATCATCGCGCAGGCGCGCTGCGAGATCGAGGCGATGCGGCTGATGGTGCTGAAGGCGGCGAAGGCCATGGACGTGCTCGGCAACAAGGAGGCCCGCGTCTGGGTCTCCATGGTCAAGGCCATGGTGCCCGAGCGGGCCTGCAAGATCATCGACCAGTCGATCCAGATGCACGGCGCCACCGGCATCTCGCACTGGACCCCGCTCGCCGAGATGTACCAGGACGTGCGGCATCTGCGCTTTGCCGACGGTCCGGACGAGGTGCACTGGATGGTGGTGGGACGCCATGAGCTGAGCATGGCGTGAGGCTTCGCCTCTTCCCTGCTCGGGAGGATCGGTAGGGTGGGCAAAGGCGCGTTTGCGCCGTGCCCACCAATCTTGCCAGGTCACATGATTTTCGTGGGCACGCTTCGCTTTGCCCACCCTGCGATATCTGCTCCCCCTCACCCGCCGCACGCGCGCGCGTCGGCCTCTCTCCGCAAGCGGGGAGCGGCGAAAGCAATTACGTCGCGGGCGCGATCTTGTCCTGGGTCTTCGTCTCGAAATCGGAGGCGTCGTGGCGCTCGTGGAGCTGGCTGGCGGGATCGCCGGAGATGCGGTTGACCATGCGGCCGCGCTTCACGGCGGGGCGCTGCGCGATCTGGTCGGTCCAGCGCTGCACGTTCTTGTAATCCTGCACCGACAGGAATTCGCCGGCGCCGTAGACCAGCCCCTTGGCGAGCGCGCCGTACCACGGCCACACCGCCATGTCGGCGATCGTGTAGTCCTTGCCGGCGAGGTACTCGTTGTCGGCGAGGCGACGGTCGAGCACGTCGAGCTGGCGCTTGACCTCCATCGCGAAGCGATCGATGGCGTATTCGATCTTGAACGGCGCGTAGGCGTAGAAATGGCCAAAGCCGCCGCCGAGATAGGGCGCGCTGCCCATCTGCCAGAACAGCCAGGACATGGCCTCCGTGCGGGCCTTGATCTCCTTCGGCAGGAAGGCGCCGAACTTCTCGGCGAGGTAGAACAGGATCGAGCCGGATTCGAATACCCGGATCGGCTCCGGCCCCGAACGATCCATCAGCGCGGGGATTTTCGAGTTCGGGTTGATCTCGACAAAGCCGCTGCCGAACTGGTCGCCGTTGCCGATCTTGATCAGCCAGGCGTCGTATTCGGCCCCCTTGTGGCCGAGCGCCAGCAGCTCCTCCAGCATCACCGTCACCTTCACGCCGTTCGGCGTCGCCAGCGAATAGAGCTGGAGGGGATGCTTGCCGACCGGCAGCTCCTTGTCGTGGGTGGGGCCGGCGATGGGGCGGTTGATGCTGGCGAACTGCCCGCCATTCTCCTTGTTCCAGGTCCAGACTTTGGGCGGCACGTAGGCGGGGGCGTCGGTCATGCGGGGGCTCCGGCGGAAAGATGCGTCTGCATTAATTAGCCCGCCAGCGGAAGATGGCAAGCCCCGCCGGCTCTGCGTCCGGCGCGGGCCTGAAGGCGGCGTCATGCAACCTGGCCTGTGGCCAGCCGGAGCGGCGGCGCCTCGGCCTCCATCACAAACCCCTCATATCCCTTGGCGGCGACCTCGTTGCAGATCCGGCGGTAGACGCCGACGCCGCCGATATAGGGCATGAAGATGCGTGGCTTGCCGGGGATGTTGGCGCCCATGTACCAGGAATTGGCCTGCGGATAGAGCGTGCCGCTGGCGACCTCGTTGACATGCGCCACCCACTTCTCCTCGGCCTCCCGGCCCGCCTCCATCGTGGCAAGGCCGTTCTGGCGCATATGGAGAAGGCAGTCGGCGATCCAGTCGACATGCTGCTCGATCGAGACGATCATGTTCGACAGCACCGACGGGCTGCCGGGGCCGGTGATGATGAAGAGGTTGGGAAAGCCCGCACTCATCAGGCCGAGATAGGTCTTTGGCCCCTCCTCCCATTTCCGGTTCAGCGTTAGCCCGCCGCGGCCGGTGATGTCGATCTTGGCGACCGAGCCGGTCATGGCGTCAAAACCCGTCGCCATCACCAGCGCATCGACCTCGTGGTCCACGCCTGCAACGCGGACGGCATTCGCAGTGATCTCCTCGATCGGATTTGCCTTGATGTCGACCAGCGAGACGTTCGGGCGGTTGAAGGTCGCGAAATAATCGGTGTCGACGCAGATGCGCTTGGTGCCGATCGGATGGCTGTTCGGCTGCAGCAGCTTTGCGGTTGCGGGATCCTTCACGATCTCCGCGATCTTGCCGCGCACGAAGTTGGCCGCCGTGTCGTTCGCGGTCCGGTCGAGGCCGAGATTGTTGTAGACATACATGAAGGTCAGCCCGCCGCGCTCCCAGCGCGCCGCGTACTTGCCGGCCCTGACATCGTCACTGTCGTCGAGCGCGCCGCGATCGGGCTGCTCGGCATAGATGCCGTTGCGCGCGACCTCGCGCGCGAACCGGCGGATCTCCGGATATTTCTTGCGGAATGTCTCGCGCTCCTCGTCGGTCAACGCGGCGTTGCGGGCGGGGATCGAGAAATTCGCCGTGCGCTGGAACACCGTGAGATGCTTTGCCTGCCCGGCGATGACGGGCGCAGACTGGATGCCCGACGATCCCGTGCCGATCAGGCCGACGCGCAAGCCCGTGAAGTCGACGTCTTCGTGCGGCCAGTTGCCGGTGTGATAGACGGGGCCCTTGAATTTCTCGAGGCCCTTGATGTCGGGCTTGCGCGCGTTGGACAGGCAGCCGGTGGCGAGCACGACGAATTGCGCCTGCACCGTCTTGCCGCCGGATGTTGTCACCGACCAGCGTTTTGCATGTTCATCGAACATCGCGCGCTCCACGCGCGTGTCGAACTGGATGTCGCGGCGGAGATCGAAACGGTCGGCGACGTGGTTGGCGTATTTCAAGATCTCCGGTTGCGGCGCGTAGCGCTCGCTCCAGTCCCATTCCTGCTGGAGCTCCTCCGAGAACGAGTAGGAATATTGCATGCTCTCGACGTCGCAGCGCGCACCCGGATAGCGATTCCAGTACCAGGTGCCGCCGACGCCGCCGCCCTGCTCGTAGACGCGCGCCGAAAAGCCGAGACCGCGCAGGCGGTGCAGCATGTACATGCCGGCAAACCCTGCGCCGACGACGACCACGTCGTAGGCTTCGGTGGCCTCGGACCGACCCGCTTGTGCTGGCGACATCGCTTGGCGCTCCCTTTTCTGCTTTCTGTTGTTGGATGCGAGCATTCTCTCAAGGCTGCGAAAGCGCAAGAGGCAAATCGGACGAGGTCCGCCGGCTTATTTTGTGCAGCGGAATGGCTGGTTGCCGCGTGGCGTCTACACGCAAGATGCACGGCCGAATCCGGCGTGGCATCGCGGATGACGATGGACTAGCGTCGTCGCAACGGCCGCCGGGAGAGAGCCATGAAATCGCCGATCTGCGACATGCTGGGCATCGAGTTCCCGCTGCTCGCCTTCAGCCATTGCCGCGACGTCGTTGCCGCGGTCAGCCGCGCCGGCGGATTTGGTGTGCTGGGCGCCACCGCGCACACGCCCGATACGCTCGAACGCGAATTGAAATGGATCGACGACCACGTCGACGGAAAACCGTACGGCATCGACGTGCTGATCCCCGAGAACATCTCGACCGCGGGCGAGAAGGACGTCACTTGGAAGAGCCTGGAAGCGCGGGTGCCGCAGCAGCACCGCGACTACACGCGAGATCTCCTCAAGAAGTACGATATCGAGCTGACCACCACTGAAGTGGCCGATAACCAGCCGCAGCCGTTCGATGCCAAGACGGCGCTGGAGCTGCTCGAGGTCTCCTTCAATCATCCGATCCGCCTGATCGCCAATGCGCTGGGCGTGCCGCCGAAGGCGATGATCGAGATGGGGAAAAAGCACAACGTACCGGTGGCTGCGCTAGTCGGCGCCAAGGAGCACGCGCTGCGCCAGGTCGCGGCCGGCGTCGACATCCTCGTGGTGCAAGGCACCGAGGCCGGCGGCCATTGCGGCGAGGTCTCGACCATGGTGCTGGTGCCGGAGGTGATCAAGGCGATCAAGCCGATCCGCGACGTGCCGGTGCTGGCCGCCGGCGGCATCATGACCGGGCGGCAGATGGCGGCCTGCATGGCGATGGGCGCGGCCGGTGCCTGGACCGGCTCGGTATGGCTCGCCACCGTCGAGGCCGAGACCACGGAGATTTTTCGCGAGAAGATGATCGCGGCGTCCTCGCGCGATGCGATCCGCTCGAAGGGCCGCACCGGCAAGCCGGCGCGGCAGCTCCGTTCGGTCTGGACCGATGCCTGGGACCGCGCGCCCGACAGCCCCGGCGCGCTGCCGATGCCGCTGCAAAGCATCATCAGCCGCGACGCCTTCCACGCGATCGATCGTGCGGCCGCAAGCGGCAACGCGAGGGCGCGCGACCTCGTCGGCTACTTCGTGGGCCAGGGCGTCGGGCTCATTGACAGCGTGAAGTCGGCCGGCGCGGTGGTGCAGGAATTCAAGGAGGAGTTCGCCGAAGCCGTCGAGCACATGAATGCGCTGGTGGCGGAGTGACTGTGTGTGTGGCTGGCGGCGTGTTCGCGGCCCATCCTTCGAGGCTCGCCAAGCGCCGCAAGCGTGGCTCGGCTCGCACCTCAGGATGACGTTTACTCCGTAGCCGTCATCCTGAGGTGCGAGCAGCGCGGTGCATAGCACGGCGCAGCGAGCCTCGAAGGACGACGGCGTGGCTGAGGTTCAAATCGTAAAGCAAGAAGCAATGACCAAGACCAAAATCCCCGAAGACCGCATCCCCGTCATCGTTGGAATCGGCGAGATCGTCGACCGCCCCACGGAGATCACCATCGGCCTCGAGCCGCTCGATCTGCTCGAACAGGCCTTACTGCGTGCCGAGGCAGACGCGGGCGCAAAGCTGCTCGGCGAGGTGCAGTCGCTCGACGTCGTCAACTTCCTCAGCTGGCGCTATCGCGATCCGGAGAAGCTGCTGGCGCAGCGCCTCGGCGTCACGCCGGCGCATTGCTATTACGGCCCGGTCGGCGGCGAGAGCCCGATCCGCTACATCCACGAAGCCGCAAAACGCATCGCGCGCGGCGAATGCAGCGTCGCGGCGGTCTGCGGCGCCGAGGCGCAGTCGACCGCGACCAAGGCCGAGCGCACCGGCACCAAGCTGCCATGGACGCCGTTCGCCCATGACGTCGAGGAGCCCAAGCGCGGCGCGGCGTTCCAGAAGCCCCTCGCCGTGAAGCTCGGCGTGTTCCGGCCCGTCACGGTCTATCCGTTCTATGAGGCCGCCTCCTCCGCGCATTGGGGCCAGACGCCGCGCGAAGCCATGGCGGAATCAGGCATGCTGTGGTCGCGCTATTCGGACGCCGCCGCGCGAAATCCAAACGCCTGGCTGAAGCGGCGTTACGCGCCGGAGGAGATCACGACGCCGACGGCGGACAACCGGCTGATCGCATGGCCCTACAACAAGCTGATGGTCGCCAACCCCAGCGTCAACATGGGCGGCGCGCTGCTGCTCACGAGCCTCGCCAAGGCGCGCGCGCTCGGCATTGCCGAGGAGAAGGTGGTCTATCCGCTCGGCGGCGCCTCGGCGGAGGAGCCGCGCGACTACCTCTTGCGCGACCAGTTTTACGAGAGCCACGCGCAGAACGCGGTGCTGAAGGCCGTGATGGATCTCGCCGGCGGCGATGGCAAGATATTCGATGCGATCGAACTCTACAGCTGCTTTCCTTGCGTGCCCAAGATGGCACGGCGGACGCTCGGCCTTTCCGCCGACGTGCAGCCGACGGTGACCGGCGGCCTCACCTTCTTCGGCGCGCCGCTCAACACCTACATGACGCATGCGGCCTGCGCGATGGTGCGGCGGGTGCGTGGTGGCGACAAGCTCGGCCTGCTCTACGGACAGGGCGGCTTCGTCACCAAGCACCATGCGCTGGTTGTGTCGAAGGCGCCGCCGCGCGAGGCGCTGGCGCAGGAGACGAGCGTGCAAGGCGAGGCTGATCGTAACAAGCGCGCGGCGCCGGAGTTCGTTGACGAGGCCTCGGGCAAGGGCAAGGTGGAGAGCTTTACCGTGCTCTATGGCCGTGGCGGCGATGTCGAGCACGGCGTGGTGATGCTGCGCACGGAAGCCGACCAGCGGACGCTGGCGCGGATTCCGGCGGGCGATAGTGCGACGCTGGCGCACCTGCTGAACATGGATCGCACGCCGGTGGGCTCGCTCGGCGAGATCGCGATGGCCGCGGACGGCGTGCCGGAGTGGCGGGTGGCGTAGCTCGCTACTCGTGTCCCGGACGCGATGCGGCATGCAATGCCGCTTCGCAGAGCCGGGACCCAGAAAGCTATAGGATTCAGCGAGGAGAGATGGGCCCCGGCTCAGCAGCGCATCACTTCGTGCCGCGCTGCGTCCGGGGCACGAGAGCGCTCTAGCTCTTCGGCGGCTGCTTCTCCGACGCGGTCGCGGGCTTGCCCTTGGTACCGGGGCCAACCACACGCACCGCATCGCCGTCGGAGAGGCCGTCCGGCGGGGCGGAGATGACGCGGTCATCGGGCGCAATGCCGGAAGCAAGCTCGATTTCCTTGCCGAGGTCGCGGGCGATCGTCACGGTCTTGAACAGCACCTTGTCGTCGGCACCGACGGTGGCAACGCGCAGGCCGCTGCCGTTAAAGATCAACGCACTGGCGGGAATGCTGAGCGGCGCGGAGTCGCGTTGCAGGTTGAGCTTCACGCTGGCATAGCCGCCGGGCATCAGCTCGCCATTTGAATTGTCCAGGACAAGCTGCATCCGGGTGGTGCCGGAGGCGACGTCCACAGCTTGTGAAGACGCCTCCACCGTCGCCTGGAAATTCCGGTTCGGATATTCCGGCAGCGTGATGGTGGCCTTGGCGCCCATCTTGATGGCGGGCACGTAGTTCTGGGGCACGTTGATGTAGACGCGCAGCTTGGTGATGTCGGAGACCACGAACATCGCCGGGCCCGAGCCGCCGCCGGAATTGATCAGCGCGCCGACGTCGGTGTCGCGCGCGGTGACGACGCCGTCGAACGGCGCGGTGATCTTCTTGTAGCCGGCGAGTGCCTCCAGCCGCTCGACATTGGCCTGGCCCGAGCGGACCGCGGCGTTCTTGTTGGAGAGATCGGCGGTGCGCTCGTCGATCTCCTGGGCGGAGACGAAATTGGAGGCGACCAGCGTCTTGCGGCGATTGAGGGTCGCTTCCGACAGCCGCGCGCTGGCCTGCTGGCTGGCGAGGTCGGCTCTAGCCTGCAACAGCTGCTGGTCGAGGTCCGGCGCCTCGATCTCGGCGATCACCTGGCCGGCCTTGACGCGGGCGCCGATATCGGCGCTCCAGCTTTTGAGATAGCCGGGAACGCGGGCGAAGATCGGCGCGCGATAATAGGCCTCGAGCCGCCCCGGCAGGTCGATGGTCGAGTTGAGCGCCTTGGCGTTGGGCTGGGTCACTGCGACGCTGGGAACGGCTTGGTCGTCGGTCCATTCCTTCAGCTTGGAGCCCTGCTCCTCGCGGGCCCGGATGCCGGTGCCGACGACGAGGCCTGCCGCAATCAGCGCCACCACGCCGAAAATGCCCAGTTTCCGGTGCGACACCGGGACGCGGGATTCAGTGGGCGACATGCGGAGTCTCCAATAAGGCGGCACCTTTGGCGCCCTGTTTCTTGTGGACCATGCTGAACACCACGGGAACAAACATCAGCGTGGCGAAGGTTGCAAAGATCAGGCCGCCGATCACGGCGCGGCCGAGCGGTGCGTTCTGCTCGCCGCCCTCGCCCAGCCCCAAGGCCATCGGCGCCATGCCGATGATCATGGCGAGCGCGGTCATCAGCACCGGGCGGAACCGGACGAAGCCGGCTTCGAGCGCCGCGGCAATGGGATCGCCGAGTTCCTCGTAACGCTCGCGGGCAAACGAGATCACCAGCACGCTGTTGGCGGTGGCAACGCCCATGCACATGATGGCGCCGGTCAGCGCGGGCACCGAGAGCGTGGTCTGGGTGGTGAAGAGCATCCAGACGATGCCGGCGAGCGCCGCCGGCAATGCGCTGATGATCACGAACGGATCGGACCAGGACTGGAAGTTCACGACGATCAGCAAGTAGATCAGCACGACGGCGCCGAGCAGGCCGAACAGAAGGCCGGTGAAGGCGCTGTTCATGGTCTGCACCTGGCCCAGCAGCACCACGGACGAGCCCTTCGGCACCTCTTTGGCGGTGTCGGCGATCAGCTGGCGGATGTCGTTGGAGACGGCACCGAGATCGCGGCCCGAGGTCGTGGCAAAGATCTGCACCATCGACTGGATGTCGTATTGCGACACCACGGCGCTCGAGATCGAGCGCTTGATGTCGGCGATGCCGCCGAGGATCGGCGACTGGGCATTGCCTGCCGCCGTGATCGGCAGCGTCTGCAGCGCGCTGAGCGAATCGATCTGGTATTGCGGCGTCTGCATCACGATCGAGTAGGACACGCCGTTATCCGGATTGAGATAATAGGTGGGCGCGACCTGCGAGGAGCCCGCGAGATTGACCACGAGGCTGTTGGTAACGTCGCGCTCGGTCAGGCCGACATATTGCGCGCGGGTGCGGTCGACATCGATGTTGAAGGTCGGATTGCTCGGCGATTGCTGGATGCGCGCGTCGGCGACGCCGGGAATGCGCCGGACCTTTGCCAGCAGATTGTTGGCGTAAGCGAAGTTCGCGCTGATGTTGGCGCCGCGGATCTGAAGGTCGATCGGCGCCGGCGCGCCGAAATTCAGGATCTGGCTGACGATGTCGGCGGGGAGGAACGAGAAGCTGACGCCCGGGAACAGCCGCGGCAGCTGCTCGCGCAGCACCTTCACGTGCTCCTCAGTCGGCTTGTGGCCTTCCTTCAGCTTGATTTGGATGTCGCCGTCCTGCGGGCCGATCACGCCGGTGTTGTTGTAGGTCATGTTGATGCCGGAGATCGGCATGCCGATGTTGTCGGTCATGGTCTCGATCTCGCCCGGGACGAGCTTGCGCACCGCCTTCTGCACGTCGGCAAGCTGGTTGGCGGTCTCCTCGACGCGCGTGCCCACTTGCGTGCGGACATGCATCAGGATGTTGCCGGCATCGACCGCGGGGAAGAAGTTGCGCCCGAGAAACGGCACCAGCGCGAACGACGCGCCGACCACGCAGAGGAATCCGATCACGAAGATTCCGCGGTGCGCCAGCGCCAGCCCGAGAAAATCATGATAGCCGCCGCGAATGCGCTCGAACCGCTTCTCGAAGCCGCGCTGGAACCAGACCAAGGGATTGCGCGATTTCGGCGGCTCGCCCTCGTGATGGACGTGCGGCTGCAGCAGATATTTCGCCATGGTCGGCACCAGCGTGCGCGACAGGATGAACGACCAGATCATCGCGAACATCACCGCTTCCGCCATCGGCACGAACAGGAAGCGCGCAACGCCGGTGAGGAAGAACATCGGCACGAACACGATGCAGATGCAGAGCAGCGAGACGAAGGCCGGCGTCACGATCTGGTTGGCGCCGTCGAGGATCGACTGCTCGACCGGCTTGCCCTGCTCGAGATGGTAGTTGATGTTCTCGATCGTCACGGTGGCGTCGTCGACGAGGATGCCGACCGCCAGCGCAAGGCCGCCGAGCGTCATGATGTTCAGCGTCTCGCCGATCGCTGACAGCATGATGATGGCCCCTAGCACCGAGAGCGGGATCGAGACCGCGATGATGATGGTCGAGCGCCAGCTGCCGAGGAACAGGAGGATCATGACGCTGGTCAGCAGCGCCGCGATCACGCCTTCGAAGGCAACACCCTGGATCGCGCCGCGGACGAACACCGACTGGTCGCCGATGAAGCCGATCTTCAGCGCATCCGGCATCTGGTCCTTGACGTCGATGACCTTTTGCTTGATGCCGGCGATGATATCGAGCGTCGAGGTCGCGCCCGCTTTCAGCACCATCATCAGCACCGAACGATTGCCGTCGACGTGGACGATATTGGTTTGCGGCGGATTGCCG
Organism: Bradyrhizobium sp. BR 10289; assembly: GCF_019455385.1. Lineage (GTDB taxonomy): Bacteria > Pseudomonadota > Alphaproteobacteria > Rhizobiales > Xanthobacteraceae > Bradyrhizobium. The sequence goes on from NZ_JACOFR010000007.1 coordinate 188,449, forward strand.
TCACGCACGGTCGCGACGTCGCGCACATAGACCATGGCGCCGTTGACGGTCCTGATCGGCAGATTGCCGAGCTCGTCGATCCGAAGCGGCGAGTTGTTGAGCTGGATGTTGTATTCGAACTGGCCGATCTTCTGGGTGCCGACCGGCGTGATCAGGTTCTGCGCGGCCAGCGCATTGGCAACGTCCTGGCCGGACAGGCCGCGGGCCTGGAGCGCGGTGGGGTCAAGGTCGATCTGGACCTGGCGCTGCTTGCCGCCGAACGGATAGGGGATCGCAGCTCCCGGTACGGTGACCAGCGGCGTGCGCAGCTGGTTGATGCCGATGTCGGCGAGGTTCTGCTCGGTCAGCCCCTCGCCCGACAGCGCCACTTGGATGATCGGCACGGTCGAGGCGGAGTAGTTCAGGATCAAGGGCGGCGTCGCGCCGGGCGGCAGCTGCTTCAAGAGCGTCTGCGAGATCGCGGTGACCTGGGCGTTGGCGGTACGGATGTCGACGGTCGGCTGGAAGAAGATCTTGACGATGCCAAAGCCGTTGTAGGAATTGGCCGTGATGTGCTCGATGTCGTTGACCGTGGTCGTCAGCGAGCGCTCGAACGGCGTGGTGATGCGGCCCGACATCTGGTCCGGCGGCAAGCCGGTATACTGCCAGACCACGCCGATCACGGGGATGCGGATCTCGGGAAAGATGTCCGTCGGCGTCCGCAGCGCCGCCAGCGGTCCGATGATCAGGAGCAGCAGCGCGAGCACGACAAACGTGTAGGGCCGGCTCAGGGCAATACGGACCAGAGCAATCATTCGTCAGGCAATTCCAGCTCAGGCAGGGATACGGAATCCGCCCCCACGGGGATCCTGTTTCCCCTTTACCCGAGCACCGCAGGAAAGGCTAATAACCAGAACTATCCTGCATTCAATTCCCTGCTACCGCACTGCAAAACCGACATCGCAGCCATGCGAACGGCCGCTAGGCCGCCCGGACCGAATTCAGGAACTTGCCGACCTCGAGCTTGAGCCGGTCGGAATCGCGCGACAGCATCTGCGCTGCCGACAGCACCTGCGAGGAGGCCGAGCCGGTCTCGGACGCGCCACGCTGGACGTCGCCGACATTGGACGACACCTGTTGGGTGCCCTGGGCGGCCTGCTGCACGTTGCGGGCAATCTCCTGGGTGGCCGCGCCCTGCTCTTCCACCGCTGCCGCGATCGCCGAGGAGATCTCGGACAGACGCGCGATCGTGCCGCTGATCTCGCTGATGGCGCTGACCGACTCCTCGGTCGCCGCCTGGATGCCGCCGACCTGCTGGCCGATCTCGCCGGTGGCCTTGGCGGTCTGCTCGGCGAGCGCCTTCACCTCGGAGGCAACCACCGCGAAGCCGCGGCCGGCTTCGCCGGCCCGCGCCGCTTCGATGGTCGCGTTCAGCGCCAGCAGGTTGGTCTGGCCGGCGATGGCGTTGATGAGCTCGACGACGTCGCCGATCCGGGATGCTGCTCGCGACAATTCGCTGACGCGTTCGGTGGTGGCGTGCGCCTGATTGACCGCCTCACTGGCGATCCGGGACGAATCCTGCACCTGCCGGCTTATCTCGCGCACCGAAGACGACATCTCCTCGGCCGCCGACGCCACCGAATGCACGTTGGCAGAAGCCTCCTCGGACCCCGATGCCACCACCGTGGCCAGTTCCTGCGCCCGGCCTGCGGTCGAGGACAGGGTCGAGGCCGACGCTTCGAGCTCGGTCGCGGCCGACGAAACGGTCTCGACGATCTCGCCGATCGCGGCCTCGAAGCCGTCGGCGAGCCTGGTCATGTCGGCCTTGCGCTGGGTCTCGGCGCGGCGCTGGACCGCCTGCACCTCGTCGCGGCTGAAGCGGACGATGGTTTGCACGGTCTGGAGGTTGCGCAACGCTTCCCCGATCTCGTCGTCGCGCTCGATGACGATGCGATTGTCGAGCTTGTCCTGCACGAGGTTGACCAGCGTGTCATTGAGCTGCTGCATCGGGCCCTGGATCGCCCGCATGGTGGCAAGGCCGGCAAAGCCGACCATGGCCGCGCCGACGAGGGCCAGCAGCGCCAGCGTCAAGCTGGTCGAACCGGAGGTGAACAGCGCACCGCCGACGCCGAGCGCCAGCATGAACAGCGCCTGGAGCGCCATCGTTGTGACGAGACGCGCCCTCAGCGTCTTGGTGAAGACGCCGAAGCGGTCGAGCCACGAGCGGCGGCGGATGATGCCGGCATCGATGCGATAGCCGTGCGACTTCTTCTCGCGGATCGCCGCGTAGACTTCTTCAGCGAGCTTGCGCTGGTCGGCCGGCAGCCTGGTGCGGATCGAGGTATAGCCCTTGACCTCGCCGTTCTCGCGGATCGGCGAGGCCGTCGCCAGCACCCAGTAGAAGTCGCCGTTCTTGCGGCGGTTCTTCACCGCGCCGAGCCAGGGCTTCCCCGCCTTCAGCGTGTCCCAGAGATTGTCGAACGCCTCCGGCGGCATGTCGGGATGACGGACGATGTTGTGCGGCTGGCCCATCAGCTCGTCCGAGGTGAAGCCGGCGGCGGCGAGGAAGTCCTCGTTGAAATAGGTGAGCTTGCCCTTGAGGTCGGTGCGGGAGACGATCAGCGTCTCGTCGCTGACAGGATATTCAACCTGGGTAACAGGGAAATTCTTGCGCATTGGGGCCTCCCAAATGAATTGACTACGTGTTCATTCCAATTCGGACGGCCGCTGTTCGAGTCGTCTTTGCGCCATTCTCATAAAGTGAATTTAACTATCCATGAAACCGGGTTCCCGTAGCTATACGGGTACTTCCCCATGATGCTACCTGTAAGGGACACCCCGATACCGAGGCCGAAAATAAAAGAGCGGCGCTTTTGGCGCCGCTCTTCGTGAGGGATGGCTCTGCGGATGGCTACGCCGCTCGGACGTTGGTCAGGAATTTGCTGACCTCGGTCTTCAGGCGCGTGCTGTCGTTCGACAGCATCTGCGCCGCCGAAAGCACCTGCGAGGACGCCGTGCCGGTCTCGGTCGCGCCGCGCTGCACGTCGGTGATGTTGGAGGAGACCTGTTGCGTGCCCTGCGCGGCCTGCTGAACGTTGCGGGCGATCTCCTGGGTCGCGGCGCCCTGCTCTTCCACCGCCGCGGCGATCGCCGAGGAGATTTCCGACAGACGCTCGATGGTCGAGGAGATCTCCTTGATGGCGCCGACCGAGTCGTTGGTCGCAAGCTGGATACCAGAGATCTGCTGGCCGATCTCGCCGGTGGCTTTCGCGGTCTGCTCGGCGAGCGCCTTCACCTCGGAGGCGACCACCGCGAAACCACGCCCGGCTTCACCGGCGCGCGCCGCCTCGATGGTGGCGTTCAGCGCCAGGAGGTTGGTCTGGCCGGCGATGGTGTTGATCAGTTCGACCACATCGCCGATGCGTGCGGCAGCCTTGGACAGCTCGCTGACGCGCTCGGTGGTGGCGCGGGCCTGACCGACGGCGTCGCCGGCCATGCGGGCCGATTCCTGCACCTGACGGCTGATCTCACCGACGGAGGAGGCCATCTCCTCGGTGGCCGAGGCCACCGACTGCACGTTGGTCGAGGCTTCCTCGGAGGCGGCAGCAACCGTGGTGGCCAGCTGCTGGGAGCGTTCGGCCGTACCAGTCAGCGTGCCGGCGGAAGCTTCCAGCTGGCTCGACGCGGACGATACCGTTCCGATGATCTGGCCGACAGCTCCTTCGAAATCATCGGCGAGGCGGATCATGTCCGCCTTTCGCTGTTCAGCGTTGCGGCGCTCGGTGGCCTCTTGCTCGGCCTTGAGGCGTTCGACCTCAATGGCATTCGTCTTGAAGACTTGAACCGCCGCAGCCATGTGCCCGATCTCGTCCAATCGGCCGACGCCTGAGATCTCCACGCTTGTGTCGCCCTTGGCGAGAACGCCCATCTCGCCGGTGATCCGCTGGATTGGGCGGGCAACCATGCCGACCATGCCGAACGCGCCCAGGACTGACAGCGCGACGGTCACCAGCCCTCCGATGACCATCGTCCAGGTCGCCCGAACACTGGCAGCGTTCGACGCCTCGGCACGGACGGAGAGCAGCGAGCGCTCATCCTGGTCCATTTCCTGCACGACCTTGCGGAGACCGTCCATCGCCTTCTTGCCGGCGCCGGAGGCTTCCAGCTCGCGCGCCTTCGCCTGCGTCGCCGGATCCTTCATCAAGGCGATTTCGCGCTGTGCGACGTTTGAGAACCAGTCGCTCGCGTGCTCCTTGACGTATTGAATGCGCTTCTGCTGGACCGCGTTGTCCGACGTCAGGGATCCGACGGCCGAGACAGCCGCGCTGAATTCCTTTTGTCCGTTTTCCCAGGGGGCCAGAAAACTGGTATCGCCGGAGACCAGATAGCCGCGCACGCCTGTTTCCGAATTGACCATGCCGCTGACGACATTCTGGAGCTGCTCCAACACCTCGTAGGTGTGCACCGTCATCTTGTTGGTGGAGTCGATGGTATTGAGGGAGCTGTAGACGCTCGCGCTGCTGATGCCGATCACGGCACAAATAGCGGCGAAGACGACGGCGAGCTTGGTGACAATTCGCGCGTTATTAATCCGGGACATCCAATGATTCCAACATTTGTTAAGTCACGGAACCATTAGCCGCGAGAAACTTACCTGTTCTATTAATCATATCGCCCGTAGGACTACGGAACGCGGAACGGTTGCAGATTGCGCAAGTACAAGCCGCCGCGAGGAGACATTTCCAAACGTAAAGGGCGTGAGGTTCTGTCTGAGGCGGGATCCGCGGGGCCTGTCGCAACCGGCCTGGAGGGCGATCGCCGTTCCGCTTCGGAGCACGGCTCTCAGTTCTTGTTTCGCGCATCTACGCGAAACGGCATCTGCTTCGCTCGGAAGCGCTCCGTGGAGCAAGTTACGGGCAGGGGTGGCGGCGCATCCATGGGGCGCGCCGCCCGATGCTCAGCTGATGTGACTCATGCTGCGCGGACGTTGGTCAGGAATTTGCTGACCTCGGTCTTCAGGCGCGTGCTGTCGTTGGACAGCATCTGCGCCGCCGAAAGCACCTGCGAGGACGCCGTGCCGGTCTCGGTCGCGCCGCGCTGCACGTCGGTGATGTTCGAGGAGACCTGCTGCGTCCCCTGGGCCGCCTGCTGCACGTTGCGGGCGATCTCCTGGGTCGCCGCGCCCTGCTCTTCCACCGCCGCGGCGATCGCCGAGGAGATTTCCGAGAGCCGCTCGATGGTCGAGGAGATCTCCTTGATGGCACCGACGGAGTCGTTGGTCGCGGCCTGGATGCCGGAGATCTGCTGGCCGATCTCGCCCGTTGCCTTGGCCGTCTGCTCCGCGAGCGCCTTTACCTCGGAAGCAACAACCGCGAAGCCGCGACCGGCTTCACCGGCGCGCGCCGCCTCGATGGTGGCGTTGAGCGCCAGGAGGTTGGTCTGACCGGCAATGGTGTTGATCAGCTCGACGACGTCGCCGATGCGCGAGGCCGCCTTGGAGAGTTCGCTGACGCGCTCGGTGGTGGAGCGGGCCTGGCCGACGGCATCGCCCGCCATGCGCGCCGATTCCTGCACCTGACGGCTGATCTCGCTCACCGAGGAAGCCATCTCCTCGGTCGCCGAAGCGACCGACTGCACGTTGGTCGAGGCTTCCTCGGACGCGCCGGCCACCGTGGTCGCCAGCCGCTGCGAGCGATCGGCGGTCGAGGTCAGCGTCGAGGCGGAAGCCTCCAGCTGGGTCGAAGCCGACGACACGGTCTGCACGATCTCGCCGATCATCGTCTCGAATTCGCGGGTGATGTTGTCGACGCGGCGGCCACGCTCGATCTTGGCTTCGGCGTCGGCCGCGGCAGCCTCGTCGGCGGCCTTCTTGGCAATCAGCGCCTCCTTGAAGATCTGAAGCACGTCGGCCATGGCGCCGATCTCGGTCTTCTCGCCGCGGTGCGGCACCTCGGCGGAGAGGTCGCCCTTGCCCAGCGCCTGCATCGGCTCGATGATCGAGTTGATGCCGCTGGAAACGTCCTGGACCAGGTAGAAGCCGACACCGAGCCCGATGATGACGGCTGCGCCGAGAATGATCGAGACCAGCATGAAGGCGTAATAATAGGTGTCGCCGGCGTCGGCGGCGGCCTGGTCGCCGCCCTTGGTGTTGAGCTCGATGTCCTTGGCCAGGATGGTGTCGGCCTCAAGCCCGATCTTGTTGACCGTCTTGGTGTTCAGCTCATGGGCTTCGTGCGGGATCTTGTTGGCATCGCGGCGCGACAGCGCCATGACTTCCTGCGTGCCCTTCTTGTAGTCTTCCCAAACCTTGGACCACTTGTCATACAGAGCACGCTCTTCGGGCGAGGTGATCATCCCTTCATAGGATTTGCGGAACTTGGTGTTCGCCTCGATCACGGTTGCCAGCGTCTTTTCGACTGCCAGCTTTTCTTCCATCGTCTCCGACAGCATGTGTTCGCGAATGACGTTACGGTAGGTGATCACGCCGGCCCGCAGGTCGCCGAGCACGCGCACGCTCGGCATCCAGTTCGTGGTGATGTCGACCGTATTGGCGTTGATCGCTCGCATCTTCATGACGGCGAGCAGGCCCATGCCGGCCATCGCGACCAGCAGGAACGCCACGACGCTGATGATCTTGGCGCGGATGGAAATCTTGGCGAACATAATCGGTCTCTTTGCGTTAGCGCGGCGGCGCGTCCGGAAATGATGGATCAACGAAAGGGCGCGGCGCCAACATCCAACAACAAAGCAACTGAACAGTTGTTAACTACGACTCCGCACAAGTACGGAAACCCGAAAGGCATGAACGAGGCACTAAGAATGCCCTGCGCTCAGCGCATGAGCCCAAGCGCGTTCGAGAAAAATTCCGGCCCACCGAAGTTGCCGGACTTCAGAGCGAGCAGCATGTCGCCTCCCGCGCCGACCGCGCGCAGCACCGGAACGCCCGCGGCGATTTCCACTCCTACGAGAAATCCGGGAATCCTCAACCGATCGACGACCGCGCCCGAGGTCTCGCCGCCGGCGACGACCAATCGCCGAACGCCTGATTTCACAAGGCCTTCCGCGATATCGGCCATGGCCTGCTCGATCGCATGGCCGGCCGCGTCACGGCCGTGACGTGCCTGGAGCGCTGCGACCTGATCCGGGGTCGCGCTCGATGCAATCAGCACCGGACCATCAGTCAATCGCTGCTTCGCCCAGTCCAGTGCACGCTGCGATTCGCCTGCCCCCGTAAGAATACGGTCGGGGTCGAGATGAAGCACCGGCATGACCTTTTCGGCCTTCGCGATCTGCTTGAGCGTCGCCTGCGAGCAGCTTCCGGCAAGGCACGCCGCCGCTCCGCCGACCGCAGCGGAGGTGTCGCCGCCCGCCGCGGCCGACTTGACCTTGCCCGTCGAGACCAGCGCGCGCGCCAGCCCGAGGCCGATGCCGGAGGCGCCGACCGACAGAAGATGTTCAGCGGCCACGAGCCCGATGGTCTCGAGGTCGCGGTCGAACACGGCGTCGATGATCGCGGCCCCAATCCCCTGGCCTGCGAGCTCGGCCAGCCGCGCCCGCACCGCATCTGCGCCGCGGGTGACGGTGGCGAGGTCGACGAGGCCAATCTGCGTCCTGCTCTGGCGCGCCAGCACCCGCACCAGATTGGAATCGTGCATCGGGTTGAGCGGGTGGTCCTTCAGCGGGCTCTCGTTCAGCGGTACGGCGCCGACGAAGAGGTTGCCCTGGTAGACGGTGCGTCCGGTCTCCGGGAAGGCCGGGGTCACCAGCACGGCGCCCTCGCCGCAATCGGCGCGCAAGGCATCCATGACAGGGCCGATGTTGCCGGCATCGGTGGAATCGAAGGTCGAGCAGATCTTGAACAGCACGTGACCGGCACCGCGACCGCGCAGCCATTTGTCCGCCGCGCGTGCGCGCGACACGGCAAGGCCAGCCTCGATCGAGCGGCTCTTCAGGGACACCACGACGGCATCGACCTCGGGCAGCGCGATATCATCGGCGGGGATGCCGATGGTCTGCACAGTGCGCAAGCCCGCGCGCGTCAGCGTGTTGGCGAGATCGGAGGCGCCGGTGTAGTCGTCGGCGATGCAGCCCAATGCGAGGGTCACGGCTTCACTCCCGCATAGGGCTTGAACCAGGCGAGGCCATCGGTGGTCTTGCCGCGCGGATTGTATTCGCAGCCGACGAAGCCGGCATAGCCGAGCCGGTCGAGCTCTTCGAACAGGAACGCATAGTTCAGCTCCTCGCCGTCGGGCTCGTTGCGCGAGGGAATGCTGGCGATCTGGACGTGCCCGACGATCGGCATCATCTCGCGCAGCCGCATGGTGACGTCACCATGGATGATCTGGCAGTGATAGATGTCGAACTGCAGCTTCAGGTTCGGCAGCCTGAGCTCCTGGATCAGGTCGCGGGCGAAGCCGAAATCGTTGAGGAAGTAGCCGGGCACGTTGCGCGGATTGATCGGCTCGAGCACGATATCGATGCCGTGGGGCGCGAAGAATTCCGCCGCCCATGCCACTGATTTGTAAAAGGCTTCGATCGCGACGCGCTCGCCGCGATTGGCGATGCCCGCCATCAGGTGCAGCCGCTTGACGCCGGTCGCCTTGGCATAGGGCAGCGCGGTCTCGAGGCTCGCCTTGAGATCGTTGAACCGCGCCGGCAGCGCGGCAAAACCCTTCTCGCCGGCATTCCAATCGCCCGGCGGCAGGTTGAACAACGCCTGGGTCAGGCCGTTGCGCTTGAGCCGCTCGCCGACGGCCTCGGCTGGATGCTCGTACGGAAAGAGGAATTCGACGGCGGTGAAGCCGGCTGAAGCTGCGGCTTCGAAGCGGTCGAGGAACGGCACCTCGGTGAACATCATCGAGAGGTTGGCGGCGAAACGGGGCATTGGAAATCCTCTTACTTGTCGCCGGGGAGCTTCACGCCGGTGACCTGCGCATACATGCGCGCCACCGAGGCGTCGTCATCGCGGCCCATGCCGGCGGCCGATGTCATCAAAAACATCTGGAGCGCTGCGGCCGAGACCGGCACCGGAAAGCGGGCGCTGCGCGCCATGTCCTGAATTATGCCGAGATCCTTGACGAAAATCTCGACCGCGCTGCGCGGCGAGTAGTCGCCGTCGAGCACGTGCGGCATGCGGTTCTCGAACATCCACGAATTGCCGGCCGAGGCCGTGATGACCTCATAGACCTTGCGGATGTCGAGCCCCTGCTTGGCCGCGAACGCCATCGCTTCGCTGGCCGCGGCGATGTGCACGCCGGCCAGCAACTGGTTGATCATCTTGAAGGCCGCGCCCTGCCCCGCGGCATCGCCGAGCTCGTAGAGCTTTGCAGCCATCGCATCGAGCGCCGGGCGTGCCTTCGCGAAGGCCGCAGCGCTGCCGGACGCGAGGATCGTCAGTTCGCCTTGCGCGGCGCGCTGCGCGCCACCGGAGATCGGCGCATCCAGATAATGCCGGCCGGTCGCCTCCAGCTGTTTTGCCAGACGCCGCGCCACCTCGGGATCCATGGTGGCCGACGAAATGAAGACGCTGTCCTTCGGCAGCGTCTCGGCGACGCCGTCCTTGCCGAACAGGATCGTCTCGGTTTGCGCGGCATTGACGACGACGCTGACGACGATGTCGGCGCCCTTGGCCGCCTCGGATGGCGTCTTCGCGCCGGCGCCACCATCCTTCACGAAGCGCGCCACGGCATCGGCCGAAACGTCGCAGCCGGTCACGGCATGGCCGGCGCGCTTCAGCGAGGTTGCCATGCCGTATCCCATCGAGCCGAGCCCGATGACGGCGATGCGCTGGTTTTGTGAGGTGGAGGCGGCCATGCAACTAACCCTTGCGAACGTTTCCCGGACGGCCAGCCTTGGCGGCGGCTCGGAGCACCGCATAACACGGCTTGGCCGCGCTGCCAAAGCGTGAGACAAGCAGGCATGACGGCCATGAAAACCGAAACGAGCAACGAAACAAGGCTGCGTGAGGATATCAGCCGCTTCGGACGGTCCCTGTTCGAGCGCGGGCTGACGCCCGGCTCCTCGGGCAATATCAGCGTGAGGCTGGATGACGGCGGCTGGCTGGTGACGCCGACCAACGCCTCGCTCGGCTTCCTCGATCCCGCAAAGCTGTCGCGGCTGGACAGCCAGGGCCGGCTGGTCTCGGGCGATGCACCGACCAAGGAAGTTCCGCTGCACACTGCGCTCTATGACACGCGCGGTACCGCACGCGCGATCGTGCATCTGCACTCGACCCATTCGGTGGCGCTCTCGATGCTGCCCGAGATCGACCCGCGCGCCGCGCTGCCGCCGATGACGGCCTATTATTTGATGAAATGCGGTGCCACCGCGCTCGTGCCCTATTACCGCCCCGGCGATCCCGCGGTGGCGGACGCGATCAAGGGACTGGCGGGGAAATATTCCTCCGTGCTGCTCGCCAATCACGGCCCGGTCGTCGCCGGCGACACGCTGGAAGCCGCGGTGTTCGCGACCGAGGAGCTGGAGGAGACGGCGAAGCTGTACCTGCTGCTGCGCGGGATGAACCCGCGATATTTGTCACCGGAGCAGGTGCAGGATCTGGTGAAGGTATTCGGGGTGACGCTGCCGGAGCATGGGCATTAGCGCGATAGTATCGCAGCATTCACCGCTGTCATTCCCCGCGGAGGCGGGGAATCCAGTACGCCGCAGCCTATCCGTATCTCTCCGACGTCTCGGAGTACTGGATCGCCCGATCAAGTCGGGCGATGACACCACGTATGTTGCGCGCGTGCGCCCAACACGTCTCGCCTACAGCCCCAGATACGCCTTCCTCACGTCGGGATTGCCCTTGATCTCCGCGGCCGGACCCTGCATCAGCACGCGGCCGGTTTGCAGGATGTAGGCGCGGTCGGCGATCTCGAGGCACTCGGCCATGCGCTGCTCGACGATCAGAACGGTCATGCCGGCCTCGCGGATGCGCAGCACCGCCTGAAAGATCTCGTCGACGAGCTTCGGCATGATGCCCTGCGAAGGCTCGTCCAGCATCAAGAGCCGCGGGCGTGTCATCAGCGCGCGGCCGATCGCGAGCATCTGCTGCTCGCCGCCGGAGAGCGTTTCGGCGCGCTGGTCGAGCCGTTCGGACAGACGCGGGAACAGCTTGAAGACGAGATCGAGCGGCTCTTCGCGATTGGCTTCGCTGCGGTAGAGATAACTGCCGAGGCGGAGGTTGTCGCGCACCGACAGGCGCGGGAACAGGCGGCGGTTCTCCGGCACATAGGCGATGCCGGCCGCCGTGATGTGGTGCTGCGCCATGCCGTTGAGCCGCTTGCCGTCGAAGGTCACCGTGCCCGAGCGCGGCCGCTCGGCCCCGGCGATCGACTTCAGCAGCGTCGACTTGCCGGCACCGTTGGCACCGGCGACACAGACGATCTCGCCCTTGGTGACCTCGATGCTGACCGCGGAGATCGCAACCAGGCCCTGATAGGCGGTCGTGACTTCATGCACCGACAGCATGACGATCTCCCAGATATGCCTTGATCACCTTGGGATCGCGGACGACGTCGTTGGGCTTGCCCTCGACCAGCACCTTGCCGAGATCGAGCACGATGGCGCGGTCGACCAGCGGCATCACGATCTCCATGACGTGCTCGACCATCAGCACGGTGATGCCGGCATCGCGCACCTTGCGCACCAGCGCCACGCCGGTCTGCGCCTCGGTCGGCGTGAGGCCGGTGAGGACTTCGTCGAGCAGCAGCAGTTTCGGCTCGGTGGCGAGCGCACGCGCAACTTCGAGGCGGCGCTTCTCGGCCGGCACGAGGTCGCTCGCGAGCACGTCGGCGCGTGCGGCCAGACCCGTGAACTCCAGCACCTCATGCGCCTTGCGGCGCGCCTCGCGCATCACGGTGTTGCGCACCAGCGCACCGACGATGACGTTGTCGATGACGGTCATGGTCTCGAAGCTCTTGACCACCTGGAAGGTGCGGCCGACGCCGCGCTGGCAGCGCGCCGCCGCCGGCATTTTGGTGACGTCCTCGCCGTCGAACCAGATCGAGCCCTGCGTCGGCGGCAGCACGCCGGCGATGAGGTTGAACAGCGTCGACTTGCCGGCGCCGTTGGGACCGATCAGGCCGACGATCTCGCCGCGGCCGACCGAGATCGAGACGTCGGAGTTGGCGACCAGGCCGCCGAACCGCTGCCAGACGCCGCGGGTTTCAAGAAGCGCGGTCATCGCGTGGCCCCCGTCTTCTTCGGGCGTGAGAACAGGCTCACCAGGCCTCGCGGCAAGGCCAGTGAAATCAGGACGATCAGCGTGCCGTAGATGATGAGGTCGACACCACTCCCCGAGCCGCCGAACTTGAAGCGCGTGATTTCGGTCAGCGGGATCAGAATGGCGGCCCCTAACACCGGCCCCCACAGGGTGCCGATACCACCCAGCACGGCGGGCAATGCCATCAGCAGCGAGAACTGGAAGCCCATGACGCTTTCGGGATCGATGTAGGAGACGAACTGGGCGTAGAAGCTGCCGCCGACGGCAACCAGGAAAGCCGAGACCGCGGCCGCGCCCATCTTCGAATTGAAGACGTCGACGCCGAGGCTCTCGGCCGCATCCGGATTGTCCTTGACCGCACGCCACCAGAATCCCCATTTGGAATCCTCCAGCCACCAGGTGACGAGCCAGGCGATGCAGCACAGCACCAGCGCGAAGTAGAAGTATGGCACCTTGCTGCGGGCGAACTGGAATTTCAGCCAGCTGTCGCCGCGGATCGGAATGGTGATGCCCATCGCGGCCCCGGCCCATTCCCAATTGTGGAACAGCAGCAACCCGATCTCGGCGATGACGATGGTCGCGATGACGAAGTAATGACCACGGAGGCGGAAGAAGGGATAGCCGAGCCCCATTGCGATCAGCGCCGACACCGTGCCGCCCGCCAGCATGCCGAACCAGGGCAGCACGCCGAACTTGGTGAAGAGCAGCTCGGTGGTGTAGGCGCCGAGGCCGAAATAGAGCGCATGGCCGAGCGAGATCTGCCCGCAATAGCCGGACAGGATGTTCCAGCTCTGCGACAATCCCGCATACATCAGCGTCAGGATCAGGACGTTCTGGACGACGACGTCCTTCACGAACAACGGCGTCAGCGCAGCAATCGCGGCCAGAACCGCGGCGATGATGAGGTCGCGGCGGCGCCGCGCGGCGAAATTCTTGTCCATCACATCGACCCGAACAGGCCACGCGGCCGGATGAAGACGACGAGCAGGTACACGGCGTAGATGCCGACCGATTTCAGCGACGGCGGCAACACCAGTGCGGTGACCGCCTCGACCAGGCCGACGATGATGCCGCCGGCGAAGGCGCCGAATACGCTGCCGAAGCCGCCGAGCGCCACCGTGACATAGGCGATCAGCGCAAAGGACGCGCCGACGTCGGGATAGATGTAGAAGAACACCGCCATGATCGCACCGGCAAGACCGACCAGCGCGGCGCCGAGGCCCCAGCCGAAGGCGAACACGCGGTTCTTGTCGATCCCGACGAGCGCGACCGCGCCAGGATCCTCGCGGGTCGCTTCCAGCGCCCGCCCGAAATCGGTGCGATGGATGAAGAGGTAGAGACCGGCGAAAGCCGCGATCGAGACCAGCGCACCGACCAGTTGCGGCTCCGGCAGGAAGATGCCGCCAATCGAAACGGTTTTGCCGCCGAGCCAGGACTGCGGAATGCTGCGATAGTCCGGCGTGAAAAAGTACTGCGCGAGGCCGCGCATGACGATCGCAAGACCAAAGGTGGTGAAGATCTGCACCATGCCGGCATTGGCCTTGGCCCGCATGGCGAAGCGGACAAGCAGCAGATAGACCACCGCGCCGAACACGAAGAGCGCGGCGGCGACCAATGGCGCCGACAGCAAGGGATCGATGGCGAAGAACGCGAATAGGAAGAAGGACAAGTACATCGCGATCATCAGGAACTCGCCATGGGCGAAGTTCGTGACGTCCATCAGGCCGAAGATCAGCGCGAGGCCGACGGCGATCAGTCCGTACAGCAGCCCCATCAGGAGGCCGCTTGCGAGACTTTGGACAATGGTTTCGACTGTCAGCAACTTGTCCCCCAGAAATAGTCCTCACCCCGAGGGGCGTGATCGAGCGCATGTCGCAAGGGAGACGCCCGCCTCGAACGTCTGCGACGCGGGCTTCGTCCCTTTCTCAGGAAAGAGGTCGGGAGCCACGAGGCTCCCGCATGCCTCTTACTTCATCGGCCAGATGGCTTCGGCGACCGCGGCCTGCGCCGGCGAGACGGTGACGAACTTGCCGCCGACATATTGCAGCAGCACCGGATCGGCGTCGTTGTTCTGACCCATGTCGTCGAACTTGACGCGCTTCCAGGGCATGATGGTTTGCTCGCCCGGCGTGTCGGTTGCGGCGAGCGCGTCGCGGATCTTCTCGCCGTCGGTCGACTTGGCGCGATTGATGGCGTCCGCCATCACGATCAGCGCCATGAACTCGCGCGAGGTGTTGTCGTTGAGGTCCTTGCCGGACTTCTCCTTGAACATGTCGTTGATCTTGCCGACCATCGGCCGCTTGGCGGCGAGATCGAGCGAGAAGCTGCCGCGCGTGATCACGCCCTCGAGCTTGTCGCCGACGGCATCGTAGAGCGCCTTCTCGGAGAAGCCGGCAGCCTGCGCCAGGATCGCCTTCGGCTTGTAGCCGAGCTCGGCCATGGTCTTGACCAGCAGAATGCCGTCGGTGGTATAGCTCGACGGCATCAGCACGTCGGCGTTGGCGGCCTTCAGTTGCTGCACTTCCGCCGACAGCGACGGCGAGTTGTTGCGATATTTGATGTCGGCGACGACCTTGTAGCCGCGATCTGCCGCCAGCTTCAGCTGGGTGTTGGCAGAGTCGGTGCCGAAGATCGTATCCTCGTGGAACAGCGCCAGCGTCTCGACCTTGTTGCCCTTCTTCTTGAGCGCGTCGAGGAAATCGAACATCGCCGCCGAGAACATCTCGTCGTGCGGCGACGGACGGAAATAGTATTTGAGGCCGCGGCGATGCAGGCTGGGCGAGGAATTGTCCGCCGAGATGAACGGAATCTGATAGCGCTCGCAGGTCTGGCTGACCGTGACCGCGACCGCGCTCTGATAGGTGCCGATAATGGCGCAGACCTTCTCCTGCGTGATCAGGCGCTCGGCTTCGGCGCGGCCCTTCTGCGGATCGCCCTGATGGTCGGCGTAGACGAGACGGATCTTGGCGCCGCCGAGGCCCGGCAGGCCCTCACCCTTGGCGAGCGGAAGGTCGAAATCGTAGTTCTTGTTGATGATGTCGGCCGCCGTCTCGTAGGCGCGCTGCGCGTCGACGCCGATCTGGGCGTTGGCACCCGACATCGGATAGGTCAGGCCGATCACCACTTCGGACGTCTGCGCGCGCGCCGCGAGCGGCATCAACGCGGCAGTGGCGGCGGCACCTAACAGAACGTCGCGGCGAGAGATCGTCATGGATCTAGTTCCTTGTTACTGAATTTTGCGCGTATCGAATGAAACGGTTGGCAGATAGCGTAAAGCCTGAAGAAGCAGCAAACGCTGCCCATTAAATCACGGCCATGGTCCTGTTCTTGAGATCGGTGACCAGCATCAGGCCGGGCGAATGTGTGATCGCGAACGGCACCTTCGCCGCGTTGATCACCGATTGCGGCGTCACGCCACAAGCCCAGAACACCGGGATCTCGTCATCGGCGACGGGTACGGGGTCACCATAGTCGGGCTTGGCGATGTCCTTGATGCCGATCAGATGCGGATGGCCGAGATGCACGGGGGCGCCGTGCACGGCGGGATAGCGCGAGGTGATCTGCACCGCGCGGATCGCATCGGCCGGCTTGAACGGACGCATCGACACCACCATGGGGCCTGCGAACGGGCCGGCCTCGCCGCAAGCGATGTTGGTGCGGTACATCGGCACCCGCACGTTCTGCTCGATG
Source organism: Bradyrhizobium sp. BR 10289 (assembly GCF_019455385.1). Taxonomy (GTDB): domain Bacteria; phylum Pseudomonadota; class Alphaproteobacteria; order Rhizobiales; family Xanthobacteraceae; genus Bradyrhizobium. The sequence goes on from NZ_JACOFR010000007.1 coordinate 204,341, forward strand.
TGGCGGATCGGCATGCCCTCGTCGAGCAGCGCCTCTTCGAAGGAGAAGGAGCAGCCGAGCACGAAGGTGACGAGATCGTCGCGCCAGTAGCTCTTCACGTCGGTCGGCTCGTCCACGACCTCGCCGTCGCGCCAGACGCGGTAGCGCGGCACGTCGGTGCGGATATCGAGGTCGGCGCCGAGCGCGGGAATGTGCGGGCTGCCGACGTCGGACATGCCGATGATCGGGCACGGTTTTGGATTGAGCTGGCAGAAGCGGTGAAAGGCGCTGGCGTATTCCGCCGGCAGGATCGCCAGATTGCCCTGGACGAAGCCGGGGGCGACGCCGGCGGTGGAACCGACCTCACCGCCACGATAGGCGAGCCGGGCCTGACGGCTCGGGAGGGTGTCGGGCGTTTCAGTTTGCTGCGTTGCCACCAAAACAGTCATATGATCGACCTGCCTATAAACTCGACAAAGACAGCCAACACCAAGCGTGGTATAAAGTCTAATCTTCCTTTCTAATCGATCTCGATAAATCTCTTTTATCGGTCGGGAAAATCTTTCCAAATGTTGGACTTCAGATCGATCGAAACCTTCCTCTGGGTTGTAAAGCTCGGCAGCTTTCGCGGCGCCGCAGCACGGCTCAACACCACCCAGCCGGCGATCTCCCAGCGCATCGCCCAGCTCGAGCGCGAGATGGGCGTAAAACTCCTGAACCGCGATCATCGCGTGGCCTCGCCGACGCCCAGCGGCCGGCAGATGATGGTCTATGCGGAGAAGCTGATCGGCCTGCGCGCCCAGATGATGGCCGAGATCGGCGACCGCTCTGCGATGCGGGGCGTGATGCGGCTCGGCGTCGCCGAGACCATCGTGCACACCTGGCTGCCCCGCCTCGTGAAGAGCGTGAACGAGGTCTATCCGAACCTGTCGCTGGAGATCGAGGTCGACATCACGCCGAACCTCACCGCGCGCCTGCTCGCGCAGGAGATCGAGCTCGCCTTCGTCGTCGGGCCACTGTCGACCTCCGGCGTGCACAATCGCGTGCTCGCCGATTATCCGATCGGATTTCTCGCAAGCCCCTCGCTCGGCCTCGGCAACGGTCCGGTGACGCCGGCGGAGCTGGCGCGGTTTCCCATCATCACGTTCCCGCGCAAGACCAAGCCTTACGAGGTCGTGCGCGAGGTGTTCGACCGGCCGGAGCTGCCGCCGATCCGGCTGCACGCCTCGGCGTCGCTGGCGACCGTGATCCACATGGCGGTGGAAGGCCTCGGCATCGCCGTGATCCCGGATGCCATCGTCGAGAACGAATTGGCCGACGGGCGGCTGCAGCTGCTCGACACCGATCTTGCGATCGCGCCGCTGACCTTCACGGCGAGCTGGCTCGCCTCGCCCGACGTCGTGGCGGTGCAGCGTGTCGCCGAGCTTGCATCTCGGATTGCGCAGAGCAGCCTCGCGGTTGACGCGCCCGCGCTGGCGGGTCATTGAAACAGGCGCCGGACAACCAAGAGTACGATTGCGAGAGACCGACCGCATGAGCCGAGCCGCCACCAACCTGCAAATCGATTCCGCCCGCCTCTGGGGCTCCATCCATGAGACCGCGCAGTTCGGCGCAACGGCCAAGGGCGGCGTGAAGCGGCTGACGCTGAGCAGCGAAGACAAGCAGGTGCGCGACTGGTTCCGCAAGGCGTGCGAGGAGGCCGGCCTCGAGGTGCACACCGACGCCCTCGGCTCGCAGTTCGGCCTGCGCAAGGGCCGCGACATGACAAAACTGCCCGTCGGCATCGGCTCGCATCTCGACACCCAGCCGACCGGCGGCAAGTATGACGGCATTTTGGGGACGCTCGGCGCACTCGAAGTGATCCGCACGCTGAACGACGCCGGCATCGAGACTGAAGCACCGATCTGCATCGTCAACTGGACCAACGAGGAAGGCTCGCGCTTCGCGCCCGCGATGATGGCGTCCGCCGCCTACGTCGGCGATTTCACCACCGACGATATCCTCTCGCGCAAGGACATCGACGGCACCACCGTCGGCCAGGCGCTCGACCGCATCGGCTATCGCGGCGACAAGCCGGTCGGCTTCCAGAAGCTCGGTTGTTTCGTCGAATTGCACATCGAGCAGGGGCCGATTTTGGAAGCCGAAGGCAAGACCATCGGCGTGGTCGATTCCGGCCAGGGCGTGCTCTGGTACGACGGTAAGATCTCCGGCTTCGAGAGCCATGCGGGCTCGACACCAATGCCGCTGCGGCGCGATGCGCTGGCGACACTGTCCGAGATCGTGCTGGCGATGGAAGCCATTGCGAAGAAGCACGGGCCGAACGCGGTCGGCACCATTGGCGAGGCCGTGATCGCCAATCCCTCCCGCAACGTCATTCCCGGCGAAATCGCCTTCACCATGGATTGCCGCAGCGCCGACGGCGCCATCATGGATGCGCTCGACCGCGATCTGCGCGCTGCCATTGCCGAGATCGCCGCGCGCCGCAAGGTCGACGTCAAGATCGACCTGGTCTGGCGCAAGCCGCCGACGCATTTCGACCCAAAACTGATCGCAGCTGTCGAGAACGCCGCGAAGACGCTCGGCTATTCCTCCCGCCGCATCACCTCCGGCGCCGGTCACGATGCCTGCAACCTCAACACCGTGATGCCGGCAGCGATGGTGTTCGTGCCCTGCAAGGACGGCATCAGCCACAACGAGCTGGAAGACGCCACGCAGGGCGACTGCGCCGCCGGCACCAACGTCCTCATGCACACCGTGCTGGCGATCGCCGGCGTTGCGTCCTGACCGGAGACAGCCATGCGCGGAGTTTTCGTCGACGCCAACGAGGCGCTCGCCGTGATCATGGAGCGGCTGGAGCAGCCCGGCGATCCCAAGGTGCGGATCCACCGGGATCCCGACATCAAGCCGGAGCAATATCCCGAAATCCTCGACGGCGCCGAGATCGCGATCGTCGATCACACCGCGCTTCCGACCGAGGTTGCCAAGAAGTGTACGGGCCTCAAGCACGTCGTGTTCCTCGGCACCGGCGCGCGCAGCTACATGAACCCCGAAGAACTCGCCGAGCTCGGCATTTCGGTGCATCTGATCAAGGGCTACGGCGACACCGCCGTCGCTGAATCCGCGATCGCGCTGATGTGGGCCTCGGCCCGCGTCATCGCGATGATGGACCGCGAGATGCGCGCCGGCAGCTGGCTGCGCGAGGACGGCATGCAGCTCACCGGCAAGACGCTGGGCCTGATCGGCTTCGGCGGCATCGCCGCCGAGGTCGCGCGCATCGCCTCGGGCAGCGGCATGAAGGTGATTGCCTGGAATCGCTCGCCAAAGAGCCATCCCGGCGTCGAATTCACCGACCTCGACACGCTGTTGGCCAAGAGCGATGTGGTGTCGCTGCATCTGCTGCTCAATGACGAGACGCGCGGCATGATCACGCGCGAGAAGATATTTGCGATGAAGCCCGGGGTCATCTTCGTGAACACCGCCCGTGCTGCGATCGTCGACGAAGCCGCGATGATCGACGCGCTGAAATCGGGCCATATCCGCCACGCCGGCCTCGATGTCTTCAACATCGAGCCGCTGCCCGGCGATCACCCGCTGACGAAGATTCCGAACGTGACGCTGTCGGCGCATTCCGCCTTCCGCACGCCGGAAGCCAGCGAAAACCTGATTGAAGCGGCGTGGGTCCACTGCCGCAGGATCGTGAAAGGATAAGAGCAACAACAATGGCCGACACTCGCATCATCAAGGCTGAGCCGCTTACCAACGCCATCCGCGCCATCGTCAAGGCCGGCGGCTCCTCGGACCGCGAGGCCGAGCTCGTCGCCACCAACCTCGTCGAGGCCAACCTCAAGGGACATGACTCCCACGGCGTCGGCATGATCCCGCGCTATGTCCAGAGCGTCGTCAACGGCGGCCTTGCCGTGAACGCGCACGTCAAGATCGTGCTCGATACCGGCCCGCTGCTTACCCTCGACGGCCTCACCGGCTACGGCCAGGTGATCGGCCATGAAGCGATGGAGCTGGCGGCCGCGCGCGCCAAGCAGAACGGCGTCTGCCTCGTCGGTCTCTCCAACTCGCACCATATCGGCCGCATCGGCCACTGGGCCGAGCAGTGCATCGACCACGGGCTGGTCTCGATCCATTTCGTCAACGTGATCTCGCGCCCGATCGTGGCGCCCTGGGGCGGCAGCGATGCACGCCACGGTACCAACCCGTTCTGCGTCGGCATCCCGCGCCGGGGCAAGCCCCCGATCGTGCTCGATCTCGCCACCAGCAAGATCGCGCAAGGCAAGACCCGCGTCGCCCACAACAAGGGCGTCGAGCTCGAGCCCGGCACCATCATCGACAACGAAGGCAAGCCGACCGTCAACCCGCGCTACACCGTGATCCCGCCGTACGGCGCCATCCTGCCGTTCGGCGAGCACAAGGGTTCGGGGCTCGCGCTGGTGTGCGAAATCCTCGGTGGCGCGCTCTCCGGCGGCCAGGTGGTCAAGGGCCCATCCGACGGCAAATACAACGTGCTCAACGGCATGCTCTCGATCATCATCGATCCGAACAAGCTTGGCACCGGCGAGAACCTCGCGAGCGAAGTCGAGAGCTTCGTTGCCTGGCACACCGGCTCGCCGCCCGCCCCGGGCGTCGACAAGGTGAAGATCGCCGGCGATCCCGAGCGCGAGACCAAGCAGAAGCGCCTTGCGGAAGGCATTCCGGTCGATCCGACCACCTGGCAGGAGATTCTCGAGGCCGGGAAGAAGTTCGGGCTGGACCCGGCGGTGATCGAGAAGATCGCGGGGTGAGTCATCACAACCAGCGTCGTCCCGGACAAGCGCGCCCTCAGCGCGCGCCGATCCGGGACCCATAACCACAGGAAGTGGTTCGACGAAGACTGGGAGCAACCACCAGCACGCCCCAAAACTCCTCCCTGTGGTTATGGGTCCCTGCGTTCGCAGGGACGACGGGAGAGTTCGTGGCGCTGCCGGAGCTAGTTTCGCTAACGCACCGCCTCAGTCCACCATATCCGCCACCGCCTTGCCGCAGGCCGTGGTGTCGGCGTTGCCGCCGAGATCCTTGGTGCGCAGCGTGCGTTCGGCGAGCGTCCGCTCGATCGCCTCGACGATCGACTTGCCGGCTTCCTTCTCACCGAGATGCTCGAACATCATCGCGCCGGACCAGATCGCGCCGATCGGGTTGGCGATGCCCTGCCCCGCAATGTCGGGCGCGGAGCCGTGCACCGGCTCGAACACCGAGGGGAAGTCGCCTTCCGGATTGATGTTGCCTGACGGTGCGATGCCGATGGTGCCGGTGCAGGCCGGACCCAGGTCGGAGAGAATGTCGCCGAACAGATTCGAGCCGACCACGACGTCGAACCAGTCGGGATGCAGCACGAAGTTCGCGGTCAGGATGTCGATGTGATATTTGTCCCACTTCACGCCCGGATACTTCTTGGCCATCGCCTCCACGCGCTCGTCCCAATAAGGCATGGTGATGGAGATGCCGTTCGACTTGGTCGCTGAGGTCAAATGCTTCTTCGGCCGCGACTGGGCGAGCTCGAAGGCGAACTTCAGGATGCGGTCAACGCCGGTGCGGGTCATCACCGTCTGCTGCGTCACGAACTCGCGATCGGTGTCCGGGAACATGCGGCCGCCGACCGAGGAATATTCGCCCTCGGTGTTCTCGCGCACCACCCAGAAATCGATGTCGCCGGGCTTGCGGCCCGCCAGCGGCGACGGCACGCCGGGCATCAGCCGCACCGGGCGCAGATTGACATACTGGTCGAACTCGCGGCGAAACTTGATCAGCGAGCCCCACAGCGAGACGTGATCCGGAATCTTGGCCGGCCAGCCGACCGCGCCGAAATAGATGGCGTCGTGCTTGCCGATCTTCTCCTTCCAGTCATCGGGCATCATCTGCCCGTGCTTCTCGTAATAGTCCCAGGAGGAGAAGTCGAAATGATCGAAATGCACGGACACGCCGTGCTTCTTGGCCGCGGCCTCCAGAACGCGCAGGCCCTCGGGCATCACTTCCTTGCCGATGCCGTCGCCAGGAATGACCGCGATCCGGTATTGTTTCTTGCTCATGGAGAACGTCCCTTTTTGGTCCGGCAGCCGCCGCCTTTTTGACCGCACTGCAATGGACCAAACTCGGCGGCAGTGCAACGCTGCACTGCAATGTTGACCCTAGCGCCGCTGGGCGCCTACTGATTTCATCCTGCTGTTCCCACCAAGCGAGTACCCCCTCATGGATCTCCATCTGCGTGGCAAGCGCGTCCTGATCACGGGCGCGTCCAAAGGCATTGGCGCGGCCGCTGCCGAGGCGTTTGCCGAAGAAGGCGCAAACCTCCTGCTCGCCGCCCGTAATGGCGAGCAGCTCAAGGCGCTGGCCGAGCGTTTGCGCGCCGCGCATCAAATCGATGCCAGGATAAGCGTCGTGGATTTGCGCAAGGCCGAGGATCTGGCGCGGCTCGCCGGAGAGGCCGCCGACATCGACATCCTCGTCAACAATGCCGGCGACATCCCGGGCGGCTCGATCGACAAGATCGACGAGGCGACCTGGCGGCACGCCTGGGACTTGAAAGTGTTCGGCTACATCAACCTGACGCGGCAGATCTACGCGCAGATGAAGGCGAAGGGCGGCGGCGTCATCGTCAACGACATCGGCGCGGCCGGCGAGAAATTCGACGCCAACTACATCTGCGGCAGCGCCGGCAACGCCGCGCTGATGGCGTTTACCCGCGCGCTCGGCAGCAAGAGCCTCGCCGACAACATCCGCGTCGTCGGCATCAATCCCGGCCCTGTTGGCACCGACCGCCACGTCACGCTGCTCAAGACGCGCGCCAAGCACCAGTTCGGCGACGAGAGCCGCTACAAGGAATTCCAGAAGAGCCTGCCGCTCGGCCGTCCCGCGCATGCGCGCGAGATCGGCGATCTCATGGCGTTCCTGGCATCGGATCGCGCCGGCTATACATCGGGCGTGATCTATACCGTGGATGGCGGCATCAGCGCCGGCTGGGGTTAATTCCATCCGCGTCATTGCGAGCGCAGCGAGGCAATCCGGGAATGCATCCGCTCTGGCGGGCTGGATTGCTTCCGCCTTCGCTAAAGCTTCGGCGGACAAGTCGCTGCGCTCGCAATGACGAACACAATAAGCATCGGAGTAAAATACTTGTCTCAAGACCTGATCCGCGAAACCGCCTGCGCCGTCGTCGACAGACTGCGTTCCGGCGACGTCTCTCCGCTCGAACTGCTGGATGTCGTGGAGAAGCGCGTCAAGGAGGTCGACGGCAAGGTCAACGCGCTGCCGACATTGTGCTTCGATCGCGCGCGGGACAGCGCCAAGGCACTGATGCGGAAGCCGGCCGGCGCGCGTGGGCTGCTGGCGGGCCTGCCGGTGCCGATCAAGGATCTCACCGACGTCTCGGGCGTGCTGAACACGCAGGGCTCGCCGATCTTCAAGGACAACATCCCCGCCAAGTCCGACCTGATGGTCGAGAATCTCGAGGCCAACGGCGCGCTGGTCTACGCCAAATCCAACACGCCCGAATTCGGTGCCGGCGCCAACACCTTCAACGAGGTGTTTGGCGCAACGCTCAATCCCTGGGATACGACGAAATCGGCGGCCGGCTCCTCCGGCGGCGCGGCGGTGGCGCTGGCGACCGGCATGGCCTGGCTCGCGCAGGGCTCCGACATGGGCGGCTCCTTGCGCAGCCCCGCGGCGTTCTGCGGCGTCGTCGGCATGCGGCCGAGCATCGGTCGTGTCGCGCACACGCCCAAATCGGGTATCGACCGCAATCTCGGCGTGGTCGGGCCGATGGCGCGCAATGTCGAGGATCTCGCGCTGCTGCTGGACGCCATGAGCGGCGACTATGCCGATGATCCGCTGTCGCTGCCGTCGCCTGTAACCTCGTTCCTGTCGGCGGCGCAGTCTCCCAAGAAGCCCAGGCGCATCGCCTATTCGCCCGATCTCGGCATCACCCCCGTCGATCCCGAGGTCAAGGCGATCACGCGCAAGGCGGCCGAGCGTTTCGCCGAAGCCGGCGCCGTCGTCGAGGAGGCGCATCCCGACTGGCGCGAAGCGCATGAATGCTTCCACGTGCTGCGCGCCTTCGATTTCGCGATCACCAAGGCCAATCTGCTCAAGACCAAGCGCGACCTGCTCAAGCCCGAGGTGATCTGGAACATCGAGGAAGGCCTCAAGCTGACGGTCGAGCAGCTCGCGCGCGCCGAGGCGCAGCGCGTCGGCATGACCGCGCGTGCGGTCGAGTTCTTCAGGACCTACGACCTGCTGTTGACGCCGACCACGATCGTGCCTCCCTTCCCGATCCAGCACCGCTATGTCGCGGAATGCGCGGGCAAGAAATTCGAGAACTATGTCGAATGGCTCGGCATCGTCTACGCGATCACGCTCGCCTGCTGCCCCTCGCTGTCGTTGCCCTGCGGCTTCACCGCCTCGGGCCTGCCGGTCGGCGTGCAGGTGGTCGGCGCGCCGCGCGCGGATGCGCAGGTGATCGCAGGCGCGAAGGTGCTGGAGGATATTTTGGGCCTGCGCGGGCAGACGCCGATCGATCCCAGGGTGACGAAGTAACATCTCGTGCCCCGGACGCAGCGCAGCGCGCCTTCGCGGTGCGCTGCGTCCGGGGCACATATCTCCGATACCTCCCGTGTACCTCTGGGTCCCGGCTCTGCGCAGCAGCGCTTGAGCGCTGCAGCGCGTCCGGGACACGAGACTCATCTCGTGGCCGTCGCCTCCAGGCTGCGGCTGTAGCGCGACATCGCGAAGCAGAACACGAAGTAGATCGCGGCGACGAAGATATAGACCTCGACCGAAAACTGCTGCCAGGCGGGATCGATGATCGCGGTCTTGGCCGTCGTCAGCAGATCGAAGATGCCGATGATCAGGACGAGACTGGTGTCCTTGAAGAAGGCGATGAACGTGTTGACCAGCGGCGGGATGACGTGGCGGATCGCCTGCGGCAGGACGACCAGCCGGTGCTTGCGCCAGTAGGACAGCCCGAGCGCATCGGCTGCTTCATATTGCCCGCGCGGCACGGCCTGAAGGCCGCCGCGGATGACCTCGGCAAGATAAGCACCCGCAAACAGGATGATCGCGATCTGCGCGCGCAGGAGCTTGTCGATGTTGAATCCGGCAGGCATGAACAGCGGAAACATCACGCTCGCCATGAACAGCAGGCTCACCAGCGGCACGCCGCGGATCAGCTCGACATAGAGCACGGAGAGCGAGCGGATCGCCGGCAACTTCGAGCGCCGGCCGAGCGCGACCAGGATGCCGAGCGGGAAGCCGAAGGCCAATCCGAACGTCGCCAGGATCAGCGTCACCGGCAAGCCACCCCAGCGGTCCTGCGAGACGAAGGACAGGCCGAACACGCCGCCCCACATCAGCACGCTGATCAGCGCCAGTGCGCCGATCCAGAGATAGACCAGCTCGCGCCGCCAGAAGGCGCGACGGGCCGAGAGATAGAACAGCGCGATGAACAGCACGACCGACAGCGCCGGCCGCCATTGCTCGTCGAATGGATAAGTGCCGAACAGGATGAAGCGGTACTTTTCGGGGATGATGGCCCAGCAGGCACCTAAGCCGCGGGCCGCCTTGCACGCACTGGAATCATTCGCCGGCGTCAACCAGACCGCGTTGGCGATGCCCCATTGCAAGAAGCTGAAAAGGCCCTTGGCCAGGATCGCCAGCAACGCGACCGTGATGATGGCGTTGGGGATCGACGAGAACAGATTGGTGCGCAGCCAGTGCAGCACCGGATTGCCGATCTGCGGCCGGCGGGCGGCGCGCGGTGCCTCGGGGATATCGGCGATCACAGTCATGATCAGCGCTCCACCAGCGCGATACGCGCATTGTACCAATTCATGAAGAAGCTGATGCCGAGGCTGATGGTCAGGAACACCGCCATGATCAGCGCAATCGCCTCGATCGCCTGCCCGGTCTGGTTCAGCGTCGTGTTGGCGACCGACACCACGTCCTGATAGCCGATCGCGACCGCCAGCGACGAGTTCTTGGTCAGATTGAGATACTGGCTCGTCATCGGCGGCACGATGACGCGCAGCGCCTGCGGCAGGATGATCTGGCGCAGCATGAGGCTGCGGCGCAGGCCCAGCGCACTGGCGGCATCCCACTGGCCGCGCGGCACGGACTGGATCCCACTGCGCACGATCTCGGCGATGAAGGCCGAGGTGTAGGTGACGAGCGCGATCAGCAGCGCAAAATATTCCGGCGCAAGCGTCAGCCCGCCGACGAAGTTGAAGCCGCGCAGCTGCGGCCATTCGATCGACCAGGACACGCCAAGCGCCATGGAGACGGCCGCCGGCAGCGCGAGGACGAGACCGATCGCAAAGGGCCAGGCCGGCCGCGGCTTGCCATCGCGCATCTGCTGCGCGATCAGCCAGCGCCGGATCAGAAAGAACGCGGCAAGTCCGAGCGCGGCCGTGCCCAGCACAACGAGCTGCGGCGAGCCAACTGGAATGGCCGGCAGGATCAGGCCCCGGTTGGACAGGAACACGCCCTCGACCGGCCGCCAGGCCGCGCGCGCGGCCGGCAGCGCCTGCATCAGCACGTACCAGAACAGCAGCTGGAGCAGCAGCGGGATGTCGCGGAGCGTTTCGACATAGACGGCGGCAAGCCGCGACAGCAGCCAGTTGGACGAAAGCCTGGAGATGCCGATCAGGGTGCCCAGGATCGTCGCGAGCACGATGCCGATCACCGCGACACGCAAGGTATTGGAGATGCCGACGACGAAGGCCCACAGATAGGAATCTCTCGGATTGTACGAGAGAAGGCTGTCGGCGATCGGCATGCCGGCTTCGCGGCCGAGGAAGGCGAAGCCGGTGGTGATGCGGCGGGCCGACAGGTTGGTGACGGTGTTCGACCACAGGAAGACGATCACCGCGAGCACGATTCCGACGACCAGGACCTGCCAGAACAGACCCTTCAATTCGTTGCGGCCGAGCTCGAAGAAGCGGCGGCTTGGCGGCGGTCTGGGATGATCGGCGGTCACGGCACAAAAATCCTTCTCGAAATGCAGCGATTTCCGGCGGCGCACGTCAACTGTTGCATCAAACCTCGATTCATGCAACAAATGTTTCATGGCCGTACCAGCGAAATCCTCGCCCCTGAGCGACCTGCGCATCGCATTGCCATCGCTCCCCCTGCGTCTGCAGGAGGTTGGCCGCTTCGTCGCCGCCAATGACTACGACGCCACCACCCGTTCGATGCGCGATCTCGCCGCGGAGGCCGGCGCCGACCCCGCCGCCTTCACGCGGCTTGCCAAGGCGATCGGCTATTCCGGCTGGGACGAGCTGCGCGCGGCGCTGACCGAGGCGCGGCGGCCGTCGCAGACCTCGCCCTTCTCCGGCCGCGCCAAGGGCCGCCGGCACGGCCCACAGGCGGATGTCGCGCTGGTCGCGGACAAGCTCGAGGCCGAAGCCGCCGGCCTGCCGCGTATCGCAGCGCAGCCGATCGTGGAAGCGGCCCGCGCGCTGCATGATGCAAAACGGATCTGGATCACCGGCTATCGCAGCTGCCGCAGCGTCGCGGAGTTGCTGAACTACGAGCTCCGCCTGTTCCGTCCCGAACAGGTGCAGCTCGTCGGTGCATCCGGCCCCGACGATCTCGATCTCGGCGCCTTCCGCCCCGGCGAGGCCGTCATCGTCATCGGTTTCCTGCCTTACACCCATGCGAGCGTCCGGGTCGCGCAAGCCGCTCACCGCGCGGGCGCCACGCTGATCGCGATCGCGGACAGCCTCTCGGCACCGATGGCCGAGGGCGCCGACCACGTTCTGCTGTTCGAGGCCGCCTCCTCCCCCGGCTTTTTTCCGAGCCTCACCGGCGCGATCGCGATCGCCCAGTCGCTCGCCGCGGTGACGTTCTCGCTCGGCGGCACGGCCGCGAAGAAGCGTCTGGAAAATACCGAGGCGCGGCTTGCCGCGGCCTCGACCTACGTCTCAGAGAAAGGTTGATCCCATGGCCGCTCGCACCAGCCGCGTGCTGCATCGCTCGTTGCGTGAAACGCCACTCAAGGCGATCGGCGGCGAAGGCGTCTATCTCTTCGCCGAGGACGGCCGCCCCGTCATCGACGCCTCCGGCGGCGCGGCCGTGTCGTGTCTCGGTCATCAGCATCCGCGCGTGCTCGCGGCGATGGCGAAGCAGGCCTCGACGCTGGCCTATGCGCACACCGCCTTCTTCTCGTCCGAGCCCGCGGAGGCACTGGCCGAGCGGCTGGTCGGGCACGAGCCCGGCGGTCTTGCCTACGCCTATTTCGTCAGCGGCGGATCGGAAGCGATCGAGGCCAGCATCAAGCTCGCCCGGCAATACTTCATCGAGCGGGGCGAGCCGCAGCGCCAGCACTTCATCGCGCGCCGGCAGAGTTATCACGGCAACACGCTGGGCGCGCTCGCCGCCGGCGGCAATGCCTGGCGCCGCGCGCCCTATGCGCCGCTGCTCTCGGCTGCCTTCAGCCATGTCACGCCGGCCTTTGCCTATCACGAGAAGCGCGAGGGCGAGTCGGATGCGCAGTTCGTGGCGAGGCTCGCGGCCGAGCTTGAAGCCGAGTTTGAGCGGCTTGGTCCCAACACGGTTGCCGCATTCCTCGCCGAGCCCGTCGTTGGTGCCACTGCCGGCGCGGTAACCGCCCCGGACGGCTACTTCAAGGCGGTGCGCGAGATCTGCGACCGCCACGGCGCGCTGCTGATCCTCGACGAGGTCATGTGCGGCATGGGCCGCACCGGCACCACGCACGCCTGGGAGCAGGAAGGCGTCGCACCCGACATCCAGGCGATCGCCAAGGGGCTCGGCGGCGGCTACCAGCCGATCGGCGCGATGCTCGCGAGCGGCAAGATTATCGACACGATCCGCTCAGGCTCGGGCGCATTCCAGCACGGCCATACTTATCTGGCCCATCCCCTCGCCTGCGCCGCCGCGCTCGCGGTGCAGGACGTGATCCGCGACGACAATCTGCTTGCGCAAGTGCAGCAGCGCGGTAAGCAGCTCGAGCAGCGGCTGACCGAGCGCTTCGGCAATCACCGCCATATCGGCGACATCAGGGGCCGCGGCCTGTTCTGGGCGATCGAGCTGGTCGCCGACCGCTCAACCCGCACCTCGTTCGATCCCGCGCTCAAGCTCAACCAGAAGATCAAGGCGGAGGCGTTCGCAGGCGGGCTCGGCTGCTACCCCGGCGGCGGCACCGTGGACGGCGTCCGCGGCGACCACGTGCTGCTGGCGCCGCCCTATATCGCCTCCGCGGACGAGATCGACCAGATCGTCGACAAGCTCGGCACGGCCGTCGACAACGTATTGCGTAGTGTCAATCACTGAGGGGAGTTGCATCATGAGGAAAGTGGTTATCGCAGCAGGCTTGCTGGCTGCATCAACGGTGGTGGCGCAGGCGGCGACGCTCGACACGGTGAAGAGCCGTGGCACGCTGGTGTGCGGCGTCAGCGCCGGCTTTGCCGGCTTCTCGGCACCGGACTCGCAAGGTAATTACAAGGGCCTCGACGTCGACTATTGCCGCGCGCTCGCAGCCGGCGTGCTCGGCGATGCGACGAAAGTGAAGTACGTCTCGCTGACCGCGCAGAACCGCTTCACCGCGCTGCAGTCGGGCGAGATCGACGTGCTCTACCGCAATTCGACGCAGACCTACTTGCGCGGCGTCACGCTGGGCCTGCGCCAGGGCCCGATCAACTTCTATGACGGCCAGGGTTTTGTCGTGAAGAAGGACCTCGGCGTGAAGGAGATCAAGGACCTGAAAGGCGCGACCGTCTGCGTCGCGCAGGGCACCACGCACGAGGTCACGCTCGGCGATTACGGCCGCGCCAACGGCATCGACTGGAAGCCGCTGGTGTTCGACCGCGTCGACACCATGTACCAGACCTTCTTCGGCGGCCGCTGCGATGCCATGACCCAGGACGCCTCCGCGCTCGCCGGCGCGGTGACGACCGCGGCGCCGAACCCGGCCGATTACGTCGTGCTACCGCAGACCATCAGCAAGGAGCCGCTCGGCCCGTTCACCCGCAACGGCGACGAGGTCTGGAGCGACATCATCACCTGGCTGCACTACGGCCTGATCGAAGCCGAGGAGCTCGGCGTCACGCAAGCCAATGTCGAGGAGATGGCGAAGTCGCAAGTACCCGCGATCCAGCGTCTGTTAGGAGCCTCCGGCGATCTCGGCTCGCGGCTCGGGCTCGACAACAAATGGCTGGTCACGGCGATCAAGGCCACCGGCAATTACGGCGAGATCTACGAGCGCAATGTCGGCAAGGCGAGCCCGCTCAAGCTCGAGCGCGGCCTCAACGGCCTCTGGAGCAAGGGCGGCCTGATGTACGCGGTGCCGTTCAAGTAAACGGTTCTCGTGTCCCGGACACGCTGCAGCGTGCAACGCTGCGGCGCAGAGGCGGGATCCAGGAAGCCACGGCTTCCGATGCTCTAAAAAAATGGGCCCCGGCTCTGCAGCGCAATACTTTGCATTGCGTTGCGTCCGGGGCACGAGACCTGTCAGGTAGCCCTGTTCAATGACGACTCCCCCACGCATCGCCCTGATCCATGCCCTCAAGCACTCCATCGCCCCGATCGAGGCTGCGTTCGCACTCACATGGCCACAGGCGCGGCTGATGAACCTGCTCGACGACAGCCTGTCGGCGGATCTCGCGCGCGATGGCAAGCTCAACGACGCCATGACTGACCGCTTCCTCGCGCTCGGCGACTATGCCGCAGCGACGGGAGCAGACGCGATCCTGTTCACCTGCTCGGCCTTCGGCCTCTGCATTGAGGCGGTGGCGCGGGCGCATGCGCCGATGCCGGTGCTGAAGCCGAACGAAGCGATGATCGAACGCGCCGTGACCATAGGAAAGCGGATCGGCCTGCTCTCGACCTTCCCGCCAACACTGGCCTCGATGCCACCGGAATTTCCGGCCTTGGTCCAGATCGTGCCGAAACTTGCCGAGGGCGCGCTGGCCGCGCTCGATCGCGGCGACCGCGCGACGCACGACCGGCTGATCGTCGAGGCCTCCAAGGATTTGCGCGATTGCGACGTCATTGCGCTCGCGCAGTTCAGCATCGCATCCACCGCGCCGATGGTCGCGGAAGCCACGGGCCGTCCGGTCGTTACGACGCCGGACAGTGCGGTCGAGAAGCTGATGACATTGCTGAAGGCGAAAGCCTAGAGTTTTCTTGACGCGAACCGGTATCCACTTCGCTCGAAAACGCTCTAAGCGTCCGTCTTTTTCCGGCGCTGCGCATCCTTGATGGCCGCCGCGAGCGCGGCCTTGGTCTCATTGACGAAATCCTCAACGAGCTCCTCACGCGTGGTGTGCGCGGCCTCGCCCGTGAGCAACCCCTGCTCGGCCAGCATCACGACGCCGTGCAGCGCTGCCCAGATCTTGAGGGCCTGCCGCTCGCGCAGGAAACCGACCGCGGGCGCCTCCAGCGCTTCGATCACGAGTCCAAACGTCTCGTGCGTCGCCTGATGGAGCTCGCTCCCTTTGGCCGCGCATGACACGGTGCGGGACGCGAACATCAGGCGATAGATGCCGTTGCGGCGCAGGCCGAAATCGAGCGTCGCCTGCGCCAGCCGCGACAGCTTCGATTGCTTCGACGGCTTCGCCATCGCCTCGCGTAGAAGTGCACTGAGCTGCCGGAACGCCTCCGCCGTCACCGCCGTTAGCAGCGCGTCACGATCGGCGAAATGCCGATAGGGCGCCGGCTGCGAGACGCCAAGCTGCTTTGCCAGCGCCTTGATGCTGATCGCTTCCGCCCCGCCCTGCTCCGCCTCACGCAGCGCGGCCTTGATCAGGGCGTCGCGGAGATCGCCATGGTGGTAGGTGTTGACCGGCTTACGGGCAAGTTGTGAACGCATGCTGCGCCGAGCCTATAAGTTTGCGCTTGACAGGGGAAGCCTGTCGCGAATGTAATAGGATATAACTTAGAATATAATCCAGGTGAGGAACGCGCCGCCCTCCGGGCCTGAGCGCATACGACCAGGGAAGCCGCCATGACAGAGCGACTGAGGGTTCGGGTCGATCCCGACAAGTGCCAGGGCCACGCACGCTGCAAGGCGCTGGCGCCGGAGCTGTTCGAGCTCGACGAATACGGCAACGCCCATGAGGCCGGTGACGGCATCGTTCCGCCGGGTCTCGAAGACAAGGCATGGCTTGCCAAATCCAACTGCCCGGAAATCGCGATCGATGTGATCGAGGAGTAACGCGGCCCCTGCCGCTCCCAGCGTGCTTTCAGCGAACACGAGCCTCAAGGGATTCGACATGTCCGACGTCAGCCAGCCCGCCGCCCATCCGCCCGTGACCGACTGGGTCCACGATTTCGACCACACCGATCCGCAATGGACGGACGATCCCTTCCCGATCTGGGATCAGCTGCGCGCCGCAAGCCCGGTGGTGCACACCGAACGCTTCCTCGGCTGCTACATGCCGACCACCTATGAGGCGGTGCGCGAAATCGCAAACGACACCGAACACTTCTCCTCGCGCCGCATCATCGTCCGCGATGTCCGCCCCGAAGTCGCCCGGAACGCGGCGCCGCCGATCACGTCCGATCCGCCCGTGCACAAGCCGGCGAAACAGCTGCTGCTGCCGCCCTTCACGCCGGACGCGATGAAGAAGCTGGAACCGCGGATGCGCGCGATCTGCAACGAGCTGATCGACGGGTTCATC
This sequence comes from Bradyrhizobium sp. BR 10289, assembly GCF_019455385.1. Taxonomy (GTDB): domain Bacteria; phylum Pseudomonadota; class Alphaproteobacteria; order Rhizobiales; family Xanthobacteraceae; genus Bradyrhizobium. Next base: position 220,996 of record NZ_JACOFR010000007.1, read on the forward strand.
GCCGACGGCAAGGTCGACGCGGCCGCGCGCTATGCCAAATACATTCCGGTTCAGGCCATCGCGCACATGCTCGGCATTCCCGAGAGCGACAGCGACCTCTTCATCAACTGGATCCACATGATCCTCGAGCTCGGCATCAAGGACGAGAGCAAGCTGCTCCAGGCCGTGCAGGAGATGAGCGCCTATTTCACGACGCATATCGAGCAGCGCAAGAACAAGCCGACCGACGACCTGATCTCCTACCTAATGAACGCCAAGGACAAGGAGGGCCAGCCGCTGGAAGAGTCCCACGTGCTGGGCTCGCTGCGGCTGCTGCTGATCGCCGGCATCGACACCACCTGGAGCGCGATCGGCTCCTCGCTCTGGCATCTCGCCAGGACGCCTGTTGACCGCGAGCGGCTGATCGCCGAGCCTGCGCTGATCCCGACCGCGGTGGAGGAACTGCTGCGCGCCTATTCGCCGGTGACCATGGCGCGCGAGGTGGTCAAGGACACCACGGTCTCGGGCTGTCCGGTCAAGGCGGGCAACATGGTGCTGCTGTCCTTCCCGGCCGCCAACCGCGACCCCAAGATGTTTCCGGAGGCTGACAAAGTCGTGATCGACCGCCGGGAGAACCGCCACGCCGCCTTCGGTCTTGGCATCCATCGTTGCGTCGGTTCCAACCTGGCACGGATGGAGATGCAGGTGGCGCTGGAGGAATGGCTGAAGCGGATCCCGGACTTCGCCCTCGATCCGGCAGGCACCGTGACCTGGTCGCAGGGCACGGTGAGAGGCCCGCGCCAGTTGCCAATTCTGCTGGGAAAGGCGATGTAAGCCTTTCCAAACAGCGGAAAGGCCGGACGTGACTGAGCAAACAACCCAAACGGCCTCCGACCATATCGACATCGCCGACGCCGAGCGGCGGATCAAGGCGATCCTGATCGGCTCGATCGGCAATCTCGTCGAGTGGTACGATTTCTACGCCTATACGGCGTTTGCGCTCTATTTCGCCCCTGCCTTCTTCCCCGGCAACGATCCGGTGGTGCAGCAACTGAACGTCGCCGTGGTCTTCGCGGCGACCTTCCTGATGCGCCCGCTCGGCGGCTGGCTGTTCGGCTATATCGCCGACCGTTTCGGCCGTCGCCTCTCGCTGACGCTGTCAGTCGTCTTCATGTGCTTCGGTTCGCTGATCATTGCGCTGACGCCGACCTATGCCACGATCGGCTTTGCCGCGCCGGTGATCCTGGCGCTCGCCCGCGTCATCGAGGGCCTTAGCCTGGGCGGCGAATACGGCGCCAGCGCCACGTATCTCAGCGAGGTCGCCGATCCCAGGCATCGCGGGTTCTACTCGAGCTTCCAATACGTCACCCTGATCGGCGGCCAGCTCACCGCGATCATCGTCCTGCTGCTTCTGCAAAAGGTGTTCCTGACGCCTGAGGAGCTCAAATCCTGGGGCTGGCGCATCCCGTTTGCGATCGGCGCCGCGCTTGCGATCTTTGCCGCGGTGATGCGGCGCAATCTGCACGAGACCGAGGCGTTCGAGGAAGCCAAGAAGGTGGTGAAACCAACCGGCTCGATCGCCAATCTCTTGCGCTATCCGCGCGAGCTGCTGCTGGTGGTCGGCCTCACCGCCGGCGGCACCGCGGCGTTCTACACCTTCACCACCTACATGCAGACCTTCGTCAAGCTGTCGGTCGGGCTGACCGAAGACCAGACCACGTTCGTGATCTTCGGCACGCTGATCTTCGCGACCCTCCTGCAGCCGATCTACGGCGCCATCTCCGACAAGATCGGGCGCAAGCCGCTGCTGATCTTCTTCGGCGTCGCCGGCACGCTCGCGACCGTGCCGCTGCTGATGACGCTGAAGGAGACCAAGTCGCCATTCACAGCGTTCATCCTGATTTGCTGCGCCTGGATGTTCGTCGCCGGCTACACCTCGATCAACGCGGTGGTGAAGGCGGAGCTGTTCCCCACCAACGTCCGCGCCCTCGGCGTCGGCCTGCCCTATGCCATCACGGTCTCGGTCTTCGGCGGCACGGCGCCTGCGATCGCGCTCTATTTCAAGAGCATCGGGCACGAGGAATGGTTCTACTACTACCTCGCCGGAGTCATCTGCCTGTCGCTGATCATCTATTCCACCATGCGCGACACCAAGCACGCCTCCGCAATGCATCGCCACGAATAGCTCATTGACGAGTGGATCATGACCGACGAGACGCCATCCGACAGCAAGCTGACGCGAACCAAGGAGAAATGGGCGCGCGAAGGCCGCTTCCTCACGGGCAAGATCACACGTCCGGAAGACCAGCGCCTGCCGCCGGGCCAGCACCTGACGAAGGACTGGCCGGTGCTCGATCTCGGCGTGATGCCGCCGGTGTCGCGCGAGCGCTGGCGGCTCGACGTCTACGGCGCGGTCGAAAATCCCGTGTTCTGGACCTTTGCCGAGTTCATGGCGCAGAAGCAGGACCAGTTCACCTCCGACATCCACTGCGTGACGACCTGGTCACGCTACGACAATGAGTGGGAAGGCCTCGCCACGCGCGAGCTGCTCGCGGCCTGCCGGCCGCGGGAGGACGCGCGCTTCGTGGTGCTGCATTCCTACGACGGTTACACCACCAACCTTCCGCTGGACGACTTCGCCGCCGAGGACGCCCTGCTCGCCCATAGCTGGTCGGGCCAGCCGCTGACGGCAGAGCACGGCGGCCCGGTGCGGCTGGTCGTTCCGCATCTCTATTTCTGGAAGAGCGCGAAATGGCTGCAGGCCATCGAGTTCGTGACCGAGGACGCACCTGGCTTCTGGGAAGTCCGCGGCTATCATAACCGCGGCGATCCCTGGGCCGAGCAGCGCTATTCAGGCGATTAGGATTCACGCAGACACGGGGGAAGCCCATGCCGACGGAGCGCTTTCAATTCACCGGCGAAGGTGGCCATCAGCTCGCCGCCGCGCTGGAACTGCCCGACGGCGAGCCCGCGGCCTATGCGCTGTTCGCGCATTGCTTCACCTGCGGCAAGGACACGCTGGCGGCCAAGCGCATCTCGGTCGCGCTCGCCGCCAAGGGAATCGCGGTGCTGCGCTTCGATTTCACCGGACTGGGTTCCAGCGAGGGTGATTTCGCCAACTCGACCTTCTCTTCCAATGTCGCCGATCTCGTGCGCGCCGCGGATCACCTGCGCGAGACCCGCAAGGCGCCGTCGCTCTTGATCGGCCACAGCCTCGGCGGCGCCGCGATCCTGGCGGCGGCCGGAAAGATTCCCGAGGCCAGCGCGGTCGCGACCCTCGCGGCCCCCTCCGACCCCGCCCATGTCACCGGCCTGTTCAAGGAGCACATCGACGACATCCGCACCCAAGGTGAGGTCGAAGTTTCGCTGGCGGGGCGCCCGTTCCGGATCAAGCGCGAATTCCTCGACGACATCGCCGAGCACGAGCTGATGAAGGACATCACGGGCTTGCACAAGGCGCTGCTGGTTATGCACTCGCCGGTCGACGATACCGTCGGCATCGACAATGCGACGAAGATCTTCGTTTCGGCAAAACACCCCAAGAGTTTTGTCTCGCTCGACCATGCCGATCATCTGCTGAGCAAGCCCGCCGACGCGCTCTACGCGGCGGATGTGATCACCGCCTGGGCCAGCCGCTACATCGACACGGCAAAACCTGCGAAGGCGATGGATCTGGTCGAAGAACCACGAAAAGTCGTGGTGCAGGAGACCCGCAAGAGCAAGTTCAACCAGATCATCACGGTCGGGCCGCATCATCTCGTCGCGGACGAACCGAAAGCCGCCGGCGGCGAGGATGCCGGCCCCGGCCCCTATGATTTCCTGCTCGCCGGTCTCGGCGCCTGCACCTCCATGACCATGCGCCTCTATGCCGACCGCAAGTCGCTGCCGCTGGATCGCGTCACCGTCACGTTGAAGCATTCGAAGATCTACGCCAAGGACTGCGCGGAGTGCGAGACGCGCGACGGCATGCTCGACCAGATCGAGCGCGATATCGCGATCGACGGCGCGCTCGATGCCGAGCAGCGCAAGAAGCTGATGGAGATCGCCGACAAGTGCCCGGTGCACCGGACACTCACCTCGGAGATCCGGATCGTGACGAAGGCGGTGGACTAACCGGCTTACCCTAGAAGCACGACGCCATCGTTCGCAGGGCCGCGCTGATCTCGCCCTCGCGCCAGGCGGCGAAGCCGAGCAGCAGGCCGTGATCGCGCGGCTTTCCGAGTGACAGGCCGGACAGCGCGCGCGTCACGACGCCTGCCTCGGCCAACCGCTTGACCGCTGCCCGATCGGCGGCGCCGCGCTTCAGGCGCGCGACGAGCTGGATGCCGCCTGAGGGAACTTCGGCCGTCAGCACCTCGCCGAGATGGCGCTCCAGCCCCTCGGCCAGATGATCGCGGCGCGCGTGATAGAGCCGGCGCATCCGGCGCAGATGCGCGAGGAAATGCCCGTCGGTGATGAACTCGGCGAGCGCCTCCTGGATGTGGCTGGACGCGATCAGGCCGATATGCCGCTGCGCGATATCGAGCGTGCCGACCAGGGCCGGCGGCACGACGAGATAGCCGAGCCGGATATCCGAGGTCATCGCCTTCGTGAACGTGCCGACATAGAACACGCGGCCATCGGTATCCAATCCCTGCAAGGCTGGCACCGGCCGGCTGTCGTAGTGGAATTCGCCGTCGTAATCGTCTTCCACGATCCAGGTCTTGCCGGGCTTGCCGAGCTTTAGAAACGCGATGCGGCGGGTGAGCGACATCAACCGCCCGGTCGGGTGCTGGTGCGAGGGCGTCATGAAGATCAGCGTCGGGGCCGCGCCGCCCGGCATCCGCTGCATGCCTTCCTCGTCCAGCCTGATGCCGCTCACGCGCGCACCGGAGGCGCGGAACGCGGCCACCGCACCGGGATAGCCGGGATCCTCCACCCAGACGTCATCGCCGGGCGTGATCAGCACGGCTGCAATCAGGGTCAGCGCCGCCTGCGCGCTCGGCAGGATCAGGATCTGGTCTGCGCCGGCGCGAACGCCTCGGCTGGCCGCCAGATATTGCGCCAGCGCCTCGCGCAGGCGCGGCCGGTTGACGGGGCCGAGCTCGCGCCTGCCTGCGCGCACCGCGCTACGGCGCAGGCAGCGGGCCCAGATCTCGCTCGGAAACTCCCGTGCATCGCCATGCCCGGGACGCAGCGGCTTCATCGGCGCCTGATAGGACATCGGCCAATCTGCCCGCGCGAGCTTCGAGGCCCAGGGAGAGAGCCGCGGCGTGCCGGAGCGCACCTGCGACGCTATGGCGCCTGCCCGCACGATGCGCTCGCCGCTGTCGACCGTCACGACCGGGCGCCGCCCGTGCGACGCAGCCAGATATCCTTCGGCGGCAAGCTGCTCGAATGCGTAGGTGACGGTGTTGCGGGAGACGCCGAGATCGCTCGCGAGCCGGCGGCTCGACGGCAATGCGCGGCCCCTGCCGATGCGGCCGCTTCCGATCAGCTCCCTGAGCCGGCTCGCCAGCTGGGCCACGAGCCCTTCCTCGCCGGTCCGCTTCAGCTCGATCAGCGCAGCGATCATGTCGTCGGAAACTGGCACCTTATTCCTTCTCGATCTGGCGCTTTTTCAAGGACCAGGCCGGATGCTACCTGCGGTGCCGGACTGCTTCAAGGATGTTGCGATGAACTCCCTGTCACCCCGCGCGGCCGTCGGCCTGTTTCTCATCGTCGTGCTGGCCTGGGGCGTAAACTGGTCGGTGACGAAACAGCTCGTCCAGTTTCTCCCGCCACTCTGGACGTCGGCGATCCGGAGCTGGATCGCGCTGGCCGGATTGTTCGTGATCCTCGGGCTCAGCAACAATCTGGTGATCCCGGAGCGGCGCGACATTCCGGTGATCCTGAGCGTCGCACTGCTGCACATGACGATCTTCTCGGTGCTGGTTGCGGCCGGCGTGCGCTTCCTGCCCGCGGGCAAGGCCATCGTACTCGGCTACACCACGCCGCTCTGGGTCGCGATCGCCGCGCCGCTGCTCGGCAAGGACACGCTGACGGCGCCGAAGCTCGCCGGTGCGCTGCTGGGGCTGATCGGCCTCGCCGTGATCCTGAACCCGACGTCGATCGACTGGACCAATGGCAACGTCGTGCTCGGCGCCGGCATGGTGATTCTCGCCGCGATCTCCTGGGCCGCGAACATCATCTATATCCGCGCCCATCGCTGGATCGCCTCGCCGTTGCAACTGCTGATCTGGCAGGTGTTCGTCGCAACCATCATCCTGACGGGATCGGCGGCCGTCACGGATGGCCTGCCGCACGCGGAATGGTCGTGGAAGCTCGTGCTGCTGTTCCTGTATTCCGGTCTGATCGGAACGGCGCTGGCCTATTGGGCGATGTCGATGGTCAACAAGAGCATCTCGGCGCTGACGACCTCGCTCGGCACCACCGGAACGCCGCTCGTCGGCATCGCCAGCGCTGCGATCCTGCTGGGCGAGCCGATCGACATGAGCCTTGCCGTCGCGGCGGCGCTGATCGTCACCGGCATCGGCCTTGCGACGCTGGGCGACCGGCTCAAGCGCCGTCAGGCCACCGCGAGCGGCTGAACGCGCAAGGCTCCGCGCAGGCCCGCCGTCGTGCCGAGCAGGATGCCGGCGAGTGCGACGAACGAGCCGAACGCAAGCGTCGAGACGCCCGTGAGGCCCTGCCCGATCGAGCAGCCGAATGCCATCACGCCGCCGATCCCCATCAGCGCGGCACCACCGGCCGAGCGCAGCATGTGACGCGGAGACGAATAGCCTTCGAGGTGGAAGCGCCCCGTCGCGAGCGCGGTGACGAGGCTGCCGGCGAAGACGCCGGCCACGGTCGCAATGCCAAAATTCAGCGCCAGGCCGGTCGAGAGCATGACATATTGCAGGGTGTCCGCGATTGGCGCGACAAAAGTGAGCGACGTCACCGGCACCGGGTTGAAATCATCGGCGCCGAGATAGCCGGTAACGAACCAGCCGGCGGCAACGAGCAGGCCGACAATGAAGCCCGCTGCGATCTGACCCGACGAGCGGCGGAAGGGTGGATGCGCGAACGCGAACAGCACCAGCGCGATGACGATGACGGCGGCAGCGATCGCGCGCGCGCTCACTTCGGTGAAACCGAGCGTCGCCAGCATCGACGGCAGCGAATTGGCGCTGAAAGTGGTTTGCGAGGCCTGCACCAGTGCGATGCGTGCCGGCGCGATCAAGCCCTTGAGCGTCATCTGCGCGGCGATGGCAAGCACGATCACGACGACGAAGGAGCGGAGATTGCCGCGGCCGAGCAGCACCAGCGCGCGCGAGCCGCAACCGTTCGACAGCACCATGCCGTAGCCGAACAGCAGACCGCCGAGGAAGAGCACCGGCACCGAGAAGGATTGCTGCAGGTAGATCGACTTGCCGAGATCGGCCATGCCATTGCCCGCAAGGAACTGGCTGGCGGCAATCGCAACCGCAATCGCCAGCGCATAAGAGCGCACCAGCCGGCTGTCTCCCTTCGCCAAAAAGCCGCGCATGCTGCTCATCAGGCAGAAACCGCTGAGCAGGCCAACGGCGCCGTAGATGAGGCCGATGGCAAGGCCGGCGAGGATGACGAGCTGGGGGGATTCCATCATTACGGCTTCAGGATCACGCGGTCCCGCGAGGAGCCGGCGACCGCGACATAGGCCTCCTTCGCGCGCTCCAGCGGATAGACGGCGTTTGCCTTGATCGGAAACGGCTTCAGATGGCCGCTCACAAAGCCCGGACCGAGGTCGCGCAGCACCGCGCCCGTTGCAGCCGACGACAGGCCGAGCGTGTCGATACCGACATAGGTGTGCTGTCCGCGATAGAATTCGAGAATGTTGAACTGCACGATGCGGTCGATCGCGGCGATCAGGATCTGCCGGCCGCGCAGCGCCAACGACTTGTGCGCGGCCTGGAAGTAGGGATCGCCGACCGTGTTGAAGACGATGTCGGCGCCCTTGCCGCCGGTCAGCTCACGCACGCGCGTCGCGACATCGGTCGCGGAAGCATCGATCACCTCGACCGGCGCATTGCTGTGGCCTTCATAGGCTTCCGCCTTGCGGACCACGCCGATCACGCGCGCGCCCTGCCAAGTCGCGATCTGCACGGCGGCCTGGCCGACCTTGCCGTTGACGCCGAACACCAGCACCGTCTCACCGGGCTTTGGAATGCCGGCGCGACGAAAACCTTCCATCGCCGTGACGAAGGGCACGCCGATGCCGGCGGCCTCTTCCCAGGACACCGCCCTTGGCTTCTCCACGACGGCATCGGCCTCGACGACGAGATGGCTGGCGTGGGTGCCATCGCGGCGAATGCCGAGATCGCCGGAGGAGCCGAACACCTCGCGCCCGATCGTGCCGGCCGGCCCGTCGATCACCACACCGGCGTAATCGCGGCCGGGCGTGCGCGGGAAGACGGCATAGGGCATCAGCCCGGTCGCGGCCTTGACGTCGGACGGATTGACGGCGGCGGCCTTGACCTCGATCAGGACATCGTTCGGGCCACGCGTGAGTTTGTGGGGCTCAACGACAGGCGCAACCGCCGCGGCGTTTTCAGCCTTGGCAGTGAGGCGCACGCAACGAGCTTCGACGGTTTGGGGATCGGCAGATGACATGGAAAGGACCCGCGATGTCTCGCGGGCCTTGTCGCCTTTGGGGACGGTCGAGTCAACCGCCGCATCCTCAACTGCCGCCCGTCATCCTGAGGCGCGAGCAGTGCGGTGCGCGGCACCGCACTGAGAGCCTCGAAGGATGAACGCCCCCCGCTGCGGCATCCGGGCCGTCGCCCTTCGAGGGCCGCTGAAGAAGCGGCCACCTCAGGGTGACGGGGAGAGACTGTCCTCGCTCAATCCTTCGGCCGCTTGTCGTAGAGCCGCCTGGCCTTGCCGAGCGAGCGTTCCAGCGTGTCCGGCGGGACGATCTGAACCCTCGACGTGATCCCGATGGTGTTCTTGATATGGGTCGACACCCGATCGGCATGGTCAACGAGGCCACGGCCGTCCCAGCTCTCCGACCGGGCCTCCGCGATGATGGTCAGCTCGTCCATGCGGCCCTCGCGGGTCAGTTCGAGGATGAAATGCCCGCCGCACCAGTCGGTGGCGAGCAGCACCTCCTCGATCTGGGTCGGGAACAGATTGACGCCGCGCAGGATGATCATGTCGTCCGAGCGGCCCGTCACCTTCTCCATGCGCCGCATGCCCGGCCGCGCCGTGCCCGGCAGCAAGCGCGTCAGGTCGCGGGTGCGATAGCGGATCACCGGAAAAGCTTCCTTGGTGAGCGAGGTGAAGACCAGCTCGCCCTTCTCGCCATCCGGCAGCACCGCGCCGGTCTCGGGGTCGATCACCTCGGGATAGAAATGATCCTCCCAGATGTGCAGGCCGTCCTTGGTCTCGATGCACTCCTGCGCAACGCCAGGGCCGATCACCTCGGAGAGGCCATAGATGTCCGTCGCATCCATGTCGAAGGCGTCCTCGATCTCCCCCCGCATCGCGTTGGTCCACGGCTCGGCGCCGAAAATGCCGACCTTGAGCGAGCATTGGCGCGGGTCAAGCTTCTGACGCTTGAACTCGTCGAGGATCGCCAGCATGTAGCTCGGCGTCACCGTGATGATATCGGGCCGAAAATCGTTGATGAGCTGCACCTGTCGTTCGGTCATGCCGCCCGAGATCGGCACCACGGTGCAGCCGAGCTTCTCGGCGCCATAGTGCACGCCGAGCCCGCCGGTGAAGAGACCGTAGCCATAGGCATTGTGGATGATCATGCCGGTGCGGCCGCCGGCGGCACGGATCGAGCGCGCCATCACCTCCGACCAGGTGTCGATGTCGCGCTGGGTGTAACCGACGACGATCGGCTTGCCCGTCGTGCCCGAGGAGGCATGCACGCGCACCAGCTTTTCGCGCGGCACGGCGAACATGTTGAACGGATAATTGTCGCGGAGATCCGTCTTCACCGTGAACGGAAACTTCGCGAGATCGGAGAGCTCGCGAAAGTCCGACGGGTGCACGCCGGCCGTGTCGAACGCCTTGCGATAATGCGCGACATTGTCGTAGGCGTGCTTCAGCGACCAGGCCAGCCGCTGCGTTTGCAGCGCCATGATCTCGTCGCGGGAGGCGCGCTCATGCGCGTCCATCTCGGCGCTATAGGCGTGGCCGCCTTCCTTGAGCCTCGTCAGAGCCATCCTGGTTTCCCCACATTGCTTCGTTCTTTTCTTTATTGGTTTTGTGCGGGCAGCCACGTGCCGGGAATGACACGCGAATGCCCGCGGAATTCCGCGATGACGGTGTCGCCGGCGGTGACGCGCACGTCGTAGATGCCGGAACGGCCCCCGCGCGTGATCTCGCGCGCCCTCGCGATCAGGCGATCGCCGAGCTTGCCCGGCTTGATGAAGGTGATCTGGCCCTGCGCGGCCACCACCCGCTCGTTGTGCGAGTTACAGGCGAACGCAAAGGCTGAATCGGCGAGCGTGAAGATGAAGCCGCCATGGGCGATGCGCTGGCCGTTGACCATATCCGGCCGCACATTCATCGCGAGCGTCGCAAAACCCGGGCCGATCTCGACGATCTCCATGCCAAGGCCTTTGGAGGCATCGTCCTCCGCCCACATGGCGTCGGCGCAGGCGCGGGCAACATCCTCAGGCGACAGGCCGGCTTTGACGTTCACGCGCTTCTCCCCGCTGTTTGCACGCAATGTTCTGCTGGTTGGACAACACTGTCAAACATGGTCGTAATCGACCACGACACGCTCGGAACATGGCTTGGCCTGGCAGGTCAGAACAAAGCCTGCCTTCAGCTCCCAGGGCTCCAGCGAATAGTTGATGTCCATCGGCGCCTCGCCCTCGACCAGTTTTGCCCGGCAGGTCGAGCACATGCCGCCCTTGCAGGCGAAGGGCAGATCGACGCCGGCGCGCAGCGCGGCATCGAGGATCGCTTCGTCCTCGGCGACCGGCACGTCGCGGCGCTTGCCGTCGATGATCAAGGATGCGATCGCCTTCGGCGGCGCATCGGGCGCGACGACCTTTTTCGGCCGCGGCTTGCCGCCGAATTCCGAGACGAAGCGCTCGACATGGATGCGTTCGTCCGCGATGCCGATGTCGCGGCAGGTCGCCTCGATGTCCTCGCTCATGCCCAGGGGGCCGCAGATGAAGACATGATCGACGCTTGACGCCGGCACCAGCGAGCGCAGCAGCACCCTCACCTTGTCGCCATCGAGCCGGCCATGCAGGATCGGGATGTCCTGCTCCTCGCCAGAGATGACGTGGAAGATCGAGAGGCGGTCGATGAAACGGTCCTTCAGCTCCTCGAGCGCTTCGCGGAACATGATGTTGTCGGTGGCGCGGTTGCCGTAGAACAGGAAGAAGCGGCTGTCCGGCTCGCGCGCCAGCACGCCCTTCACGATCGACAGGATCGGCGTAATGCCGGAGCCGGCGGCAAAGCCCACATGGATGCGACCGGCGTCGGCGGGCGCGACCAGTCCGAAGCGGCCGGTCGGCGTCATCACGTCGAGCTCGTCGCCGCGTTTCAGCTCCTCGGCTGCCCAACTTGAGAATGCGCCGCCGTCCACCTTTTTCACGGCGATGCGGATCTCGCCGTCGTCGGGGCCGGAGCAGATCGAATAGGAGCGGCGCACCTCCTCGCCATCGAGCGTCGTGCGCAGCGTGAGGTATTGGCCGGGCGTGAAGGTGTAGTCGCCGGCGAGCTCACCGGGAATGGCGAAGGTCATCGAGACGGCATCCGACGCCTCACGGCGGAGGTCGTTGACGGCCAGGCGATGGAAGCGTGGTGCGGCTGCGGACATGACGAAGACTCTAATGTTGGTTCACCGGCGTCATTGCCGCGTCTGTCAATGACACTTGAAATAGTCGAAAGGTTCGCGGCAGGCCTTGCAGCGCCAGAGCGCCTTGCAGGAGGTCGAGCCGAATTCGGACAGCAGCTCCGTCTTCTCGGAGCCGCAGTGCGGGCATGCGACGGCCTGCGCACCGAACAGCGCGCGGCGCGAGCTTGCGGCCTGCGGCGGTGCGATGCCGTAGCCTCGCAGCTTCTGCCGTCCCTCCTCACTCATCCAGTCGGTGGTCCAGGCCGGAGACAGCACCGTGCGAATCCTCGGACCACGGAAGCCGGCGCGCTCCAGAGCGATCTCGATTTCCAGCGCGATCATGTTCATCGCCGGGCAACCCGAATAGGTCGGAGTGATCGCGACCTCGACATGATCGCCGTCGACGACGACATCGCGCAGCACACCGAGATCGGCGATGGTCAGCACCGGAATTTCCGGATCGACCACGCTCGCAGCGGCGTCCCAGGCACGCCGGCGCAGCTCGCTGTCGCGCTCCAGCACCGTCACCATGTCTGCCCCGGAAATGTGCGCTGCATCGATTGCAGCTCGGACAGGAGATGGCCGAGATGTTCGCTGTGGCGGCCGGCGCGGCCGCCCTGCTGCATCCAGTCGGCCTGCGGCAGGTTCAGCGTTGCTTCACCGACCACATCAGACAGCGTCGTCAGCCAGCGCCCGCGCAAGGCGCCCGGATCGATGGCGATCCCTGCATGGATCAGGGCGCGCTCCCCGTCGTCGACAGCGAACATCTCGCCCGTAAACGCCCAGAGATGGTCAATCGCGGCCTGTGCCCGCTGATGGCTCTCGTCGGTGCCGTCGCCGAGCCTGATGATCCATTCCGAAGAATGCCGCAGATGATAGGCGCTTTCCTTCTCCGACTTCGCGGCAATGGCGGCGAGCGTTGTGTCGCGCGAGGTCACCATCGCGCGCCAATAGAGATCGGCAAAGGCGGAATAGAAGAACTGCCGCACCAAGGTCTGGGCGAAGTCGCCATTGGGCTGCTCGACCAGCAGCAGATTGCGGTACTGCCTGACATCGCGCAAATAGGCGAGCTTGTCTTCGTCGTTACCCCCGCCTTCGACCCTGGCGGCGTAGCTGTAGAGCTCACGCGCCTGACCGATCAGGTCGAGCGCGATGTTGGACAGCGCCATGTCCTCTTCCAGCATCGGCGCGTGTCCGCACCATTCCGACAGCCGGTGGCCGAGGATCAGCGCATCGTCGGCCCGGCGCAGCGCGTAGAGCACCAGCGGCGTTTCGGAGACCTGAATGTTGGCGGTCACCATCACATATGCCCCACTTCCTCGGGCACCTCATAAAACGTTGGATGCCGATAGATCTTCGATTCCGCCGGCTCGAACATCATGCCCTTCTCGGCGGGATCGCTCGCGGTGATCGCGGTCGACGGCACGACCCAAATGGAGAGGCCCTCGCCGCGGCGGGTGTAGATGTCGCGGGCGGCTTGCAAAGCCATCGTCGCATCGCTCGCATGCAGTGATCCCACATGCTTGTGCGCGAGGCCGTTGCGGCTGCGAATGAAGACTTCCCACAGCGGCGTGTTCGGCGTGGCCATATCGATCTCCCTATTCGGCGGCTTGTGCGGTCTGCCGATGCGCGCGCTTGGCGGCATAGGCGGCTGCCGCCTCTCGCACCCACGCGCCCTCCTCGTGCGCCTTGCGGCGCGCGGCCATGCGGTCGCGGTTGCACGGGCCGTTGCCGGCGAGCACCTGCTTGAACTCTCTCCAGTCGATCTCGCTGTAGCGCCAGTGCCCGTCGGCATCCTGGGTCATGCCGGGATCGGGAATGGTGAGGCCGAGATATTCCGCCTGCGGCACGGTAGCATCGACGAATTTCTGACGCAGCTCGTCATTGGAGAAGCGCTTGATCTTCCACTTCGTCGAGGTGTCGCTGTGCTGGCTGGTCGCATCGGGAGGGCCGAACATCATCAGCACCGGCCACCACCAGCGGTTCAGCGCATCCTGCGCCATCGCCTTCTGCTCGTCCGAGCCGCGGCAGAGCGTCAGCATGATCTCGTAGCCTTGCCGCTGATGGAACGACTCCTCCTTGCAGACGCGGATCATCGCGCGGGCATAGGGCCCATAGGAGCAGCGGCACAGCGGGATCTGGTTCATGATCGCCGCGCCGTCGACCAGCCAGCCGATGGTGCCAATGTCGGCCCATGTCAGCGTCGGATAGTTGAAGATCGAGGAGTATTTTGCCTTGCCCGCGAGCATGGCATCGACCAATTCCTCGCGCGAGGTGCCCAGTGTCTCGGCCGCAGCGTAAAGATAAAGCCCGTGGCCGCACTCGTCCTGCACCTTCGCCAGCAACGCGGCCTTGCGGCGCAAGGTCGGCGCGCGCGTGATCCAGTTGCCCTCGGGCAGCATACCGACGATTTCGGAATGGGCGTGCTGAGAGATCTGGCGGATCAGCGTCTTGCGATAGGCCGCCGGCATCCAGTCGTTCGGCTCGATGCGCTCCTCGGCATCGATGCGGGCCTGGAACTGGGCAGCCTTGGCTGCATCCTCAAGACCGCGCTCGTCGGTCTCGGCCGTGTTCAGCGCCTGGGTGTACATGCGCATCCTCCCGTTTTATGGGGAGGGAATATATAACATAAATTACGCCATGCAAGATATTTCTGTAACATAAAAAGGAGCCCAGCGCTTCTTCCCTTCTCCCCTTGTGGGAGAAGGTGCCTTGCCGAAGGCAAGGCGGATGAGGGCTTCTCTCCGCGTACCCCAACTGCTTATCGAACGCGCGGAGAGAAACCCCTCACCCGAGCGAGGCCGCATCTGCCGGCGGAGCTGCCCTCTCCCACAACGGGCGAGGGCGCAGTCATGCGCAGCTCGCGCGGCTTCAGCTGCCAAACCTCCGTTCGAGTAGTTTTTGCGCTGGCGGCAACGCTCCCCTCTCATTGATTCCGTGGCTATCAAGCCACTGTTCAGATGGAGCGAGCAGCGCGCGATAGATTTCGCCGCAGAGCTCGCGGGCCGCCTTGCCCGGCCATTCTGCCGGCAACAGGCTTTCGGGCAGCAATGGATCTCGCAGCACGACTCTGCGGTAGTAGTGGATGAGCAGGATACGCGCGGTGAAGGCGTCGGCCTCCGACAGGTCATTGCCGGGCGCGATCGCGGCGCGGAGCGGCTCGAAGGTCTTCATGAACTTTAGATAGGCATCTGCCGTGCGCTCCAGCGGCCAGCTTGCGCTGAGCAAGCGCCGCCCACTGTCGTCCTCGGCCGAGACCTCCAATCGTATCGCGCCCGCGGCCTCCTCCGGAACCGGCACGCCTGATGGCGCAACCCATACGCCCGGCAGCGGACTGCCGAAGCCGGCATTGCGCAACGCATCGCGCGAAACGTCGCGGTCCTCGCCGTTGCCGATCAGCAGCAGCTCAAAACGGCCGGTCCAATCAGACGGGGGCGGATCGTAGATGTGTCGCGTCGCCGCCTCGAACGTTTCACGGCCCTTCTCGGCAAGCCGGTAGAAACTGTTGCGGCCGACCTTTTCGCGGGTCAGCCAGCCATCGGCAGCGAGCCGAGACATGGCGGTGCGCACGACGCCGCCCTCGATATCGAGACCCCAGAAGAACGCCAGCAGCGTTCCGAGCCACACCGAGCCGCCGCGGGGCAAGATAGCATCGCCGAATATGGTGATGACAATGGAGCCAGTGCGCGACGGCTCACGCTTGAGCTGATCGATGATACGGGAGAGCGGATGCGCCATGCGGCATGGCATAGCGCGTTTGGTGCGGGTGCGACAATGGACGGGAGCGACGGTTTCTCTTCCCCTTCTCCCCGCTTGCGGGGAGAAGGTCGGGATGAGGGGGAGTCTCAGCGCATTCCGTGAGAGTGGGACTCGCGGAGAGTCCCCCTCACCCGGAATTTGCTATTCGCAAATTCCGGCCTCTCCCCGCGCGCGTGGAGAGGCGAAGAGATCACCTATTCGGATCGGGATAGGCGAGGCTGCGCCAGCCGCTGCGATCGAACGGCCGCCATTGGCCTTCCTTCTGCGCGAGGCGGTCGGCGACCGCATAGACGGCGGCGGGATGGTGACCCATGCCGCAATGGCTGCTCTCGATCTCGATGCTCTCGGTCTGCGCGCCCGTCTTCTCCATGCAGCCCTGCCAGGCGCAGACGCCGTCGGTGCGACTGAAGATCGCGGTGGTCGGCACCGGCGGCGGCGCGGCGAGATCGCCGCCGAACTGCGGATCGACCTCGTCGGACTTCCGTCCGCTCGCCCATTCATAGACGCGCCAGGCATTGGTCGAGCGGGGATCGCCGGCGAAGGGGCTGCCGAGCGTGATGACCTGGCGCACGCGCTCAGGTCTCATCTTGGCGAGTTGGCGCGCATAGAGGCCACCAAGGCTCCAGCCGACCAGGCTGATCTTGCGGCTGTGCCTGTCGCTGAGCTCCTCGACCAGATCGACCATTGCGTCCTGCACACCCGGACGGAGACCGTAATTGCGGCCCTGGCGCCAGCCACTCACTGCGTAGCCTTTGCTGGTCAGGAACGTGCGCAGCGCGCGCGTCGACGCGTCGGAGGCCACGAGGCCCGGCAGCACCAGCACCGGATGTCCGTCCCCGCGCGGCGCGAGGCTCAACAGCGGCAGCGCGCCGAGGAATGCGCCGAACTCGTGGATCGCGCGCCCTTCCAGAAACATCAGGGTACGGGACGGCGGGCGCAGCGTCTGGGCGGGTGCGGTCATCAATGCTTTCCTGAAAAGTGCGCGGCGATGCCGGCAATGGACGATGAATTCCAACACGCCGGCTTCGTGAACGTTCCGCAGCGCAACATGAATCAGCTGGGCGGCCGGTTCCCGACATTCAAGCGGGAGAGAGGCAAGGCCACAATAGGCCCGCGCGTTAATGCTAACGCCCGTGACGCAAAAGTCACAACAAGCGAAGCAGGGATTCTACGGAATAGAGCGCAAGTCCCGCGAGGCCGCCGATCAGCGAGCCGTTGAAACGGATGTATTGCAGGTCGCGCCCGATGTTGATTTCGATCAGCGAAATCAGCTGCGCCATGTCCCACGCCTTCACCTGGTCGGAGATGAAGGTCGAGACGCCGCTCTTCTGGTCCGCGACGAAGCTGCGCAGCACCGTCACCAGGCCCTTGTTGATCTCGCCGCGCAATTCGGCATCGGCGGCGAGCGCATCGCCGGCCGAAACGAACATGCCGGCAAGATGATGCTGCAGCACCAGCGTCTCGCCGCTGGCGCTGCGCTCGATGAACGAGCGCGTATTGGCCCAGACGGTGCGGGCGAGATCGGCAAGCTCGGGCCTTGCGAGCAGATCGCGCTTCAAACCGTCGATGCGGTCGATATAGCCCTGGTCGGTGCCGAGCCGGTCGACGAAGCTCAGCACCATGCGGTCGAACTCGCCGCGGAACGGATGCTTGGGATCGCTGCGCACCTCGTTGAAGAACGCGGTGGCGGAGGCCACGATCTTGTTCACCAGAAACTTGTCGGCCCGGTAGAGCTTTAGCAGCGTCGGCAATTCCGCGCGCACCTTCTCGCGGATCATCGCCATGGTCTCCTTCTGATTCAGCGTCTCGTGCATGATGCGCAGGAGATCGTCGAACAGGATCTGGTGCCGCCCCTCCGTGACGAAGCCGCGTAGCGTGCCGGCTGCGAGCGGCGCGAGGTCTATGGCCTGGATTTGCGAGGACATGCGGCGGATGATGAAGGTCATCAAGCCCGAGGTTTCGGTCGCCGAGACGGCCTCTGGCAGCAAACGCAATGCGAAGCGCGCGAGATCATCGCTGCGCTTGCGGTCACGCAGCCAATCGGCGACGAAGGAGCCGAAATCGATCTCGTTCAGCTTGGCCTCGACCGGGCCGGCCTCGAGGAAATGCACCTGGATGAATTCACCGAGCTTGTCGGCGATGCGGGCCTGGTTGCTCTGGATGATCGCGGTGTGCGGGATCGGCAGGCCGAGCGGCCGCTTGAACAATGCGACCACCGCATACCAGTCGGCGAGCCCGCCGATGGTCGCGGCTTCCGCGAAGGCGGCGACGAAGCCGAACACAGGATGCACCGGCAGCAGCCACTTTGCGACGACGAACAGTGCCAGCGTCGAGGCCAGCACCAGCGTCGCCAGCGCCTTGACGCGGCGCAGCTCGGCCGCGCGTTCGGCATCGCCGGGGCTGTCGAAGGAGAAGGTGACCGGTGGAGTCATGGCGGATACTTAGCGCGTCAATCTCCGCGTGTCCCGGACGCGGTGCAGCGTGCAACGATGCACCGCAGAGCCGGGACCCAGCAAGCGGGCAAGATGGGCCCCGGCTCAGCAGTGCACCACGCCGCAAGAGCGGCGCGCTGCACTGCATCCGGGGGAACGCAAGAGAGAACAACAAAAGGCCCGCCGAAGCGGGCCTCAAATTCAGTTTTGTCTCAGAGCACAGGATCAGGCGGTCTTGGTATAGACCTTGGCAAAGTTGTCCTGAGCGGACTTCGCACCGTTGGCGGCGAGCTTGCCGACATAGTCGGCGGTCGCCTTGGCGCGCGAGACGAACACTTCGCCGCGGGCGCGGAGCAGGCTCGACTGGATCTCGACGGCTTCGCTGATCGACTTCGCGGACGCGAGCTGGTCGATACCGGCGAAGAACGCCTGGGCGTCGTCATAGATCGCCTGCTGGATGTTGCGGCTGATCTTGCCGGCCTCGGTGACGGACTCGGTCACCGCGTTCTCGACGGCGGCGGTCACGCGCTCGGAGCCAGCGAACACCTCGGCGGCACGGTCCTTGGCGGTGTTGGCAGTCTTCTTGACGAATTCGCGGGCAGCCTCGGGAACTTCCAGGTTCTGGATGTTCTTGAAAGCGTCTTTGAAGCCCTCGAAAGCGGTGTTGGTTTCGGTGGTCATAGGGTTCTCTCCATCCTCATTGGTCTGAGCTATGGGCTCACCCCGTCCTCAATGGCCCGGGGCACGGTTTATATGGCATAGTCAATTGTGCGATGCAATATTCATATTGCACTGCGATATCACGAAATCGTGAACAGCCTGAATGGCAGGCAATCTGCTGCCTTCCTGGCCCGCGCCTACTGTGCATGGGGTTGAATTCGAGTTTTTAGTGCTGGACCGCGCCGGGTAGCCCATAGGCCTCCATCTGGGCCTGGACCTGCGCGATGTTGTGCCCGAGCACGACGATGTCGTGGGTCCTGCCCTCGACGTCCCTGACGTGGTCGCGGAGCAGCGCCTCGGCCTTGAAGCCGAGGCTCTCGAACAGCGCAATCGCCGCCTGCTGGTCCACCGTCATCTGCACCGAGAGCTTCTCCAGGCCGGCGCCGAGCGCGAGGGCAAAGGTCTCCTGCGACAGCGCCCGCCCGACCCCCTTTCCGCGCACGTCCTGCGACACCACCATCCGGATCTCGCCGACATGGGGCGACCAGGAGTGCGGATCGCGTACCAGCGTGCCGCAGCCGACGACCTTGCCGTCCCTGACCGCGAGCAGGCTCTGGATCGCGCCGCGCTCGATCTCCTTGACCCAGGCCGACAACACCTTCGCCTCGCTGATGTTACGCGGCAGGAACAGCAGGTCGTGAGTCGGTAGGCCCTTGCCGAAGGCCAGCACGGCGGCTTCGTCGGCGGGCGACATCAGGCGGATCTCGATATCGCCGGCGTCGGTCCTGACGTGACGCGGATAGGAACGCTGCTCGCTCATGTCGACCTCTTGCCCAGCCAGGAGTCCAGTTTCGGCCACAGCCGCTTCACCGCGTTGGCGCCGGCGACCAGCGAGACGTGACCGCCTTTCAGCATCACCTCTTCCTTGTCCTCGGAGCCAATCTTGGCGATCAGGTGCTTGGCGGCATCGTAAGGCACGATGTGATCGTGCTCGGCGACGGCATGCAGGATCGGCACCTTGATGTCTTCGAGCTTCGCCGAACGGCCGCCCACCGACATGGTGTCATTGAACAGCTTGTTGTCCCACATCAGGTCCTTGGTGATGGTGCGGAAATATTCGCCGGCGAGCGGCAGCGTATCGGTCGCCCAGCGGTCGAACATCCGGTACGATTTCACGAACTCGTCGTTCCAGATGTTCTCCCAGAGCTGGATCTGGCTCACCGTGCGCGAGGCCGGGCGCAGCATCTCGAACGAGGACAGGATCATCTCCGGCGGCACGTTACCGACGCTGTCGACGAGACGGTCGACGTCGAAATAGCGGCGGTCGGAGAAATTCGAGAACAGCTTCATCTCGCGGAAGTCGATCGGCGTGGTGAAGCAGATCAGGTTCTTCATCGGCCCGTCCTTGTGGATCGAGCCGTAAAGCAGCGACAGCACGCCGCCGAAGCAATAACCGATGACGGAGACGTCCTGCTCGCCGGAATCCTGCTGCACGCGGCGGACGCAATCCGGGATGAAATCGAGGACGTAGTCCTCCATCCGCAGGCTCTTCTCCTCCGGCCGCGGCGCGCTCCAGTCGAGCATGTAGACGTCGTAGCCACGCCTCAGCAGGAATTCGATGAAGCTCTGACCGGGCACGAGATCGAGAATGTAGCCGCGGTTGGTGGTCGCCATCACGATCAGCACCGGCACGCGGTAGATCTCGTCCGACATCGGCCGGTAGTGATAGAGGCTCATCGTGCCGCGCGAATGCAGCACGTCCTTCGGCGTCGAGCCGAGCCTGGGTCCGGAGGTCGAGAAATATTCGACGCCCTTGATGCTGCGCTGGATCGCGCGCTGCACCTCGGTCTGGATCCGCTCCGGAATGGATGCGAAATCAAGTTCCGCCGGTGCGTTCATGCTTGCCCTCCATTCTCGGAAGGCGGGCGCTTGGTCCGCGGCGGTCGCGGCGTTCCGTCAGAACCTTGCGGGATGCCGGAACTCGCCGCGATCTGACTCAGCATCGCCTTCATCTCGCCGATCTGGGCTTCGATCAACTGC
This sequence comes from Bradyrhizobium sp. BR 10289, assembly GCF_019455385.1. GTDB lineage: Bacteria > Pseudomonadota > Alphaproteobacteria > Rhizobiales > Xanthobacteraceae > Bradyrhizobium. Next base: position 241,672 of record NZ_JACOFR010000007.1, read on the forward strand.
AGCCGTTCCGCAAGGCCCGTGACCTGCTCCCGGCTCGGCAGGTTCATCGTGACCAGATATTTCTCCATGAGCTCGCCGAGCTGCTTCTGAGCACCTGCAGCAACTCCTCCCGCGCGGTTCATCGCCTGCGAAAATTCCGGCGACGACATGGCCTGGTTGGCGAAGGAGTTGAACCCCTTCTCCATGTCCCCAACCATCTTCTGCCACATCGCGACGGGATTGTTGATCTTGTCGGCCATCGGCGTCCTCCTGATCTGAGAGCTGCGATGCCCTTCTTTTTCGCCATACCACACCGTTGCAGGGGAGCGGTCAACCAGCAGGCTCGGTGCGGCGCACACGGCTTCTTTGCGGCGTAAAACCGTGCGATACAGCAGAGATCAGCAGGAGGGACCCGTGACCGCTCATCAGCCGCCCCAGACCGTCCGCGCCAACGGCATCGACATCTGCTACGAGATTTTCGGTAACGACAATGCCGAGCCGCTGCTGCTGATCATGGGGCTCGGGGCGCAGATGATCCATTGGGACGATGCGTTCTGCGAGCAGCTCGCCACGCACGGCTTTCGCGTGATCCGCTTCGACAATCGCGACATCGGCAAATCGAGCCATCTCACCGGCGGCAAGCGCCTGACGCCGCTCGAACTGCTGAAGCTGCGCTTCCTCAGGATTCCGGTGGCTGCTCCCTACAGGCTGATCGACATGGCCAAGGACACGATCGGGCTGATGGACGCGCTCGGCATCAAGTCCGCGCATCTGGTCGGCGCCTCCATGGGCGGCATGATCGCGCAGGAGGTGACGCTGTCGTTTCCCGATCGCGTGCGCTCGCTGACCTCGATCATGTCGACGACCGGCAATCCGCGCGTGCCGCCGCCGACCCGCGAGGCGGCTGCGATGCTGATGGCGCCGCCGCCCCGAACCAAGGAGGAGTTCATCGTCCGCTACGGCCAGACCTGGAAAGTGTTGCGCGCGGGGTCGTTCCCGGAAGAGGAGGCGCTCGACCCCGATCGTGCCGAGCGCGTGTTCGCGCGCGGACTCAATCCGGCCGGTGTCGGCCGGCAGCTGCGCGCCGTGCTCGCCTCCGGCAGCCGCAAGGAGCGACTGCATGCGGTCAAGACGCCGACGCTGGTGATCCACGGCACGATCGATCCGCTGGTGCGTCCTGAGGGAGGCAAGGATACCGCAGAGTCCATTCCGGGCGCAAAACTGCTGATGATCGAAGGCATGGGCCATGCGCTGCCGATGCGGTTCTGGCCGGACATCATCCGCGCCATCGACAAGCATGCGCATGGCGCGGCGGCGAAGGCGGCGTAGACGGTCTCCTCGCGGTGACCATGTGAGCTTCCGGTTACTCTCTTAACGCAGGCCGGCGCGAAAGCTATACCGGCCTCGTTCAATCGCAACACAGAGGCCATCGGCCTCTCGGAGCCCTCATGCATCTCATCGTCCGATCCGCCGCAATGATCGCGGCTTTCATTTTCATGCTCTCCTTGGCCAGCGGCGCCGCGATAGCCGGCAGCGCGCAGGAAGAAGCCAACCGCGCCGCCGTGCTCGCCTTCTACGAGAAGGGCCTCAACCAGAAGGACGCCGACGCCGCCCTCGCCTATGTCGGCAACCGCTATGTCCAGCACAATCCGAATGCGCCGGATGGTCCTGACGGCTTCCGGAAGTTCATCGGCTTCCTCCGCGAAAAATTTCCGAACTCGCACAGCGAGATCAAGCGCAGCTTCGTGGATGGCGATTTCGTGATCCTCCACGTTCACGCGGTTCGCGAGCCCGGAACGCGAGGCAATGCGATTGTCGATATCTTCAAGCTGGAGAACGGCAAGATCGTCGAGCATTGGGACGTCGTGCAGCCGATCCCGGACAACCCGGCGAACAACAACACGATGTTCTAGCCCTTCTTCGCGATCCAGATCACATGGCGCGCGCCGCCGCCTCGTCCGGTGGCGCGAACGTTGACCTCATTGACGTCGAAGCCGGCGCGCTTGAGACGCTTGGTGAAGGCCGGGTTGGGTCCCGATGACCAAACGGCGAGCACGCCGCCCGGCCGCAGCGCCGTCTTCGCCGCCTGCAGCCCGCCCGCACTGTAAAGCGCGTCATTGCCCTTCCGGGTCAGCCCTTCCGGCCCATTGTCGACGTCGAGCAGAATGGCATCGAAGGCCGAACCCTTGGCACGAATGACTTCGCCGACGTCGATCTCGCGGATGCTCACCTTGGCATCATCGAGGCTGTCGCCAAAAACCCCCGCCATCGGGCCGCGCGCCCAGCTCACCACTGCCGGCACCAGCTCGGAGACCACGATCTTCGCCTTGGGACCCAGAACCATGAGCGCCGCCCGCAAGGTAAAGCCCATGCCGAGGCCGCCGATGAGGACGACGGGCTTTGCGACCTGCTCAATCTGCTTCGCCGCAAGCGTCGCGAGCGCGGCTTCGGAACCCGACAGGCGGCTGTTCATCAGCTCGTTGGTGCCGAGCTTGATGGAAAACTCCTCGCCCCGCCGCATCAGGCGGAGCTCCTCGTCGGAGCCGGGGATTTTGGCGGTGTCGAGCTTTTCCCAGGGAATCATGGGAGTGCTTTAGCACGATCGGACGAACAATCACCCTCCCGCCCAGACATCCAGCACATAGCGGTTCTTCGTGCCCATCTCCTCGATCCAACGCGCGCTCGCGGCGGCATCGCTGCCGGTGTTCTCACGATGGATCGCAACCAGCGCCGCCTTCACGTCGGGCTCCATCCTGCTGCCGTCGCCGCAGACATAGATGATCGCGCCCTGCTCGATTAGCGGCCAGACCTTGTCCTTCTGCGCGGCGAGCACGTGCTGCACGTAGGTCTTCGGTCCATCCGCCCGCGAGAACGCGGTGAACAGCTCGGTGATGCCGCTCGCCGCCAGCGCCTTCAGCTCCTCCGCATAAAGGAAATCCTGGTCGGGATGGCGACAGCCGAAGAACAGCATGGACGGACCGAGAGTTGCCCCCTTTGCCTTGCGCGCGGCGCGCTCCTGGAGGAAGCCGCGGAACGGCGCTAGGCCCGTGCCGGGGCCGATCATGATGATCGGCACCGATGGATCATCGGGAAGCCGGAAGCCGGCCTTGGTCTCGCGCACAGTGGCGTGGATCGTATCGCCCGGACGGCGATTGGCGAGATAGTTCGAGCAGATGCCCTTGTAGGTACCGCGCCCGGAGGCGGCGGGACCTTCAACCACGCCGACCGTAACGCTGCAGCGCCCAGGATCGACCGACGGCGAGGATGAGATCGAGTAATAACGCGGCGCCAGCAGCGAGAGCATTTCCAGATAGACATGGAACGGCAGCTCGCAGGCGGGATGTTCGAGCAGCAGGTCGAACACCGATTTACGCTTCGCCAGAATCTCGTTGCGATAGCGCTCGAGCGTTTCGGCCTCCTCGCCGACGAATGCCAGCAATTTCGGCTTGGTGACCGGGCAGCGGGTGTACTCGGCCATGATCTGGATCTGCTTGCGCGTCGCGACCTGCTGCAATTCGACGAACTCGCTGAGCAGGCGGCCGACCGACACCACCTCGCCGACCGGCAATTGCGCACGGCGCCCCTCGGCGACCTGAAGCCTGATCTGGTCGGCGGGCAGGAAGCCGAAGCGGCGGGCAACCGAATCCACCAGAGTCGGGTCGTTGCGCGGGACGACGCTTAGATGATCGCCGACCCGGTAGCTGACATTGGCCGGCAGCCGCACCTCGATATGGCGCGTCGATCGCTCCGACGGATTGGCGCTACCCTTGTTCTGGAGCTCGTCGTTGGCCAGTACCTTCATCGCGACCGCGCCGCCCTGGGCGACGATGGTGTTGACAGCGGTCACCGCGACCGGCTCGATCGCATAGAGCGGATCGTCCTCTGCGGTACGCGTGAAATTCCAGTCGATGCCGAATTCCTTGGTCGCGACCTGGGCCGCTGCCGGGAACCACTTCTGGAACTGGCCATCGAGATCGCTGCGCGCATCGCCCTCGCCGCGCGGATAGACCGCGCGGGCGCCGTGCTTCGACAATTGTTCGTCGATGAAGCGCGGCACCGATTGGTAGGTCGCCGCCCAATCGCTGTTGCCACAGCCGAACACGGCATAGCGCACGCCGGCAAAGGCATTATCAGGCAAATCGCTGCCGAGCCATTTGACGAATTGCGACGCGTTGTCCGGCGGAGCGCCATTGTAGGAGGCGCAGATGATCAGCACGCCGCCCTCCTGCGGCAGCTTGCCGACATAATCGTCGAGCGCTCCGAGATGCACGGCAAAGCCGTTGATCTCGGCAAGGTCCGCCATGCGGGTCGCGAGCTCCTCGGCGGTGCCGAGATTGGAGCCGTAGAGCACCAGCATCGGCGTGTTGTGGCCGGGCCGCGTCGTCGGCTGACGCTGTGCCTTCGGCGTCGAGACCGCAGCGGCGATAGGCCCGCCATAGGCGCCGCGCTCGCGATCGGCGCGCGGACGTACCTTGATCTTGAAGCCTTCCGGCTTCATCGTCAGGGTTTCCTTCAGGTGCATCTGGTAACGCTGGTGGTCGATCAGCTTGAAGCGCTGCAGGACCATGCCGAGCGCGAGCGCGGCCTCATGCATGGCAAAGCCGCGCCCGATGCAGGCGCGCTGGCCATTACCGAACGGCTTCCACGCGTTGATCGGCCGTTTCGCTTCAGCCTCCTTGCTGAAATTCTCGGGATCGAAGGCATCCGGGTTCGGTCCCCACACTGAGGGATCGCGATGTAGTGCCGTCACCAGGATGGTGACGAACGTACCCTTCCTGAGCTTGTATTTGCCGCCGCCGATGGTCTCGTCCTGGAGCGGCGAGATGCCGTAGGCCGGTGCCGGCGGCCACAGCCGCAGCGCCTCCTTCAGGATCTGCGTGATATAGGTGAGCCGCGTCACCTGCTGATAGGTCGGCTTGGCGTTGACGTCGGGGCCGAAGACGCGATCGACCTCGTCATAGGCTTTCCTGAGAATTTCGGGGTGCTTCAGCAGCGCATAGATCGTGCATGACAACAGGCCGCTGGTTGTCTCGTGGCCCGCGATCAGGAAGGTGTTGATCTGATAGCGGATGTTGACGTCGTCGAGCTGCTCCCCGGTCGAGCGGTCGACGCCGGTCATCATCGCCGCCAGCATGTCCTTCTTGTCGTCGATCCCCTCCGCGCTCTTGCGGCGCTCGGCAATGATCTCGTCGACCATCTTGTTCATGAAGGCGACGTCTTCGGCCAGCGTCTTGCGGCGCTTCTGCATCCACAGCTGCTCGAACGGCAGGCCGCGCGTCATCATGATGGTTTCGAGCGAGCGCACCAGCGACTCGACGAAGGGATGGTAGTCGCGCCGGTAGAAGGAATTGAAGCGATAGTCGAAGCCGCACAGGCCGATCGTATCCAGCGTCAGCGCCGTCATGTCGTGGACGACGTCGATCTCGTCGTCGGCGTTGAGCCGCTCCCATTTCTGGACCAGCTGCTCGGCGATATCGACCATGCTGGGATGATAGGACTGCATCGCGCGATTGCCGAACGGCTGCAGCAGGATGTTGTGCGCCTTGCTCCAGTTCGGCTCCCTGGTGTCGGCCGTGAACAGGCCGTCGCCGCCGACCGCGCGCACGCGCCGCAGCGCCCCACGCACCGTCTTGTCGAAACGTTTTTCGTCGGAGAGCTCGTCGACGAGATCATGGCCGGAGACGACGACGATCGGCGAGCCCATCATGTCGAGCCAGAAGATCGGACCGAGCTCCTTGGCAAGCCGCGTCAGGTGCTGCACGGGGGCAGCGGAGTCCAGCGACAGCATGTTGCCGACGACCGGCTTGGTCGGCGGTTGCGGGATCGGGTCCAGTCGGTTCTTGCTTGACATTAAAAGTGCTTCCCCCTGCCTCAATATCCACTGTCGTCATTGCGAGGAGCGAAGCGACGAAGCAATCCGGACCGTCTCTGCGGGTACATTCCTGGATTGCTTCGCTTCGCTGGCAATGACGAATTAGCCAAACCGCCGTCTGCGCCATTCGATCAGCTTGGCGCTGACCTCTTCGGGCTTCTCCTGCTGCGTCCAATGGCCGCTGTCCTTCACCAGATATTTCTCGAGGTCAGCGACCAGCTTCTCCATGCCATCCGCCGCCGACGGCGGCAGCACGGCATCGTTCTCCGCCATGATCATCAGCGACGGCACGCCGATATGGTGGTCGAGCCCCTTCGACCGTTCCCAATTGCGGGTAAAGTTGCGATACCAGTTGATGCCGCCGGTGAAGCCGGTTGCGGTGAAGGTGTCAACGAACACTTTCTTCTCGTCGGCCGACAGGATCGGCGTGCGCGGATCGACCTTGGCGTCGTAGGCTGCGATCATCTGCGGGAATGCCAGGTTGGTCTTTGATGAGGCGCCCACGCCCGCGATTGGAGCTTCCTCCGGCTTCGCCGGCGGGCGCGCCAACGGCTTGCGCATGAAGGCGTCAAAAGTCTGCTCGACGCGGCTGCCAAAGATCCGGTCCGGCTCGCGCGCGGGATCCTGGAACTGGACGATGTACATCTGGTCGCCGAAGCGCTGGCGGAATAGCGCAATGGGATCGATCGGCATGCGATCCCAATGCGGAGTGTTGACGCCGACGACGCCGGCGACGCGCGAGGGATGCCGCAGCGGCATCTGCCAGACGACAAAGCCGCCCCAGTCGTGGCCGACGAAGATCGCCTTGTCTATCCTGAGGTGATCGAGCAGCCCGACGAGATCGCCGGTGAGATGCTCCATGTCATAGGCCTCGACCGGCTCGGGCCGGTCCGTTGCGCCATAGCCGCGCTGGTCCGGCGCGATCACGCGGATGCCCGCTTCGCTCAGCGCCTTGATCTGGTGACGCCAGGAGAAGGCCAGCTCTGGCCAGCCATGACAGAGCACCATGGGTGGAGCGTCGGTAATTGGACCCGCCTCGTAATAGCCCATGCGGATTCCGTTCGTCTGCGCGAACTTGAGCGGTGGCATTTCGATCATGATAAAATCCTACTCAGCGGCGCCCTTGATGTCCGCTGCTGGCGGCGCATAAGCCGCCTCCAGCGCGGCGAACTCCTCCGGCAGCATGTCGCACATCACCTGCACATGCGGGATGATGTTGGCGCCGACGATGAAGCCGAAATCGAGCTGGTCGCGATAGCTCTGCACGGTGATGTTGAGCGCCTGCCCATGGGTCGAGATCGACACCGGGAAGATGTGCAGCAGCTCGGCGCCGGCCGCATAGAGCGTCTGCCGCGGCCCCGGCACGTTGGACACCGTGATGTTGGCGGCCGGCGGCAGCACGTCCGACAAATTGGAGCGGCTGTAGAGCAGCGCCAGGATCTGCACCATGATCGGCGCGCCCAGCATCGAGATGTTGGAGACTTGCGGCATCAAGGCGCGCAGCGGATGCGACATCTCCTTGGACTTGGTCGATTGCGCGATGATGGCCTCCAGCCGCGCCTTGGGATCGTCGATATTGGTCGCGATCGCGCAGATCATGCCGAACACCTGGTTGTTGGCCTCGGTGTTGCCTTCCTCACGCAGCGAGATCGGTACCGCAGCGGTCAATGATTTCGCCGGCAGCGTGCCATATTGCTGGAGATAGCGGCGAACCACGCCGGAGGCGAGCGCCAGTACCACGTCGTTGAGCTTGCCGCCGGCAAGCTTGGCCAGCGCCTTCGCTCGCGACAGCGAGATCGAGACGCCGGCAAAGCTGCGCTCCGAAGAGATCGTCTTGTTCAGCATGGTCGGCGGCGACACCATGCTCGCAAGGCTCTCGCGCGATTTGGGATCGGAGACCTTGCCGAGCACCTCGGAGACGCTCTTGACCATGGTCGGAATGTTGCCGGCGAAGCGCACCGCGCTCTCGATCTGATACATCGCATTGTCGAACAGGATCGAGCCGATGTCGCTCTTACCGGTGCGCGGCAGTTGCAGGTTCTGGACGGCCTTGCCGGCATCGAGCGGCTGGCTGAACAGTTGCTGATACGAATCGAGCAGGTTCGCCGCGATGTCGCGCGGCTCCTGCCCGGGCTTGCTCCCTCCCGTCGGCGGATCGACCTGCCGGGGCACAGGCGAGATGTCGTAGATCATGTTGGTCAGTGCCGCGCCGGCGCCGCCGTCGATGGCCGCATGGTGCATCTTGGAATAGAGCCCGACCTCGTTGTCCTTCATGCCCTCGAACACGTAGAACTCCCAGAGCGGGCGGGCACGGTTCAACAGCTTGGCGTGCATCCAGCCGACGATGCGTTCGAGCGTGGCGCGGTCGCGCGGCGCCGGCAGGCTGGCGCGGAAGATGTGGCGGTCGATGTCGAACTGGTCGTCCTCGACCCAGGAGGGATGATCGATGTCGAGCGGCGCCTTCTCGAGGCGTGCTTTCAGGATCGGCGCGATGTGCAAGCGCGAGACGATCATCGCCTTGAAGTCTTCGAAGAAATCACCCTTGTAATCGTCGGGCAGGCGGAAGATCGCCATGCTGCCGACGTGCATCGGCATCTCAGGCGTCTCCAGATACAAAAACGATGCGTCCAGCGACGACAGCTTCTTACCGTCAGCCATAATTCCCTCCCGGATCGTAGGACGGGCGCCTTCAGGCGCTTCTCGTCAGGCCGATACTGCCCGCTCCGGCGGGGCATATGCAATGGCAAACGGGCCGGCCCGGTCAAATGGCCAGAACTCCCCTTCCGGTTGCGCCAGCCGGTCCGCCACGGCCCACAGCGCGGCGGGGTTGACGCCGAGCCCGATATGGCTCGCCAGGCGCACCTCGATATTCTCGGCGCGGTCGGAGGGACGAAGCAGACAGGTCCGCCAGTTCACCACGCCGTCGGCGCGTGAATAGATCGACGTCGTCGGCACCGGCAGATCGCCGGCGATCGCCTCGCGTGCTTCCGCAAAATCCTCGACCCGCTCGCCAGACAGCGCCTCGTAGAGCCGCGTGGCATTGGTCGCCCGAATGTCGTTGGCAAAAGGGCTGCCAAGCGTGACCACATACCGGACCATCTCGGGCGCCTGAAGCGCGAGATCGCGCGCATAGACGCCGCCGAGGCTCCAGCCAACCAGGCTGACCTTTCGTCCACTCGCGGCGTGGATCTCGGCGAGGCGAGCATGCAAGGCCTCCCGCATCCGCCCCAGACCGCCGAGATTGCGACCCATCCGCCAGGCCTGCGCCTCATAGCCAAGCTCGTTGAGATAGCGCCGCATCGGGGCCATCGAGAGATCACTGGCGAGAAAGCCCGGCAGCGCCAGCACCGGATGGCCGTCGCCCCTGGGCGCGCGCATCAGGAGCGGCGACAGCATCACGCTGGCGTTGAATTCCAGAAGTCCACGGGCTTCGGCGAGCAGCAAACCAAGGCCCGGCGGGCGCAGCCGGCCTGTCTCCTGCGGCCCGTCCGGCCCGGAGGGCATTATTTCTTCTTGTCGCTGCTGCGTGTTCCGCCGAGACCGGCCATGGTGACGAACATGTCTTGAAACCGCTCGGCGAGCTTCGGATCGAAGGTGAACCAGCTCTGGATCAGCGATTCCGGCGAGACCTTGTCGATATTGCTCAAGACCTGCTGCTGTAGCTTGTCCATGACGGCAATCTGCATCGGCGAGACATCCGGCAATCCGAAGAATTGGCGGGCCTCGAGGGGGGTACAGTCGATTTCGATATTAACTTTCATGTCCCCTCCAGATGAGATTCGAGCGGCATCACCCAGTATCGCCGCGACATGGTGCGCGACGCAAGCGACCTGAGATGGGAGCCGGACGCCGGCTTCCGCAATCGGCGGATATGGTCAATTGAATCGGCCTTTCGGCTTTTATTCCCCTGGCCGGTCGAAAGTCGAATATCGCCCGCTGACCTTTCGCCCCCAAATTGTCGGTCAGCATTGCTGCACAGCGGTGCAACTTGGCGCGTTCCTTGCTGGAATGGCGCTTGCACGGGTCGAGAACTCTGGGCAACATGGATCGATCGGCCCCACCGAACAATCAAAAATGACGGTGCGGGCGAGTGGAGAGGGTCAAGAATGTCAGTCGGACGAAGTCTGTTTGCGGCGACGCTCGCCGGTATGCTTGCGTTGGCGGTCTCGCCGGCGTCGAGCCAGACGCTGCGCTATGCCAACCAGGGTGAGCTGAAATCGCTCGACCCCTACACATTGAACGAGTCCACCACCAGTGCGCATCTCGGCCATGTCTATGAAGGCCTGGTCGCCCGCGACAAGGACCTGAAGATCATCCCGGCGCTCGCCGAAAGCTGGGAGACGCCGGAGCCGACGCGCTGGCGCTTTCACCTGCGCAAGGGCGTGAAATTCCACAACGGGGACCCCTTCACCGCCGATGACGTGGTGTTCTCGGCCGAGCGCGTGCGCGCCAAGGGTTCGAATTTCCAGAGTCGCGTTCCCGCCGATGCCAAGGTCATCAAGGTCGACGATTACACCGTCGATTTCGTCCTGACCTCGCCCAATCCCATCCTGACGGCGCTGTGGGCGACCTGGTACATCATGGACAAAAAATGGGCAGAGGCGAACGATGCGGTGGCACCGACGCCGGCCGCCGCCACGACCCCGAGCTACGCCTCGCTCCATGAAAACGGCACCGGAGCCTTCACCATCGAGAGCCACCAGCCGGGCGTGAAGACCGTCTACAAGCCCAATCCGAACTGGTGGCGCAAGCCGGAACATAATCTGAAGGAGATCATCTTCACGCCGATTGCAAACCCGGCCACGCGCGTCGCGGCACTGCTGTCGGGCGAGGTCGACGTGATCGAGCCGGTTCCGGTCCAGGACATCGAACGCGTCAAAGCGAGCCCCAACGCCACTGTGCTGACGGGACCCGAGCTGCGCACCCTCTTCGTCGGCATGGACCAGGCGCGCGACGAGCTCCTTTACTCCAACATCAAGGGCAAGAACCCCTTCAAGGACGTGCGCGTCCGCGAGGCCGTCTACCGGGCGATCGACGTCGATCTGATCAAGAATCGCGTCATGCGCGGGCTCTCCACGCCGTCCACGTTGATGGTCGCACCAGAGATCTTTTCCGCGAAGGACTTGACCCGGCCGAAGTTCGACCCCGACGCCGCCAAGAAGCTTCTGGCCGACGCCGGCTATGCGGAAGGTTTCGAGGTGACGATGGACTGCCCGAACGATCGCTACGTCAATGACGCCGCGATCTGCCAGGCGATCGTCGGCATGCTCGCCCGCATCAACATCAAGGTCGACCTGCTGGCGCAGCCCAAGGCCCAGTATTTCGCCAAGGTGCTCAAGCCTGGCGGCTACAAGACCTCGCTGTACATGCTGGGCTGGACCCCGGATACGCTCGACTCCCAGAACGTGCTGCACGACATCATGGGCTGCCGGGACGATCCCAAGGATCCCAACCGGGGCGAGGCCAATCTCGCCGGCTATTGCAACAAGCAGTTCGACGAGCTCGCCGACAAGGTTCTGGTGGAATCGGATGCGGCCAAGCGCGATCAGCTGATCAAGCAGGCTTTCGAGCTTTCGATGAAGGATTGGGCCTACATTCCGCTGCACCAGCAGGCGATCGCCTGGGGCGTGTCGAAGAAGGTGAAGCTGACCCAGCGTGCCGACAACATGGTCATGCTCTACTGGGCGACCAAGCAGGAAGAGTAGGTGTCGACAAGTTGTGAAGTCCCGGAAGCTCTGGCTTCCGGGACTTGCTGTTTCGGGCTAACGCGATGATGCGTGCTGCTGAAGAGATGTGAAAGGAACAGATGCTCGCTTTCACACTGCGCCGGGCCATTCAGGCCATCGGCGTCATGATTGCCGTCGGAATCATCGCGTTCTCGATGTTCCGCTTTGCCGGCGATCCCGTGAACCAGATGGTGGGAATGGATACGTCGGGCGCCGAGCGCGCCGCGATCCGCAAGTCGCTCGGCCTCGACGATCCCGTGATCGTGCAGTTCGGCCGCTATATCGGCAACGCCGCGCAATTTAAGTTCGGCGTGTCCTATCAGTTCCGCCTGCCGGTCACCAACCTCCTGATTGAGCGGATGCCGGCGACGCTGGAGCTTGCGATCTGCGCCACCATCTTCGCCATGGTCAGCGGCATCCTGATGGGGGTCTATTCGGCGCTGCGTCGTGACAGCTGGCTCGCGCATGTCTTCCAGGCCGTCTCGCTGATCGGCATCTCGCTGCCGACCTTCCTGATCGGCGTTCTCATGATCTACCTGTTCTCGGTGACGCTCGGCTGGCTGCCCTCGTTCGGCCGAGGCGATGTCGTGCATATCGGCTGGTGGACGACGGGTCTCCTGACGCTGACGGGCCTAAAGGCGCTGATCATGCCCTCGATCACGCTCGGACTGTTCCAGATGACGCTGATCATGCGGCTGGTGCGCGCCGAGATGCTGGAGGTCATGCGCACCGACTATATCCGCTTCGCCCGCGCCCGCGGGCTGACCACGCGGGCGATCCATTTCGGTCACGCGCTGCGCAACACGCTGGTTCCCGTGATCACCGTCGCGGGCCTGCAATTTGGCTCGGTCATTGCATTCGCGATCATCACCGAGACCGTGTTCCAGTGGCCGGGCATGGGGCTCCTGTTCGTGCAGGCCGTTCAGAACGTCGATATCCCGATCATGGCGGCCTACCTGATGATGGTCTCCCTGATCTTCGTCACCATCAATCTCGTGGTTGATATCCTCTACACCATCGTCGATCCGCGGCTGCGCTCGACGGTCAGCCAGGCGCATTGAGATGAGCGAGGCCGTCGTTCCCCATCCGACCGAGAAGCGCCCTGCGGCGGCGCCTGGCTGGTTCAGGCGCGCACTGGACAGCGATTTGTTCTATTCGTTCCGCCGCTCGAAGATCACCATGATCGCGGCGGGGGTGACGCTGCTGTTCTTCCTGGTCGCGATTTTCGCCTCGGCGCTGTCGGTGCAAAATCCGTTCGATCCCGCACAGCTCCAGCTGATGAACTCCCGCATCTCGCCGCTCTGGACCGCCGACGGACAGAGCCCGTTCCTGCTCGGTACTGACGAGCAGGGCCGCGACGTGCTGTCCGCGATCCTCTACGGCCTGCGCATCTCGCTGCTCGTCGGCGTGCTTGGCGTGGTGTTGTCCGGCGCGATCGGCATCCTGCTCGGGCTGACGGCCGGTTATTTCGGCGGCGCCGTCGACGGGCTGATCATGCGTATCGCCGACGTGCAGCTTTCGTTTCCGGCCATCCTGATTGCGCTCCTGATCAACGGCATCGCCAAGTCGGTCTTCGGCAACAAGCTCGACGAGATGAGCATGCTGGCGGTCCTGGTGTTCGCGATCGGCCTGAGCTTCTGGGTGCAATACGCGCGCACGGTGCGCGGCTCGGTGCTGGTCGAGAAAAACAAGGACTATGTCGCAGCCGCGCAATTGATCGGTCTGCCGGCTCCCGTGATCATGCTGCGGCACGTGCTGCCGAACACCACGGGGCCGGTCCTCGTGATCGCCACCATCAACCTCGCGCTCGCCATCATCACCGAGGCCACGCTGTCGTTTCTCGGCTCGGGGATGCCCGAGACCATGCCGTCGCTGGGCACGCTGATCCGCATCGGCAACGGCTACCTCTTCGCCGGCGAATGGTGGATCGTCGCCTTCCCCGGCCTCGCGCTCGCCGCGCTGATCTTGTCGATCAACCTGCTCGGCGACTGGCTGCGCGACGCGCTCAACCCGAAACTCCGATGAGTGTGCGTCGCCCATGACCGAACCCGTTCTCTCCGTGCGCAACCTTCAGGTGGAGTTCGCCGCCCGCCGCGGCACGTTGCGCGCCATCGACGGCGTCTCCTTCGACATCGCCAAGGGCGAAGTGCTGGGCGTGGTCGGCGAATCCGGTGCTGGCAAATCCGTCACGGGCCTTGCGGTGATCGGACTTATTGATCCGCCAGGTCGTATTGCCGGCGGCGAGATCCGTCTCGCCGGCCTGCGGATCGACAATCTGCCGCCGGAGGAGATGCGCCGCGTCCGCGGCAAACGCATCGGCATGATTTTTCAGGATCCCCTCACCTCGCTCAATCCGCTGTACAAGGTCGGCGACCAGATCGTGGAGACGATCCGGACTCACCTGAACCTGTCCGAGAGCGCCGCCCGCCGCCGGGCCATCGACCTGCTCGCCGAGGTCGGCATTCCCGCGCCTGAGAAGCGCATCGACGGCTATCCGCATGAATTCTCCGGCGGCATGCGCCAGCGCGTGGTGATTGCGCTCGCGATCTGCGCCGAGCCGGAACTGATCATCGCGGACGAGCCGACCACCGCGCTCGACGTCTCCGTGCAGGCGCAGATCATCTCGCTGATCAAGCGCCTCGGCCGCGATCACGGCACCGCCGTGATGCTGGTGACCCACGACATGGGCGTGATCGCCGAGACCTCGGACCGCGTTGCGGTGATGTATGCCGGCCGTGTCGCCGAGATCGGCCCGGTCCAGGATGTCGTCAAGAACCCGCTGCATCCCTACGCCAAGGGCCTGATGGGCGCGATCCCGACGCTGGCCGGCGAGGACAAGCGCCTGGTGCAGATCCCCGGCTCCATGCCGCGGCTGTCGGCGATCCCGCGCGGCTGCTCGTTCAATCCGCGCTGCGCCTCCGCCTTCGATCGCTGCCGGGTCGACCGGCCCGAGCCGCTGTCGCGCGGCACGCAGTCCGTGGCCTGTCATCTCTATGACACCGCGCCCGCGGAAACCGCGGCATGAGCACGCCCTTCGTCCAAGCCACAAATCTGCGCCGCGTCTTCGACGTCTCAAAGCCCTGGCTCAACCGCGTGCTCGAGGGCGGGCAGCTCGAATTTCTCAAGGCCGTCGACGGCGTCACTTTCGACATCAAGAAGGGTGAGACCTTTGCGCTGGTCGGCGAGTCCGGATCGGGCAAGACCACGGTGGCGCGGATGGTGGTCGGCCTGCTGCCGCCGAGCTCCGGCGACGTGCTGATCGACGGAATCCCGATGGCCGATCCGCGGCAGGCGCTGGCGCGTCGAAAGTTGCGCCGTCGCATCCAGATGATCTTCCAGGATCCCTATGCGAGCCTCAATCCGCGCTTCCGGGTCGATGCCATCATCTCCGAGCCGATCCGCGCGTTCGACCTGATCCAGGGTGAACGCGACATCCAGGCGCGCGTCGGCGAGTTGCTCAGCCTCGTCGGCCTGCATCCCGACGACCGGCTGAAATTTCCGCACGAATTCTCCGGCGGCCAGCGCCAGCGCATTGCGATCGCCCGGGCGCTCGCCTCCGATGCCGAGTTCATCGTCTGCGACGAGCCGACCTCGGCGCTGGACGTCTCCGTGCAGGCCCAGATCCTGAACCTGATGCGCGACCTCCAGGACAAGTTCGGCCTGACCTACATGTTCATCAGCCACAACCTCGCCGTGGTCCGTCACATGGCGAGCCGTGTTGGCGTGATGTATCTCGGCCGCATCGTCGAGATCGCGGAAGGCAAGGAACTGTTCGCCCGCCCGCGCATGCCCTACACCAAGATGCTGCTCGGCGCTGTGCCGGATCTCGCCATGAGCGGCCGCCAGCGCATCCCGGTGAAGGGCGAGATCCCGAACCCGATCAACCCGCCCTCCGGCTGCGCCTTCAATCCGCGCTGTCCGCTGGCGTTCGATCTGTGCCGCAAGGAAACCCCGGAACTGATCGACGGGGTGGCCTGCCATGCGGTGAACACCGCGCCGGTCCCGGCCTAACGCGCGCGTGCCATGCGGTCTGTGCATTTGGCATCCCAGCGCCTGATGTGATCAATTGCGCGCGCCGGAAATAAGGTAGCGAACTCCAATGGCCAGCAACGTCAATCCCGATCCCTTCACCACGCGCCCCGAAATCGAGGGCACGTTCGGCGTCGTCACCTCGACGCACTGGATCGCGACTGCGGTCGGCATGGCCATTCTCGAAAAGGGCGGCAACGCCTTCGATGCCGGCGTCGCCACCGCCTTCACGCTTCAGGTCGTCGAACCGCATCTGAACGGCCCCGGCGGCGACGTGCCCATCATCGTCCATGACGTCAAACGCGGCCGCACCGAAGTGATCTGCGGCCAGGGCCCGGCCCCGGCCCGCGCCACCATTGCGCATTACAAAAGCGAAGGCCTCGACATGGTGCCCGGCACCGGCCTGCTCGCGGCGTGCGTCCCCGGCACCTTCGAATCCTGGATGATGCTGCTGCGTGACTACGGCACGATGCGCGTGCGCGATGTGCTGGAGCCCGCGATCTCCTACGCTCGCGACGGGTATCCACTGGTCGAGCGTGCCTGTGCGACGATCCAGACCGTCGAGCAATTGTTCCGCAAGCACTGGCCGACCTCGGCCGCGGTGTACTTGCCGAACGGCGAGGTGCCGAAGCCCGGCACGATCTTCACCAACAAGACGCTGGCCGCAACCTACACCCGCATTCTCAACGAGGCCGAGGGCGGCGGCGGTGGCCGCGACGCCGAGATCGGGCGTGCGCGCAAGGCATGGTCACAAGGCTTCGTCGCGGAAGCGATCGACAAGTTCTGCCGGACGCAGGAGGTGATGGACGTCAGCGGTTCGCCCCATCGCGGCGTGCTCTCGGCCGACGACATGGCGCGCTGGCAGCCGACCGTCGAAGCGCCGCTCACCTACGACTATGGCCGCTACACCGTCTGCAAGGCCGGCGTCTGGAGCCAGGGCCCGGTGACGCTGCAACAGCTCGCGCTGCTGAAGGGCTTTGCGCTCGACGGGCTCGACCCGACCGGACCTGAATTCATCCATCTCCAGATCGAATGCGCAAAGCTCGCCTTCGCCGACCGCGAAAAGTTCTACGGCGATCCGAAATTCAGCGAGATCCCGATCGGAACGCTGCTGTCGGATGCCTATAACGACGAGCGCCGCAAGCTCGTTACCGACAAGGCCTCGCTCGATCTCCGGCCCGGCACGGTCGAGGGTCTTGGCGGTGTGGTCAAGCTGCGCCGCGCCGAGGGACAGCGCGAGGCGGTTGGCGCGCTCGGCGCCGGTGAGCCCACCGTGGGGCGCTTCGGCGAGGTGCGTGGCGACACCGTGCATTTCGACATCATCGACAAGGCCGGCAACATGGTGTCCTCGACACCATCAGGCGGCTGGCTGCAATCTTCGCCGATCATTCCAGAGCTCGGTTTCTGTCTCGGCAGCCGCGCCCAGATGTTCGATCTGGAGGCGAACCAGCCGAGTTCGCTCGCGCCGGGCAAGCGGCCGCGCACGACGTTGTCGCCGAGCATGGCACTGCGCGACGGCGAACCCTACCTCGCCTGGGGCTCGCCCGGCGGCGACCAGCAGGACCAGTGGATCACCCAATTCTTCCTGCGCCACGTTCATTGCAATCTCAACCTCCAGGAATCGATCGACGCGCCGGCCTGGCATTCCGAGCATTTCCCGATCTCGTTCTGGCCCCGCACGGCACGCCCCGGCGTGCTCGTGGTCGAAAACCGCGTGCCGAAAGCAACGATCGAGAACCTGCGCGAGCGCGGCCACATCGTCGAGGTCGGCCCCGACTGGTCCGAAGGCCGCCTCACCGCGGCCTCGCGCGTCGGCGTGCGTCGGCGCGCCGCCGCCAATCCGCGCGGCATGCAGGGCTACGCCGCGGGACGCTAAAGGCAGCACATGACCTGGTCGATCATCGCGAAAGACCCCGCCACCGGCCAGTTCGGCATCGCGGTCGCGACCCGATTCTTCGCCGTCGGCGCGCGCGTGCCCTACATTGCGGCCGGCGTCGGCGCGATCGCCACCCAGGCCTTCGTCAATCCCTATTACGGCATCGACGGCGTCAAGCTTCTGCGTGAGGGCCTGAACGTCCACGACGTCCTCGCCACCCTGCTCGCGACCGACGACGGCCGCGAGAGCCGCCAGATCCACATCATGGACGCCAGCGGCGCGATCGCCGCGCATACCGGCCGCGATTGTGTCGACTGGTGCGGGCACGTTGCCGGCAGCGGCTTCTCGATCGCCGGCAATATGCTGGCTGGCCCTGACGTGCTCAACGAAACGGCGAAGACCTACATCGCCAATGACAGCCTGCCCTTCCCGCGCCGGCTGCTTGCCGCGATGCGCGCGGGCGAAGCCGCCGGTGGCGACAAGCGCGGCAAGCAGTCGGCCGCGCTGCTGATTCACGGCGAGGAGGAATGGCCCGCGCTGGACATTCGCGCCGACGACCATCCCGATCCGCTCGGCGAGCTCGAACGGCTTGAGCGCGTCAGCCAGGAGCTCTGGGTCCACTTCCGCCCGTCCATGCCGACGCGGCAGAACCCGGCCGGCAACACCGACCGCAGCGTCATCGAAGCGACCATCAAAGCTGCGCAGGCGAGGCAGGCATGAGCGCAAGTCCTCTCATCGAGATCAAGGACCTGCGCATCCGCTTTCACGGCGACGACGGCCGTATCACCCACGCGGTCGACAGCGTCGATCTTAGCGTCGCCCATGGCGCCACCCTCGGCCTCGTCGGCGAATCCGGCTGCGGCAAGAGCGTGACGTCGCTGGCGATCATGGGCCTGCTGCCGAAGCAGAGCGCGGAGATCACAGGCGCGATCCGCTTCGACGGTTTCGACCTGCTGCATACGCCCGACCAGACGCTGCGCGACCTCCGCGGCAACCGGCTGGCGATGATCTTTCAAGAGCCGATGACCTCGCTCAATCCGAGCTTCACCATCGGCGACCAGATCATCGAGACGATCCTGCGCCACCGTGGCGGCTCGCGTAAGAGCGCGCGTCAGCGGGCGATCGAGCTCTTGCGCCGCGTCCACATCCCCTCGCCCGAGCGGCGCATCGATGAATATCCTCACAAGCTCTCCGGCGGCCAGCGCCAGCGCGTCATGATCGCGATGGCGCTCGCCTGCGACCCCCGCCTGCTCATCGCCGACGAGCCGACCACTGCGCTCGACGTCACCCTGCAGGCGCAGATTTTGGAGCTGATGCGCGAGCTGAAGGCCGCAAGCGGCGCCGCCATCATCCTGATCACCCACGATCTCGGCGTCGTCGCCGAAGTCTGCGACGAGGTCGCGGTGATGTATGCCGGCGAGATCGTCGAGCGCGCGCCGGTCGACGAATTGTTCGCAAGCCCCCAGCATCCCTACACCGTCGGCCTGCTCGGCTCGATCCCGCGCCTCGATCATCGCGCCGAGCAGCTCGCGACCATCGAAGGCATGGTGCCGAACATGGCGCAGCCGCCCGCCGGCTGCCGCTTCGCCGCGCGCTGCCCCTTCGTGCTGGAGACCTGCACCAAGGCGCCGCCGCCACTGATCGAGATCAGCCCCGGCCACCTCTCGCGCTGCCTCCGCGCGCCGCTCGAACTGCTGGTGTCGTGATGGCACTCCTCGAAGTCAAAGGCCTGGTCAAGCACTTCGTCGCCGAGCGATCGCTGTTCGGCCGGGCGCTCGCGCATGTCAAAGCGGTCGACGGCGTGTCGTTCTCGCTCGATGCCGGCAAGACGCTGGCCCTCGTCGGCGAGTCCGGCTGCGGCAAATCCACCGTCAGCCGACTCGTGCTGCGGCTGATCGAACCGGACGCAGGTACTGTCCGTTTCGAGGGCCGCGACCTGCTCTCGCTCGATACCGAGGCGCTGCGAAAATTTCGACGCGAGGCGCAGATCATCTTTCAGGATCCTTACGCCTCGCTCAATCCGCGCATGACGGTCGGCCAGATCCTGACCGAGCCGCTGGCGCTGCACGATCTCGTCCCGCCGGCGGAGCGGCGCGAACGCGTCGCGGAGATCCTGCGGCTGGTCGGATTGGAGCCGCGGCTGGAGCGGCGCTATCCGCACGAATTCTCCGGGGGCCAGCGCCAGCGCATCGCCATTGCCCGCGCGCTCGCGGTCGAGCCGAAGCTGATCATCTGCGACGAGCCGGTGTCGGCGCTCGACGTCTCGATCCGCTCGCAGATCCTCAACCTGCTGCGCGAGCTGCAGGATCGGCTTGGCCTCGCCTACATCTTCGTCTCGCACGACCTCGCGGTGGTCAAGCACATCGCCGACCATGTCGCGGTGATGAATCTCGGCCAGATCGTCGAGGCGGCCGAAGCGGATGCGCTATTTGCAGCCCCGCGCCATCCCTATAGCCGCGCGCTGCTGTCCGCGATCCCCGTGCCTAAACCGCGGGCAAAGCGCAGCCGGATTGTGCTGCAGGGCGAGATCCCCAGCGCACTCAATCCGCCTGCAGGATGCCGCTTCCACACCCGCTGCCCCTACGTGATCGACCGCTGCCGCAGCGAAATGCCACAGCTGGTCGCCGATGGCATCGGACATGCAACGGCCTGCCACCGAACGTCGGAACTGCCGTCCTCCGCGGCGATCGTCCCGTCCGACGGCGGCTTCTCGCCGGTCCTTGAAAAATTGGTCGCAGCCTTCAGCGGCGGCCCGGAAGCAGTCCGCGCTGGCGGGGTTAGTTCATTGGGAACGGACCCGGCCTAGCCGCAAAACAGAGGTTGAGAGCGATGAGTTTCATGCGTTTGACAATCCTGGCGTCGGCCCTGCTGACGTCGCTCGCGGGCATGGCCCCAACCCAAGTCCAGGCTCAGACGACGCTGCGCATCGGCATCGCCGAAGACCCCGATATCCTCGATCCCAGCATTGGCCGCACCTATGTCGGCCGCATCGTGTTCTCCGCCTTCTGCGATAAGCTGTTCGACATCGACGAGAAGCTCAACATCGTGCCGCAGCTCGCACTGTCCTACGAGACGGCGCCCGACGGCAAGGCGATGACGATCAAGCTCCGCCCCAACGTCAAATTCCACGACGGCGAGCCGCTGGATGCGGAAGCCGCCAAGTTCTCGATCGAACGTCACATGACGCTGCCGACCTCGTTCCGGAAATCGGAACTCGCCAGCGTCGACCATGTCGAAGTCGTCGATCCCCTCACCATCAAGCTGGTGCTGAAGACACCCTATTCGCCGCTGATCGCCCAGCTCACCGACCGCTCCGGCATGATGGTGTCGCCGAAGGCGGCCAAGGAAGCCGGCGACAAGTTCGGGCTGCATCCGGTCTGCGCCGGCCCGTACAAATTCGTCGAGCGCGTCCAGCAGGACCGCATGGTGTTCGAGAAGTTTGCCGACTACTGGAACAAGGACAACGTCCATATCGACCGCGTCATATTCCAGCCGATCATCGACTCGACCGTGCGGCTCGCAAACCTGAAGTCCGGTGCACTCGACCTGATCGAGCGCGTGCTCGCCACCGACATCAAGGACGTCCGCTCCGATCCCAAGCTGGTGCTCTCGACCGCCCCCGAGCTCGGCTATCAGGGTCTGACCATCAACATCGCCAACGACAAGGCCAAGGGCCCGCTGAGCCAGTCGGCCAAGGTGCGCAAGGCGCTCGATCTGTCGATCGACCGCGAGGCCATCAACCAGGTCGTGTTCAACGGCGAGTTCACGCCCGGCAATCAATGGGTCAGCCCGACGCACCCCTATTACCAGAAGTCTTTCCCGGTTCAGGGCCGCGACATCGCCAAGGCCAAGGCGCTGCTCAAGGAGGCCGGCGTCACCCTGCCCGTGACCGTCGACTACATGGTGCCCAAGGGCACCGAGTACGAGGCCGTCGCCCAGGTCATCCAGTCCATGGCCGCAGAGGCCGGTTTCGACATCAAGATTCGCGCCGTCGAATTCGCGACCACCTTCAAGCAGGCGCAGGCCGGCGAATTCCAGGTGTTCCAGATCAACTGGAGCGGCCGCATCGACCCCGACGGCAATTCCTACGTCTTCATGCGCTCGAAGGCGCCGCAGAACGATGGCGGCTATTCGAATCCGGAAGCCGACAGGCTGATGGAGGAGGCCCGGTCGATCTCCGGCTTTGACGAGCGCAAGGCGACCTACGAGAAGCTGACGAAAATCCTGCTCGACGACCTGCCGATCATCTACATCTATCACCGCACGCTGCTGATCGCGCACACCAAGAAGCTCGATGGCTACCGCCAGATGCCTGACGGCCTCGTGCGCGTGGTCGGGCTGAAGTTCAAGTGAGCGCGGCAGCACCCGCAAAGCGATCGGCACCATGCTGAACTTCCTCGCCCGCCGCATCGCGCAGATCGTGCCGACACTGTTCTTCGTGTCGCTGCTGATCTTCTCGCTGCAGCAATTGCTGCCGGGCGATCCCGCGCTGGTGATGGCCGGCGAGGAGCGCGACCCCGCCGTGATCGAGCAGATCCGTCAGCAATACAAGCTCGACCAGCCGATCCCGGTGCAATATGCCTATTGGCTCAAGGGCGTGCTGACGGGCAATTTCGGCGAATCGCTGCGTAACAAGATGCCGGTGCGCGAGCTGATCGCGCAGAAGCTGCCGGTGACGCTCCAGCTCGGCTCGATGGCGATCCTGATCGCGTTCTTCATCGGCATCCCTGCGGGCATCGTCTCGGCGGTTAAGAAGGGCACGGTCTGGGATTATGGCGCCAATTTGTTCGCGCTGTGGGGCATCTCGACGCCGAACTTCTGGCTGGGAATTCTCTTGATCTTTCTGTTCTCGATTCACCTGGGCTGGCTGCCCGCCTCCGGTTATGTCCCGCTCAGCGAGAACTGGCGCGCGAGCCTGGCTGCCACCATCATGCCGGCCTTCGTGCTCGGCAACGCGATTTCCGCCATCCTGATGCGGCACACCCGCAGCGCGATGCTCCAGGTGTTGGAGAGCGACTACGTCCGCACTGCGCGCGCGAAGGGACTGTCGGAACGCTCGGTGATCCTCAAGCACGCGATGCGCAACGCGCTGACGCCGATCATCACGCTCGGCGCGCTCGAGCTTGGCACGCTGCTGTCGGGCGCGGTGCTGACGGAGCAGATCTTCTCCATTCCCGGCTTCGGCAAGCTGATCGTGGACGCCGTGTTCAACCGCGATTATGCCGTGGTGCAAGGCGTGGTGCTGGTGACGGCCACCGTCTACATCACGCTGAACCTCGTGGCCGACGTCGCCTACATCCTCGTCAATCCGCGGCTGAGGGGCTGAGCGATGACCGACGCTGCACTGCCGATCAGCCCCGCCGCCCAGGCCTACGAGTTGGATAGCCCGGCCCGTCGCGCCCGGCGGCGGCTGTTCAAGCGCAAGGCCGCCGTGTTCGGGCTGGTCGTGATCACGGCGTTCATCCTGCTGGCGGCGCTGGCCCCGCTTGTCGTGCCCTACGATCCCATCGCCACGAGCTGGAGCCTGGTGCGCAAGCCGCCGACTGCGGCGCACTGGTTCGGCACCGACGAGCTCGGCCGCGACATCCTGAGCCGCGTCGTCTATGGCGCGCGGGCCTCGCTGATGGCGGGCCTGATCTCGGTCGCGATCGCGCTCGGCATCGGCGTGCCCCTTGGTCTCCTCGCCGGCTATCGCGGCGGTTTCGTCGACGCACTGATCAGCCGGATCACGGATGCAATGCTGGCCTGCCCGTTCCTGATCCTGGCGATTGCGCTGGCCGCCTTCCTCGGTCCGAGCCTCGGCAATGCCATGATCGCGATCGGCATCTCGGCGACCCCGATCTTCATCCGCCTGACCCGCGGCCAGGTGCTGGTCGTCAAGGCCGAGGATTATGTCGAAGCCGCGCGCGCGCTCGGCAATCCGCCGTGGCGGATCGCGTTCTCGCACATCTTGCCGAACATCCTGCCGGCGCTGCTGGTGCAGGCGACGCTGTCGATCGCGGCGGCGATCATCGCCGAAGCCGCCCTCTCCTTCCTCGGCCTCGGCCAGCAGCCGCCGGCGCCGTCCTGGGGCAGCATGCTCAATGCGGCGCAACGCTTCCTGACCCAGGCGCCGTGGATGGCGATCTGGCCGGGTCTTGCGATCTTCCTCGTGGTGCTGTCGCTGAACCTGCTCGGCGACGGCCTGCGCGACGCGCTCGACCCAAGGCAGCGCTAGGTCAGACCGGGACGGCGGTCCCCACCTCTCCCCGACGGGGGGAGGTGAGGACCAACCACCAGCGCTAGCTAGATCACCGCTTCCCGCAGCACCCTCCGGCAATCCATCTCGTATTCGAGATCGACCACCGGCGGCCGGGCGAAATGCCAGGTCAGGCCGGAGCGCAGCGCGCCGCGGCGGACCAGTTCGTCCACCAGCGCGTGGTGGAAATCGTGCACGGAATAGGCCTGCACGCCGGTCGTGTCCTTCCAGCCGAAGCCGAACGCCGCCATCCGGTTCTCCATCTGCGAGGTCGTGGTGAAGCGCACCTTCTCGCGCAGGCCTTCCGGGCTGAGGTCGCGGTAGCGCACGGTGCGCTCGACATAGGTGCCGCTGCCCTCACGCGCTTCCGCGCCACCGGCGATGACGAAGGACGGCGCCTTCGACGTCGTCGGGCGCGTGAACGAGAACGCATAGAACGACGGCTCCGACGGCGGATCGATCTCGGGGCAGACATTGCTGCGCGCGACGGGATTGGTGGTGCCGTCAAAGATGCCCCATTCCGACAATGTCTTCACATAATGCAGATTGAACGCACGAAAGCCCTCTTCGCTGAAGGCCCCCGGTGAGCGCAGCTCGCAGGCACAGAACGCGGTCAGCGGCCGCCCTGCCTGCTGGATGTACTTTGCCGCCAGCGCAAATCCTTCCGCCAGTGGCACCAGCCGGTCGAAGCGGACGCGCTCGATCTCGTAGCCATCATCGGCAGCCGCGCCGGCCGAATACTGGAACACGGACGGAATGAAACGGTAATTGCCGGCAGAGAAGTCACTGACCATCCTGAACTCCTAATCCAGTTGGATACGAATACCCTTGGCGCCATTGAGCAGTCGCTTCAGGTGAAAGCCGGCGAGGGAATCGTCGGCGTGCATGCCGACCAGCGCGGCAAAGGCCGGCATGGCGGCGGCATCGCCCGCCTCCATCTTGGCGAACGCCTCGAAATAGAGCGCCGTCTCCGGCGCGTCGAATCTGGCCTGCGGCAGCGGCTCAAACGCGCGCAACGGCTCGCTGCGGCCGCGCAGCATCAGCTCGCCCAGTGGACGTCCCCTAAAATTCTCGGCCGCCTTGGCGACGCTGGCGCTGACGCAGATGCGCGTTCCGAGCTGCTTGTTGGCGGCCTCCAGCCGCGCCGCGATATTGATGGAGTCGCCATAGGCAGTGTAGTCGAAGAAGCGGTTGCCGCCGAAATTGCCGACCAGCGCGGGACCGGCGTGAATGCCGATGCGGGTGGCGCCGAAATTCACGCCGTTGGCACTTTGCCGTGCGCAAAAATCCTGCGCCCAGGCGTCGAGATCATGGGCGCAGGCGACCGCGCGCGTCGCATAGTCGGGCTGATCGCCGGGCGCGTTGAACAACACCTGGATCGCATCGCCGATGATCTTGGCGACCGTCCCCTCATGCGCGAAAACCACCTCGGTCATTCCGCCGACATATTCGTTGAGGAGCGCGCCCAGCGTCTCGGGCGGCGCGGTTTCGACCAGCGAGGTGAAGCCGGTGATGTCGGTGAAGATGGTGGCGACATCGCGCCACTGCACCTGGATCCCTTCCCCCTCGCCGCTGGCCGCCAGACGCTTGGCAAGCTCCGGCGAGAAATGACGCGACAGCGCCGCATGGGCGCGCTCTGCCTCCGCCTGACGGCGCCGCACCTCGCGCAGCATCTCGATGTGGCGCATGGTCTTCGAGATCGTGGCTTCGAGGTCGACGAAGTCGATCGGCTTGGTCAGGAAGTCGAACGCGCCGCGGTTCATGGCGGTGCGGATGTTGCTCATGTCGCCATAGGCGGAGACGATGATGGTCGACTTCTTGTCTTCGGCTTCCTGGAGCTTCGCGAGCAGCGACAGTCCGTCCATCCTGGGCATGTTGATGTCGGACACCACCATGTCGACATGCGGATTGTGCTCGAGCGATTGCAGCGCCTCGAGGCCGTCGCGCGCGAA
The DNA here is from genome assembly GCF_019455385.1 of Bradyrhizobium sp. BR 10289. Taxonomy (GTDB): domain Bacteria; phylum Pseudomonadota; class Alphaproteobacteria; order Rhizobiales; family Xanthobacteraceae; genus Bradyrhizobium. The sequence goes on from NZ_JACOFR010000007.1 coordinate 267,344, forward strand.
CATGATGTCGACGATGCCGTCGCGGATCTGCCTGCGGAACTTCTGCAGGACCAGCGCCTCGAGGTCCGGCTCGTCGTCGACGAAGAGGATGGTCGCAGTCATGCGGCTTGCTCGAGCCTCGTGTCGATCTCCTGCCGCAGCAGCGCAAAATCGATCGGCTTGGTGAGGAGCCCGATGGCACCGCGCTCGATCGCCTTGCGGCGCGTCTCGGCATCGCCATAGGCCGTGATCATGATCACAGGAACATTCGGATGCTCGGCGCGCACCTTCGGCAGCATGTCGAGTCCGCTCATGCCGGGCATGTTGATGTCCGACAGGATCAGGATCAGCGAGGGATCGCGTACCTCGGCGGCGCGCTTCAGCGCATCGGGCGCGGACGCGGCAAACTCCATCTGGAAGCGGCCGGCGCGCAGGTCGCGGCGAAACTGCTGCCGGAACAGCGCCTCGACATCGGGCTCGTCATCGACGACCAGGATATAAACGTTCACGTCTTGCCTCCGGAAGTGCCGCCTGCCGCCATGACGCGCGGCAGGGTTATGATGAACTCGGTGAATGCACCGGGTTCGGTGTTGACGTCGATCGTGCCGCCGTGCTGCTTCACCACGATATCGTGGCTCATGGACAGGCCGAGGCCAGTGCCCTCGCCGGCCGGCTTGGTGGTGAAGAAGGGATTGAACATCTTCTCCTTCACCTCGGGTGGGATTCCGGTGCCATTGTCGCGGATCCGGATCTCGACGCTGCCGCCAAGGTCTTTCGTCGTGGCGCGCAGGGTCGGCTCGAAGGCGCCCGCGGCGTTTTCCTTGCGCTTGGCGGCAGCGTAGAAGCCGTTCGAGATCAAGTTGAGGAAGACACGCGCGATCTCCTGCGGATAGATGTCGACCATGCCGGCTGCGGGATCGAAGTCGCGCTCGAGCGTGACGTTGAAAGCGGGGCGTTCGGCACGGGCGCCGTGATAGGCGAGATTGAGGCTCTCCTCCACCACCGCGTTGATATCGCTGGGGCGGTGCTCGCCGGACCCTTCGCGCGAATGCAGCAGCATGTTCCTGACGATGGAATCGGCGCGCTTGCCGTGCTGTACGACCTTCTCGAGATTGCTCCTGAGCATGCCGGTCAGCTCGTCGACCTCCTCTTTGGTCTTGCCATCGAGCGAGGCCGTTTGCAGAGCCTCGTTGAGCTCGTCGATCAACTCGGTCGAAACCGAGGAGAAATTGTTGACGAAATTGAGCGGGTTCTTGATCTCGTGGGCGATGCCCGCGGTGAGCTGGCCGAGCGAGGCGAGCTTCTCGGTCTGGATCAGGCGGTCCTGGGCGGCGTGCAAATCATTCAGGGATTGCCGCAACTCCGCCGTCCGCTGCTCGACCTTGTTCTCGAGGTCGGCGTAGGATTCCTGCAGGCGCCCGCCCATGTGGTTGAACTGGTCGGCAAGCTCCTCGAGCTCGTCGCCGGTCTTGATCGAGATGCGCTGGGCGAAATCGCCGCCGCCGATCCGCTCGGCGCCGGTGCGCAGCGCCTGGATCGGCCCGACCATGCGGCGCGCAAGAAAGATCCCTGCGAGCACGGCAAAGATCGACGCCGCGAGCAGCACGAGTGCCAGCCGTTCCAGCGCGGCATAGAGCGCCGCATAGGCCTCCTCGACCGGCAGCTCGACGAACATGGTCCAATGCAGCGGAGCGATCGGGGCTGATGCCGTCAGCACCTTCTGCCCCTGGAGATTGCGTGCTTCCGGAAGCGTGTCGGGCATGGTGCCGCCATCGGCCAGCGCGGCGCGCACCTGCACCAGACCAGACATGTCGGTGTTGCGAAGGACCAGGCTAATATCGGGATGCGCGATCAGGCGTCCTTCCGGACCGACGACGTAAGCATGTCCGTTCTTGCCGACCTTGATCTGGGACACGACGTCCCAGATCAGCTTGAGATTGACTTCGGCAATGCTGACGCCGGCGTCCTTGCGCGGCCCCGCCTGCGCCAGCGTCATGTAGGGTTCGGACTCCCTGCGAAAATAGACCGGTCCGTAAAACACCTTGCGCGCGACCGCTTCGGTGAACTTGGGATCGTGGGACAGGTCCACCCCGCTATCGATCGAGTCCATCGCCAGCCGCGAGACGCGGAGGCGCTCCCGCCCGGTGGCATCGACCTCGGCAAGCTCGGTGATCGCGGGCACCTGACGCAGCAGCCGCAGCGCGTCGAACCGGCGCTGCTCGATCGAGCCCGCCGACCAGGGCAGCTGGGTGGTCCAGCCGAGCTGGCTCTCGATTTCCTTGACGAACTGGCCGATCTTGGCGGCGGCCGCCTCGGCCTGCTCATGCTGGACGCGGATCAGCGCGGCCTTGTGCTCGCGATAATAGAAGAAGACTTCGAACAGGCCGTTGGCCAACAGCGCGATCGCCACCACGGCCACGAACAGCGCGACATATTTGGTGAACAGCCGGGTCCTGATCCCCCGCCGCGCGGCCTCGCCCAAGACGGCCCCATCGGGGGCCGCGCGCGGCAACGTCCTGGCTCGCCGGGTGTCGGGATTGAGGGAAAGGCTCATGCCCGGGAAACTAGCAAGAAGACCTGGCCTTGTCTCTTGCCGGCTATTCGATGACCTCATCCGCCAGCGCCAGCAAGGTGGGCGGAATTTCAAGTCCGGTCGCCTTCGCCGTCTTGAGATTGAGCACCAGGGGATAGCGGGTCGGCTGCTCGAACGGGAGATCACCGGGGTTGGCCCCGTTGAAGATGCGAGCGACCAATGCGGCCGCCCGCTCGAAGGATTCCGACGAATCCGCCCCGTAGGACATCAAGCCGCCGTCGCGCGCGAAATCGTCGAATTCGTAGATGGCGGGCAGCTTCCGGACGGCCGCAAACTCGAACACCCGCTCGCGGTTGAGGATGGTGAGCGCGTCCGCCACCATCAGGATGCCGTCAGGCAAATCGTCATTCATCGCCGAAAACGGCTTCGTTGAAATCATCGGGTTCGCGAACGCCCAAGGCCTGCACGGTCAGTCCCAGCGCCTGGGCCGCCTTTGCGGATGCCTGGTAGCGCGTGGTCATCCCGAGGTCGTCCTTGTTCCAGAGCATGGCGACCTTGGTCAGCTTCGGCGACATCTCCTTGAGCAGCGACAGGCGCTTGGCGCTGAGGGTTGCCGCGACGTCGGAAATCCCGGTGATCTTGCCGCCCGGATGCGCCAGGCTCTCGATCAGCCTGGTTTCGACGGGATCTCCGATGCCGCTGGCCGCGACTGTGGGGATGCCGGCCGCCTTGGCGGCTGTTGCCGTCGGGTAGCCGACGATCACGATGGCATCGACATTCTTGGCCTTCAGCTCCGCGGCCAGCATGGGGAGCATCGCGACGTCACCCAGCGCGCTGCGTGCCTCAAAACTCAGGTTCTGGCCGAGCTTGAAACCACGCGCCTCCAGCGCCTTGATCAGGATCTGCCCCTTCTGGCTTGCTGCGGTCACCGGCGTGGTCGGAGTCAGGGTGCCGAGACGGTAAACACGACCTTCCGTCCCGGCCGATGCCTTGCCCGGCCATGCAAGGGCGGCTCCGCCAAGAACTGCCAGAAAGTCCCGCCGTTTCATCCAGACAAACTCGCCACAGGCGCGCATGCGCGGCGCACCGCGATCACAATACCGGATATCGCACGGCAAAAAAAAGCGGCAACAGCCAAGGCTGTTGCCGCTTCGCACGTAAATCCGCGCCGACTCAGGTCGGCCTCAGCGCCTTGGCATGGAGGTCGAGATCGTTGACCTGCTTGTTCCGCTCGGAATCGGCCGCCGCGCGATGGTCGGTCGCCAGCACCACATAGACCGCCGGCAGCACGAACAGCGTGAACAGCGTGCCGATCGACATGCCGGCGACGACGACGAGACCGATCGAGAAACGGCTGGCCGCGCCGGCTCCGGAGGCCGTCAGCAGCGGGATCAGGCCGGTTACCATCGCAGCCGTCGTCATCAGGATCGGACGGAGGCGGATACGCGCCGACATCTCGATGGCCGAGCGGCGATCGAGCCGTTCCTTGACCTGGAGCTCGTTGGCGAACTCCACCATCAGGATGCCGTGCTTGGTGATCAGGCCGACCAGGGTGAGCAGACCGACCTGGGTATAGATGTTCATGGTCGCAACGCCGAAGAACAGCGGGATCAGCGCGCCGACGATCGCCATCGGCACCGAGATCATGATCACGAACGGGTCACGCAAGCTCTCGAACTGCGCCGCCAGTACCAGGAAGATGATGATCAGCGCGAAACCAAAGGTGATCGCGAGCTGATTGCCTTCCTGGACGTATTGCCTGCTGTCCGCGAGATAATCGTGGCTGAAGCCGGCCGGCAACTTCTTGGCCTCGCCTTCGAGGAAGTCCACCGCCGCACCGACGGTCACGCCGGGCATGGGCACCGCCGAGAAGGTCGCCGAGTTCAGCTGATTGTAATGCGTCAGCGAATTCGCGTCGGTCCTGGTCTTGATCGAGACCACGGTCGACAGCGGGAGCTGCTGGCCGGTGTTGGTCATCACGTAGTAACCGCCGAGCGACTCCGGCGACAGCCTGTTGGCGCGCGGCACCTGCGGGATCACCTGGTAGGACCGGCCTTCGAGATTGAAACGGTTGATGTAGTTGCCGCCGAGCAGAACCGCGAGCGTCGAGCCGAGGTTCTGCATGTTGATGCCGAGATCCTGCGCCTTGCTGCGGTCGACCGTGACCTGAACGCTCGGCTGGTTGAAGGCAAGGTCGCTGTCGGAGACGATGAACATGCCGCTCTTGCGCGCAGCGTCCTTCAGCTTCTCCATCTGCTCGAAGACGGTCTGGTAGCCCGCGGTCGAGTTGATGACCATCTGTATCGGCAGACCGCCCGGGCCGCCCGGCAGCGGCGGCAGGTTGAACGCAAAGGCCTGCACGCCCTCGATCTTGGAAAGCTCGGCCTGCACCAGCGGCTTCAGCTGGATCGACGAGCGCTTGCGCTCCTCCCAGGGCTTCAGCAGCATGCCGGCGATGCCGCCTTGCGGACCGTTGATGCCGTTCAGCACGAAGCGGAGATCGGTCTCGGGGAATTTCTGGAATTCCTTGTCGAGCTTGTCGCCATAGAAATCGACATAGTCGATGTTGGCGTATTTCGGCGCCTTGGTCACCGCGAATACGATGCCCTGGTCTTCTTCGGGCGCCAGCTCCTTCGAGGTGTGCATATAGAGGAAGCCGACCAGACCGAGGATCGTCACGGCGAACAGGCCGGTGATCGCCTTGTAATCGAGCGAGCGATCGAGCCTGCGGCCGTACCAGCGCGTCATCGCACCGAACACCCGGTTCACGAGCTTGGCGAAACGGCCCTCCTCCGTGTTCTTCAGCAGCACCGAGCACATCATCGGCGACAGCGTCAGCGCGATCACGCCCGACACGATCACAGAGCCTGCGAGAGTGAAGGCAAATTCGCGGAACAGCGAGCCGGTGAGGCCTCCGAGGAAGCCGATCGGCGCGTACACCGCGGCGAGCGTGATCGTCATCGAGATCACGGGCCCGACGATCTCGCGCGCGCCCTCCATCGCCGCCTGGACCGGCGTCTTTCCTTCTTCCAGATGGCGATGGATGTTCTCCACCACCACGATGGCGTCGTCGACCACGAGGCCGATCGCGAGCACCATCGCGAGCAGTGTCAAAAGGTTGAAGCTGAAGCCCAGCGCCAGCATCAAGGTGCAGACGCCGATCATCGACAGCGGAATGGTGACGACGGGGATGATGACCGAGCGGAGCGAGGCCAGGAACAGGAAGATCACCACGATCACGATGATCACGGCTTCGCCCAGCGTCTTCTCCACCTCGTCGATCGAGGATTGGATGAATTTGGTCGAGTCGTAGGCGACCTTCATCTTCATCGAGGGAGGAAGGTTGCGCTCGAGCTCCGGGAACAGCGCGCGCACGCCCTTGACCAGCGTCAGCGGATTGCCTTGCGGCGTCGCGTTCACGCCGATGAAGATCGCATGCTCGCCGTTGAAGGCGACGCTGGCGTCGGTGCTCTGCGCGGCAAGCTCGACTGTTGCGATGTCCTCCATCCGCACGAAGCCGCCGTCCTTGGCCTTGACGATCATCTTCCTGAACTGGTTGACGTCGGTGAGGCTGGTGTTGGTCGAGATATTGGAAACGATCAGATAGCCCTTGGTCTGGCCCGCCGCGGACTGGAAGTTGTTGGCCTGGATAGCGGCCGCGACATCGGCCGACGACACGTTGCGGCCGGCCATCTTCATGGGGTCAAGCCACAGCCGCATCGCAAAGGTCTGGCCGCCGAGAATGTCGGCGGAGGCGACGCCGTCGACGGTCGACAGCACCGGCTGCACCACGCGCGTCAGGTAGTCCGAGATCGCCGAGCCCGACAGCTCCTCGGAGGAGAAGCCGAGATACATCACGGCCGTGGTCTGGCCCGTGGTCTTGGTGACGATCGGATCGTTCGATTCCTTCGGGATCAAATATTTGACCGAGTTCGTCTTCGCCAGCACCTCGGTGAGCGCCTGGTTCGGATCGAAGTTCAGCTTGATGTAGACCTGGATCGTCGAGGTGCCGAGCACCGAGGACGAGGTCATGTAGTCGACGCCTTCGGCGGAGGCGACGGCCTGCTCGATCGGCGTGGTGATGAAGCCCTGGATCAGGTCCGCGGACGCGCCGGGATAGACGGTCGTGATGTTGATGACCGTGTTCGACAGCTTCGGATATTGCCGGATCGGCAGCACCATCGCGGCGCGGAGGCCGATCAGCAGGATCAGCAGGCTGACGACGACCGACAGAACCGGGCGTTTGATGAAAATGTCGGTAAAGCGCATCGCGGCGATCTCGATTTCTTTGTCTTTTGAGAAGTGATCCGGCCCGGGCCGGATCACTTGTATCTATTGGATCAGTAGCGCGGCGGCTGCGCCGGGATCTGCGGCGCCGGGTCGGTCGAGATCGACACCGCCGCACCCGATTGCAGCTTGAGCTGGCCGACGGCCACGACCTTGTCGCCCGCCTTCACGCCCTTGACGATCTCGACGCGGCCGTCGACGCGGCTGCCGGTCTGCACGAAGGTGCGCACCGCGGAGAGACTGGTCTTGCCGTCAGCGTCCTTCTTCTCGGTGATCACGAACACGGAGTCGCCGTACAGCGTGTAGTCGACCGCGGTCTCCGGCACGGTGATCACCGCCGGCTTGTCCGGCAGCACCACCGTGGTGGTCACGAACATGCCGGGTTTCAGGATCTTGTCGGGATTGGCGATGGTTGCCTGCACGCGGATGTTGCGGGTGTCGGCGGCGATCTGCGGCTCGATCGTGGTGATCTTGCCGTCGAAGGTGCGGCCCGGATAGGCGTCGACCTTGAGCCGGACCGGCTGGCCGACCTTCAGGTTGCCGGAATCCTTCTCCGTCACGGTGAAATTGGCCCACAGTTCCGACAGATCGGTCAGCGAGACGATCGCCGTGCCGGCGGTCAGGTACTGGCCGACCTCGACCTTGCGGACACCGAGATCGCCCGCGAACGGCGCGCGCACCAGCTTCTGCGAGATCAAGGCCTCGGTCTTGGCGATGCCGGCCTGGGCCTGGTCATAGGCGGCCTGCGCCGTGTCGACGGTCGCCTGCGGACCGAACTGACGCGAGGCCAGCTGCTTGGCGCGGTCGAGCGAGAGCTGAGCGACGGTGGCCTGCGCCTTGTAATTGGCGAGGTCGCCCTGCTCCGGCATGTCGAACAGCTGCACGAGCGGTGTGCCGGCTTCGACATGCGTGCCCGGCTCGAACTTGATCTCGGTGACGCGGCCGTTGACGTCGGCGCTGACGTCGACCTGGTGCACGGCGGCAAGGCCGCCGACCGCGGTGAGCAGGTTCGGCACGACTTCCGACTTCGCCTCGGCCGCGCTCACGGCGGTCGGCGGCGGCTTGTTGTTAGCGAAGAACTGCTTGATCATCTGGCCGCGGAAATAATTGAACCAGACGAGACCACCGACGAGCGCTGCCAGCAGCGCGCCGACGATGATGAACCAGAGCACCGGCCGAACCGGACGCTTGGGAGCCTTGTTGTCGATCGGTTGGCCCGAAATCTTGTGTTCGGCTACGATGTTCATGTCATGCACTCTCTGCAATCGCCGTCTTGCCCGCACCCACGGCCTGATCGTGGCTCAAATGCGAAGCAATTGCGGCGTCGTTAAGTCCGATACCCCTCAGGAGAAACTCACACAGCTGCCGCTCGAGGTCGCCAGCCTTGCCGTAAGCGAGGCAGGGCGTAGCCGGCAGCCTGGCCAGCGCAGCCGTCATCAACGTGTGATGCGCAAACCAGAACAGGTTGAGCGGATCGCCGCTGAATGGCCGCGCGTCACCGCTGGCAACCGCACGATCGAGCGAAGCGACGAACACCGCCCCGATCAGCTTCTCGATCTTGGCATATAGCAGACGGGCGAATTCGCCATCATCCAAATGACTCGTGGCCATCAGTCGCAGGCGCTGCGCTTCTTCCTGATCGGGACCATCGGCGATGTGGAGGAAGTGCTGGACCATGCCGCGGATCAGCTCGACCAGCGCCGCCGTCGATGGCTCCCGTTCGAGCAACTCCATGAAGGCCGGGTCCGCCTCGCACTCGTCGCTGAGAATTTCGGCGTAAAGCGCCGCCTTGGACGGGAAATGCTTGAACAGCAGCGCCTCGGAAATGGCAGCAGCGGCCGCCACGCTCTTCGTCGTGGTGCCGGTATAGCCGTGTCGGGCAAAGCAGCGTTTCGCGGCTCCGAGGATCAATTGACGCCTCAGGTCGCTCGTCATACGCAATGAGCTCATGCTAGTGAGTAAGCACTCACCCACGCAAAAGTCAAGCAGAATGCTGCGCCGCAACCTAAGTGGGTACAGACTCGTTGGAAATTAGCAACACCGTACCGTCCTCGGGGCCGGGGGTGACGGGTTCGGGCGTGAGCACGGAGAGGCTAGATCGGCTGGAAGCCGAGGTCGCCGCGGATCCGGTTGACGATATAGGTGCCGTCCCTGGTCGGCAGGATCCGCTCCAGGCTGGCGCTGTCGATCTTCACGTTGGCGAAGCGCGGCCCGGCCGAGACATCGTGGACGGCTTGGGCGAAGGCTTCCACCTCGGCCATGGTCGAGATCGACTGGCTGTGCTTGATGCCGCAGGCCGTGGCGATGCCGACGAGGTCGGCGGCGGCGGAGGTGTGGCTGGTCTGGCCGCCGGTCTCGCCATAGGCCTCGTTGTCGAGCACGACGATGGAGAGGTTCGGCGGCTTCTGCAGGCCGATGGTGGCGAGGCTGCCCAAGCCCATCAGCATCTCGCCATCGCCGGTGATGACCAGCACCGGCAGTTTTGGCTGCGCCAGCGCGAGACCAAGCCCGATCATCGCCGCGCCGCCCATCCCGCCCCAGAGATAGAAATTGCGGGCGTGGTCACCGGCGGCGCACATGTCGTTGGTGGAGGCACCTAAGCCGCCGATCGCAACGACGTCCTTGCGGTTCGCCAGCAACGTGGAGACGACCTGGCGGCGGTCGAGGAGATTGGCCTTGCTCATTTGGTGAAAACCTTGGCGCCGATCAGGCGCTGAGACAGAAGGACGGCAGTAGGCGTCAGCGCGTTGTAGGCCTGGGCTGCCGCAGCCTCGAGCACGGCCGGCACCTCGGCTGCATTCGAGGCGCGCAACACCTGCACGCCCGACAGCTCGAACACGCCTTGTGTGGTCGACCCCATCGGCACCTGCCACGGATTGAACTCGCCCCACTCGCCACGCATGGTCACGAGCGTCAGGAACGGAAAGCGCAGGATCGGGATCAGCGACAGCATGTTGATGCAATTGCCGACGCCGCTCGACTGCATCAGCAGCACGCCGCGCTGGCCGCCGGCCCAGGCACCGGCGAGCAGTGCCACGCCCTCCTCTTCCGTCGTCAGCGCAATGCCGCGCATCGTGGATGAAGCCAGCACGCGCTGGATCAGCCTCGAATGGCCGGCGTCAGGCACGTAAGGCACCTGCCGGACGTCGAAGCGTTGCAGGGTCGCGAAAATATCATCCGGCCAGGTCGGGGCCGTGTCGGCAGCGTCAGCGCGTGCGTGCATTTTCCTGTCCGGTCGGCTAGCAAGGTGCGAGAACTGTAGACGCATGCATGCGCCGAACAGAACAACAAAAACGGCATAACGGCTTTAACCGGCGAGTATAACGGGATGAACGCAGATGCGAAGGAGTTGGCGGCAAGCTTCGATCTCGAGAAGCTGACGCCCGAGTTCTACGACGACCCCTATCCGACCTATCGTGCACTGCGGGAGAACGAGCCGGTCAAGCGCCTGCCGAATGGCACCGTGTTCCTGACCCGCTATGACGACCTCGTCTCCACCTACAAGAACACGACATCATTCAGCTCGGACAAGAAGCGCGAGTTCGCGCCGAAATACGGCGACACCCCGCTCTACGACCACCACACCGCCAGCCTCGTCTTCAACGACCCGCCTGCGCACACCCGCGTGCGCCGCCTGATCATGGGCGCGCTGTCACCGCGCGCGATCGCCGGGATGGAGGGCGACCTCGTCAAGCTGGTGGACGGCCTGCTCGATGCGATTGCCGCCAAGGGCGCTTGCGAGCTGATCGAGGACTTTGCTGCGTCCATCCCGATCGAAGTCATCGGCAACCTGCTCGACGTGCCCCACGAGGAGCGCGGGCCGCTGCGTGACTGGTCGCTGGCAATCCTCGGCGCGCTCGAACCGGTGGTCTCGCCGGAGGTCGCCGTGCGCGGCAACAAGGCGGTGACGGATTTTCTCGCCTATCTCCAGACACTGGTTGCGCGCCGACGGGAGAAGCCCGGCAATCCCGAACGCGACGTGCTGACGCGGCTGATCCAGGGAGAAGGTAACGGCGAGGAGAACGGCGAGCGGCTGACGGAGAAGGAGCTGCTGCACAATTGCATCTTCCTGCTCAATGCCGGCCACGAGACCACCACCAATCTGATCGGCAACGGTCTCGTCGCGCTCGACCGCCATCCGGATCAGAAGCGGCGGCTGATCGACAATCCCGATATGATCAAGACGGCCGTCGAGGAGATGCTGCGCTACGAGAGCTCGAACCAGCTCGGCAATCGCATGACCACCGAGAAGGTCGAGCTCGGCGGCGTCATGCTCGAGGCCGGCACGTCGGTGACGCTGTGCATCGGCGCTGCCAATCGCGACCCCGCGCAGTTTCCGGACCCCGAACGCTTCGACATCGCGCGGACGCCGAACCGGCATCTGGCTTTTGCCACCGGCGCACATCAATGCGCGGGGATGGCGCTGGCGCGGCTGGAGGGGGCGATTGCGATCTCGCGCTTCCTGGCGCGCTTCCCGAACTATGCCGTCAGCGGCGAGCCGGTACGGGGCGGACGGGTGCGGTTCCGCGGGTTCTTGAGCGTGCCCTGCGCGATCGGGTGAGGTCTCGCCAAGAAAATTTTGAAAACAACCCCATGCACAGTAGACGGCTGCCGCCGCGACCTGCGGCAGCGGATCCGCGCAAGGCTTTGACACCGCAGGTGATCCGCTGTGTTGCGCGCAACGGACGCCGAATGCCTACACCACCGTCCTGTGGCGCGCGATGCAGGTCTTCAGGACCTCGTCCATTGGCTTGCTCCACCAGTCATTCGAGAAGATCTCGATCTCGGAATAGCCGGCAAAGCCCTGCGCTTCGACCGCGGCTCGGACCGATTTGATGTCGATGACCCCGTCCCCCATCATGCCGCGGTCGTTGAGGATGTCCTTGGTCGGGACCAGCCAGTCGCAGACATGGAAGGCGAGCAGGCGATCCTTGCCGGCGCGGGCGATCTGGCCCATCAGCTCTGGATCCCACCAGATGTGATAGACGTCGAGCGCGACGCCGAGCATGCCGCTGCGGTCTGGGTCGAGCCGGTCGCAGATGTCGAGCGCCTGTTTTGTCGTGTTTACGCAGGCGCGGTCGGCGGCATAAGCCGGATGCAACGGTTCGATCGCGAGCGGCAGCTTTGCCTGCCTCGCATAGTCGAGCATCTCCGCAAGCGCTTCCTCGACCTGCCCGCGCGCGCCGACAATGTCCTTCGACGCCGCGCTGCCCGGCCGTGAATATTGCGGCAGGCCGCCGACGACGAGCACGACGCAGGGCGCGCCCAGCGCCTTGGCTTCGTCCACGCAGCGCCTGTTATCGTCGCGCACCTCGCGCGGGCGCGCGATATCCGAGGTGAACATGCCGCCACGGCAATAGCCGGAGAGATCGAGGCCGGCCTCGCGCACCGCACGGGCGGCACGGTCGAGACCGACCGCCGCGACCTGATCGCGCCAGGGATCGATGGCGCGAATGCCGTGCCTGGCGCAGGCGTCTATGATCTCCAGGAGATCACCCTGCTTGCGGACGGTCGCCGTGTTCAGCGACAGCCAGCGGTGGTCGGACGTGAAATCGCGCATCAGGATTCGATACCGTGGGTGGCGAGCACGGACTTCATCCGCTGCGTCGCGAGTTCAGGATTGGCGAGCAGGCCGGCCTTGTCGGCGAGCCGGAACAGTTCGGCCAGATGCAGCATGGAGCGCGTGCTCTCCTGCCCCCCGACCATGGTGAAATGATCCTGGTGACCGTTGAGATACGCCATGAACACGACGCCGGTCTTGTAGAACCGCGTCGGCGCCTTGAAGATGTGGCGCGACAGCGGCACGGTCGGACCGAGCACATCGTGAAAGCCGGCCTCGTCCCCGGCAGCGAGCCGCGACAGCGCGTAAGACGCAGCCGGCGCGATCGCGTCGAAAATGCCGAGCAGCGCATGCGAAAAGCCCTGCTCGTCGCCGGCAATCAGCTCGGCATAATTGAAATCGTCGCCGGTATACATCTTGATGCGCTTGTCGAGGCGCCGGCGCATGTCGATCTCGCGCTGCTTGTCGAGCAGCGAAACCTTGACGCCATCGACCTTTGCGGCGTTGTTGTTGATGATGGCGACCGCGATATCCATCGCCTTGTTGAGGTCGTTGGTGCCCCAATAGCCCGTCAGCGCCGGATCGAACATGTCGCCGAGCCAGTGGATGATCACGGGCTCGCGAACCTGCGACAGCACGCGGTTGTAGACTTTTGCGTAGTCGTCGGCGCTGCGGCCGAGCTTGGCCAGCGCGCGCGACGCCATCAGGATGATGCGGCCGCCGACCTTCTCGACCGCCGCGAGCTGTTCCTCGTAAGCGCGGATGACGTCATCGAGGGTCCTGGCATCCTCGACCGCGAGATGATCGGTGCCGGCACCCGAGAATACCAGCGCGTTGCGGCACTTGGCGGCACCGACCGAGCGCGTGATCAGCTCCAGCGAGGTCGGCCAGTCCAGCCCCATGCCGCGCTGCGCGGTATCCATGGCTTCGGCAACGCCAAGGCCAAGGTCCCAGACGTGCTCGCGGAAAGCGATGGTCTTGTCCCAGTCGACGGCGACCGATAGCCAGGGATCGTTGTCCGCGAAGGGATCGGCGACGGTATGCACGGCGGAGAAGGCGATGCGGTTCAAGGGCCCTTCGAGCTTGGCGGGAAACGTGCGCGAGGCCGCGAGCCGATAGGTCTCGATCGAGCGATCGGCCTTCGGCAGCTTGAGCGACAGGGATGACATCGGCTGGACAGGCTTGTTCATTCGTCCCTCCTCACACCTTGATCGGGGCGACGTGGATCCAGCGGCGCTCCTTCCAGCTCTTCAGCGCGCATTCGGCGAGCTGCACGCCCTTGGCGCCTTCGAGCAGGGTGAACTTGTAGGGCGCATCCTCGTAGACGTGGCGGATAAACATCTCCCACTGTTCCTTGAAACCGTTGTCGTAGGTGACGTTGTCCGGCAGCTTCTGCCAGTCGCCGTAGAAATCATGCAGACGCTTTTCGTCGGGATTCCACACCGGCCTCGGGGTCGCCTGCCGCGCCTGGATCATGCAATCGGTGAGGCCCGCGACGGCCGAGCCGTGCGTGCCGTCGACCTGGAAGGTGACGAGGTCGTCGCGATAGACGCGCGTCACCCAGGACATGTTGATGTGGGCGATGACGCCGCCTTCGAGCTGGAACGTCGCGTAGGCGGAATCGTCCGCGGTCGCCTTGTACTTCTTGCCTTGCTCGTCAAAGCGCTCGGGGATGTCGGTGTTGCCGATGCAGACCACGCTCTGGACATTGCCGAACAGATTGTCGAGCACGTAGCGCCAGTGGCAGACCATGTCCAGAATGATGCCGCCGCCGTCCTCGCTGCGGTAGTTCCAGGACGGCCGCTGCGCCTCCTGCCAGCCGCCCTCGAACACCCAATAGCCGAACTCGCCGCGCACCGAGAGGATGCGGCCGAAGAAGCCGCTGTCGCGCAGGAAGGCGATCTTCTTCAGGCCGGGCAGGAACAGCTTGTCCTGCACCGTGCCGTGCTTGACGCCCTTGGCATTGGCGAGCTTGACGACTTCCAGCGCCTCCTCGAAATTCGTCGCGATCGGCTTCTCGCAATAGACGTGCTTGCCGGCGTTGATCGCCTGGGTCAGCAGGCCCGGGCGCGCCTGCGTCGTCGCGGCGTCAAAAAACATCGTGTCGTTCTTGTCGGCGAGCGCCGCATCGAGATCGGTGGTCCAGCGCGTGATGTTATAACGCTTGGCGAGCGCCTCGACCTTCTCGGCGCTGCGGCCGACCAGGATCGGATCGGGCATGACGCGATCGCCGTTCTTGAGGCGGACGCCGCCCTGGTCGCGGATCGCGACGATCGAGCGGATCAGATGCTGATTGAGCCCCATGCGGCCGGTGACGCCGTTCATGATGAGGCCGAGGCGTTGAGTGGTCATGACAACTGCTCCTGAAGTGATTTTGGCTGTTCGAGCGGGCGGAGCGCCGACCAGTCCGGATGGACCGACGTCGCGAAACCCACTGTGTTGAGCGATCCCGTCAGGAGATCGCCGTTGTGAATGTTGAGCCGGATGCCCTGCCCGGCATCGGCATAGAGATCGGGATGTGCGGCGGCGAAGGCCTGCACCTCAGCTGTCGGCGTTTCACCGAAGCCGTCGACATAGTGATGGCCGTTGCGTTCGGCATGGGTGACACCGATGAAGGCGCCGAGCGCGAGGTCCTGCTGCACCGCAAGGCCGGCCTGGCAGGTCAGGTCCTCGCCGGTGACGAAGAACCTCTCCCCGCCGGCGGTCCATTTGGCGGCGCGTGTTGCGTTGACGATGGACTTGTAGAGGCCCTTGCAGGACTTCGAGGAAATGCCGTGATAGCCGAGTGCCCGCGCCGCGGGAAAGGCATCGTAGGAATCGTCGGCCTCATCGATGATGAAGCCGCGCGCCGCGAGCGGGCCGAGCGGTGTTTGCCGGGTGATGTCGCGCGGCATCGGCTGCTCGACATAAAGCAGGCGCGCCGAGATTGGGCGCAGCGCAGAGTCTCGGTCAAGCCGATCCATCAGCGCCTGTAGCGCGGCGAGATCGGCGTACTGCTCGTTGGCGTCGAGCGTCACTTTGGTGTCGCGCCCGAGCGTATCCAGCTCCTTGCCGATCCGCGCCAGCCGCGCCGCATCGGCTGCGGGATCGCCAGACAGCTTCAGCTTGAAGTAATTCGCGCCGGCGTTCTCATGCGCATCGGCAACACCGCCCTCGCCTTCGACGGTATCGTCGAGGCCGACGGTATGCCTGATCGCAACGCGCGGCAGTGGCTTGCGACCGGCGAGAAACGCCGTGATATCCGCGTCCTTCAGGTCGGATGAAAGCCGTGCATCGATGCCCGCGATATTGCCGGCCATCCCGTCGAAGAAACTGGCCTTCGATGCACGGAGCAACGCGTCGAGGATCGCCTTGTCGATCTCCGCGGGGCCATAGGCCGCGGCGAGCGCGGGGATGTTCTTCTTCGCACAGGTCGCGATCTGCGCACCGATGCAGGACGCGTGCAAATCGAACGCGGTCAGGTAGCCGGTGCGTGCCAGATAAAGTCCGCGCGCGATCTGCAGCGAGCGGCGCAAGCCTTCGACCGTCTGCGCCGGCGACAGTTCAGGCCGCTTGTCGAACCACTTTGGCACCAGCAGCTCGGCGCTCGCGCCGACGGCGGTTCCTCTGCCCTCGACCTCAATCTCCACCCGCACGAACAGCTGCGGAGTTGCATTGATCGTGACCGCGCCAAAGCGGAACGGCCGCGCGAACTGCACGGGACGTTCGAAGAAGGCGATGTCTCGCAGCTTCAGACGAGGGGACATGCTAATGGGTCCCAGGTGTCTTGCAGAGAGGACGGTCACCTCTCCCGCTTGCGGGAGAGGTCGGCACGAAGTGCCGGGTGAGGGCTTCCTCCTCTAGGGGGCTTTCCCACTGTGGAGACACCCTCTCCCCAGCCCTCCCCCGCAGGCGGGGGAGGGAGCGCAGCGTGCGTGCGGCTCCTCCAGGGAATCCCATCGCCCTAATCCAATGCACCTTGCGAGAAGAAATGCTTGCGGATGCGTTGCACGAGCTCGGTGAAGACGGGATCAGCCATCACGTCGAGCGAGCGCGGGCGCGGCAGCGGCACGTCGTAGACCGCGGCGACCGCACCGGGGCGCTCGGTCATGACCAGCACGCGGTCGGCCAGGAACACGGCCTCCGGAATCGAATGCGTGATCAGCAGCACCGTCTTCCTGGTCTCGCGCTGGATCCGCATCAGTTCGACATTCATGCGCTCGCGCGTCAGCGCATCGAGCGCGCCGAACGGCTCGTCCATCAGCATGATCCTGGGATCGTGCACGAGTGCACGGCAGATCGAGGCGCGCTGCTGCATGCCGCCGGAGAGCTGCCACGGCAGCTTCTTCTCGAACCCTTCGAGCCCGACCAGCTTCAACAGCTGCTTGGCGCGGTCGAGATATTGCTGCCGCGGCAGCCGCTTCATGTCGATCGGCAGCATCACGTTGTTGAGGATGTTGCGCCAGGGCAGCAGCAGCGCGTTCTGGAAAACGATGCCGACATTGCCGTGCGGCGTCGTGACCTTCTCGCCTTCGACCAGGATCTCGCCCGTGGTCGGCGGCAGCAGTCCCGAAATCAGCTTGAGCAGCGTGGACTTGCCGCAGCCGGAGGGGCCAACCACGACGAAGAACTCGCCGTCATTGATGTGGAAATCGAGCGGCCGCAGCGACGGCACATCGCCGTCGCGCGTCCGGTAGGTCTTCGACACGCCCGACAGCTTGATGCCCGCCGCATCGCCGGCCCGGTCGCTCACCAGTCTCAGATGGGCGGCCGGCTGCACGGTCTCGCTGGTCACAGTCGCTGCTTTCACGAGCCACTCTTCGGCAGATAGTCGTTGGTGTAGAAGGCCTTCGGGTTCTCCTTGGCCTTGGGGTCGAGCCCGCCATATTCGACCAGCAGATTGACGGTCTCGGTCATATTCTGGTCGGTGACCTGGAACGGCCGCTTGTCCTTGGTCTCGGGCGTCCGGTAGAGAGGAATGGTCAGCTCAAAACCCTGCGTCAGCGTGTCGATCTTGCCGCCCTTGGGGTTGGCGTCGAGGATCGACTGTGCGGCGGCCTTCGGCTCCTTCTCCGCGGCTTCGACCGCCTTGGTCGTCGCCGACATGAAGCGGCGGACGATGTCGGCATTGGCCTTCACATAGTCGGAGTTGGCGATGATGCCCGACGAAACCATGTTGATGCCGTAATCGGCGAACTTGATCGGGTAGACGTCCTTGCCCGTCGCGTCCTTGATCTTCATCGACTGGTCCATGACGTAACCGAGCAGGAGATCAGCCTGGCCGTTGATGACGGCATTGAGCTTGGTCTGGCCGTCGCCGGCCACGGTCTGGAAGTCGCTCTCTTTGAGGCCGGTCTTCTTCAGGAACAGCGGCCAGATCTGGGTCATGGAATCGGCCGGCGTGATCGCGACCGTCTTGCCCTTGATGTCTTCGGGCTTTTTGATGTTCTTGTCGACGAAGCCCATGGCGGACATCGGCGAGGTCTGCAGCAGCACGCCGGTCGCAAGCACTGGCGCGCCCTTGATCGCGGCGCGCATCATGGTGGGAATGTCGACATAGCCGAAATCCGCGGTCTTGGCGGCAACGGCCTGCGTGGTCGCAGCCGAGCCGCGGCCTTCCTGGATCTCGAGGTCGATGCCCTCGGCGGCATAGATGCCCTTGGCCTTGCCGTAATAGAACGGCGCATGCTCGCCATAGACGTACCAGTTCAGCATCAGCACGACCTTGTCGGCCGCCTTCGCCGGCACCGCGGCAAACACCATCAGCGCAGCCGAGACAGCTCCTATCCACCGCTTCATCGTCACTCTCCCTTTGACGTTATGTTTCGGCCATTGATGGCCGTTGCTTGAAGATTACGAGGCGAAAATCACGTCCTCACGCTGGCTGACATGCCAGGGAATGATCAGCTTCTCGATCCGGTCGACGATCCAGAACAGGATGACGCCGAGCAGCGCGAGAATGACGAGGGCCGCGAACATCGTCGGCAGGTCGAACGTGCCGATCGAGCGCTGCATGACGTAGCCGATGCCGGAATTGGAGCCGACGAACTCGCCGACGACGGCGCCGACCACGGCGAGCGTCACCGAGACCTTGAGGCCGGAGAAGATCGCGGGCAACGCATGCGGCAGGTTCACAGCACGGAACACCTGGAAGCGACTGCCCTGCATGGCGCGGGCGAGATCGACCATGTCGGGGTCGACGGATTTGAAGCCCTGCACGGCGGAGACCACCACCGGGAAGAAGCCGAGCAGGAACGCCGAGATCACCTTCGGAACGATGCCGAAGCCGAACCACACCACGAACAGCGGCGCGATCGCGATCTTCGGCACGGACTGCGAGAACACCAGCAGCGGATAGACGTAGCTCTCCACCGTCTTGGAGCCGGCAATCAGCATCGCGACGGGGATGCCGAACAGCGCCGACAGCAGGAAGCCGCAGACGGTCGCGTAAGTGGTCGGCCAGGACTGGCGCAGCAGTTCCGGCCATTCGGTGCGCAGCACGGCGAGGACATCCCCAGGCGACGGGATCTGGTAGGCGGGAATCCTGAACAGGCGGATCGCGAGATCCCAGGCGACGACGATGAAGACCAGGAACAAAAACGGCCGAACCCAGGCCGCATTCAGCATCTTGGAGACCGCGTTCTGCGGCTTCGGTTCGGCCACGTCTCAACTCCCGGCATTCTTCTTCGTTGTGGGGAGAAATTAACCCGTTGGATAAATACTGTCCAGAGGATTTGCTGTGGCGTTTGTGCGGGTTCTCGGATCGGGTTGGGGAATGCGGAGCCGACGGTCTCGTGTCCCGGACGCGCTGCAGCGTGCAACGCTGCAGCGCAGAGCCGGGACCCAGAGGCCCACACGTTCCGCGGAAGCATGGGCCCCGGCTCTGCAGCGCACCGCCAAGGGACGCTGCGCTGCGTCCGGGGCACGAGACCTTTAGACCGTCTGCACCACCGCGGTCCGCGCCCTCGGCGTCTTCGCGATCTCGAACAGTTCCGCCGACCGCCCCGTCAGCGCGGCGAGCACCAGGCCGGACATGTGCGCGAGGCGCTCGTCCTTGGCTTTCTGGTCCAGCAGATCGCGGCCGAAGATGACGCTGAGCGTCGCCGAATTCGAGAGATAGAAGAAGCTGAGCGCGGCGATCGAAATGTAGAGCTGCACCGGGTCGACGGCGACCTGGAAGTCGCCGCTCTCGACGCCGCGCCGCACGACCGTGCGGATCATCTCGACGAAAGGCGAGTGCATCGACTTGACCTTGGTCGACTTCTTCAGATGTTTTGCGCGCGCCAGGTTCTCGGTCTGCAGCAGCGACAGGAATTCCGGGTTGCGGAGAAAATAGGTCCAGGTGAACTCGATCAGCCGGCGAATCGCCTCGGGCGGATCGAGATGCTCGAGATCCAGCCCGCGCTCCTCGCTGCGGATCTTGTCATAGGCGCCTTCGAGCACCGCAAGGTACAGCTCGTCCTTGTTGCCGACGTGATAGTACAGCATGCGCTTGTTGGCGCCGGCCTTGGCCGCGATGCGGTCGACGCGGGCGCCGGCGAGCCCGTGGGTGGAAAACTCCTGCTTGGCGGCTTCGAGAATCCGCAGCCGCATCCCCTCGGGATCGCGCTGCCATTTCAGGGTTCGCTTTGCCGCTGCCTTCGCCAAACCGGGTGCTCGCTGGGTGGTGCCAGGTCAGCGTGTAACATGCGAGCGGGCGTTTGAGAATGTCTCGTGCCCCGGACGCAGCGCAGCGCTCCTCCAGCGGTGGGCTGCAGAGCCGGGGCCCATGTCTCGAAATTTGAGTTTTCCGCTTTCTGATGGTGTGGACGGCCCCCTACGGCATCAGTTGTGCCAGAATGAGGTTGTC
>NZ_JACOFR010000008.1 GCF_019455385.1 Bradyrhizobium sp. BR 10289
GCTCTTGTGCCACGGGGGCCGTCCACATATGGGTCCCGGCTCTGCGCAGCAACGCTGCGCGCTGCGTCGCGTCCGGGACACGAGAGAAAACGCGTGCCGCTCCTCGGCACGCCATCCTTGCCAAGGTGGCGCTCGCAATGACTTGTCCGTGAGAGCGATCCCCCTCCCCAACCCTCTTGCATGCCCTTCCGCTCCCGTAACAAAACTGTCACATAGCAAAACTAAACGATTGCCGGGGGCCGCGGTCGGCGGCCAAGCCGTTCACGCCAAAGCCGGCTCACCGCTAGGAGATCTTGATGCGCCGTTCACTGGTGTTGCTGTCAGCCGGGCTGACTGTGTTGTCCACCGGACTTGCGTCCGCCGAGAACAACACGCCCCGCAACCTGATCCTGTTCATTCCGGACGGCCTGCGCGCGCTGAAGGTGACGCCGGAGACGGCCCCCGCGATGGCCGAGGTCCGCGACAAGGGCGTCAACTTCAAGAACCCGCATTCGCTGTTCCCGACCTTCACCATGGCCAACGGCTCGGCGATGTCGACCGGCCATTATCTCGGCGACACCGGCGTGTTCTCCAACACGATCTGGACCAACTACACCTCGGTCCCCGCCGGCGACACCGTGGTCCCCTTCATCGAGAACGACGCCGTGCTCGGCGACATCGACGAGCATTTTAAGGGCGACTATCTCAACGAGGAGACCATTCTCAAGATGGCCCGCGACAAGGGCTACAGTACCGCTGCGCTGGGCAAGCATGGTCCGACCTATCAGTTCGACCACACCGACAAGCCCGAAAAGCCCGGCCTGCATTCGGTCGTGTTCGACGACGCCACCGGCACCAAGAACGGCGTGGCGTTGTCCGAGGAGGTGAAGGCGGCGCTGACCAAGGCCGGCCTGCCCCTCGCCACGCCACCGCGCGGCGACAATTCCAAGGCGGGCGACGCCAAGACGCCGGGCACCATTGTCGCGAACGTCGCGCAGCAGGCCTATTTCGCCGACGTCGCCACCAAGGTGGTGCTGCCGATGTTCAAGGCGCGCAACAAGCCGTTCGTGCTGGTGTTCTGGTCGCGCGACCCTGACGGCACCCAGCACAACCAGGGCGACAGCCTCAACCAGATCAAGCCGGGCATCAACGGCCCGAGCACGATGGCGAGCATCAAGAACGCCGACAACAACCTCGCCCAGATCCGCAAGGCGCTGGACGAGCTCGGCCTTGCCGCCAACACCAACATCATGATCCAGGCCGACCACGGCTTCTCGACCATCTCCAAGGAGAGCAAGACCAGCCCCTCGGCGAAGCTCAGCTATGACGACACGCCGGCGGACTTCCTGCCCATGGGCTTCCTCGCGATCGACCTCGCCAAGGCGCTCGACCTGCCGCTGTTCGACCCCAACGACAAGAACGCCAAGGTCGAAGGCAACAAGCACCCCAAGGCCGGCAACGGTGTGCTCGGCGCGAATCCGGAGAAGCCCGATCTCGTCATTGCCACCAATGGCGGCTCGGACCTGATCTATTTGCCGAACAAGGACAAGAAGCTGGCCGCCAAGACCGTCAAGGCGCTGCTTGACCAGGACTACGTCTCCGGCCTGTTCGTCGACGACCAGCTCGGCCGCTTCCCCGGCACCCTGCCCCTGTCGAGCATCAATCTGCGCGGCAAGTCGGCAACGCCGACGCCGGCGATCGTGGTCAACTTCCGCTCCTATGCCAGCGATTGCGGCGAAGCGCCGACCAACTGCTCGGTGCAGGTGGCCGACACTGTGTTGCGCCAGGGCCAGGGCATGCATGGCAGCTTCAGCCGCGGCGACACCATGAACTTCATGGCCGCGATCGGTCCGGACTTCAAAACCGGCTATGTCAGCGAGATCCCGGTCAGCAACGCCGATGTCGGCATGACGGCCGCCCAGTTGCTCGGCCTGCGCGGTTCGCAGAACGGCGGCCTGGTCGGCCGCGTGATGTCGGAGGCGCTGCCCAACGGCATCGTGCCGAAGGCGTACAAGATGGTGGAGCGCTCGAAGAAGAAGTCCGAGAACGGCCTCGAGACCGTGCTCAACGTCCAGCGCGTCGGCAGCCAGCGCTATTTCGATGCCGCCGGCTTCCCCGGCCGCACGCTTGGCCTCGAAGTCGAGACCGAAAAACAAAAAACGGCGGGGAAGTAACCCCGCCGCTTCGGCTCGCGCCCCGCAAGGGCGCGACAATATCTCGATCAATTACATGCCGATGTCGAACACGTTCGGCAATTGGCCCGCCAGGGGCAGCGCGGTGGCGCCGAGGAAGGTCGCCACCATCGCCATCAGGCGGCGGTTGTTCTGGCGCTTGCCGCGCATCTGGCCGGCAATCCATTCCAGCATCTCGCTGTTGACTTTGGAGGCATAGGACGGCGCCCAGCTCTCGATGTCGGTGTCGGCCGAGAGCGCAACGCTGCGCGGCGGAACCTTGAGGCCCGAGGCGCTCGCAGCGTAGTGCGCGACGGCCTTGGCCAGGAGGTCATCGAACCGGCCGCCATCGGTACGCTCGGTCGCGGCTTCGTTGATCTCGAACAGGACTTCGGCCTCCGCGCGGCTGACCGGCTGGTCGTTGACGGCGGTGGCCGTGAGGATACGGGTGCACCAGGCGGTGTCATCGGCATCGAGCGAGCGGGAAAAATGGACGCGGCCCTTGGTGGTCGGGCCTTCGCCCGTAATCACGCCGTCGCGCACGATGGTCAGTGCATGGGCCGAGGTATCGCGGCAGGACGGTTCGAGGGACGGCGACTCAACAGACTTAGGCGCAGCGGCGGACATAGTTCACTTCCAGATTTCTTCTGATCGACCAGCATTTCCATGCGGGCGTAAAGGGGTGGTTAACGATTCGATACGGGGATCGTGACTTTTCTCAATGGTTGCCAATTGGTCGCTGTCAGGACCATTTCGGTTCCATCGAACGTTGGGCGAGCGTGATGCGGGTCATAAACGGCTTTATCGGGGCAATCGAGACCGTGAAGCCCCGGTGGAGATGTTTCGCCGCAGGTGCCCGCGCAACAAAAACGTGCTGTTAAATCAGCCCTTCAGAGGAAGAATTCACATTTTACTTCAAGCGGTTCAGTCGGCGTTCACTTAACGCCGGCAAGCCCTTATAATGGTTCCGACGGCTCGACACTATTTCTCAAGCAAATTCAATGAGATGAGGTCAAACCATGACACTTCCGATCGGCGCCACAGCCCCCGACTTCGAAGCCGAGACCACCGAAGGAAAGATCAAGTTCCACGACTGGATCGGCAACAGCTGGGCACTGTTATTTTCGCACCCCAAGGACTTCACGCCGGTTTGTACGACCGAACTTGGCGCGCTCGCCCGGTTGAAGCCGGAATTCGACAAGCGCGGCGTCAAGCTGATCGGCCTCTCGGTCGATCCGATCGACCGCCACGCCAAATGGGCCGAGGACATCAAGGAAACGCAAGGCGCGGCTCCGAACTATCCGTTGATCGGCGACACCGATTTCAACGTCTCCAAGCTTTACGAGATGCTGCCGGCCTCGACCTCGGGCGATCCCCTCGTCCGCACCGCCGCCGACAACCAGACCGTCCGCAACGTCTTCATCATCGGACCGGACAAGAAGATCAAGCTGGTGCTGGTCTATCCCATGACCACGGGCCGCAACTTCCAGGAAATCCTGCGCGTGATCGATTCGCTCCAGCTCACCGCCAAGCATCGCGTTGCGACGCCGGCCGACTGGTCGCAGGGCGAGGACGTGATCATCGCGGGCTCGGTCTCCAATGACGAGGCCAAGACGATCTATCCGCAGGGCTGGAAGGAACCGAAGCCCTACATCCGCATCGTGCCACAGCCGAAGTGACTTTCGGCGCTCCCATCAGCGCCGGCCAATCATCCATCCCGGGGAGCCAATCCCCGGGAAAACTGACCCGCAGATGAAACTCTGCTCCCGTGTCACGTATATGGGGCATCCGCTCAACGAGACACGTTCCTGAGCATGCCAAGCGCGCCACCCGTCATCGTCTGGTTTCGCGATGACCTCCGCCTGTCCGACCATCGCGCCCTTCATGCTGCCGCGAAGACCGGCGCGCCGGTGATCTGCCTTTACGTGCTTGATGACGCGGCCGGGCGTGCGCCGGGCGGCGCAGCGCGCTGGTGGTTGGCACACTCTCTGCGGGCGCACGAGGCCGAGATCGCCGCGCGTGGCGGGTCGCTGATCCTGCGCAAGGGGCCGGCGGCCCGGGTGATCGCTGATGTCGCGCGCGAAAGCGGCGCCACCGCCGTCTACTGGAACACGATCGATCAGGCGCCGCATCAGGCGGTGGAGAGGCAGCTCGGGGCCGCGCTGGCAAAGCTCGGCGTCGACACGCAAAGCTTCCCCGGCGACCTGCTGGTCCCGCCCTCCGCGATCCGCAACAAGGAAGGCCGCGGCCTGCGCGTGTTCACCCCGTTCTGGCGGCGGGTGCTGTCGCTTGGCGATCCGCCAAAGCCCCTGCCCGCCCCGAAGGAGCTGCGCGCGGCCCCGAAGCTCACGAGCGACAGGCTGGAGAGCTGGAAGCTCGAGCCGACCAAGCCTGATTGGGCCGGCGGCCTGCGCGAGCGCTGGACACCCGGCGAAGCCGCGGCCCGCACGCGCCTGCGCGACTTCCTCAGGCTCACCGTGCGCAGCTATGTCGGCGATCGCGACCGTCCGGACCGCGAAGGCACATCATACCTGTCACCGCATCTGCGGTTCGGCGAGCTCAGCCCGCGCCAGGTCTGGCACGCCGCGCGCTTTGCCGCGGAGGAGAACCCCGCCATCGGCCCCGGTATCGAAAAGTTCCTCAGCGAGCTCGGCTGGCGCGAGTTCTGCCGCCATCTGCTCCACGACCACCCCGGCCTCGCCACCGAAAACCTGCAAACCAGTTTCGACGACTTCCCCTGGAAGGCTGACAAGAAGACGCTCGCCGCCTGGCAGCGCGGGGCGACCGGCTATCCCATCGTCGATGCCGGCCTGCGCGAACTCTGGCACACTGGCGTGATGCACAACCGGGTTCGGATGGTGGTGGCGTCCTTCCTGGTCAAGCACCTCTTGATCGACTGGCGCTGCGGCGAGAGCTGGTTCTGGGACACGCTGGTCGACGCCGATGCCGGCAGCAATCCCGCCAACTGGCAGTGGGTCGCCGGCTGCGGCGCCGATGCCGCGCCCTACTTCCGCGTGTTCAATCCGATTCTCCAGGGCGAGAAGTTCGATCCCGATGGAACCTATGTCCGGCGCTGGGTGCCGGAGCTGAAAGACCTGCCGGCCAAGCTGATCCACCAGCCATGGCAGGCAACGCCGGTCGAGCTTGCGAGTGCGGGCATCACCCTCGGCAAGACCTATCCGCAACCGATCGTCGATCATGCCAGGGGACGCGAGCGCGCGCTCGCCGCTTACGCAAAAATCCGAAAAGGTTGAGCGCTGCTTTGACACATTTATGAAACCCGCTATCGTCATCACTCCATACAAACCGTGGGGGACGATATGGACGACGAGAAGCCGGTCACCGAGCAGGTGATGGAGACGATGACGACCGCCGTGGAAGCGACCAAGGATGCCGCAGTCGCCGCCGTCAAGACGGTGAAGAAAGCCGCCAAGAAGGTCGCGAAGAAAGTCGCACCGAAGAAGGCCAAGAAATCTTCCAAGAAGGCTGCCAAGACGTCGTCGAAGAAAGCGGCCAAGAAGAGCGTCAAGAAGAGCGCAAAGAAGGCCGTGAAGAAAACCGCGAAGAAGGCCGCCAAGACAAAAAAGAAGGCCAAGAAGTCGAACCGCTGATCGCAGCGCGCGAGCCAGGTCTCCGGGTGCAGGCGCGCCCGGAGACGGCTCCTGCAAGCCCTACCCCTGCTTTTTGGCCGCACGCCGGCCGGGGTGATGCACCCCGTGCGGATCGCGAAATTCGCTGCGATGACCGCGCCGGTCCTCCTTGTTGAAGCGCCGCCGCTTCGCCGGCGAGCCGAACGCCCTGATCACCTTCCTGCCGTTGACCTTCTTGATGACGTAACCGCCCTCGGTCATCGAGAACGGCTCCGTCAGCGTTCCCTTATGGTCGAACTTGGTGCCGCGGGGATGCTTGAACGGTTCGAACCAGGACGGATAGACGAAGTTCGACATCTCGAAGCCGGCGACGCGGAAGGAGTCTTCCTCCACGGCGTCGCAGACCTCGTAGGCGTATTGGGTGTTCCTGTTCTTGTCGGCCCAGAGGTTGGCCATGGGATCGAGCACCATCTCGAACAGCTCGTGCGAGGCCGCGACGCTGATGGGCTCATCGCCGAGCGCCTTGACGAAGATCTTCGAGATCGGCTGGCCCCGATGGGTCAGCTCGTGTCGCCCGAGCATGTTCTCGTGCAGGGCGTCGTCGAAATAGACCAGCTGCCAGTCCGTCCGCTTCGGCCTGTTCGTGACATAGAGGTCGACCGGATAGCCCCACACCGGCATGAAATGCTGGTCGTAGCATTTCTGGAGTGCCGCGGTGAGCCTGCTCATCATGCGGCCGCTGATCGTCTCCTGCGCGTAGTTGATGCAGGCAATCCGGACCGGCTTCAGGGACCTGCCGAGCAGTGCACGTCTCGCTTTCTTCATGGAAATCACCGTTGCGAAAAGGAAGCTGAAATGCGGCCAGCCTAACACGAGCGCGCGCGCACGTCAGGGATGTATTCCGACGCACCAGGACGCCTTCCTAGAAGCGCCGGTTGACCACGAACACCGCCGCCGCGCACATCGCCATGCCGGCGATCGCCAGCGCATCGAGCCTTTCGTCGAACAGGAGATAGGCCATCAGAGCGGTCACGGCCGGCACGAGGTAGAACAGGCTCGCCACCGAGGTCGCCGCGGCGTGGCGGATCAGCCAGTAGAGCAGCCCGATCGATCCGATCGAGAGCGCCACCGCGAGCCAGGCGAGCGCGAGCACGAACTCCCGCGTCCAGTGCACCACGCGGTCCTCGAACAGGAACGCGCCGATCGCGAAGAAGATAGTGACGGCCACATATTGCACGAAATTGCCGGCGCGCCAGTCGATGTGGCTGCAGTAGCGGCGCTGGTAGAGCGTGCCGAGCGTGATCGAGACCAGCGAAACCACGGAGGCGAGCCAGCCCAGCCCGGCCTCGCCGGTCATGGGGCGGCCGTGCAGGATCAGTACCACGCCGCCAAGGCCGAGCACGAGGCCCGCCCATTGCACCGGGGTCACCTTCTCGCCGAGCCAGCGGTTGGCGATGGTGGAGGTCAGGATCGGCTGCAGGCCCGGAATCAGCGCGGACAGCCCGGCGGGAATCGAATGCGCGATCGCGATCGCGGTGCCGCCGAGATAGAAGCCGTGGACGAGGATGCCGGCGACCGCGCTGTGCACGATGCCGATGCGGTCAGGCCATTTCGGCCGCGCGATGGCAGCGATGATCGCCATCAGGCCGACCACGATCGCCATGCGGATGGCGAGATAGGTCAAGGGATCGGCGTTGTGGATGATGTATTTGGTGCCGATGAACCCGGTGCTCCACAGCAGCACGAACAGGATCGGCGCGGCGCGGGCGGTCAGGGCTTCTTGATTATGGCTCATTGCCGCCCTCATTGCCCGAGGACGACCGGTGCGGCAATGCGAATTTCGGCAGGCTTGGCGATGCTGCGCTGCGACGAACTCAGCTCAGGCGCTCACCATTCTTCCGGACAGGGATCGATGATCTTCCAGAGATCAACGCCGTTCCTGATCTTCTTCATGTCGGTGGTGAGCCCGCCATTGCGGCGGATCCAGTCCTTCACCGTATCGGGATAGTAGGACATCAGGTCGGATGTCCCCTCCGCGCTGGTGACCTTGATGCCGAATGTAAAGGCCTTGTCGTAATAGGCCTGGTGGAAGCCGAGGCTTGCCTTCGGCGTCACGCAGATCTTGTTCATCGGCACGATGCCGAGGACGAGGGTGCAGGCGGAGTTGCAGATGCCGTCGATGATGACCCGCTCGCCCTTCTCGCGGACGCGCTTGTACTTGGCCTTGTACTCCTCGACATAGCCGCCATGGTCGCGGGTGATGTGCAGATCGGCGTGCGCCGACGTGGTGGCGGCGAGGCAGAGCAACAGCAGGCTCAGAAGCGTGATGCGCATGGCGAGGCGACGGTGAAACCTTGCAGGAATGGGCCGGCCTCGAAGAGCACCCCAAGCGGCCGGCAGGAATCTTTAAGCGAATTCTTCTTGGTCATACTTGTGTGGGGAATTCGTTAAGCATCCCGAAAAGGCCAAAAATGGGCAGGCCCGGCGGCGACGACCGGCAATTCTGTCACACCCACCTGGAAATCTACGGGATTGGCCCGGTTTTCGGGCCGCCGGACGGGTACCGGCAGCCCGAAACGGCTATAAAGGCGGAGCTATTCGTGCGGGTTCCGGAGAATCGAGATGAGCAAGTTGAAGCTTGTAGCCGCAGTTGCTGCCCTGTCGGCCGCAATCCTGTCCCCCAGCCTTGCCGAGGCCCGGGGACATCACCGTTACCACCGCTCCTACGCGAACCCGCTGCCCTACCCGATCAGCTACGTCCACAATTACGGCCCGGGCAGCACCCCCGGCACCTTTGCGTTCTACGACGGCCCGTCGACCAACCATTGCTACCAGAGTGCCGCCGCCTATGTCGGCCAGGACCGCCGCCGGCATCCCTGCTACTGAGGGCGCCGGCGCGTCCGCTGCGGCTCGTCGCTATCTCGCCGCGCCCGACCGCAGCAATTGCTTCTCGATCTCGTAGACCGGCATCTTGACGAGGTCTTTGCCGACCTCGTTCTGGAGTGCCTTGCGCACGCCGTCGGAATAATCGGCGCGGATCATGCCGAGCGCGCGCGGCGAGGCCACCATGGTCAGCGCCGAGGTCTCGCCCGCGCTGACGGCCGCATCAAGCCGGCCCGCGAGGCTCCGCAGGAAAGCTCGTTCGGCCTCATCGTGCCAATCGGTCTGCTCGACCGAACTGCGCGCACCGCCTGCGGCGGCGTGCAGCCGGCCCGGCGCATCGGTCCCTTGTGCGCTGGTTGCGGGATTGGGTTGCTCGTGCACCTCCCGGGTGTGGAGGTTCGGAAACATCTCGTCACCGAGGTTTTCCAGGATGAGCGCCTTGCGCCCGTCGCACACCACCAGCCAGTCACCCTTGTCCAGTCTCATCTTGTCCATTGCACAGCTCCAAGCATCTTGTGGGCCTGAACTTCGAATTGCTCGAAATGCGGGCCACGGCGACAAGACTAGGGACGAAGCGGCGCAGGCGAATTGCGCGGGATCAAGGATGGTGGCGATCTCGTGTGGGGCAGCAGCAACGCAAGCGCAGCATTGGTCATGCGCGCGAACCTGGGATAGTCTGGCGGCGTTAAGGATCAGGACTGCGGCGGCAGGCTGGCTGACGACTTGTTCATCAGCATTACATTTCGGTTCCGCCACAATTTGATCAGAACAACTTCGATATCCTGTATTGCGTAAGCGGAGGAAGACATCATGAAGCTTAAGATTGGCCTCGTCGCCGCATCCCTGTTCGGTGCCATCATGGCATCGCCGGCGGCGTCCGCCATGCCCATCGCGCCCGCACCTGTCGCCCCTGAGCTCTCCAACGTCGAGCAGGTCCGCATGGTCTGCAACGCCTGGGGACAGTGCTGGTGGCGCCCGAACTACTATGGATATTATGGGCCACGGCCGTATTACGGCCCCCGCTATTATGGACCGCCGCGTTATTACGGCCGCCCGTATGGGTATTACGGCTATCGCCGTTGGTGATATCGGAAGGGGCCCTCCGGGGCCCCTTCCCTTTTGCGAGATCCGGCGGCGGTGCGTTCTTCCAATCTGGACCGGCTCCAAAACTGATCTAGATCAAGGACGACGACCGCGATCCGGTCAATGCAGTCCTGATGGCGGATTTTATTGTTTTCCGATGCCCCCGGACGGGCATGAATGTGCAGACACATCTGGAAAAGCAGCAGAGAGCGGAAGGGCGCAGGTTCGAGTCCTTCGAGTGCCCCGCCTGCACGTACGTTCATTTCATCGACCTCGCCTCCGGCCAGCCCATAAGCCGAGACCGTTGAACGTGACATCGATCTGCTGCGCAGCGTGGCATGATGTCCGCAATACTACGGCCAGAAATCCAGTTTACTGAATCGTCCTATTTCGCCATTGATGGCGATGTACCGACGTTCATTTCATTGTCACATTTCAGCATCCGGCCAGACGCATGTTCTTCGACGCTCTCGCCCCCTCTTCTGCTCTCCAGTTGGTCCGATTCACCGATGTCGACGCGTTTCGACCGGCCGAACAGCTGGAGGATGCCCGAAGCATTCCACTCGACGTCGCCAATTTCGCAGCCGCGCGCGCGGTCGTGAATCTGCCGGGATGCCGGATCATCGTGGCGAGGTCGTTTGCACGGATCCTCGATACGGCCTATCGCGCACCGGGCGGCATGGTGATCCTGCCGATGACGGACGATCTGCGGGCCTCCTCGAGCGGGATCGATCTCGACTCGCGCATCTTCATAGCCTTGCGCGGCAATCATCACTGCCATTTCGTCGAGCACCAAACCAACTACCATGCGCTGATCATGTTCTCACCCGCATTGAAGGATCGCGGCTGGTTTGATCGCGCCGATGCATTGTGGGTTCGCATCGCAGACCCGGCAGCGCACCTTCACGCCCGACAGCTCGTGCTCGATATCTTGCGGACCGCGTCCGTCAACCCCTACATGTTCGAAACGCGAGAGGTCGCCGCGCACCTTCAGGAAGGCCTGCTGCTCGCCTTCGACGACCTGTTTCAGATTGACCCGATGTCGGAGCGCAGCGCCCTGAATGCGAGCGCGCGATCCGCCAAGCTCGTGCAGCAGATCGACGACTATGTCGCAGCCTATCCGACCTCACCAATCTATACCGCCGAGCTCGCCAATGAATTTGGCGTCTCGGTCAGGACGCTCAGCGGCGCAGTAGCCAAGGTGCGCGGCATGAGCCTGCATCAATATATCCGCCTGAAACGGCTGTGGGCGACGCGCACGCAGCTCCTCAGAAGCGGTGGCGCGTCGGTTGCGACCTGCGCACGCGCGCAGGGTTTTCATCATCTCGGCGAGTTCGCTGCGGCTTACCGCGCGACCTTCCACGAGGCGCCCTCGGACACGCTGGCACGGGCGCGGCAGACCGGTCCTCGGGCGGGCTGACCCAAAGCCACATCAGCGGCTGCCGTCACCTCATGGAACATATCTGGAACACCGGCGGGGACTGGCGCGCTCGGAAGGATTCGAACCTCCGACCCTCGGAATCGAAATCCGATGCTCTATCCAGCTGAGCTACGAGCGCCCCGGCCCGGCGAACGGGCTGTCACCGAACGCCACCTGACGGTGCTTGAGTGCCATCACCGGCCGACGTTCGGGTGCGTTCGAATTAGCAGACAGGCTGGGCAATAAAAAGCCCTTCCCGTCTCGATCTAGGCGGGGCAGAGATCCTGTCACCAGGTCGTGTTGAACAGGCCAAAATGCGGTTGCTGGGCCACCATCATCGGCCGGCCATATTGCGGGCCGCCGTACTGCGGTCCGTACTGACCGTACTGCGGCGCCGGATGCGCTCTCGCAACCTTACGCTTGGGCTGGGCCTGGACCGGAGCGGCCTGCGGAAGCTGCGCCTGAGCCTGCTGGACTTGAGCCTGGGGCTTCGCCTCGCCCTTCCTGGCTGAGGCAGTGTCGACCTTCAAATTGGGCGTAAACTGGGCGAACGTCTCGCGCACCCGCGCCTTGGCCGACATCTCGGCAAGGGCCGGCGACGCGGCGTCATGCGCCGGAGGCTGCGGCGCTGCGGCAGAAGCGGTCTTCAGCACTGGCGCGGCGATCGTTGGCTGGCTGGTGTCGAGCACGACCCGCTCAGGCAGATGCCGGTCGGACCGGATCCGGATGATCGGCTGATCGTTACTAGCGGTCGCAGCCGAAGGCGCGACGGGCGATGCCGGCACGACATAGTTGACCGCGAACAGCAGTGTGAGCAGCGCTCCACCGACAAAGACGAAATACCGAAAGATAGGCATTGGCCGCGCTCCGCCCCCCGCATCCCCGCGTGGGCTCTTCGCCTCAACAGGCGATACTCTGATTGGTTCCTGCACCCAGCCATTGGTTCAAATGGCAACGTCAAGTTTTTCGGCCAAGACCCCGGCACGGTCACTTTTCTGCTACCCGGACATGCCGCCGTCTACGCACGCCGGGCCGCGACCAGCGAACATTTCGCCTGATCCGCATTGACGTTGATGAAGCCGACAGGAACGCGCGCGAAGGTCTTGCGGCTCTTCATCGTGACCGTCTCGGCCAACACCCGACTGCGGTCGGTGAGATGACTGCCATCGCGTCGTGCGAATGCGCAAACGATCTCGACATCCTTTACGGCATAGTCGTTGTCATTTCGCAGCGTGAGCGTCACCAGCGCCTTCGAGCCGAGACCGCCGCGGCGCCAGGTCTGCGACGAAATCCTGAGGCGATCGAGCTCGGCGAGCATCGTCTGGGCTTGGGTGAGCTGCGGAGACGCGGCTCCCGCATCGCCGGGGGCAGCAGGTTCGACCGCTGCCAGCTCCGGCTTCACCGGCTCAGCGCCGTTGCCTTTGAAGAGGGGCAGCAGCATCGAGATGCCGCACCCGACGATGATCGCTGCCAGCAACCACAGCAGGCCGCGGCTAAACGAGACGCTTGCGATCGTCACAGCCCGCGCGAGGCGCTCGCCAATCCCTGCGAAGCGTCCCAACCCTGTCAGGTCAAGCTTGGCGTTCACGGCTGCATCACCAATGGTGGACCACGCCACTGCTTACTTTAATCCGGCAGACGAACTAAGGTTCCCGCGCTTCATGCGAGTCGGCAAGGGCAGTGGCGATCGCTGCCTGAGGCCGCTAACATGCGCCGCAACATCAAGCCCCGTTGGGAGAACAAGAAATGCCAGTCGCCGTCACTTGGGATCACGTCCATCTGCGCAGCCCCGATCCGGAGGCCACGGCAATCTGGCTGCAGGACATCCTCGGCGGCGAGGTCGTGCGCGCGCCGGGACGGATCGACGTCAATCTCGGCGGTGCTAAAATCTTCATCGCGCCAGTCGAGGGCGACAGCGCGGTCAACCCGCCGCCGCCGCATCCGCATCAGGGCCTCGACCATTTCGGTCTCACCGTAAAGGACATCGACGCTGTCGCCGCCGAGATCAAGGCCAAGGGCGTAACCTTCACGCGCGAGCCAACGACGATCCGCCCCGGCGTTCGCATCTGCTTCATCCGCGGCCCCGAGGGCATCTCGATCGAGCTGCTCGAGCGTGACAAGAAATACACCTGACGCGGCGCGAGCCGCATCGGGCGGTGATGGGACGCCGTGCGTGTTGCCGCCCGGCTAAGTCATGCTACCGGGCATAAAGCAGCGGATGGTGACTCCCATGTAGCCGTAGATCGGCCAGACCATGGTGCGTCCCACCCGGTTTGGCTCCGAGATCACGGCCTCCTCGGGCACGTCGACCCAGACCAGCTCCTGCTGCTGGCCGTCGAGTACAAAGCCCAAGCGCGGGACGCGGACACGATAATGCCCGTCCTTGCTCTCCCAATCGGTGTCCGAGAGCGCCGAGCCATCGGCGTCGGAGCAGCAGGGTCCCTTGCCGCTTCGCAGGCCATCGAACCAGGCCTTCAAATCGGCATTGGTGTTGACGAACTGGCCGCGATCGCGCGCGTGCCCGAAGGGGGCGGCGAGCGCAATCAGGGCAATGGCGCAAGCCAGCCTCGCCACGCTTCGCCAGCGTGTCGTGTGGCCTGTCCTCCATTTTTCGCTTTTGCAATTCGTGGAACGCACACTGTACAGACGCGGCTCATCGCCGCCGGAATCGATCCAGTTGCTCACGTTTGTCTTGCTCCAGCACCCCGCGGCTAGTGCAACTATGGTTATGCATGTTGCGGGCCAACTCTGATTCGCAACCGTCGGCCTCGCCCCATGATGAGACAGTCATAAGTGCGTCACAGACAAGCCGGGACAATTACGGTTTGACGAGTTGCCAACCGGCAAACTGCCACGTTGCGCCAGCGGATGCGCTTTGGCATAAAAGCAGGACCGGTTACGCCATTGGGCGATGGCGGCCGGCCTCGGGACGTTATGAAGAACGGCCTCTACTCGATTCACGTCAACCTGCTCGATGGTCGAACAGGCAAGGGCAGCGGCGTGATTCTTTTCCGCGACGGCAAGATCCTCGGTGGCGATGCCTACCTCTATTACACCGGCAGCTACGTCGTGAAGGACGACCATACCTTCAAGGGCGAGGTACTGGTGCAACGGCACACCACGCCGCGTGGCGATGACAATCCACTGTTCGGCGGTCCGGCCCCGGTCGGCATCGGCGTCAGCGGCACCTACACGGACACCCGCGCGGAGATGACGGGAACTGCGCTCGTCGGCAAGGCCAGCCTGATTTTCGGCGCGACGCTGCACAAGCTCGCAGAGGCAGATTAGGCCGCGCGGCTCTGCTGACATCCCGAGCAATAGCTCATATGCAGTGAGAATGCCTGGATCGTGGACATATCGCCCATGGGCACGCGACTCGGCGATTGAGCTGGGCCACCTCGCGGCGACGCAGGCTGCCGCGCTCGCGTATCATGTTCACCCTCCCCGGATGTTCAAGTCGCCGCCGTGACCGAGGGGTGGCGCATATACTTGACCACATTCGGAGAGTTATGCGCCACCCTCGGCGATATCGTCGTCATCCCCGCGGGCGAACCACATGCCTCGTATGGTGGCCCCAGCTCGATCGTCACCCATCTGTACGTGCCCAGCGGTCATGCAGCGGTGAGAGAGATCTCTAGGCCGCTCCGCATGCGCCACTCGCTGGCCACCTCGCCTGACGAGATACTCGATGCGATCGGCTCGCACGCCTCATGGCCGAGAGATCCCGTGTTGCCAGCCCGGCGTGCGGCGCTGACGAAGTTGGTTTCGTACGACGACCTCGACATCCGCGCGTTAGCGGCACGACAAGGCCGATCGACCGACGGCTTCATACGGCGGTTCAAGCGGGAGGTTGGAATGACCCCTGCCGCCTATCGTCTTGCGCTGCGACTAGCCTCGGCACGTTCGCTGTTGAAGCGCGGCGACACCGTCGCCGACGTGGCTTATGCCGGCTCGTTCTCCGATCAGAGTCACCTTGGTCGCCTGTTTCGGCGCGCTTACGGCACAACACCGGCCGCCTATCGTTCAGCTTTCGCGGATTGAGGCGGTCGATTTCATTCCAGACGTGGATCGGCCCGGACGTTAAGCTGGCTCCGCCTCTCCATTCATCGCGAGCCTCGCATGAACCTTCTGGCATCCTTCGTGGTCCTGCTTGCGGGCCTAAGCCTCGCCCTTCAGCAAGTGTTGAATGCTGGCCTTGGTAATGCCTTGCAATCAGCGAGGTGGGCGGCGTTCGTGAGTTATCTTGGCGGAACAATCGCATTGCTGCTGGTTCTGGTCGCGTTGCGCGAACCGATTCCCGCTACCGCGTTGACCGGGCGAACTCCCCTGATCGCATGGACCGGGGGAATTTTCGGCGCGGTCTTCATCGTGACCAGCATCTTCATGGTGCCGCGCCTCGGCGTGGCGACGGTGTTGACGTTGATCGTCTTGGGTCAGTTGCTCGGTTCGTTGGCGTTCGACCACATCGGTATGCTCGGCCTGCCGCAGCATCCGATCACGTTGACACGCGCGTTGGGCGCCGGCTGTCTCGTCCTCGGTGCAGCTCTCGTTCGTGGGTAAAGTCGGCCCGCAGCGCCCACTTGCTGCGCGTCAATGGGGCCGCTGGCTGCTCACTCCGCCGCCTGCTCCAGCGGCGCCGTGCGCGGCAGGATGATCTGGATGCGCGTCCCCTCGCCCGGCTCGGAATCGAGATCGAGCCGTCCCCCCAATCGATTGGTGACGATGCTGTAGACGATGTGTAGCCCAAGGCCCGTGCCGCCCTGGTCGCGTCTTGTCGTGAAAAACGGATCGAAGGCCCGGCGGCGGACGTCGAGCGACATGCCGCAGCCATTGTCGGAGAAGAGGATCTCGACATTGTCCTTGCCGGACTCGCGCACCTGGATGTCGATGATCCCGGGCCGGCCGTCCGGGAAGGCGTGCGCCACCGAGTTGAGGAACAGATTTGTCAGCACCTGGCCGTACGGTCCGGGATAGCTGTTCATGGTGAGGTTGGGCTGGCACTCGACGTTGAGCGTCAGATTGTGCTTGCGCAGGCCCGGCCGCAGACTCATCACGACCTGCTCGGTAAGGTCGCCGAGGTCGAAATTGCGCTGGTCCGAATAGTTGCGATCGGCGGCGACCTGCTTGAACGACTGGATCAGCTCGGCGGCGCGATTGAGATTGGAGACGAGCTGCGAAGACGCATCGCGGCTGGTGTTGAGGAAATCGTTGAGCGTGGAGCGCCGCAGCTCGCCGCGCTCGACCTCGGCGGTGAACATCGCGGTCTTGCGCTCCAGGGCGGAAGCGACCGTGAGGCTGATGCCGACGGGATTGTTGACCTCGTGCGCAACGCCGGCGACGAGCCGCCCCAGCGCGGCGAGCTTCTCGGCCTCGATCAGCGAGGCCTGGGTCTCGCGCAGATTGCGCAGCGCGGTCTCGGCGGCTTCCTTGGCCTTGCGCATCTCCTGCTCGCCGCGCTTGCGCTCGCCGATGTCGAGCGCCACAGTGACGATCCGCTCGATCTCGCCCTCGGCATCGAGCAGCGGCAGCTTGTTGACCAGCCATTGCCGCATGTTTCCAGAGGCGTCCTTGTATTCCTCCTCGTAGAAGCCGAGGCCCTTGCGGATGCTGAGCACGCGCTTGTCGTTCTCGTCCGTCTTGGCCGCACCGTAGCGCGACATCAGGTCGGCCGTGGTACGGCCGAGTGCATCGCCGGGCTCGATGCCGAAAATGCCGGCCATGTAGCGGTTCATCAGCACGTAGCGCAGGTTGCGGTCCTTGACGTTGATGACAGCGGGCACGGTGTCGATGACCTGCTGGAGCAGGCGCCTGCCTTCGGCGATGGCGTCTTCCGCCCGCTTCTGGTCGGTGATGTCACGAAGCGTGCCCTCGTAGCGGACGATCTTGCCCTGCTCGTCCCGCACCCCCGTCGCACTGTCGGAGAGCCACAGGATGTCGCCGCTGCGCTGGCGCACCTGGTACTCGAACTCGCGCACCATGCCGTCGCGGTGCATCAGCCGCTGATACTCCACACGCGCCTCCGGATGGACGTAGATGGTGTGGGCGATGTCGTTGATGCTGTCGATCAGGTGCTGCGGGCTGTCATAGCCCATCATCCGCGCTAGTGCCGGATTGGCGTTGAGGAGGTCGCCCGCGGGCGTCGTCACATAGATGCCGTCGACCGAGCCCTCGAACAGCTTTCGGTAGCTCTCTTCGGCGAGGCGCTGCTCCGTGAGCGCGCGCACCGCCGCCTCGCGCGCGGTGTCGGCCTCCTCCAGCGCGCGGCGGAAAACCTCGGCGGCGCGCGCGATGTCGCCAATCTCGTTGTCGAGGTCGGCGGACGGGATCGAGGTGTCCTTCTCGCCGGCCGCGAGCGCGCGGATCGACCTTGCGATCTTGGCCAGCGGCCGAACCGTCCGCCGCACCACGAAGGCGGCCGCGAGCATGCCGATCAGCACGCCGATGGTCCCGAACACGATGCTCTGCCAGCGCGCTTCCGTCAGCGTCCGGGCGAAATCGCGCGACAGCACGTGGCCGCGCCTGGCGCTCACTTCGCGCAGCAATTCGGTGACGCGGCCGATCAGCCGACCCTCGGTGCCCAGCACTTCGCGGTCGATGTCGGCGATCTGCCGCTCGCGGACGGCGACCGCGATGATCGCCTCGGCGTAGTCGTTCACGGCAGCCCTGAGCCTGGCGTCCGTGATGTCCATCGTGCGCATGTTCTGCGCGGCCTGCTCGGCCGCGGACGGATTGCGTGCAAGCAGGCCGAGCGCGATCCGGCTCTGCGCCTCCGACAGGCGGGAGGCGAGCTCACGGTCCGCGGTGGCCCCGACGGCCGCGTCGAACTGGTCGCGCAGCGGCGGCAGGCCGGCAAGCAGCTGGGCGCGACGGTCAATCAGGGTCGAGATCCGCTCGAGGCCGTTGCGATAGGTCGCAAGGCGCTCGGTTACGCCGTCGATCATGTCCTGCTGCTCGGGCGCAAGCTCGATGCGGGTCTTCTTCAGGATGTCGCTGAGGGTCGAGGCCGCCTCGCCCACCTGCTTGAACTGGATGCCGGCGCCGGGATCGGTGACGAAGTCGCGTGCCGCGAGCCGCAGTTCGTTCATGCGGCGATCGATGTCCTCGGCGAGGTCGCCGACGCTCTGGAGCCGCTGCAATTCGGCGAAGGTGGTGTCGATGTGCCGGATCGCGATTACGCTCGCGGTCGAGGTGACGATGATCACCGCCAGCACCAGCAGGAAGCCTCCGAACGTCAACTGGCCGATGGACAGCGAAAAGATTCGCTTTTTCTCGGGGGGCGGCGTCAATTCGGCGGACATTGGTGCGTTGAGAGACCGGGCTACGACTGGAAGCCCAATATACGACGTAATGCACGCCCGGGGGAACATGCCTCCCGCTGCCGAATATCCTTAATATCGCAGGCACTCGGCCTGCCCTCCCCGCCGGATTATGACGTTTTGACGCTCGCCTGCCGCCGGGCCGGGATCGTCATGGCGGCCACGCCGAGGACGACGCAAGCCAGGCCGATCCAGGCGGTGCGGCTCAGGGTCTCGCCGAGGAAGGCGACGCTGATGGCGACCCCGATGGGGACGCGCAAATAGGCCTGCGCGGTGGTTCCGACCGAGCCAAGGGTTTGGATCAGGCGGAAGTAGATCGCGAAGGCTGCCGCGGTCGAAAACGTCGCCAGGGCCAGCAGCGCCAGGACGGAAGCGAGCGATGGCGACAGCGTCCAGGGCTGCTCGAACAGCAGCGAGGCCGGGATCAGCGCGGCCGCCCCGGCCAGCAGCGAGCCGGCCGCGGGCGCCATCGGGTCGAGGCCTTTGAAGCTGCGGCCGAAGATCGCAGCGCAGGCGTAGCAGATGGTGGCGGCGACGATGGCGGCTTCCGCGACGAGGCCGCTACCGATGTCATGAAAGGCATCGACGCCGACGATCAGCAGGATGCCGGCCATGCCTGCGACCACGCCGAACAGTTTTCGCGGGGTCGTCGCCTCATGGCGAGTGACGATCGCTGTCAGCAGGAAGGTGAAGATGGGACCTGCCGAATTGAGGATGGTGGCGAGGGCCGCGTCGACATGGCGCTCGCCCCAGGCGATCAGCGTCCACGGGATGACGCTGTTGAGCACGGCCTGGAACGCGAAGCGCCGCCAGGTCACGGCGTCCGTGGGCATGCTGATGCCCCGCGCCCACATCACGACGAGCAGCAGCAGGCCCGCGATCGCGGTGCGCGCGGCGATCAGCGTTATCGGCGGGATGGTGGCGACGCCGAGCTTGATGAAGGCGTAGGAGCCGCCCCAGAGCGTTGCGAGCGCGACCAGCAGCGCCAGTTCGACGGCGATGCTGTTGTCCTGCCTGATATCCATCCGATGCGTCCCGTCCTTCACGATGGACGGAACCTAGCGCGTTCGCGCGCGCCAATAGTTCGCTGCGTATCGAAGTGTTCTAGCCGACCGCGCCGACCTCGAACACCTCGCCGTCATAGCCGGCCTCGCGGGGAATGCGGAGCTGACGGCCGGTTGCGGTCTTAGTCATCACAGGCATCACCGTGACGATGGACATGCCCTTGGCATCGTCGAGTGCGGACTTCACGCTGGGCTGCTTGGCGAGCCGGATCAGATTGCGCGTGGTCGGGAACGGCAGCTTGAAGCGGCCGCTCTCGCCGCCCTCCACCGCTTCGCGCGCCGACAGCCAGATCGAGTCGGTGGACTCGCGGCCATCATGCGCACCGAGCTGGTCGGCCGGTGCGGCCGCAAGGAAGAACCAGGTGTCGAACCGCTTCGGCATGCCCTCCGGTGTGATCCAGTGCGCGTAAGGCACCAGCGTGTCGAGTGCGAGCTGGAGGCCGTTGTCGTCGAGGATTTTCAGGAAGCTGATCTTGTGGTCGTTGAGCGCAACACGATGCTTGTCGGCGATCTCGCCGGCGCGCTTGGCATCGATTGGCGTGCCGGAATCTCTCGACCGCGCCAGCAAAATCCCGCTTTCCTCAAAGGTCTCGCGAATCGCGGCAATCCGAAAGCCGCGGTCCGCTTCGCTCAAGGCTTCGCCGCCCGAATAGAGATCGGCGCGGGCGACGATCTCCTTGTCGCCCGCATCGACGCTGCCGCCCGGAAACACCAGCGCGCCCGAGTTGAACTCGATCTGATGATGGCGGACCATCATGAAGATTTCGACTTCCTTCGCGCCATCGCGCAACAGGAGGATCGTCGAGGCCGGGCGTGATGCTGATGTCTCGGCCATTCAACTAGCCTGCGGCGCTGGATTGCGGGCCGAGATTGGCGCGCTTGTCGAAGCGGGCAACGCGCGACAGCAAATAGTCGACCTCGGCCTTCGCCGTCGCCGTCATGGTTGCGCCCGGCTTGCGCTGGGCGCTGGAGGCAATGATGCCGCGCTTCTGTAGCACGTATTTTCGCACCGTCAGGCCGACGCCGGGCTGCTGCTCGTAGCGGATCAGCGGCAGATGCGCATCGAAGATGTCATGCGCGGCATCGCGCTTGCCGGCCTTGGAGAGGTTCACGACGTCGATCAGCAGTTCGGGGAAGGCATAGCCGGTCATGGCGCCGTCGGCACCTCGCTCCATCTCGAAGTCGAGGAACGTGCCGCCATTGCCGCAGAGGATCGAGAGCGGGCGGAGCGAACCGTCCTTCTGAAAGCCGCGCAGGGTCGAGATCTTCTCGAGGCCCGGCCAATCCTCGTGCTTGAGCATGACGCAGTTCGGATTGTCCATGACGATCTTGCGGATCACCGCGGGGGTGAACACCACCGTGAGCGTCAGCGGATAGTCCTGGAGCACCCAGGGAATATCCGGGCCGATCGCTTCAGCGGCCTGCTTGAAATAGCCGACGATCTGGTCGTCGGTGCGAAGCGAGGGCGGCGGGGCGATCATCACGCCGGCCGCGCCGGCGTCCATCGAGGCCTTCGCCAGCGAGCGCATGGTCGCAAAGCCCGGCGCGGAGACGCCGACGATCACCTGCATCTTCTTGGCGCGCTTGACGTAGCGCACCGCCACCTGCTCGGCCTCGGCGGCATCGAGCTTGGGGGCTTCACCGAGGATGCCGAGCACGGTGACGCCGTCGCAGCCAACCTCCTCGTAGAAATCGGTCAGGCGATCGATCGAGCGCTCGTCGATCCTTCCGTCATCGTGGAACGGCGTCGGCGCGATTGCGAAGGTGCCCTTGGCGTCGGCAGTCAGTTTCATCAGTCTCTCTTTCCAGGTCATTCCGGGGCGTGCGAAGCACGAGCCCGGAATCCATTTGTCTGCTACGCGTGCTGTACCATGGATCCCGGGTTCACGCTTCGCGTGCCCCGGGATGACGGCAAGCTAAAACCGCCGCGCCCCCATCTTGATCTGCTCCTCGGAGAAAAAGATCTCCTTGGCGTGATCGACGATGTCCTGGGCGTTCCAGCCCGAGTGCGGCGGTTTCCAGCCTTCCATTTCCATCATCCGCATTTCGCGCACGCCGCGGGGCCCGGACACGCCCAGCACCTTGCCGGTCTGGTCGCCCGACAAGTCGCTGACCATGTATAGCACGGCCGGCGCGATGCCGTCCGGGCCCAGAGCCGCGCCGGGGTTCTCCTTATAGCGGGGCAGGTCTGCGGTCATGCGGGTCAGGGCGCCCGGGGCCAGCGTCCAGATCCGGATGTTGTATTTCCGGCCCTCGATCGCCAGCACGTTGGACAGGCCCCAGATGCCGCCCTTGGCAGCTCCATAGTTGGTCTGGCCGAAATTGCCGATCAAGCCCGATGTCGAGGAGGTGTTGACGATGACCCCGCCGCCGTTTTCCCGCATCCAGCGAAACACCGGCAAGGTGCAACAAAAGGTGCCCTTCAGGTGCACCTTGATGACCTTGTCCCAATCAGCCTCCGAGGCCTTGTGAAAGGTCTGGTCGCGCAAAATGCCGGCATTGTTGACAAGGATGTCGGCGCGGCCGAAATGCTTGATGGCGTCGTCGAACACCGACTGGCCGCCTTCCATGGTGGAGATATCGGCCCCATTGGCGACCGCCTTGCCGCCCTCGGCCTTGATCGCGTCCACCACCATTTGCGCCATCGACGTGTCGGCGCCGGAGCCGTCGCGAGGCCCGCCGAGATCGTTGACGACGACCGCCGCCCCTTCCCGCGCGAACAGTTTCGCGTAGGCCTCGCCGAGCCCGCCGCCCGCGCCGGTGATCAGCGCGACTTTGCCGTCGAGTAGTCCCATGGTGGCTTCTCCCTGGTTGTTTTTGTTCTCTCTTGTCCCGGACGCGATGCAGCGTGAAACGCTGCGTCGCAGAGCCGGGACCCAGTTCTTGCTTTGCCTGGGCTCTCTGGGCCCCGGCTCTGCAGCGCACCGCTAAGGAGCGCTGCGCTGCGTCCGGGGCACGAGAGCGCCCTAACCCAGCACCGTCTTGCCGTTCTTGATCACCGTCACCCCGCGCGACTTCACCTTGGCTTCGAACGAGATCGTGTTGCCGTCCTTCCAGAGGTCCATGGTCACGGTCTCGCCGGGATAGACCGGGGACGAGAATCGCGCGACGTGCTGGCGAAAGGCGGACACGTCGTAGTCGGCGTAGGTCTGGAGCACGCCGCGGCAGGTGATGCCGTAGGTGCACATGCCGTGCAGGATCGGGCGCGGGAAGCCGGCTTTCTTCGCAAACTCGGGATCGCTGTGCAGCGGGTTGCGGTCGCCGCAGAGGCGGTAGACCAGCGCCTGGTCGGGGCGCGTGGTGATGTCGATGGTCCTGTCGGGCGAACGCGAGGGGATCTTGTGCGGATCGGGCTGGGTCAGGCTCGGCCCGCCAAAGCCGCCATCGCCGCGGGCGAAGCGCGAGGCGACGAGCGTTGCGAGCTTCTCACCCTTCTCGTTCTTCAGCACGGTCTGGTGTACGATGACGACGCCCTTGTCCTTGCCTTTGTCGTAGACCTCGAGCACGGACGAATCGGCAGTGATGTTGGCGGCGACCGGCAACGGCTGATGGAAG
The DNA here is from genome assembly GCF_019455385.1 of Bradyrhizobium sp. BR 10289. Classification (GTDB taxonomy): domain Bacteria; phylum Pseudomonadota; class Alphaproteobacteria; order Rhizobiales; family Xanthobacteraceae; genus Bradyrhizobium. Next base: position 23,062 of record NZ_JACOFR010000008.1, read on the forward strand.
GTGATGTCGCGCTCGCCGTCGACGACCATGACGCGGTTGAGGTTCATCTCGCCGGGCCCCGCGCCCCACGCCGCGACGGATGCGAAGGTCGGCACCACCTTCAGCGGCCGCGGCGTGAACGTGCCCTCGTTGACGAAGGCGAGCTCGTTCTCGTCCATGGGATCGGCGCCGAGGCCAATGCCGTAGGCGTAGAGCATGACCTCGCGATCAGTGTAGGCGTATTTCTGGCCGAGGTTTTTGAGGGCTTTGAGTTCTTCGTATCTGGCGGACATTTTTGTTTCCTCCCGGCATTCGTCTCAGCGAGCAGCGGCGCCTATCGTGCCACCCTCTCCCACAAGGGGAGAGGGTTACATCTCGCTTCGCCTCAGGCCACCGTGAAGAACGGCAGCGGCGCCCCATCCGTCGGCTTGAACACCACTTTCACCTTCTGGCCAATCTTCAGCTTCTCTAGATCGCAGTCGACGAAATTGGTCTGCACCGACGGCCCCTCCTTCAGCGTGACGTAGCCGATCGCGTAGGGACCGGTCGGCGACTTCCGCATCAGGCTGTAGGTGTAGATCGTGCCCTCGCCTGACGCCTCCTCCCACACCGTCTTGTCGGAGTAGCAGAACGGGCAGATCGAGCGCGGGAAGTAGTGCGCTTCGCCGCAGGCGGTGCAGCGCTTGATCATGAACTTGCCCTCTTTCGCGGCGTCCCAGAACGCCGCGGTCTCGGGATTGGTCACCGGGGCCGGGTACTTCTTCACTTCACTCATCACACGCGCTCCAGAATGGCGGTCGAGGCGGCGTGGCGAACACCCAAGAGGCCGCCGGTGCCGTGGGCGATGGCGAGATCGCAATTCTTGACCTGCACCTTCGGATGCGCCTCGCCGCGCAGCTGGCGCACGGCCTCGAGGATCTTGGTCATGCCGCCGCGGTTGACCGGATGGTTGCTGCAGAGGCCGCCGCCATCGGTATTGAACGGCAGCTTGCCGACGCCCGAGATCAGATTGCCGTCGGCGACGAACTTGCCGCCCTCGCCCTTCTTGCAGAAGCCGAGGTCCTCGAGCTGCATCAAGACGGTGATGGTGAAGCTGTCATAGATCGAGGCGTATTTGATGTCCTGCGGCGTGATGCCGGCCTCCTCGAAGGCACGCGGGCCCGACCAGATGCCGGCCGAGTATGTGAGATCGAGATCCTTGCCGCCGCGCGGGCCCTTCATCGCCTCGCCATGGCCGATCAGCCTGACCAGCGGCTTCTTCAGGCTCTTCGCGATCTCAGGCGTCGTCACGATCAGCGCGCCGCCACCGTCGGAGACGACGCAGCAATCCATGCGGTGCAGCGGATCGGAGATCATCGGCGAGTTCAGCACGTCCTCGACGGTGACGACGTCCTTGAGCATCGCATGCGGATTGTATTGCGCGTGATGCGAAGCCGCGACCTTGATCCAGGCGAGTTGCTCGCTGGTGGTGCCATAGTCGTGCATGTGGCGCATGGCACACATGCCATAGGCATTGTGGGTGGTGGCGCCGTATGCGGATTCGAAATCGGCTTCCGCGCCGGCCGCGCGCGGCGGCATCGCGCCGGTGCGCGGCTTGCCGGCGAGCGTGATCAGCGCGATCGAACACTTGCCCGCCGCGATCGCTTCCGCGGCATGGCCGAGATGGATGATGTAGGAACAGCCGCCGGTCTCGGTGGAATCGACGTGGCGGAGCTTCTTGGTGTTGAGGCCGAGATAATCGACCATCGGCCAGGCGCCGCCGGGCGCATCGCCTGCGCAGAAATAGCCGTCGACATCGTCCTTGCTGATCCCGGCATCCTCGATCGCCCCCTTGGCGACCTCGGCGTGCAGCTGGGCGGTGGATTTGTCCGGCGCATGCCGGGTCGGGTGCTCGTAGATCCCGGCAATGTAGGCCTTGCCCTTGATGGTCAAAACAGAGGTCTCCGCTCGCGTTTCTTATGGCCCCGTTTTTCTGAACCGCAGATGCCCGGTTGGCAAGCGCGGAAATATTCCGTCGGGCGAGAGGGCGATGGGTTGACGCAAGTGGGGCGATGCTCTCGTGTCCCGGACGCGCTGCAGCGTGCAACGCTGCTGCGCAGAGCCCTAGGCCACCGCATGCTCGTTGCGAGATGGGCCCCGGCTCAGCAGCGCTCCGCTAAGAGGCGCTGCGCTGCGTCCGGGGCACGAGACCTTACCTCGCAGACGCAGCTTCGCATTCTCGCGGCGCATTTTGCCCGAGCTTTGCGTCCGTCTTGCCCCCTCAAAACAGAGGGCGCAGGGAAGACCGAGTGCCGGCTTGGCACCCGCGATCCACTGTGCGGGAATTGCGCTACAAATAGCTGCACAGCGGCATACAGGTGCGGCCAAACATCCGGCCTTCCCTGCGCAGTGGCCTTACGGCTTATGTCGCGCTCTCCCCGGGGAGCGTTGCACTATTGCCCCCGTCGCCCTGCGAGTGACCGCAGGACTTGACGCCAGCCTGCGGGCGTCAGGACCACACGATTTTGCCGTACGCAAGACCACGCCCGTCGTGCACGAGACAATCGCCCCGCGCGACGCAGCCCGCGTCCACCGCCGCTCACCCCGCGTTTCGTGACGATCGCGATACGCCCCTCTGAGAGGGATGAGGTGACAGATGGATACGACAATTCCGAATTTCGGTAAAGTGGAATATTTTTGCGAGTGCCGATTGACCCACCGCATGGGTGTTTTGCCCGACAGGCAACGCAACGGATGGTGCCGTAGGGTGGGCAAAGCGATTTGTCCGCCATAGCTCGAAGAGCGACGTCGGAAGCGTGCCCACGTCTTCTTCGTCATCATTGGCAAGTCGTGGGCACGGCGCGCTGCGCCTTTGCCCACCCTATGAGAGCGCCCTACTCCGCTGCGATCTGCCTCGGTGCTGGTGGCGGGTTAGCGAGGTCCGCGGCGAGCTGGGCGTAGCGGACCTTGGCGTCGGCCACCGCCTTCTCCTTCACCGGGCCGTAGCCGCGGATGCGGTCGGGGAGCGAGAGCAGTTCGACCGCGGTGTCGATGGTCACCGGCGACAACAGGCCGAGCACGGTGGCGACGTCCTTCTCGTAGCCAATGATCAGGTCGCGCTCGAGCTTGCGGTCCGCGCTGCGACCAAAAATGTCGAGCGCCGTGCCGCGCAGGAACTTGAACTTCGCCAGCACGCGGAACGCGGAGAGCATCCAGGGTCCGAAGGCGCGCTTCTTCGGGCGGCCGAGAGCGTCGAGACCGCCACCGAGGATCGGCGGTGCCAGATTGAAGTTGAACTTGAAGTCGCCCTCGAACTGGTCGCGGAGCTGCTTTTCGAAGGCGCCGTCGCTGAACAGCCGCGCGACTTCGTACTCGTCCTTGTAGGCGAGCAGTTTTGCGTAGTTGATCGCGACCGCACGCGGCAGCGCCTCGCCGTAGCCGCCCTGCTTGGCGGCATCGCGAACCTGATCGACCAGCTTGCGATAACGTTTTGCCAACCGGCCGTTCTGGTAGGCGGTCAGATGCTTGGCGCGGTGCTCGATGATTTCGTCGAGCGTCATGGCCTCCAGCGTCTTGGGCGCGACCGCCTCATCCGTTCCCTTCAGCATCTCGGCGAGGCGCTGGGGATCGGCGACTGCGAGACGGCCAAGGCGGAAAGCTTCCTTGTTCATCTTGATCGAGACGCCGTTGACCTCGATCGCCTGCTCGATCGCTTCCGCCGACAGCGGGAACAGCCCCTTCTGATAGGCATAGCCCATCATCATCATGTTGGTGGCGATGCTGTCGCCGAGCAGCTGCTCGGCCGGCTTGGTGAAGTCGAAGAACACGGAGTCCTTGTGCAGCGCCGTCTCCAGCACCGCGTTGAGCTTGCGGGTCTGGAAGTTGAAGTCGCGGTTGAGGACGAAGTCGGCGGTCGGAATGACGTGGCTGTTGATGATGCCGCGGGTGCGGCTGGTGTCGCACAGCGAGATGGTGTCCTTGGCGACCGCGACCACCTCGTCGGCGGCCAGCACGACGTCGGCGGTGCCGGTGACGATGCGCGAGCAGGTCACCTCGGCCGGATGGTCCGATAGCCGCACGTGGCTGAGCACAGCGCCGCCCTTCTGTGCGAGGCCGGACATGTCGAGGATCATCGAGGCCTTGCCCTCGATATGGGCGGCCATGCCGAGCAGCGCGCCGATGGTGAGCACGCCGGTGCCGCCGACACCGCCGACCGCGATGTTGTAGGGTTTTTCAAGTGTCGGCCGCGATGCCGGCTCGGGGATCGCACCGATATCGCCGAGATCGGCCGGTGCACGGTGACGCGGCTTGCCGCCGTCCACCGTGACGAAGGACGGGCAGAAGCCCTTCAAGCAGGAATAGTCCTTGTTGCAGGCCGACTGGTTGATCGCGCGCTTGCGGCCGAACTCGGTCTCCAGCGGCTCGACCGAGATGCAGTTCGACTGCACCGAGCAGTCGCCGCAGCCTTCGCAGACGGCCGGGTTGATCATGACGCGGCGCGCCGGATCCTCCATCAGGCCGCGCTTGCGGCGGCGGCGCTTTTCGGCGGCGCAGGTCTGGACGAAGACGATGGCCGACGTGCCCTTGTACTCCCTGCACATCTTCATGACGTCCTGCAGATCGTCACGATGGTGCAGCTTCACGCCGGGCGCGATGGTGCTGGCCGGATAGGAGTCCGGGTTCTCCGAGACCAGATAGATCTCGCGGATGCCTTCGGCGTGGAGCTGGAAGGTGATCTGCTGCGGCGAGAGATCGCCGTCGTGGCGCTGACCGCCGGTCATGGCGACCGCGTCGTTGTAGAGGATCTTGTAGGTGATGTTGGTCTTGGAGGCGACCGCCTGGCGGATGGCGAGAAGGCCCGAGTGGAAATAGGTGCCGTCACCGAGATTGGCGAAGATGTGGTTCTCGTTGGTGAAGGGCGCGATGCCGACCCACGGCACACCCTCGCCGCCCATATGCGTGAAGGTTTCGGTGGAGCGGTCCATCCACAGCGCCATGAAGTGACAGCCGATGCCTGCCATGGCGCGGCTGCCTTCGGGGACCTTTGTCGAGGTGTTGTGGGGGCAGCCGGAGCAGAAATAGGGGGTGCGGGAAACAGGCGCCGTGGGGATCATCTGGGACGCCTGCCGGCCGTTGAACCAGTCGGCCTTGGCGCGGAGCATCTCGGCGATCTCGGGGTTGAGATCGAGCTTGAGAAGTCGCTCGGTGAGCGAAGTCGCAAGCGAGGCGACGCTGAGCTCGGCGGCGAAGGTCAGGAAACGCTTGTCATGCTCGTCCATCTTGCCGACGATGCGCGGGCGCACGTCGTCGCGCCAGTTGAACAGCACCTGCTTGACCTGATTCTCGACGATCTCGCGACGCTCCTCGACGATGAAGATCTCTTCGAGGCCGACGGCGAATTCATGCACGCCTTCCGGCTCCAGCGGCCAGGGCATGCCGATCTTGTAGAGGCGAAGGCCGATCTTGGCGGCGACCTCTTCGGTGACGCCGAGCTCGCGTAGCGCCTGGCGGACGTCCTCATAGCTCTTGCCCGAGGCCATGATGCCGAAGCGCGCGTTCGGCGAATCCATGGTGACGCGGTTGACCTTGTTGGCACGCGCAAAGGCGATCGCGGCAAAGCCCTTGTAGTCCTGCAGCCGCCGGTCCTGCTCGAAACGGTCGTCGGGCCAGCGCAGATTGAGCCCGCCGGGCGGCAGCTCGAAATCCGGGGGGATAATGAAGGGCTTCATCTCGTCGCTGAGGTCGATCTCGGCGGTGGTCTCCACCGTCTCGGTGATCACCTTCATGCCGACCCAGCAGCCGGAGTAGCGTGACATCGCGATGCCGAGCAGGCCCATCTCGATCATCTCGTGGATGCTCGAGGGATAGAGATAGGGCATCAGCGCCGACATGAAGGCGTGGTCGGACTGATGCGGCACGGTGGAAGACTTGGCGCCGTGGTCGTCGCCGGCAAGGCACAGCACGCCGCCGTTCTTGGCCGAGCCGGCGGCATTGCCGTGGCGAAAGACGTCGCCGCAGCGGTCGACGCCGGGGCCCTTGCCGTACCAGATGCCGACGACGCCATCGTATTTGGCGCCGGGCGAGAGGTTGAGCTGCTGCGAACCCCAGACCGCGGTCGCCGCGAGGTCCTCGTTCACGCCGGGCTGGAACTTGATGTTGTACTGCTCGAGATGTTTTCGCGCGGCGAACAGCTGCTGGTCATAGCCGCCGAGCGGCGAGCCGCGATAGCCGGAGATGAAGCCTGCGGTGTTCAGCCCCGCGGCGCGGTCGCGGCGAATCTGGGCCATGGGCAGGCGAACCAGCGCCTGGATGCCGGTCGTGAAAATATGGCCGGTGCTTTGCGTGTATTTTTGATCGAGACTGATCGGACCCTGGTTGATGCCCATTCTTGTCCTCTTCCGCCTTTTTAAGCGCCTGGCTGCTTAAGCCGTTGCCTGCCCATTGTTTTTAGCTAGGGCGCGCCGACCACCTGCGCCACTCTATGTCGGATGTTTCACGCTCCGCATCACAAATCTGGACCAAAGCCGGCGCCGGGTAAAAATCGCAATTTCGTGGCCTGTTGCACACCGGGTATTTTCAATTTGTGTCACCATACCCCCGCTGTCGCGCAATGAATGGACGTCATCTCCCATGCGGGACGGCGTCGATGGGTCGCAGGAAAGGCTTTCGATGCGGACGATTCTGGCCGGTCTCGCGTTGTGCAGTGCGATTGCGAGCACGGCTACAAGTCTAGCCCTCGCCGCCGAGCCCTCGCCGGAGCTGATCGCCTACGGCAAGACCCTGGTCGAGGCCGGCGACTGCGCGGGCTGCCACACCGCCGACCCGGCGAAGCCCTTTGCCGGCGGCAAGCGCATCGACACGCCGTTCGGCGCGATCTATGCGCCCAACCTGACGCCCGACCGCGACACGGGGATCGGCGCCTGGACGGATGCCGATTTCACCCGTGCATTGCGCACCGGCATTGCGCCCGACGGCTCGAACTATTACCCGGCCTTCCCCTACCCTTACTTCACGAAGATGACCAAGGACGATACGCTGGCGATCCGGGCCTATCTCGGCACGCTCGCGCCGGTCGTGAGCCGCAACAAGCCGCCCGAGCTGCGCTGGCCGTTCGGTTATCGCCGCCTGATGCGGGTCTGGAACGCCTTGTTCTTCAAACCCGGCCTGTTCGAGCCGGACCAGAGCCAGAGCGCGGCGTGGAACAGGGGCGGCTATCTCGTCACCGGGCTTGGCCATTGCGGCGCCTGCCATACGCCGAAGAACTATTTTGGCGCCGATAAAACCGCGCAGGCGTTCTCGGGCGGCGAGGTCGGCGGCTGGTATGCGCCGCGGCTCGACGGCGCCGCACGCACCGGGCTGAAATCATGGAGCGTCGAGGACATCACTGAATATCTGCAGAGCGGGCGCAACGCCAAGAGCCATGCCGGCGGGCTGATGGCGGAGGTGGTCGTCAACTCGACGGCGAAGATGAGCGATGCCGATGTGCGTGCGATCGCGATCTATTTGAAGAGCCTGCCGCCGTCGCGGCGCGAGACGATCGTGACGCCGCCTGACGAGGCCGAGATGAAGGCCGGCCAGGCCGTCTATGCGAAGCTTTGCATCGCCTGCCATGAGGCCGACGGCTCGGGCGCGCCGCGGATCTATCCGCCATTGCCGGGCAATGCGCTGCTGCAATCGGTCAACCCGTCCTCGACCTTGCGCATCATCCTCGACGGCGCCCACACCGTGACGACGCCGCGCGCGCCGAACACAGGCGAGATGCCGGGCTATGCCAAGCAACTCTCCGACGACGAGATCGCGGCGGTGAGCAACTACATCCGCAATTCCTGGGGCAATGCGGCGCCGCTGGTGACAGCGGCGCAGGTGGCGAAGGCGCGCGGGCAGTAAACATAGTGGTCGTCATGCCCGGGCTTGTCCCGGGCATCCACGTTCGTCGGGCCGCGCGAAAGGTCGTGGATGGCCGGGACAAGCCCGGCCATGACGCCGTGGAGAGAGCGCAGGCTCCAAACTCCGACGGAGCCCTACTTCTCCTCGTCGCCGGTGAACACGAATTTCGGCATCTCCCATTTGTAGCGCACCGCCAGCAGGCGGAAGCCGAGGCCGAGCACGAAGGTCAGGACGGTCCAGAGCTCGGCGTTGAGATTGAGGCCGAAGGCCGTTGCATAAAATAGCCCGGTCACGACCGAGACGCTGGCGTAGAGCTCGGAACGAAACAGCAGCGGCACGTCATTGCAGAGCACGTCGCGCAGCACGCCGCCGGCGCAGCCCGTCACCATGCCCGAGACGATCACGATCGGCAGCGATGCATCCATCTGCCAGGCGACGTCGCAGCCGATCATGGTGAAGACGACGAGGCCGATGGCATCCAGCACGATAAAGGCGAGGTGCAGCCGGTGCACGAGCCCCGCGATCACGATCGTCAGCAGTGCCGCGCCGCCCGGCAGCGCGAGATAGATCGGGTTCGCGACCCAGACCAGCGGATAGTGTCCGAGAAACAGGTCGCGCAATGTGCCGCCGCCAAGCGCGGTGATGCAGGCGAGAAGGCACACGCCGACATAGTCCATGCTGCGCCGCCCGGCGGCCAGTGCCGCCGTCATGCCCTCCGCCGTGAGGGCAACGTAGGCGAGATAGTGCAGCACCGTGTCGGTCGGCGGCAGGCTCCACATCAGCTGATTCCCCGGCTTGTTCCCTTGTCGCGGCCATGGAACTCACGTCCAGCTCCGGAACGAACAGGTTCCCGATTCCCTCCGCCGGAGCAACATGCGACGAAAGCACTGGAGCGGGCGGAACAGAATCTCGCAGCTGAGGGTTGTCTCCCTGCAATCAACGAGGAGACCCAATCGATGGCTGACGAGCGTTTTCCCAACGATCCGTATCGCCCGAACCTCAGCGACGACGAGTATCTGCGCATGGCACGTCGCCAGGATGCGAATCTCCAGGCCGACCCTGAGCTCGGCGAAGGCCCCGCCTCCAGCGGCAAGGTCGCGCTGTTCGCCGTGGCCGTCGCCCTGGTGCTGGGCGCCGTATTCTATGGCCTGAACAACTCCAGCACCGGCAACCAGGCCAGCAACGCGCCGGCAACGCAGACCGCCCAGCAGGCGCCTGCGACCAATCCGGCGGCACCTCCCGGTATGCGTGACGTGACGCCGCGCAACAACACCGAGCCGGGCATGACCACGGGCGCCGCGCCGAGCAAGCCGGCACCCGACATGCAGACGCCGTCTGACGGCGCCAAGTAACCCGCACGAGCTAGCAGTCACAGTGTAGCTGTCATCGCCCGCGCAGGCGGGCGATCCAGTACTCCGAGGCGGTCATGATTGATCGAGAGGCTGCGGTGTACTGGATTCCCCGCCTTCGCGGGGAATGACACCGAGAGGATGAGAGAGCGGCGGGACACAACATCCCGCCGCTCTTCGTTTAACTGAACATCTTGTTGAGCTCGCCGCCGGAATAGCCGTTGCCGAGCTCGGTGAACGTCCCTTTCTCCGCCATCTCCTGTGCCGCGCGCATGAACCCGCCCCAGGCGGCGCGGGCGAGCGAGCCGCCGACGCTGATGCGGCGCACGCCGAGATCTTCGGCTTCCTTCAATGACAGTCCGGAGCCGCCGATCAACAGGTTGAACGGCTTTGGTGCGACGGCCTTCACCACCGCAGAGATGTCCTCGCGCGTTTTGAGGCCCGGCGCATAGAGACAGTCGGCGCCGGCATCGGCGTAGGCGGTGAGCCGGTCGATGACGAGCTTGAGGTCGGTGACGCCCCATAAGTAAGCTTCGCAGCGGCCAACCAGCAGCGTGTTGCTGTCGCCGATCGCCTTGCGCGAGGCCTTGATGCGCTCGACCGCGAGCGCACGCTCATAGATCGGGTTGTTCTTGTCGCCGGTGGAATCCTCGATCGAGAGGCCGGCGACGCCGGTGCGCACGCAGCGCTCGACATTGTCGGCGACCTTGTCGGGCTCAACTGCGAAGCCGCCCTCGAAATCGGCGTTGACGGGGATCTCGACGGCCGAGCTCAATGCTGCCAGATGCTGACATACGTCCTCGACGGTGACGTGGTTGTCGGCCTTGCCGATGGTCCAGGCAAAGCCGGCGCTCGACGAGGCCAGCGCCTTGAAACCGAGATGCTGCAAGGCTTTCGCGCCCCCGACGTCGACCGGATTGGGCAGGATGAAGCAGCCGCTCTCGTGCATCGTCTTGAACGCCGCGCGCTTGTCAGCGGTTGTCACATGCATGTTTCTCTCCCTTGTTGGCCGCGCAGACATAGGCAGATGCGGCCGCCGGCGCTAGTGCACGTCGTGCACCGCGCGGCTGTCCTTCGGCGCCTGCTCGCGATCGGTCATGCTGTAGTCCCTGACGACGCTGGCGATGCGCAAATGATAATCGGCGAAGATCTTGGCCCTGCCCTTGGCCTGGGTGCGGCGATGCTCCATGGTGTTGCGCCAGGCCTGGACGGCGGCCTCGTCGCGCCAGAACGACACCGACAGGATCTTGCCTTTCTCGGTCAGGCTTTCGAACCGCTCGACCGAGATGAAGCCGTCGATGGTCTGCAGGATCGGCTTCAGCTCGGCCGCGAGATCGAAATAGTCCTGGCGATGTTCCGGCTTGGGCCAGACTTCGAAAATCACGGCGATCATGGACGTCTCCTTCACGTTGGTGGCTTACAATACCACCTTGCGCAAAAACGTGCGCTCTTCGGCGAGGATGAATTTGTTTTCCTCGGCAAAGTTGAAGTTCGCCATGCCCTCCGCATCCTGCCGCAGCCGCCCGCGATAGGCTTCGTAGGCAGCGAGGCTCTCGAAGCTGATCAGCGCGAAGGCGATGTTGTTGGTACCCTCGTGCGGCATGAAATAGCCGATCAGGTCGCCGCCGCATTTCGGAATGATGGTGAGCCAGCGCTTCGAGTAGTCCTCGAACTGCGCGCGCTTGAAGGGATCGAGTTGGTAGCGGATGAAGACGGTGACGGACATGATGGGACTCCCGATTCTCCTTGCGAGACGCACGAGCGACACCGTCGCCGCGGAAGCACTGGATTGCTTCGCTTCGCTCGCAATGACGTGTTTGCAGCAGCACGCTACACCCTTGCCCGACCACAATGCTTCGGCTACCATCGAAGCATGAAATCAGGTCCTGATATCGCCATGGTCGCCTCGCTGGTCGGCGATCCCGCCCGCGCCAACATGCTCACGGCGCTGATGAACGGCCGCGCGCTCACTGCGAGCGAGCTGGCGCAGGAAGCCGGCATCACGCCGCAGACCGCGAGCTCGCATCTTTCCAAGCTCGAGGCTGGCGGGCTGGTCGAGCCGGAGAAGCAAGGCCGCCATCGCTACTACCGCCTCACCGACGACGACGTCGCCGGCGTGCTCGAGGGACTTGCCGGCCTTGCCGCCCGCACCGGCCACATGCGCGTACGCACCGGGCCGAAGGATCCGGCGCTGCGGCGCGCGCGGATCTGCTATGACCATCTCGCCGGCGATCTCGGCGTGCAGATGCTCGACACCATGCGCGAGCGCAATCTTGTCCGGCAGAAGAAGCAGGACATCGAGCTGACGAGCGAAGGCGAGCGCTTCCTCGCAAAGCACTTGCAGATCTCGGCCGAGATGCTGGCCCATCCGCGCCGACCGGTGTGCAAGGCCTGCCTCGACTGGAGCGAGCGGCGCCATCACCTTGCCGGCACCCTGGGCGCAGCCATGATGCAGCGATTTGCCGAGCTGAAATGGGCCGCGCGCGACGCCACACCGGGCAGCCGCGTGGTGAACTTCACCCGCACCGGCGAGAGGCAGTTTGCGGCGCTGTTCGGGAACGGGAAGGACTGACCGCGCCAGTGGCGTGACGGCACAAATTCGCGTGTGATCGGGCGATATCGTCATGGCCGGGCTTGACCCGGCCATCCACGTCTTTATTGCGGCAGGCACGTGGATGCCCGGGACAAGCCCGGGCATGACGAAAACTGCATCCTCCAGAGTTTTCTTATGAACCGCCTCCTGTCCGCCGCGCTTGCGGCCGCCCTCCTCGCTTCTCCACTCACCGCCCGCGCCGCGGAGACCGCCCCGCGCGAGCCCTATGGCATCGCGCTCGAAGGCTTTGCCTATCCCTATCCCGTGCATCTGCTTCCTGTCGTGAACGACGGCGAGCAGCTCGGGATGGCCTATATGGACGTCGCGCCTGCGCAGCCGAACGGCCGCACCGTGGTGCTGCTGCACGGGCGCAATTTTCCGTCGAGCTATTGGGCGCCCGTCATCAAGATGCTGAGCGAAGCCGGCTTCCGCGTCGTCGTGCCGGACCAGATCGGCTTCGGCAAATCGTCCAAGCCGAAAGGCGAGCTGCATTTCGACAATCTGGCGCGCAACACCATTGCGCTGCTCGACCACCTCAAGATCGACAAGGCCGAGGTCGTCGCGCATTCACTCGGCGGCATGCTGGGCGTGCGCATCTCCCGCGCCTATCCGGACCGCGTCGCCCACCTCGTTCTGACGGCGCCGATCGGCCTCGAAGATTACCGCCTCTACGTGCCGCCGACGCCGACCGAGAAGATCATCGAGAGCGAGGACAAGCTCACCGCCGACGGTTATCGCAAGCAGCTTCAGACCAATTACGCGATCAAGCTGCCGCCGGAAGCCATCACGCCGTTCATCGACGCCCGCTTCAACATCAAAAACAGCCCCGATTATCCGCGCTGGCTGCGCGCCTTCGTCTCGTCCGGCCAGATGATCTATCGCGAGCCGGTCGCGCACGAGATCGCGCTGATCACGGAGCCGACGCTGTTCATCATGGGCGCCGACGACCACAACGCACCGGGCCGGCCCCTCGCGCCGGAGGCGCTGCGCGCCAAGATGGGGCAGAACGCCGAGCTGGCGAAGCAGCTCGCCGCGAAGATGCCGAATGCGCGGGCCGAGGTGATCCCCGACACCGGGCATCTCGTCTTCCTGGAAGCGCCGGAGAAATACAAGGAGCTGGTGCTGGGCTTTCTCGGTCGCTAGCGACGCTGACGTGTCGCTTCAGGCAGGATGTGGGCAGCGTTCACGCCGCATTCAGGTCATGATTGGCAGATTTGGATCGTGACGTGTCGACATGTCGCAAAATTTAACATGTCGAATCGTGTCTTTTGATTCATTGTGCGCCGCAAGGCGCTGCCCCCAGGATCCTGCCCAAGAATCTGCCCCCAAGGACGAGAAGGAAGATCAAATGAAGTACCTGTTCGCCGCTGTCATGCTCGCCAGCGCGGTCGTCGGTTTCAGCGAAGCGGCCAGCGCCGCCGGCGGCTGCGGCCCCGGCTGGTATCGCGGCCCCTATGGCGGCTGCCGTCCGATGGCCGGTCGTCCGCCGGTCGTCGTGGTGGCGCCGGCTCCTGCGCCTGTCGTCGTGGTGCGTCCGCGCGTGTGCCCCTATGGCTTCCGTTGGTGGGGTGGCCGCTGCCGCCCGATCTGATCTGATCTGACCTCTTCGCACTGCAAATGGCCGCGCGGCATTAGCCTGCGCGGCCATTTTCTTTTGAGGATCCCATATCGCACCGGCTGACCCGGAATCAAAACGGGGACCGCAACGGCGGCCCCCGTTCGAGCTTGGCTTGTGCGAAGCTTACCAGTGGCGGCGATGCCAACGCCGCCGGCGCCAGCCCCAATGACGGTGACGCCAGCCCCAGTGACGGCCGTGCCAGTGGACCTGCTCGGGCTTGAGCTGCGCGGCCTCGTCGGGGGTGGTGACGGCGGGATGAGCGTCGGGATTGGCTTCCGGCATGCGCGCCGGACCGCCGAGCGTCTGCGGCGACAGCGGCGCGGCCTGCGCGGTCGCTGCGAAGGCTGCGGCGCCCGCGGTCATCCCCAATGCAAGTTTCAAAAAGTTCCGACGCTCCATGAGTGTTCTCTCCGCTATTGCTCAAGTGATGCAGGGCGAGTGTCGCGGTGGCGATATGAACTGCGGCTGAATCGCGCGTTCAGCTTCATTGCAACGATGACAGGAGGCTACTCCCCGAACGTCTGCGCCAGCACCAGCGTCTCGCGCGAGCGCTTCACGTCGGGCCAGTCGCGTTCGAAATCGGCAACGAGCTTGGTCAACGCCTCGCCCTTCAGCATCGCGGCGAGTTTTGCTTCGTCATCGAACTGATACATCGCCTGATGCAGCGAAGGATCGTCCAGGCTCCAGAACCGCCAGGCTTTGCTCGCGCCGAACGCCTTTACGGCATCGGGCACGTGTTCCGTCTCGTACCATCTGTCGAAGGCGGCGCGCTTGCTCGCGTCGGTGACGATAGCACGGACGACGAAGTAGGCAGCGGGCATTGGGTTTCCTCCTGTTGTTTGGCCGCAGCATAGAAGATTATAGTGGAGCCAACAAAAAGCCCGCGCGACGGACAATCCCGTCGCGCTCACAAGGGAAGGAACCGCCATGCGCAGGATCATTACCGGCCTCGTTGCGATCGCATGCCTGTGGCCGGCCGCCTCGTTCGCCGAGATCGTCCGCTTCGACATCACCGAGCGTGTGCCCGCCTTTGCGGGACGAAGCTTCGGCGCCGTCGGTACCTATGAGCGCATCACCGCGCGGGCGACCTTTGCGCTGAACCCGGCCGACGATCGCAACGCCGTCATCACCGATCTTGCGCTCGCGCCGCGCAATGCGAACGGCAAGGTGGAAGCCACCGCCGACATCGTAATCCTCAGGCCCAGCGATCCCACCCACGGCAACGGCACGCTCCTGCTGGAGGTGCCCAATCGCGGCAGGAAACTCGCGCCGCAACTGTTCGACGATTCCGCCCCGCCTGGCGCCAACAATGCCGAGAAGGCCGAGGATGCCGGCATCGGCTTCCTGCACCGCCAGGGCTTTACGATGGTCTGGGTCGGCTGGCAGGGCGACATCGCCTCAAAACCGGGCCAGATGGCGCTTGCCTCGCCGGCGCTGAACAACGTCACCGGCCCTGCGCGCGAAGAATTCGTGTTCGACAACACGACCAATCCGGCGCGCGCGACACTGACCTGGCCAGCGGCTGAAGCTGCCAACCTCACCGTGACCGTGCGCGCGGCCTGGGCCGATCCGCGGCAGACGCCGTCAGGGCTCGCGGCGAAGCTGATCGACCCCAACACGGTGGAGATCACCCGTCCAGACGGCTTTGACGCCGGCGCGCTCTACGAGATCACCTACACTGCGCGTGATCCGGTGCCGCTCGGCATGGGCTATGCAGCCGTCCGCGATGTCGTCAGCTTCCTCCGTCACGACGAGACGCAGGCCAATCCGCTGCTCGATGGCCTGCACCCCTCCGTCAGCCGGGCGATCGGCTTTGGCGTCTCGCAATCCGGCCGCTTCCTGCGCGACTTCCTCTATCTCGGCTTCAACGAGGACCTCCAGGGCCGCACCGTGTTCGAGGGCCTGATGCCGCATGTGGCGGGCACGCGGCGGATGGCGACCAATGTCCGCTTTGGCCAGCCCGGCCGCAACCCGCGCCATATCCAGGATCCGGCGTGGCAGGCCGATCTGTTCCCGTTCACCTATGCGAGCCTCAGCGATCCCTATTCCGGCAAAACCGATGGCCTGCTCCGCCGCTGCGCGCTCTCGGCCACCTGCCCGAAGGTGATGCAGACCGACACCGAGCACGAATGGTGGGCCTCGCACGCCTCACTGCTCGTCACCGATCTCGCCGGCAACCACCTCGACCTCCCCGACAATGTCCGCGCCTACATGATCACAGGCACGCCGCATTTTGCCGACCCCACCGACGTGATGAAGAAGGGTTTGCCGGCGATGTCACTGCCGCAGAATCCGATGCACGCGGGCATGCCGATGCGCGCGCTGCTCACCGACCTCAACGCCTGGATCAGCGACGGTACAAAACCGCCCGCAAGCCGCGTCCCCATGCGCGCCCACGGCACACTTGTGCCTGCGCAGGGCGCGGTGCCGACGGATATCCCCGCCCTGCCCTATGCCGGCATTCACACCCTCGCCGCCTTCTCCGATCAGAGCGTGGTGCCGCCCAAGGAGATCGGGCGCTATCCGGTGTTCGTGCCGAAGGCGGACAATGACGGCATGGCCATCGCGGGCGTACGCCAGCTTGCGCTGGCGGTGCCACGCGCGACCTACACCGCCTGGAATCCGCGCGCGCAGGGTTTTGGCCCGACGGCGCTTTATCCCCTGCAGGGCGCAGTTGTGCCGTTCGCACCGACCGAAGCCGCACGAAAGGAAGTGCATGATCCGCGCTTGTCGATCGCGGAGCGATATGCCGATGACGGGGCGTATGTCGCCGCAGTGAAGCGCGAGGCAGCGCGACAGGTCGCGGAGCGGTTGCTGCTGCCGGAGGATGCGGAACGCGCGATCGAAGCGGCAAGGCGGCGCACGTTGGAAAAGCTCGGGCCCACCTGACACGCGCTGGCCGGCGCATCACATCAGCTTGAGCGACGCGTCGGCCTTGCGGTTCCTGTGTACGCGGCGTAGCTTGCCACCGCAGGTAGCGCCTTCGAAGGGGCTCGGCCTAGCGGGAGAGAGCGATGGTGGACCAGGTCTCATCTCAGGTCTCGTCTCAAGTGTCCTGGACTCTGTCCGGTGACTATTTCGAGAACTGCAGTTGCAACGTCGTGTGTCCGTGCTTGGTGTCGGCGGGTCCCCCGCTGACCGCGCGGCCGACCGAAGGTTTTTGCAACGTGCCGCTGGTCTTCCACATCGAGAGCGGCCGCTACGGCGACATCGCGCTCGACGGCCTCAACGTTTTCGTCGTGCTCCATTCGCCCGGAATCATGGCCGATGGCAACTGGTCGCAGGCGACCTATGTCGACGAGCGTGCGGACGATCGGCAAACGGAGGCGCTGGCCGCGATCTTCGGCGGCACAGCCGGAGGACCCATGGCCGCGTTTGGCCCGCTGATCAGCAAGACCCTCGGGGTGAAGAAGGCGCCGATCACCTTCCGGATCGAGGGCAAGACGCGATCGGCGGAGATCCCGGGCATCTTGCACATGTCCGTCGATCCGCTGCCGACCATGCATCCGAGCGGAGAAATGTGGGCGAACATCGGCCATCCCGTCAGCCCCGACAGGATGGTGATGGCGGTCGGCGCCGCCGGCAACACCTACAGCGACCACGGCATGCGCTGGGACAATTCGGGCAGGAACGGTCTCTATGCCCCGATCCAGTGGTCGAACCAGGCCTGACGCGGCCGCTCATGTGACGGGCGGCGACGCGCATCGCACATGACCGACAACGCCATCGAAACCGTGCTGCGGCGCGACCGCTGGATCGTCGGCGGCGCGATCGCGATCATCGTCGCGCTGGCATGGGCCTATGTGGTCTGGCTCGCCGACGACATGAACATGGGCGGCATGGACATGACCGGTTACCGCATGATCCCAGCCGGGATCGGAATCATGCTGCCGGCCGACGAGCCGTGGCGGGCGATCGAGTTCGCCTGGGTGTTCCTGATGTGGACGGTGATGATGATCGGCATGATGACGCCGTCGGCCGCGCCCATGATCCTGATGTACGCCCGCGTCGGCCGGCAATGGCAGGCGCACGGTCGGCCGTTTGCGGCGACCGGCTGGTTTGCGGCCGGCTATCTCCTCGCCTGGACCGGGTTTTCGCTTGTCGCGACCTGTCTGCAATGGCTGGTCGAACGGGCGGCGCTGCTGGACTCGCGGATGACGCTCGCGAGCAATTTGATCGGCGCGCTGGTGCTGATCGCGGCCGGCATCTATCAGTGGACGCCGTTCAAGGACATCTGCCTCGTCCAGTGCCAGTCGCCGCTGATGTTCCTGATGCGCCACGGCGGCTTTCGCGACAATGCGCGCGGTAGCCTCATGCTGGGGTTTCGGCACGGCGGCTATTGCGTCGGCTGCTGCTGGCTGCTGATGGCGCTGCTGTTCATCGGTGGCGTGATGAACGTGCTCTGGATCGCGCTGCTGGCCCTGCTCGTCCTCCTCGAGAAGCTGACGCCAGTGGGACGATGGGTCGCGCGGGCGGCCGGCCTCGCATCCGGCGTCGCGGGCGCTTCGCTACTGGTGTCGTCGCTGCCGTGACCGCTGCGGCGACAAAAGCCGATGACCGTTGTCGGAACGCCCGCCCCTCATCCGTCCTAGGCCTGAGACAGCACGGAGACGCCGCATGCCCGACCTTACCTTGACCACCTATGACTGGGTTCCCCCGCCACCGCGCGGCTATGTGCGCGACCTCAGGGTGCGATGGGCGCTTGAAGAGGCTGCCTTGCCCTATCGCGTCGCCAGCACGCCGTTCGACGACCGCGGGCCTGCGCATCTGGCGCACCAGCCGTTCGGCCAGGTGCCGTGGCTGACCGACGGCGACACCTCGATCTTCGAAAGCGGCGCGATCCTGCTGCATCTCGGCGGCCTCAGCACGAAGCTGATGCCATCAGATCCGCGCGGCCGCAACGAGGCGACTGAATGGGTGTTCGCGGCGCTAAATTCGGTGGAGATGGCGAGCCTGCCCTGGGGAATGTCGCAGTTCATGGGCCATCCCACCGATACGGCGGCGTGGAAATTCGTCGACGACTTCCTCAAGCTGCGCCTCAAGCGTCTCGAGCCGGTGCTGGCCGACCGCGAATGGCTGGCGGGGTCTTTCTCCGTCGCCGACATCCTGATGTCGGACGTGCTGCGCGTCGTCGATGGTTTTGACGGGCTTGCGGAGAGTCCCGCCTGCCGCGCCTACGTTGCACGGGCCACGGGTCGCCCGGCTTTTGCAAAGGCCCACGCCGACCAGATCGCGCATTTCGCCGCGGCGGATAAGACGCGCGCGTGACCCGCCGCACACAATTAACCTGGTGTTAGCCATGTGCCCACCAGCGCCGGAACGAAGCAATTTGCTTCAAATTATTCCGACGGGAGGTGTCACATGGCCCGCATCGATTATCTCAAAGAGCAAGTTGCCCGCGCCGAGCGTCTGGCAAAGACGATCCTCGACCAGGAAACGGTCGAGCGACTGCAAACCTTCGCCGCCGAATGCCGCGCGGAGCTGGTGGTCCTGACATTACGTGCTGCCGCGTGAAGCAGCACCTCACACCAGCTTCATCGGTGTGTCGGCGACCACGCGCAGATCGATCGTTCCAATCAAAGCAGCGCGCCGTGCTTCCGCAGTGCTGATCGCCTCGTCCGTCTGCCGCAACGTGCTGATGTTCGAACCGAGCGAGACGATGCCGCCGAGCACCAGCGCGATCGAGCCGAGTGCGGCGGTCTGACCAAGTCCAAATATCCCGAGGATGGTGACCAACAGCAGCGCTGCCCCGCCGCCGATCGCGATTTTTGAGGCCAGGATATACTTCCGGCAGCGCTCAGCGACCTCGGCTAGCCGCTCGATCCGGTCTTCAATGTCGGAGATTTCGTCGGTAGGATCGTCTTCGGTCATGGGATCGCGATGCCAGATCCAAGTGTAGGGCGGATTACGCTTCGCTAATCCGCCCTACATTCTCTCTACAACGGCAAATTGTCGTGCTTCTTCGCCGGCATTTCCACCTTCTTGTCCTTCAGCATCGCCAGCGCCCGCGCGATCCGCTTGCGGGTCGAGTGCGGCATGATAACGTCGTCGATGTAGCCGCGCTCGGCGGCGATGAACGGTGACAGGAAACGGTCTTCGTATTCCTTCGTTCGCGCGGCGATCTTGTCGGGGTCGCCGATGTCGCTGCGGAAGATGATCTCGACCGCGCCCTTGGCGCCCATCACGGCGATCTGGGCGGTCGGCCAGGCGTAGTTCATGTCGGCGCCGATTTCCTTGGAGGCCATGACGTCGAAGGCGCCGCCATAGGCCTTGCGGGTGATGATGGTGACCAGCGGCACGGTGCATTGCGAATAGGCGAACAGCAGTTTTGCGCCGTGCTTGATCAGGCCGCCATATTCCTGCGCGGTTCCGGGCAGGAAGCCCGGCACATCGACGAAGGTGACGATCGGGATGTTGAAGGCATCGCAGAAGCGGACGAAGCGCGCGGCCTTGCGCGAGGCGTCACTGTCGAGCACACCGGCCAGCACCATCGGCTGGTTGGCGACGAAGCCGACGGTGCGCCCCGCGATGCGGCCGAAGCCGGTGACGATGTTCTTGGCGAACATGTCGGCGATCTCGAAGAAATCGCCCTCGTCCACGACCTTCAGGATCAGCTCCTTCATGTCGTAGGGCTTGTTCGGATTGTCGGGGATCAGCGTGTCCAAAGACATGTCGACGCGGCCGATGTCGTCGAAGCTCGGCCATTCCGGCACGCCGTCGGTGTTGTTGGACGGCAGGAAGTCGATCAGGCGCCGCATCTGCAGGAGCGTCTCGACGTCGTTCTCGAAGGCGCCGTCGGCGATCGAGGAGCGCGTGGCGTGCACCGAGGCACCGCCGAGCTCCTCGGCGGTGACGACCTCGTTGGTGACTGTCTTCACGACGTCAGGACCGGTGACGAACATGTAGCTGGTGTTCTTCACCATGAAGATGAAGTCGGTCATGGCGGGCGAATAGACGTCGCCGCCGGCGCAGGGGCCCATGATGACGGAGATCTGCGGGATCACGCCCGAGGCGAGCACGTTGCGGCGGAACACGTAGGAATAGCCGGCGAGCGCGGCGACTCCTTCCTGGATGCGGGCGCCGCCCGCGTCATAGAGGCCGATGATGGGCGCCCTCGCCTTCATCGCCATGTCCTGCAGCTTCGTGATCTTCAGTGCGTGCGTTTCCGACAGCGAGCCGCCGAACACCGTGAAGTCCTTGGCAAAGACGAACGTCTTGCGGCCGTTCACGGTGCCCCAGCCGGTGACGACGCCGTCGCCGGGGATCTTGTTCTTCTCCATGCCGAACTCGGTGGAGCGATGCTCGACGAACATGTCGAACTCCTCGAACGATCCCTTGTCGAGCAGAAGCTCGATGCGCTCGCGGGCGGTCAGCTTGCCGCGGGCGTGCTGCGCCTCGATGCGCTTCTCCCCGCCGCCGAGCTTTGCGCCGGCACGACGATCTTCAAGGGCGTCCAGGATGTTCTTCATTTGCTCCCGCCAGTTCTCAAGCCAAATGCGATTGGCGGGGGTTCTAACACGGCATTTTGCGGGCCGGGAAGCCGCTTTCGGCGCCGCAGGGCTGCCTTGACGCAGCGTGAAAGCGCAAGGAATTACAAAGTTTTGCCCGGGAGGCGACGATGGACGAGCGAGCGACCGAAACAGGGGCTGCCACAGGCGGTGTCAACATCCTGCTCCGCCTGGAGGGCCTGACCCTGTTCGCGGGCATGGTGATGCTCTACTGGGCCTGGGACGGCTCCTGGCTGGTGTTCGCCCTCCTGTTCTTCGTGCCCGACCTGAGCTTCCTGGCCTATCTCGCCGACGCCAAATTCGGCGCGCTGGTCTATAACGCCGCGCACAGCTACATGGCACCGGTCGCACTGCTAACGCTGGGTTTCGGCCTCGCCTCGCCGCTCACTTTGTCCATCGCCTTGATCTGGCTCGCCCATATCGGCATCGACCGGGCGCTCGGCTACGGCCTGAAATATTCGGCCGGCTTCGGCTTCACTCATCTCGGACGTATCGGGCGGCAGAGGGACGCCTGATCCCGGTTGACCGGGCCGGCCGATTCAGGCTTGCTTCAAGCCCAGCGATCAGGCGCCGAATGTTGCGTGAGCCCAGTCGGTACGGCGGCGGTCATCTTGCCCTGGCTCCAGCGTCACCCTCATGGCCGCGACGGTCGTCCCACTGCCGCCGAACTCCTCGTCCGAGACCACCGACTTCCTGCGGCGCATGGCCAGCATGGTGTCGGAGCGGAACGGCGAGATGCTGCTGCGCGCAGCAAGCCTCATCGAGTCCCTGGCGCAGCGGGCGATGTCGGCCGAGCGGCTCTATCACGAGACGCAGGAGGAGAGCACGCGCCACGTCGAGCTGCGCGAGGCCGCCGAGCTCGCTTCCGATGCCATGGTCAGTCAGATCGAGACGTTGCGGGCGCAGCTGGCCGAGGTGACCGCGGCCGCCGCGGCCGAGCGCGCGGCGTTCGATGCCGAACGAGGCAAGCTGTTCGGCCTGATGCAGCACGCGGAGAGCCATATCGGCAAGCTTACCAGCGAGCTCGATGCCTTGCGCGCCTCCGTCGACAGTTTCAACGAGACCGTGGTTTCCGTGCCGATCGAAGTGCTGCGGCTGGCGCGCACCCAGTTCGATGTCCTCGCCGCCGGCTTTGCCCGCGAGGGTGACGTGATCTCGCAGGCCATGAGCGAGATCGGCGGCTTTGCCATCGACCGGGCGCTGACGGCAAAGAAGACGGCCGACAAGGCCTGAGACGCGGCGTCGGCGCCCCACATTCCGTCATTGCGAGCGCAGCGAAGCAATCCAAGCTGCCTGTATGAAAGACTCTGGATTGCTCGATCGCAAAAGCTCCTCGCAACGACGCGGTGAGAGCAGCGCTCGCAAGCACGATGACGAGCGCTTTACGGCTCGCCCGGCTTGAACGGCTCCTGCTTGTCGGGCGGCACCGTCTCCTCGGCCATTGCCAGCAGCATCGCCACCATCACGTAATTGCCCGAGACGGCAGTCAGGTCGACGATCTGCTGATCATTGAACACCTTCTTCGCCCGCGCATAGGTTTCGTCAGAAACCTTCTTCGTCGTGGTGAGCTCGGTGACGAAGTCGTAGACAACCGCTTCGTCCTCGGCCATTTTCAACGGCCGCTTGTTGGCCTTCAGCTCGGCGATGATATCGGGCGACAGTCCAGCCTTCGCCGCCAGCGGCGCATGTGCGAACCATTCCACCTGCGAGCGCCACTGCCGCCCGATGATCAGGATCGCGAACTCGTTGAGCCTGGTCGGGACCGAGGTCTCCCAGCGCAGATAATAGAACAGGTCGAACAGGCGCTGGCCGAGCACGGGACTACGGATCATGGGATTGTAGGGACCGCCGATGCCGACGCTCGACACCTTCATGATCTGCTCGCCGAGCGGCTTCTGCTTGGCGTCCAGCTGATCCATGGTGAGTTGGGGAAACCGCGGCTCCTTGCTGGTCGCAGGTGCAGCAAACATCGTGGCGGCGAGCCAGCCGCCGGTGGCAGCCAATGTGAGCGATGACAGCCAGAGTGGCGTTGAGTTCATTGTGATCCTCCCGACCTTTGTTTTTGCTTGGCCGGAAGAATGCTAAAGGAGCCGCAACGCGCGCGCCAGTCAGACCGCGCCGATCTCGGCAAGGCAGGCTTGCGTCAGTGGCATGCGCTCGCCAACGAGCCGCGGCTCGGTGCAGTCCATGTTGAGCGCGAACACCGTGTGGGCCTCGCCCTTCTCGGCCCAGCCGACCATCCACCCCAGCGACGGCTCGCCGCGCTCTGCCCCGAGCAGTCCGGACTTGGCGCGAATGATGCTGTCGCCGACCTTGGTCACCGGCAGGATGTCTGCGACGAGATCCTGGCTACGCTTGCTGACCGGCAGCGCGCGGCGGCGCAGCCGGTCGACGAAATCGATCTGCTCGACCGGATCGATGCGCAAGGCACCAGTGAGCCAGAACTGGTCGATGCCACCGCCGATGTCGCGGTTGCCGTAGTCGAACAGGTCGACGTATTTCTGCATGCGCTCCTGCCCGATCCGCCGGGCGATCTCCTGATAGACCGGCACCGCACTCACCGCGATCGCACTGCGGAGCGTATGGTCCTTGTTCCAGGCCTCGATCGGACGCTTCACGCCGTCCCAGGCGAACAGGTCCTTGTCGGGGTCGGCGACGACGCCGGTCTCCAGCGCAATCAGCGAGTTCGGGATCTTGAAGGTCGAGGCCGGCAGCTTGGCTTCGCCCGAGCGCTCCTTGTCGCTGGCGACGATCAGATAGTCCTCGACCTTGTAGCCGACGAAGGTGCCCGAGGTGCCGAGATCGGTGAAGCGCTTTGCGAGGCTGCCACGGAACTCGTTGCGCGGCGGCGCGACATGGGCGAGCGCACGCTGCGGCAGGATCGTAGCTGAGGCGAGAAGGCCGAGGGTGGAACGGCGGGTGAGCAAGCGCGGCGTCCTGAATTGAGAAAGGCGGCGAGACCATGCGGCCACTATCATGGTCAAACGATGACAGCGTTCAGCGCCGCCCCGACAGCCGCAGCACGAACACCAGCACCTCGGCGACCGCCTTGTAGAGCTCGGGCGGGATCTCCTCGCCGAGCTCGACCTTGGAGAGCGCACCGGCCAGAATCTCGTTCTCCTCGATCGGGATGTCGTTGGCCCTCGCGATCTCGACGATCTTTTCACCGATCGAGCCCTTGCCCTTGGCGACGACGACGGGCGCGCCCGAGCCCTTCTCGTAATGCAGCGCGATTGCAAGCTTGGATGGATCGCTCATGTGGCGCGATCCAGGAAATGGCCGGCGCGGGCCGGCGCCGGCTGTGGCGGCGTGCCGTCGCGCACCAGGATGTCGCCGGGCTTGAGCTCGGCGCGGGTCAGCGCCTGATTGAGCTCACCGATCCCGGCTCGGAGCTGCTGCGCGGTCGCCGGCCGCTCCGCCCACATGCGCACGAAGGTCTTTTCGCCGTTCAGCGTGATCAGCGCGTGCACGGGGCCGGCCGGCTCGACATTGAGCGTGAAGCGCGCGCGCCAGGCGCGCTGGGCGGGATCGGCGGACTCATGGCCGCCATCGCGCGAGATCTCGAACTGCGCCATCGCGGTGCCCTGCGGGGTTGCGAAGGGGATCTCGAAATTCCACTGCGGCACGGTCGGATCGATGCGATGACCGGTGGCATCGGTACGGTCCGGGAGCGAAGCGACCTGCAGCAGCGTCTGCCGCGCGATCGCGGCATCGGTGTCGTCGAGCAGGCGATGCACGGTCGCCGCGAGCGGCGCATCGGGCGCGAGCGATGGCGCTGCGACAGCCTGCGGCGCCGGCAGCGCACCGCGGAACGGCGGCGGCGTTGTGCGCGCGGCAGCCTCGAAGAGGTGGCCGTCGGGCACGGCCTTGTTGGAGCCGGGCACATTGCCGGTCAGCCGCGGGAGGTCTTGCGCGACCTCTTGCAGCAGGCGCGCGGCAAGACCTGCGGACACCGTTCGCGGCACCGCTGCCTGCGAGGCATTGCCTGCGTTATCGGCCAGCACTGCGGCGAGCGCCGCGCCGCGTGGCAATTGCGCGGGTTGGGCGATCTCCGCATCGGTCGGCGGCAGCACCGCCTGTGCGGCGTCGCCTGCCACCTGAAGTGCGGACGCTGCGGTCTGGGGCGGGGCAGCAGTGCTCGTCGGCAGCGCAACGCCTTCCGCGGGTGCCGGCGGCAAACGGGTTTCGAGTGTGACCAGTGTCTGGCGCAATACCAGCAGCGCCGCTTTGAGATCCGGCACATTGCCGGCGGACGGCGTCGGGCCAGCGGCGAGCGAGGCCTCGAGGAACAGGCCGGACTTCTGAAAGGCGGATTCGATGTCGCCACCGTCGAGAGCCGTGTTGAGCGGCGTCTGCTGCGCCAGCACGTCCAGCACCGCCTGCTTCAGGCCATCAGGCAGATCGCTGCCGGTGACGACAGCTGCAAGATTAGCGAACAGCGGCGCCTGGCTGCCCTGTTTTGTGACCGCCTCGGCGGAGGCCGTGGTGACGGCGGCCTGCTCCAACGGCGTCAGTGTGTTGCGCGCCGTAGTCGCCGACGGCGCCAGCGACGGACTATCGACGCGCGAGGCCGCAGACGGCGTCAGCGTGATCTGGTCGGCGGTCGCCGCCCCCGCCCCGTTCACGACGGCGAGCCGGATGGTACCGTCGTTCTGCGACACCGCGAGCTGGAGGTTCTGCCCCGGCGTCAGGGGCACCTCCGACATCACGTCCATCGAGAGGTTGGCGATCGCGATCCGCACCAGATTGTCGGCCATGACGCTGACGACCCTGGCGTCGACCACGCTGCCGGCCTGGAGCACGAGATCGGGCGTCGCCGCATCAGCCAGGGGGCTGGCGGCGCTGACCGGAAGGATCGAGCTTATCGGCGTCGGCATCTCAAGGGGCCCGGGGAACGCTGGTCCCACCCTAAGGCCGCCCTCGTAAACCTCTCGTTAAGGACCTTTGGCTCAGGAGGGCTTCACGGCCGCCAAAACCGTCACGGCGGCCTGAAAATCCTTCAGGCGGGCGGCGCGGCGGGCGGCCGCCTCCTCGTCGACGCCCCATTTCTCGGCGTTCCAGTCCTCGTCGACATGGGCGGCGGCCCAGACCTGGCCAGCATCGCGCACGCCATGGGCCAGCGCCAGCGCCAGCAGCGCAGAACCGGTCAGGGTCGTGACCATATGGAGCGCGGCGACCGACCAGGCGTCACCGGGCAGCGCGCTGCGGGCAGCCGCAATGGCCTCGTCCGGCTGCTTCACATGCATGACGCCCTCGGAGAGGATGAAATGCGCGCCCAGCGTCTCCGCGGCCCAGAACAGCACGGGGTCCCAATGCGCGGCCTCGCGGGCGACCAGCCCCTCAGGATGGCCGGCGCGATAGAACAGCAGATCGGACTCGAAATATTTGGCGAGATCGTCGCTGACGAGCTCGACACGGTCGATCACCCCCTCCACCACGCTATTGGCGATCCGGGTCAGCGGCATGGTCACGGGATCGATCGTCTCGCCCTGCGCCGCCCATTCGCCGGCCACGGCATCAGCAAGCGCGCGGGAGGGGATCACGACCTGACGGCTCGAGGGGGTGCGGATCGGCTTGCCGTCGAGCGTAATGGCGAAACCGCCCTCGGCCTCCGCAACGCCCGCCTCCTTGTAGAAGCGCTTGCGCAGGGGCGTGCGCGAAGCCTGCCGGATCGCGGCTTGCGGATCGGGCGGGGTCTGCCCCGCGGCTTCTTCAAACAATTCGCGCATATGAGTTTTCGGCCCCGGTGGCTGGATGTTAGGCTTTTAAGATAAGTCCGGTGGCCGATAAAGCGAGCAGCGAGCATGAGGGAACTTGCGGGCATTGCGGCCGTGTTCGCCGGGCTTTGGCTGGCCGCGGCGGAGGCCGGCTTTCGCACTCCGGAATCGCTGGTCCGAAACGTCTATGCCTTTTACGGCCAGGGCGCGCCGGAACTGTCCAAAGGCCTGCCGCGCGATGCCGCGACCGCCCGGCAATTCTTCGATCTGCCCCTGCGAAAAGCCTGGAGCACGCCGCGGCCAGAGCCCTATGATTTCCTGGTGCAGAGCCCGAGCTGGAAGCTCGGCCCCGTCACCATCGCGGTCGTGCGCCGACAATACGACAAGACCTATGTCGCAGCGAATTTCGACAACCATGGCCGCCGGGTGGTGCTGAACTTCGTCCTGGTCAACGGGCCCGAGGGCTGGCTGATCACTGATGTCGAGAGCCCGCATGATTCTTTGCGGATGTTTCTGGAGCAGTTTCGGAATTAGCCCCGCCGTCGTGCCCCGGCTCGACAGCGGAGAACGCGACTACTCCTCCGGCGCGTTCTCGATCGGGTCGAAGCGGCTCGCGTCCAGCCCGAGCAGATTCCACGACTGCTGCATGTGCGGCGGCAGCGGCGCGGTGGCGTCGATCACGCCGCCGCGGGGATGCGGAATGACGATGCGGCGCGCAAGCAGATGCAGCCGGTTCTGCAGGCCGCCCGGCAATTGCCAGTTCTCGATGTTGAAATATTTGGGATCGCCGACGATGGGGTGGCCGATATGCGCCATATGCGCGCGCAGCTGATGGGTGCGGCCCGTCACCGGCTTCAGCGACACCCAGGTCAGCTTGTTACCGGCGGTCTCGACCACCGCATAATAGGTCACCGCGTGGCTGGCGCCCTCGTCGCCATGCTGGGCGATGCGCATGATGGTGTCGTCCTCGCTCTCTTCCTTCGCGAGGAAGGTCGAGATGCGGCCCTGCTTCGGCTTCGGCAGGCCCGGCACCAGCGCCCAATAGACCTTGCGCGCCGAGCGCGAGCGGAACGCGCCGGTCAGATGCGAGGCGGCAAAGCGCGTCTTGGCGATCAACAGACAGCCCGAGGTCTCGCGATCGATGCGGTGCACGAGGCGCGGCTTCTGGCCCTTGGAATCGCGCATCACCTCCAGCATCTGGTCGATGTGCCGCGTCATGCCCGAGCCGCCCTGCACGGCGAGGCCGGCCGGCTTGTTCAGCACGAGAACGTCGTCGTCCTCATAGATCGTCATCTCCTTCAGCGCCTTGAGCGTCTTCTGCGCGGCGTCCGAGAGCTCTCCGACAACTTTTGGCGCATCGAGCTTCAGCGGCGGAATGCGGACGCTCTGGCCCTCCTCCAGGCGGTCCTTGCTGTCGACGCGCTTGCCGTCGACGCGCAGCTCGCCTTTGCGGACGACGCGCTGGATGTGGGAGAACGACAGGCCGGGAAAGCGCGCTTCGAGGAAGCGATCGACGCGCATGTTGTTCTCGTCGGCCGTCACCGTGACGGTCTGCACCTTGGTCGGCAGCAGCGCCTCGACCGGCTTTTCGGGCGCGGCCCTTTCGAACTCAGTCCTCTCCAACCTGTCCTTGGGCGGACGCCGCTCCGCGCGCTCGCCTGCAAAGCGCGGCGGCTTGCTGCCGGGCTTGCCGCTCGGACGGGGGCCGGTTTTCTTCACGCCGCGCGCCTGATGCGGACGCGCCTCCTTGCGCTCGTCGCGCTCCCGAGGCTTCGGGTTCATTCTCTTGATGCGGCGGCTCATGCGGTTTTTCCAAGCTTTCGTCTCATTATACCAGCTCAACCCGCAACGTACGTCCGACCGCGCTTGCGGCGCGCTGGAGGGTGTCCAGTGTCACCGAAGGTGTAGCAGGATCAAGGAGACGATCGAGCTGACGGCGACTGGTCTTCATGCGTTCGGCCATCGCCGTCTTCGTGATTCCCTGCGTCTTCATTGCTTCCGTCAGTTGCTCCGCAATGAGCTCCTTAATGGCACGCTCCTCACAGACGCCAAGTATGCCTTGCTCGGCAAGAAATTCGTCGAACGTTTCCTCGCTCACGCGCGCTTTTTTCTTCGCCATCACATCACCTCTCGTCTGCACTTCAGCGCAAGGTCGATATCCTGCTTTGGCGCCTTCTGCGTCTTCTTGATGAAGCCGTGAAGCAGGATCATCTGGCCGCTCGCCAGACAGAAGATCACCCGCGCAATCCGGTTGCTGTCGAGATCACTCCGAACCTCCCACAATCCGCCCCCCAGCGGAGCACAATGCGGGCGTCCTATTGGCCAACCGAATTCGACTTTCTGGATATCCTTCCCGACTGTTCGTCGATCCCCGGGAGGCAATTCCAATATCCACTCGCGAACAGGATTTCGACCTGTCGAGCTGACATAGAATCTCGCTGGACGCTTCTTCGTTCGATCGATCATTCGGCCTGCATCCACGTGCCATTTTTGACACACAAATGCAAGCTCTTTCCCCAATGCGTGACAGCCTACGTCCCGCCGCGCTCCTTCCGCAGCTTGGCCCAGTAATCCAGCCGCTTCCTGATCTCCCGCTCGAAGCCGCGCTCGGGCGGGTCGTAGAAGGTCTGGCGGCCGAGGGCTTCCGGAAAGTAGTCCTGGCCGGAGAAGGCGTCGGGAGCGTCGTGGTCGTATTCGTATCCCGTGCCGTAGCCTTCCGACTTCATCAGCTTGGTCGGGGAGTTGAGGATGTGCTTGGGCGGCAGCAGCGAGCCGGCCTGTTTGGCGACCTGCATCGCGGTACCGAACGCCGTATAGACCGCGTTCGATTTCGGCGCGGTGGCGAGATAGACCACGGCCTGCGCGATGGCGAGCTCACCCTCGGGATGGCCGAGGAAGTCGAAGGCGTCTTTCGCCGCATTGGCGACGACGAGCGCCTGGGGGTCGGCGAGGCCGATGTCCTCCACCGCCATGCGCACGACACGGCGGGCCAGAAACAGCGGGTCCTCGCCGGCGTCCAGCATGCGGCAGAGATAATACAGTGCCGCGTCGGGATCGGAACCGCGGACCGACTTATGCAGCGCCGAGATCAGGTTGTAATGGCCGTCGGCCGACTTGTCGTAGATCGGCGCGCGGCGCTGCAGGATGTCCTGCAACTGCGCGGCATTGAAAATCTCGTCCGCCCGCGCCGAGCGCCAGACCTCTTCGGCGAGTGTCAGCGAGGCGCGGCCATCGCCATCGGCCATGCGTACCAGCACCGCCCTCGCCTCCGCATCGAGCGGCAGCTTCTTGCCTTCAATCTCTTCGGCATGCGCGAACAGTTTTTCGATCGCGGCGGCATCGAGCGAGCGAAACACCAGCACGCGTGCGCGGGACAGAAGCGCCGCATTGAGCTCGAAGGACGGATTCTCGGTGGTGGCGCCGACCATCACCACCGTGCCGTCTTCCATCACGGGCAGAAACGAATCCTGCTGGGCGCGGTTGAACCTGTGCACCTCGTCGACGAACAGCAGGGTACCCTTGCCCATCTCGCGGCGGGCGCGCGCGGCGTCGAACGCCTTCTTCAGATCGGCAACGCCGGAGAACACCGCGGAGATCTGCTCGAAGTGCAGATCGGTCGCGTCCGCCAGCAGCCGCGCCACCGTGGTCTTGCCGGTGCCGGGCGGACCCCAGAACACCAGCGAGCCCAGCGTACGCGTCTCCAGCATACGCGTCAGCGCGCCGTCGGGTCCGAGGATGTGGTCCTGGCCGACCACCTCCGACAGCACGCGCGGCCGCAGCCGGTCGGGCAGCGGATGCGGAGCGTCGTGGTCGAGCCCCGCCGCGGCAAAGAGCGTTGGCGTCTGCTGTGGTCGCTTCGGACTCATCCGCCCAGCGTAACGTTGATCTGCTGGCCGCCACGCACCAGCGTGATGCGCCAGAGCCTCTGGCTTGCGCCGGCCGCCTTCTCGAGATCACCGGTCCTGGCGATCTTCTGGTTGTTGACCGCAAGAATGATGTCGCCCTTCTGGAAGCCGACATTCGCAGCCGCGCTATCGCCGCCGAGATCGGTGATCACAACGCCCTCGGTATCGGCATCCAGATGCAGCTCGTCGGCAAGCGCGGGCGTGATGGTCGAAACCTTCGCCCCCTGGAAGGGCGAGCGCGCGGTGAGGACGAGCTCGTTGCGGCCTGTATCGGGCGCGGTCTCCAGCGCCACCGTCAGCTTCACCGGCTTGCCGCCGCGCTGCACGTCGATCTGCGCGCTGCCGCCGAGCGGACGGGTGGCGAAGCGGTAGTCGAAGGCGTTGGGATCATCGACGGTCTGGCCGTCAATGCCGATGATGAGATCGGAGGATTTCAGCCCAGCCTTGGCCGCGGGGCCGTTCGGGACGACGCTGGCGACCAGCGCGCCGGTCGGCGAGCGCAGACCGAGGCTCTCGGCGATCTCGGGCGTTACGGCCTGCAATTTCGCGCCGAGCCACGGACGCTTCACCGCCTTGCCGCCGCCCTTGGCGGAGGCGACGACGACGCGCACCATGTTGGCCGGAATCGCAAAGCCGATGCCTTGCGAGCCGCCGGAGCGCGAATAGATCGCGGTGTTGATGCCGGCGAGCCGGCCGTTCATGTCGACCAGCGCGCCGCCGGAATTGCCGGGATTGATCGCTGCATCGGTCTGGATGAAGAATTGATAGTCCGTGATGCCGACCTGCGTGCGCGCCAGCGCCGAGATGATGCCGTGGGTCACGGTCTGGCCGACGCCGAAGGGATTGCCGATCGCGAGCACGACGTCGCCCACCAACAGCTCGTCGGAGTTGGTGAATTCGAGCGCCGGAAACTTCTCCCTGGTGTCCTTCAACCGCAGCACCGCGAGATCACTGCGGGGATCCTTCAGCACGATCTCGGCCTCAAACTCGCGCTTGTCCGACAGCGAGACCTTCACCTGGTCGGCGCCCTCGATGACGTGAACGTTGGTGACGACGAGGCCGGAGGCATCGACGATCACGCCAGAACCGAGCGAGCGCTGAACCTGTTCCTGCTGCTGGCCGGGCACGCCGAAGAAGCGGCGGAAAAGCGGATCGTCGAGCAGCGGATTGCGGTTCTGCACCACCTTGGCGGCATAGACGTTCACGACCGCCGGCTGCACCCGCTGCACGATTGGC
The DNA here is from genome assembly GCF_019455385.1 of Bradyrhizobium sp. BR 10289. GTDB lineage: Bacteria > Pseudomonadota > Alphaproteobacteria > Rhizobiales > Xanthobacteraceae > Bradyrhizobium. Next base: position 54,833 of record NZ_JACOFR010000008.1, read on the forward strand.
GCATAGGACAGCCGCAGCTCGGCCTGCGATGACGGGACGCGACGATCCTGTGCGACAGCTGAATCGAAGTGGGCCGAAAACGCTATGCACAGTGCCGTGACCACGGCCGTCGAGATCGATCGAAACATTCCTACCTCTTGGAAAAGACGACGGAATATAGGCGCGTTCGCCCCCCAATAGAAGGGCGCCGGACGGCAATATTCACCCCTTCGGGGTGTCGCCCGAATGCCATCCTTCCGTGCGAAATCACAAGCGCTCTGGCGCGGCAGATTGGCATGACGCGCATCATCCAGCATTGTATCCGATGCCGGATTCGGTTGCGACGAATTTGCACCAGTGGGAACCGCGCAACCGGACCGCAGCGTCGTGGGGCAGTCATCGATCACACTTAGGCTCTCCCGCCGGCGACTTGGGGAAGTTCGTCAAATGATGGAGGCGTAACGTGAGCAGAACAAGACTTGCAGCGACGGCGATTGGTCTCGCCGGTGCGCTGGCGGCCTCGCAGGCGCAGGCCCAATCGGCCAGCAGCAGCGAGCAGGAGATCGCGCTGCTGAAGCAGCAGTTGAAGCTGCTGGAGCAGAAGCTCGACAAGCTGCAAAGCCAGACTGCCGCGAACACGGCGGCCACGGCGAAAGCCAAAGCCGAGGCGAAAGCTGAAGCCAAGGCCGAGGCACGTTCGGAGGCCAAGGCGGTGGTCGCCAATGCGAACGCAGCGTTTCCGGTCAAGGGCACTGCGCCCCCAGCCGGCGTGATCGTGACGATGCCGAACAACCGGCCGACCATCTGCACGGCCGACGGAGCGAATTGCGTGGCCATCACGGGCCGCGTGCACTGGGACGTCGGCGGATACGACTACCGGCCCAACACGGCCGCGACGGTGCCACAAAAGCTCGACAGCGGCGAAAATGTCCGCCGCGCCCGCATCGGCATCGCCGGAAAATTCCTCGAGGACTGGAATTTCGCGCTGGTCTACGATTTCGGCGGCTCGTCTGACGGCTTCGGCGGCACCGGCGCCGCAGGCGCGACCCCTGTCGGCTTCCTGCCCGGCGGCGGCACATCCGGCATCGAGAACGCGTATATCAGCTACACGGGGCTGAAGCCGTTCGGCGGCAAGATGGCGATCGAAGCCGGCGTGATGGATGTCGCCTGGACCATGGATGAGTCCACGAGCTCCAACGACATTGCCTTTATGGAACGTGCCTCCGCCGGGCTCATCGCGCAGAATATCGCCGCCGGCGACTTCCGGTCCGCGGCGGGCGCGCGCTGGTACAACGACGTGTTCTTCGCAGGCGCTTATGTGACCGGTCCGACGACAGGTGCCATTCACTCCGCATCGAGCGCTTCGCCTCCCGGGACCAGCGAACAATACGGCGCGACCGCCCGCGTTGCGGGCCAGATCGTCAGCGGCAAGGACTATTCGGTGCATCTCGGCGGCGACGCCGAGTGGCTGATCCAGCCGCCGCGCAATCTGGTCGCCAACACGCAGACGCTCACGCTCAGCGATCGTCCCGAACTGCGCATCGACCCGACGACGTTGATCTCGACCGGAGCCATTGCAAATGTGTCCGGCGCCCAGGTCTATGGCGTCGAAGCCGCAGCCACCTACGGATCGCTCTGGGTCCAGGGCGAATATTACTGGTTCAACATCGACCGCGGCGCCAATACCGCCGTGGCGCCCCTCGGCACGTCCAGCCTGAAATTCCAGGGGGGCTACGCGCAGGCGGCTTACGTGCTGACCGGTGAATCCCGCAAGTACAATCCGGGCAATGCCGCCTATGGCGGCGTCAAGCCTGATCATCCGTTCTCGCTCGCCGGCGGCGGCTGGGGCGCGTGGGAAATCGCGGGCCGCTACTCCACCATCGATCTGAACGATCAGCTCGCGACCGCGGCCGGCATCGCCGGCGGGCGGCAGACCGTCTACACGCTGGCGCTCAACTGGTACGTCAACGGCAACGTGCGCTTCATGCTCGACTACCTGCATGGCACGGTGTCGAAGCAAGCCTCGGCGGTGTCGGCGGCAGACGTCGGCTCGAAGTTCGACGCGGTGGCGTTGCGCACGCAGTTCGCGTTCTGATCTTACACCTCTCCCCGTCGGGGAGAGGTCAAGATCGCCGGCGCTCACGCCGCGCGCTTTCTCTTCACCACCACGGACGGCGGCGCGGAGGACAGCCGTTGCTGGTGGCCCTCGCCCCATGCCTTCAGGACGTCGATCACCGGCTTGAGGCTCTCGCCCAACTCGGAGAGGCAGTACTCCACGCGCGGTGGCACTTCCGCATAGACCTTGCGGATGACGAGCTTGTCCTCCTCCAGCGCGCGAAGCTGCTTCGTCAGCATGCGCTGGGTGATCCCCGGCATCCGGCGGCGCAGTTCGCCGAAGCGCTGGGTGCCGCTCTGGAGATGGTAGAGGATCACGCCCTTCCACTTGCCATCGATCAGGTCCAGCGTCGCCTCGACCGAGCAGCCGGGGCGGCAGGCAAAATTGCGCCGTTTCATGCGAGTTTTTCCAATAGTATCCAAACAGGGACTATATCCCCGAATTTACAGTACTTGCCAAATAGGCGCCAGCGGGACAGTTACAACGGCAGGCGAGCACGCCATCTGATGGAGACAAGCCATGAAGGCCGTCGGCTACAAGAAATCGCTTCCGATCGAGGATGCGGATTCACTGTTCGATTTCGAGACCGCAAAACCCGAGCCCAAGGGACGCGACATCCGCGTCGCCGTCAAGGCGATCTCGGCCAATCCGGTCGATTACAAGGTGCGCAAGCGCGCCAGCCCGCCCGAGGGCGAGACCAAGATCCTGGGTTATGACGCCGCCGGCGTGGTCGACGCCGTCGGCCCTGACGTCTCGCTGTTCAAGGTGGGCGATGAAGTGTTCTACGCCGGCTCGATCCTGCGCCAGGGCACCAACGCCGAATTCCATCTGGTCGACGAGCGCATCGTCGGCAACAAGCCGAAGAGCCTGTCGTTCGCGCAGGCCGCGGCCCTCCCCCTCACCTCCATCACCGCCTGGGAATTGCTGTTCGACCGGCTCGGCGCGGTGCCCGGCAAGAGCATCGACCCGCGCACGCTGCTGATCACGGGCGGCGCCGGCGGCGTCGGCTCGATCCTGATCCAGCTCGCGCGCCGCCTCACCGGCCTCACGGTGCTCGCGACCGCGACGCGGCCAGAGTCGCAGAAATGGTGCCTCGATCTCGGCGCGCATGCGGTGATCGACCATGCCAAGCCGATGAAGGAGCAGATCGAGACGCTCAAGCTGCCGCCGGTCGCGCTGGTGGCGAGCCTCACCTTCACCGACCAGCACTACAAGAGCATCGCCGACTTCATGGCGCCGCAGGGCCGTTTCGGCCTGATCGATGATCCGCCGGAATTCGCCATGAGCGCCTTCAAAGGCAAGGCAATCTCGGTGCATTGGGAATCGATGTTCACGCGCTCCTCGTTCCAGACGCCTGACATGATCGCACAGCATCATCTGCTGAACGACGTCGCAGACCTCATCGACAAGGGCGTGCTGCGCACCACGCTCGACCAGACCTTTGGCATGATCAACGCGGCCAACCTCAAGCGCGCGCATGCGCTGCTCGAGAGCGGCAAGTCGCGCGGCAAGATCGTGCTGGAGGGGTGGTAGCTTCTAGCTTGACGCGGGCGGCGCCTTAGCTTCCGGCGGACGCGCCGCCCGCTCGACAAAGCCTTTTGCGAGCGCGTGATAGATGCCCTCCTCGCAGATCATTCGCGAGACCAAATGAGAAATGAGCGCAGCGGCCATCAACGGCACGACCATGCCGTGATTGTCGGTCATCTCGGTCACGATCACGAAGGCGGTGATTGGCGCCTGCACCACGCCGGCGAAGTACGAGACCATGCCGAGCAGCATGATTGCACCGAGCGGTGCTTCGTGGAAGAATGTAGCGATGTTGCAGCCGAAGCCGGCACCGACTGCGAGCGACGGCGCGAAGATGCCGCCGGGAATGCCGCTTATTGCGGCAAAGGTCGTCGCAACCAGCTTCAGAAGGCCGAAGTCCTGCGGCAGCGGCGTGCCATGCTCGAGGGCCGCCTTCACCTGTTCGTAGCCCGTGCCGTAGACGGTATTGTCGGATACCAGGCCGCAGATCGCAACGGCAAGACCACAAGCGAACGCGAACCACAGCGGATGGCCCTTTATCGCGCGACCTGCGGAATTCCTGAAACCGCGGGCCGTGACGATGACGATGCGGCTGAAGAGGCCGCCCGCGAAGCCGCCAACCACGCCACAGAGCGGAACCGCGAGCCAGTCGGCGCCGCGCGTCAGCGCCGTTGCGCTGCTGCCGAAATATGAGTAGTTGCCGGCGAGCGCGAGCGAGGTGAGTCCGGCCGCAATGACGGCGGCAATGATCAGGCTCGAGGTGCGAGTCTCGAAGGCGCGGCTCATCTCCTCGATGCCGAACACGATACCTGCGAGCGGCGTGTTGAAGGCGGCAGCAACTCCGGCAGCAGCACCGGCGAGGATCAGCCCGGGCTGCCGGCGTGGCGAGACGCGGCCAAGCGCGAACATGATGGAGGCACCGACCTGGACCGTCGGTCCCTCCCTTCCCACGGAGCCTCCGCACAATAGACCGAGCAGGGTGAGTATCACCTTCCCGACCGCGATCCGAAGCGAGACCAGGCTCTCACGCGCTTGCTGGTCGCTCAGATGCCGGGCGGCGATCGCCTGCGGGATTCCGCTGCCCTGCGCATTCGGGAACAGCCGAATGGTCAGGTAGGCGGATAGCATGAAGCCGAGCGGCGTAACCGCCAGTGCGAGATAACGCGACTTGGCCAGCAGAAGCGCGAAGGCATGCTGGGCGAGATCGGCGAGTTGGGCTAGTGCCACGGCCGCGGCGCCCACCGCGACACCGCCAAGCAGAAAGATCGCTCGCCTTTGCCATCGCGCTGATGCCAGCCGGAAAAGGCGTTTGTGGCGGGTCGACAGGGGCTGCAGCATGCGCCAACTTTAGCTCGTCGGGCCTCGAAGTGAAGAGGTACGCGAGCACACCAGCTAGTCCGGAACCATTCCCTCGACGAACATCAGGCGCCGCTCCAGCGCCGTCCGCCGCAGCTTGAGCGCCTCGCCATATTCCGGTGACGCGTACCACTCCCGCGCCCGCGCCATCGAAGGGAATTCCACGACGATGATCGTCTTCGGCGGCGGGTCGCCCTCCACCACCTCGGCGGCGCCGCCCCGCGCGAGGTAGCGGCCGCCGTATTGCGCGATGGTCTTCGCCGCGAGCGCGCGATAGGCCTCGAAGCCTTCGGGATCGCGCATCTCGACTTCCGAGATCACATAGGCCGGCATGCCACGTCTCAGGCAATCGTATTGACGATACCGCCTTCCGCGCGCAACGCCGCACCGTTGGTCGCGGACGCCTCCTTCGACGAAACATAGACCACCATGTTGGCGATCTCCTCGACGCTGGCGAAGCGCTGGATCAGCGAGCTCGGGCGATGCTGCTTGACGAAGTTGGCCGCGGCTTCATCGACCGACTGGCCGTTCTGTTTCGCCAGATCCTTCACGAAGGTCTCGACGCCCTCCGACATGGTCGGTCCCGGTAGCACGGAATTGACGGTGACGGCGGTGCCCCGGGTGAGCTGCGCGAGGCCCCGCGCGATCGAGAGCTGCGCGGTCTTGCTCATGCCGTAGTGGATCATCTCGACGGGAATATTGAGCCCGGACTCCGAGGAGATGAAGACGATGCGGCCCCAATTGCGCTTGAGCATGCCCTTCATGTAAGCGCGCGAGAGGCGGACGCCGCTCATCACGTTGACCTCGAAGAAGCGCGTCCAGTCCTCGTCCGGGATCTCGAAGAAGTCCTTGGGCTCGAAGATGCCGGCATTGTTGATGAGGATGTCGACCTCGGGCAGCGCCGCGACGAGCGCCTTGCAGCCCGCAGCGGTCGAGACGTCAGCGGCGATGCCGCGCACCTTGGCGCCCGTCCCTTCCAGCTTGCGCACGGCGGCATCGACCTTGTCCTGGCCACGGCCGTTGATCACGACGCTGGCGCCGGAAGCGGCAAGGCCCTTGGCAATGGCATGGCCGATGCCGGCGGTCGAGCCGGTCACGAGCGCGGTCTTTCCGGAAAGGTCGATCTTCATGCGTTTATCTCCTTTGATGTTGACGGAGATATCGTGCGCTGCATACGCAGCTTCAATCGCGCCTCACCTATGCGTGAGGAGTCAGCTGCGCGGCGGCAGCGTTCTAAGGAAGGCGACGATGGCATCGAGATCCTGTGCCGTCATGGTGGCATAGGCAGCATAGGCCATCGGCGGCTTCAGCTTGTGTCCGTCGCGCGCGATGCCTTGCGTAATCGCACGTTTGATTTCGTCGTCGCTCCACTGCCCGAGGCCTGCCGCAGGATCCGACGTGATGTTGGGCGAGACGGACTCGCCCCACGGCCCCCTAAAGGTCCGGCCGCCCTTGCCGCTCGCCGCGGCGAAATCGTGCACCGCGGACGGGCCTTCGGGCGTGTGGCACTCCAGGCAGTGTGCGATGGTCAGGAGATAGCGGCCGCGCGCCAGCTTGTCGGTGAGCTCGGTCTCGCTCGCCTGCTTGCCGGCATAGGTCGGCACCTCCGGCTTCAGGGCGATCCTGTATTCCGGCGCCGGCACTTCGTGGCGCACCGATGGCACCGAGCGCAGGTAGGCCGTGAGCGCGTCGAGATCGCGGGCCGTGAGCACCGTGTAGAACGCGGTCGGCATGATCGGCGCGACCCTGGTGCCATCAGGCTTGAGCCCGCTGACGAGGAAATGCTTCAGCTCGGCATCGCTCCAGTTGCCGATCCCGGTCTCCTTGTCCGGCGTGATGTTGGAGCCGGAGACCTTGAAGGCGGGCTCGTCGAAAACCTGGCTGCCGCCCGAGAGCGCGCGAGAGAGATCGAGCCCTTGCGGCCCACGCGGCGTGTGGCAGTTGTGGCAGACCATCACGCTGCCGACGAGATAGGCGCCGCGCTCGACCAGCGTCTCAGCTACGGCCGGCGACATCGCAAGCGCCAGCACGATCGCAAACACAATCCTCATGAGGGCCCCCGCCCGGAAGCGCGTTCAACAAAACGATGCGCGGCATGAGATGCCGGCGCGCCATACAAAAAAGCGGCGCCCAGGGGCGCCGCTTTCCGAAAACCATCGACCGGTCGGCTTATGCCGCCTCGGCTTCCTTCTCCTGTACCGGACCGGAATCCTGGCCCTTGGCATCGACGTCGCGATCGACGAACTCGATCACGGCCATCGCGGCGTTGTCGCCGTAGCGGAAGCCGGCCTTGATGATGCGGGTGTAGCCGCCCTGGCGATCCTTGTAGCGGGGCGCCAGCACGTCGAACAGCTTCTTGACCTGGTCCTTGTCGCGCATCTCGGAGATCGCCTGGCGGCGCATGGACAGGCCGCCCTTCTTGCCGAGGGTCACGAGCTTCTCGACGATCGGACGAAGCTCCTTGGCCTTGGGCAGCGTGGTGACGATCTGCTCGTGCTTGATCAGCGCGGCGCACATGTTGGCGAACATCGCGCGGCGATGCTCGGCCGTGCGGTTGAGCTTCCGATGAACCTTGCCGTGACGCATGTAACTATTCCTTGTTTTAGAACTGCCGCGACGGTTCGTCGGACCAGTTGCTCAGGTGGGCTTCCTGCGTTCGCCCGTAAAAATGACGGCCGGGGACGCCGGCCGTCACGGTGAAGTCGATCAGTAGTGATCTTCGAAGCGCTTGGCGAGCTCGTCGATGTTCTCCGGCGGCCAGCCCGGCACTTCCATGCCGAGATGCAGACCCATCTGGGCCAGCACTTCCTTGATCTCGTTCAGCGACTTGCGGCCGAAGTTCGGCGTGCGAAGCATTTCGGCTTCCGACTTCTGCACGAGGTCGCCGATGTAGACGATGTTGTCGTTCTTCAGGCAGTTGGCCGAACGCACCGACAGCTCGAGCTCGTCCACCTTCTTGAGGAAGGCCGGGTTGAAGGCGAGGTCCGGGATGATCTCCTGGGCGACTTCCTTGCGCGGCTCTTCGAAGTTGACGAACACGTTGAGCTGATCCTGCAGGATGCGCGCGGCGTAAGCCACCGAGTCATCCGGCGAGATCGCGCCGTTGGTCTCGATCGTCATGGTCAGCTTGTCGTAGTCGAGGATCTGGCCCTCGCGGGTGTTCTCGACCTTGTAGGAGACCTTGCGGACCGGCGAGTACAGGCTGTCGACCGGGATGAGGCCGATCGGGGCGTCCTCGGGACGATTGCGCTCGGCGGGCACGTAGCCCTTGCCGGTGGCGACCGTGAACTCCATGCGGATCTCGGCGCCCTCGTCGAGGGTGCAGATCTGGAGCTCCGGGTTGAGCACGACGACATCGCCGACGGTCTGGATGTCACCGGCGGTGACGACGCCCGGACCCTGCTTCTTCACGACCATGCGCTTGGGGCCTTCGCCCTGCATCTTGATCGAGATGTCCTTGATGTTGAGCACGATGTCGGTGACGTCCTCACGGACGCCAGCGATCGAGGAGAACTCGTGCAGCACGCCGTCGATGTGCACCGACTGCACCGCCGCGCCCTGGAGCGAGGAGAGCAGAATGCGGCGCAGCGCGTTGCCGAGGGTCTGGCCGAAGCCGCGCTCGAGCGGCTCGGCGACGATGGTCGCAAAGCGGGTCGAATCGCTGCCGGGGGTCACCTGGAGCTTGTTCGGCCGAATCAGTTCTTGCCAATTTTTCTGGATCGTCACTGTTTCACCCATACAGGCCAGTCGATTTGAGGCATCAAATACTGGCGTTGGAGAAAGGCCGCAGGTCGCACCCGCGGCTTCTTGCAAAGTCATTGCGGGCGCCGATGCGCCCGCAACTCCTCAAAAATCAAACGCGCCGACGCTTGCGCGGACGGCAACCGTTGTGCGGGATCGTGGTCACGTCGCGGATCGAGGTGACGGTGAAGCCCGCGGCCTGGAGCGCACGGAGCGCCGACTCGCGGCCCGAACCGGGACCAGCGACCTCGACTTCCAGCGTGCGCATGCCGTGCTCCTGCGCCTTCTTCGACACGTCTTCGGCGGCAACCTGCGCGGCGTACGGGGTCGACTTGCGCGAACCCTTGAAGCCCATCGTGCCGGCGGAGGACCAGGCAATCGTGTTGCCCTGCGCGTCGGTGATGGTGATGGTCGTGTTGTTGAACGACGAGTTCACGTGCGCGACGCCGGAGGCGATGTTCTTGCGCTCACGACGACGAACGCGGGTGGCTTCCTTGCCCATAGATGACCTTTCCTGGAGATCTCAAACGCCGCCGTAATGCCAGCGGCTACACCTGTGAAAGCAAATAGCGAGTAGCGAACGGCGAATAGGGAAACTCCCCTACCCGCCATTCGCCACTCTCAATTCACCAGTTTACTTCTTCTTGCCGGCGATGGCCTTGGCCGGACCCTTGCGCGTACGCGCATTGGTGTGGGTCCGCTGACCGCGCACCGGCAAACCGCGACGATGGCGCAGGCCGCGATAGCAGCCGAGGTCCATCAGACGCTTGATGTTGATGCCGACCTCACGACGCAGGTCGCCCTCGACGAGATAGTCGCGGTCGATCACTTCGCGGATCTGGAGCACCTCGGCGTCGCTGAGCTGATTGACGCGACGATCCTCGGCGATCTTCACTTTCTCCATGATGTCACCGGCGATCTTCGGGCCGATGCCATGGATGTACTGGAGCGCGATCAGCACGCGCTTGTTGGTGGGAATGTTCACGCCGGCAATACGGGCCACGGCCTTCTCTCCTGTTGCCGACCCTCGTCAGGATCGGGCTTTAAGTGCTTGCGTTCTCGGGCAGGTGTTCACAAACGCGAACACGACGCCCACCCCCGGTCTTCCTGGGGCCCGGCATCGTATGAAACTATCCGACTTGGATGCGGGGCTTATTAGGGGATTCCAGGGGCTTTCGTCAACCGCTGCTAGCGTTTGGCTCGCTTTTTCGTGACCTTTTTTGGTCCCTTCTTCGAAGCTTTTTTGACGGCCGTTTTGGCCGTTTTCTTGGCTGCCTTTTTGACCGTTTTCTTGACGGCCTTCTTGGCACCCTTCACGGCCTGTTTGGCCGCTTTCTTGGCGGTTTTGGTCGATTTGGAGGGCCTTTTAGCCGCTTTCGCGGGCTTTTTCGCCGCCTTCTTCTTCGCTGCCTTGGCCTTTTTGGCCGGGGCCGCCTTCGCGGCGCTGCGGGCGTGCGTCTTGGGCTCGACCGCCCCCAGCGCCAGCAGCTGGCGGTGGATGGCGCGGGTGACCTCGTCAATTGCCATCATGCCGTCGATGGTGGAGAGCTTCCGCCGCTCGGAATAGTAGTGAATCAGCGGTTCCGTCTGGCTCCGGTAGCTGGCCAGGCGCTTGGTCAGGACCTCGGGGGTATCGTCGACCCGAACCTCCTCCCCGCGCTCCCGCATCTGGGCCACGCGGGTCTCGACGCGACTCAGCAGCGCGCTCTCGTTGACGCGGAGCTCGATCACAGCGTCGAGCTTGAGGTGCTTGTGCTTGAGCAGCTCATCCAGCGCTTCGGCCTGCCCCACGGTGCGCGGGAAGCCGTCGAGGATGAAACCGTTCCTGGCGTCCGGCTGGTCGATGCGATCGGAGATGATTCCCACCACGACGTCGTCAGGCACGAGGCCGCCGCCAGCCATGATCTCCTTGGCCTTCAGCCCGACCGGTGTGCCCGCCGCGACGGCTGCACGCAACATCTCACCGGTCGAGAGCTGGACGATGCCGTAGCGCTGCACCAGCAGCTGCGCCTGGGTCCCCTTACCCGATCCTGGCGGTCCAAGAAGTATAATTCTCATCGGCGTACGCCCCCCGATTGGTGAGCGATACGTCGCGCACCTGTGTTTGAAAGTTCAGCAACAGTGCAAACCATAATCGGCGCCGCACCGCTACCCATATCATAAGGGAGCGGACGGGCGGACGCCAAGAAGGGCTTTGAAATCAGCGATTGCGCCGCGTCGGGAGCCGCTCTGCCGAAGCCACCGAACGGCTTGTCGACTGCTTGCACGGGCGCCGCGCGTTGCTCGCGTGGCGAATCGGCGGCGCGGTCGCGCCGCCGATTGAAGCGCTTAGCGGCGGCGGCCGCGCAGCTTCGACTTGCGGATCAGGCCTTCGTACTGATGGGCCAGCAGATAGCCCTGCACCTGCGCCACGGTGTCCATGGTGACACTGACGACGATCAGCAGCGAGGTGCCGCCGAAGTAGAACGGCACCGAGGCGTAGGAGATCAGGATCTCCGGGATCAAGCAGACGATCGCGAGATAGATCGCACCTAACACGGTAATACGCGACAGCACGTAATCGATATATTCGGCGGTGCGCTCGCCGGGACGGATGCCCGGAATGAAGCCGCCATGTTTCTTCAGATTGTCCGCGGTCTCGGTCGGGTTGAACACGATCGCGGTATAGAAGAACGCGAAGAACACGATCAGCGCGAGATAGAGGATCAGGAACAGCGGACGGCCATGGCCGAGCTGGGTGGTGATCCACTGGAACCATTCCGGCCCGCTGCCCGCGTTGAAGTTCGCAACCGTGGTCGGCAGCAGCAGCAGCGAAGACGCGAAGATCGGCGGGATCACGCCCGAGGTGTTGAGCTTGAGCGGCAGATGCGAGGACTGGCCCTCGAACATCTTGTTGCCGACCTGGCGCTTCGGATACTGGATCAGCAGCCGGCGCTGGGCGCGCTCCATGAACACGATGAAGGCGATCACGGCGACCGCCATCACGATCACGACCAGGATCAGGCCGGTCGACATCGCGCCCTGACGGCCGAGCTCCAGCATGTTGGCGAGCGCGGCGGGCAGCTCGGCGACGATGCCAGAGAGAATGATCAGCGAGATGCCGTTGCCGATGCCGCGCGAGGTGATCTGCTCGCCGAGCCACATCAGGAACATGGTGCCGCCGGTCAGCGTGATCGCCGTGGACAGGCGGAAGAACATGCCGGGATCGCTGACGACATTGCCGGCGCCTTCGAGGCCGACCGCAATGCCGTAGGACTGGAACGCGGCCAAGATGACCGTGAGATAGCGGGTGTACTGGTTCAGCAGCTTGCGGCCCGCCTCACCTTCCTTCTTCAGCGCCTCGAGCTGCGGCGAGACGGTGGTGAGGAGCTGGATGATGATCGAGGCCGAGATGTACGGCATGATGTTCAGCGCGAAGATCGCCATGCGGTGGATGCCGCCGCCGGCGAACATATTGAACATGCCGAGGATGCCGCCCGCCTGGGACTTGAACACCTGCTCCCAGATGTTGGGATCGATGCCGGGCAGAGGGATGTAGGTCCCGAGCCGATAAACGAGCAGCGCACCCAGGGTGAACCAGATGCGCTTCTTCAGTTCGTCGGCCTTGGCAAACGCGCCGAAATTGAGGTTGGCTGCCAGTTGTTCCGCTGCAGAGACCATCTTGGACTTTCTCCCGCCGCCTGTTGCGCCGTCATGCCCGCGGCCGGGCTAAATAGAGCGGACGCCGGACATTATCTGGGGCTCTGCTTCGATAAGTCCACGTCCCGCATGCGTAAAGGCCCGCGAGGCGCGGGCCAATGACGCAGTTGTTACGCCGCCTCGCCTTCTTCCTTGGCAGGGGCGAGGATCTTCACCGAACCGCCGGCCTTCTCGACCGCGGCGATCGCGGTCTTGGTGGCGCCGTGCACCTCGATGTTGAGCTTGGACTTGAGCTCGCCGCGGCCGAGCAGCCGCAGGCCGGCCTTGGCGCGGCGCAGCACGCCCGCCTTCACCAGGGCCTCCATGGTCACGGCGCTGCCGGTGTCGATCTTCTTGGCATCGACGGCGTCCTGGAGCCGGTCGAGATTGATCTCGGCGAACTCGACGCGGAAGATGTTGTTGAAGCCGCGCTTGGGCAGACGGCGATGCAACGGCATCTGACCGCCTTCGAAACCCTTGATGCGCACGCCCGAACGCGCGGTCTGGCCCTTGCCGCCGCGGCCGGACTGCTTGCCCTTGCCCGAACCGATGCCGCGGCCGACGCGCATACGCTTCTTGCGCGAGCCGGCGTTGTCGGCGATATCGCTGAGCTTCATCGCCCTTCTCCTTGTGTCTTGCGCACGATCTTCACCGAAAACAGGCAACCTGCCTTCGGGATCGCGCGCCGCTTCTTACTTCTCGTCGACGATACGGACGAGATGGTGAACCTTCTCGATCATGCCGCGCACCGCAGGCGTGTCCTGCAGTTCGCTGGTACGGCCGATCTTGTTGAGCTTGAGCCCGATCAGCGTCGAGCGCTGCGAGTGATGGCGGCGGATCGCGCTGCCGATCTGCTCGAGCTTGATCGTCTTGCTGGCCTTGGCCATGGGGATCTACTCCAGAGATTCCGTTAGTCGGCAGCCGCCTCGGCATCGCCACCGATACGGCGCGACTGCAGAGTGGACACCTTGATGTTGCGGCGGGCTGCGACCGAACGCGGCGAATCCTGATGCTTCAGCGCGTCGAAGGTCGCGCGAACCATGTTGTAGGGGTTCGACGAGCCGATCGACTTGGCGACCACGTCCTGGACGCCGAGCGTCTCGAACACGGCGCGCATCGGGCCGCCGGCGATGATGCCGGTACCGGCCGGAGCTGCACGCAGGTAGACACGGCCCGCGCCATGACGGCCGGCGATGTCGTGATGCAGCGTGCGGCCCTCGCGCAGCGACACACGGGTCAAATTGCGCTTGGCGGACTCGGTGGCCTTGCGGATCGCCTCGGGCACTTCGCGCGCCTTGCCGTGACCGAAGCCGGCGCGGCCCTTCTGGTCGCCGATCACGACCAGCGCTGCGAAACCGAAGCGCTTGCCGCCCTTGACCACCTTCGCCACGCGGTTGATGTGGACGAGCTTATCAACGAACTCGCTGTCGCGCTCCTCGCGCTCCTTGCGCTCACGTCCGCCGCCGCGCTGATCGCGTCCACCACGCTGTTCGCGTTCTGCCATGGTTTTTCCAATCCTTCAGAGGCTTGCGCCTCAATCCTCAAATTCTGTTAGAAGCTCAGCCCGCTCTCACGCGCGGCGTCGGCGAGAGCCTTGACGCGCCCGTGGTAGAGGTAGCTGCCGCGATCGAACACGACTTCCTTGACGCCCTTCTCGGCGGCACGCTCGGCCAGCAGCTTGCCGACCGCCTTCGCCGCATCGATGTCGGCGCCGGTCTTGCCGCCGTCGCGCATCGCCTTCTCGAGCGAGGAGGCAGAGGCCAGCGTCTCGCCCTTCAGATCGTCGATGACCTGGGCGTAGATGTGCTTGGACGAGCGGAACACCGACAGACGCGGACGGCCACCACCGGAGCGGCGCAGCTTCAGCCGCACACTCCGCTTGCGCCGGGCATTCGTAACCTTGGCTTTGGACATGACCGGCTCCGTTACTTCTTCTTGCCTTCCTTGCGGAAGATGAATTCGCCAACATACTTGACGCCCTTGCCCTTGTAGGGCTCCGGCGGGCGATAGCTGCGGATCTCGGCCGCGACCTGGCCGACGCGCTGGATGTCGCTGCCCGACACCGTGATCTCGGTCGGCTTCGGCACGGCGATCGTGATCCCTTCCGGGATCTGGTAGATAACGTCGTGGCTGTAGCCGAGCGCGAGCTGCAGGTTCTTGCCCTGCATCGCGGCGCGGTAACCGACGCCGGTGATCTCGAGCTTCTTCTCGAAGCCCTTGGTGACGCCTTCGACCAGATTCGCGACCTGGGCGCGAGCGGTACCGTACAGCGCGCGGGCGCGGTTGGTCTCGGCGCGCGGCTTGACCTTGATCTGGCCGCTCTCGAGCTTCACCTCGACGTCGTCATGAACGACGAACTGAAGCTGGCCCTTCGGCCCCTTCATCTTGACGGTCTGCCCATCGACGGTCGCGGTCACACCCGACGGAACCGCCACAGGCCTTTTGCCAACTCGTGACATGGATGAAAAATCCTTCTCAGAACACCGTGAAGAGGACTTCACCGCCCACATTCGCGTCGCGCGCGCTGTGGTCGGCCATGATCCCCTTCGGCGTCGACAACACCGAAATGCCGAGCCCGTTGTTGACCCGCGGCAGGTTCTTCACCGAGGCGTAGACGCGGCGCCCGGGCTTGGAGACACGTTCGATCTCGCGGATGACGGGCTCGCCGTCGAAATACTTCAGCTCGATCTCGATCTCGCTGCGGCCCGAGGAGTGCTCGAGCGTGGCGTAGCCGCGGATGTAGCCCTCGGTCTTGAGGACCTCGAGCACGTTCTCGCGCATCTTCGAGCCGGGCGTCGAGACCTTGGTCTTCGATCGCATCTGCGCGTTGCGGATGCGGGTGATCAGATCGCTGATTGGATCGTGCGTAGACATCTAAACGACCCTCCTTACCAGCTCGACTTGACGAGGCCCGGGACCATGCCCTTGGAGCCAAGGTCGCGGAGCGCGATACGGGACAGCTTGTTCTTGCGATAGTTCGAGCGCGGGCGGCCCGACAGCTCGCAACGCAGACGGATGCGGGTCGCCGACGAATTGCGCGGCATTTCCGCGAGCTTCAGGGTGGCGGCGAACCGCTCCTCCATCGGCAGCGTCTTGTCGGCGATGATCGCCTTCAACCGTTCGCGCTTCGGGGCGGCGTTCTTCACCATCCGCTTGCGCCGGTTGTTCTTCTCGACTGAACTCTTCTTTGCCATGCTTGGCTCCTGGGTATCCGCGTTTGAGAGGCTTTAGGTCAGCGTCTCACTGCCGGAACGGGAAATTGAAAGCGGTCAACAAGGCCCTCGCCTCTTCGTCGGTCTTGGCCGTGGTGCAGACCGTGATGTCCATACCGCGGGCTTCGGTGACCTTGTCGAAGTCGATCTCGGGGAAAATGATGTGCTCCTTGATGCCGAGCGAGTAGTTGCCGCGGCCGTCAAAGCTCTTCGGGTTCAGGCCGCGGAAGTCGCGGACGCGCGGCAGCGCGACGTTGACCAGGCGATCGATGAACTCGTACATGTGGGCCTTGCGCAGCGTGACCTTACAGCCGATCGGCTGGTTCTCACGCAGCTTGAAGGTCGCGATCGCGATACGCGAGTAGGTCACGATCGCCTTCTGGCCGGCGATCTGGGTCAGCTCGGCAGCGGCGGTCTCGGCCTTCTTGCGATCATTGACGCTGTCGCCAACGCCCATGTTCAGCACGACCTTGTCCAGGCGAGGAACCTGCATCACGTTCTCATAACCGAACTTCTCGGTCATGGCCGTGCGGATCTTCGCGTCGTATTCCGCGCGCAGGCGCGGGGTGTAAGCGGCCTCAGCCATCGATCTCAGCTCCCGAGCGCTTGGCGATGCGGACCTTCTTGCCGTCCGCCAGAAT
This sequence comes from Bradyrhizobium sp. BR 10289, assembly GCF_019455385.1. Lineage (GTDB taxonomy): Bacteria > Pseudomonadota > Alphaproteobacteria > Rhizobiales > Xanthobacteraceae > Bradyrhizobium. The sequence continues at coordinate 71,083 of NZ_JACOFR010000008.1, forward strand.
CTTGAATCCGACGCGGGTCGGCTTTCCGTCTTTGCCGACATACGCGATGTTGGACAGTTGGATCGGCGACTCCTTGGAGATGATGCCGCCCTCCTGGGCCTGCGTCTGCTTCTGGTGACGCTTGACCATGTTGATGCCGCGCACCAGCGCCGTGCCGGCGTCGGGACGAACCTCGAACACTTCACCGGTGCGACCCTTGTCGCGGCCGGTCAGCACGACGACCTTGTCGCCCTTGCGGATCTTGGCAGCCATTACAGCACCTCCGGCGCGAGCGAGATGATCTTCATGTGGTTCTTGGCGCGCAGCTCGCGCGGCACGGGCCCGAAGATACGGGTGCCGACCGGCTCGGACTGGTTGTTGATCAGAACGGCGGCGTTGCGGTCGAAGCGGATGACCGAACCGTCGGCGCGGCGGATGTCCTTGCGGACGCGCACCACGACGGCCTTCATCACGTCGCCCTTCTTCACCTTGCCACGCGGAATCGCTTCCTTGATCGAGACGACGATGATGTCGCCGATCGTGGCGTAGCGGCGCTTGGAACCCCCGAGCACCTTGATACACATGACACGGCGTGCGCCAGAATTGTCGGCCACGTCGAGGTTGGTCTGCATCTGAATCATTGATGCACCTCGTCCTCTTTCTCTTTGCGCCAGCCCAGCCGGCGCTCAACATTTCCCTGAAGTCAGTCGGCTAAAGCCAACCGATCAGGCGCTTTTCTTGTGTTCGCCCCGGATCACGACCCAGCGCTTCAACTTCGAAATCGGCTTCGATTCCTCGATCCACACCATGTCGCCCGGCTTGAACTCGTTGCTCTCGTCGTGCGCGTGGTAGTTCTTCGACCGGCGGATCGTCTTCTTGTAGATCGGGTGCGTGAAGCGGCGGTCGACGCGCACCACGATGGTCTTGGCTTGCTTGTCGCTGACGACCACGCCCTGCAAAGTACGTTTCGGCATCTTCGTAAGCCTCTTACTTCTTCTTCGCGCGCGTCTGCGCGGCGACGGTCTTGATCCGGGCGATGTCACGGCGAGCCTCGCGCAGGCGCGAGGTGTTCTCGAGCTGCCCGGTGGCGCGCTGGAAGCGCAGGTTGAAGCGCTCCTTCTTCAGGTTCAGGATGGCGTCATCCTGCTGGTCGGGGCTCATCGCGCGGATGTCTTCGATCTTCATCTGTGCCATGGCCATTACTCCGCAATGCGCTCGACGAAGCGCGTCTTGATCGGCAGCTTGGCGGCCGCCAGCGTCAGCGCTTCGCGCGCCGTCTGGGTGTTCACGCCGTCGATCTCGAACAGTACCCGGCCCGGCTTGACGCGCGCCACCCACAGTTCCGGCGAACCCTTGCCGGAGCCCATGCGGACTTCGGCCGGCTTCTTCGACACCGGAAGATCGGGGAACACGCGGATCCAGACGCGGCCGGCGCGCTTCATGTGACGGGTCAGCGCGCGGCGAGCGGCTTCGATCTGGCGCGCGGTGACGCGCTCCGGCTCGGTCGCCTTCAGGCCGAACTGGCCGAACGCCAACGTCGCGCCCGACGACGCAACGCCGTGGATACGGCCCTTATGCGCCTTCCGGAACTTCGTTTTCTTAGGTTGCATCATGGCTTCAAGCCCTCAAATTCTCGACGCGGATCAGGCCGCAGCGTTGTCACGGCGTCCACGGCCGCCGCGATCACCACTGCCGCTGGTCTCGCCTTCGGCCATTCTCTTGTCCTGGGCCATCGGATCGTGCTCGAGGATCTCGCCCTTGAAGATCCAGACCTTGACACCGCAGGTGCCGAAGGTCGTGAACGCGGTCGCAACGCCGTAGTCGATGTCGGCGCGCAGCGTGTGCAGCGGCACGCGACCTTCGCGGTACCACTCCATGCGCGCGATTTCCGCACCGCCCAGACGACCCGAGCAGTTGATGCGGATGCCTTCCGCGCCGAGACGCATCGCCGACTGCACGGCGCGCTTCATGGCACGGCGGAACGCCACGCGGCGCTCCAGCTGCTGCGCGATCGATTCCGCCACCAGCGTCGCGTCGAGTTCCGGCTTGCGGATTTCGACGATGTTGATGACCACGTCGGACGAGGTGATGTCCGCGACCTTCTTGCGCAGCTTGTCGATGTCGGCGCCCTTCTTGCCGATCACCACGCCCGGACGAGCCGAGTGGATGGTGACGCGGCACTTCTTGTGCGGACGCTCGATCACGATGCGGGCGACGGCCGCCTGCTTGAGCTCCTTGTGCAGGATCTCGCGGATCTTGACGTCCTCGTGCAGCAGCTTGCCGTATTCCTGCTTGCCGGCGAACCAGCGGGAATCCCAGGTCCGGTTGATGCCGAGGCGCAGACCGATCGGATTGATCTTTTGACCCATCGTGTTCTCCTGCGCCCTTAAGCGGCGGCTTCAGCTTCGACCTGACGAACGATGATCGTCAGCTGCGAAAACGGTTTGTAGACACGGCCCGAGCGGCCACGGCCGCGGGCGGCGAAGCGCTTCATCACGAGGCCGTTGCCGACGAAGGCCTGCGCCACGACGAGATCGTCGACGTCGAGGTCGTGGTTGTTCTCGGCGTTGGCGATCGCCGATTCCAGGCACTTCTTCACGTCGACCGCGATCCGCTTGCGCGAGAACTGCAGGTCGGCGAGCGCAGCGGCCGCCTTCCGGCCGCGAATGAGCTGGGCGACCAGGTTCAGCTTCTGCGGGCTCACCCGCAGCATGCGGGCGACCGCCTTGGCCTCGTTCTCGGCGAGGCTCCGTTCGCGCTTGGGTTTGCTCATCGTTTAATCCTCAAGCCTTCTTGGCTTTCTTGTCGCCGGAGTGGCCATGGAAGGTCCGGGTCGGCGAGAACTCGCCGAACTTGTGACCCACCATTTCCTCGTTGACGGCCACCGGCACGTGCTTCTGACCGTTGTAGACGCCGAAGGTCAGGCCGACGAACTGCGGCAGGATCGTCGAGCGACGGCTCCAGATCTTGATGACGTCGTGACGGCCGGACGCACGGGCGGCATCTGCCTTCTTGAGCAGAGAACCCTCGACGAACGGGCCTTTCCAGACTGAACGAACCATGTCCGGCGTTCCTTACTTCTTCCGCTTGTGGCGGCTTAGGAGAATGAATTTGTTGGTCGACTTGTTGGTGCGGGTCTTCTTGCCCTTGGTCGGCTTGCCCCACGGGGTGACCGGGTGACGACCACCGGACGTACGACCTTCACCACCGCCATGCGGATGGTCGATCGGGTTCATCGCGACACCGCGGTTGTGCGGGCGACGGCCCATCCAACGCTTGCGACCGGCCTTGCCGATCGAGGTGTTCATATGATCCGGGTTCGACACCGCGCCGATCGTGCCACGGCAACGGCCGTGCACCAGGCGCTGCTCGCCCGAGTTCAGGCGGATGATGACGTAGTCCTGGTCGCGGCCGACGAGCTGGGCGTAGGTGCCGGCGGAACGGGCGAGCTGGCCGCCCTTCCCGATCTTGACCTCGATGTTGTGGATGATCGTGCCGACCGGCATGTTGCCGAGCGGCATGACGTTGCCCGGCTTCACGTCGACATAGTTGCCGGCGACGATGGTGTCACCCACGGCCAGGCGCTGCGGCGCCAGGATGTAGGCCTGCTCGCCGTCCTGATACTTGATCAGGGCGATGAAGCCGGTGCGGTTCGGATCGTATTCCAGCCGCTCGACGGTCGCGGGAACGTCGATCTTCTCGCGCTTGAAGTCGACGGTGCGCAGCGTCTGCTTGTGACCGCCGCCGCGGAAGCGCACGGTGATGCGGCCGGTGTTGTTGCGGCCACCCGAGGACTTCTTGCCCTCGGTGAGCGCCTTCAGCGGCTTGCCCTTGTAGAGGGCCGAACGATCGACCATGACCAGCTGGCGCTGGCCCGGCGTCGTGGGATTGAATGTCTTCAGTGCCATCGTCGTACGACCTTACAGACCGGTGGTGACGTCGATCCGGTGGCCCTCTTCGAGGGTCACGATCGCGCGCTTGCTGTTCGACTGCGAACCGAGATTGCCGCGGAAGACCTTGACCTTGCCCTTGCGGACCAGCGTGTTGACGCTCTTGACCTTGACGTCGAACAGCTTCTCGATCGCTTCCTTGATCTGCGGCTTGGTGGCCTTGGCAGCCACCTTGAACAGCACCTTGTTGTGCTCCGAAGCGATCGTCGCCTTTTCGGTCACGACCGGCGACAGGATCACGTCGTAGTGGCGAGGCTCGATGTTCTTGCTCATTTGAAGCGCGCCTCCAGCGCATCGATGGCGGCCTTGGTCAGAACGAGCTTCTGACGGCGCAGGATGTCATAGACGTTGATGCCCTGGATCGGCAGCACGTCCATGTTCGGGATGTTGCGGGCCGCAGCGGCGAAGCCGTTGTTGAGCTCGGCGCCGTCGATGATCAGGGCGTTGGTGAGCCCCAGGCCCGAGAAGTGACCGAGCAGCGCCTTGGTCTTGGCGGCTTCCAGCGCGGCCTTCTCGATCACGACGAGATCGCCGTCCTTGGCCTTGGCCGAGAGCGCATGCTTGAGAGCGAGCGCACGGACCTTCTTCGGCAGGTCGGTGGCGTGCGAACGCACCACCGGACCGAAGGCACGGCCACCGCCACGGAACTGCGGCACGCGGGCCGAGCCGTGACGAGCACCGCCGGTGCCCTTCTGCTTGTACATCTTCTTGCCGGTGCGCCAAATCTCGGCGCGGCCCTTGGCCTTGTGGGTGCCGGCCTGGCGCTTGTTGAGCTGCCACTGCACGCAGCGCGCGATGATGTCTTCGCGCGGCTCGAGACCGAAAATGGCGTCGGACAGCTGGACGGAGCCGGCTTCCTTACCTTCGAGGGTGGTGACCTTCAATTCCATCTCACGCCTCCTGCGCAGCCGGAGCGGCTTCAGCGGCTTCGTCGCCAGCAACCTTGAACTTGCCGGGCTTCGGAGCTTCCTTCGGCAGCGGCTTCTTGACGGCGTCACGCACGCGGATCCAGCCGCCCTTGGAGCCGGGAACGGCGCCTTCGACGAGGATCAGGCCGCGCTCGACATCGGTCTGGACGACGCGGAGGTTGAGCGTGGTGATGCGGTCGACACCCATGTGACCGGGCATCTTCTTGTTCTTCCAGGTCTTGCCGGGGTCCTGACGGCCACCGGTCGAACCGATCGAACGGTGCGAGATCGACACGCCGTGCGTGGCGCGCAGACCGCCGAAGTTCCAGCGCTTCATACCGCCGGCGAAGCCCTTACCGACCGAGGTGCCGGTGACGTCGACGAACTGGCCGACGACGAAGTGATCGGCCTGGATCTCGGCGCCGACCGGGATCATGGCATCCGCGGTGACGCGGAATTCCTCGACCCGGCGCTTCGGCTCGACCTTGGCGACCGCGAACTGGCCGCGCTCGGCCTTGGGCATGTAAACGGTCTTGCGGGCGCCAGAACCGAGCTGGAGCGCGACGTAACCGTTCTTCTCTTCGGTGCGGTGGCCTACGACCTGGCAATTGCCGAGCTTCAGCACGGTCACGGGGATATGTTCGCCGGCCTCCGTAAAGACCCGCGTCATCCCGACCTTTTGTGCGATCACTCCGGAGCGCATCGGCTTGCTTCCTGTTCTCTTTGTCCGCTGACGCGAACGGGATCCAAAATCTTAGAGCTTGATCTCGACGTCGACACCGGCGGCCAGGTCGAGCTTCATCAAAGCATCGACGGTCTGCGGGGTCGGATCGACGATGTCGAGCAGGCGCTTGTGAGTGCGCATCTCGAACTGCTCGCGGCTCTTCTTGTCGACGTGGGGCGAACGGTTGACGGTGAACTTCTCGATGCGGGTGGGCAGCGGAATGGGTCCGCGGACCTGCGCGCCGGTGCGCTTCGCCGTGTTCACGATCTCGCGGGTCGACGTATCGAGGATACGATGGTCGAACGCCTTGAGACGGATACGAATGTTTTGGCCGTTCATTGCCGTGGTCTCTCTTCAGTGGGTGGCGAATAGCGAATAGCGAATGTCACCATTCGCTACTCGCCGTCCCTATTCTCGTAATTACTCGATGATCGAGGCGACGACGCCGGCGCCGACGGTGCGGCCGCCTTCGCGGATCGCGAAGCGGAGCTTCTCTTCCATCGCGATCGGCACGATCAGGTGCACTTCCATCGCGATGTTGTCGCCCGGCATCACCATCTCGGTGCCTTCCGGCAGGTGCACGACACCGGTCACGTCGGTGGTGCGGAAGTAGAACTGCGGACGGTAGTTGGTGAAGAACGGGGTGTGGCGGCCGCCCTCTTCCTTGGTGAGGATGTAGGCCTCGGCCTTGAACTTGGTGTGCGGCTTGACCGAACCCGGCTTGGCCAGAACCTGACCACGCTCGACGTCCTCACGCTTGGTGCCGCGAAGCAGCGCACCGATGTTGTCGCCGGCCTGGCCCTGATCGAGCAGCTTGCGGAACATTTCGACGCCGGTGACGGTCGTCTTCTGGGTGGCGCGCAGACCGACGATCTCGATTTCCTCGCCGACCTTGACGATGCCGCGCTCAACACGGCCGGTCACGACGGTGCCGCGGCCCGAGATCGAGAACACGTCTTCAACCGGCATCAGGAACGGCTGGTCGATCGGACGCTCCGGCTGCGGGATGTACTCGTCGACGTTCTTCATCAGCTCGAGGATGGCGTCGTGGCCGAGCTTCTTGTCCGAATCTTCGAGAGCGGCGAGCGCCGAGCCCTTGATGATCGGGATCTTGTCGCCCGGGAATTCGTACTTGGAGAGCAGCTCGCGGACCTCGAGCTCGACGAGCTCGAGCAGCTCCGGATCGTCGACCATGTCGCACTTGTTGAGGAACACGACGAGCGCGGGCACGCCGACCTGACGGGCGAGCAGGATGTGCTCGCGGGTCTGCGGCATCGGGCCGTCAGCGGCCGACACGACCAGGATCGCACCGTCCATCTGGGCGGCGCCGGTGATCATGTTCTTCACGTAGTCGGCGTGGCCGGGGCAGTCGACGTGCGCGTAGTGGCGGTTCGGGGTCTCGTACTCGACGTGCGCGGTCGAGATGGTGATGCCGCGGGCCTTCTCTTCCGGCGCCTTGTCGATCTGGTCGTACGCGGTGAACGTCGCACCGCCGGCTTCGGCGAGAACCTTGGTGATCGCCGCGGTCAGCGACGTCTTGCCATGGTCGACGTGACCGATGGTGCCGATGTTGCAGTGCGGCTTGTTACGTTCAAACTTTGCTTTGGCCATTTGACTCTCCGTTCAATCGTCAGCTTTCAACCGACGACAATCAGGCAAACTTCTTCTGGACTTCTGCCGACACGTTGGCCGGCGCTTCTGCGTAGTGGTCGAACTGCATGGTGAAGGTCGCGCGGCCCTGGCTCATCGAGCGCAGGTTGTTCACGTAACCGAACATGTTCATGAGCGGCACCATCGCGTTGATGACGTTGGCATTGCCGCGCATGTCCTGACCCTGGATCTGACCGCGCCGGGAATTCAGGTCGCCGATGACCGAGCCGGTGTAGTCTTCCGGGGTCACCACTTCGACCTTCATGATCGGCTCGAGCAGGACGGACTTGCCCTTCTGCAGCGCCTCGCGGAATGCAGCACGCGCAGCGATTTCGAAGGCGAGCGCCGACGAGTCGACGTCGTGATACTTGCCGTCGACCAGCGAGACCTTGACGTCGACCACGGGGAAGCCCGCGACCACGCCGGAGCTCATCACGCTGTTGAGGCCCTTTTCGACGCCGGGGATGTATTCCTTCGGAACCGCACCGCCGACGATCTTGGACTCGAACTCGTAGCCCTTGCCGGGCTCGTTCGGCTCGACCACGATCGACACTTCCGCGAACTGACCGGTACCGCCGGTCTGCTTCTTGTGGGTGTACTTGACCTCGGCCTTCTGGGTGACGCGCTCACGGAACGCAACCTGCGGCGCGCCGATGTTGGCGTCGACCTTGTAGGTACGCTTGAGGATGTCGACCTTGATGTCGAGATGGAGTTCGCCCATGCCCTTGAGGATGGTCTGGCCGGACTCCTGGTCGGTCGACACGCGGAAGGACGGATCCTCCGCGGCGAGCTTGGCCAGCGCCACGCCCAGTTTCTCCTGGTCGGCCTTGGACTTCGGCTCGATCGCGATCTCGATGACCGGCTCGGGGAATTCCATCTTCTCCAGGATCACCGGCTTGTCGGGATCGCACAGCGTGTCACCGGTGCGCGCTTCCTTCAGGCCGGCCAGCGCGACGATGTCGCCGGCATAGGCTTCCTTGATGTCCTCGCGGTTGTTCGCATGCATCAACAGCATGCGCCCGATGCGCTCCTTCTTCTCGCGGGTCGAGTTCACGACGCCGGTGCCGCTCTGGAGAACGCCGGAGTAGATGCGGCAGAAGGTGATGGTGCCGACGAACGGGTCGTCCATGATCTTGAACGCGAGCAGAGCCAGCGGCTCCTTGTCGTCCGCCTTGCGCACGACTTCGTTGCCGGCATCGTCGGTGCCCTTGATCGCGGGCACGTCGATCGGCGACGGCAGATAGTCGACGACGGCGTCGAGCAGCGGCTGCACGCCCTTGTTCTTGAAGGCCGAGCCGCACAGCACGGGATAAAAGGCACCGGTCAGCACCGCCTTGCGGAGCAGCTTCTTGAGGGTCGCCTCGTCCGGCTCGTTGCCGTCGAGATAGGCGGCCATGGCGTCGTCGTCGAGCTCGACGGCGGCTTCCACCATCTTCTCGCGGTATTCCTTGGCCTGGTCGACCATGTCTTCCGGAATGTCGACATAGTCGAACTTCGCGCCGAGCGACTCGTCGTTCCAGACGATGCCCTTCATCTTCACGAGGTCGACGAGACCCTTGAAGTTGTTCTCGGCACCGATCGGAAGCTGGATCGCGATCGGCTTGGCGCCGAGGCGATCGACGATGTCGGACAGGCACTTGAAGAAGTCGGCGCCGGTCTTGTCCATCTTGTTGGCGAAGACGATGCGCGGAACCTTGTACTTGTCGCCCTGGCGCCAGACGGTCTCGGTCTGGGGCTCGACGCCCTGGTTCGAGTCGAGCACGCAGACGGCGCCGTCGAGCACGCGCAGCGAACGCTCGACTTCGATGGTGAAGTCGACGTGGCCGGGGGTGTCGATGATGTTCAGGCGCTTGCCGGCCCAGAAGGCGGTGGTCGCAGCCGAGGTGATCGTGATGCCACGCTCCTGCTCCTGCTCCATCCAATCCATCGTCGCGGCACCTTCGTGCACTTCGCCGATTTTGTGGCTCTTGCCGGTGTAATAGAGGATGCGCTCGGTCGTCGTGGTCTTGCCGGCGTCGATATGCGCCATGATACCGAAGTTACGGTAGTCTTCGATGGCATGTTGGCGGGGCATGGGGTGTTCCTTGCGGGTCCGTTTGTTTCGCCGTTACCAGCGATAGTGCGAGAACGCACGGTTGGCTTCCGCCATCCGGTGCACGTCTTCACGCTTCTTGACGGCGTTACCACGGTTGTTCGAGGCATCGAGGAGTTCGGCCGAGAGGCGCTCGGTCATGGTCTTCTCGTTGCGCTCGCGCGCAGCCGAGATCAGCCAGCGAATGCCCAGAGCCTGACGGCGGGTCGAACGAACTTCGACCGGAACCTGGTAGGTCGCGCCGCCGACGCGGCGGGAGCGAACCTCGATCGTCGGCATGACGTTCTCGAGCGCCTGTTCGAACACGCCGAGCGGGTTCTGCTTGGTCTTGGATTCGATGATGCCGAACGCGCCGTAGACGATGCCTTCGGCGACCGACTTCTTGCCGGCGTACATCACCGAGTTCATGAACTTGGTGACGATGATGTTCCCGAACTTCGGATCCGGGAGAACTTCGCGCTTTTCCGCTGAGTGGCGACGAGACATAGGCTTGGTTCCCGCTTACTTCGGACGCTTGGCGCCGTACTTCGAACGACGCTGCTTACGGTTCTTGACGCCCTGGGTATCCAGAACGCCGCGGAGGATGTGGTAGCGCACGCCGGGCAAGTCCTTGACGCGGCCGCCGCGGATCATGACCACCGAGTGCTCCTGGAGGTTATGGCCCTCGCCGGGGATGTAGCCGATCACCTCGAAGCCGTTGGTCAGGCGCACCTTGGCGACCTTACGAAGCGCCGAGTTCGGCTTCTTCGGGGTCGTCGTATAGACGCGGGTGCAAACACCACGCTTCTGCGGCGACTGCTGCAGCGCCGGCACCTTCTTGCGCGACTTCTGCACTTCACGCGGTTGAGCGATCAGCTGGTTGATCGTCGGCATCCTGGCCTTACCCTTTGTTATCGCAGCCCCTTCCGGGCCTGCTGTCTTGCCGCGGCCCGTTGCCGGGACCACAAAATTCTTTCGAGCTGTCCGCCCGACCGGATCGCCCTGCACGGATCAATCCGCACAAAGCGAAATCGCGCCATCCGCTCCATCACCGAGCGGAAAGCGCTTCGACGCCACAGAGGACCGCAGTCTCAAGGCCGGTCAGCATCGCTGCGGCCCGCATACTGAGGTCATGCATCCGAATTCGATCTCAAGAGAACAAGCTCAAGAGAACTAGAATCGCACTGGCATTGCCTAGCTATGATCGACAGCGTCTGAGCGGCATTCGTCGAGGTTGGTGCCTGCCAGACAATCCCAAAAGGATCAGGCAGGTGGTCCGTACCGACGTTGGCGATGCTCACCGCCTGTCGTTAAGTGAGGCGCTTTCTATAAGCGAGAATCGGTCAAGTCAAGGTGAAACGACAGTCACAAACCGCTTCTGGCGCCTGTCGAAATTGCCCGCTCGCTGCTCGCATCGCGCCTGCCTGATGTGGGCACGCCGGGCCCGTTCCGCTACCGCGGCGCCCTATTTTCACCCGGATGAAATATACTTTTATATCGCCTGCTAAGGCTTTTTTTCCTGTTGATGCGTCAATCTGCCCCCTTCGGCAGAGATTGGCGCCATGCGGTACACCGACATTGCCATTATCGGCGGGGGATTGTCCGGCTCGACCGCCGCCGCAATGCTTGGCCGCGCCGGCATTTCGACGGTGCTGATCGATCCGCATGAGCGCTATCCGGCGGATTTTCGAGTCGAGAAACTCAGCGGCCAGGTGCAGGTCGAGCGATTCCTGAAGACCGGAATCGGAGAATCGGTGCTGCGCCGCGCGACCTTCGTGGGCGAGAACTGGATCGCGCGCTTTGGCCATCTGCTCGACAAGGCGCCAAGCCGGCAGTTCAACATCCTCTACGATTCCCTGGTTAACGCTGTCCGCGACGAGATCCCTGCCGGCGTCGAACGCATCTGCGCCAAGGCCGTCGCGGTCGAGACCAGCCCGGAGCGGCAGAGGGTCACGCTTTCCAACGACGAGACGATCTCGGCCCGCCTGGTCGTGCTCGCCAATGGGCTCAATGTCGGTCTGCGCCACCAGCTCGGCATCGCGCGCAAGATCGTCAGCACCTGTCATTCGATCTCGATCGGCTTCGATGTGGTGCCGGCCGGGCGGACTTCGTTCGACTTCCCGGCTCTGACCTACTTTTCGGAGCGGCCGAGCGACCGCCTTGCCTACATCACGCTGTTTCCGGTTGGCACCCGGATGCGGGCCAATCTGTTCGTCTATCGCAGCTTCGACGATCCCTGGCTGCGCGAGCTGCGCCGGGCTCCGGCCGAGACGCTGAACGCCGCCCTGCCCCGGCTCAAGCGCATCACCGGCGCCTTCGACATTCCCGGCGACATCAAGATTCGCCCGGTCGATCTCTATGTGAACGACGCTGGCGATCTGCCCGGCCTGGTGCTGGTGGGCGACGCCTTCGCGACCTCCTGCCCCGCTGCCGGCACCGGTTGCGACAAGGTCTTCACCGACGTCGAGCGGCTCTGCAATGTCTACATCCCCGCGTGGCTTGCCTCCGACGGGATGGATGCGAGCAAGGTCGCCGGCTTCTACGCCGATCCGGTCAAGCGGGAGTGCGACGAATGGGCGGCGGCGAAGGCGTTCGACTTCCGCTCGGTGTCGACCGCGACAAGTCCCTACTGGACGGCACAGCGCTGGGCGCGCTTCATCGCCTGGTCGGTTCAGGGCTTTCTGCGACGGCTTGGAGGAGCGGTTCATCTGGAGCCGAACTTCCTCGGTCACTCCTCCTCGTCGTCCTCGTCCTCATCATCCTCGAGGTCGTCTTCATCCTCATCGTCGTCGTCGCTGTCGTCGTCGGCCTGAGCGACGCCGCCATGCGGCTGGTGGATCTGGTCGTTCCACAGCTTGCGATAGGTGCCGTTCTTCGCCAGCAGCTCGGCATGCGAGCCGCGCTCGATCGCCCTGCCCCCTGAAATCACGATGATCTCGTCCATCTCGACCACCGAAGTCAGGCGGTGGGTCGACCAGATCATGGTGCGGCCCTTGGCGACCTTGAGCAGGGTGCGGTTGATGGCGGCTTCCGTGGTCTGGTCCAGCGCCGAGGTCGCTTCGTCCAGCAGCAGCACCGACGGGTTGCGGATGATCGCGCGCGCGATGGCGATGCGCTGGCGCTGGCCGCCCGACAGCGTGTCGCCGCGCTCGCCGACGGGCGTGTCGTAGCGCTGCGGCAAGCTCATGATGTAGCGGTGGATCTCGGCCTTCTTGGCGGCCTCCTCCACCTCGGCATCGGTCGCGCCTTCCTTGCCGAGCCGGATGTTCTCGCGGATCGACATGTTGAACAGCATGTTCTCCTGGAACACCACCGCCATGCTCCGGCGCAGCGAATCCAGCGTCACCTTGCGCACGTCGACGCCGTCGATGGTGACGCGACCCTCGTCGGGCACATAAAGCCGCAGGATCAGATTGAGCAGCGTGCTCTTGCCGGACCCGGAGGGACCGACGATGGCAATGCGCTTGCCGACGTTGAGCTTGAGGCTGAGATTGTCCAGCACAGGCGTCTGGCTGTTCTCGTACTGGAAGGTGACGTGGTCGAAGGTGATGTCGTTGGTGATGCGCGGCAGATCGGGCGCGCCGGGCCGGTCGGCGCCGCGCGTCGGCTCGTCCAGCAGCTCCTGCATGTGCCGGATCGCGGCGGCCGAGGAGATCGACACCGGGATGAAATGCATCACATGGGCGATGTTGTAGGAGACCTCCCAGAACGCGCTCTCGAAGGTGACGAAGGTGCCGATGGTGATCTGGCCCTTGGTCGCCAGATAAGCGCCGATCGCGAGCACGACGAGGTGCAGCAGCAACACCGAGATCGTGACCGTGCGCTCCACCATCGTCGACAGGAAGCCGGCATTCGCGATCTTGTGGCGGGTTTCGTCGTTGCGGAAGCGGAAGAAGCCGAACATTTTGCGCTGCAGGCTGAACGCCTTGATCACCGCCTGCGCGGCGACGTTCTCCTGCACCATGCCGAGCAGCGCGCTTTCGTTCTGCTTCTGCTCGTAATTGGCCTGCACCGCTTTCGGGGTGAGGATGCGCGGGCCGATCAGCGTGATCGGGAACACCAGCAGCGCGACCACGGCGAGCTGCCAGTTCAGGAATACCATCAGGATGATGCCGGCGATTAGCTCGAGAAACGGCAGCGCGGCGCTGTTGGCGAAGGTCTTGACCGAGCCTTCGAACGCCGAGAGGTCGACGGAAAAGCGCGACAGGATCTCGCCGCGCCTGGTGCGGCCGAAATAGGCCGCCGGCAGCTCCTGGACATGCTCGAACAGGCGCCTGCGCACGTCGGAGATGATGCAGGCCGCGAGCCGCGCGTCCCAGCGCTCGTACCAGACCGCGATGATCGAGGTGAGGATGCCGGCGACGGCGAGCACGCCGAGGATCTTGTAGAGGGCCTGGAAGTCTTCCTCGCCGAGCGCGTCGTCGATCAGATATTTCAGGCTGAGCGGCATGATGACGTTGAACAACGTCTCGACGCAGACGCCGAACGCCACGAAGGACAGCATCCGCTTGTAGTTGGCGAGGAACGGCTTGACGAAACCGAGGATGGTTGCGAGCGCGCCGGCGGCCTCGCGCGCGGTGAAGACGACGAGATCCTCGTCCTCATCATCGTCGTCATCGAGCTCCAGCTCGTCATCCTCCTCCTCGTCGTCGTCCTCGAGGTCCGGCTTGGCGGGCGCAAGCTTATCCTCGAGCTCGGCGGCCTCTTCGGCAGCAAGCTTCTGTTTGTCGGGCGGGAGGGGCTTGGACGCCATGAAACCAACCGATGCTGACGGCCGGCATGACCGCGGAGAAAACAGGAATAGCGGCGACCGCTATTGCACTGATTCTATGCGATCAGAATGAATTCGGCAAAGCAATTGGCGAAGCCGATCCGCTGCCTCGGGCTAGTCGTCGTCCTCGTCCTCGACCTTGTCGAAGAACGAATAACGCAAGGAGTCCGCGTCGGCGTACCACTGTCCAGGCCCCTTGCCCGCGGCGAGCGTCGCCTCCCAGAGCGCATCGGTGCAGTCCTTGCGGTGCATCGACAGATCGAAACCGTTGCCGAAAAACAATTCGGACCATTCCCACCAGGTGCCGAGCTTCTTCACCCCGCGCAGCAGGTCGTAGCGGTCGATCACCACCGATGCCATGTCCGAGGTGATCGAGCCGAACACGAGGCCGGTCTTGACCACGCGGTTGAGCTCGCGGATCGCGCGGACCACCTGCTTCGGGGACACGTGGCAGAGGCTGGTCTCGAACACGAAGTCGAAGCTGCCGTCCTTGAACGGCATATCTGTGATCGAGCCGAGCCTGTTGTATTTCTTCAGCGCCTTCGGCGTCTTGGCGTGGATGGCGCGGTTGTTCTCGATGCCCCACGCATCGATGCCGCGCTCGCGCAGCGCGCCGACCAGTTCGCCGCTGGCCGAGCCCGCGACCAGCAGCTTGGCGCCCTTGGCCTTGCCCCAGACGATGCCGATCAGCTTCGTCAGATAATCGGGATCGGTGAAGTGCTTCCACGCCTCACTATAGGGACCGAGGCCGCGATAATTCTCGAAATAGTCGCGGTCGATCTTGTCGGAGACCGGCTCGCCCTTCTCCTGCGCACGCTCGCGGCGCAGGCGCATCATCTCGGTGAGGATGATGTCGGTCGCAGCATCGGAGGAATCGAGCAGGCCGTTCAGCGTCGAATCGAACAGATAGTCGCCAACCACGACGATCCCGGGATGTTCCTTCGGCTCGGGGCGGTGGTTGGTCATGACGTCGCGCACCGGCAGGCCGCCGGGAATCGCGTTCACCGACGACAGCCAGCGATGGATCTTGCCTTCAACGAAATGCGCCCGCGCGTCCCCGAGCGAAGCCGGCAGCGATTTCAACGCGGCATCGATCAGCTCCTGGTCCGACAGATTGGCGAAGGCCAGCGCGTCGGAGCCGGGAATCAGCCAGTTCAGCACGCCGTGCTTGCCGACGTCGTGACGCGCGCCCTCGTTGTAGACGCAGCAGCCGCCGAAGGCTTCCGACATGAACCAGGCGCCGGGAATCTTCTCGCCCCAGAACGGGCTATCGAACAGGATCGAGACGCGCAGGTAATGCGCCGGACGGTCGAAATACGAGACGTGCTTGACCATCGACTTGCGCAGCTGCTCGCCTTCCCACCCCATGGTGGCGAGCCAGGAATGCGGCAGGCAGACCAGCACGAGATCGAAGTCGCGGGTCTCCGGGCCCTTGCCGTTCATCATCTTGAGCTGATAGCGGCCGGTCGGCGCCTTGCCGACGGTGAGCACGCGATGATTGAGCTGGATGTCGGCGTTGACCTCCGACTGCAGGCATTCGATCAGCTGCTCGTTGCCGTTCTGGATCGAGTAGAGGCCGATATAGCCGTCGACGTCCATCAGATAGTTCTTGAGCGCATTGAGGCCGTTGGTGTTGTGGCTTTCGGTCGCGATATCCGAGCGCGCCATCACCTTGAAGAAGCGCTTGGCGGTTTCATCCTCGACCTCTTCGTCGAGCACCTCTTCGGCGGTCTTGTAGGCCCAGGGGTTCTCGTTGTCGTGCGCGCCGACGCCTTCGTAATATTCGATCGGCGACATCACTTCGGTGCAGCGCTTGCGGAACTGCTCGATGGCGGCCGCGGTCTTGGCGCCGTATTTGCGGCGCATGCCGGCGACGTCGTTCAGCAGTTCGCCGCCGAACTGCACCTGCTCGGCATCCATCGGAATGGTCTGAAGCCCGAAATGCTGGATCAGTTCGCGCAAGGGATCGGGACCGGTCATCGAGTAATCGTAGATCTCGGCGACGCCGGCCTCGTACATCGCCGGCGCCGAATCGAATTTGCGCGTGACGATCTTGCCGCCGAGCCGGTCGGACGCCTCGAAGATGGTGATGCGGCAGAGGTCGCCGAGCTTACGCTTCAGATACCAGGCGCTCATCAGCCCGCCGGGGCCGCCGCCTACGATTGCGAGATCAAGCATGTGAGTTCCGTCGTCTCCGGCCCTGCCCCCGTCACGGGACCACCGGTCTAAGCTCCCTTAACAGAAGCGCTTTTGCGGCTGAAGGGAAGATGAACAAAGGTTGACCCCGCACCGCAACAGGCAAACAAAGCAGCAAAAAGGCCGGCTTTCGCCGGCCTTTTCGTTGTCCTCGGTATTCCTACGGATGAACCATCATTCCGCAGGCGGCAGCGCGGGAAGCTCCGCTTCCGGCGCAGGCGACACGACTGCCGCCTGCTTCTCGCGCTCGTCCAGAATCAGCTTGTCGCGCTTCATCGCGACTTCGCGGATCTTGGCCATTGAGGCGCCGGTGCCCGCCGGGATCAGCCGGCCGACGATGACGTTCTCCTTGAGGCCTTCGAGCGGATCGATCTTGCCGTTGACCGCCGCTTCCGTGAGGACGCGAGTGGTCTCCTGGAACGAGGCCGCCGAGAAGAACGAGCGGGTCTGGAGGCTCGCCTTGGTGATGCCGAGCAGAACCGGCGTCCCCGTGGCGGGCTTCTTGCCCTCGTCCCTGGCCTTCTGGTTCAGCGCGTCGAACTCGATCTTGTCGACCTGCTCGCCGGAGATCATGTCCGTGTCGCCCTGGTCGGTGACTTCCACCTTCTGGAGCATCTGACGGACAATCACCTCGATGTGCTTGTCGTTGATGAGCACGCCCTGGAGCCGGTAGACCTCCTGGATCTCGTTGACCAGATAGGCCGCAAGCTCCTCGATGCCCTTGACCGCAAGGATGTCGTGCGGCGCCGGGTTGCCTTCGACGATGAAGTCGCCCTTTTCGACGACGTCGCCGTCCTGAAGGTGGATGTGCTTGCCCTTCGGGATCAGGTACTCGCGCGGCTCCTCGGTCTTGTCCATCGGCTCGATCGAGATGCGACGCTTGTTCTTGTAGTCGCGCCCGAACCGGATGGTGCCCGCGATTTCGGCGATGATCGCCGCATCCTTCGGACGCCGGGCCTCGAACAGTTCCGCCACCCGCGGCAGACCGCCGGTGATGTCACGCGTCTTGGCGCTTTCGGTCGACACACGGGCGAGGATGTCGCCCGGATTGACCTTGGCTCCGACGTCGACCGAGAGAATGGCGTCGACCGACAGCATGTAGCGGGCGTCGCCGCCACGGGCGAGCTTGAGCACCTTGCCGTCCTTGCCCTTGATCACGATGGCCGGACGCAGGTCCGAGCCGCCGCGGGTCGAGCGCCAGTCGATGACCACACGCTTGGCGATACCGGTGGCCTCGTCGAGCGTTTCCGAGATCGACTGCCCCTCGACCAGGTCCTCGAAGCCGATCGTACCTTCGACTTCGGTGAGGAGCGGACGGGTGTAGGGATCCCACTCGACGATGCGCTGGCCACGCTTGACGTTGTCGCCCTCGTCGACGTGCAGACGCGAGCCGTACTGGACGCGGTGCGTCGCACGCTCGGTGCCGTCGGCATCGACGATCGCCACCACCATGTTGCGCACCATCGCGATCAGGTGACCTTCGCTGTTGCGGGCGATGGCCTTGTTCCGGATCACGATCTTGCCGTCGAAATTGGCTTCGACGAAGGACTGCTCGTTGAGCTGCGCCGCACCGCCGATGTGGAAGGTACGCATGGTCAGCTGGGTGCCGGGCTCACCGATCGACTGCGCCGCGATGACGCCGACGGCTTCACCGTGGTTGACCGGCGTGCCGCGGGCGAGGTCGCGGCCGTAGCACTTGCCGCAGATGCCGTTGACGAGTTCGCAGGTCAGCGCCGAGCGGATCTTCACCTCCTGCACACCACCCTGCTGGATGGCGTCCAGATGGCTTTCTTCCATCAGCGTATCGCGCTTGATGATCACCTTGCCCGAGCTGTCACGAATGTCTTCGCAGGCCGTGCGTCCGAGGATGCGCGAGCCGAGCGAAGCCACCACCGTGCCGGCATCGACGATGGCGCGCATCTTGATGCCGAGCTTGGTGCCGCAGTCGGACTGCGTGATGATGCAGTCCTGCGCGACGTCGACCAGACGACGGGTCAGGTAGCCCGAGTTCGCGGTCTTCAACGCGGTGTCCGCGAGGCCCTTGCGGGCGCCGTGGGTCGAGTTGAAGTACTCGAGAACCGAGAGGCCTTCCTTGAAGTTCGAGATGATCGGCGTCTCGATGATCTCACCGGACGGCTTGGCCATCAGGCCGCGCATGCCGGCGAGCTGGCGCATCTGGGCCGGCGAACCGCGGGCACCGGAGTGAGCCATCATGTAGATCGAGTTGATGTCGGCATCCGCTCCACTGGCCGTCTTCTTGGTGGAGGAGATCTCCTTCATCATCGCCTTGGCGATTTCTTCCGTGGCCTTCGACCAGGCGTCGACGACCTTGTTGTACTTCTCGCCATGGGTGATCAGACCGTCGTTGTACTGCTGCTCGAAATCCTTCGCCAGCGTACGGGTGGTGTCGACGATCTTCCACTTCGAGTTCGGCACGACCATGTCGTCCTTCCCGAACGAGATGCCGGCCTTGAACGCGTTGTAGAAGCCGAGCGCCATGATGCGGTCGCAGAAGATCACCGTCTCCTTCTGGCCGCAGTGGCGGTAGACCTGGTCGATGACGCCCGAGATCTCGCGCTTGGTCATCAGCTTGTTGATGATCTCGTAGGTCACGCGCGGGTTCTTCGGCAGCAGGTTACCCAGCATGACGCGGCCGGCGGTGGTCTCGATCCACCGCTTGGAGACCTTGCCGGTCTCGTCCATGCCTTCCCACCGGTACTTGATCTTGGTGTGAAGGTGGATGACCTTCGCATGCAGCGCGTGCTCGAGCTCGGCCATGTCGCCGAACGCCTTGCCCTCGCCGGGCAGGCCTTCGCGCATGATCGAGACGTAGTAGAGACCGAGCACGATGTCCTGCGACGGCACGATGATCGGCTGGCCGTTCGCGGGATGCAGGATGTTGTTGGTCGACATCATCAGGACGCGCGCTTCCAGCTGCGCTTCGAGCGACAGCGGAACGTGCACGGCCATCTGGTCGCCGTCGAAGTCGGCGTTGAACGCCGAGCAGACCAGCGGGTGAAGCTGGATGGCCTTGCCTTCGATCAACACGGGCTCGAACGCCTGGATGCCGAGGCGATGCAGCGTCGGGGCGCGGTTGAGCAGCACCGGATGCTCGCGGATGACCTCGTCCAGGATGTCCCAGACCTCGGGCCGCTCCTTCTCGACCAGCTTCTTGGCCTGCTTCACCGTGGTGGACAGGCCCTTGGCGTCAAGCCGCGAATAGATGAACGGCTTGAACAGCTCGAGCGCCATCTTCTTCGGCAGGCCGCACTGATGCAGGCGCAGTTCGGGACCGACCACGATCACCGAACGGCCCGAATAGTCGACGCGCTTGCCGAGCAGGTTCTGACGGAACCGGCCCTGCTTGCCCTTGAGCATGTCGGCGAGCGACTTCAGCGGGCGCTTGTTGGCGCCCGTGATGACGCGGCCGCGGCGACCGTTGTCGAACAGCGCATCGACCGCTTCCTGAAGCATGCGCTTCTCGTTGCGGATGATGATGTCGGGCGCGCGCAGCTCCATCAGCCGCTTCAAGCGGTTGTTGCGGTTGATGACGCGGCGGTAGAGGTCGTTGAGGTCCGAGGTCGCGAAACGGCCGCCGTCGAGCGGCACCAGCGGACGCAGGTCCGGCGGGATCACCGGAACCACGGTCATGATCATCCATTCCGGCTTGTTGCCGGAGTGGCGGAACGCTTCGACGATCTTCAGGCGCTTGGCGAGCTTCTTGTGCTTGATGTCGGAGTCGGTCTCCTGCATCTCGACGCGCAAGCCGGCCTCGAGCTTCTCGAGGTCCATGCCCTTGAGCAGCTCGCGGATCGCTTCGGCGCCGATCATGGCGGTGAAGCTATCCTGGCCGTACTCGTCCTGCGCCTTCAGATACTCGTCTTCCGACAGCAGCTGACGGTCCTTGAGCGCGGTGAGACCCGGCTCGAGCACGACGTAGTATTCGAAGTAGAGGATCCGCTCGAGATCCTTCAGCGTCATGTCCAGCAGAAGGCCGATGCGCGAGGGCAGCGACTTCAGGAACCAGATGTGGGCGACGGGGGCTGCGAGCTCGATATGACCCATGCGCTCGCGCCGGACGCGCGACAGCGTGACCTCGACCGAGCACTTCTCGCAGATGATGCCCTTGTACTTCATGCGCTTGTACTTGCCGCACAAGCACTCGTAGTCCTTGATCGGCCCGAAGATGCGGGCGCAGAACAGGCCGTCGCGCTCGGGCTTGAAGGTACGGTAGTTGATGGTCTCCGGCTTCTTGATCTCGCCGTAGGACCAGGACAGAATCTTCTCGGGGGACGCGATCGAGATCCGGATCTGGTCGAAGACCTGAGCCGGCGTCGTCGGGTTGAAGAGATTCATAATTTCTTGGTTCATCGTCTTCTCCTCGCGTGCCGGTCGCCTCCGGCCGCAAATTCGAAAATCACTTAGCGGGGCGCCCTGCCCTCAAGGCATCGGGAGGGGCGCCAATGCCCGGCCGTGAAGGCCGGGCATGACAGGTCGTGTTACTCGGCCGCTTCCGACGTCGGCGCCGGACCGATCTTGGAGTTGTGCAGGTCGACGTTGAGGCCGAGCGAGCGCATTTCCTTGACGAGCACGTTGAACGATTCCGGAATACCGGCCTCGAACGTGTCGTCGCCGCGCACGATCGCCTCGTACACCTTGGTGCGGCCGGCGACGTCGTCCGACTTCACCGTCAGCATTTCCTGGAGCGTGTACGCCGCGCCGTAAGCCTCGAGCGCCCACACCTCCATTTCGCCGAAGCGCTGGCCGCCGAATTGCGCCTTGCCGCCCAGCGGCTGCTGGGTGACGAGCGAGTACGGACCGATCGAACGGGCGTGGATCTTGTCGTCCACCAGATGGTGCAGCTTGAGCATGTAGATGTAGCCCACCGTCACCTTGCGATCGAACGCATCGCCGGTACGGCCGTCATAGACGGTCGACTGGCCCGAGGCGTCGAGACCCGCCAGCTTCAGCATCTCCTCGATGTCGGCTTCCTTGGCACCGTCGAACACCGGCGTTGCGATCGGCACACCGCGGCTGAGGTTATGGCCGAGTTCAAGCAGCTCGTTGTCGTTGAGCGTCTTGATGGTCTCGTCCTCGCCGTAGACCTTCTTCAAGGTTTCCTTCAGCGGCTTGATGTCCTGCTTCGACAGATAAGCATCGACCGTCTGGCCGATACGCTTGCCGAGGCCGGCGCAAGCCCAGCCGAGATGGGTTTCGAGGATCTGTCCGACGTTCATGCGCGAGGGCACGCCCAGCGGGTTGAGCACGATGTCGGCGTGCGTGCCGTCTTCGAGGAACGGCATGTCCTCGATCGGCACGATCTTCGACACCACGCCCTTGTTGCCGTGGCGGCCGGCCATCTTGTCGCCGGGCTGGATCTTGCGCTTCACCGCGACGAAGACCTTGACCATCTTCATCACGCCGGGCGGCAATTCGTCACCGCGCTGAAGCTTCTCGACCTTGTCGAGGAAGCGCTGCTCGAGCCCCTTCTTCGACTCGTCGTACTGCTTCCGCATGGCCTCGATCTCGGCCATCAGCTTGTCGTTCGGCGAGGCGAACAACCACCACTGCGACTTCGGATACTCATCGAGCACCGCGCGGGTGATCTTGGTGTCCTTCTTGAAGCCCTTCGGGCCCGCAATGCCCTGCCGTCCCTCGAGCAGCTCGGCGAGACGGTTGTAGACGTTGCGGTCCAGGATCGCCTGCTCGTCGTCGCGGTCCTTGGCCAGACGCTCGATCTCTTCCCGCTCGATCGCCAGCGCACGCTCGTCCTTGTCGACGCCGTGGCGGTTGAAGACGCGGACTTCCACGATCGTGCCCTGCACGCCCGGCGGAACGCGCAGCGAGGTGTCGCGAACGTCGGAGGCCTTCTCGCCGAAGATGGCGCGCAGAAGCTTCTCTTCCGGCGTCATCGGGCTTTCGCCCTTCGGCGTGATCTTGCCGACCAGGATGTCGCCGGCGCGCACTTCCGCGCCGATGTAGACGATACCGGCTTCGTCGAGGTTCTTCAGCGCTTCTTCCGAGACGTTCGGAATGTCGCGGGTGATTTCCTCAGGTCCGAGCTTGGTGTCGCGGGCCATCACCTCGAACTCCTCGATGTGAATCGAGGTGAAGACGTCTTCCTTCACGATCCGCTCGGAGAGCAGGATCGAGTCTTCGAAGTTGTAGCCGTTCCACGGCATGAACGCGACGAGCACGTTGCGCCCCAGAGCGAGCTCGCCGAGATCGGTCGAGGGACCGTCCGCGATGATGTCGCCCTTCTTGACGATGTCGCCGACCTTCACCAGCGGCCGCTGGTTGATGCAGGTCGACTGGTTCGAGCGCTGGTACTTCATCAGACGGTAGATATCGACGCCCGACTTGGTCGGATCGAGATCTTCCGTGGCGCGGATGACGACGCGGGTCGCGTCGATCTGGTCGATCACGCCGGAACGGCGCGCCGCGATCGCAGCACCCGAGTCACGCGCAACCACGCCTTCCATGCCGGTGCCGACGAACGGCGCCTCGGCGCGAACCAGGGGCACCGCCTGGCGCTGCATGTTCGAGCCCATCAGCGCGCGGTTGGCGTCGTCGTTCTCGAGGAACGGGATCAGCGCCGCGGCGACGGAGACGAGCTGCTTCGGCGACACGTCCATGTAGTCGACCTTGTCCGGCGTCACCGGCAAGACTTCGCCGGCATGACGGCAGACCACGAGGTCTTCGGTGAAGCGGCCCTTCGGGTCGAGCGGCACGTTGGCCTGCGCGACCGTGTAGCGGCCCTCTTCCATCGCCGAGAGGTACACGACCTCGTCGGTGACGCGGCCGTCCTTGACCTTGCGATACGGCGTCTCGACGAAGCCGTACTTGTTCACGCGCGCGAAGGTCGCGAGCGAGTTGATCAGGCCGATGTTCGGGCCTTCCGGCGTCTCGATCGGGCAGATGCGGCCGTAATGGGTCGGATGCACGTCGCGGACTTCGAAGCCGGCGCGCTCGCGGGTCAGACCGCCCGGTCCAAGCGCCGACAGGCGGCGCTTGTGGGTGATCTCCGAGAGCGGGTTGGTCTGGTCCATGAACTGCGAGAGCTGCGAGGAGCCGAAGAACTCGCGCACGGCTGCGGCCGCCGGCTTCGCGTTGATCAGGTCCTGCGGCATGACCGTGTCGATGTCGACCGAGGACATGCGCTCCTTGATCGCGCGCTCCATGCGCAGGAGGCCGATGCGGTACTGGTTCTCCATGAGCTCGCCGACCGAACGCACACGGCGGTTGCCGAGATGGTCGATGTCATCGATCTCGCCCTTGCCGTCGCGCAGGTCCACCAGCGTCTTGATGACGGAGAGGATGTCTTCCTTGCGCAGCGTGCGCTGGGTGTCGGGCGCATCGAGGTCGAGGCGCATGTTCATCTTGACGCGGCCGACCGCGGAGAGATCGTAGCGCTCGGCGTCGAAGAACAGCGACTGGAACATCGCCTGGGCCGAATCCAGTGTCGGCGGTTCGCCCGGACGCATCACGCGGTAGATGTCGAACAGCGCGTCTTCACGCGTCATGTTCTTGTCCGCCGCGAGCGTGTTGCGGATGTAGGGGCCGACATTGACGTGGTCGATGTCGAGCAGCGGCAGCTCCTTGTAGCCGTGCTCGTTCAGCACCTTCATCGACTTGTCGGTGATTTCCTCACCGGCTTCAGCGTGGATCTCACCGGTCTTCGGGTTGACGAGGTCCTCGGCGAGGTAATTGCCGACGAGCTCCTCGTCCGACAGGCGCAGCGCCTTGAGCCCCTTCTCCTGGAGCTGGCGGGCGGCGCGGACGGTCAGCTTCTTGCCGGCTTCGAGCACGACCTTGCCGGTGTCGGCGTCGATCAGATCGTTGACGGTCGAGTAGCCGCGGAAACGGTTGGCGTCGAACGGAACGCGCCAGCCTTCCTTGGTCCGCTTGTAGAGGATCTTCTTGTAGAACGTGGACAGGATCGCCTCGCCGTCGAGGCCAAGGGCGAACATCAGCGACGTCACCGGAATCTTGCGGCGACGGTCGATACGCGCATAGACGATGTCCTTGGCGTCGAACTCGATGTCGAGCCAGGAGCCGCGATACGGGATCACGCGGGCAGCGAACAGCAGCTTGCCCGACGAATGGGTCTTGCCCTTGTCGTGGTCGAAGAACACGCCGGGCGAACGGTGCATCTGCGAGACGATAACGCGCTCGGTGCCGTTCACGATGAAGGTGCCGTTCATCGTCATGAGCGGAATGTCGCCCATGTAGACGTCCTGCTCCTTGATGTCCTTGACCGACTTCGCGCCGGTTTCCTCGTCGATATCGAACACGATGAGGCGCAGCGTCACCTTGAGCGGCGCAGCGAAGGTCATGCCGCGCTGGCGGCACTCGTCGACGTCGTATTTGGGCTGCTCGAACTCGTAGCGGACGAATTCCAGCATCGAGGTGCCCGAGAAGTCGGAAATCGGAAACACCGAGCGGAACACCGCCTGCAGACCCTCGTCGAGACGGCCACCCGCGGGCTCATCGACCATCAGGAACTGGTCATAGGACGCCTTCTGAACCTCGATGAGGTTCGGCATCTCGGCGACTTCCTTGATGTGTCCGAAGAACTTGCGAACGCGTTTGCGACCGGTGAATGTCTGCTGCGCCATCGTGGCCTCTCATTTCGTCGCCCGCTCTGGGCGCGCCGTCCGGAACGCGGCTGCCACCGCTTCCCGGGTTGAATTTTTCGAACCCGTTTTGGGGGCCAGAAACTCAGGTTCAGGCAAGAATGTCCTGAATCTGTTCTTCAGACCTTCAAAACGCAAAACGACGCGCGGGGCGCTGAGGCGCGCCCGCCCGTCACAACGATCGTCTTCACGGACTGCAAAAGCCCGAAATAGCCTGCTCTCCCAACGGCTTACAGGGAAATCCGGCCTCCCTGCCCACCGCGCTTTCGTGCTGTCGAACCGATATGGGGCGACAATAGTGCAGATTCGAGGGACAAACCCTCAAATCCCCACACTTTTTCGTGTTCGGCCTGCGTCGGGACGTTCCGTCGCACGCCTTTTGCATCTGGCCCCGCCTTCCCGACCGTCATGGCCGGGCTTCACCCGGCCATCCACGATCTTGGGACGAGATCCCGGGTCTCGCTTCGCGAGCCCGGGATTTCGCTGAAGTAACGTGAGTTACTTGAGCTCGACCTTGGCGCCAGCCTTCTCGATCTGGGCCTTGATCTTCTCGGCTTCTTCCTTGTTCACGCCTTCCTTCAGCGGCTTCGGAGCACCCTCGACGAGGTCCTTTGCTTCCTTCAGGCCGAGACCGGTGATGGCGCGGACTTCCTTGATGACCTCGATCTTCTTGTCGCCGGCGGCAGCCAGGACGACCGTGAACTCGGTCTTCTCTTCCGCCGGAGCGGCGGCAGCGCCACCAGCAGCCGGGCCGGCCACGGCGACAGCCGCGGCAGCCGAAACGCCCCACTTCTCTTCGAGGAGCTTCGCGAGTTCGGCAGCTTCGAGCACGGTGAGGCTCGAGAGGTCGTCAACGATCTTCTGCAAGTCAGCCATTGTTCAGTTTCCTTAAGGGTAAGTCTGGTTCGGGTTTGAGTTTTGCGAAGGGCGTCAGGCCGCTTCGCCCTTTGAGGCATGAGCCTGGATGACGCGCGCGAGCTTGCCCGCGGGCGCGTTGGCGAGCTGAGCGAGCTTGGTCGCCGGGGCCACAAGCAGGCCGACGAGCTTTCCGCGCAGTTCGTCAAGCGACGGCAGCGAGGCAAGCGCCTTCACGCCGTCGACATTCAGGACGGTCTTTCCCATCGAGCCGCCGATGATGACGAACTTTTCGTTCGCCTTGGCGAATTCGATGGCGACCTTCGGCGCCGCTACCGGATCGTTCGAAGTGGCGATCACGGTCGGTCCCTTCAGCATGGGGCCGATGGCAACGACGTCAGTGCCTTCAAGAGCAATTTTGGCGAGACGGTTCTTCGAGACCTTCACCGAGGCGCCAGCCTGCTTCATCTGCGTCCGCAGCTTCTGCATCTGGGCAACGGTCAGGCCGGAATATTGAGCAACGATCGCGACGCTCGTGGTCTTGAAGACCCCATTGAGCTGTTCGACCGCGTCCTTTTTTGCCGCTCGTTCCACAGCAAGCTCTTTCCGGTTGGCAGCCTTCGCGAAAAGCGGGACCGCCGGGTTGCACCCATCGCCCCACCCAAAACCTGAACCTCCGGGCCAAAACCCATCGGACACGCGCCGGGCGAGACGACAATTCAAAGCCTGCCCTCCGGGAGCCCAAAGGGCCCACGGCGTGTCGAGGTCCGAACCAGACCCGTTCCGCAACCACCTGAGAGGTGGAAGGCGAAGTGAAATCCGGTCTTCACCCGTCTATGCAGGCCATGCGATTAAGCCGTTGAGAAATCGAAATTTCGCGCGGGCGCCTGCAGTCTTGGACAGGACGAGGCCCGACGGCGAACCGTCCGACCCCTGCCCGCATCCCCGCCAACCGATGGATTTTCCTTCCTTCTCGGGCAAATCCTTGCGGACGTCCTGAAAAGGAATGATCTCCTGTCTGCCGGGTTTTGGAATGCGTGCACGAATGCGCCAGCCGAGGCCGGCACGTCCGGAGGCGGTTCTTTAACCGCTCGAAGCCTTCTTGCCAAGAGCAAAATTCACACCAGTTCCCATCCGTTGCGATCAGGGCTTGATCCGGTCCAACGAGGGCCGATTCAGGCCTTTTTCACCTCGTAGGGCAGCGGCTTGCCCTCGAAGAACGCGCTCAGGTTCGCCAGCACGCAGTTCTGCATGGCGACGTGCGATTCCAGGGTGTGGCCGCCGATATGCGGGGCGAGCACGACGTTGGGGAGCGCGGTCAAGGCGTCGGGGGCGTGCGGTTCCTTCTCGAACACGTCGAGGCCGGCGCCGGCGATGGTCTTGTCGGTGAGTGCTGCAACCAGGGCCTTCTCGTCGATGACCGAGCCGCGGGAGATGTTGACGACGTAGCCGTCCACGCCGAGGCGCTTGAGGATATCGGCGTTGACGACATGCTGGGTGTCGGGCCCGGCCCGGACCGCGACCATCAAGACGCTGCACCAGTCGGCCAGCGCCTCGAGCGACGGGAAATACTGATAGGGCAGATCATATTTGGTGCGGCTGAAATAGCCGACCTCGCTCTCGAAGGCGGCGCAACGGGCGGCGATCTTGCGGCCGATCTCGCCCATGCCGTAAACGCCGATGCGGCGGCCGGGCATGCCGGCCTGCGCGCGCATCAACGGCGACGGTTTCGCGGCGACCCAGTCGCCGCTGCGGACATATTGGTCCGCGACCAGGATCCGCCGCGTCGCGGCCAGCATCAGGGTCATCGCGATGTCGGCGACCGAGGCCGCGTTGGCACCGGGACTGTTGCCGACCACGATATTGCGGCTGGCTGCCGCCTTCAGGTCGATGCCGTCATATCCCGTGCCGTAGCAGACGATGGCGCCAAGCTTCGGGAACTGGTCCATTACCTGCCCGCCGAGCGGGCCGCTCCCCTGGGCGAGCATCGCGCGGACGTTGCCGAGCTCGTCCGCCGAGAACACCTCATGCGCGGGCTTGCCGCCGGTGTCGAGCAGTTCGAACCGCTCGGCGAAGCGCGCCAGCATCGACTTGGGAAAGCGCGCGTAGACCAGGACCTTGTCAGCCATTTTTTGTTTCCGGTGAGTGACGCCACAAACGACGAGGGGCGGAATCGGTCGCCCGATTCCGCCCCTCGCCTCATGCAATTTCCAAACCCTTAGCCGAGGATCGTGCCCGGCTCGACCTTCACGCCCGGGCCCATGGTCGAGGACACCGCAACGCGCTGGATGTAGGTGCCCTTGGAGCCCGCCGGCTTCGCCTTCGAGACCGCATCCGCGAGAGCCTTGATGTTCTCGACCAGCTTCTCCTCGGAGAACGAGGCCTTGCCGACGCCGGCCTGCAGGATGCCGGCCTTCTCGACGCGGAACTCGACCGAGCCGCCCTTGGCACCCTTCACCGCACCGGTGACGTCCATGGTCACGGTGCCGATCTTCGGATTCGGCATCAGGCCGCGCGGGCCCAGCACCTTACCGAGACGGCCGACCAGCGGCATCATGTCGGGGGTCGCAATACAACGATCGAAATCGATCGCGCCGTTCTGCACCTTCTCCACCAGGTCTTCGGCGCCGACGACGTCGGCACCGGCGGCCTTGGCTTCGTCAGCCTTGGCGCCGCGGGCGAACACGCCGACGCGGAGCGTACGGCCGGTGCCGTTCGGCAGGGTCACGACGCCGCGGACCATCTGGTCGGCGTGGCGCGGATCGACGCCGAGATTGATCGCGACCTCGATGGTCTCGTCGAACTTCGCCTTGGCGCGCTCCTTGACCATCTTGATGGCGTCCGCGAGCGGATAAAGCTTTTCGCGGTCAATGCCTTCGCGGGCCTTGTTCAAACGCTTTCCGATTGCCATGACCGCTTACCCCGCAACTTCCAGACCCATCGAACGGGCCGAGCCCTCGACCATCTTCATGGCCGATTCGATGCTGTCGCAATTGAGATCCTTCATCTTCTTCTCGGCGATCTCGCGCACCTGCGCTTTCGTCACCTTGCCGGCCTTGTCACGGCCCGGCGCCTTCGAGCCGGACTGGATCTTGGCGGCCTGCTTGAGGAAGTAGGACATCGGCGGGGTCTTCATCTCGAAGGTGAAGGAACGGTCCGCATAGATGGTGATGATCACCGGGATCGGGGTGTTCTTCTCTTCCTTCTGGGTCTGGGCGTTGAACGCCTTGCAGAACTCCATGATGTTGAGACCGCGCTGACCGAGCGCGGGACCGATCGGGGGCGAAGGATTCGCCGCACCGGCCGGGACCTGAAGCTTCAGGTATCCGGTCACTTTCTTTGCCATGTATCACTCCTGTTGTGCCGGCAAGGCCGGCGGTTTCAGGTTCGTGGTCTGGGTCGGATGCGGCTGGCAACCGCCCTCTCCCTCCCACGGCCTCTTGATGCGCGAGGCCGAAGCCTCACGCCTTGCCCGATCAGACCTTCTCGACCTGACCGAATTCCAGCTCGACCGGCGTTGCGCGGCCGAAGATCGACACGGCGACCTTCACGCGCGAGCGGGCCTCATCGATTTCCTCGACCACACCCGAGAACGAGGCGAACGGGCCATCGGCCACGCGCACGTTCTCGCCGATCTCGAACGACACCGACGCCTTCGGCCGTTCCACGCCCTCCTGCACCTGGTGCAGGATGCGCATGGCTTCCGATTCCGAGATCGGCATCGGCTTGTTCTCGGCGCCGAGGAAGCCCGTGACCTTCGGCGTGTTCTTGATCAGATGAAACGCCTCGTCGGTCAGCTTCATCTTCACCAGCACATAGCCGGGGAAAAACTTGCGCTCGGCGTCGATCTTGCGGCCGCGGCGCACTTCCGTGACCTTCTCGGTCGGAACCAGCACCAGTTCGAACAGATCCTCGAGCCCGCGCTGCTTGGCCTGCTCGCGGATTGATTCGGCGACCTTCTTCTCGAAGTTCGAATAGGCGTGGACGATGTACCAGCGCTTGTCGGACACTTGAGCGGTAGCTGTAGCCATCAGTGAATGCCCAGAAGGAAGGTGATGAGATAGCGGATGATCTGGTCGGCGGCGAAGAAGAAGATCGAGGCCACGGCGACCATCACGAACACCATGATGGTGGTGATCGTGGTCTCACGACGAGTCGGCCAGGTGACCTTGGCGGTCTCCGAGCGTACTTCCTGCAAGAACTTGAACGGGCTGACTGCCATCGTTTGAGACGCCACTTAAGGATTTCAGGGATCCGAACAGCCGCCTTTGGCCCAGCCCTCTGTCGCGAAGGATGAGCCGGAAACCGGGCTCGATTGTTCGGGGATTTCAAAGCCGCGCCGGATATCCGCATCTCAGCGGGCCGGCAGCGAGTGCGGGCTATCTACTGCGGACGGCACGAAACGTCAAGGTCGCGCCACATAACCGGGATCAGAATCGCGCGTCTTTTGTCAGAATCGCTGCCAGCGGAATCAAGGGCTTAGCTGGCAGGAGTGGCAGGGCTCGAACCTGCGACCCCCGGTTTTGGAGACCGGTGCTCTACCAATTGAGCTACACTCCTTCAGGCGGGCCTTGATATAGCTGAAGATTTTGGGAAGTCCACCACTTCCGCAGAGCCTTTTTTGACCCGGTCCCCCGCACGCTGCTGAAGTTTTTTTGCTGCCTGACGTTGATCATCGTCCGTGATGTGATCGTAGCGCATCGACGTCGCAGCGGTCTTATGTCCTAGAATACGCATGCGAATTTTCATGTCAGTGCCCGTCTGGCGTAGACGCGTGTTGCGTGTATGACGGAGTGAGTGGATCACGAGGTTCGAAGGGTACCCCGCAGCATCTCGGGCTTCTTTGAAGGAATTGAGCAGATCGCGGCCATTTGGCAACTTTCCGGCCGCGATGATCGCCCTGATTTCCTTGGCCAACTCTGCACGAACATACACCCGACGTGTTGTATTGTTCTTCGTCTGTTCAACACCGCCACCGCCGCCCAGGTTGATCCATCCTTCCTCGACGCCGTCCTCCCCGCGCTCAATAGTGATCTGGAATGGCTTGAGGGCCTCCTTGCCGCGCTTGGGATCGCCGCACAGCTCGCCACGACGCAGGCCAGTCTCCACAAGGAATTCAACGCACTTGGCTTCCACTTCCTCGCCGGCCTCACGCATCAGCCTCAGGATCACCTCGTCCTGCTCCTCGCTGTGCAGGATCGCACGCAACGCGTTGTCCTCGGGATACAGACGCACCGTAGGTTTCTGCGTGATCCATTTCTTGATCTCGCAGCACATCAACACCGCGCTCATCACAGTGAGATAGCGGTTCTTGGTGGCGTTGCTCATCAGGCGATGGTCCTTGCCCTTGGCAACGGAGCGGTCGAGCTTGGCCTTCAGGACGTCAAAGACCTCCTCGCCCATCTGCGTGACCTCGTAGTGGCCCAGGACCTTCTCAACGAACGCTAGGCGCCCATTAAGCGTCTCGTCGTGCGTGAGGTCCCATACGCCCTTCGGTCCCTTCATCTTCTTGGCCATCGCAACGGCCTCAGAGAACGTCGGAGCCCCTGTGCGCTGCGTGCTGTCGAGTGAAGGCGGCTCCTCGCCTGTGAGGCGCACGTACAGCTCGTATCCCTCAGCATCCTTCTTGGTGTTGAAGCGACGGCGGAAGGTCTTGGGCTTCTTGTAGACCTCACCGATCCACACTCCTGTAAGCTTGCCCTCGCGCTTCTCTGCGTATGCCATATTCTGCCACCTGTGTTATAATGGGACGTGGGTGTGCGTTGCTCGGATTGAACTTGGCTAGGTTGGTATTCCCAGGAAAACGAAAAGCTGCTTGGCAATCCAGACGCAGACGACGCCTAGTCCGATCCACGTGAGCAGCTTGATCAGCATCGCTATCTGCCGCTTGCCGCGATGGCTTTCTGTCGGTGGTATTCCATCAGATTGTTGCGGCACTCTTGGTAGGCGTTCGGCCGCGTGTCATTGCGCTCCGACACGATCTTCAAGCAAGAGGCGTGGTCGTCAGCCTCTCGCTTCTCGACGTCACCCTGACAGCCTACAAGCACCACAGACACAGACAGCAGCAGCACCACGTAACGCATCTGACGTTTTACTCCACTACTCGACGCGCCTTTATGGCGTTGTTTATCCGGCTCATGAGAGCTTTGCCCTTAGGGGTACCTTGGGCCAGCAATCGCCTCAGGTCGCCAAGGTCACGTATTTGCGTGATCCATTGTCGCCCAGGTTCACCATTGCGGGCGCGGTCACCGATCTCCAGAAGGTTGCGCGTCATGCTGGAACTGGGCAGCGCTGCATCAGCGGCGTATTCGTTGACGCTCTTGCCCTCATCAGCCACGACGCGCAGGAACGCCATGAGCTGATGGAAGGATATGTTCGGGCCATCCTGATACAGAGGATCGAGCGCGAGCATCAGAAAGCGCGCGTTCGCCTGATCCTCCTCAGAGAAGACCTTCTTAATCTTGGCTGACATTCTGTCCCCTGCACGCTCCTGGGCACGAGCGTGTACTTCCAATGTGTCAAACATGGTCTCGCTCCTCAGCTTTTTGCTATCAGGATGTACGCGAGAGCCCCCAACGTCGCCGCGCTTCGGGGGGCCTCGCAAGATACCGCAATCAATGACGCAGTGCCAATGAGGCACCCAATAATCAACAGCATCAAACGCTCCTGTCAGCCAAATGTCAGTATCTACTTATAGGAACTATATGCCCAACGCTAGATGTTCCTCAGTCGGGTTACTTTTTCGTTGAGCGTTTCGGTGATCGACATCACCTGCCTGAGTACGACCACCAAGCACGAAGCGAGGTCATCACTTTCAAACGGGGACAGAACGATTTTGTTTCCCCAGGGAAGCAGCGCAGGCTCAGCGCCTTCCATGAGTATTTCGTGAAGCCCCGTCACGTTGTCGATGAACTCCACGAAACCCTTAGCGCCGGCCGGGATTTCGCCAAACTCATTGAGGTGAGGCTTGACGAAAAGAATGCTGGTGCCAATTCGCAGAGCATTGGGTGTGTCCTGGGACACGATGACAGAGACGGGTTGAAGGTCGCAGTTGAGTGCAAATGTTGGACGCATGGCGTTTCTGAATTCCCCAATGTGTGGCTTTGGCAACCAATCGTTGATTAATTGCCAATCTGACGGCATTTCTCAAGATTTTACCTCCCCGTACGATGCCGGGGTACGCACACGCCTACGCCTGTCTTGGCCAGTTCCGCGTCTAACCTTTGTTACCCACCAGCGCGGTCACCAGCCGCCGTTGGCTCATCTGATTCGCCAGATCAGAGCAGGAGCGCGTTCACGTTCCGTACTCTCTTCCGGAAAAGCGAAAGAGTCAATGGCTCATTTCGATTTTTCGTTATCCCTGATCCTGCACAGGTTGGCCGCAGCTCTCCAGGCCGCGCGCTGATCCGTGTAGTGCCCAAGTTCCTCGGAGGGCCTGCGGAAGGCCTTGGGCGTCACGATCACGTAGGCGCCCTCATCCTCACGCCATTGGACCTTCCAGCCCTGCCCGCACGCGTGGTCTATCCACTCTTGCCAAGTGTGCATCAGCCAGCCCTTGCAAATGATGTAGCAAGCGCAAGCTCGCGCGCCGAGACTTCCGTGGTGATCGCAGGCCGCTTCCAATCGATTGGCCTGCTTACTTCAGCGCGTGCCCAGGAGGCGAACACTGCTAATTGGCAGTTACCAGCGCCAGCGAAGTCTACGTAGTACACGCGGTCCCCGCCGTGGCCTGAATAGATGCTGAGAACCTCCCGCACCCATCCCCAATTGCCTCCAATGTAGAAGGCTGAAATCTTGATGTCGGCTTTCCTCATTATCGATCCTTCGGACAGTAGGGATGATTGGTCGCGGGCTTCCCATTGCACTGCCAATAGGGCGGCCCAGGTTGCTTGCTGGCCTTTGCAATCGCTTCGCCAGCCAGTTGCCAGCCTCCCCATGCACAGAGGCACAGGAAGGCCAGCTCTAACGAGAGACGCCTCACACGAACCATGTTCGTCATGCCCCACCGCTGACGATTGGATTGGCGTTATAGATGTCGACCAATTCGCGCTCTTGCTCCTCTAACAGCTTGATGCGAGCGCGTGTGTGTTGGATCAGCGGCGAATTGCCATCGCACCTCTGGAGTTCAAGAGAGAGCGTTGCGTGCGCACACGCCAACTCATAGCGCACCGTTCGCAGGGCCGTGATTGCCATGACGTCACCTCGATTGTGTGGTGTCTCTGTGATTGGTTGCCCATCATCAGCGCGTGCGGATACACGCGGACCATCGCGGACCAAGAGGAGCCCGCTAGGTTTCGGGCTCAGGCTGCAAGGGTAAGCTCGGTTTCCTCGACGGGATCAGCAGGCACCCAATCGAGCCATTGGACGTCTACGCCCACGCCTCGTCCATCTTCGTGCGAGAAGAACACGCGGGCCTTGCTACCATCATTGGATTGCACACGGCCCATCCAGTCCGAGCAGGCCTCTGGCAACACCCCACGCTTACGGCCAAGAGCAGCGGCGTATAGGATCAGGTCACGCGCCCTGGTATTCGCGCGCACCTCATCGGGCCTGAGGTGATCATAGTAGGCCCTTTGGTGGACAGGCTTGCTTTGAGGATCACGCATCATGTCGATTGACGGTGATCTCACGTGCATCATGCGAGCGTGTGCTTGCTGCTCACGGCGGATGTAGACGTTGGAAGCCTTGAAGGGCTTACGCTTGGCCATGGCTACACCGCCTGCCAAACGATGAAGCCAGCATCACGCAACGCGCCGTCCCAGTGCTGGCCCCCATCGAGAGACAGCGCCTCTCGGAAGTCTAGCGCGCGCCCTTGGGTCTTGTCGTCACCCAGGGTCGCGATGTTGGTGATCTGGCGTGCAGCGCTCGCAGCAGCCGCCGTGCGCTTGTCGTACCCAAAGCCCTTCGCGGTGGCCTTGGTCATTTCCAAGCCTATCCAGTGCACAAAGGCGTGCACGGCCCCGCTGGGATACGTCTTGAACGCGATGGTGGCCACGCGCTCGCGCTTGTCGTCGAGCACCACATAGGCCATGACGTCGCTAAAGGTCTTGTCGTGCTGGTCGTATACGCTCGACTTCATTGGTATCCCCTATGTTGTCAGATGTTGCCGTTTGTGTTGTTTCAAGTCACGCCGAGACAGCCGCGCTCATCGACGCGCAGGCCTTCAGGACGTCGGGATACATTGAGACCATTCGAGCGCAGATGTTGCGCGCCTCGGTCACTGCATCTGCATCATTGGTGAACGTGCGGAACTCGCGGTATCCGCCTTCCGGAGTGCGGCAACCGAGCATGCGGCCCTGGGCGCCGCGAAGGGTTATCATGGGCACGTAGCCCTCGGAAAACTTCTTGGCGGCTGGATGCACTGTGATCTGAATGGTCATTGGTTTCCCCGTGTGTGAGTGGCGAAATGCCCGCTCCTAACGGCCTAAAGCGGGTATCCCGTAGGAGCCCGCTGTAAGCACGATGTGAGAGGGGATCAGTCGTCCACTGCGGTCCCTGGGATCATCCAGAAGCAGAGCGAGGCTTGGTCTTGGGCGACGCATCCGTCCCCGCGCGTGGCCACGTAGACGACATAGGAGGAGCGCAAGGTGTTCGTGGCCGATGCAAGGGCTTGGTCGGCGGTGACAAAGTGGTACATGGTGTTCCCCGCGTTGTGGCAATATCTGCCGTTTGTGCGAGATCAGCATGCTCCCGGCTCTATACCGTGTCAATGGCAATAGCTGCCATTTGTGCGGCATTTTGGAATCCCTGGTATGCGTTGGGAGCATGGCTAGGAGGGCGGTGGGGACGCGGGGATCGTGGGGCTTTAGGGCCATCCAAAGCAAGCCGACGCACCCACGGGCTTCTCTGGGGCACCTATGGCCGATTGGCATATAAGGACCGATCACCCCACCCGCGCATTTACTTCTCTTAGTGACTAAGTGATCCCGTGTCGGCCCTATCGTGCCCTGGACCCGCCTCGACCACGGGCAACCCTGGGCTCACACGCTCGACCTGGGCAACCCCAGCTCTACCCTAGCCCCGGTTATGCAAACCGGATGAACACCAGCTCCACCAATGGGTTAGCAGGCCTGCGGGGGACTAGCGCGGGGGACTAGCGCGCCGAACGGGTCCCCTTTGGTCGACCGGGCCCCTTTTTGGCGCGAACCCGCCGCGCGACTTCGAGTTCCTCGACTTAAAGCCGCCGCCGCCGCCGAGCTTACGGCTGCAGTGTCTTGGCCTGGGAGCGCGAGGGTCCCATCGAGCCCAGCGGTTCCAACGGGTCCCCTTCTCAACATTGGGTCCGAAACGGTCCCATATCGCTCGCCTCGCTTGGCTTTGGGTCCTAAAGGTGTCCCAATTGTGCCATTACAGTGACTTCGCAGCAATATCAACGACTTACCACCAAGTCCCACCCACCTATACCAGAGAGGCCGTCTGATGTCTCTCATTTCCGACACATTCCTAAATCGCATAGCTGGAACCCGGTGCCCTTAGAGACCGCCTCCATCATCTCGGACCTCGTCACGTCCAACCCAGCGTCCTCGGATCCGCTGAACAACGCTGACGACCATCTCCGGCTGATCAAGTCGGTGGTGAAGAACACCTTCCCGAACATCACGGGTCAGGTCACCGCGACCCATCTCGACCTGAACGCTGCTGCGGCATTGCTCGCAGGCACACGTGCTGCGGTATTCCCCGGTGCAGGGGTGGGCATCGTCACCTCGCCCGGTCTCACCCCGAACGGTGATAGTGACACGGGCCTGTATTCGCCTGGAGCCAACCAGCTCGCAGTAGCCGTAGGGGGCGTGAGAGCCCTTCAGATCAACAGTGACAAGTCGATTACCTTCGATGGCGCGTTGACCACGTCGTCGCTTGTCGCACCGGGGATCATCCCTGTGGGCGGCATGATCATGTGGCTCATGGACACCCTTCCGACCGATGGGAGCTGGTGCTGGGCCAACGGTGGCACGCTGTCCCGCACGACCCCAGGAGCCGGCCTAGAGCTGTTCCAGAAGTGGGGCACCTACTACGGCGCTGGTGATGGCTCGACCACATTCAACGTGGTCAACATGCAAGAGGTCGTTCCGGTAGGACGCTCTGGCATGGGAGGCGCCTCGTCTCCGGGCTTGCTTTCGAGCATCTCCGCTGGCGTGAAGACTATCATTGGATCGTTGTTCGGTGCTGATCAGAGCACTCTCGTGACAGCGAACCTTCCGCCCTACACGCCTGCGGGCTCCATCGCAAACGGTGCCATCACCATTGGTGGTGCAGGTAATCTGCGCGAGAAGGCTGGTGACAACAACAACAATGGTGGTGGTGGTGGCGCGTTCTCAGCGATGAGTGGGACGGCCCCAACTCTTACCGCTTCACAAGGATCATCGAGCTTCACAGGCACGGCTCAGGGTGGATCATCCACGCCTTTCAACAATCTGCCGCCGTCGCGTGTCGTGAACTTCATCGTCCGCATGGCATAGCTCGCCTAACTCAACCATGGTTCAGCCTTGGGGGGTAAGGGGGGTACTATAGGTAATCCTAAAGTATCCCTACGTCTCCCAAAGCTCATACTCAGGTTGATGTAATCAGAAACATCAATAAGAGAACTCTATAAGGTTCTCCTTAGTATCCTTAGGGAGACCCGATGCCTATTGAGCATCTGCGTAACCTTGCCAAGTTCGGTGTCATCACTGATGTTGACGCCTTTGATCTTGCTCCAGAGGCATTCTCGTTTGGTGTCAATGTCCGTTTCCGCAATGGTAAGATCACCTCAGCGCCTGTGTTCCGCAGTGTAGCTGCGCTAGGCACCGTAAGCCCTCGTTTCGTATTCGCGTCAAATCCAAGCACGGGATTAGACCTTCTGTTCGTTGGGTATCTCAACGGCACGGTCTATCGTGTTACTGGTTCGATTGAGAACACTTACACAGTCGCCGGCTACACGCCCTCTTCAGTCGAAGCATCTTGGTCAAGCACCACGCTCGCCACCGTCACCTACGTCAACCGTAGTGACCGCAGTCCGTGGTACTTCCGTTCTTCTGACCCTCAGTTTCAAGACCTCAGCCTCTCGGGTTGGGACAGCACGTGGCGGTGTGGCCTTCTACGCACCTGCGCGGGCGCCTTGGTCGCCCTCAACGTAACCAAAGGGGCCACCAACTACCCTACGATGGTCAAGACGTCGTCCATTCCGACTGCAGGCACCGTGCCGGCATCGTGGGACATCACGAACCCCGCATCGCTTGCCGTCGAGAACATTCTCGCTGACATGGCTGGCGGCATCACTGATGCGTGCCCACTCGGCAACGACCTGATCATCTATGGCTTCAAGCAGGCGTACCACATGTACGCCAATGGCCTCACGTCCGTTTATACTTTCGATCCTCTGCCGTTCAAGAAAGGCGCGCTCAACGCCAATTGCTCGGTCGAAATTGGCGGCAAGAACGTTGTGTTCGGTCCCGATGACATCTGGCAACATGACGGCACCAGTGAGAAGTCCATCTGTGATGAACGTGTCCGCACTTTCATCTTCGACAGCTTGAACCTCTCCAAAGCAAATCGCTGCTTCGTCTGTCATAACCCAAAGCTGAAGGAAATCACCTTCGCTTACGTGTCTGGTGATGGCTATCTCTCATTTGACGGAGCTGATGGCTGCAATAGGCAGGCCGTGTGGAATTACGCCAATGACACGTGGTCCTTCGACGATCTTCCGTTTGTCTACAGCGCCGCTGAGTCCAATCTGTCGAACGCCATGACGTACGCTACAGTCACCGCGACTTACGATCAGTTCGGCGGGTCCTATCAGGATCAAGAAGACGGCTACAAGCGGACCATCTGTTACGTCGGCGAAGCAAACTC
This sequence comes from Bradyrhizobium sp. BR 10289, assembly GCF_019455385.1. Classification (GTDB taxonomy): domain Bacteria; phylum Pseudomonadota; class Alphaproteobacteria; order Rhizobiales; family Xanthobacteraceae; genus Bradyrhizobium. The sequence goes on from NZ_JACOFR010000008.1 coordinate 109,651, forward strand.
AGCCCATAATCTCATCACTTCGCTCTATGCGTTTGATGTGTACGGCCAAGGCTCCGCTGCTGCGTATCCCGTCGACGCCAACGCCACGAAGCCTCGCTATCTTGAGCGGCGCGGTATCGATCTCGACGAACTCAATGCTGACTTGCGCGGCTACAAGACCCTCTCATCTGTGTATCCTCAGGTGCGCCTTGGATCGGGCGCCGCGAACCTCATGATCGATGTTGGTGTCAGCGACACCTTCAACAGCAACAATCCTAATTGGACAGGTTATCAGCCTTACGATGGCGCTGACCTCTACAAGCTCGATTACAATGCTGCTGGTAGATGGCTTGCGATCCGTATGAAGTTCTCTGATTACAAAGAACTCACAATCTTGGGCTTCGACCTTGATCTCAAGATCACCTCGAAAGGCCCTCAGGGTAAATAATGGCCACGCACACCGATATAGCTAAGTTCGTCGGTTACAGCGCAGGAAGCTACCCCAGCATTGATGGCGGTGCTCAGAGGTTCATCACGCTTGAGCTTCAGAAGATTCAAACATCCATCGCCTCAATCGCAGTGGTGCTGAAGCTGCTGGAAGCCCGCATGAACACCAATGGTCTTACTTAAGCGATACGTCGCTCACGAGACCGACGACTTCAAGTTCGAAATAGACGAGTATCAGGACGACACCGGGCAACAGCGCCTCATAGCGCACCTCCGCTTCATGCGGTGGACGCCCGGTGTCCTCAAGCGCGTAATGCGGGACTGGAAACTCTTCCGCACCGTGGTCACTGCGCCTCTCTATGGCTCTCCTCAAATCGATGACGAGCGGTGGCTGAAATTCGTCACACGCATGGGCTGGAAACCCTTCTCGACCGTCTTATGCAATGACGGCGTCGAGCGTCCCCTCTACATCCACACAGTTTAGGAAACCAATGGGCTCCTCAACCCAATCTACGCAGTCGAGCACGAGCCCGTGGGACCCGCAGGCCGCTGCGTTGACGTCAGCCTTCTCGAATGCGCAGTCTGCCTATAATAAGGCATCGAGCGCGCAGGCCCCGACTGACTTCGTAGCTCAAATGACGCCTGACCAGCTTGCGACCTTCCAGTCCATGCTTGGCTACACGCGTAACAACACGACTCCTCAGGCCGCCGCCGCCACAGGGAGTGCCTTGCAGACCGCAGGGACCAACGCGACTACAGGGGCTCTCTCGGGCCTGAGCGCGTACGACCCTACCAAGCTGAACAACACATCTACCATCACGGACGCTGCCAAAGCTTACGCTGATGGGCAGGACATCACTGCGCAAACCAAGGCGGCTACAAATGGCGCCATGGAGCAGGCGCGAGATGTCACTCTGCCGGGCATTGATCAGAATGCTGCGATGAGCGGCAATACCAATAGCTCGCGGACAGGCATTGCTGATGGTCTCGTGCAGCGCTCGCTCGCTGAGAATTATCAGAACACCTACAACGACCTGTACTCCAAGGCCTATCAGAACGGACTGAACCTCGCGTCGTCGAACGCTAACGCGAACAACACGGAGAAACTTGGCGCTCTTACAGGCGCCGCGAGTGCCGGAACGAACGCCGCGAACTCTGGTGTCAACGCTGGTTCTTCTGCCATCAACGATCAGGGCAACCTGTACAGTATGGCAACATCTGCAGGCGCTGGTGAGCGTGCAGGCAATCAGTCTTATCTCGATAATTTGCTCCAGCGCTATCAGTCTCAAGTCTCTTCGCCCTATGCAGCCCTGAACGGGCTCATGGGTATCATCGGCACCAACAACTGGGGCAGCAACGGCACGTCCACGACCACGAAGACGCCCAGCGCATGGGATATCGTCGGAGGCCTGTTGGGAGCTGCTGGAGGTGCCGCTAGTACAGCGGGTGGCCTCGGCTGGAAGCCCTTCGCATGATGGGCTCCCCCCGCAACGTCAACTCGTGGCTCTCCTTCGCTCAGCGTTCGCGGGATGACGGAGGGCTGGGGCTGGCGTCTCATCAGGCCGCAGGTCTAGTAGGCAACCTCGTCAACGAGAGTGGCCAAGACTTGCCCGCATGGGGACCGACTGGCGACAACGGGACCGCTTGGGGCACCGCGCAGTGGCGCAATGATCGCCTCGCGGCCCTCAAGCAGATGTATCCAGACAGTTATCAGACCGTGGAGAGCCAACAGGCCTTCATGCGTCACGAGATGGATACGACGCACAGCAAAGCTTATCGTGCGCTCCAGGCTGCACAGTCTCCTGAAGACGCTGCTACAGCAGTCAATCGATACTACGAAATCTCAGCCGATAACACAGGCGGACGCGAGCGCGCAGCTCGCGCCCTGATGGAGCAATTCGGCGGCGGCGATACGAGCCCTGGGGCTCTGACCACCGCATTCGCACCTACAGAGAGGAAATCCATGCCTTCACTCAGTGCTGACAGTACGTTGGGACCGGGTGCGCTCGTGATCCCTCAGCAAGAGCCCGACACGGCCAATGTCATCGGTCGAGGCTTGACGAACATTGGTGCGGCCCTCGCCGGCATCTCAAATCCAGATCAGGCCAAGGTTCTCGCCGCTCAAGCCGCTGCCATGCAGAAGCAAGCTGTCGATCAGGGCACGTGGTCACACATCATGACGCCAGATGGCCGCTTGCTTCTTATGAACAGCAAGGACCCGCGTAAGACAATTCAAGTCCCTGGTAACTTCGCTGCTCCTGAGAAAGACCCTCGCGAAGAAGAGCAGGCCAAGCTGGAAGTGAAGCGCGCTGGTGATCGCTATGATAGCATCACAACGGCTGATCGTAACGCTGATGAGCAACTGGCCAACCTTCAGAAGCTCAAGGCGGCCGTGCAGAACCCGAACATCTACTTCGGCCCTGGCGGTGATCAAATCGTCGCCGCGAAGCAGGTTGCGTCACAGCTCGGTCTCCCGACTGAAGGCATCACGGATGCTCAGGCAGTTCAACGCCTAGCTACGCAAATGCAGCTCGCCAAGGGCAAGCTCCTTCCTGGCGCGATCTCCAACTACGAAGATCAGCTCATGTCGCGAGCAAACGGCTTTGGCCTCGACAAGTCGCGCGAAGCGAACCTCGACGCTATCGCTGCGCAGGAAGCGATCCTGAAGCATCAAAAGGCTGCTGCGCAGGAAGCCTACAAGTACGCTAAGGGCAACAAGTACCACATGCTTGATGATCAGTGGGAGCCTTACCTGACGCAATGGGCCTCGCAGAATCAAGTTCAGATGCCCGCAGCTACGCCAACGCCTGCTGCTGCACCTGCCCCAAAACCCGCCAACACCTTCAAGACGCGAAGCGGCGTCACCTGGAGTTACTAACACATGCCTGTCCTCACGATTAACGGGAGGCAAGTCACTGTCGACGACAGCTTCCTCAACCTCCCACGTGAGGAACAGGACGCCACCGTGGATGAGATTGCAGCGAGCATGCCGAAGGCCGAACCTTCGGGCCTCGTGCGCGGTATCGCCCACGGACTGAAGGAAGCCGTTCACGGCAATGCTGAGACTGTCAAGCAATTCGCTGGCGTCGGTGAAGGCGTTCCTGTCAAGGACGAGGGCTATGTCCCCGCTAACTTGACGAATGGCTCTCCGAACCCTCTCAACTGGAATTGGTCGCAGGCTCCGCAGAAGGTAGCCGAAGGCGCCCCTGGGCTCGCTCAGGACGCCCTCGCCGCTGCAGGCACTCGCTTGCTTCTTGGTCGCTTCCTTGGACCATTGGCTCCAAAGCTTGGCGCTACCGCCTCCGCGTGGTTGCGCACGGCTGGGGAAGACGCCAAGACTGCAGCAGAGAACCGCACAGGAAACGCTGACGCCGAGCCCCAGGCTCAAGACAAGCTCCGTGGTGGCCTCACGTCCGCCGCGAGTGCTGCTGTAGGCTCCGTCGCACCGACGCGCTTCCTACAGGGCTCTGGCAACGGTGTTGCTGAAGTCGGGGCGCGTGGGGTTGCCGACGCTGCGAAGCGCTGGCTTGGCACCACGGCGATCACGGGCGCCTCATCGGCCGCCTCAGACGCTGTCAATCAAGTTGGCCTCACTGGCTCCTACGATCCCAAGCAGGGCATCGAGGCTGCTGCAGGCGGCGCTGTCACTGGCGGCGCTATGGCCGCGCCACGTGGCCTCTCCGAAGCCGCGCGCTCCGCGTCTCTCAGTGAGTTCGGTGGCGCCAATCGCGAGGCCCTGGGCAACTACGCGACCCGTTTGAAGACGGAAGGCGATGGGAAACTTGGTACCACGTTAGGCGGCGCTGCGAATGACGCGGCTGCTCACGAGCGCGTGGTGTCCGATCTCCAACGCGAGTTCAAAGACGCCTCAGCAAGTGTCCGTGCCGAGCGCCCTGTATCGCAAGATGCAGAGAACGCGATGGCCGCTGCTGCTCGCGGGGACCGAATCACGCCCAAAGACCTCGACCTTATCGAGAACGCAAGTGCTGGCACCACAGACGGTGACAACGCTGCGTATCTTGCGCGCACCTTGCGTGTCGCTCAGCTCGCTCAGTCACGAGGGTCCTACAGCAAAGGCCAATGGGCTGGCGGTGTCTCAGGCGCCCTTGACGACAACCTCGGCTACATGCTGAATCCGACGCGTCTTGCTGGTGGTGCGATTGCATCCGTCGCCGGTATGCACTTGCTCGGCCTCAGCAACCCGCTGTTTGCTGGCAGTGTCGCAGGCGCGTACGGACTGTCCCGTCTCGTCGATGGCGTCACCGGGCGCCGCTCGCCCGCCAAAATGTTCGCTGAGAACTTCGCGGACGCACAGGCCAACCTGCGCAAACCTCCGACGCCCCCTGTGGCCCCTCCGCAACCCGGTGGTGCAGCAATGGGACCCTGGGGTCCTAAGCCTCAGGCGCCTACATCCGTGCCTCAGGTTGCTCCTCCGGCTGCTCCAGCGGGTCCCGATCCTCTCATTGCGTCCGCGATGGCTCACGCCGCCCTCTTGCAGAAGACGCAGCCAGCCACGCCCGGCACTCAGCCGTGGCAGGCGCCGCAGGTCACCGAATTGCCTCAACTCAATTCGGTCGCGATGAAGATGTTAGGTGACAAGCTCAAGGCAGGTCTCCCCTCCGAACCGCAGCAAGCCCCGGCTGCTGCGACACCAGAGCCTCCGGCAATAGACCCTCTAAATCTCCCGTCTTCGATCACCAAGGCCGCCAAGAACCTAACGGGTGGACTGGCGAAGGTGCAGGAGATACGAGAGAAGCAACAGGCCAAGGACGCCGTTGCGAGCCTCCAGTCACCTCTTGTGGCAGACGCACCTATCGACGTTACGCAGAACCCCATGGTGGGCAAGCGGGCCTCACAGCTTGTGAGCGCCGCCAACGCCCTGCGCAAGTACACAGGTGCCGACGTAGCAGAACGTGAGCAGGCCCAGGCAGAAGCCCAGGCCGCGCGTGAAGAGAAGGCTGCAGCCAAAGCGGCTGAACGTGAAAAGACCGCGACCGAGCGTGCTCAGGCTGCTGCCGAACGCGCCAAGCTCAAGGCCGAAGCCGCCGCTGCTAAGGCCGAACAGGTCAAGCAGAAGGAAGCCGCAAAGGCCGAACAGGTCAAGCAGAAGGAAGCCGCAAAGGCCGAGCTGGCCAAAGCCAAAGCTGAAGCGAAGGCGGCCACCGACAAGGTGAAAGCCGCTGCTGCGAAGGTGAAGGCTCCGAAGGCCGCCCCTGAGGCGCCCGCTGAAGCCGACGTACCCTACGAGCCACTCTCCGAGGAGCATCTGTACCCCCGAGGCATCACGCCCAAGGAATACGCTCAGCGTGAAGCGGCCGGCAAAGGTACACGCAGCGAGACGTACATGGCGAAAGCCGAAGCGTCAGAACGCCGTCGTCAGACCATCGCAGCCGAGCTTAAGGCTCAACATCCGAAGTCCGCGCGTGCCATCGATTGGCTCGCCCGTGAGCTGCAACGCGTCGGTGTCAATCCTAAGGAAGTCGCACGAGCAGTGCGTTACGCCCAGGACAACGTTCCTGACGACGTCGCGAAGGCTATGGAAGCATTCAAGTGACCGAAAAGAAAGTGAGGGGGCCTCGAAAGAAGTCCCCTCGCACACAAGGCAAGCGTACGATCTCAGCGGCATCCGCTCGGCTCAAGGAGCTGTGGCAGACTCCTGAGTTTCGCGCTCGCATGGCGGAGCGAGACAAACGCATCGCTGCTGATCGCAAAGCCAATCCGGAAAAATACTCGCGTGCTGGCGTCCCTGATGGGATGCGACGTGCTCAGGCAGAACCGCTGTGGGCACGTGCCCGCGAGCTTGCAGACAGGTTCATTCAAATCATGAAAGACAAAGGCGAACTGCCTCAGGACGAAATTGTCCTCGTGCAGGACGGCGAAGATGTGTCCGAAGTTCGTGTACCTTCTTCGGACGACGGCAAAGCTGAAGCGGCCTTACGTGAAGCATTCGTGCTCGCAGTAGGCCCCTCAGATCAGAAGATCAAAATTCAGGCGATCAATACTGTTCTCAATTTCACCAAGTCGAAGCCTGAGAGCAAGTCGAAGTTGACGCTTGAGCGTGCTGAGGACTTCCTCGACGCCGTAGCGAAGGACAATGACGGAGCTGACTGAGAGCCAACTGAAGGCTCGTAAGCGGCTTCTAGAAGACTTCGAGTTCTATGCGAAGCACTGTGTCAAGATCAGGACGAAGAAAGGTAAGATCACCAACCTCGTTCTGAACCGCGTCCAGAAACGCTTCGTTGCTTCGATCATCGATCAGCAGCTCCGCACAGGCCGCGTGCGGTTTGTCGTTCTCAAGGCGCGACAGCAAGGCCTCTCCACCGTTATCTCTGCGTGGCAGTATTGGTGGCTGTCCCAGCGTAAGGCCCAAAAGGGTCTCGTCATGGCTCACGAAGGTGAGAGCACGACGACGCTGTTCGACATGTACAAGCGTATTCACGACAACGTTCCCGACATTGTCCGGCCGTCGACCAAGTACAGCTCTCGCTCTGAGCTGGTGTTCGACAAGCTCGACAGCGCTCTCCGCGTTGCGACCGCAGGCGGCCGTGGCGTGGCTCGTGGTGAAACTCTCACCGTGGCACATCTGTCTGAGGTGGCCTTCTGGCCCCCAGCGTTCGCCAATACGAACTTCAATGGTCTAGTGCAGGCCATCCCCGAGGAAGACGGCACCGCCATCTTCTTGGAGAGCACTGCACAGGGTGTGACCGGCAAGTTCTACGAGATGTATCAAAACGCCGTCAGGCGCGACCATCTCTGGAACGGCTACGAGGTGTTCTTTTCCGCGTGGGTCGAAAGCGAAGAGTATCGTGAGACCGCGCCTGCAGATTTTGTGCGAACACCTGAAGAAGACTCCATCGCTGTTACCGCGTTGAAGCTCTACGACATCGTCGTGGACAACGCACAGCTCTATTGGCGCCGCAAGAAGGTCGCTACGAACGGCCTTGATCTGTTCAAACAGGAATACCCGCTGACGGCCGATGAGGCCTTCCTCAGCACAGGCCGCCCCATCTTCGACAACGAGCTGATCACCAACCAGATGGCCAAGGGCCTTCGACAGGTCGTCACTCAGATGGCCGTCGAGGAAACCTTCGACCACAAGACCAACAAGCCCCTACCGCTTCGTGTGCTCAACGAGCATCCTCGTGGCGAGCTGAAGGTTTACCATCCGCGCGTTGACGGCGAAGTCTACGTGATCGGCGCCGACGTAGGCATGGGTCTGCGTCAAGGCATCAAGGGCAAGAAGGACGGTGACCCGTCGGTTGCTCAAATCCTCGACAGCCAGATGCGTCAGGTGGCCGTGTGGCGCGGCCTATGCCATCCCGACGTATTCGCCAAGATACTTGAGACGCTGGGCTACCATTACAACAGCGCTCTCGTCATCCCCGAGCGCAACAACCACGGCCTTGTGACGTGCGTGGCCCTGCGCAACGCCAACTACCCGTACCTATACACGGATCAGGTCGAAGGTACGCTTGAGCCCGACAAAGACACGATCAAGCTAGGCTTCTTCACGAGTGAAGCGACGAAGCCCCTGATCATCGACAAGCTCCGCGCTCTCCAGCGTGAGGGCGAAATCGAAATCAACGACGAGACCACCCTCAAGGAAATGATGACCTTCGTGGTGAATGAGAGCGGCAAGATGGAAGCTGAAGCCGGCACGCACGATGACACGGTTATGGCCTTAGCTCTCGCAGCTCATGCTCACGAAGGTAAATGGAAGCCTGTTGAAGTAACAGACGAATTTTACGTGGATGCTATCTGACGAAGAAAAGCGTCAGCGCAATCGTGACTACCAGAGGAAATACAGGTCTCTCAATCTTGAAAAAGTGAGAGAGTACGACCGCGCACGCATACGCAAGCGCGATCTCAAGAAACTGTACGGCCTATCTTTAGACGACTTTCAACGACTTCTCAGCGCACAAGATTTCAAGTGCGCGATTTGCTCGGCTGATACGCCTCGAAGAGCTGGCAGCGATTGGGCTGTTGATCACTGCCATAGCACAGGCCGCGTGCGGGGCATTCTCTGTCACCCGTGCAACACGATGCTCGGATTGGCCCGAGACAATCCCCTCACCCTTTCAAAAGCAATCCAGTACTTAGGACAGTAATGGCGCAACAGCCTCTTACTGACGAAGCTGTCCTTACAAAGGTTCTCGCCAAGTCCACCAACAGCGTTAGCTGGTTTGACAGTCGCATCGCTAAAGAGCGAGAGCGCGTCACTCGCTATCTGAACGGTGACTTGCCGAAGCGCACCTCTGAAGGCTCTTCGTCTTATGTGTCATCCGACGTCTACGATTCCGTCGAGATGATGCGATCCCAGTTGTTGGAAGTGTTCGCAGGCGGTGACAACATCGCCGTGTTCGATCCCGACCTGGACATGAATGCCGACGCTTGCCGCGTGGCAACAGAATACGCGTCTTACGTCATCTTCCGTCAGAACAACGGCTACAACCTGTTCTCCGACGTGATCTACGATGGTCTCACCGCCCGCGCTGGCGTGTCTAAGGTCTATTGGGAAACCAAATATTCCTACAGCGAAGAGACCTTTGAGAACCTACAGCATCACGAAGCCTACGGCCTCGCCGCTCAGGACGATGTCGACGAATTCGAAGGTACGCAACAGCCCGATGGCTCCTACAGCGGCTCTCTGACCCGCAAGAAGGACGTCTCGCAAATCCGCATGGTGACCGTGGCTCCTGAGGAATTTCTCATCGAGCCGCTCGCTACCAGCGTGGAGAGCGCAACGTACGTTGGCCACCGCACGCCTAAGACAAAGGCTGAGCTGATTGATATGGGCTACAAGAAGTCCATTGTCATGGCCATTCCGGCCGACGAAGCCCGCGAGTTGCAATTCAGCCCCGAGGTACTCGCACGTACCTCGCAGACAGGTGCGGCCGATCATGGTGACGATCCTATTCAGGATGAGCTGGACTACGTCGTCTATTACGAGAGTTATGTGCGGATGCAGATTGATCCCTCCAAGGGTGTCCGTCTCTACAAAATCTGCCACACCAGCAACACCGTGCTAGACAAGGAAGAGGTCGACAAGGCCCCGTTCCTCGCCTACATCCCTCTGCCTATCCCCCACGTCTTCTACGGCAACAACTTTGCAGCTCGCGTGATCCACACGCAGAACGCCCGCACTGTGTTGTTCCGTGGCGTGCTCGACCACACGGCCATCACGTCCAACGCTCGCTACCTTGTGGTCAACGGCGGCCTGATGAACCCGCGTGAGCTGCTCGACAACCGCCTGGGAGGCGTCGTTAACGTCCGTCGTCCTGACAGCGTTCAGGCGATGCAGCAGAACCCGCTGAACCCTTACATCTTCCAAGTCCTCAACACCCTCACCGAGAACAACGAGAAGTCCACAGGCATCTCGGCGCTCTCACAAGGGCTGAACAAAGACGCGATCTCGACGCAGAACTCCAAGGGTCTCGTCGACAATATGATGAAGGCGTCCAGCCAGCGCGCGAAGATCATGGCGCGCAATTTCGCCTACAACTTCCTCGTGCCTCTGATGATCGAAGTGGTGCGCCTCGCGATCCTCAACGAGAAGCCTGATAAGGTCATCGAGGTCGCTGGCGGTCAACTCACGATCAATCCTCAGTCTTGGACTGAACGCCGCACCTGCACCGTGTCTCAGCACCTTGGTTATGGTGAGAAGGACATGGCCGCAATGGATCTTGGACAAGGCTACGAGATGATGGCCAAGGACCCTGCTCTAGGCGGAATGTTCGGAGGCAAGCAGCGCTACGAAATGCTTCACGACATTGCGAAGCTCAAGGGCTTCTCACGCTTCGCCGCGTATCTCGATCCCAATGCTCCCCCGCCCGGCCCTGATCCTCTTAAGGTTCGTGAGCTGGACATAAAGGAACGTGGTGTCGCTGCGCAGGAAGGCGCGAACACGATCAAGCAGCAAGACGCGAACCGTCTGTACGCGCTGGATCAGTCGAAGCTGCAGATGGGAGAAGCCGAACTCAAGCTCAAGGCTCTCGATCACGACCGCACGCACGACCGTCAGGATGCTGAGACCACGTCTCGTATTCAGGTGGCCGATGCCGAGCTGGAAATCGAGAGGGAGGCCTTGAAGAACGAAAAGGCCAAGCTCGCTGTCACCGCAACTGCAAACCCGAGGCCATAATGGGCATCTTCAATTTGATTAGTCCATGGAGCGTGGTGCCCTTCGGGGACCCTATGCCGGACAATTCTCTGTCTGACATGAACGCTCTGGCCAAGGCCCGCGCTGCGGCACGTGCTCTCAAACAGCAAAAGCAAGGGGGGAGCTTCGCGGCTCCTCCCGCTGCTACACCTACGCAAGCCGCGCCAGCCCCGCTGGAGCCCCAGTGGCAGGCCTTCAAGGCCCAGGCTGATCAGCAAGCGCAATTGAAGCCCGCTGTTCCTCTGGCGCCTCCGCAGCCCACGCTCCCTTGGTGGGCGTCTGGAGACATGACGAAGACGTTCCCAGGCGCCGCGCCGGCAGCTCCTGCACAAACCGCTGCTCCGCAATCGGCGCCTCAGGTCCCTGTGCCCCAGCCTCGCCCTGCGGAGGCACCTCAAGCCCAACCGGACACAGGCTTCTTCATGCGCAACGCATTGATGCAGCGTGATCCTAGTACAGGCGACTTTATCGACCCCTCAGGTGCGCAGTCCGTTCGCGGACCTGACCTCATCAGTAAGATGATGGCGTACCTGCATAACAAGGATATGGGTTGAACGACGAAACGATTTCCGAACTGGGGGGCTTTGCAAAGGACCTTCTCAGTTCGGACGCCTTCAAGGCGCTCATTACCATGTACGAACAGCAATGCGCTGTCGACATGCTCAAGACAAAACTGACTGAGGAACGCGAGCGCATCCACGCCGCCTACTCAGGCTTCGAAGACTTCCTCAGCCTCGTGCAGAAGTTCGCGATGGCATTCGAGGAGCAGTCCAAATCTCCCCCTGCCGAAGACACCACGGACGACTTTGATGATCCGCGTGTCCACGACATTTACTCTACGGAACAGAACTGATCATGCCAGCCATCCTTTCGGACGCTGCTCTGACTAACGACTACCCGGACGCCATCGATACCGACGAAGGCGCCATCAATGCTTTCCTTGCCGATCCCACAGAGGGTGACGACGCTTCCCCAAAGAAGCCATCGAATAACAAAGGCGAAGACGAAGTAGACGACGAGACCCCGACCGACGAAGAGACCAACGACGACGAAGCCTCCGAGGAAACTCCAGAGGACTACGACGAAGAAGGCTCTGAAGAGAAAGGCTCCGAAGACGACGAGACGGACGAGACCAAACCCAAGAGCAAGAAGTTTGCCGACGATGACGAGACTTACGTCAAGATCAAGGTTGGCGACGAGGAGCACGAGGTCAAGGTCACCGACCTGAAGCGTCTGTGGGGCCAAGAGGCGGCTCTCACCCGCAAGTCCCAGGAAGTTTCGACAGCGAAGCAGACGTACGATGAAGGCCAAGCGAAGAACATCGCAGCCTACAACGTGCTCCTGCAGCGCTCCACGGAACGCGCCGATCAGTATCGTGCGCTACCCTGGACGCAGTTGATGAAGGACCCCAACGTCCCTGCTGACCAGCTCGCCGCTCTGCAGGCGGAAGCTTCGAAGGCGCTGGAAGACGAGGCTTTCCTCAAGAACGAAATCGACGGCTTCATGAAGAAGGTCGGCGATGAACAGAAGGCGGCCCAGCGCACTGCTGCGCAGGAGTGCATCAAGGCTCTGACGAACCCTGAGAGCCCCTCGCACATCAAGGGCTGGAATGAAGCTCTCTACAACGACATCCGAACCTTCGCGGTGTCGGAGGGCCTCAATCAAGACATGGTGAATTCGCTCACCGATCCTGGCGCCTTCAAAATTCTCCACATGGCCATGCAGTTCAAGCGTGGCGCGTCGAAGGTCATGACCAAGAAGGTCAACAAGACCCCGACGAAGATTGTGAAGACCTCTGCGTCCTCACCTGTGGCACGCGGTTCTTCAAAGACTGTCGCAGCCAAACAGGCCGTCGCTAAGGCGATAAAGACAGGCAATGGCGATGACGCCATCAACGCCTTCCTCGCTCTCGACAGCGACGACTAACCCATTTTTGTTACGGAATTCTTTTTAGACTATGGCTACCTACCAGACCTACCAGATGGTCGGCATCAAGGAAAACATTGCCGACGTCATCACCAATCTCTCGCCGCGCAAGACGCCGTTCCAGAGCGCCATCGGCAATGAGAAGGTGACCCAGCCGCTGTTCCAGTGGCAGGAAGACCAGCTCCGCGCGCCCGCTGCGAACGCTGCGGTCGAAGGCGCGGATGCGTCGTTCATCACCGCCGTTCCGACCGTGATGCGCAACAACTACACGCAGATTTTCACCGAGTCCGTTCAGGTCTCCGACCGCGCTGACGTCGTGTCGACCTACGGCCGCAAGCGCGAGTTCGCCTATCAGATGAAGAAGTCTGCTGAGGCGGTGAAGCGCGATCTCGAAATCGCGATGGTCAACCTGAACCAGACCAAGGGTGCCGGCACGTCCTCGACCGCTTCGCTGATGGCGGGCGTCCAGGGCCAGCTCGACAGCTCCAGCGTCGTGTACACGGGCTCGACCTCCAACCCGCTCACCGAGGCGTTCCTCGTTAGCGCGCTGCAGGCGGCTTACACCAACGGCGCTGAGCCCACGCGTATCCACGTGACCCCGTCGAACTCGGTCGTGCTCGCTGGCTTCGCTTCGGCGGCTGGCCGTTATCGCACGATCAGCAACGCGGGCGACAAGGCCACCACGCTGACCAACGTTGTCAACCTCTACGTTTCGCCGTTCGGTGAGACCAAGGTTGAGATTAACCGTTGGCTCCGCACCAAGAACACCTTCATCTTCGATCCCGACATGTGGAGCAAGGTGACGCTGCGTCCTTGGGAGCGCAAGAACCTCGCCAAGACCGGCGACAGCACGAAGGCCATGCTGCTGGGCGAGTTCAGCCTGAAGCATAAAAACTTCTACGCTTCCGCAATGGTCGTCGAGAACACCACCGGCTTCTAAGACTATCGGGGCTCCATCTCTGCCGTATGGGGATTTGGAGCCCCATTTTTTCATTAGGTTTATATGTCCGCAGAGACTTTCTTTGAGGAGCCTAGGCTTCTCGATACGGTCGTGTCCTTCGACGAAGACCGCTCGACCAACGAACTGATCATCAAGAAAGAACAGCACATTGACGACGCTTGGCTGAGCGAAGTCTCCAAGCAGAAGATCGACAGCGCCAATCACAAGATGGGCGACTTCTATCACGTAGCTTCCATCCCCGTCTCCGTCGTGGATGACCTTTGGGATCGATACGGCTTCGACGTCATGAACGCTCCGGCTCGCGAAACTCTCGCGATGCTCAAGCGCTACGACCTAGACAATTTTGTCCTGACCAACAAATCAATCTGAGATGACTTTAGGCGACCTCAAAACGCAGTTCAAAGGGCTGCTCAACAATACCGTAGTCAATAACAACTCTGCTTTGGTCGCCACCTTCATCAATCAGGCGATCATGCGCATCCAACGCGAGCTTCGCGTGCCCTTTATGGAGAAGCAGCTCGACCTGACTATCCCGTCCGGGTTTACGAAACTCCCGATCCCATCCGATCTTTTGGAGCTGCAGGCTCTCATGGTCGACCGTGATGGCGACGGCATTCTCGAATATGAGCTTCAGCGCGTCGACCTCGGTCGCGTTGTTCAAGCCTCAGAGATTTCCGGCATCTCTCCGACTGTGTTTGCGCGCCAAGGTGCCTCGTGGGTCCTTGGTCCCATGCCATCGGTCGGTTCTCACGTGCTCATCATGTACTACGCAGAATTCGCTGCGCTGACGGATGACACGAGCGAAAACACCTGCCTGAAGGTCGCATGGGATGCCGTGTTGTATGGCGCCCTGAGCTTCGCTTGTGACTACTTGACCGACGACCGCGCAGAGCGGTTCGAAACGCGATACTCGCAGATCATGAAGCAACTTCAGGATCAGGCCGACGCTGACGAGCTTACGGCTGACGCCGCAGTTCGTCCCGCCCTCCGTTTTGACGAAGATTGCTAATGTCCTCCGACAGCTCTTTCTACAAGGACGGCACAGGCAACAGCGGTGTTGCTGTCGCTGGGCCCTCTTCTTCTGCCTTCTACGCTGATCCCGACGCCGCAGCTAATAGTGCCGCTAGTGCTGCAGCCTCCGCTGCTGCGGCTGCTGCTTCGGCCACTTTGGCTGCGAACCCTAATTCTATCACGCTGCCTCAGATCAGCGCTATCAAGTGGTCGGCTAACGGTGTCGCACGTGGGCGCTTCCTCATCTCAGTGTCGGACGCAGGATCAGGCGCCGATCCGCACATGTACATCGGCTATAATCTTCAGCCGGGATCAATCACCCTCGACAACAGCGCCGACCGTGGTGCTATCTTAGGCTTCGAGGCCGACTACAACGACGGTTCGGGGCACAACAAGCTCGAAATATACCTGCAGTACCAAATTGCGAACGGCTGGGACGATGGGGCTGGACATGCCAACTATCGCCGTCCGCTTATGGTTCAGTACGACAAAGTCACGAATCTTCCGACCGTCATGTATCTGTCGTCTGCAGGTCTCGGATTTCAGTTCGGGTGGCTTGACGGCACTGGGTCTGTGTCACAAGAGCAGGTCGTCGGCAAAACCAAGATGACGCTGGTGAACAACCAGCTCACCCTCTTCAATGTACCGGGCGGTGCCAATCCAGCTCTTACGGTTGACAGCAGCAACGCTACCCCCGAGACGGGACTGTACATCGCCAGCCGCCCCAACACGGGAGGCGTCCACCTTGGTGTGACGTCGCCTTCGTCTGTCGACGCAATGTATATCGACGGCAAGGGTTCAAACGGCCCCGTCGTGCTGAACCAAGATACCGGAGGGCCTGTTCTCGCCCCTAACGGTAGCGCAGGCGCTCCTTCTTGGTCTTTCATTTCTGATCAGAACACGGGCGTATACAATGTCTCCGCAGACGTGCTCGGTCTCGTCGCAGGAGGCTCCCTTGGGCTGCAAGTGGGGACCTCAGGTCCGTCCACGTCCCTTACCTACAAAGCCACTGGCGCTGCTGCTACAGCCGCTCACCACGACGTCTCTGGCCAGACGCCTATCAGCGTGAACAACGCTTCGAACGCTCCTGTTACCCCCGCGTCAACGGGAGGTGTCTATTTGTTGTTCATCACGGAAACAGCAATCGCTGGAGGCACCGCTCTGTTCATGCTGGTAGACACCGCTACTCCTGTGCTCATTTCTCAGCAGGGTACGAACTGGCAGGCGTCTAGCTCGCCTACGAAGTTCGGCATCGCTTGGAACAGCACGCGTTTCAGCATCTACAACAACGCTGGATCGACAGGCTCCTTCAAGGCCCTGCTTATCAAACTCAATTAAAGAAAGCCTCAATGTCCGCCTCTAATCGCGAGGCGAGCATCAGCAAGACGTTGACCTACGAAGGTGGATACACCAACGATCCTCGTGATCCCGGTGGCGCCACCAACTGGGGCATCACGATCTACGATGCTCGCAAATACTGGAAGCACGACGCTTCCCCTGCCGACGTCAAGGCAATGCCTAAGTCGGTTGCCATTGAAATCTATCGACAGAAGTATTGGGCGAAGATGGGCTGCGATGACCGCGCCACCGGACCCGACTTCGTTGACTTCGATTACGGCGTGAACTCAGGCACGCAGCGTGTCTTCAATCTGCGTAAGACGCTCGATCCTCAAAAGCTATCACCCGTCGACTATGTGAAGAAGGCGTGCGCCGCGCGCTCGTCGTTCCTGCATTCGCTCAAGACGTGGAGTGTGTTCGGCAAGGGATGGGGCCGCCGCGTGGCGGATGTCGAGGCTACAGGTGTCCGCATGGCTCTTGGCTCCGCAGGTCAACCCGTAGCCCCCGCGCTCAAGAAGGAAGTCAAGGCGGCAAACGTGAAGGCTATCGCCCACAGCACCGCTGGCGCCTCTGCGCCCGCCGCAGTGCCCGAGGTTGCCCATTGGGACCTTGGGTGGCTCGCGGGCTCCGCGCTGATCGTCATCGGCGCAGCAGTCGTCGTCTACTTCGTCTGGAACGCCGTGCAGGCTAACCACCGAGCAAACGCCTATCAGGCGCAGCTCTCGAAAGCATAACATGCAGAAACTCAAAGACCTGTGGGCACGCTTGAAGGTGCGATGGCACATTGTTGCCCTCGCCTTCCTTACCGCGCTCCCCGAGCTGCTCGATTGGCTCGGCATGGTCGACCTCAAGCCCCTCCTATCGCACTTCCTGCCCGATGGCGCCGCGACACTGATCGTGTCACTGCTTCCCTTCGTGCTCGTCTTCACCAAGTCCATGGTGCACGTGGAGGACGATAAGTGAACCCCCTCGCCCTCCTCGGCCTCCTGCCGAAGCTGCTGGACGTCTTCTCGGGGTGGCTGAACAAGAAGCAGGATGCGTCCATCTCAGCGAACAACAACGCGAAGGACGTGACTGTAGCCGTGGTGAAGGAGGAGGGCCAACGCTTCTCCGACATCAAGGACGTGACGCTTGTCATGATGAACCACCCGGTCTTCTGGATCGCGTGGGGCCTCGGCGTCTTCCCCGTGATGCTTTATCACGCGGCCATCTTCTTCGTCAGCACCTTTCCCGCGCTCGGCTGGACCGTCCACAAGGTCCCTGACGTCGAGCTTGAATACGCACAGCTTGTCGTAGGCTCGGTCTTCACGTTGACCGGATCCTCAACTGTTGTCGCTGGACTAGCACACGCATGGATCAAGAGAGCGTAATGGACCATCTGACTACCGCAGGCGCAGGCGCAGCTATGACCTCGCCCCTGTGGATCACCACGCTCAACCCGTACATTCAATTCACTGTGGCTGTGCTCGGCGCTGTGTGGCTTCTCACCAAGACCGTCACCACGATTTACACCACCTTCTTCAAGAAAGAGATCGTCAGTGTCGACTGATCCGTTTCCTACCATCGTCGCTCCGCTGATGGCGGACGTGGCTTCGGTCACTATTGCTTCCGGGCAGAGCCTGTCGGGTTCTGTCGACCTTGGGAGGCAGCGCGCTGTACGCGTTATCATTCCGGCCACATGGACCGCTGCGAACCTGACGTTCCAAGTTAGCTACGACAACGTCACTTTTAGTAATCTCTATGACAGTTCTGGCAACGAATACACGGTTCAGGCAGGGGCTTCACGCAGTATCATCCTTCCTGTCGCTGACTTCATCGGTATTCGCTATCTGAAAGTGCGCTCTGGCACCAGCGGCGCTGCGGTCAACCAAACATCGGCGGCCACACTGATTATCCCGGTGCAGTAATGCACTACCCGATTATTCGACCTCAAGGCGTCGCTGTCCTTGGGGGAGCGACAACGCAAAAGCTTGCCGTCCCCAGCGGCTTCAACGGCACGCTCCCGGTCAACTTCTTCCGCACTGCCGCCGGCGTCTATTCCAGTGACTTTGACCCGAACTCGCTGAAGCCGGCAGTCACGACGCCATATTATTTTTCCACGGCCGGCAACGGCGGTAACAACGGCCTGACGCCTGGCACGCCGCTCAATACGTTCGGCGCGATCTTCGCCAAGGCCAACGTCGATCAGCTTCGCATGATCGCAGCTGGCACGCAGGCGGCGAATGGCGCATACATCTTATGGGGCAATCGTGGGTGGGGCGCCCAAAATCCCACTCGATCGCTGTCTGTCGTGCCTGACGATGGCGTGTCACGTTTCGTCTCTGTCGCGAGCGCGAGCAACGGCGTCCCGCCGACGTGGACCAAGACGGCGGGCCTCACGAATACCTATCAATTGACGTATACAGGCAGCCCCCTTTATGGGCCGACTGATCTAAAATATCTCGATGGAAACGGCGACTTTGTAAAGCCTTTAGCCGCCGCTTCGTCAGCGGCCGTCGATGCTACGCCGAACAGCTTCTTCCTCGATACTGGCACGTTGACGCTTTACGTCCAGGCCACCGACAGCCGCAATCTCGTCGGCGATGCCTTCATGACCAGCGTCAGCACCGCAGCCAACGGCTCGTTTACGTCGGCAGGCGCGGTCACAATCTGGGTTCAGAATGTCGATTTTGTCGGCGGTCAGCCCTTCACGGCGAACCAGTCATCTGCGCCCGCCGGGGCGACGCCAAACATCGTCATGACCAACTGCACGTTTCAGGGCGCGCAGATCAACGTGGACGGCTTTGTCGCGAACGGAAAATATAACGTCTACCTCATCAATTCGCGGGCATCGAATAACTACGGAGACGGTTTCGGCTATCACGCCCTCAATGGCGTCAGCGGCCAAGCTTTCGAAAGCGGCCTCTCGACGGGCTTTAATGGCTTCCTTAACTCCTCGAACCAATCAAGCACGGCTCACGACAGCTTCATCGTCTACACGTTGAATCCGAACTATCGGAACGCCGCCAACCAGACCATCCGCGACATCACAAACGCGCAGCGCTGGATCATGGGAGGTTTCCTTGGTGCGCCGATCCAGTCCGACTCCAGCGGCAACACGATCGGCATTGACGCGCAGGCTTGGGTGGACGGGACGACCGTGACGGCCGCCGCGTCTACGACCTTAAACCTGGCCGGAACGGCGGTGCTGAAATATCGCAACAATTCGACCCTTGCGACGGCGACGAAGACAGGGACGGGGACGCTGGCGACGTATTAGCCGCCTGCACTCTCAGGGCTGGCGCTCACTCCCTTCAGGCTATCAAAACTTCAAAAGGAATGCTTTTAGTTGTCCATCGACCTCTCCAAACTATCCGAGGCGGTCACCAAGGTTGCCTCTCTGGCCTCCGAGCGTGACGCCGCCATCAAGGCTTCCAAAGCGGCCATCGCCTCAGCGCAGGCTGACATTGACCAACTTGCTGATCAGCTCCTTGCTGCCGTGTCGTCCCCTGCGGAAGCCGTAGGGATCGCTGCGGTCGCTGAGGCCCTCGCTACGCCCGTAACTCCTCAGACCCTTGAGGAGCTGAATGCGCAGATTGCTGCGCAGAATGCAGCGGCGCCCTCTGCCGTCTCCTAACTAAAAACCCCCAAGGTCCCATTACGGGCTCCCTTGGGGTTTTTTTTTTCTTGTAGGTCGCGATGATGACCTTCCGACGCTCAGAGGGCGACAGGCCTTGCCTATCGAATTCCTCACGGCGCTTGCGGCCCTCCTCGGACAGCATGGCGCCTTCGACCTCGCTGATCTTGTCGAAGGCCTCGCGTCCGATCACCATGCGCTTCTTTCGTCTCGGCATGGAACGACGCTACCACAAAATCATGTGCGGGGCTTTCACCCGCTGCGGCTCCATACAGGCATAGCCTAGAGCCTCAGCTAGATCAGAATGTTTCGCCGTCTAGCCGACGCCCGGTGCCCCTGCAGAGGCGGCCGGGGACATAGGAATTATCGCCGCCGATCCCACCAATACGTGAAGGACAGCAGGAAGATCAGGAGCACGAGGAACGTCAGGCCCAGGTAGGCAGCCCGATGGCTCCGATGCGTCACCACGACCGTCCGCTGGGTCACCACGGGGCCATCTGAGACCACTGGGGCTCCAGACAGCGGAGCTGGCACTCCAGGGGCAACGACGACCGTGCTGGGGCTATGGAACATGCTGCTCCAGAAGTAGCCGTGCCAGAAGCCCGTCCAGGGGCTCACGTGGGGCACAGCAAGCGGAGCTGGCGCTACCGGGGCCACAGGGACGACCGGGCGGACCACAGGGGCCACCACGACGGGCGGACGCACCATGGGGGCCACGGGGACCGCTGGGCGCACGATGGGCGGCGGAACGGCCACACGGGGCGCTGAGGGCGCTACGGAGACCCTGGGGGCACTGTAGGACGGACGGCTGAACGATGCGGACCCTGAGGTCGAGTAGGACGAGCCAGCGTGAGCGCAGCCCGCCACGGACAGCGCGAGGAGCGCTGCCACGAAGAGTTTCTTCATGTATCTCTCGTTATTCTGGAATGTCGTGGACGATCAGCAATCGATCAGGGTAATTCAGGGCCACCTTGGTCCCGAGATACACCTTGCCGTCCTCAATCTTCGTGATGTCTCTGAGTTCGATGAAAGCAATGCTGCGCTGAGACCTTGCCTTCGCAACTTGCTGACCGACCTTAAGCGGACGGCCAAGCATGTCCTTCGGCATCAATTCAGCTCCTTCTCTTCCAGCCCTTCCCTCTCCACGCAGGCATAGGCGTACAACAGCGCGTCGAGCACTTCATCACGGGTGACGACGTTGCATTCGGAATATTCTTCGATCAGCTCAACGAGCCGTTCGGAGAGCGGTGAGATTTCGATGATCCTCACAGGCGCTCGTGCTTGGCTGAGGGCTTCTTCTTGGCATTGCTGTCGACGGCCTTCTCTTCCTTGATGCTTTCAAGGAACGGCGTCTCGGTGGGCTCAATGTTCGTTATGAAGTCGGGCAGCTCTCCCGCGATCTTGACCGGCTCTCCGCTCTCTACGAGCTTGGCGAGGAGACCTTCGATCCTCAGGAGCGCATCGAGCGTGCGCTCTTCAATGGAAGCCACGTGAACGTAGGCGGCCTCGTCGTACATCGGCTCAGACATAGATGTAGTCCTTGTAATAGGTCTCGTAGATGTGCATCCACACAGCGCAGGCCGCGAGGAACGGGAGGATTGTCATGCAGCCCTCAGCTTGAGAGATTGAACCTTGCCACCACTATTGGCGTCACGTTTGATCGCGATCCTCACGGCATCCTTCGCGCTCGCCCCTGCATCCATCGCAGCGAAAGCGTAAGGCGATCCAGAGCCTGTCGCGTAGTAGCCGGGGTCTTGCTTCACCCAGGCCTCTCCTTCGTATTCCCAAAGGGTCCCGTCGACCCTCAGGTGTAGCGCTGAAATCTCATCAAGCTTGGGATGCTTGGGGTTCTTCACGCTACGCATCGCCCGCAGAAGCAGCTCAGCCTGCTGCACGCTGCCGGACCATGCCACCACGGAGCCATCACGAAGACGGTGCACCTTGCGTCGGCGGTCGGAGACGATCATGTCTCCTGAGGTCACGCGGCTATCCGTGGCCAGCTCGCCGTCTCTGTAGGCGAGTGTGGTCATCGGCTGTAGCCGTCCACCTCTAGTGAGATGTGCTCCACGTCGGCCGTCGCTCCGTCAGGGAACGTCGCTTCGACCCAGGGGCTACCGCAGCAGCCACATCCGCCGAGCTTGATCTTGATGCCAGCCGCTTTCAGAACGCCCTCAAGGCGCTCCGTGGTCTCCTCAGCCGTCAGCTTGTGGGGCTCGACGGCCGGCAAGTGATCCGGGAAGCCGCTGTCATTCCACTCGACCGTCACAGAGGCTCTCCTGCCCACACTGCCGCCTGCGCTAGTTTGCGTGCTGCCGATGCGTCGATGGTGATCTCTTTGTCACCAATTGAGATGAGAAGGATGCGGTCGCCCGTCTTCTCGTTCCACGAGCGTCCGACGAACATGCTCTCAGGCTTGCGTTCGTCATCGTAATAGCCACTGTGGCCATTCAAGATCGTAATCATGTGCTCTCTATTGCTCGATTGAGTGCGTCGATCAGGTCGTAAACCTGACCCTGCGTCAGCTCCAGAACGTCAGCCGTGGAGCGGTCGGGATACTCTTGGCGAATGATGACTGTCTCATCTGCCTTGGCGCCATTGCGAGACCACCACACCTCGACAGAGGGGCACCCAGGGCGCCATTGGGCTCCTGGGGTCCTCACTGCTTCGGCTTTGGGAATGTGGTAGGTCGTGCCGTGCGAATCGGTCGAGCGCTCAGCCGGCACGTTGCTCTCGATACTCGACGGCCGTCACAGTGTGCGGAAACACCTCTGTCACGTAATCGTCGATCTCGTGATCACCGCTGCTGTGCCCCTTGGATGCCCGCAGGCGGAAGAAGCGTCCTGGGTGAGCGTCCATCGAGAAGATCACTTCGTCGTCGTGGTGATGGTCCCAGGTGTCCAGGAGATTGGCTTGATGAACGGTAAAGCCGTTAAAGCGCTCGTCATCGTTGCCTTCCCAACGTTCTCCTTCGCTGGCCCACGCTAGTTCGTCGAGCACGTCTTGGTCGATCTGCGGCACGTCAGCCATTCTTCTTCGCCTTCAGCACTTCATGCAACATCCCACTCGCGTTGAAGATCACCGCGCACAGCTCGGTCTCCAAGTCCTTCACGATCACCTCGCCTCTCACCTCTTCGGTAACAGGCAGGCCGCGATGGAGCTTCCACACGGATACGAAATGCCGCCACAGGCTCTTCATGTACACCTTGACCGGAATGCCGAGCTGCCAGTTGTCGCTGTCACGCATGGAGCCATCAGGCATCCTGCGGGCCTTGTGCATGTGCTCCGCGTAGCGCTCCAGCACGAGAGGCGAGAGGAAGCCTTCGAAGTCCAGCTTGTTCGCGTCGAGGTCTCGGGTTGCCCCTGTGCCGAACTGGCGCACAGCGGCGGGCGTCTGTGGCTGTAGGTCGGAGCCTCGTGGCCTAACTGCACCGGTCGCACGCCCTTCGCTGTCGTGCTCAGCCTCGTAGCCCTCAGGGATTTCAAACGTGTCGCGCTTGGTGTTGTTAGAGGCCATCGCGTAGCCGCCTCCCCATTCGATAGTCACAGTTCAATCTTCTCCAGTCCCAGCGCTTCCGCTGCGGCGACTTCCGCCCTCACGCCCTTGCTGCTTTCCCAGCCGGGCAACAGCGCAATCGCCTCCGCGTCTGAGCAAATCCACGCCAAGTCGACGCCCAGCGCCTCTCGGAGATTGAAGCCGTGCTGCTGTGCTGCCAGCTCCTCGCTGCCAGTCGGATTGTCAGCCGAAATGTCTGTGCCGTGGCGCTCGTTGTCCTTCTCGGCCGGGCTGAACACAGTGTGACCTTGAGCGCGTAGCGCTGCAGCCGCTGCGTGGAACGCAGGGAAATTGAAGGCAGGGATGCCACGCATGGGGCCTGCCAGATAGATTTTCACTTAGGGCTCCAAAGTATTGGCTTCTTGGCCTCGTTATTCCAATCGCTCCAGCGCAGGATGCGCGCGAGCCGGGCTTGCGTGAGGGCGTCTTGCTCGGTGAGGCCTGCCTTCTTGAACTCCTTGACGACGCGGCTCCACAGGATCAGGTCCCAGTCCTCACCTTGCTCCATTTCGCTCTCAGGCGCCTTCAGCAGCTTCTCTGCTTTCACCCTGCCGACGCCTGGGCAACCCTTGTAGCCATCCGACGTATCACCCACGAGCGTCTGATAGAGGTGGAAGTAGTTCGCCTCTTGCTCGGACACGGTCACCAGATCACCCTTGCGCCAAACCTGCGTCGGGATAGTCTGCATGTCCTTATCTTGCGAGACGATGATGCACTGGCGCTTCTCCTTGATCGGAGACGTGGCCAGCACGCCCATCACGTCGTCAGCCTCCAGCCCTGGGAAGGCCTTGCATTTGTACTTGGCCTCGACCTCTTCGCGGAGCTGCACGTAGCACAGAGGCTTGCGTGAGTTGGCCCGGTTGTTCTTGTAGGTCGGGTCGATCCCGAAGCGGAAGTTCGGGGGCGATGAGAAGCACAGGAAGTGTTCTCTGGTTTCGAAGCGCTCAAAGATGCGCTCCAGCATGTCGTCCAGTGTCTCACGAGCCCTCTCGGGGCTCGAATAGAGCACGTGGACCGGAGGTTCGCTCCAGTCCACTTCGCCAAGTACGACGTTCCACTTGACCTCTTGCTCTACTGCGGCGGCGGCCCTGAACAGGAACTCGTCACCGTCCACGAGTAGCAGACGTTGCATCAAGCCTCGTCCTGGACCGCTTCGTCATCGTAGGCGCTCGCCGCAGCGGCGTTGATGATGTCCTGCACGTTCTCGTCGGCCACACGGGGCATACGTCGCGCATGGTCGACACCCAGCACATAGCCTTCATCGAACTGCATCTCAGCCTTCGCCTTCCCTTCGAACTCCGCAAGCGCGTAGCCCCGGTCGAAGGCGTCATCAAACGCCTCTTCCTGTTCCTTGGCGCCGTCGACCACGCCCAGGTCGTAGCCGGCCTTCATTGCCTGATCGATGATGGCGTAGAGCTGGGTGATCAGGGCGCCCTTATCAGGACCCACGACCGTATTGATGGCCTGGGCCAGAGCGTTGCCGTTCACCTGTGTCAGCAAACCGTTCATCCGTGTTCCTTTTCGTTGAGCCACTGAAGGCCCCTGCTGGTAATCAGCCATGTCTTGGTGAAGCGATCCCGCCGCACCTTCGTTGTGATGAGTTGCATGGAAGCCGCCATCGCGATGATGTCGGCCTCCCTTCGTGCCACGTCGGATTTCACGCGTACGCTCTCGCGCCAGCATGCTCGCAATACCTTGTCGAGCCTTCCGAGTGTGTCAGTGGGTGTCAGCCCAGGTACGACCGAACGAGTATTCGCTGTCGAGGCGGACCCGGAAGCCGTACGGCTCACCGCTTTCTTGCGCGGCTTTGACGATGATGTTGCCGATTTCTTCTTCAAGACCTTCTCGGACGCAGAGTTGAACTTCGTCGTGAATGAAGAGGACGAACACGAAGTCCCCGTCCCAGCCGTACCGATAGCGGCGGCTGATCTCTTCAAACGCGTCTGCGACCCAGCGCTTGCAGACGATGGCGCCTGCGGACTGGATCAGGTAGTTGAGAGCGCTATGGCCCTTGGCAGGGATGATGCGGCCATCGAGGCCTGGGACACGTCCTCGGGCTTCGACTTGCTTGGTGATCTTGGCCTGCAGATCAGCGAACCCATCAATGCCCGCCGCAAAGTTCTCTCGTATCTTGCGGCCAACTGCTCGGATACGACGTTCTCCAGGGACGCCAACTCCGAAGAACTCTCGGTAGAGGGCTTCGCCTTCTTCCCCACAAGACCTCTGAGCATTGAGAAGACATTCGAGAACAATGTCGCCAGCCATCTTGTCTTGTGCGCCGTAGATGACGGCATAGGCGAAGCGCTTAGCTCCGTCCTCTCGCACGATGGTGTGAAGCTGATTGTGCTTGTCACGCTCTCCTGTGGCGAGGCCCATCGCCTGAACCGTGGCCCAGTGAGGGTCGCCTTCAAGAACGGTTCGGGCGTATTTGCCTCCATCGAGTGGATGCAGGTAATGGGCGAGACCTCGCAGCTCCAAGCCTTGTTGGTCCGCTCCGAGGAAGCTCCATCCCTTAGGTGCGAAGAATAGACGCCTGAACTCGATGCCATAAGGCTTCTTTGGACTGGGGACTTGAGCGAGGTTCGGAAGGAAGTGAGAACACCTTCCGGTCCCAGTGCCTCCAGGGTTGATAACGCCATGAATGCGTCCGTCCATCTGTACTGATTGGAGCAGCGAGTTCTTGCCGCCCACGAGCTGCGACAGGCGCTTGTCGAGCATCAGGTACTCGCCAAGGCCATCCATCTCGGGATAGCGGGCGATGATGCTCTCGACCGTCTCTTCGTCGATTTGAGGCTTGCCGCCTTCCGTCAGCTTCTCAGGCTTCCACCCTTGGAGCTTCAGGACCCGTGCGATGTGATCACGGCTCGACGGATTGAACTCCACGAGCTTGATCTTGGTGCTGGGCTGTCCTGCGACGTACCCAAGGCGCTTATTGTCACGCTTGGGGACGAATAGAGCCTTCGTCGGATCAGGGCTGACAGGCTGGTACCACGCGCCGAAGTGATCCTTCAGCCGCTGCTCGACGCCCGTCTTCTTCTCAACGAGGTCGGCCTGAAGAAGCCCAGCAGCCCTTTCGTCAAAAGGGACGCCAGCTTCCTCAATCTTATCGCACACGACAGCGATGCGGTGCTCAAGCTCAATAGGAGCCTGTGGGTACGCGTCGGGGTTAAGGTGCTTCCACAGCTTGAGCTGGGTGCGTCCATCCTGAAGCATGTAGTCGTACATGTCTTCGTTGAACTCGCCCCACACGAAGTCAGCGATTTCCTTGGGGTCCGTGATGCCCCTCGCACGCGCTTCAGCCTCCCTCGCCTCCGCGTAGTCACCCTTCTGCTCACCCAGGCGGTATCCCCACGCCTTGACGCTGTGCTTGCCTCTCAGCCCCGGAGGCAGCTTGCCGGCATCCACGAGGGCGCCATCGGTAAGCTTGATGCTGGGGAACATCGTGCGCGCGATGATCATGCTGTCCCGGCTCTTCGCTCCAGGCTTCAGCGAGAAGCCCTTGAGCTTCTTCATCAGCGGGATGTCATGGCGCTGGCTGTTGTGGCCAATGACCTCATCGGCCTCGCGTAGGATCGCGATAGCGTCATCAACCTGATGCGGGCGGAAGCCTTGCAGCTCCTCGGTCGCGAGGTCGATTAGAACGACACAGTGAATCTTAGTAGCGTTCGCAACAAACCCATCAGATTCGGTATCATGTAAAATCTTCACCACACCCGTCCGTTGTAGTAATCAGCTAGACGGCGCAGCTCGTATGCCGTTGCGTCCTTCTTCAAATCGTTAGCTCTCCAAGAAATCACTTCAATGTTTCCGCGCACGTAACCTTGTGTAGGGTCTATTCGGTCCAGCGAAGGTGACCCTGCTGCCCGCGCACCCGTGTTGAACGCCAAGGGAAGCCCAAGCACAGGACAGACAGCAGGAATGTCAATGTCTGTAGGATCGATGTCGAACGCTAATCCTTTATCGGACGCTCTCTTCTTTGCGGCCGACCAGAGGTACTTTTGGGGATTGCGTTTACGGTAGTCGTGTCCAGATGCCGACGCGCAGTCTCGACATCTGTAGTCTTTGCGCCCACGTCTACCTTCGCTCCAATTTCCAGACGTCAACTCCCCACCGCACTTAGAGCAAGAGCCGTCGAAGGCTCCACGCTTGCGATAGTTCAAAAGGTCTGATCCTGCGCCTGATCGTGAGGATCGAAGCTTTCAAGGTCGACCTCAGAGGCCACCTCGTACCTGCCGGTCTTCACGTTCCACTTCAGCAAGTCAGCCTCTCCCGTCTCGCCTGTGATGCGGCACTTGAGGGACCTCAGGCGCGCAAAGAGCTTCTTGCCCTTGTCCTGCTGATCACGCTCGACCGCGAGTACGTTGAATGACAGTTGTTCAATGGACGCAGAGCCCCGCATATCGTTGAGGCTGATCTGTCCGCCCTCGTTGAAGTTCTTGCCGTTGGAGCGCTTAAGGTGGACGATGGCGTAGACGCTCACGCCGGTTTCCTTCACAAAGGAAGCCAGCTTGGTCATCAGGATGTCGATGTCCTTGCGCTCGCCCTCGCTACCGCTCTCCAGACCTGAGGTGACGATGCTGATGTGGTCGAGCACGATACGCCTGCATCCACTGGCGGCCATGTATCGCATCATGGTCATCAGCCGGTCGCTCTCCAGCGAACCGAAGTGGTCGTAGAACAGCATGCCGTTGTGGATCACCGCAGCTAGCGCAGCATCCCAGGCCTCATCACTCACGCTATCGGGGTCCTGCATCA
Source organism: Bradyrhizobium sp. BR 10289 (assembly GCF_019455385.1). Taxonomy (GTDB): domain Bacteria; phylum Pseudomonadota; class Alphaproteobacteria; order Rhizobiales; family Xanthobacteraceae; genus Bradyrhizobium. The sequence goes on from NZ_JACOFR010000008.1 coordinate 137,396, forward strand.
CCTGCTTAAGCGGAACGCCTGCGTGCAGAGCGCAGTAGGCCTTCGCGGAGGTCTCGTTGTCCTCCTCAAGATAGATGTTGCCAATCTTGACGCCGTGCTCGATGCGGTCGTTGTAGGCCCAGTCTCGGGCAATGGTCGTCTTGCCGATGCCTGAGCCTGCACAGATGGTCGTCAGCTCGCCATCACGGGACCCGAGCCACATTTGGCTGATCTTCGGCCACGGCATGGACAGGCCGACAGCCTTGCGCTGCTTCAGCCTCTCTCTGGTGAACTCAATGCCCTCGCGGATACCATCGGGCCTCCAGGGCTTGGCGTCCCAAAAGGCCCTCACGAGGGGCGCAGGTCCATCCTCAAGCAGTACCTCGTTGGCGTCCTTGCGGGACAGCGCCATGATCTTGACGCGTCCTACTGGAAGCATCTCACATGCCTTCTGCAGAGCCTTCTGTCCTGGCTCATCGTTGTCGAAGCACAGGATGATGTTGTCGAAGCGGCATAGCTTCTCGTAGTCGGCTAAGATTGCCTTCTCGACGCTATCCGAGCCGTTCGGCAGAGAGCCGGTCGACCACTTGTTGTCGAAGGCCTGGGAGATGGACATGCGGTCTATCTCGCCCTCGGTGATCACCACCGACTTGCCGCTTGCGGGCCAACTCCACGAGCCAATGATGCCCTTGTATTTGCTGCCGGCTACCCACGTGAACTGCTTGTCCTTGTCGCGGGTCTTTTGATCGATGAGCCGGCCTGTGTCGTCCTTGATCAGTTGAATATGGACGCGTTTGCCGCTGTCAGTCTCACCGAGTTGGTAATCGCACTTCTTGCAGGTCTCTTCAGAGAGGCCTCGGGCCGTCAGCGCGGCGTAGTGGCCCTTTAGTGGCGTCCAGTCAGTCACACGGTTCCTTTGAGATGCGGAGGGGCGTTCGGCCCCATCCGCTGGCTCCCAATGCTTGCAGACGAAGCACGTGGCATCGCCTGCTGCATATCTCGCGAGCCCATCAGACGAGCCACACGCTGGGCATGGCTCGTGTCCGATGAATTGTCCCATCAGGCGAGGACGTAACGCACGTACCGCACGCCACCATCGTCAACCGGGCGCTCGGTCGTGATGTCGTAGCCACGATTGCGCAGTTGATAGATGCAATCGGGCAGGTTCACGATGCCGTAGACCTTGTCGGCCTTGAGGCGCGTGATGTCGCCGTGCTTGAGCAGATGTCCGAGAACCTTGTCGGTCTGGTTATCGTGGGCAGCGTCGATGGTGAGCGTGTCAGTCATGGTCACTTCCTCTTTTTGAGATACGACTTGATCTCGTCGATCCACTGTTGAGGCACGATGCCCTTGTCCGACCACTTGAACCCATGGTCGGTCGCCCATTTGCCTTGGGACGTAGGGCTGCCTTTGTAGATCGGCGTAGATGCACGGGTGAACACGAGCCGGATGTCCAGCTCGGGGTGCTGTTCCTTCAAAAGAATGAGCTTCTGACGCTCCTTGGCACCATCAGTAGCGGGCTGTCTGAACCTTGGATTACCACCACCAAAGCGGCCCTTCGCTTCAATGATGATCGGACATCCCTCAAAGGAGAAGTCCGGAAGATACTTCGCTTCTCGCGCAGGCACGGTGTAGCGTACCCACTGGCTTTCGTGGCCATACGCTACACCGGCTGCGTCGAGTTGCTCCGCGACCTTCTCCTCAAGCCCTGAACGGAAATTAGGCTCGATGGTGAGGGCGGGCTTGGACATCAGAACGGAATGTCGTCGTCGAGGTCGTGGCTCGGGGACTTCGGGGCCTCAGCGGGACCCTGATCCTCATCCTCTTCGTCCTCGTACGAGAAGCCTTCCTCGGCCTTGATGTCGAAGCCCTTCTTCTTCAGCTCGATGATCTGCACGAAGTTGATGTACAGATTGATGCCACCACCGAAGCCGTCGTAGTAGTTAGCTGAGACGTCGACCTTGGCAGTAGTGCCTCCACCGACCTTGACCTTGGCGCGCGGGACTTCCTTGCCCTTCGCGTCCGTCAACATCGGAGGCTTGTCTTCACCAGACTTCGCTTCCAGGCAAATCTCGCCGGTCTTCTTGTCCTTCTTCCAAGGCAGCTTCACGCCATCGGGAGCGCCAAGCTCCTTCGCGGCCTTCTTCAGCCACGCGTCGACCTTGCGGTGGTCGTCATCATTGAACTTGATGCGGGTGATGAAGCGGCGCTTGCCTTTGAACTCGTCGACCTCGTTGAGCTTCGGATAGACCAGGGTGCCACGGGGAAGCGTGGCCTTAACATACTTCGTCATGAAATGTGCAGTGAGCCTTAGTAGGAGCCAGCGTCAAAGCTGGAGCCGCCGCAGTCATAGGACGCGCCGGAATCGTAGGAGTACCCGCTGTCAACACAGGCGGGAGCGTAGCTGTCAACAATGACAGTGTCAGACATTGCAGCGCCAAGGGCCGCACCAGCGGCAATGCCAAGGGCCATGTCAGAGGCGTAGTACGGCGTGGAGACGTAGGCCGGCGCGCTGTAAACGGGCGCGACGTACGCCGGATCACGGATCAGTGCGCTGTGCGTCGGGTACGTCTCAACGACCACGGGGGCCGCGTAGACCGGATAGTAGGCGTAGGAGAACGCCATACCGAGCAGCGCGAACAGGAAGAACGAAACAAGGATCACAGTGAACATCAGGCGGCCGGGGTAGCGTTGGCGTGCGAGGAGACCAGCGCGTTCATCTGCTGGGCAATCGAACGAGCCTTCACGGCCACGTCCTGCGCATCCTTTGCGGCCTGCTCGGCAGCGTCCGACAGGCGCTCGAAATGGATCGCCTTGTTCACATGCTCAGCGGCTTCGGCCACCTTCTCCTCAGCGTGCTGCTCCAGCAGCTTCACCGTGGAGAACCAATTGCCGAGGATGGTTTCGATGCTCGTGACCTCCGAAGAGAACCCTGAGCGGACTTTGGAGAACATCAGTCGTTTAGCTCCAGTAGCGCAGCTACGCCGCGCCTAGATATAGAAACGGGACACACAGGTGCCCCCAGGTGGATTGAAGGTCCCCGCCTGTGCAAAGCTTCAGCGGTTTCTTCTTGGTCCCGTGAGGTACGTGGTAGCCTCGGGGATACATTGGTGTGCAGGATGGTCCTGCGGTAAGCGGAGCTTGCGCTCCTTGGGCAGCACTCGCCCAAATGTCAACGAGGGCCGCGTAGGCCCCCGTCGCTAGCAGCAGTCGCTTCAAGTCAACATCCGTGTGACGTGTCGAGCCAAGGCCTATGCAGGCATTGGGTACTTGGTTCGTAGGTAGGCGTGCTCCAGATGCCGTAGCCGATCAGGAGGAATACCAAGGCGTAGGTGGCGCCGACGAAGGCTTGATACTTGCTCTCAGCTCGCACGGTAGGCCTTCATGAACTCGCGATGAAACTGCCGGCGCTGATCCTTGCTCATGTGATACAGGTCGAACACGACAGGATTGCCCTTGCCGTCGTTGACGATCACGTTCCACTTGGACGCGCCGAATTGGATGGTCACCTTGTTCTTCATTCGCTTCACTCCTGAACCTCGTGTTTGCGTCCGTAGTAGAATTCACCCAGCAGCTTGTCCCGCTCGCTGATCGGAGTGACCGCGAGGATGCTGAGCACGCTCTTCCATTTGTCGCCCCACAGCTTCTGAGCGACGTCTGTATCGAAGATCAGCGTGTCGGCGCTAGGCACCTCCTCGACGAAGGTGTACGTGAAGCCGTCAGCGCGCTTGTCTTCGACCTGATAGACAAGGTGATGCCCGCAGATCACGTCCGTAACGCCGTAGGCCTCGCGGATGATGTCCTTGTAGAGCGCGCTGTTCTCTCCATTGCGGTCGTTCTCATATGGACCCTCCAGCTTGATGCCTGTGGGCGTGAAGTCTGTCTTGGTGGTCATGGCGGGTTCGTTCCTTGTCAGGAAGAGTTCAGATCAGTAGTTCTCAGCCTCAGAGCGTGTGATGAAGAAGTGGATGCCGGGCGCACACTCTGTCGCCCAGTCTTCAGAGAAGCTGTCGGGCACCACACGCTGGCCCACTCGATACTCGGTCTCACCATCGTGTGTGCTGATGCCGACTTCGGCTCCGATGACTTCCAGAACGTCAGCGTATTCAGCGCGGCACTTACGGCCAAACGCATGCGAACGTTTGGCCTCCTCTGGAATGCGAAGTTTGACGATGACGTTGTCACGACACTTCTTCCAGCCGATCAACGATCCCTCGGGAAGGATGCGCGTTTGCGCGATCACACGATCAGCATTCTTCGCCCCGGAGAGGTCCGCCCCGGAGAGGTTCGCCCCGTAGAGGTCCGCCCTGGAGAGGTCCGCCCCGGAGAGGTTCGCCCCGTAGAGGTCCGCCCCGGAGAGGTTCGCCCCGGAGAGGTCCGCCCTGGAGAGGTTCGCCCCGTAGAGGTCCGCCCCGTAGAGGTCCGCCCTGGAGAGGTTCGCCCCGGAGAGGTTCGCCCTGGAGAGGTTCGCCCCGGAGAGGTTCGCCCCGTAGAGGTCCGCCCTGGAGAGGTCCGCCCTGGAGAGGTCCGCCCCGGAGAGGTTCGCCCTGGAGAGAGAACGGCCGGCAGCAATCGCTTCAAGCACTTCGTGACGAGACATCGGCGTCTTCATTTCAAATCTCCTTCGATGCGTCTGTGTTGAGTGTTGAGAGCGAATGCCAACGCATCAGCCTCGCCGCGTTTCAGCCCCTCGGAGATGACCGTGGGCGCGTTGCGCACGATGTCGAAGGTCTCGCCATCAGGGTTCTGCACGACCATGTAGAGGTCCATCAGGCTGCACCTCCACGCGGAGCCCTCAGCTCATCCGCAATCTTGATGTGCCTGCGGTACGCCTCGTAGTCCGGCTTCTTCTTGCGATAGGCCTTGATGGCCATCGTTGCGTGCCAGTCGGCCGCGTTCAGGATCGTGGTCCAGTTCATACAGCTCGCTTCCTGTGGTTCAACCAATCGGCTAGCTCTTGTGCGTGCGCTTCCGGCATCTCGTATTCGGAGATGACACGGTCTCCCAAGACGACAACGGACCCACGTGGGGTCCGCTTCGTTGTGTAGAGGCGTGAGGTTCTAGGGCTGCATGTGACTGTGCCGCAAATGTCGCAGAGGCACGTGTCAGCAAGCCCGCAAGGGCGTTCCATCAATCCTCCACCTGCGTGCCTGGGATGTACCAGACACAATCAGACGGCCCCTCGCCTACTTTCACGTCCTTGGCGTAGCTGACGGCAAGAGCGTCCTCGTAGTCAGCGTAGTAGCCGTGGAAGCAAGCGAACCACATTTTTAGCTCTGCTTTCACAGCTTCACTCCCAACAGTTCAGCGAGCCCCATAAGGCTCATTGTGGTCGCGTAGTCCTCAGTCTTCTTGACCGGGATCACCTCCCCAACGCAGGACGGAGCGACACGATGAGCGCGCCACGCGTGCCCTTCATTGGAAAGCTCATCCTGCTTGAACGACGCAAAGGACCTCTCGGGAACGTGCAGCGTGATGACGACGGGATCGCCTCCCACCTCATCAACCGCCAGCTCCGCAAAGTTCTTCGCGTAGTCGAGGTCGGTCGTGACGAACACGCTGGGCTCCCTCAGAAACTCAGATGCCGAGCCGACAGACATGTGATGCTCCTTGGCATACGCATCGCTGCCCTTCGCATGCCCTGGGACGATGCCCAGCTCGCGGATGCTGTCGAGGTTGACCGATGATGTACCGTGATAGAGCGTGTGCATCATTGATCAGCCCTCCGTCTTGAGCTGCTGACGGAGGCGCGTCTCCAGCTCGGCCGTGTCGATGCCGAGAGCCTCCAGAGCCGCACGGTCGCACTCACGCGGAGTGACGCCGTTCAGGATCGCCGCACGGAACATGCGCTGGGGAGACGAATGCTTCACTTGGTATTCCATTAGTATGCCGCTCCTTGTGGCTTGTAGTTCTGGATCAGGCGCACGTGTCCGTGGCGCTCTTGCTTGAGCGCTTTGAATTTCGTGGCGATGTTGAACTGGATGACTGAGGGTGAGACGAGGTCTTGCAGCTCGCGGTCTATCCTGACGATTTCCGCGAGGTTGGCGTTAAGTCCTTTCGACGTCATCGACGATGACATTGATGAGGGAGAACACCACCATGACGCCTCCGATCACGGCATAGAGGCCATGACCTTCGGCGAACACAGTAACGAAGTAGGCAACATGGGCTACGCCATGCGTCGCGTGAAACGACTTGGAATGAGCGACGTGCGCGAGCCGCTCAACGTTCTTGATCACTGAGCCTCCTCGACCCGCACGACGTAGCGCCACTGTCCCGGAGAGAACGCCGCTATAAGTCCCAATGGCGCGTAGAACGTTAGCGTCAGATCAGGGTGAAGAGAATAGCGTTCGGCCTTAACCATTATCGGAGTGCTGGCCTCTTTGACGTAGACCTTCCAAGTCGTCATCAGAGCACCCCGTACGCAGCGAAGCGCCGCTTGCCGACGTAGCGCCACCCCTTGGTCGGGTTTAGGTAGCGCACGTAGTGAGGCTTCAGCTCGGCAGCGACAGCGGAGGCCGGCACCAGCTTGTTCCAGACGCGCTCGCGGTGCGCCTGGAGAGCCTTGATCTGGTTTTCCGTCAGCCGCTCCTTATCACGCTCGTATTGCTGAGCGAGGTAGTTCTGCGGGCTGCGCTTGATGGGGTCGCCGTACTCATCGAGCAAGACGACCTCAGGCGAAAGCGTATCGAGCATTCAGTATCTCCTTCAGGTCGAGCGTGCCTCTCTCGGGCATCGCCGCTATGGCTTCGTCGAGCCGCCATTGGTTGGCAGCGGTGAGGTCTGCACGGGCGCTCTCAAGCAACTCGCTGAGGACGTCGTGGTCGGTGTACATACGCAAGAAGGTCTCGCGGATGATCTGATTGAAGCGCGTGGCTCGGCTTGGCAGACAACCGAAGCTGTCATGCACAGTGGCGATGTCCACGATGCCTTCATGTGCTGAGTTGCGACACGTGAGCAGCAAGTGCGCTGCGTCGTGCGAGTGGACGAAGTTGGGCGCAATCCCTGCGGCCGCCTTCTCCTTCGCGATGGGGCTTTCGTATCCCGTCGCCACAGTGACCCTCGTGCGGGTCTTCACGCCCTTGTCGTAGCACCACAGCTCGACGCGCTCCGTGGTGCTCTCATGGTATCGATTGATACACGGGAGCCCAGCAGGCGACGTCCACTTCAGAGGCTTGCCTTCGTGAGCCAAGGACTTCGCGAGCTTCTGCATGAACTCCATGGCTTGCGCTGGGAGACGTACGACGCTCTTGATAGCCTGCAGGACACGATTGGCGAGGTAGCGGCTGAAAATGCGCCAGTCGTCCTCTGTGTCGCCGAAGGGATGGTGATCGAGTTCACCCTTGAGAAGCTTCAGCTCCAAGGGCTCCATCGTGTCCTCATAGATTTGCTCGCCCATCCCGTACTCTTTCGAGGAATAGGCGAACGTCATCACGTTGCGCTTCACCAGCTTGCGGTCGATGCCGTATGCGAGGGCCGCAGCAGCTAGAGTGCTGATCCTGCGGGCTCGCTCGTTCTTGCCGAACATCTCCGCGCTTTCCAGATCGGAGACGACGAGCTTCTTGGTAAGGTCCGCTACCGTCTGATAGACGTCAGCCGGGCTCGCGTTGTTCGTCAGGTTGACCAGGGCGCCCTCGGGAGCCTTCGTCATCGCTGCTAGATGCTGAAGTCCCGAGCAACTGCCGTCGAAACTGACAGGCATGTGGCTCACATACGTCGGACCATGCTGGACGCTGGCAATTAACTCTCGACACGCAGCCAAGAACAGGAACGGGCTGTCGGCCTGTGTCCACTCCGTCCGATACAGAGGCCTCCGCACGTAGTCCGCGATGTCCTCCAGATGAGCATCCACCCATGCAATCCGCTCCTCGATTGGTTTCTTATCGACCTTGTCGAACGCGCCGCAGTTTGCGACGTGCATCTTGAGCCAGAAGATTCCTTCCTCACCGATGGGCTCCCCACTGGCGAAGAGGAACATCGCCCTCACTCGGTCTTCACGTTGGAAGTTGAAGTGGGTGAGAGCGTAGACGCGTCCACGCCAGTCCATGTTCATCGGACAGTAGAACTGTTCGACCAAGGCTTGCCTTTCGGCCACCTTCATGTCCTGCTCGAATGCGACCGTATCGATGTCGTTGGCGCGGTTGGCCTTCTTGAGCCCCCTGATGGTCTTGCTGAGGAGCTTGCGCTGCTCGATGGAGAGTTTGGCGAACTCCGCATCAGACAGACGCTTGGGCACGTCAAACCGCTTGCGATAAGGCAGGCCATCCACACGGATGCCGTGATCGTAGCACTGCTGAATGACGTCCATGATCCATGTGTTGATCTTGAACGGCACTGACTGCAGAGCATTGATGGCATCGAGAGCCGGCCTGGCCTGCCCTGTCGTGATGGCGTGCCTTGCCGCGCTGATGATGTCCTTGTGTCCCGTGCGCAGAAGCTGAGCCCGAGCCATCGTGCGGTCGTCCTCAGCCACGTTCATCACGAAGCGGTCCCAGTCCTTGGGGCGCTGGGTGCGCGGCTGATATACAGGGCTCTTCGCCACAGCCTCGGCCACCGCTTCCTTGGCCATCTCCAGGCCCGCCTCGGTAATCACCCACAGGCGTTCATCGTCCTTGAAGCGAGGCTCAGTGAGTTCGAACACCCAGGGCATGGCCTCAAGCAGGACGTTCATGCACCACTGGCCCACGTGGACCAGCTTGGTGTCCGTCCAGTCAGCCATGGTGAACCCAGCGTCAGCAGCGGCGCGCTTGGCGGCCTTCCTGCGCAGCTCTACGGACCCGTAGCGCTCCTTGGCCTGCTTGCTGATCTTGTGCGCCAGCTTCTTGTCCGTCTGAAGCAGCTTGGCGGCCCACAGTTCATCATGGATCGCGCGTCCCATCTCTAGGCACGCACCGAGCTGTGTGGTCTCACGGGCCACCGCATGGAGCCCTGACTGCAATGTGGCGAGCGCGATCACCTCGGGGTTGAGCTGGCGAAGCAAGCGCTCAATCTGGAACTCAGCGCTGTGAGACTGCGCACGAGAACCGGAGAGCTTCGCAATGACACCCTCAGTCACCTTGGCGAGGTAAATGTTGGTGATAGCCATTCCGCCTGTGGTGGCGCCATAGCCAGCGTTGTGCATCGCGCGGTCGTAGAGCTTGTCTTGTTTCTCGGAGGCCAGCTCCAGCTCAGCGTGGAGTTCTTTGGGTTCGTTAGTGAGAACACTGGTGTCCATCGTGGGACGGTTCCTTTCGAGCGCTTTCTGGTGAAGGTGGGTGGGACTTCCGGCTAAGTCGTTGATTGGATTGGTAGAGGAATCCAGATGGAGGTAGTTGCCATCTGTGTTCTTTTTGGCCACGAGAAAGGCCGCCGAAGCGACCTCACGCGCACGTATAGTAATCAGGGGAAAGAATACAAGTGGCAACTAATGCCAAATGGAGATTATCCGGTTTTGGAGACCGGTGCTCTACCAATTGAGCTACACTCCTGTGGATCTCAGCGTTGCCGCCGGATCAGGCGCGCTTTCAAGCACAGGGGACGGCCGGATTGCAAGGGTGAAGCGCGCTGGCTTCCCTTGTTTGTGCCGGAGTTTCTGGGCCACTCTCCGGTCCCGATAATCAAGAACAACCGGGAGCTTCCATGACCACCGCAGCCGCCGCCCGCCCCTCGACCGCGCCGAAAACCCCGCCTCTGCCCGAGGCCAAGCCGGAAACCCTCGGCCTGTCGCGGCCCCGCCTCCAGGCGATGTCGGACGCCTTCACACGCGAGATCGACAAGGGAACAATCCCCGGTGTGACCGTGCTGGTGGCCCGCCGCGGCCAGATCGGCTGGTTCGAGGCGCTCGGCAAGCAGGGCCCGACTGGCCCGGCGATGGCGCTTGATTCGATCTTCCGGATCTTCTCGATGACCAAGCCGATCGTGTCGGTCGGCATCATGGCGCTGGTCGAGGACGGCCATCTCCTGCTCAGCGATCCCGTCGCCAAATTCATCCCGGAGTTTGCCGGCCAGAAGGTCGGCCTCGTCAGCGACGGCAGGCTGGAACTGGTTCCGCCCAAGCGTCCGATGACGGTCCAGGACCTGCTCCGCCACACCTCGGGACTCACTTACGAGCACCAGGGCGATGGCCCCGTGCACAAGCTCTATCAGGAATCCCGCGTCCGTAGCCGCAAGATCAGCAATGCCGAGCACGCCGCGCTGGTGGCGAGCTTCCCGCTGGTCTGCCATCCCGGCGACGAATTCAACTACAGCCGCTCCACCGACATCCTCGGCCGCATCATCGAAGTCGTCAGCGGCAAGTCGCTCGGCGCGTTCCTCACCGAACGGATCCTCGCGCCGCTGCAGATGTCCGAGACCGGTTTCTCGACGAGCGAGGCCAACGCGGGCAGACTCGCGCAGCCGTTCGAAACCGACCCCTGGAGCGGCGACAAGGTCGCGCTGTTCAACATGCTCGAGCAGCCCGTGATGGAATCCGGCGGCGGCGGTCTGGTCTCGACCACGATGGACTACGCCCGCTTCGCGCTGATGCTGCGCAATGGCGGTACGCTCGACGGCAACAAGATCATCGGCCGCAAGACGCTGGAGCTGATGGCGTCCGATCATCTCGGCCCCGAGGTTAAGACCAACGGCACGCTGCTGTCACCCGGCCATGGCTTTGGTCTGGGCTTCGCCGTGCGCCGCGAGGCCGGCATCGCCCCCTTCCCCGGCAGCGTCGGCAATTATTTCTGGAGCGGCATTGCCGGCACGTTCTTCTGGATCGATCCGAAGGAGGATCTGGTCACGGTGTTCATGAGCCAGGGCCCGGGACAGCGCGATCTTACACGGACCCTCGTGCGGAATCTGGTTTACGCGGCGGTGGATTGAGGCCGGCGCTTACGCGCGACGCTGCATCTCCATACTCACTTGTCATGCCCCGCGGAGGCGGGGCATCCAGTACTCCGCGGCGGATGTTGTGAGAGCGAGCTCTCCAATGAAGGCCTCTGGGATACTGGATCGCCCGCCTTCGCGGGCGATGACACCGATGTCGGGGCGACGCCTCTCCCGCTCTATGACCATCAACTAATCGTCGCGCCGCCGTCGATCACCATGGTCTGGCCGGTCATGAAGTCGCCCGCCTTCGACCCCAGGAACACGGCTGCGCCCGCGATTTCGTCGGGGATGCCGATGCGGAGCAACGGCGAGCGCGAGGTCGAGGCCTTCAAATTCTCCGGATTGTCCCACAGCGCTTTGGCGAAATCGGTTTTGATCAGGCCGGGTGCGATGCAGTTCACGCGGATGTTGTGCTTGCCGTATTCGCAGGCGAGATTGCGCGCGAGCTGCATGTCGGCGGCCTTGGAGATCGCATAGGCGCCGAGGATGGTCGAGCCTTTCAACCCGCCGATCGAGGAGACGATGATGACCGAGCCGTCCTTGCGCTCGATCATCTGCGGCACCACCATCGAGATCAGCCAGTTGTTGGCGACGATGTTGTTGTCGAGAATCTTCCTGAACTGATCGTCGGAGATTCCGGCGAGCGGACCGTAATACGGATTCGACGCTGCATTGCAGACCAGCACGTCGATCTTGCCGAAGGCGCGGTTGCTCTCGTCGACGAGGTTTTGCAGATTTTCCTTCGACGAGATGTTGGCGGCGACAGCCACTGCCGTCCCCTTGCCGAACTTGTCGTTGATGCCCTTGGCCACCTGCTCGCAGACATCGGCCTTGCGCGAGGAGATCACGACCTTGGCGCCGTGCTCGGCCATGCGCTCGGCGATCGCAAGCCCGATGCCGCGCGTCGATCCCGTGATGACGGCGACTTTCCCCTTCATGTCGAACAAGGTCATGTTTCTCTCCCAGATTTTGATTTGGTTCGGTCAGGCGAGCTTCTTGACTTCCGGTCCCGACGGCTGATGCATCTGCGCATGCGCATCGTCGGCGATCCAGGGCTGCTGGTTCACCATCGGCAGGCGCCAGACGCTGCGCTCGGGACTTGCGAAATAATCCAGCCGCGTGATCGAGCAATTGTCGATGTCGAACGACAGCGCCCGCTCGACCTGCCCCTCGAGCGCGAGGCCGATCGCCGCCTTGATGGTGCCGCCATGTGCGACCGCAATGATGTCCTGCCCGCCGGCCTCGCCGTTGATCCTCTCGATCGTGCGGCGCGTCCGATTATAGAGATCCATGAAGCTTTCGCCGCCGGGCGCAGGCTCGTTGATATCAGCGAACCAGCTCGATCCGACTGGGCGGCTCGCGATGAACTGGGCGCGGTTCATGCCCTGCCAGCGGCCGAGATTCTGCTCGGCGAGATCCGCTTCCCATGGCATCGACTCCGGCTTCGGATAGCCCGCCGCCCAGATCGCCTCCGCGGTCTGGTGCGTGCGCATCAGATTGCTCGAATACCAGACGGCCTTGCGTGGCAGCACCTTGGCAACAGCGTTGAAGACGTAGGTGTCGCTGGTGTCGCAGGGCAGATCGCTCTGCCCGTAGATGTTGCCGCCGTCATTGCGCACCGGCGCGTGACGGACCCACCACCACCGTGTCGTGATCACCTTCGGCTTGTCTGCGGCTGCCATGAGGCCCTTCCATCCCGTTTGATGTCGCTGTACGTGAGGTGTGAACGTGTCTCAAGACACTTTACCGTTTGAAATCTTGTTTGAAATTCCGTCGCGCGGCAAGCGTCGCGGATGAAGCAAAGGGAGAAACGCATGGGCCGCCTGCAAGGCAAATCCGTCATCATCACCGGCGCTGGCAGCGGCATCGGCCGCGCGGCTGCGCATCTCTTCACCAAGGAAGGCGCCAAGCTGATCGCGGTCGATCGCACCGAGGCGGTGAAGGAGACGGTCGATGAGATCAAGAAGGCCGGCGGCGTCGCGGAGGCGATGGTTGCGGACGCGGGCTCCGAGCAGGACGTGATCGCCGTCATCGACAAGGCGGTGAAGACCCACGGCCGGCTCGACGTGATCTGGGCCAATGCCGGCGTCTCGGGCGGGCTCGTGCCGCTCGGCGAGCAGACGGTCGAGCACTGGCAGGAGATCCTGCGCGTCAATCTGATCGGGCCGTTCCTCGCGGTGAAGCATGCGATGCCGCACATGGTGAAACAACAATCCGGCGCGATCGTGCTCACGGCATCGGTGGCGGGCCTCAAGGCCGGTGCGAGCGGACATCCCTACGCCGCAAGCAAGGCCGGGGTGATTTCGCTGGTGCAGACCACGGCCTATTCGCTCACCGGCACCGGGGTGCGTATCAACGCGGTGTGTCCCGGTTTGATCGAGACCGGCATGACGAAACCGATCTTCGACCGCGCCAAGGAGCGCGGCACCCAGGACAAGATCGGCCAGCTCAATCCGCTCAAGCGCCCCGGCCAGCCGCACGAGCTCGCGGCGATGGGATTGTTTCTGGCGAGCGATGAAGCCTCGTATGTGAATGGCCAGGCCTTCCCGGTGGACGGTGGCCTCACCGCGTCGATGCCATATACGGGCAAGCCGGTCTGACATCGCTATCTTGTCCCGGACGCGCTGCAACGCCCTTCGCGTTGCTGCGCAGAGCCGGGACCCAGGAAGCCGCACGACTCGCTGATGGATGGGCCCCGGCTCTGCAGCGCATCACTTCGTGCTGCGCAGCGTCCGGGGTACGTGAGCCTTGTTGGTTGGCTGACATAGGTTTTCATCCTCGCGGCTGTTCGCCCGAGCTTTGCTTCGTCGCTTCACCCCCAAATGAAAGAGGGCGCAGGGAAGACCGGGAGCCCACTGGCACCCGAGGTCCACTGTGCGAAGGTTGCGCTACAAGAGGCTGCACAGCGGCATACAGGTGTAGCCGGGACATCCCGGCCTTCCCTGCGCAGTGGTTGGAACGGCGTATGTCGTGCTCTCCCCGGGGAGCGTTGCACTTTTGCCCCCGTCACCTTGCGGATGGCTGATGCGCGTGTCCGGTTGGATCGCCGCATCACCGCAAGACTTGGCGCACAGACCCCGGGCGCCAGGACCACACGATTTAGCCGTACGCGAGACCGCACCTGTCGTTGGCGCGATGGTTTTCGCTCACGGTTGCCCGCCCTGCGAACCTTCCGCACCGGTGCGACCCACGTCCACCGCCCCCCAGCCCGCGTTCGTGACGATCGCGATACGCCCTCTTCCTTGGACCGGGTTGACGCGACATCTACGCTATTTCCGAATTTCGGTAAAGTGGAATATTTTTAGCGAGCAGGCTTGACCGGCCGGTTGGGTGTTTTGCCCGACGGGCAGCGCAAGGGGTTGTTGCTCCCCTCGTCATTCCGGGGCGCGACGAAGTCGCGAGCCCGGAATCCATGGTCGGCACGTGACGCGGCACGATGGATTCCGGGCTCGATGCTGCGCATCGCCCCGGAATGACGGCCGGGATGTTGATTTGCTCAACGGAGCCGCACATTGGTATGGTTCGTGCAGGCAACTTCAGCCTCTGTAATCTCCGACAAGAAAAGACAATGCCGAACCCGATCTTCCCCAGTTCCCGACCCGACCGCATCCGCCAAATTCTCGCCGACCTCATCGGCTTCGACACCATCAGCGATCGCACCAACCTGCCGCTGATTGCCCATATCGAAAGCTATCTCGCCTTCCTCGGCATCAAGGGCGAGCGCATCGTCGACGAGACAGGGGAGAAAGCTTCGCTCTGGGTGACGATCGGGCCGGAGGACCGCCCCGGCTTCGTGCTGTCGGGCCACACCGACGTGGTGCCTGTTATGGGCCAGGACTGGAGCCACGATCCGTTCAAGCTGATCGAGCGCGACGGCAAGCTCTATGGCCGCGGCACCACCGACATGAAGGGGTTTGTCGCGGTCTGCCTTGCGATGGTCCCGGAGATGCTGGAGGCGAAGCTCGCGACGCCGATTCATCTCGCCATCTCCTATGACGAGGAGATCGGCTGCGTCGGCGTCCGCCCGATGCTGCACGAGGTCGCCAAGAAGAAGGTCAAGCCGCTCGGCGCCTTCATCGGCGAGCCGACCGAGATGAAGGTCATCATCGGCCACAAAGGCAAGCACGGCGTGCGCGCGACCTTCCGCGGCCTTGCGCGCCACTCCTCGATCGCACCCGAGGGTGTCAACGCCATCGAATATGCCGCCGAGCTGATCGTCGAGATCCGCCGCCGCGCCGTGAAGCTGGCAGCCGAGGCCGAGCGCAACAGCCTCTACGACGTGCCGCACTCGACCCTGCTGACCAGCATCGTCCATGGCGGCGCGGCGCTGAACATCGTGCCCGACACCTGCACGGTCGATTTCGAATGCCGCGGCATCGGTATCACCGAGTCCAAGGAGGTGACGGATGCGATCGTCGCCTGGGCCAAGGCCGAGTTGGAGCCCGCGATGAAGGCACGGCATCCGGACTGCGGCATCGATTTCGAGGAGATTTTGGACTACCCCGCTCTCGACACGAAAGCCGATGCGGCGATCGTCACGCTGGCCAAGAGCCTCGCCGGCCGCAACGACCACGCCAAGGTCGCCTTCGGCACCGAGGCGAGCCTGTTTGCCAGCATCGCCGATATTCCGTCGGTGGTCATCGGACCGGGCTCCATCGCGCAGGCGCATACGCCGGATGAGTTCGTGGCGATGGCGGAGCTGGAGAAGTGCGCGGGGTTTGTGGAGAAGCTGATCGCGCATTGCGCGAAGGGATAGTCACAGGCACCGGTGCCGTAGGGTGGGCAAAGCGGAGCGTGCCCACCACTGCTGCTATAACCACGAAGAGATCGTGGGCAAAGCGCTACGCGCCTTTTGCCCACCTACGGGGAGCTGCTCCGTGGCGCGAAGGGCGGATTACGCTTCGCTAATCCGCCCTTCGAAACTGCGCGACGGCGAATAGTCGACCGGCACCAGCAGGCGGTCCTGGATCTGGCCGACCATCAGGCCGTGCTCCGCGTGGGTCACGCGCTTGATCTCGGTCCACTCGGCGTCGGCCATGAAGGCCGTCCAGGCGGACGTTTTCGCCGCCTCGTCCGGCCACTCCAAGAGGTAGGCGAATTCGGTGCGATCATTGAATTTCGTCTCCCACATCGCCACGATCCGAAAGCCATATTTGGTGCGCATGATGCGCGCAGCGTGGTCGCGAAACCGGGCGTGGAATGCGGCCTTGTTCTTCTCGAAGATTTCGTAGATGCGCAGTTGCTGGACCATGACTATCTCCCTGAGCAGGGAGATATGGTCACGCCTGGTGGGGGAACAAGCTACGGGCGCCTCCTCGTCATTGCGAGGAGCGCAGCGACGAAGCAATCCGGACTATCAGGGATTCTGGATTGCTTTCGCCTTCGCGAGAGGCTTGCCGGACAAGTCGCTTCGCACACGATGACGGGTGTACGCGGGCATAGAACGCTACACCTCAGCGCTCCTGCAAGGCCAGCCGCACGCCGACGGCGCAGTAGATGGTCCCAACCACCTTGCCCTGCCACTTCACGACAGCCGGATGGCGGCGCAGCAGATTGCCGAGGCGGCCGGCGCCGACGGCGAATATGATCGTGCTGAGCAGGCCGAGCAGGACGAAGACTACACCGAGAGTAGCAAGCTGAAGGGCCGTCGAGCCGTGCTCCGGCCGGACGAACTGCGGCAGGAACGCGAGGAAGAACAGCGCGGTTTTGGGATTGAGCACTTCGGTCAGCACAGCCTGCCGAAAGGCTTGGCCGGCGCTGATGGCGGGCGCACCGCCGTTCAGCTCGATCGGCGTCTTGTCGAGCATCGCGCGAATGCCGAGATAGATCAGGAACGCGGCCCCCGCATATTTGACGATGCTGAACAGCAGCGCCGACGTCGCGATGATCGCCGACAAGCCGACGATCGCCATGCTGGTGTGGATCATGTCGCCCAGGGCGATTCCTGCACCCGTGGCGATACCGACCCTTGTACCCGAGCTTGCCGCGCGCGCCATGGTGAGCAGCGTGGCGGGGCCGGGAATGAAGACGAAGCCGAGGACGATGATGATGTAGCTGACGAGAGTCGCGTGATCGATCATATGCGCGGTTCCAGGCGAAACTATAACCTATCAACGGTGTCATGCCCCGGCTTGACCGGGGCATCCAGTACGCCGCGGCTTCTCGGTTTCAAGCGCTGACGTCTCTGGAATACTGGATTGCCCGCCTTCGCGGGCAATGACGCGGAGTGTGTGGAAGTAACTTCACCCAAAACAAACAGACGCGGCCATCAGCCGCGCCTTTGTCGTCCCTACACTGCCCCCGCCTTCTGCGCATACTCCCACGACGCTTTCGACAGCGGCACGGTGCGCTTGGCGGATTCCAGGGCCTTGGCGTTTGCGGCGGTGCCATCGCGGACGCGGCCGGCGATGCCTTGGGTGATGCCGGCGAGGCGGAACAGATTGTAGGCGAAGTACCAGTTGAGATCGGGCACCGTCATGTTGGTGACGTTGCAATAGATTTGCGCGGCTTCCTCCACGGTCGGGATGTTGAGCGCCTTGAGGTCCGCGCCCTCGAGGCCGGGCATGACCCATTGCATCAAGAGATAGGTGAAGTCGGCCATGGGATCGCCGAGCGTCGACAGCTCCCAATCCAGCACAGCCAGCACACGTGGTTCCGTCGGGTGGAAAATCATGTTGTCGAGGCGGTAGTCGCCGTGGACGATCGAGACGCGTGCCTGCTCCGGCACGGTTTTCGGCAGCCATTCGGCAACCTTCTCGAACTCCGGAATGTGCTGGGTTTCCGAGGCGCGATATTGCTTGGTCCAGCGGTCGATCTGCCGTGCGAAATAGTTTCCGGGCTTGCCGAAATCTCCGAGGCCGATCGCCTCAGGATCGAACATGTGGAGCTTCGCCAGCGTCTCGATCTTGCTGGTGAAGATCTTTCGCCGCGCATCATTGTCCTGGCTCGGCAGCGTCGGATCCCAGAACACGCGGCCCTCCTCCATCGACATGATGTAGAAGGCGGCGCCGATGACGCTGTCGTCCTGGCATAGCGCATAGGCGTGCGCGACCGGAAAGCCCTGCTTTCCAAGGGCGGCGATGACG
Source organism: Bradyrhizobium sp. BR 10289 (assembly GCF_019455385.1). Classification (GTDB taxonomy): domain Bacteria; phylum Pseudomonadota; class Alphaproteobacteria; order Rhizobiales; family Xanthobacteraceae; genus Bradyrhizobium. The sequence continues at coordinate 155,305 of NZ_JACOFR010000008.1, forward strand.
CGGTATTCGCGATCGACCGCGTGGGCCGAGGGCAGCAATTTGCCGAACGGCTTTCTGCGCATCACGTAGGAGCGCTTCGGCGTGTTGAGCCGGTAGGTCGGATTGGACTGGCCGCCCTTGAACTGGAGCACGACCAGCGGGCCCTCATAGCCCTCGACGTTCTCGCGCATCCAGGCCTCGAGCCGCATCTCGTCGAAGCGATGACGCTCCTCGACCGGCTTGGTGCCCGAGAACTCTTCGTCTTTCCTGACGCCGTCAGCCACGGTGACGCTCCCTCTTCAGTCCGGCATGATCCTAATCGGTAACCGCTCGTGCACTTGCGTCAAGCGGTCATCCGAAATCGGATCATGCCCCGTCGTTTCTTAGGTCGGGAGCGCGCTTCCGCCCTCCCTCTTAATGTGCGGGAGAATTGGCATACTTCCGAACCTCGAGCCTTGCAATGGCGCGATTGTGCACCTCGTCCGGGCCGTCTGCGAGACGCAGCGTGCGGATGTGGGCGTAGTCCTTGGCAAGGCCGGCATCGTCGGAGACGCCCGCGCCGCCGAACGCCTGGATCGCCTCGTCGATGATCTTCAGCGCCATGTTGGGGGCAGCGACCTTGATCATGGCGATCTCGGCCTGCGCGGTCTTGTTGCCGACCTTGTCCATCATGTCGGCGGCCTTGAGGCACAAGAGACGCGTCATCTCGATGTTGGTGCGGGCCTCGCCGATGCGCTGCTCCCACACCGAGTGCTCGACGATCTTCTTGCCGAAGGCGGTGCGCGAGGACAGACGCTTCACCATCTTCTCCAGGGCCTCCTCGGCCTTGCCGATGGTGCGCATGCAGTGATGGATGCGGCCCGGACCGAGGCGGCCCTGCGCGATCTCGAAGCCGCGGCCCTCCCCTAACAGGATGTTCTCCTTCGGCACACGGACGTTCTCGAGCAGCACCTGGGCGTGGCCGTGCGGCGCATCGTCGAAGCCGAACACAGGCAGCATCTTCTCGACCTTGATGCCGGGTGTGTCGAGCGGAACCAGGATCTGCGACTGCTGCTGATGCTTGGCCGCCTTGAAATCGGTCTTGCCCATCAGGATCGCGATCTTGCAGCGGGGATCGCCGACGCCTGACGACCACCATTTGCGGCCGTTGATGACGTAGTGATCGCCGTCCTTCTCGATGCGGGTCTCGATGTTGGTGGCGTCGGACGACGCGACCGCCGGTTCGGTCATCAGGAAGGCGGAGCGGATTTCGCCGTCCATCAGCGGACGCAGCCATTTGCGCTTCTGCTCCTTGGAGCCGTAGCGGATGAAGACTTCCATGTTGCCGGTGTCGGGCGCGGAGCAGTTGAACACCTCCGAAGCCCAGGTGATGCGGCCCATCTCTTCCGACAGCAGCGCGTATTCGAGATTGCTCAATCCCGCGCCGCGGAATTCGTCGTCCTCATGCTCGCTCGGCGGCATGAACATGTTCCAGAGGCCTTCGGCCTTCGCCTTCTTCTTGAGATCCTCAAGCACAGGGATGACCTTCCAGCGCTCGCCACTGCGATCCTGCTCGTCATAGATCGGCACCGCCGGGCGCACGTGCTTGGCCATGAAGGACCGCACGCGGTCGAGCCATTCCTTTTGCTTGGGGGACATGTCGAAGTCCATGGGACGCTCCTCGCTTTGCTCTCGCTGATCGTTTTGCGCCGGACTGTCCTCCCGCCGCGCGCAGCTCGCAAGCGCGATCGCGGGGCGCGGAACCGGCGCCGCTTCAAGATGCGGCGCAATTCCATCATGCGGATTGACTTTTCCCGGCCTTCAAACGATAGTTTCATACAATTGTTTGAAATGCAACTCCCCTCCCCGAAGGCAATCCATGGCCAGCGATCACACCAGGTCCGCCATTCTCGCCGCCGCCGAACGGCTCTATGCCGATCGCGGTTTCGGCGACGTCACGCTGCGCGACATCGTGGCGGAGGCGGGCGTCAACCTCGCCGCGGTGAACTATCATTTCGGCTCGAAGGACGAGCTGATCGCGGAATTATTTGTCACCCGCTCGATCGCCACCAACCGCGAGCGCCTGCGCGAATTGAAGGCGGCGGAAGAACAAGGCGGCGGCCGCGCGCCGATCGAGGTGATCCTGCGCGCGCTGGTCGGGCCGACGCTGCGCGGCTGCCTTGGACCTGAGAACCAGCGCTCGACCGCGGCGCGCTTCATGATCCGCGCCTCGATCGAATCCGTGCCGCCGATCCGCCGCATCAAGAACCGCGAGATCGATCATTTGCGGAAATTCGCCGGCGCGATGCGGCGCGCCCTGCCAGAGCGCAGCGAGGTCGATGTCTACTGGGGCCTGAACTTCGCGCTCGCGATGGCGCACCACACCATCCGCGAGAGCGAGCGGCTGACGAAACTGTCGGAAGGCAAATGCGATCTCGACGACGTCGAGGACGTGGTGGAGCGCGTCGTCAGCGTCGCGACGATGGCGCTGACGGCGGGACGGACGGAGGTGAAAGCGCCGGCGAAGGTCGCGGCGCGGTAGCGATACCCTCGCCACGCTGATGCTGCGCTCCCTCGCCCCGCTTGCGGGGAGAGGGTTGGGGTGAGGGGGAGTCTCCTCGGGGACGGTGACAGTTGGACTCGCGGAGAGTCCCCCTCACCCGGAATCCGCGCTGCGCGCGCATTCCGGCCTCTCCCCGCAAGCGGGGAGAGGCGAAGACCTCGCCTCACATCATCGCGATACAGTCGATCTCGACGTCGAAGGGGCCGAACCATTCCGGCGTCACGACGAAGATGCGCGCCGGCGGATCGACCGGGAAATAGCGGGCATAGATCGCGTTGAATGCGGCGAAATGCTTCGTCGAGGTTCCGTAGACATTGCACTTCATGACGTTGTCGAGCGAGGCGCCGGCCGTCTGAAGGCACAGCTTCATCTGCTCCATGACGATCTCGCTCTGCCGCTCGATCGGCATCTCCTTGAGCTCGCCCGTCTCCGGGTCGAAGGGCGGCAGCCCTGCGACGAAGATCATGTTGCCGGCGCGCGTGACCGGCGAGGCCGGCGCCTTCCAGCGGTCGAGATAAGACGAGATCGGTTCGACGCGGAGCGCTTCGCGTTTCACGGGATCCACCTTCGGTTCAAGCGAGACTGATGCCGGACTACATTATCTGGCAGCCGGCATGTTTCGCTTCCGGTCGAAGTGTGGACGCGGGATCAGGCCCGCTGCGGCATCTCCTCGGCCTCTTCCTTGGCGAGCAGAAGGAGCATCTCGATGCCCATCTCGCCTTCCTGCGGCGAGCGGATGAACTTGATTTCGTCGGCGCTTTGCCGCAGCGCGGCAATGATGGCCACCGCTTGGTTGGCCGTCGCCGCCTCGGTCGCCAGAATTGCCTTCTGGTCTTTCGCCTGGAACCCGATCGTGTAGGACATTCGCTCTCTCCCGACCCAATGGAGCGATCGAATCTGAGTCGCGCGGGAAGCGGAAGCCTGTGTCGTTACGGACCGGGTTTATCTGGGGATTGCGCGCAAGCCTCACACAAGGCCACGTCGGCGTCACACTCCTGCCACCAAGCTATTGTGCCAGCCCAAGCATCGCCCGCGCATCCTCCGCGGTCGCAATGCTCGCGCCGAGATTCTTCAAAATGTCCGCAGCATGCGCGACCAGCTCGGCGTTGGTCTTCGCCAGCACGCCCTTAGACATATAGAGATTGTCCTCCATGCCGACGCGGACATGGCCGCCGAGCAGATACGCCTGCGCCACCATCGGGAATTCGGCGCGGCCGATGCCGAAGCCGGACCAGATCGCGCCCGGCGGCAGCAGGCCGCGGGCATAGAACATCGTCTCAGGCGTTGCCGAGAAACCGTACTTCACCCCGAGCACGAGCGAGAACAGGCCCGGGCCGTTCAGCGAGCCGTCGGCCAACATGTCGCGCGCAAGATGGCAATCGCCGGAATCGAACAGCTCGATCTCCGGCAGCACGCCGGCCGCCTTCATGCGCTCGGCCATGATGCGGACATTGCGCGGCGTGTTGATCACGACCTCCCCGCCGGAATTCATGGTGTTGAGATCGAGCGTGCAGATGTCGGGCTTGAGCAGCTCGATATGCTCGACGCGCTTTTCCGGCTGAAGCAGCGTGGTGCCGGGGCCGGCAATACGGGGATCGTCGATCGAGGGCACGAAGCGCCCGCCGGGCCCGGTGGTGAGATTGATGACCAGCGATGTGTTGCGGGCGCGGATGCGATCCACGACATCGCGATAGAGATCTATCTCCATCGAGGGCCGGCCGGTCGCGGGATCGCGCACATGGATGTGGGCGATCGCGGCGCCGGCTTCGGCGGCCTCCAGCGCGGAGGTCGCGATCTGCTCGGGCGTGATGGGCAGATACGGCGACTGCTCGGGCTTGGTGAGGTTGCCGGTGATGGCGCAGGTGATGATGGTTTTGCCTGAGGTCATGAAATCAGATGATCCCCTGCTGCTTCAGCTCGTCGATCTTCCCGGCATCATAGCCGAGCTTGGCACTCAGCACCTCACTCGTGTGCTCACCGAGCAGCGGCGGGGCGCGGTAGGTCTCGATCGGGGTGCCCGAGAGGGTCAGCGCATTGCGGATCAGCGACAGGTTCGGCTCGAAGGGATGCTCGACCTTCACCCGCATGCCGCGCGACTGCACGTGCGGATCGGCGAACACCTGCTCGAAATTGTTGATCGGGCCGGAGGGCACGCCGGCCTCCTCCAGCTTGTCCAGCCAATAGGCAACCGGCTTTTTCAGGAACAGGCCGGCGAAGATCGCCATGATCTCCTTGCCATGCACGACGCGGTCGTTGTTCTTGACGAAGCGCGGGTCGTTCGCGAGCTCGGGCTCGCCGAGCACGGCGCAGGTCTTGCGGAACTGGCCGTCATTGCCGACCACCAGCATCAATTCGCCGTCGGTGCAGCGGAACACGCCGGCCGGCATGCCGCCATTGCCCCAGGTGCCGCGGCGCGGCGGCGTCTTGCCGTTGACGAGGAAGATCTGGAGCCAGTGCGACAGCGAGGCGATGACGGTGTCGAACAGGCAGACGTCGATGTGCTGGCCCTGCCCGTCATTGGCGTCGCGATGATAGAGCGCCGAGAGAATCCCGATCGAGGTGTTCATGCCGGTCATGTAGTCGACGATCGACGGGCCGACCTTCATCGGACCCTCGCCCGGCTCGCCGTCCATGTGGCCGGTGACGCTCATCAGGCCGCCCATCGCCTGCAGGATGGCATCATAGCCCGCGCGCGGCGCGTATGGGCCGGTCTGGCCGAATCCGGTCACCGAGCAATAGATGATGCCGGGGTTGATCGCCTTGATGGTGTCGTAGTCGAGGCCGTAGCGCTTGAGGTCGCCGACCTTGTAATTCTCCATGAAGACGTCGGCGTCCTTGGCGAGTTCGCGGATGATCGCCTGCCCCTCGGGCTTGGCGATGTTGACGGTGACCGACTTCTTGTTGCGGTTGGCGCAGAGGTAGAAGGAATTGTTGTTGTTCGCCTTGCCCTCCGGATCGGTCAGGTAAGGCGGGCCGAAGGCACGCGCGTCGTCGCCGGTGCCCGGCCGCTCGATCTTAATCACCTCCGCGCCGAGATCGCCCAGCATCTGGGCCGACAAGGGCCCGGCAAGCACGCGGGTGAGGTCAAGGATCTTGATGCCTGAGAGCGGCAAGGCCGACATGTCGATTTCCTCCGGGGAACTGAATCTTGGCGCGGCGACGAGATCGCGGCCGCGCTCCCCGCGGATACACTATTTTCCGGCGTTGAGCACTGCGCTCCGGGCATATGGCCATCCGCCCCGGCGGCGGCACCGAATTTCCGTGAAGCGAATATTGCCTCAGGCGGCTGCCGCCGCCACCTGCGGCCGCCGCCGCCCCAGCAGGACCAGGATCAGCACCGCCGCGCAGGAGAAGACGAAGGTGAGACCGAGCGCACCGCGGCCGCCGAACTGGGTGAGCAGAGCGGCCAGCAGAGGTGGAGAGAGCGCGGAGGCCAGATTGAGCGGCAGCGCGATCATCGACGATGCCTTGGCGAATTCGGCCTGGTCGTAGAACACCAGCGGAATGGTCGCCCGCGCCACCGCCATGGCGCCGCTGCCGGCACCGTAGAGCAGGATGAACACGGCGACCGCCCAGGTCGCGCCCTCGCTCAGCATCAGCAGCAGCATGGCGACGGGGAGCGCCGTGCCGGCGACCAGCCCGGTCGTGATGCCGTCCCACCGACCTCCACCGAGGAAGTCGAGCCCGCGCGCGCTGACCTGGATCACGCCGAGCATCGAGCCGAAGGCGATCGCCTGCGCCGGCGCCAGCCCCTCGACCCGCAGCAATTCGACGAAGACGGCGCTCATGCCGAACGTGACGAAGGCATTGAGGGTGATCGCGGCGACGACGAGACCGAAGGTGCTCCGCGGGATCGACGGCGCAGTGGTTGGCCTCGCGGGCGCGGTGCCGCCCTCCGTCGCGACGGCCCGGCGCGGCGTTGCGAAGGCATAGAGCGGAAGTGAAACCAGAAGCAGCAGCGCGGCGTAGACCAGACACGTTCCGCGCCAGCCGAACTGTCCGCTGAGAAACGACGTGGTCGGCCAGAAGATGCTGCCGGACAGTCCGGTCACCAGCATGAGCGCGCCGATGGCGCTCTTGGCCTTCGGGCCGGCGACTTCATTGAGCATGATATAGGCACCGGTCGACAGCGTCGCGCTGCCGCCCATGCCGAGGATGACCCAGGCCACGAAATAGAGCATCGGCTCGTGGGCAACGGCGAGGACGAGATAACCCGGAACGGACACCAGGGTGCCGACCATCATCACCTTGCGCGCACCATGCCGCGCAAAGGCACGGGCGAGCCAGGGGGCACAAAGGCCCATCGTGACATAAAGCGTCGAGGTACCGGCAAACACGACCGGCAGGTTCATGCCGAGATCGGCGGCGAGATCGCGGCCGACGATGGGCGGAAGCCCGATCGTGCCCCATCCGATCAGTTGGGTGAAGGCAAGCACGACCAGGACTCCGACGAGCCTTCCGTCATATTTCAAGAATCGCATTCCAACCCGCCGCCTGCCCGGCACCTACCCGTAACCGGGATGTCTTACCGGGAGAGTCGGCCGGGCGGAACACCTGGCCGCCGAATGGCGGCTGGCGCGGCAAGCATGTCAGCAGCTGTCGGTGGCCGCCGATACCTCGTCAGGCCCGGGCGAAGAGCGAAGGCACGTCAGGGGTGAGAGGCTAGATCCCCAGCGCATTGCCGCCGGCCTCGGTCCCGGGCACACTGACGTGGATTTCGTGGCCCTCACGCAAAGCCAGGGATGCTGCAGCGACGGCTGACTCGAACGCAGCCTCCTTGGTGGCATACCGGTTCTTGACGTCGCCGTCATGCAGCACGCCCCATTCGTCCTCGACCGGCACGATCGCGTATTGAGCAAGGCCCATCGTCCAACTCCTATCGTTGCGTCACCTGCGGATGCGCGGCGCTCACGCGCCACACGGTGTTGCCACTGTCGTCGGCCACCAGCAGCGCGCCCGATTTGTCGATGGCGACGCCGACGGGACGGCCGCGCGCCTGGTTGTCACCGTTGAGGAAGCCCGTAACGACGTCCTGCGCCGGGCCGCTGGGCTTGCCGTCGGCGAACGGCACGAATACGACCTTGTAGCCGTTGAGCACCTGCCTGTTCCAGCTGCCATGCTCGCCGACGAAGGCACCGCTGCGATAGGCGGCCGGCAGGCTCGTGCCGGTGGAGAAAGCCATGCCGAGCGGCGCGACATGCGAGCTCAGCGCGTAATCCGGCACGAGCGCCTTGGCGACGAGGTCCGGCCGTTCCGGCTTGACGCGGGGATCGACGTGCTGGCCGTAATAGCTGTAAGGCCAGCCGTAGAAGCCGCCGTCCTTCACCGACGTCATGTAGTCCGGCACGAGATCCGGACCGAGCTCGTCGCGCTCGTTCACCACCGTCCACAATGCGCCGGTCTGCGGCTCGAAGCTCAGTCCGTTGGGATTGCGTAGGCCACTCGCAAAGATGCGCCAGCGCCCGCTGGCGCGATCGACCTCGAGGATGGCGGCGCGATTGTGCTCCGCTTCCATGCCGTTCTCGGTGATGTTGCTGTTGGAGCCGACGCCGGCATACAGCTTCGAACCGTCCGGACTGGCGACGAGGCTCTTGGTCCAGTGATGATCGATCGGTCCGCCCGGCAGCGGTGTCAGCACCGTGCCCGGGGCGGTGATCTTCGTATCGCCTTCCGTGTATGGATATTTCACGATCGCATCGGTGTTGGCGACATAGAGATCGTTGCCGACCAGGGCGACGCCGAACGGCGAATTGAGATGGTCGAGGAAAACGCTCTGCACATCCGGCACGCCGTCGCCGTTGGTGTCGCGCAGCAGCGTGATGCGATTGCTCGGGCCGGTATCGCCGCCGGAGGTGGCCCAGGACTCGATATAGCCCATCACGATTTCCTTGGGCCGCTTGATCGGGGCGCCCTTCGGCGCCTTGGATTCCACCACCAGCACGTCGCCATTGGGAAGCACATAGAGGAAGCGCGGATGCTGCAAGCCGGTCGCGAAGGCCTTGGCCTGCAGACCGTCCGCGACCGACGGCGTCTCGTCCTTCTTCCAGCCGACAATGCGCGCGATATGCATCGGCGGCAGCCAATATTGCTGGATGTCAGGCAGCTTCGGATTGGCACCGATCTGTGCCCTGGGATCGCCGCTGCCGTCATCGCAACTGGCCAAGAGCAGCGAAGAGCAGAGCAGCGAAGAGCCCAGCAATGCGCGGGCAAGAAATGACGTCATCGTGCAACTCCGACACCGTGGCGATACACCATGGCCCAGCCGAGCCAGCCGGTGACGGGCAGGATCAGCACGGTGATCGCGGAAAGAATGAGCCCGGTCGGCCAAACCGAGGTCCAGGCGTCACGCGTGTGGATCAGAACATTGAGGACGGCGAGGATCAGCGCCACGAAATTGCCGAGCAGATGCGGCCAGGCCGGTGGCTGCGCCCGCACCAGGCGGTTGCCGAGGAAATCGGTCAGGCCGGCGATCCCCGCCGCCACGCCGAAGATGACGCCGGCCAGAAGGAGCCAGGCGGAAAAATTCGCCCACATGATCTCGGCGCTGACGACATAGGCTATGTCGGTCAGCAGTGCTCCGATGAAGCACGCGATCGGGATCGGCACCAGCATCGGATGAATCGGATGGCCCGCGATTTCCGCGGTCGAGCGCACGCGCACGTCGTCCTGCACGATTGGCCTCGTGTGGCTTGTTCGCCCTGCCCGACCGGCCAACTCGTTGCTTGGGATAAAGGTTCCTAGCTCCCGTTCCCCTCGCAGACCGCGCGCGACGACTCACGAGGAACTGATCGAGAGTGGTTTCCTTGAACTCGACCAGCCAACTTACGGAGACGGACGCGTGGATCAGACCGGGGACGGCGCCTCCTTCAATCCAGCCTCGAAGCTCGACGGTGTCTCGCGGCGCCAGACCGAGCAGATCGAATCCCAGAGCCGGCCGAACGCAGCACTCATCCACGAGACGATCCGTGCCGAGGGCGAGCAGGAGCTGGAGCGGCGATGGTGGGCCATCCTGGTGTCCGGACTCGCCGCCGGCCTTTCGATGGGATTGTCGCTGATCGTCCAGGGTGAGTTTCATGCCTCGATCTCCGACGAGGCCATGCGCCGTCTGGTTGCTCCGCTGGGCTATACGGTCGGCTTCCTTGTCGTCGTGCTGGGTCGGCAGCAGCTCTTCACCGAAAACACGCTGACACCGATCCTGCCTCTGTTGCACAACAGGGATCTCGGCACCCTCGGGAACGTGCTCAAGCTGTGGGCCTTGGTGCTCGTCTCCAACATCGCAGGAACCTGGGCGGTCGGGTCCGTGCTCGCGCACACCAGCATCTTTGAACCGCGCATCGTCGACGCTTTCGTCGATCTCAGCAGCCACACCATCCAGGGCACGTTCGGGACGACCGTGGTCCGGGCGATCTTTGCCGGCTGGCTGATCGCCCTGATGGCCTGGCTGCTACCTGCCACCAAGGGATCGCGCGCCCAGATCGTCGTCGTGATGACCTATGTGGTCGCACTCGGCGAGTTTGCGCACATCGTCGCTGGCTCGGTCGAATGCGCCTTTCTGGTGCAGAGCGGCCGCGCCTCGCTTGCGCAATACGCATCGGACTTCTTCGCACCGACGCTGCTCGGCAACATCCTGGGCGGAACGACCCTGGTCGCCCTGTTGAACTACGGACAGGTCGCTGCCGAAATCGACGACCACAGGGAATAGAGCTCGTGCAGTGTAGGCGACGGGGATTCTCGCACGCGAGCGGTCACCGTTGCGATACGCCACGCTCTCATTTATCAATTTCACTGGCCGTATAGACAGAGCCGCATTTCCCTGCGTCACGATGTTCGGTCCTTCGCCGTCGTTTCGCGGCGACCGACGCAGTGATGCAACTCACCAGGAATTCAGATGCACCCCACCGATCTGCCCGTCCAACCCGGAATCGTTCGTCCCGGCGCGATCGGACACAGCCGCGCCGTCGTCGGTCGCAATTTCGCGTTCATCCCGCCGGAAGGCGTCTTGAAGAGCCGGCTGCCGGCGTGGTCGTCGACGACCGTGCGCTTTCTGGCCGCGCCGACGCTCGGTGCCCAGTTTGCCCAGTTCATGCTGGAGATCGAACCCTCGGGCGGTACCGCCGAGCCGATCTGCGTCGATCTTCAGCATTTCTTCTACGTCGTGACGGGCGCCGTCGACATCCGCGTCGCCACCGAAACGACCTCGCTGACGGAAGGTGGCTTTGCCTATGTTCCGCCAGGCACCTCGTTCACGATGCACTGTCATCCCGGCGCGCCCGCCCGCGTCCTCGCGCTCAAGAAGCGTTATGAAGCGGTCGCGGGCATCGCGACACCGCCGCCGATCATCGCCCAACAGCAATCGATGCCGGTGACGAACCATACCGGCCTCCAGGGGCGCGGCTTCAAGCACCTGCTGCCCATGGGCGATCTGCGCTTCGATTTCGAGATGAACCTGATGTTCTTCCAGCCCGGCGTCTGCTTTCCTGCCGTCGAGACCCACATCATGGAGCACGGGCTGCTGATGCTGGAGGGCCAAGACCTGTATTATCTCGGCGACAGCTGGCACGAAATCTGGGTCGACGACTTCATCTGGATGGGATCGTTCTGCCCGCAGCAGTTCTATCCCACGGGGGCGAGTCAGTCGGTCTATCTGTTGTACAAGAACGTGAACCGGGACGTTGTGCTGTGATGGGGGAGCGAGTGACCAGGCTCCCCCACGGACAGTCGACAGAACCGGACATCGATCAAGGGCGCAGCGGCTGCATTGCGCTCGCGGTTTTTGCCGCGCGCACCAACTGAAGGAACTCGGAGCGATAGCCGTAAGGGTCGTCGCCGCGTGCTGCCGAGGCGATACGCAACACGTCGTCATAGCCGAACTTGCCGGTGTGCTTTCCGCCACGTAGAATCTCGCCGAACGCGGCCACAGCGGTTGCAAAGCGGGCATCGAGCGGCGCGTCCTCGAACCGGGCGTGTTCGGACCCGCGATCGACGGGGGTGCTGATCAGCACGCTTCGATCCGACTTGGGCAGCTTGTACCGGATCTTGACGAAGGCATATTCGGCCGGCGCCGGCGAGCCGCTCGCCGGCGCTTGCGCACCGTATCTGAGATCGTCGACCGTTCGAGGCCCGCCGACAGGCACGATGTCGTAGAGCGCCGTCACGGTTTGACCCGAACCGACGTCGCCGGCATCGACCTTGTCATTTGTGAAGTCGTCGCGATTGAGGAGCCGCGTCTCGTAGCCGATCAGCCGGTATTCGGCGACGGTCGCGGGGTTGAACTCGATCTGAATCTTCACATCCTTGCCTATCGGAAACAGCGTCGAACTCGCCTCTTCGACCAGCACCTTGCGCGCCTCGTTGATCGTATCGATGTAGGCGGCGACGCCGTTGCCGTTCTGCGCCAGCGTCTGCGCCAACGCGTCGTTGTAATTGCCGGCACCAACGCCGAGCACGGACAGGAAAATGCCCTTCTCGCGCTGACGCTCGACGAAACCTTTCAATTCATCCTTGTTCGTGATCCCGACATTGAAGTCGCCGTCGGTCGCGAGGATGACGCGGTTGACGCCGCTCGAGTCAAAGTTCTGCTCGGCAAGCGCATAGGCTTGCCTGATGCCTTCGGCGCCCGCCGTGCTGCCGCCCGCCTCGAGGTGGTCGAGCGTCGCCAGGATCTTCGCTTTCTCGGACACGGACGTGGGCTCGAGCGCCGTGCCGGCATTCCCTGCATAGGTCACGATCGCGACGCGGTCCTCGGGTTGCAGCTGGGTCAGGAGCATGGCAAGCGACTGCTTCACGAGTGGCAACCGGTTTTGCGGCTGCATCGAGCCCGACGTATCGATCAGGAATACGAGATTGGCGCGCGGCCGGTTTGTCTGTTGCAGCGCATACCCCTTGATACCGATGCGAATGAGCTTGCGGCCTTCCGCCCAGGGGTTCGGAAACACGGCAACATTGGCCCGGAACGGTTCGCTCGCCGATGCCGGCACGTCATAGGCATAGGGAAAGTAGTTGATCAGCTCCTCGGTCCGGACCGACGCGGCCGGCGGCAGGACATTGCGGTTGAGCTGGGCGCGGACGAACGCGTACGATGCCGTGTCGACATCGATGGAGAACGTCGAGACCGGCGCATCGCGCGCGGCCTTGAAGGCGTTTTCGGGCGCATTCGCAAATTGGTCACGGCCGACAGGCTCGGGCGCACCAGTCGCATGCTCTCGCTGGCTCTGGTCGCGCCGGACATCGGCCGGCTCCATCAGCCGCGCCGATGCCGACGCCGGCGCGCGCGTGAGGCCGGGATCAGCCCTGTCCGCAACTCGGCTACCAGGGTCACGCGGCGTGATACCGAGCCGGCTGGGCGCCATCGGAGAAGGCGCCTGCGGAGCCAACCGTCCGATGATCTGGTTTTCCACATGCGGCTTGGCGGGAGGCGGCGCCGCGACAACCGCGGGCGCACTGGCTTGCTCGTTGGGCTTTGCCTCTTCCGGCGCGGCCTGGAGGTGACCCCGCATATTGGCCTCGCCGTCGCTCTCCTTCTTGGCCTGCACCGTGGATGGAGCTTGAGCGACGTCGTTGCTCGCCACCTTCTGCTCGACGGGCGCAGCGTCGTCGTGTGACTGCGTCGCCCGCATGAGATGGAGATAGGCGCCCGATCCCGCAACAACACAGGCCAGGCTGGCAGCCAGGAGATATCGCTTACGATTCATGACAGTCCTCTCGCGCGACGGCCGCAGGGGTGCGGCGGTTCGCTCGATGAGACGGATGTCGGTCGGAATTCCTTGGCCCTTCTCGGCGCTTTTTTGATCGAAGCGCAGCAAGGCCTGCTGCACAGCCGCGTCACGCGAGTCCGGCGCCGGCGGCGGAGGATCCGGCAAACGCTTGATGTCGTGATCAGTCCTCATCGCCAATGTCCTTCGCGAGACCAGCCTGTCGCCTCACCTCGTGCATGCGGCCGGAAATGGTCGACTCGGAGACGCCGAGCGCCGTGGCCGCCTCCGCATGCGTCATGCCTTCGCCGACGACGAGCACGACCGTCTCCCGCAGCAGCGGCGTAAGCCGCGCCAGCTCGCTCGCGATCCAGCTGCGACGAAAAAGATCCCTGCCATCCGGCGGCGCCGCCATTCCCGCAAGCACGGCGAGGTGGCCTTTCAGGCGCGCCAAAGTCGACTGCCGCCGATGGTGATCATGGCAGGCGTTGCGCACGATCCCGATCAGCCAGGTCGTGAACTTCGCCTCCCCCCTGAACGAAGCGATCCGTTCCACCAGCGCGCAGCAGACATCCTGGCAAATGTCCTGCGCATCGCTCTGGGAGCCGGTCATGCGCCAAGCCACGCGGTGCATGAGGTCGTAGTGACGTCGCAACAAGGCTTCGAATGCGGCACGGTTGCCCTGCGTGGCCAGACTGACGAGGTCGTCATCCGTGGCCTCGCCGCCCGGCGGCTCAGGCACCTCTGCGGTCATAAGCTGAATGACGCCCCCCATGCCCTATCCTCAAGGCCTGCAGGATTGAGCAAGACATTTGGGACCGTTGACCGGCCCCTCGGCCAGTCCCCTCCCGGACCACGATCGCATGCACCTCATCACTGCCATGGTAGTTCCACTCGTAGACCGGAGGCCGGGAAAGGAATTTTCCAGGCCTTCACCCACTGAGACGAACGAGACGGCGGAATCCTTGGGTCAGGTCAGGAAAAAATTCGGGCGGCGCGACCCGACATCAGCGCCTGTCGGCGCTCCGCGGCAACCCAAGCAGCGTGGCTTTGCGGCGTTTATGAGGGCAACGATCGGCTGCCGCATCGGGCCGTGCCGGGCGGCAAGCTCGCGCGCGGGCCCCTCGCCCCTCCCAAGATCGACAGCTCCTGCGACCAATCACTTGAAGTCGCCCCGGCCAATTCTAATTCAAAGTATAGCCGAACCGAGCTTCGGCTAAGTGGAGCAACGAACGGAGACAGGCGCATCGCGCGTGAAACTGAGTTGAGGAAATTGACATGAGAAAGCTTGCTCTTGCAGTCCTCGCGGCGGCAACGCTCCTCATTGGATCGGTTGCCCCGGCTTCGGCCCATTGGCGTCATCATGGCTGGGGCGGTCCGGGAATTGGTCCCGGGCTTGCTCTCGGATTATTCGCCGGGACATTGGCGGCCGCGACCGCACCTCCGGTCTATTATGGGCCGGTGTATGGCCCACCGCCCTACGGTTACGGCCCTCCCTATCGAGTGGTTCGCTACTACCGGCCGGTTTATCCCGTCTGGTACGGTTGGTGATGCGAAGAAGGCCCGGCCTCCGCCGGGCCTTCTATCAAAACCTCCAAGAATGCAATTGGCTCCCCGCGAGCAGGGCGGAGACGTCCGGAGCTCTATGGTCAGCCAGTGCGGTTCTTCTCGACGCGTCGGTGCGGATCAGCCGCGTTCTCCTGTGGCGCCGGCGCGTGCGAGATCAGGGCCGGCGAGGTCTGAGGCTGCTGCGGCGGCTCGACCGGACGGTTCAGCAGCCCAGGATGTTGCTCGATGTAGAGCTGTCCCGCGACCAGCATAATTCCGGCACACACAAGGGCCAGACTGGCAGTCACAAGATCTCGATAGTCGTCCATTCCGCGTAACCCCGATTGATCGGCGGAGAGAACGTCAGCATTCGCGCCCCGGTTCCAGAACAGGGAGTGCGTTTGCTCGTCCGCAATTGACGCTGCCGGCGACCGTCACAGCCGTGGCGTTCGAAAGCTGCAAGAGCTCGATCGGTCACGTCCGACCGCTGAGCCCCGGCTTTTCGAGGCCCGGAGTCCGCGCGATTTGTGCGGCGAGGTCGTCGATCAGCAGGCGCACCCGGGCGATGCCCGACCGCTCGGGAACGATCAGCATGTTGAGCGGAACGGGAGGCGGCGAGAACTCGGGCAGCACTACTTCGAGCTTGTTGGCGGCAAGCAGATCCTCTACCAGCCAGAGATGCGCCGGCGCGATCCCTCGGCCGGCCGCCAGCGCCTCGCGTGCGGCAAGTCCATGATCGACACGCAAGCGCCCCCGGAACGGCACCACGTGCCGGCCGCCACGCCGCCCGTGGAGCACGAGCAGATCGCTGCCGGCGATGTTGGACATTCTGACACCCTCATGACTTGCCAGATCTTGCGGCCGCGCCGGCCTGCCACGCGCAGCGAGATAATGTGGCGCGGCAACCAGCACCCGCCGGGATTGGCCGAGCGACTTCAACTTCATCGAGCTGTCACCGGGCGGGCCGAGCCGGATGGCAATGTCGACACCTTCCCGCACAAGGTCAATCCGCTCGTCGGTGAGGCTGAGATCAATCAGGATGTCGGGGTAGCGATCCTGGAAGGCGAACAGGAAACGGCTGACATGCAGCACACCGAAGGCCGCGGTGCAGGAGATGCGCACCGTCCCCTCCGGCGCGCCGCGTGCGCTGCGGGCCTCCTCGCTGGCCTGGTCAACCATGCGGAGAATCTGGATGCAGTCGCGGTAGTAGCGCGCTCCCTCTTCGGTCATTGTCACGCGGCGCGTGGTCCTGCTCAGCAAGGGCACGCCGATCGCTTGTTCCAGCTCGCGCAAATGGCGCGTGATGGTCGACTGACCGACCCCGAGCTCGCGTGCGACCGTGGACAGATTGCCCCGCTCGGCGACCCGGACGAAGCTGCGCATGCGCTCGAGCGTGACGTCGGATTTATCCATTTTGCGGCACAATCATATCCATTGTCGACATCTACTCGATCGCGGCCCCGCGCGCTACCTGATCAACGTCACTGTTGAAGGAGGTGCTGTCATGAAAGTCTTGATTGTCTTCGCCCATCCGGAGCCGCGCTCGCTGAACGGCGCGCTGCTGGACGTCGCGGTCAGCGAACTCAAGCGGCTCGGCCATGAGGTGCAGGTGTCGGATCTCTACGCCCAGAACTGGAAATCCGGCGTCGATCGAGGGGACTTTCCGTCGCTGGAGCAAGGTGAACGGCTGAAACCGGCCGCGGCCTCCAAGCAGGCTTTCGAGGCGGACACGCTGACCGGCGACGTGAAAGCCGAGATCGAAAAGCTGTTGTGGGCGGATGTGCTGATCCTGCAATTTCCGCTGTGGTGGTTCTCGATGCCGGCGATCCTCAAGGGCTGGGTCGACCGGGTGTTCGCCTACGGGTTCGCGTATGGCGTCGGCGAACACAGCGAGACGCGGTGGGGCGATCGCTATGGCGACGGAACCCTGAAGGGCAAGCGCGCCATGCTGGTCGTGACGGCCGGTGGCTGGGAGGAGCACTACTCGAGCCGCGGCGTCAACGGACCCATCGACGACCTGCTCTTCCCCATCAATCACGGTATTCTCTACTATCCGGGCTATGACGTCCTTCCGCCCTTCGTGGTCTATCGCGTCGATCGGCTCGACGATGCCGGTTTTGCGCCGATTGCCGAGGGATTGCGTGAAAGGATGCGCACGCTGGCGACAACCGCGCCCATTCCGTACCGGCGACAGAATGGCGGCGACTACCTGATCCCGAGCATGCAACTCCGCGCCGGGCTCGAGGCGCCCGGGACAAGCGGATTCGCGCTGCACGTCGATCGAGGAGCCGAGCAGGTCAGTCAGCACCACGCGTCGGGCTCCTCCCCTGCCTCATCGGGCAGCGGCAGCCTGACTTGCGACGAACTGGCCAACTGACATGCGGAACAACCCATTGGCCTGGCGGTTCTTTTGGCGCCGCCGGCCTGGTGTGGTCGGGCGCCCTCAGGGCCCGGCCACGCCGGGGCGACACGGCGGCTCGTACCATTTTGCTCGATGGAGGATTTGGATATGAATGCCACCTGTCCCTTCACCTTGCAGTCCACCGGTCTCACGCATCGCGGCGGGCTCTCGCGACTGCATATTCGCTTTGGCAGCCTGTTCGGACTCAGGAACTGAAGGAGGGCAAGTCATGTCGATCAAGTCGGCCCTCCCTGCCATCCATTCAGAAGCCGGGTTGTCCCGTTATCTGCAGGAGATCCGGAGCTTTCCACTGCTCGATGCATCCGAAGAAGTCATGTACGCGAGGCGTCTTCGCGAGTCCGGGGATCGCGAAGCTGCCTACCGTCTCGTGACCAGCCATTTGCGATTGGCTGCCAAGATCGCGCTGACATATCGGCGCTACGGGCTGCCGGTCGCCGACCTCATCTCGGAAGCCAATGTCGGGCTGATGTTGGCCGTCAAGCGCTTCGATCCTGAGAAAGGATTTCGCCTGGCGACCTATGCCGCGTGGTGGATCAAGGCGTCCGTGCAGGAGTTCGTGCTGAGATCGTGGTCCCTCGTCAAGCTCGGCACAACCGCGGCGCAAAAGAAGCTGTTCTTCAACCTTCGAAAGCTGAAGAAGCGCCTTGGTGCGCCTGACGATGGCGAGCTTTCGCCGGAGCAGGTGAAGCAGATCTCCGAGCACCTTCAGGTCAAGGACACCGACGTCGTCGAGATGAACGGGCGAATCCGTGGCGACATGTCGCTGCATGTTCAGTTCGGTGCCGACGAAGGCGAGCAATGGCAGGACAGGCTTTCCGATCCATCTCCTGATCCAGAGACCCTGCTCGTCGAGAGCGGACACCGCGAACGGCAGAAGGCCGCACTCGCGGAGGCCCTGAGTGCGCTGTCTGCGCGAGAACGCACCATCGTCGAAGCCCGTTACCTGGCAGAACGGCAAAGCACGCTCGACGATCTTGCTCATATGTTCGGGATTTCTCGCGAGCGTATCCGCCAGATCGAGCAGCGCGCATTGAAGCGCCTCAAGACCATGCTGTGCGCACGCTTTCCGGACCTCGAGGCTGCGTCCGCAAGCGCTTGCTAGAAGCGGAACACGGAACCCCCCGGCCGGCTGCTGACGGATCGATCAGCAGCCGGTGCAGATATCCGGCACAACGGCCTCCGCCGAAAAATCACGATCCTTGCGGCCATCCGACCTTGTTCTTGCGGGCTTGCCCGGCGGCTGACCGCTTTGATTGCTGACGATCTGCTTGACGGCGGCGTCGGGGCTTCGCACTGCCCGCGACGTATCCGCTTCTTTCGCCTGCAGCGAAACCACCATCCCGAGTAGAGCAGCAAGTCCCAATAACGTCTGCATCTCTGGTGACCCTCCTTTAGACGATGCTCCAATCTGCCGCGCAGCGATGCCCTGCAGCCGGGAAGACATCTTGGTTCGATGATCCCGATTTTCAACATGCGGCGAGCGATCCCGGACGCCGCGGGCGGGCCGCCGGGAGCGAGCCCGCGCTCCACACCGACGAGCCGGCCTACGCCGGAAAAAAATTCGTTTCCTTCCTCTTGAAAGTAGATCCCTTGCGCCTAGGTGCTGTTCCGCCCGGGGGCCGTTACGGACCCGGATTTTGGACATCGCTGAACCTACCCAAGGAGGATGTGCATGCATTTCCGTCCCTTGCACGATCGCGTGCTCGTGCGGCGGCTCGACGCCGAAGAGAAGACCGCCGGCGGCATCATCATTCCAGACACGGCAAAGGAGAAGCCGCAGCAGGGCGAGATTGTCGCCACTGGCCCCGGCGCACGCAACGAGCAGGGCCAGCTCGTTCAACTCGACGTCGAGCCGGGTGATCTTGTCCTGTTCGCAAAGTGGTCTGGCACCGAGGTCAAGATCGACGGCGAGGAATTCCTGATCATGAAGGAAAGCGACCTTCTGGGTGTTGTCGACAAGGCAGCCCCCCTCAAGAAGGCAGCTTAGCGCGCTGACAGTCATAGAAGAAAGGAGAGATCAAAATGGCTGCCAAGGACGTGAAGTTCGCAACCGAGGCCCGAGAGCGCATGCTGCGGGGCGTCGACACACTGGCTAATGCGGTGAAGGTCACACTCGGTCCGAAGGGTCGCAACGTCGTCATCGAGAAATCCTTCGGTGCGCCGCGCATCACCAAAGACGGCGTGACCGTCGCCAAGGAGATCGAACTGGAAGACAAGTTCGATAACATGGGCGCGCAGATGGTGCGCGAGGTTGCATCCAAGACGAATGATCTGGCCGGCGACGGCACCACGACGGCAACCGTGCTCGCTCAGGCCATCTTCAGGGAGGGCAGCAAGTCGGTCGCCGCCGGCATGAACCCGATGGACCTGAAGCGGGGCATTGACCTCGCTATCGAGGCCGTCGTGACCGATCTGAAATCCCACGCCAAGAAAATCACCGCCAATGACGAGATCGCCCAGGTCGGTACAATCTCCGCCAATGGCGACAACGAGATCGGGCGTTTTCTCGCCGACGCCATGAACAAGGTGGGCAATGAAGGCGTGATTACCGTCGAGGAGGCCAAGAGCCTGCATACCGAGCTCGAAGTGGTCGAGGGCATGCAGTTCGACCGCGGCTACGTCTCGCCATATTTCGTCACGAACGCCGAGAAGATGCGGGTCGAACTCGAGGATCCCTACGTCCTGATCCACGAGAAGAAGCTGTCCGGCTTGCAGACCATGGTGCCGCTGTTGGAGCAGGTCGTTCAGTCCGGTCAGCCGCTCCTGATCATCGCGGAGGACATCGAAGGTGAAGCGCTTGCGACATTGGTCGTCAACAGGCTGCGCGGCGGACTCAAGGTCGCGGCCGTCAAGGCGCCGGGCTTCGGCGATCGCCGCAAGGCCATGCTGGAGGACATCGCGATCCTGACCGGCGGCAATGTCATCAGCGAAGATCTCGGCATCAAGCTGGAGAAGGTGACGGTGAAGATGCTCGGCCGCGCCAAGAAGGTGGTCATCGACAAGGACAATACCACCATCGTCGGCGGTGCGGGCGCCAAGACGGATATCGAGGCGCGCGCCCAGCAGATCAGGCTGCAGATCGAGGAAACGACCTCCGACTATGACCGCGAAAAGCTGCAGGAGCGCCTTGCCAAGCTGGCCGGAGGCGTCGCAGTGATCCGCGTCGGCGGCGCGACGGAGGTCGAAGTCAAGGAACGCAAGGACCGCGTCGACGATGCGATGCATGCGACGCGCGCGGCGGTGGAGGAAGGCATTCTCCCCGGCGGCGGGGTCGCCCTCCTGCGCTCCCTCAAGGCGCTCGACGGCCTCAAGACCGAGAACGCGGACCAGAAGGCCGGTATCGATATCATTCGCCGTGCCATCCAGGTACCGGCTCGCCAGATCGTGCAGAACGCCGGCGAGGACGGTTCACTGGTGGTCGGCAAGCTTCTGGAGCACCAGAGCTACAATTGGGGCTTCAACGCGGCCACCGGCGAGTACGAGGACCTGGTGAAAGCCGGTGTGATCGATCCCGCCAAGGTCGTCCGCACCGCCTTGCAGGACGCGGCGTCGGTCGCATCGCTGCTGATCACGACCGAGGCGCTGGTCGCCGAGAAGCCGAAGAAGGCCGAACCGGCTCCGGCCGCTCCCGCCATGGACTTCTGAGCAACAGAGCCCGGCCGGCCACGGCCGGGCTCCCAATGACAGGAGAATACGTTTTCAAGACGGAGGTCTTGCATGAACAGGTCTCATCGTCGTCGGCTCAGGATGAGACAGGACGCGATCCATTGGTTCATGTTCTCCCTGAGCTTTGTCACCATCAGCTGGATCTGCTTGCGAACGATTGGAGGAGTATAGATGACGCGCCATCTTCATACGTTCTCCGCCTGGACGGAGACCAACCACAATCTGCGGCGAGGCCTGCTCGCTCTGCTCATGGGCAGCGCAATGTCCTTGACCGCCTTCGGTGCTTACGGCGTGGAAAGCCCGCGGGGAATAGAGGCGACACAGGGCGCCTTCACCGGACTGCCACTGCCGCCGATCCCCTATCTCGACACGATGCAATGGCTGAAATGGCAGCCTGAGGCGGCAACGATGAAGATCGACACCTTGCTGCCGCCGGCCCCCGCGCCGGCCGGCATCTGGCCGCAGCCGATACCTCGTTCCGCCGGACCGACTGCAACAAGCTGAACCTCGGGGAGCGGCCCGCGAGGGCCGCCCTCTCATGCGAGGTCGTCAAGAGCGAAGGACGCAATCGCAGCCGCGGGCAGGAAATCGTGGCATTGGAGCGGGTGAAGGGAATCGAACCCTCGTATTCAGCTTGGAAGGCTGCTGCTCTACCATTGAGCTACACCCGCGCTGGGCGATCACCTAACACGGCCCGGCGGCGGTCTCAACTGCCTCCGGCCGGTCTGTCCCGCCTTACCAACGGGCCAGTTCCCGGGCCCTCGCCTCCCCCTTAACGGCGGCGGGATTTCGCCCTATATTAAGCCTCCGGAAACCAACGAAAGGAGGTGATCCAGTGTCTTATCTCAAGCGCTGTCACCTCGCTGGGATCGCCCGCTAAGTTCTGAATAAGGGCTTGGCATCGGGGCGCTCTCAGCCCTGGACCAGCGAGCAAGAAATCGGGCGCGACGGGGCCTCCCCGCCGCGCCTTTTCGTTGAGAGGCCGCTCAGGCCTGCGGCTCGCCGGCGAGCACCTCGCGAATCTTCTCCGACAGCTCCGACTTCCGGTAGGGCTTGCACAGCAGCGCCACGCCGGGGTCGAGATGGCCTTCATGGACGATGGTGTTGTCGGTGTAGCCGGAGGTGTAGAGCACGCGCACGCCCGGCCGGCGGAGCCTGATAGCTTCGGCCAATTCCCGTCCGTTCATGCCGCCGGGCATGATGATATCCGTGAACAAGAGATCGAATTTGGCGCCCTGATCGACCAGCGCGAGCGCGGTTGCGCCGTCGCCGGCCACGAGCGTGCGATAGCCAAGGCTGCCGAGCTGGGCGACGACATAGCCCTGCACCAGCGGATCGTCCTCGACCACCAGGATGGTCTCGTGCCCACGCACCGTGGCAGAGGGCTGGACCGCGGTCGCTTTGGCCGGCGTCTCGCCCTTTGCTCGCGGCAGGAACAGGCGCATCACCGTGCCGCGTCCCTCCTCGCTCTCGATCGCGACGGTGCCGCCGCTCTGGCGGGCAAAGCCGTAGACCATGCTGAGCCCGAGCCCGGTGCCGCGTCCCACCCCCTTGGTGGTGAAGAACGGCTCGAACACGCGCTCGCGGAGCTCGGCGGGAATGCCCTGACCGGTGTCGGCGACCGCGACCATCACGAAGGCGCCGCGCACGACATCGCCGTCGCCGACGCTACGCAGGCCCTCGAGCTCGCGGTTCGCGGTCTCGAGCGTCAGGCGTCCGCCGCCCGGCATCGCGTCGCGCGCATTGACGGCGAGATTGACGATCGCGGAGGACAGCTGCGAGGGATCGGCCATCGCCGGCCAGGCATCGTCCGCAAGACTGGTCGCGATCTCGATATGCTCGCCCAGGATTGGCCGCAGCAGCTTTGCCGTCTCGACCACGAGCGCGTTGACGTCGATCTCGCGCGGCTCCAGCGGCTGGCGGCGCGCGAAGGTCAGCAGCTGCGAGGTGATCTCGGCACCGCGCGCCGCCGCATCGTCGATCAGCTGCGCGATCGCAGCGAACTGGGGCCGGTCCGCAAGCCCCTCCTGGATGATCTCGATGGTCCCGGTGATGACGGTGAGTACGTTGTTGAAATCATGCGCGACGCCACCGGTGAGCTGGCCGATCGCGTCCATCTTCTGGGACTGGCGCAGCCGCTCCTCGGTCTCGTGCTGCTCGGTGAGGTCGGTGGCGGAGCCGCGATAGCCCAGGAAGCGACCATCGGCGTCGAAGACCGGCTTGCCGTTGACGCTGAAATGGTGCATCCGCCCGCGCGTGTCGCGTCCGCGATATTCGAACTTGCGGAATGGCTCGTGACGGTCGAGCGCCGCCAGATGCGCGCGCCATTTGTCGGCCTCGGTCTCGCGATCGAGCGCAGTATCGATGCGACGCGTGCCGATCCGCACTTTGGGATCCATGCCGAAGGCAATCACCCGGTCAGAGAGGTAGGTGAAGCAGTGATCCGGTCCCGTCTCCCAGAACCAGTCGGACGCGGTCTCGGCATAGTCGCGGAAACGTTCTTCGCTCGCCCGCGCCTCCGCTTCGGCGCGCCGGCGGATGGTCAGGTCGCGCTCGAGATTGGCGTTGGCCTCGCGCAGCTCGCCATAGGCGCGTTCGAGATTGGCGCACATGGCGTTGAAGGCGACGATCACCTTGTCCAGCTCGTCGGGATCGTGGGGCGGCCGACGCTCCAGGTGCAACGGCGGCGGCGGCCGCGCCAGGCTGTATTTGCCGACGAAGTCGGCGATGGCAACGAGATGCCGCGTCACCAAGAGATGGAACATGTAGATGATGAACAGCGAAACCAGGAATGTCTTCGCCGCCTGGCTTGCCAGAATGACCAGGGCGCGGTTCAGCAATTGCTGATAGACCTCGCTCAGCGTCGCCTCGACATGGAGCACGCCGATCGTGCGCGCGGTCCCCTGCACATTGGTGGTCAGCGGATAGTCGCGCGTCACGAGCGATCGCGTCGCCGGCTCGCCGACCGCGACGCGGATCGGATTGGGACGCGCGGCGATCTCGCGCACCTCGGCAGCGCGGATGTCGGGCAGCCGCAGGATGCCGTCGAGCTGGAGCCTGAGCTGGTTCTGGTCGAGATTCCACAGGCTCTCGCCGAGGCTGCCGGTGGTGCTGCGGCCGATCTCCTCGAGCCGGGTCTCGATGACGCCGACCTCGCGGTCGTAGTCGAGGTAGAGCTGAAGCGCGGTCAGCATCAGCGTGACGACCGAGGAGAACAGCAGCACGGCGGCCAAGAGGCGCGGCCCGATGCCGCTGCGCGACCAATGGAAAATGCGCGACAACAGCGACCCGAACGTTGCCGGCGCAAGCGCAGCGCCGATCCCGCTCACATCCTGTTTGGCGGCCGCCGGGGCAAGCCCGCGGCCGCACTTGGACTCCTGATCGCCTGAGTTGCCCACGCACCACCTCCCCGGACTGGCGGCACCCTGCTCGGCCGGCTCCAGCCGCTGAGCAATTCGATCGTCCCATTCTTCCTTCACGCGGCATGCGCGGCGATCCTGCCGGCCCATGGGCGGCTTGAGGTCGGCGGGGTCATATCTGGCGCCCAGCAGCAGGATTCCAAGGGAAACTATCACCTCGCGTGCTAGAATGACATCGGTTCGAGTCCGGAATCGCCTGCGTCGCGGGCGAGCGTTGGCAGTTGCAGCCCTCGCGCAGGCGCCACCCCTGGTAGATCGCGCGAGCCCTTCGAATCCAGGAGTAGCAATGCACGGTCGAGGAGACGTGATGTGGCGGATCGCCATCGCCTGCCTGTCGTTGCTGCTGCCGGCTGCGCCATCGCAGGCGCAGCAGCTGATCCGGCTGGCGCGCATCGCGGACATCCCCGACCAATATGTCGGCGGCGAGATGCTGCGGGCGGTCTACGCCAGGCTCGACATCAGGCTCGAATTCGAGGACGTCCCCGGCAAGCGCGCGCTGGCGCTGTCGAGCGCCGGCGAGATCCAGCGGATCGGCACGCTGTCCCGCGACTATCCGACGCTGATCAAGATCACGCCGGCCATCAACTACATCGAGCCCGCGGTGTTCACGACCAGGCTGCATTTCGATGTCGCCGGTTGGGATTCGCTCCGCAACTACCGCATCGGCATCGTCCGCGGCGTCGGCTCCTCGGAAGCCGGCACGCGCGGCATGGCCGACGTCACCGCGACCACGGGTCTTGAGAGCATGGTCAAGATGCTCGACGCCGACCGCTTCGACCTGATGGTCACCGACCTCTTCAGCGGGATGGTCGCGGTGAGGAAGCTCAATCTGCAGGCCAGGATCTATCCGCTCGCGCCGCCGCTCGAGCGCATCCATATCTACCATTATCTGCACGAGCGTCATCGCGATCTGGTGCCGAAGGTCGGCACGGTCATCGCGGAGATGGAGGCGAGCGGCGAGTTGGCAACGCTGCGCGAGGCCCTCGTCAAGCAGGTCCTGAGTGCGCCGTAAACACGGCCACTCAGGTCGTGCGAATTCGTTCACGCACCGCCACGGCGGCGATCAGCGTGCCAATGCACCAGGCCACGACTGCGCGGTGAGGTTCATCGCCGAGCAGCACGGTGAAGATGCTGGCGAGCAGGCACGGTGCGATTGCCTTGCCGTTCCGGCTCGCCAGCGACAGCAGGAACGGCAGCGCGGCGATCGATATTTGCAGGACGTCCATGGTAACAGACGATCTCGGCACAGGCTTCAGAAGCCGCAGACATTATGCGCGCGCGGGCGTTTTCCCCGGCGGCTCTCGACGATGCGCTCGCCGCCGTTCTCGGCCGAGCTGCCGTAATAGCGATGATGACCGCCCTCGTCGTGCAGATCGGCAGGTTGCGACTGCGCCGCCCGCCGTGCGTCGCAAATGATCTTGATGGTGTGACCCGACATCGCAGCCTCCGAATTCCTCAGCCTTCTCAGTGGTCATCAGTCGCATCGGTTTCGGGCGGCGTTCACGCCGGCAAGTCGCAATCGGGTTTCAGGACGGTTTCGTCGCAGGTCCCCACGACGCAATATTTTGTGGCCGGGACTTGTCGGCACAGGCGGTGGTGATACGTCCTTCGAACCTGTGCAGAAAACCAACGAGGTGACGATGCTTTACGCCATCCTGGCCTACCATGTGGAAGACGAAATCCTGTCCTGGACGCCGGAGCAGGACGCCGCGGTCGTCGCCAAGGTCATCGAGGTTCAGGCGCCGCTGCGGGCCAGCGGACATTTCGGCCCGGCCGCCCGCCTGGACGGGACAAAACAGGCCCGCACTCTGCGCGGTCCCGGCGCCGGCATGGTGCTGGACGGTCCGTTTGCCGAGACCAAGGAGCAGTTGCTTGGTTTCCACCTCGTCGAATACGACAGCGATGAGGAGGCGATCGCGGCGGCACGGAAGCTGCGCGAAGTCAATCCGTCGGCGGTCTACGAAATCCGCCCGGTCAAGCTTTATGTACCGTCCGATGGGTTCGGCGCGACGCGGGCGTGAGCCGTCGGCTCAGGCGTCCGGCCTGGTCGGTGCGACATAGGAGCGCTGGATCAGCAGCCCACCGAAGGCGATGAACCACACGAAGGGCGCGAGGTGCGGCGCGAATGCCGCGACGATCGTGCCCGGAATGAACACGGCAAGCGGAAACATCGAAGCCATGATCTCGCGACGCCAGCCGCCGAGAATCCTCCACCACAGCCAGGCATTGAGGCCCGCGATCGCGGTCAGGTGCAGTCCGTAGAGCACGGCGACCGCGCTGCTCATGGGGTAGTTGGTGTAGAGGCCATTGGTGACGGGCAGCAGCACGATCGACAGCAGGAAGAACAGGTTGAGGATCACTGCGCCGCGGCTGCCGACCGGCTGGCGCGCCAGCCGCCGGTGATGGCTGATCCAGAACACGCCGGCGATGATGAAGCTGAGCGCAAGGCCGGCGAGCTTGCCGGAATAGACCCGGGCGAGATCACTCCAATCCGGCGCGCTGGTAAACACGGCCGCCCTGGGCAGGTCGTAGGCGAGAAGCGTCATGGCAACGCCAAAAATGGTGTTGCTGAGCGATTCCAGCCGCCGCATCTCGAACTGGTCGGGCTTGAGCTCGGTCATGCCGGGCGCGCTCTTCTCAGGGGAACCTTGGACCGTCTTGTCCCTAGGTCTTAACACCTGATACGTCCAGCCCGCATTGCGATTCGCGCCAAGATCGCCGATTCTCGGCGTTTAATCGGGGCGATTCGTGGCGACATATCTGGACACGCTCAATGCGGAGCAGCGCCGCGCCGTGGAGCATGGCGTGGCCGACGGCGTGACCGTGGGCGCCCCCCTGCTCGTCATCGCCGGCGCCGGCTCCGGCAAGACCAACACGCTGGCCCACCGCGTCGCGCATCTGATCGTCGCAGGCAGCGATCCGCGCCGCATCCTCTTGATGACGTTCTCCCGTCGTGCCGCATCCGAGATGGCCGGCCGGGTCGAGCGTATCTCGCGAAAGGTGCTCGGCGAGAACAATGCCGCGATCATGCGCGATGCGCTCACCTGGGCCGGCACCTTCCACGGCATCGGCGCGCGCCTCCTGCGCGAATATGCCGAGCGCATCGGCGTCGACCCCGCCTTCACCATCCACGACCGCGAGGATTCCGCCGACCTGATGAACCTGGTCCGGCACGAGCGCGGCCTGTCGAAGACCGAGAGCCGCTTTCCCGCGAAAGGTACCTGCCTGTCGATCTACTCGCGCTGCGTCAATGCCGAGATGGAAATCGAGAAGGTGCTGGGGCAACATTATCCCTGGTGCGCCGGCTGGGCCGCCGAGCTGAAGGGCCTGTTCGCGGCTTACGTCGAGGCCAAGCAGGCCCAGCACGTGCTCGATTACGACGATCTCCTGCTCTATTGGTCGCAGATGATGAGCGATGCGCTGATCGCCGAAGAGATCGGCGGCCGCTTCGATCACGTGCTGGTCGACGAATATCAGGACACCAACCGCCTGCAATCCTCGATCCTGCTGGCGCTGAAGCCCGACGGCCGCGGCCTCACCGTGGTCGGCGACGACGCACAGTCGATCTACTCGTTCCGCGCCGCCACCGTGCGCAACATCCTGGACTTCCCGCAAAGCTTTTCGCCGCGCGCGGAAATGATCACGCTCGACCGCAATTACCGTTCGACGCAACCCGTGCTCGCCGCGGCCAACGGCGTCATCGGCCTCGCGCGCGAGCGCTTCACCAAGAATCTCTGGACCGACCGCACCGGGTCGCAAAAGCCGCAGCTCGTCACCGTGCACGACGAGGCCGACCAGGCCCGCTACATCGTCGAGGAGGTGCTGGCCAACCGCGAGCAAGGCTCGCTCCTCAAGCACCAGGCGGTGCTGTTCCGCACGTCCTCGCATTCCGGCCCGCTCGAGATCGAACTGACCCGCCGCAATATCCCGTTCGTGAAATTCGGCGGCCTGAAATTCCTCGATGCCGCCCACGTCAAGGACGCGCTGGCCTTGCTGCGCTTTGCCGAAAACCCGCGCGACCGCGTCGCCGGTTTCCGCGTCCTGCATCTCTTGCCCGGCATCGGCCCCGCCACCGCACAGCGCGTGCTCGACCGGATGGCCGAGAGCATGGATCCGCTGCACGCGCTCGCGCATCTTCCGGTGCCGGCGCGCACCGGCGACGACTGGACCGCCTTCGTCCGCACCGTCGAGAATTTGCGCTATTCGGAATGGCCTGTCGATCTCGAGCGCGTACGGCTCTGGTACGAGCCGCATCTCGACCGCATCCACGAGGATTCCGAGACGCGCCGCGCCGACCTGATGCAGCTCGAGCAGATCGCCAGCGGCTATGCCTCGCGCGAAAAATTCTTGACCGAGCTCACGCTCGATCCGCCGGATGCGACCAGCGACAAATCAGGTCCCCCGCTCCGCGACGAGGATTATCTGATCCTCTCCACCATCCACTCGGCCAAAGGCCAGGAGTGGAAATCGGTGTTCGTGCTCAACGTCGTCGACGGCTGCATGCCCTCCGATCTCGGCGCCGGCACCAGCGCCGAGATCGAGGAAGAGCGCCGCCTGCTCTATGTCGCAATGACCCGCGCCAAGGAGGACCTGCACCTCGTCGTACCCCAGCGCTTCTTCGTCCACGGCCAGGTCGCCAAGGGCGACCGACACGTCTACGCCTCGCGCACCCGCTTCATCCCGGAATCCCTGGTCTACCTGTTCGAGCGCGCCGCCTGGCCGAAGGCCGCAGCCGGCGCCGCCCCTTCCGCGGCCCAAGGACCGAAGATCGACATTGGCGCGAAGATGCGCGGGATGTGGCGGTAACGCTGTTTACGCGTTCAGTCTATCGAACTGCACCTTGCCCGCCTTCATCACCAGCGGAATGTGCTCGCCCTGGCCGAGCAGGCAGGCGACATCGCGCAGCGGGTTTCCGTCGACCACCAGGAGGTCCGCGATCGCATCCGGCGCGATGCGGCCGAGCTTGCCCTCCATGCCGAGCACCTCGGCGCCGATCACTGTCGCGCTGGCAATGACGGCGCGGGGGCCGAGGATCTCGGCGCGGATGCGGAATTCGTCGCTCTGCAGGCGCTGCGACGGCCCGAGCAGATCGCTGCCGAAGCCCATTTTCACGCCGGCATCGCGATAGATCGCGAGCGAGCGCAGTCCGGCGTCGCGGACATCGGCGATTTTGGCAACGCTCTCCGCCGGCAGGCCGTATTGCGCACCCTCGTTGGCAAGCGCCTCGTAAGTGACCAGCGTCGGCACCACGTAGGCGCCCTTCTCCGCCATCAGCCGCGCGGTCGGGGCATCCACGAGATTGCCGTGCTCGATGGTTCGCACGCCACAGCGGACGGCGCGTTCGATCGCGGCGGCGGTGTAGGCGTGGGCCAGCACATAGGTCTGGCGTCCGCGCGCTTCCTCGACGATGGCGCGGATCTCGTCCTCGGAGTAGCCGAACGCCCCGACCGGATCGGTCGGCGAGGCGACACCGCCGGAGGCCATGATCTTGATCTGGTCGGCGCCCATCTGGAGCTCTTCGCGCGCGGCCTTGCGCACGCCGTCGACGCCGTCGGCGACGCGCGCCAGCGCGCCGACGCGCACGCAGCACGGACAGGGCGCGTCGCTGGCGAGATAATCCGAGCGCGCCCGCATGTCGCCGTGGCCGCCGGTCTGGCTGAGCGCGCGGCCGGAGACGAACAGCCGCGGCCCGTCGGTGAGGCCGGTCTCGATCGCTTGCTTCAGGGCATGGCCGGCCCCGCCGGCATCGCGCACCGTGGTGAAGCCGCGCCTGAGCATGCCGCGCAGCAGCAACGTCGAGCGCAGCGTCACCAGCACGTTCGGCATGTGCACCTGCTGCGCCAGATTGAGCTCGACGGCGATCGCATGCACATGCAGGTCGATCAGGCCGGGCATCAGCGTCTTGCCCTTGAGATCGATGGTGCGATCGGCGCCGCCCTGGATCGGCCGGTCCGAGACCTCCTTGATCAGGTTGTCCTCGACCAGCACGTCATGACCCGTCAGCAGGTCGGGCTGAAGGGGATCGAGCAGCGCGGCGTTCTTGAAGAGGATGCTGGGCATCGCAGTGTCCTGTCAGAGAGAGGCCGGCGCAAGCAGCGCCGGCAATGTGAGCTGGGCGAAGGGAAGGCAGGCAGAGGCGTCATCCTCGTCATACCAGCCTGCCTCGTGCAGCAGGTTGAGCGAGCCGAGCGTCCGGCCGCGCCAGCGCACGGGCATGTTGAGCACGCTTTCGCAGCCGAGCGAAGCGATCAGCTCGTGGTCGGAGAAGACCTTGCGCAGATCGTCCTGCGTGCGGCCGATATAGGGCTCGCCGCGGTCGAGAACGGCCTCGGTCCACGGACCCGGCGCGAGGCGCTTGCGTCCGCCGGTCGGATACGGCCCGGAAAGATTGGAATAGATCCGCGCCGCCTCGCCGCTGTCGCCGTCATAGGTCAGGATCGTGAACAGCTTGTGCCCGATCGCAGCCTTTACGGCCTGATCGAGCGCGGCGAACAGCGCTTCCGGCTGGTCCGCCCTTCCCTGCGCCGCCGCAACGGCCCAGAGCAACGGGTCAGCTGCAACTTTCGTCCGCGTCATGCGGTTTCACCCGCCGCGATCTCTTCCAGCGAACGGCCGCGTGTCCGCACGCCCATCAGCACGACGGTGACCGCTCCGAGCAGGAGCACCGTGGTGGTGACGCCGAACACGCCGGCGAAGCCGAAATTCGGATAGAGATAGCCGACCAGGATCGGCGAGACGATCGCGCCGATGCGGCCGATCGCGGAGGCGAGCCCCGCGCCCGTGGTCCTCACCGGCGTCGGAAACACTTCGGCGGTATAGGCGTAGACGCCCGCATAGGTGCCGTTCATGAACAGCGACAGGAAGATGCCGGCCACCATGATCTGCTGGTCGCTCTGCGCGAAGGCGAGCCCGAGCGCGCTGGCACCGCCGAGCACCATGTAGGTCGCGATCGTCGCCTGCCGGCCGATGCGCTCGTTGAAATAGGCCGCGCTGAAATAGCCGGGGATCTGCGCGCAATAGATCGCGATCGAATAGGCAAAGCTCTTGGTGATGCTCATGCCGTTCTGGACCAGGAGGCCGGGAATCCAGACGAAGAAGGAATAATAGCTGAACGTGATCGCCAGCCACATGATCCAGGTCATGATGGTGATGCGCGCCTGGCGGGCCGCAAGCAGCGCGCCGAAATTGGCGAGCAGCGTTCCACCCGTCCCGACCGGGGCCGGGGCCTCGACCACCGGCGGCGGCAGGACAAGGCCTTCGCGCGCGAAGCTGGCCTCGATCCTGTCGAGGACGCCCTCGGCCTCCTTCTCCCGTCCCCGGCTCTCCAGCCAGCGCGGCGATTCCGGCAGCGCCCGGCGCCACCAGAGCAGCATGACGACAGGCACCGCGGTGATGACCAGCACAATGCGCCAGCCATTGTCATAGGCAGGGACGATGAAATAGCCGAGCAAGGCCGCGGCGACGAAGCCGAAGGAGAAAAAGCCGGCGAGTGCGCCGGTGAAGCTGCCCCGGTAACGCCGTGCGACGAACTCGGCGAGATAAGGCGCGATGATCGCGCTCTCCGCGCCGGTGCCCATGCCGGCGACGATTCGCGCCGCGAAGAAGGACGGCCATGTGTCCACCAGCGCACTGACGATCGACGCCGCGCAATAGAGCGCCAGCGCCGACATCATCACCGCACGGCGGCCGATGAGGTCGCCGAGCGTGCCCGCGCACAGGGCGCCGAACAGGAAACCGATATAGGTGCTGCTGCCGAGCACGCCGATCTCGACGCTCGTCAGATTCCACGCCGTGCGCAGCACCGGCAGGATGAAGGCCAGCACCGCCGCGTCCATCGCGTCGAACATGTAGCCGAGCCCGCCCATCAGCAGCAGGTGCTTGTGGAAACGCGCGAACGGAAGGCGCTCGATACGCGCCGATATTATCGACATGAAAGTCCCCCTGAATTGTCACGGGCCCGGCGCGCCGCTCGGGAGGGAACCATAGACAAAGTGACATTATCGTCATAATTTATAATTATGATCTAATATATCACTGTGGTGAATGTCCCTGTCATTCCGCGCGCTCGACCTCAACCTCCTCAAAGTCTTCGAGGCGCTGATGACCGAGGGCAGCGTCACGCGCGCCGCAAGCGCGCTGACGATGACCCAGCCGGCGGTCAGCAATGCCCTGGCGCGGCTGCGCGATGCGCTCGGCGATCCCCTGTTCGTCAGGTCCGGCACCGGCATCCGGCCGACCCAGCGCGCCGTGGTGCTGTGGGAGCCGATCGGCGAGGCGCTGGAAAGTGTCCGCGGCGCGCTCGACGAGCAGGTGTTCGATCCCGCCCGGGCACAGACGGAATTCAGTCTGTCGATGTCGGATTACGTCTCCTCGCTGGTGATGCCGAACCTCCTCACGCATTTCGGCAAGGTCGCGCCCAGGGCGCGCGTCCATACCGTCCCCAATACCATCCTGGAGATCGCCGACCAGCTCGAGGACAACAGGGTGGATTGCGTGCTCAGCGTCTATGTCAACGAGGCGCAGCAGCCGGCCGCCATTCGCTCACGCTCGCTATGGACCGTCGACTATGCCTGCTTCATGCGGCGCGGCCATCCCCTCGCCTCGCAGAAGCGGCTGAGCACTCGCACCTTCCTGAATGCGGGCCATGTCGATGTCAGCCTCGCGGGCAAGACCATGCCGTCCTACGACCTCTTCCTCGCCTCGCGCGGGCTGTCGCGTAATCTGGTCGCGACCGTCAATCATTACAGCGCCGCCTATGAGGTCGTGCGTCAGTCCGACCTGATCGCCGTGCTGCCGAGCGATTTGCGCTCGCAGTCCCGCCACGCGCCGCTGCTGCACGCCATGCCGCTTCCGCTGAAGGCGCCGCCGCGCATCGTCAGCCTGTTCTGGCACCAGCGCAACGACACCGTGCCGGCGCAGCGCTGGTTGCGCGAGACCCTGGTGGAGATGTTCGCCGGATCCGGTTGAGCTCGCCGGCTCGAACCGACCTTTCCGGCCGTCATGAACGAGCCCCCGACGACGCATGCGGCATCGCAGCAAGACGCCGCTCTTGACGGCACATTTCCAAGTTGCTTCAATCAGATCATATTACTTTGAGCTGTTGGTATTATGATTTGCGTAACCCAGGCGTCGCCCCTGTCAGTGCAGGGCGGGCATGCTTCCGCAGATTTCTTGCGGGCCCGCACCATTGCGTCCGCCCGGCGAAACAACTCACCCCACGAAGCCCTGAACGCGATCCTCAATCTGCCGCACCGCCGGTGCGCGCAACGTAGAGAGGCATAGCCATGCCCGCGACGATCCCTCCCTGGTTGGCAACGATGCGGCAAATCACGGGCACGCGGGCGCTCGATAACGGCGACAATCCCGTCATCATGAGCTGGCCGCAAAAGATCGGTGAGCTGTTCCCGGACACCAGGGATTATTGCAAGGAATACACCCACGATTCCATCGCCTGGTGCGGCCTCACCGTCGGATATTGCATGGCGGTGAACGGGATCAAGCCAGTGTTTGGCGATGACGCGGTCTCGCGCTTCCTTTGGGCCAACGCCTGGGCGAGGTTTGGAGACGATGCCGGCGGCACGCCGCAACCCGGCGACGTGATGGTGTTCACATGGACCAACGGCAGCCATCACGTCACCCTCTACGAGGAGACGAGCGGCGACAGCTATGTCTGTCGCGGCGGCAACCAGGACCATCAGGTCAAGCTATCTAAACTCCCGAAAAGCCGCTGCACCGCCATTCGCCGGCCGCCGGCCGCCGCCATTGCGCCTGCGACCACCGTCCACACGCCTTTACAGACGCAGGGCCGCATCATTGCGACCGTATTCGGCGGCGCCTCCGATCCGAAGACCAGCGCCTATGACGGGCACATGATCGACGACACCGAACTCGGTGTCGCGCTGCCTGCTCACATCGCCGATCCGCGGCCCAATGTCAGCGTCTCCAAGGACGGCAGGACGGTGATCTGCAAGGTCGTGCATATCGGCCCCTGGAACACCGACGATCCCTATTGGAAGACCGGCACGCGGCCGCAGGCCGAGTCCGGCCACGACAGCCGCGGAAACAGGACGAACGGTGCAGGCATCGATCTCACGCCGGCCGCGGCGAAGGCGATCGGGCTCATCGACAAGGGCGAGGTCGACTGGGAGTTCGTGAGCGCTCCGCTGACCAGCCCGTTCATTCCCTTCCCGTTCCACAGAGACTCGACTTCTCCCGACCTGGTGCAACAGCTGCTAGCTCAATTGGAGGCCGCCAAGATGCCCACCAATCCAACCACGCCGCCCGCCGGCGGACAGCCCGACGTCGCGGCGCTGATCGCCGAAGCGCTGAAGGTCTTCCAGACCTTGGGCGGGCCAGGCGGACAGCAACCACCGGCCACGGGCGGGACCGCAGCGACGCCGGACAAGATCCAGCAATTCATCAAGGTGCTCAGCGTGCTGACCGGCGATTTGGGCGGCCAAAAGGGGCTGGGCCAGGTCAACGGCGCGCTCGGCACCACCATCGGCAATCTGCTCGACGGCAAGAAGAGCGCGATCGGCATCATCGGTTCGGTGCTGACGGCGGTGCTGCATTTCGCCGGTCCGGCTCTCCTGCCGACGGTGACGGCCGCGATCGGCCCCGCCCTGCCGGCCCTCTTGCCGGTCTTCCTCGGCATCGCCGCCTGGGGCGTGCTCGGCAAGTTCGAGAAGTGGCTGCCGCCGGCCACGCCGCCGAAGCCGTGAGTGCGGCAGCCAAGACTTAAGGGAAGTTCGCGCGCGCCAAAGCACGACTGGGATGGCAGGCATGTCCGAGCAGGATGCAATTCGATGGTTCAAGACGCAGTTCGGCGCGGATATCACCGTGGCCTGCCGCGGCACGCCGTACACGCTCGACATGGCCGCAGCGATCGCCATGCAGGAAACCTATTCCGATTGCTGGGGCCGCATTTACAAGACCAAGCCGGTCAGCGAGGTACTCAAGCTTTGTGTTGGCGACACGCTCGATGCACCGAACCGCAGCGCGTTTCCGACGAGCAAGGCGGAGCTTGTCTCCGCGCCGGGGGGAGCAAGCATGTTCGACGTCGCCCGCCAGGCTCTGATCGATGTCGCGCAGGTCAATCCTCCCTATCAGAAGGTGGCGCAGAATCCCGACAAGTTCTGCCACGGCTATGGAATCTTTCAGTACGATATCCAGTTCTTCAAGACGGATCCGAGCTTCTTCCTCAGCCGCGGCTGGCACAAAATGGACGAGTGCATCAAGCGCCTCATCCAGGAGCTGGATGCCGCATGCAAACGCGCCTACGGAACGCTGAAGTCGTCGCTCACCGACGATGAGATGATGTACGTCGCGATCGCGTATAATCATGGGAGCGTGCGGGTCGGCGGCGGCCCGCAACAGGGATTCCATCCCAAGGATGGCGGCCCCTTCTACGGCGAGAACTTTCAGCGATATCTGGCGCTCGCCCATGCGACGCCGGTAGACATCCAGATCCCGGGCGATCTCGGTCCGATCGCCGGCACCGGCACCATCCCGACAATCCCGGCCGGCCAGCAGGATCTCCCGGCGCTGGTGCAATCGGCCCTGGAGATCTTGCAGGTGATCGCCGCGCGGCAACAGCCCGTGACTGGCCAGGCGCCTGCACCGACGCGGCAAATCGGCGATTTCATCAAGCTGCTGACGGTCCTGACCGGCAAGTCACCCGATGGCCAGCTGGGACAGGTCAACGGCGCGCTCGGGCAGACTATCGGCAATCTGCTCGACGGCAAGAAGAGCGCCATCGGCATCATCGGCACCGTCATCACCGCGGTACTGCAATTGATCGGCCCTCATCTGAACGCCGCCGTGCCGTTGTTCGGCAGTTTCGACACGCTCGGCAAAGCCGCGTTGCCGGTTTTCCTCGGCACCACCGCCTGGGGAATCCTCGGCAAGTTCGAGAAATGGCTGGCGCCTCGCTGACGTCCAAAACGGAAACCGAGCATTTCCAGAAGCAGCCTTGCCGCGGCGGGCCTGCCCACTAACTGTCGTCGATCTTCCCCACAGAGACCTGATCGATGACCGCACCGCTTGAATTCGGACTGGATACTTTTGGCGACGTGACGAAAGACGCAAGCGGCGCCATGCTCCCCCACGCGCAGGTGATCCGCAATGTCGTCGAGGAGGCCGTGCTGGCCGACGAGCTCGGCCTCGACTTCATCGGCCTCGGCGAGCACCACCGCGCAGACTTTGCGATCTCGTCACCAGAGACCGTGCTGGCAGCGATCGCAGCGCGCACCAAGCGCATCCATCTCGGCTCGGCTGTGACGGTGCTCTCCTCGGACGATCCGATCCGCGTGTTCCAGCGCTTCGCGACGGTGGATGCGCTCTCGAACGGACGCGCCGAGGTGATCCTCGGCCGCGGCTCCTTCACCGAGTCCTTTCCGCTGTTCGGCTTCGACCTGCGCGAATATGAAGAACTGTTCGAGGAGAAGCTCGACCTGTTCGCGGCCCTGCTGTCGCAGAAGCCGGTGACATGGCAGGGCAAGCTGCGTCCGGCGCTGAAGGACCAGCTCGTCTATCCGCCGGTCGAGAACGGCCAGCTTAAAACCTGGATCGGTGTCGGCGGCAGCCCGCAATCGGTGGTGCGCGCCGCGCATTACGATCTGCCCCTGATGCTCGCCATTATCGGCGGCGATCCCGCGCGCTTTGCACCGTTCGTCGATCTCTATCACCGCGCCTTCAAGGAGTTCGGCCGCCCGGCGCAGCCGATCGGCGTGCACTCGCCCGGCTATATCGCCGAGACCGACGCGCAGGCCCGCGAAGAGCTCTGGCCCTACTACAAGGCGATGCGCGACCGCATCGGCAAGGAACGCGGCTGGCCGCCGATGGGCCGCGATGAGTTCGTCAGCGAGGCCGAGCGCGGTTCGCTCTATGTCGGCTCGCCGGAGACCGTGGCGCGCAAGATCGCGGCGACCGCGAAGACGCTCGGCCTTGCGCGCTTCCAGCTGAAATATTCGGCGGGCCCGCTGCCGCATGAGAAGCTGATGAAGAGCATCGAACTCTATGGCCGCAAGGTGGTGCCGATGGTGCGGGAGATGATGGCATAGAGTCAGCTGTCGTCGGAGCGCTGGCATTTTCGTGCTGACTGTGAGCGGGATCACAGAGCATCATCCGATACGGTGTTCTATGCCGTAATTTGCGATTATGCTGGAAGGCATGATGCGTGTCGTCTCGGCCATCGTCTTGATGCTCTGTGCGATCTGCCTGTTCGGCGAACCCGCGTTCGCCGACCGGCGGATTGCGCTGGTGATCGGCAACTCCGCCTATGAGCGGGTTCCGCAACTGCCGAATCCCGCCAACGACGCCACCGCGATGGCCGAGATGTTCAAGAAGGCGGGCTTCGAGGCAGTGACGCTCAAGCTTGACCTCAAAGCCGTCGAGATGCGCCGTACGCTACGCGATTTCGTCGACGCCGTGCGCGATGCCGACCTCGCCATCATCTATTACGCCGGGCACGGCCTTGAGATCGACGG
This sequence comes from Bradyrhizobium sp. BR 10289, assembly GCF_019455385.1. Classification (GTDB taxonomy): domain Bacteria; phylum Pseudomonadota; class Alphaproteobacteria; order Rhizobiales; family Xanthobacteraceae; genus Bradyrhizobium. The sequence goes on from NZ_JACOFR010000008.1 coordinate 193,059, forward strand.
CAGCAACTACCTGGTGCCGGTCGACGCCGTCCTCGAGCGCGACATCGACGCCTATGACGAGGCGATCCCGCTGGACCGGCTGCTCGCGGTGGTCGAGCCTGCGAAGCGGCTGCGCATGGTCATTCTCGATGCCTGCCGCGACAATCCGTTCGCCAAGCGCCTGAAGCGCCCGGTCGCCTCGCGCTCGCTCCAGCGCGGGCTGGTGATGGTCGAGCCGAACAGTCCGAACACGCTGGTCGCCTTCGCCGCCAAAGCCGGTTCCACCGCCGACGACGGCGACAGCAGGAACAGTCCTTTCACCACGGCTTTGGTCAAGCATCTGCCGGTCCCCGGCCTCGACGTCCGCAAAGCCTTCGGCTTCGTGCGTGACGACGTCCTGAAGGTGACGAATTACAAGCAGGAGCCGTTCATCTACGGCTCGCTCGGCGGCGATGACGTCGCCCTGGTGCCGCTGCCACCCGCGCCGAAAGTCGATCCGCTTGCGGCAGCCCGCGACGACTACCAGCTCACCTCGCAGATCAACGTGATCGCGGCCTGGGAGTCCTTCCTCGCGAAGTATCCGACCGGCTTCTACAGCGACCTCGCCCGCGCCCAGCGCGACAAGCTGATCGCGGCAAGGGACGCCGAACAGGCCCGCCTCGCCGCGGAGAAGAAGGCGCGCGACGACGCCAAGGCGGCCGAAGATGCCAGAGCCGCAAAAGCGGCTGAAGACGCCAGGGCCGCGAAAGCGGCCGAAGAGGCCAAGGCCGCGAAAGCGGCTGAAGACAGCAAGGCCGCGAAAGCCGCGGAAGAAGCCCGCGCCGCAAAGGCTGCGGAAGAGGCGCGGGTCGCGAAGGCTGCCGAAGCGGCCAGAATTGCGAAAGCGGCTGAGGACGCCAAGGCGGCCAAAGCAGCCGAAGCAGCCAGAGCCGCAAAGGCCGCCGAAGAGGCGAAAGCCGCGGACGCGGCGCGCGCAAAGGCGGCGCAGCCGGCGCCGGGGCAACAATTGGCGGCGATCGTACCGCACGAGATCAGGCCCGCTCCCGAAACCGGCAAAGTCCCGCCGCGCGCGCAGGGCGGCTGCGCCGGCGCGGAGCCGCAGTCCGCGGCATTATCGCTCGACACGGCGAGAGCCTTGTCGCTGCCGGAAGAATGCAGCTTGAAACCGAAGCAGAGTTTTCGCGAGTGCCAGAACTGTCCCGAGATGGTCGTCGTTCCCCCCGGCGAATTCATGATGGGCTCGTCAACCGGTGAGATCAGCAATGGCCTCGCCGCCGCCAATGAAGCGCCGCAGCACAAGGTCGTGGTCAGCCAGCCCCTCGCACTCGGCCGTTTCGAGGTGACGCGCGATCAGTTCGCGGCGTTCGTTGCCGCCTCGGGTTACAAGGCCGGCAAGCGCTGCTTCACCTTCGAGCAGAATGTTCCGCAGGAGCGCGAGGGCCGCTCCTATCTGATGCCGGGCTATGCCCAGGACGGCAACCATCCCGCGGTCTGCGTCAGCTGGAACGACGCGCAGGCCTATGTCGACTGGCTGTCGAAGACGACGGGCAAGCCCTACCGCCTGCTGTCGGAGGCCGAGTTCGAATATGCCGCGCGCGCCGGCAGCACCCTGCCCTATGCCTACACCGACAATCCCGCCGATCTCTGCCGCTACGTCAACGGCGCCGACCAGGCCGCGCGGAATGCCGGCCTGCCGCAGGATGCCCCCTATATGGCGTGCAGCGACGGCTATCCCTTCACCGCGCCGGTCGGCGCGTTCAAGGCCAATGCCTTCGGCCTTGCCGACCTGATCGGCAATGTCTGGGAATGGACCGCCGACTGCTATGCCGACGATTATCGCGGTGCCGGCGCCGACAGCGCTGCGCGTTCGCAAGACGGCTGCACGGCGCATACGTTGCGCGGCGGCGACTGGTTCTCTGCCGCAGGCTCGCTGCGGCCGGCGATCCGCGCCAAGGCCGGCCTCGACGCGCGTCACGACGACATCGGTTTTCGCGTCGCGCGCACGCTAGTGCACTAACACGAAAAATCCCGGCTCCATTGCGATGGAAGCCGGGATCTCGATCGTCTCAGATCAGGATCAGGTGGTGCGGCCGCCGGGCGCGCCGCCGCAGGGCGCGACCTTGAACTCGACGCGCCGGTCGAGCGCATCGCTGGCATCGTCCCGGCCGGTGCCCACGATCATCTCGCGCGAGCCCTTGCCGCTGGCGGTGAGCCGGGTGCGCAGCGACTTCTCGTTGTCCTCGAGCCGGTCCTTGATGTAGTCGGCCCGCAGCGCGGACAGGCGATCGTTCACCGCCGGCAGGCCGGTGGCGCTGGTATGGCCGACCACTTCGAGACATCCTTGCCTCGCCGCAGTGCGCTCGGCGATCTTCTCCAGCCATGCATCGTAGGGCGCGCGCAAATTGCGGTCGTTGATGAACAGGGTCGAGCCCGGCTTGAACAGGAATTTGACCGCGAGCTTGTCGCTCGAAAGCCCGTAATCCACCACCTTGCCGAATGCGTCCATCGCGGCGCGGGTGCGGCGCAGCTTGGCGTTGGCGAGATAGATGCCGTTGTAGACGCGCAGCTGCTGGCCGCCGGGCGTCTTCAGCGCGCTCTGATAGACGTCGAGCGCATCGCGATAGCGGCCCGCATCGTAGGCCTCGATGCCGTCATTGACGAGCGAGGCCACCACGATGCGGTCGGCATAGGCCTGGTCGACGGTGTCGCCGACCTTGGTGCCCTGACATGTCTTGATATAGCTGTCGGTCGATGCATCCTTGGCGAACACAGGGCTGTCGTTGAAGAACGCCGCCGGCGTCGGGTCGATGCCTTCGGGCAGCGCGCGCGCGACGCCCTTGGAGATGATGGTCTTGGTCTTCATGTCGGCGAGCGCGAGGCAGATGCGATAGGCATCCTTCGCCCCGCCCGCAACGCCGGCATTGTTGACCGCGGTGAAGGTGCCGATCAGCACGACCGGATTCCTGGCAACGCTGTCGGAGGAGAAGCGCGCGACCTCGAAACGCGGATAGCTGCTCTTGACGAGCTCGGTGATGCGCTTCTCCTCCAGATGCGTCGCCTTGGACTGCGCGCCGGTGACGCCGTCGATCAGAGGGTCGATCACCAACGTCACCTTGTCGGGCGCACCGTTGAGATTGGCCTTGGAGAAGAGATCGTTGGCGGCCTTCAGCAGCGCGGCATCGAACGGAACGGGCGTCGGGGGCGGCGGCGGACTTGCAGCCGCGGGCGGTGCCTGCGCTGCCGGCGGTGTCTGTGCCTTCGCAAGGTTGGGCACAGTGAAGCACATCACACACAAGGCCAGTTTGAGCGAGCCTCGGGAAATCGTCATCGTTGAACCTCCCAATGGAAATGAGTGCTTGTAGCAACGGACTTTGACGAATGATCGTGATCTATCTCACTGTTCCCCGCCGTCTGCGATCAACTTGATGCAGGCAAGCCATGCATCGCAGCGACGATGTCGATCAGGATTTTGCCGTGAACGTATGCGCGCGCAAGCGATGTCGGCGGATGAGGGGATGATGTGTTTGTTGAGACGGCCCGCCTGCGCCCTGTCGGGCTACGGCGCGGCAGCCTTCGCGAGCTTCGCGCAACGGGCACCTAGGCTGGCTTGCCGAGCCGTAGCTCGCGAAGCGAGCGAAGGCTGGTGGGGGAGGAAGGACTCGAACCTTCGAAGCCATGAGGCGGCTGATTTACAGTCAGCTCCCTTTGCCACTCGGGACACTCCCCCGCTCGACGGCAGCACAATCGGGCCGGACCTTGCCGGCGGACCGAAGACGGCCATGGAACGTGAAGGCCGCGACAGCCCGGATGGAGGCGCGACCGGGCGCGGTTATGGGCGATCCGGTGGGGCAAAGTCAACCGAGGCGAACAGCTAAAATGGCCCCCATTCGCAGCCAAATTGCCATATTCCGGCACCCGTGACACAAGCAGCCCCATGAAGGACAAGAAATTCGCCCCGAGGGGGCCCCGCGGCGGGGCTAAGCCCTTCAACAAAACAGGGAAATCGGCCGGCCGGCCGGCCTGGCGCGATCGCGATTCGCACCCCGACGGGCCCGTCATCCTCTATGGCTGGCACACCGTGACCATGGCGCTCGCCAACCCCGCGCGGCGGATCCGCAAGCTGACGCTGACCGAGAACGCCGCAAAGCGGCTTGCGGACGACAACATCAAGATCCCAGTCACGCCCGAGATCGTGCGGCCGCAGGAGATCGACCGGCTGCTCTCGCCCGACGCCGTGCACCAGGGCCTGCTCGCGGAGGCCGATGCCCTGCCCTCGCCCGACATCGCGACCTTGAAGCAGGAAGGCATGGTGCTGGTGCTCGACCAGATCACCGATCCGCACAATGTCGGCGCCATCCTGCGCTCGGCGGCCGCCTTTGCGGTGAAGGCGATCGTCACCACCGCGCGCCACAGTCCTGAAGCGACCGGCGTGCTCGCCAAGGCCGCCTCCGGCGCGCTGGAGCTGGTACCAATGGTGGCCGTGCAAAATCTCGCCCGCGCGCTGACCGCGCTGAACGAGCGCGGCTTCCAGACCGTCGGCCTCGACAGCGAAGGCAGCGAGGACCTCTCGGCCGTCACGCTGCGCGAGCCGCTCGCGCTGGTGCTGGGCGCCGAGGGCAAGGGCCTCAGGCAACTGACCCGCGAGACCTGCAGCGTCGTGGCGCGGCTCGACATGCCCGGCGAGATCAAGAGCCTCAACGTCTCCAACGCCGCCGTGCTCGCGCTCTATGTCGGCGCTAGCAGGCTCGGGCTGATGAAGCGGTAGATGTAGCCGCAACGCAGGTGCGCTCCCTCGCCCCGTTCTTACGGGGAGAGGGCTGGGGTGAGGGGCTGCCTCCGCGATCGCGGTGACAGATTGACTCGCGGAGAGTCCCCTCACCCGCCGCGCTACGCGCGTCGGCCTCTCCCCGCAAGCGGGGCGAGGCGAAAGAAAACAAAACGCCCGCCCGCATGATGCGGACGGGCGTTTCGTCAACTCAACCGATCAGAGATCAGTAATAGCGGCGCAGCACGCGGTGGCCGCCGTAATACGGGGCCGGTGCATAGCGGTGCGAGTAGCCGTAGCGCGGACCGTAGCCGTAGTGGTGGCGGGGCAGGTAGCCGTAGCGCGGCCCGTAGCCGTAGCGATACGGACGGTAATACGGGCGGTGATGATAGGCGTAAGGCGCAACGGTAGCGCGATAACCATAGCCGTAGCCGTAATTGGCGGGGGCAACGACCGCGTCCTCACGATAGGTCGGATACGGCGCGAAGGCGCCCGGGCCGGTATAGGTCGGGCCCTGGTTGACGTAATAATACTGCGAGGTGGGCTCGGCGAGACGCTCATAGGCGCCGTAGCCGTAGCCGCCGCAACCGGTGTTGCAGCCGGTATAGACCGGCGCGACCGGCTGGCACGGATTGAAGCCGCAGGCCATGGCCGGCGCGCTGCCTGCGAACATCACGGCAGCCGCCGCGACCAGTCCCGAAATCATTTGACGCATTACTCTCTCCTGTTGATTTCCATTTTTGGGTTTTGACGTTTCTTAACCCGGCGGCCTGCCGGGCACCTGTGCACGCGGCCGCGGACGATCGTTGATCTCCGGCGCGTAGATCACCGGCGGCGGATCGACCGGCGGATCCATTTGCGCCGGCAGCGGCGCGGACGATGCGCCCCAGCTCTCGTGATAGCTCTCGGCCGGCTTTGGCAATTTGCGGTTCGCGGGCGGCTCGACCTCGAGCCGGCCGTAGCCGGGCCGCAGGCCCAGCGTCGGATAATAATGGCCGACGTCATCGGGCTGCCGGTCGGCGATATAGCGTCCGCCGTAGATCGTCGGCTGCACCTGGACGTTCTTGCCGAGACCCCAGACGCCTTCGACGACGCTGTAGGACGCATCGATGCCGTTGATGATGATGGGCACGCCGGGACGGCCGGGCACGACGATATCGAAGCCGCCGCCGGCAAAAGCCGTTGCAGGCAGTCCGATCAAGAGGGCAGCGAGTGCCACGGCGCGCATGAGAGGATCCCGTTTATCCGGCGGCAACCTAATCGATTGCGACGCAGAGAGGGTTAAGGCCCGCTCACCAATTTCCGGTAAGCCTAACGCGCAAGGATTGCGCGCCGCTCAAATGCTGCGACGCGAGCTAGCGAAGCGTTAACGGCGCCATGTCCGATGGCGGAACCGGCTTGTGCGCTCACATCGGTTTGAATTTGGAGCCGCATAAATCAGCGGCCTTTACCGGAACGTCCGGCGCCCTGAGCGTTTAAGCCCCCGTCAATTCCAGACGGGAGCCAACAATCATGAACATCAAACTTCTCGGCGCCACGGCGATTGCTGTGACCATGCTGGCAGGCTCTGCCATGGCGCAGCCGGTCATCAACGAACCCGGCCGCTGCTCGGCCCAATTCCCCAATGCCAATTGCCAGAACCTCGGACCGGGCAATCCCTACACCGACAGTGGCTATCGCCATCGCCGCGTGTCCTACCGCCAGACCAACCGCGACTGGAACAATGATTGGAACAGGAGCCCCACCGGTTTCTGGCCGACCGACGTTGCGGCCGGTGCAGCTGGCGCAGCGGCCGGCGTAGCGGGCGCTGCGATCGGAACGGCGGGCGCGATCGCCACTGCGCCGTTCCGCGGCTGGGACAACAGCTATGCCTACGACAATTCGTGGGATAACCGCGGTTGGGACAATCGCGGCTGGGACACCCGCACCTACGCTCAGCGAAATGGCTTCGTCTGCACGCCCGGCACCTGGTTCAAGGGCGAAGACGGCCGCCGGCACATCTGCCAGTAAGTGCCAATAAACCCGGTCGAACGAAGCGCGACGGATCAGGCGGCCCTTGGGCCGCCTGTTTCGTGCCTGCGATCCCCACCTCTGGTTCTGGCACTTTCCGACCAAGTCTGATATTGCGGCGCGCACGGGCAGACAGCCCCGGCCCGGGCCGGTCCTGTCCGCTTCCCAGCGTCGCCGGCTTAGCTCAGCGGTAGAGCAGCGGTTTTGTAAACCGAAGGTCGGGGGTTCAATCCCCTCAGCCGGCACCAGCGCTCGACGCGCGCCGCTACCTCGCCGCCCGATCAGGCAACTCATCCAGCCGCCACAGCCCGAGGCTCTTGTCACGCCAGCCGCCGGCGCCCTCTTTACAGCGTTCGTTGATCAGCGCGCGCGGCGCCGGCCAGTTGAACGGCGCCTGCTCCAGGTTCAGTGCGCGCCAGTCACCGTCCTCGCAATCGCGATTGCCGTCCCATTCGGGAAACGTCGTCGCCAGCAGGAAACGCGCGCCGCTGGCGCGAAAGTTTCTGACGGCGCGGGCGATGTTGTCGAAGCTCAGATGCACCAGACAGTCGCGGCACAGGATCACATCGGCCTGCGGCAGCGCATCGCGCGTGATGTCCGCAACGAGGAAGCGTCCGGCCAGCTCGCCACGCGCGGCGCGCTGGTTGTTGGCCGCGATCAGCGACGGCACGATGTCGATGCCGGTGTAATCGATGTCGAGCTTCGAGCGGCCGATCCAGCCGGCATCGCCACAGGGCGCATCGAGCAGCGAGCGCGCGCCGAGCCGTAACAGCAAAGCTGGAAGCGCGTCGCGGATCGCGGCCGTGGCAGGATCCTCCGAGCCGAGGCCCGACACCGAGCTCGAAGCGCCCCACAGGTTCGTCCGCTCGATCCGCTCGAACCGCGCGGCGAGATCGAGGCCCGCGAAATTGTCGCGGTCGGCGACGAACCGCTCATGGGCGAGCACGGGTGGACGATTGGCGATCATCGGGCGGGACTCGCGTCAAGATTCCGTCGCAAGCGCAATATACATGCGGCGCGTCGCATCTGAAATGTCTCCTCAATGGGCCCGCCAATGATCGACCGGCGCACCGCCTTGGGTGCCATCGCCGCACTGCTGTCCCCCGTCGCCGCACGCGGCGCGTCGGGCGAACAGTTCGACGTCGCCAGTGGCCAGGACAGCCTGCCGGTGTCGCGCTACGCGGCGGCAGCGGCCGGGAAGCGCCCCGCCGTGATCGCGCTGCACGGATCGCGCGGCATCGAGCTCAGGCCGCGCGCCTATGAGCGATACGTCGAGGCGCTTACGGCAAGTGGCATGGACGCCTATCTCCTCCGCTACATGACGCCGGCCGATACGGCTGCGCTAACGTCGAAGTCCAGCACGCATGAGAGCCGCGATGCCTATTACGCGGCGCGCTTCGACGGCTGGGCCGACACGGTTTCCGCCACCGTGACGGCGATCCAGGGTCGACCGGAGAGTTCGGGGCATGTCGGCCTGCTCGGCTTCTCGCTGGGCGGCTACATCGCGGCCGAGGCCGCGGCGCGCGACACGCGCGTGCTCTATGGCGGCATGCCCGACGCCTTGGTCGCCACAGTCAAGCACCTGCCGCCGCTGATCGTGCTGCATGGCGAGGACGACCGGAACGTGCCGATTGCCGAGGGACGAGAGCTCGTCGAACTCGGCAAGGCCGCCGGGGCCGAGACCGAATTCGTGCCCTATCCGGGCAAGGCCCACGGCTTTGATTTCTCAGACACGGATCCGATGACTCAGGATGCGATCGGTCGGGTCGCACGGTTCTTCCAGGCCAAGCTCACGGCCTGACCGGACCAGCTCAATCCGGCTTCTGCCACTCCATGATGTGGAAGTACGGCACGCGGCGATGACGCGCATTTCTGTCGGGATCGCCGCCCGTAGGCTGCGGTTCGCTGAACAGGCGCAGCTGCAGGCCTTGGTCGAGCAGCAGCGTCATGTAGGTGCTGAGCGGGCGATGCCAGTTCTGGATCCGGACGCCGCGCCAGCTCACCCAGGTCGCCCGTTCATCCATGTAGTGATCGATGGTGAAGCGCAGGGTGCCCTCGCTGTCGCGCGTCCAGCCTTCGGGTGGGCCTGCGGTATTGAAGCTGGTCATGTTCGCGATCAGCAGCGTGCCGCCCGGCCGCAGCGCGGCAACCATCTTTGCGATTGCCGTGCCGAGATCGGGCATGTCGATCAGGCTGAGATAGCTGACGACGAGATCATGAGACGCATCGAAATCCATCGTCTCGGCACGGCCGAGCCGATAGTCGCCGAGCGGGTCCAGCTCCCTGGCGCGCGCGAGCAGCGCCTCGGTCGGATCGATGCCGGTGGTGCGGATGCCGGCGCGCTGCATGATGCGGCAGAAGCGCCCCTCGCCGCAGCCGACATCGAGCGCATGGCGGAAGCCGCGGCCCTCGATCCGCGCAAGCATGGGTGCGTCCAGCACGAAGCGGCGGGCGTAGTCGCCGTCGTCACCCTGCTCGATGATCCAGGCTGCGGCGGACTCGGTCCAGCCGTCGCTGACATCTTCGTCCATGGAGCGGCCTTCGAGATCGACGCGGGCTCATCCCGCCGCGGGAGCGCCACTGACCACAGATTGGACCGAAATTCAACATGAGGTAGCCTGCAGACCGCATGCGCCCCACCACCACGAACGAGAAAGCCAAAATGGCCGCCGGTGCGGCGACGGCCGTCATCGTGACGGCCGTGCTGTTCGTCATCCTGCTCGCGTTTCTGGTGCAATAGGTGCCATCTGCGCGGCGGACGGATGCCGCCGCGCCGGAATCAGGCGGCGCGCACCGTGCGGAGGAATTTTCCGACTTCGTCCTTCAACCGGTTGCTGTCGGACGCCAGCATCTTCGCGGTCGAGAGCACCTGCGAGGAGGCAGAGCCGGTCTCGGCCGCGCCGCGCTGCACGTCGGTGATGTTGGTGGAGACCTGCTGGGTGCCGTGAGCGGCCTGCTGCACGTTGCGCGAGATCTCCTGGGTCGCGGCGCCCTGCTCCTCGACGGCCGCCGCAATGGTCGACGACACCTCCGAGAGCCGCTCGATCGTCGCCGAGATATCGCGGATCGCGTTGACCGATTCCTGCGTCGCGGTCTGGATGCCGGAAATCTGCTGGCTGATCTCGCCGGTCGCCTTCGCGGTCTGCTCGGCCAGCGTCTTCACCTCGGAGGCAACCACCGCAAAGCCGCGGCCGGCTTCGCCGGCGCGCGCCGCCTCGATCGTGGCATTCAGCGCCAAGAGGTTGGTCTGGCCGGCAATGGTGTTGATCAGCTCGACGACATCGCCGATGCGCGTCGCCGCGACCGAGAGCTCGCTGACGCGCTCGGTGGTGGTGCGGGCCTGGGTGACGGCTTCGCCGGCCATCCGCGCGGATTCCTGCACCTGGCGGCTGATCTCGTTGACCGAGGAGGACAGCTCCTCCGTGGCGGTCGCGACCGACTGCACGTTGCCGGACGCTTCGCCCGACGCCATCACGACGACCGAAGTCAGCTCCTGCGCGCGCTGCGCGGTGGTGGCCAGCGTCGAGGACGAGGCTTCGAGCTCGGTGGAGGCAGAGCCGACCGTCTCGATGATCTCGCCGACCGCGCGCTCAAAACCGTCGGCAAGGTTGACCATGTCGCGCTTGCGCTGCTCGGCGGCCAGCTTCTCGGCTTCGGCCTGCGCCGCCTTGAGGCGCTCGACCTCGAGCCCGTTGGTCTTGAAGATTTCGACGGTCTTGGCCATGTCGCCGATTTCGTCGCTGCGGTCCTTCTCCGGCACCTCGATCTTGAGATCGTTGCGGGCAAGGCCTTCCATCGCGAGCTTGAGACGGGCGATCGGCCGGGACATTGCATTGAGGCCGATGAACAGGGCGATCGCGATGCCGAGGATCAGGCCGCCGGCACTGACGCCGATCACGGTCCAGGTCGCGGACCGCGCGTCACGGTTGATGGCTTCCTTGCGCTTCGAAACGGCCTGCGCCGTCTCGGACACGAATTGGGCGATACGCGCCAGCGCCGCATCCATCACCGGATCGCACTCCTTGTGCGCCCGGTCAGACGCCCTTGCGTTCTCTTCCGTGCTGCTCGCCTGCGAGCCGGCCTTCAGGACCGGATCGCAGCTGGCGAACACCGCTTTCAACTGGTCGCCGATGCTCTTGATCTGGCTCGCGCGGGACGGATCATCCTGCTCGGCTGCGTCCAGATATTGACGGATTTCGTCGCGGTTCTGGTTGGCGGTCTTGAGACGGGCGGCGTTGCCCGCCTCGGTCGCCTCCGTGAAGACCGCATAGAGCGCGGCATGATAGGTCTCGGCACGGCGCTGGGCGCGCGTGAGGTTCAGCGCAGAGGATTGCGAAGCGGCGAGCTCGCCAAATCCGTCGACCGTCGCGGAAAGCTCGCGCGTGCCGAAGGCGGCGACGCCGATCATCGCGCAGCCCATCACGGCCACGATCAGCGCGACCTTCCATACGATCTTCAGATTGTTCAAAAAGCTCATCTCAGCCGCCCAATGATTTTTATCCGGTCTCCATTGACCGAAGAGTTCCAGCGGGGCCATTTGAACCGGCGGACGTTAAAATTTAATACAAAGGCACTGGGTAATCTTACGGAAAAATAACTGTTCGGAGTCCGAACGTCAGCTTCACGTAAGCTTCAGCCACTTTTGGCGGCAGCCCGACGCGCCTCTCTGTTCGGAACAAATTGTCCGCATCGACCGTTTTCGGGCCATGCGGATCAGAGAAGAAAATCGAAACATGTTTCTGCTCGGCGCGGTGACGCTTTGCTGCGCCCTCGTCGCTGGCACGTTCGCGCTGCTCGAACCCGTCTTCGGGCGGGCGCCGGAGAGGCAGGTCGCGGCCAGCAGACCTGTTGACGTTGCACCCCCGGCACCGGTCCGGGTGGTCGGCGCCCCCTTCGCGCCCAATGTCAATCCGCGCGAACGATAGCACTCACGTCGGAGAGGCGGCCTCACCCTCGCCGGGCTGGGCATGCGCGCGGGCCAATTCCTCGACGAAGGCGATCACCTCCGCCCGTTTGGCGGGAGGCAGCGACAGGAAGGCGCGAATGAGCCTCAGGCCCTCCGCCTCGTCCGAACGTTCTTCTCCGGCATCCATGTCCGCACTGTCGGGCGCTCGGGAAAAATATGCAATCCCTTGCAGGATATCTTCTTGATTCGCCCCCCAGGCTTTGGTGGAATGGCTCCAGCAGGGGGTGGCCCATGAAGTGGATCATGGAGCGCGACGCTCTGATCGCGCAGACAATGGCCTTTGTTCAATCGGTGACCGGCAAGAAGGGTGACCTCCATCCGCCGGAAGTCCCGACGGCTGCGCCGGCCGCCTGGGCGGCAACGGCTGCGGTCAAGACGGTCGCCGTCGAGACCTTCACAGTCGAGATCGAGCCGCCGGCCGCTCCGCCGCTGCCGCCGCCCTCGCCCGTCATGGTTGCGCCGCCCCGCACCAGCGGAGATTTCCGCACCGAGATGCAGGCCCGGATCGCCAATTTCCGAAAGCATCAGGAGCGGTTCGAGCGCGAGCGGGAGGAATATTGCGCGGCGACCCTGACCAGGCTGCGCGCCGCAATCCGGGATCCCTCGCTCCGTCCGTCCGCCGAAGATTGAGGCGGCCGCCGGTCAGGCCAGAGCGTTTTCGAGCGAGTGGATACCGGTTCGCGTCAAGAAAACGCGTCAAAACAAAAACTAGAGCCAGGACCAAACCAACCAGAGATTGGCCGCACAGGCGCTGAGCAATCCCAGCGTCAGTGGCAGCAGCATGTGCCCGCAGCAGGTCTTGAGGTCGGTCGTCATGGCCGGAAACATCCGCTGATTCCGGCGGATGAGTCCCAAGCTATCTTTTTTCCGGGATTCAGGACTCGTTAAGGACTCAGGGCCCGGCTGCGCCGGCCGATTGATCACGGCCCCGTGATCAATGCGGAACACCTCACCCCATCAAACCGTTAACGTGCTTTCCGGGAGCGGAAAGAATGCCCTACGCCCTGTTCTGCAACGACGCCCAGCTCAGCAAGGCCTATCCCGATGAGGCCGACGTCTGGAAGCTTGCACAGCAAAGCGGCCTCGTCGTCGATGTCAGCACGGACGACGATCGCCACGGACCGCGCCGGGTGCTCGACAACGACTACGAGATCAAGCCCTGCCCGGCCGCCCAAGGCGAGGACCCCGCCATGAACAAGGCGGAGGCCGAGCGGCAGTCCAGGATGGAGCTTCAGCTGAATTCCTGACGATCGGAGAGGAAGCCCGAATACCGCCTCAGGGCGTCGCGGTCGCCAGCGAGGCCTGCTCGCCGGCCAGCACCACGCAGGCCTTGCGCCGGTGAAGCCCGCGGATCGCGCCCGTCACCTTCAGCACCTTGCCGGATGGGCAGGCGGCATCCTTGACGAAGGCCACCTCATAGGGTGCCAGCATCAGAGGCTCGGACTTGAGGATTGTCTGTGCAGCGCACGGCAAAGAAATGAAGCACGAGAGCAGTATCGCCGACCCCAAGATACGCATGTCCGTCGTCCCACCAGCCCGGTAATTCTCATATAACGCCTTCCGGAGCACGAGTTCCGTAAGCGGCAAAAATTATTTTTGCTTTACCCGATCCCCGTGACACGCGTGAGAAGGCGCGCGCCCGACCGTTTGCTTGCAAATGACGCGCCAGATGGTTCACGCAATGCAAACGACGCACCTCGCTAGGGCTGGCGAAGAGCCGCAAACGAAAGGCCGGCTTCGAGCCGGCCTTTGTCAGATCGTGGTCGCAGCGGAGGTGGAAGGGTCAGTAGCGCGAGGCTGCCGGACCGCCCCAGCCGAAGCGGTAGTTCACGCCGACCTTGACGGTATGCTCGTCCTCCCGGCCGCGAACGCCGACGACGTCGGCCGGACCGGAGGTGATCGTCGTGCTCCCGAAGTTGTAATACTGGTATTCGGCCTTGGCCGACCAGTTCGGGGCGAACATGTATTCGAGGCCGGCGCCGACGGTGTAGCCGTCCTTGTTGTTGCCAGTGGCGGTGAAGGCCTGCGGCACGCCTGCGACGTTGACGCCAAGGCCGCCGTTACGCCAGGCGTAACCACCCTTGGCGTAGAGCAGTGCCGGACCCCAAGTGTAGCCGATGCGGCCGGTCACCGATCCGAGCTGGTCGGTGTTCGACGTCACCTGCGTGCCGAGCGGGAACGTCACGCCGTTATTGTTGGTCGGCAGCCAGGAATACTGGGCCTCGATACCCACCACCCAATTGGGCGCGAACTGGTAATCGAAGCCGCCCTGCACGCCGCCCAGGAAGCGGGCGTCGCTGGACTGGAAGCTGCTGTCGCCGGCGAACGCGCCGCCCACATGGCCGCCGATGTAGAAACCGGTCCAGTTGTAGATCACCTGCGGCGGTGTATAGGCAGGCGCCTTGGTGTAAGTGCGCGGCTGCATGTCGGCCGCTGCGGCCGGTGCCGCCAGCGCCAACAGAGCGGCTGCAGCGCCGAGAAAAATCGTCCTCATCGTCATCCCCGTTTTTTCATTTACGACACTCAGGAAACAAACAGGCGTGAATTGGGTTGCTTCGCGGCGATGCCGGAACGTTGATCGTTCGTTACTGTGACGGAGCGGCAACATCGCGATTTTGTTCCATCACGCAGGTTTGGGACGGTAGTTTTCTGTCGCCCGCAAAACCCGCCGTGATGATTTGTCGCTAGCCGGAATCACCCCGTTCAAAGCTCGCCGAAATGTGATCCAGCGGCTCCAGCTCTGTCCTAGCACCAGCGGATGAAGGCGGCCTTTGCGCTACCGCGCCATCTTTTCCAGTTCCGGAAAGGGTGCGTAAACCGCGCCGGTGCAGAGCTCGCCGGCGCGATCGACGACGCGGTCGCCCCGCCCGTTGACGAACACGGCGGCCCGTTCACGCATGCCCTTGTAGCTGCCGTCGGTCTCGCGTGGCGTGAAGCGCAGGCAGGCGACGTAGAACTGCCGGCCGCCGATCTCGCGCAGCACCGGGTCGGCCATGCTGGCCTCGCGGACACCGACGGGATTGTTGAGATAGGCGCGCATCAAGGCCAGCGTGTCACTGCGGAAATTGTCGGGAAACGGCTGTGGCCCGCCGGCCTGGCTCCCCTCCATCAGGGACGGGCGATCACCGTCGCTGCCGAAACATCCCGCGAGCGCCAGCGGCAATGCCAGGATCAATCCCAAGCGCACCGCACATCTCGCCAATCGCCTCACAGCTCACGCTCTCCGCTCGAACAGACTCGGAAGACGTTCCAGCCCAAGGTTGCAATGCTGCCTGTCTAGAGGTGTTTTGCCCGACGAGTCAACGGATTCGTAAAATCCGCAAGGCCCTGCCCGCAAGCCATTGATTCAGCTGATGGCCGCCTACTGTGCATGGGGTTGTTTTCGAAATTCTCGTTTGCGGCCGTAAAACGCACCGCCCCGCCGCCGCACCTTGCGCTTTCGCACGAGGCATGACGAACGGGACGGGCCTGAAATCCGCAACGCGGCGGCGGGGCAATGCCAGGGATACCGCCGCGCGGGATCAGTCGTTAGCTGCGCTTCTCGGTGGTCGTCGGATTGGTCGCGTCCGGCTGCGCCTTCAGCGACTTCTTGGCCGACAGGTGCTTGTGGTGATGGCGATGGGTGCGCACGGTCTTGTGCTCGTCGGGCGTGACCGCGGCGTTCGCATTCATCGCCTTCGATTTGGTGTCGACCTTGGCGTCGGCCTTGACGTCGGCGGGCTTCGCCGCAGAGGTCTTGCCATCCGAGCTCTTGGCATCGGCCTTGATGCCGGCATCCGGCTTGACGGCGGTGGTCGCCTTGGTCTGGCTCTGGTCCGCCTTGATCACGGGCGTGGTCGTGGTGGTCTTGGCGGGTTCAGTGGCGAAGGCAGGAGCCGCGATCACGGAAGCGGCAAGCAAGGCGGCAGAAATGGTCTTCAACATGGTGTGTCTCCTCTTGGAAGGATCTCGAGGCGGCGCCCTCTCGCCGACCCTTCGATCGTAGGTGGGAGCCTAGGTCTGGCGCACTGAACCCAGTCTGAAGCCGGCTGCCAGCTTCCGTTCATCTGGATGACAAGTTTGTCATCCATCCCCGGGGCAATGCATCGTGCGAAGCGGGAATGTTTTCGCCCCCAGGGTGTTCCGGTCTTTGGGCAATCGTGTAGGATCGCCACGTTCCATACGGGAGAACTTCAATGCGCAAACTCTCAATGCTTGTTGTTGTGCCGAGCTTGGTCGCCATGTCGCTGGCGGCCGCGCCGGTGCTGTCCAGCGCTTATGCCGCCGGCAGTGACGAGCCTTCATCGCCCCCGAAATCGGACTCCTCGTCCAAGAAGGGCAAGAAGAAGAGCTCCTCCGTCAGCGACCCGAAATTCCTCGCGGCCTATCGCACCGCTTACACCACGATCTACGACAACCACGACTACGCCGGCGCGATCGGCCAGCTGAAACAGCTCAAGCGCGACGACGTCGCCGACGTCGCCAATCTGATCGGCTATTCCTACCGCAAGCTCGGCGACTACCAGTCGTCGAAGATCTATTACGAGCTGGCGCTGAAGGACGATCCGAATCACGTCCGCACCTGGCAGTATTACGGGCTCTGGCAGCTCGAACAGGGCAACCGCGAGCAGGCGCAGTATCACCTGAACAAGATCGCCTCGCTCGCCGGCACCGACAGCTCCGAATATCGCTCGCTGGCGGCCGCGCTCGACAAACCGACCGGCGCGACGCTGGTCTACTGACGCCGGCGCATCTTCGATTGATACGAACGGGCACAACCTTACGGTTGTGCCCGTTCTGCTTTCTCGGCTAGCTTCGCGCACCCAATCTCCCCTCGCTAATTGGTGCGCAATGGACAAGTGGCTGCGATCCGCGATCGACTACATCAGTTCCTGGATCGAATTCCAGCACACGACCATCCAGCAGCCCGGTGTCATCGTCGCCTTCGCCCATCAGGGCGAAATCGTCGCCGAGCACGCATTCGGCCTCGCCAATCTCGACACCGGCGAAAAACTCACCCCCCGCCACCGCTTCCGTATCGCCTCGCACTCGAAGAGTTTCACCTCGGCCGGCATCATGAAGCTGCGCGAACAGCGCAAGCTAAGGCTCGACGACGCCGTCGGCCAATATGTCGGCCGCCTACATCCGCGCGTCGCCGAGACGACGATCGCGCAGCTGCTCTCGCACACCGCGGGCCTGACGCGCGACGGCGCCGATTCCGGCCAGTTCATCGACAGCCGTCCCTATCTCAACGCTAGGGAGCTGCTTGCGGAGTTGAAGCAGCCCACCGCAATCGAGCCCGGCACGCGTTTCAAATATTCCAATCACGGCTTCGGCCTGATCGGTCTCGCCATCGAAGCCGTGACGAAGGAGCCCTACCCCGTCTGGATCAAGCGCGAGATCATCGAGCCCGCGGGCCTGCGCGAGACTGAACCGGACGCTCCGATGCCCAAGGGCGCCTCATTCGCCCGCGGGCACACGCGAAAGCTGCCGCTCGGCGAGCGATGCGTGATCCCTGGCGACAATCCGGCTCATGCGATGGCCTCCGCCGCGGGCTTCATCGCCACCGCCGGCGACACCGCGCGCTTCTTCGGCCAGCTTGCGCCCAATGCGAAAAAGAGCGTACTGTCGGTTGCGAGCCGCCGCGAAATGACGCGGCATCACTGGCGCGTCCCGCAAAGCTTCGAGGGCTATTACGGCCTGGGCGTCAACGCCGGCAAGACCGACGGCTGGGACTGGTTCGGTCATGGCGGCGGCTTCCAGGGCTACATCTCCCGGACCTGCTCCATTCCCGGGTGCGAGCTCGCAATCAGCATCCTCAGCAATTCCATCGACGGCGCGGCGCCGTTCTGGATGGACGGCGCGATGCAGATCCTGCGTATCTTCAAGACGCGCGGCGCACCCGACCGCCGCGTGCGCGACTGGACCGGCCGCTGGTGGACGATCTGGGGCGCGAGCGACCTCGTGCCACTCGGCAACCGCGTGCTGGTCGCCAATCCCCAGTTCAACAATCCGTTCATGGATGCCGCCGAGATCGAGGTCACAGGCCGCGACACCGGCAAGCTCGCCTGGGCCGCGGGTTACTCCAGCCATGGCGAGCCGGTCCGCCGCGTCCGCGACAAGCGCGGCAAGGTGAGCGACATCTGGCTTGCGGGGGCCAATATCAAGACTGCGAGCGTCGTCGCGAGGGAGCTCGAGCGGAGATACAAGCCTCGTAAGCGCCGGCCTGTCTAGTTGGAGCATGATCTATCGGAAAACCGCTATGCACTGTTCCGGATCATGCTCTACTCCCTGATCAATCCCTCGACCTCCCCCCGCAACGCCTGCCGCGAGCCGTCGCGCGAATAGAACATGTGGCCGCCGGGATAGACGACGAATTTCACGCGCTGCGTGACGAACGCCGGCAACTGATCCAACACCCGCCTCGATCCGAAATAAGGCGTGGCGAGATCGAACAGGCCGTGCGCGACCAGCACGTTGACCTTCGCGTCGGTCGCGAGGATCTGGCGCAGATCGGACACCGACTGCGGCGGGTTGATGCCGCGGCCGAAATCCCAATGGCCCTCGACCGCGCCGTTGAGGACTTCGTAGGAGCCGTCCGGCCGCCACTTGAGCTTTCGCGTGAGGACGTCGACCGCAGCACTCGTCAGCGGCGCCTGAAGCGCGTCGCCGGAAGGATCGCCGAAACGGGAATTGCCCGAGTCCGGATAGGGATCGAAGCCGCGCACCGAACCATCGTAGCGTCCGGTCACCTTGCCGTTCCTGCGATCGAACTCGCGGCGGAATTCACCAATGTCGAAGCGGCCCGCCAGCCTGCGGCTCACCGCCTGGTCGATGCTGGTGAGCTCGGCGACCTTGTCGGCAAGGCGATTGGTCGCCTCCTTGTCCGCCTCGCCCTTGACGAGGTCGGCCAGAAACTCGCCGCGCGCGTAAGCCTCGACATCGGCGAGATCGGCGCGCTTGACCGGACCTTTGGCTTCACGCGCCACCGCGACGTAGCTCGGCAGCGTCGCGACATATTGCAGAAGGCTGGTGCCGGTGAACTCGCGGAAATCGAGCAGCGGCGAAACCAGGATCAATCCCCTCACGCCGACGCCATGCTGCATCTGCAACTGGCGCACCACCTTCGGCCCGCGAATGCCGCCATAGCTTTCGCCCGCGACGTATTTCGGCGAGGTCAGCCGGTCGTGTTTCTCGAGCCAGCGGCGGATCACTAGCGCGATCGCATTGGCGTCGCCGTCGACGGAGTAGAACGATTTTCGCGCGTCCTCGCCGCTCGCGATGAAACGGCTATAGCCGGTGCTGACGGGGTCGATGAAGACGAGATCGGTGAAGTCGAGCCAGGTCTCCGCATTCGGCTTCACCTCGGGTGAGGCCGACGGCGACAGCGCCTCGCCATCGAGCGGCAGCCGCCACGGTCCCGCCGCACCGAACTGGAGCCATGCCGAGGACGCGCCAGGCCCGCCGTTGAACAGGAAGGTCACGGGCCGCGTCGCGGGGTCGGCACCGTCGAGCTCGTAGGAGGTATAGGCGATGTCGGCCAGCGGCTCGCCCTTGCCGTCGAATACGCGGATCGAGCCGGCGGTCGCCGCGAAGTTGAGGGTGCGGCCGGGCAGATCGAGCGTCTGCTTCGTGGTCGAATCCGGCGGCAGACGGTGCGGCTCGGCAGCCGACGGCGAAGCCTGCGCCGCGCCCTGCGCGGCACCGCCGCGCCCGCCCTTCTGGCCCGTCGGCGCCGCCGTCTCGTTACGCGGCTGCGGCGGATCGTCCGCGCGCGCAAAGCCTGCCAGCGCGAAAGCCGACACGGCCAGCACCAAGGCTGTGCAACGCAGTGCCGGCGAGCTCATGACCATGATCGTCCTCCCTGTCGGCTGCGGCAGCCGGCGCCGAGAGACTAGCCCGGAATTGCGACGGTTTGGGGGATCATGGTCCCGGCCAGTCCTGGAGCGGCCGACCGGGCTCGAAAACGGCCGGTTTCGCTCCGAATCCGGCCGTCACCCGTTGCGTTGAGGATCGGTCATCCTCGACAATGCATGCCCACCTCGTATAGACGAGCGCGGCGGAACTTATCTCCAGCCAGCGGCCCTGCCGAAAAGCCATGACCAAGCCAGCGCGATACGACCGGATCGCCTTCGTCGCGAGCCCAAGCAGCGAGGCGCAGGCCGCCTTCGGCCAGCTCACCAGGGACTATGGCAATTGCTCGCCCGAGGAAGCCGACGTCGTCGTCGCGCTCGGCGGCGACGGTTTGATGCTCCAGACACTGCATCAGAACATGCACACGGGTAAGCCGATCTACGGCATGCACCGCGGCACGGTCGGCTTCCTGATGAACGAATATTCGACGCACGATCTGCGCGCGCGGCTCGAGGCGGCGCATGAATCCGAGATCAATCCGCTCTTGATGCGCGCTACCGACGTCAACGACCGCGTCCATCTGCATCACGCCATCAACGAGGTCGCGCTGTTCCGACAAACCTACCAGGCCGCGCGCCTGCGCATCCTGATCGACGAGCGCGAGCGCATGCCCGAGCTGATCGCCGACGGCATCATGGTGGCGACACCGGCCGGCTCGACCGCCTACAATCTGTCCGCGCAGGGCCCGATCCTGCCGATCAACGCCGCCCTGCTCGCGCTGACCCCGATCAGCGCCTTCCGCCCGCGTCGCTGGCGCGGCGCGCTGCTGCCCAACACCGCCTATGTCGTGATCGAGGTGCTGGAGGGCGACAAGCGCCCGGTCGCGGCAGTCGCCGACCACGACGAGGTGCGGGACGTCCGCCGCGTCGAGGTGCTCTCGGACAAGACCATCTCGATGCGGATGCTGTTCGACCCCGGCCACAGCCTCGAAGAGCGGATTCTCCGGGAGCAGTTCGGCTATTGAGCCCCCTGCCCGGCGTGCCGCCGGGCGGCCGCCGGCAACGCTTCGTTAACCCCCGGCGGGATATGGTTAACGAGAGTTGACCGCTTCGGCCCGGGCGCCATGTTCCGCATCGATTTCAACAAGCTGCGCTTCCTCGTCTGCGACGACAATCCGCACATGCGCCGCATCCTGCGGACGCTGCTGCATTCGTTCGGCGCGCGCGAAGTCTACGAGGCCGAGGACGGCGCCACGGCGCTCGAAATGTACAGCCATTACGTCCCTGACATCGTCATCACCGACTGGGCGATGCCGATCTTTGACGGGCTCGAGCTCGCGCAGATGATCCGCCAGCCGGAATCGAAGGGTAACCCCTACGCGCCGATCATCATGCTGACCGGCCATTCCGAAAAGCGCCGCGTCACCGTGGCGCGTGATGCCGGCGTCACCGAATTCCTGGCCAAGCCGATCTCGGCCAAGGGCCTCTACCAGCGCATCCTCAACGTCGTCGCCAATCCCCGGCCCTTCATCAAGACCAAGACCTATTTCGGGCCCGACCGGCGCCGCAATACCAACTCCGCCTATATGGGCCCCGAACGCCGCGTCGGCGAAAAGCACGAGGTCATGCAACAGCCCTCGCTGCTCGACAAGGCGCGGTCCTCCATCTAGCGCAACGTCTTCAGACGAGGCAGGCATCATGGCGAAGAACAGCGCAAAGGACATCGAGGTCACGGCCTTCGCCACGCACCAGGTCATCACGCAGCCCAATCCGCTGCGCAAGGTCCTGCGCCGTATCGAAGAGAAGGACATGGACGATCCGATCGGCCGCGCCGAGCAGGCGCTCGCCGGCCTTTCCGGTGAGTTCAAGGATTGGATGACGACCGAGGTCAATCGCCTGTCGGCCGCCTACGTTGCCGTCCGCCATGAGGGTTTCAGCCAGGAACGGCGCGACGAACTGTTCCGCGCCGCGCACGACATCAAGGGCGACGCGGCGACGTTCGGCTATCCGGCCGCAGCGGGCGTTGCCGAAAGCCTGTGCCGCGTCATCGAGCACGCGCCGGATCTGGAAAAGGTGCCGGCCGAGCTGTTCACGCACCACATCAACGCCATCCTCGCCATCCTGCACGAGAACACCAAACTCGACAGCATCAGCGTCTCCGCCGAGCTCAGCCGCCGCCTGCGCAAGGTCGCCGACGATTATCTCGCCCAGGTCAACCACGACCGCCCCGAGCATCTCGAGGCGATTCTCGCACCGAGCATCGTGCCGGCGGAGTAAGAACTCTTTCCACTCGTCATTGCGAGCGCAGCGAAGCAATCCAGAGTCTTTCCGCGGCGGGATTCTGGATTGCTTCGCTGCGCTCGCAATGACGGAGTGTGAGGATACTCTATCGCGCACAACAGGTATCGTAGGGTGAGCAAATCGGAGCGTGCCCACGTTCTGTCGCCATCATTGATGGATGGTGGGCACGGCGCGTTGCGCCTTTGCCCACCCTACGGCATCTCGCTACGCCGCGATTAGATCGTCATACGACGAATCGATCTCGTCCTCCGCGACCACCTCATCGCAGAACAGTCTCGCCTCTTCGCGCGCGGATTCGGTGGCGAAGCGGCGGAGCAGGACCATCAGCGGCTCGGCGGCACTGCTGTCGGTCTCGCAATGGGTCAGCACGCGCTCGACCATGCGACGGCGCAGCCGCACCGCGCCGTCCTCGCTGTCGACAAAGCCCTGCTCGTGGCAGGCATCGAGCGCGACCTGGAACGCCGCGAACGTCGCCTCGGGCAGCCCGGCGCGACGCAGCAGCGCGTGCAGGCTGTTGCCTCCGCGATCGTGCAGCAGCGCCGAGACGCGCGCCAGCGGCAGGTCGGCGAGCTCGGCCAGCGCCGCGTCGAACAGATCGAGATTGCTCGAGAGCAGCGCCCGCAGGATCAGGCCGGCGGTGAGCTGGCCGGTGACGCGCAGATGATGCACCAGGCCCTGCATGTCCTCGCCGCGCGAGCGCGCCGCGATGTTCACGGTAGAGCGGTCGCGCGCCTCGATCGTGATGCGCTCGGCGCGATCGGCGCTGAGCCAGTTCCGGGCCACGACGAATTGAGCCAGCGTCTCGGACAGTTTGGCCACCAGCGCGGCGCGCGTGGCTGACGGCAGATCATCCAGCACCAGCATCGCCTCGCGGATCGCGGCGAGATGGCCGTGGCGCTCGACGATGCGATTCCAGGAGAACGGCGCGAGCTCGGCATGGGGATTTTCGATCAGCTCGAGCGCGGCCGCCGCACAGCCGACTTCGGCGATCGCGGCACACACCGAGACCGGCAGCGCGATGCGGCGCGCGACCGCGCATTGCACCTCGTCATTGCCGGTGGCGACGATGTCGACGAGATCGGCATCGATCAGCAGCGGTGAATGTTCGAGCACGGGCAGCGCGACGGTCGGCTGGTCCGCCGACAGCGCCCGC
Organism: Bradyrhizobium sp. BR 10289; assembly: GCF_019455385.1. GTDB lineage: Bacteria > Pseudomonadota > Alphaproteobacteria > Rhizobiales > Xanthobacteraceae > Bradyrhizobium. The sequence continues at coordinate 216,065 of NZ_JACOFR010000008.1, forward strand.
ACGATCGAGGCCGGCGCCTCGGTGCTGCGCGCAAACGCCTCGGCCATCGCCTGCCGCACCAGCGGCGAGGGATCGTCGAGCAGCATCAGCAGCGCGCCTTCGGCGGCGACGCGGTCGTCGTGGGAAAGGTCCGAGATCAGCAGGGCACGGGCCAACGCCCGTGTCGCCTCGGCCCGCTCGCCGGCGGGTGCCGTCCTGATCCAATTGATGAACTGCCGAACAATCATGCTGCTTCCGGCTTACACAACAAACAAAAACGGTGACGGCTCGTCACCCGCAACACAAAATAAACCACGACGCTTAACAAAGCGTTCACCATAACTGGCTGGTTTTATTGATGATTTGTTAAGGGCTGGGGAGCCGCCTTGCGCTCGCGTGCCCCGGGCACAGCGCAGCAGTAATGCGCTGCTTAGCCGGGCCCACTTCGCAGCATGGGTCCCGGCTCTGCGCAGCAGCGTTTCACGCTGCAGCGCGTCCGGGACACGAGAGTTGGAAATCAGCTCGAGAAGGTGCCGCTGCGATCGCTGAACAGGTCGAGCGGCTGCGGCGGGCGCACCTCGGGCGTTGCTGACGCAACCGAGGTGAGCGAGGCGTTGTTGCCCCACAATTTCTGCACCGTGGTCGAGACCGGCTGCGTGGTGTCGCCGGGCTGATAGATCGAGCGGAAAGCCGGCGTGACCGGCGTGTTGTCGGCGACCGTCGCTGAAGTCGATGACGTCGCGCTCACCGGCGTAACGTTATTCGTATTGGGGAAGGTCTGCAGATAAGCCGCGTTGTCGATCATCGGCGCAGCCGGCTGCACGCCATTGGCGCTCGCGACCTGCGTCGTCGAAGGACTGTCGCCATACATCGCCATCGCGCTGCGGGTCGTCTTCGAATTCGCCGCGCTGGCGTAGCGCGCGTCGAGCACCGAATACACTTCGGAGACGCTGCGGGCGCGGCCATCCCTGGCGTAGAAGATCGAGCGATTGGCGGAGGCCGCATTGGGAAACAGCCGAGCCCCGACCGCCTGCGGATTGTCCTCCGCATTGGCGATCAGCTTTGCCGCGCCACCGACGCCCATGAAATGCGCCATATAGAGTTCGCTGTCGCTCGGCCTACGGCCGAGCAGGCCGGTAAGCTTGAAGCTGTTCGACTGCGTCAGCGCCGCGGCCATGCTGGATGCGGCATCCGGATCGTCTCGCAGCTTCATGATCGACTGCTTCATGAAGGGGTCGTCGACGGTGTAGGTACCCGACGATGTCCTGGTGATGGCGTCGGCATAGTTGCCGTAGCCGAGCTGGGTACCCGCCTCCTTCACCGTGCCGAGCCAAGTCTGGTCGATGAACTGGAAGAGCCCGTGCGCGGACGATGTGGTGGCGCCCGCGGTCGGATCGAAATCCGATTCCATCTTGGCGGTGGTCAGCATGTACTGGAAGCTGACGCCGGTCCGGCTGGAGACCTGCTTGATCGCACCGGCGACACGTGCCCGCGTCGGATCGAGACCCGACGTCTGCGAGGCACTGGAATTGTCGACCGACATGCTGAAGTGCCCGCTCCGCGCGGCGTTGGAGGCGCCGGCAATTCGGCGCCCTGTCGTCTCACCGTGGGACAGGTATGGTTAATGCGGGGTTAATTTGGCCCTTGCCGTCATTCCGGACATTGCGAAGCGATGAGCCCGGAATCTATTCCACCACGCGTTATGCCGCACGATGGATTCCGGGCTCGCGCTGCGCGCGCCCCGGAATGACAAGTCACTATTTCTTATAGACCGCGTCGGGATCGAACAGCCGCTCTGCGTCGACGAACATCAGCTTCGCACCGCCGCCGTCGGCTTCGACCTTGCGATAGAAGCACGACCTGCGCCCGGTATGACAGGCCGCGCCAATCTGCTCGACGCGAATCCAGACCGCGTCCTGATCGCAATCGGTGCGCATCTCGACCACGCGCTGGGTCTGACCTGAGGTCTCACCTTTTCGCCACAAGGCCTTGCGCGAGCGGCTGAAGTACCAGACCTCGCCGGTCGCAATGGTCTTGCGCAGCGCCTCGTCGTTCATATGCGCGACCATCAGCACGTCGCCGGTGGCGACGTCGGTCGCGACGACCGTCACCAGCCCGTTCGCATCGAAGCGCGGCAGGAAGGAAAGCCCTTCCTCGATTTCATGGGAATGAGCGGACACGACAAACCTTGCCAGTCAACTCGCGAGGTCAGCGCTGCAGACCTCGCACCAGGGACAGGAAACGGGCCTGCTCCGCCGGATTGTCGCGGAACATGCCGGTGAAGCGGCTGGTGAAGGTGGAGGCGCCGTGCTTGGCGACACCGCGCACCGACATGCAGGTATGCTCGGCCTCGATCAGGACGGCCACGCCGCGGGGCTTCAGGATCTCGTCGATCGCCGCCGCGATCTGCGCCGTCAGATGCTCTTGGGTCTGGAGCCGGCGGGCGAAGATGTCGGTCAGGCGAGCAAGCTTGGACAGGCCGACGACGCGTTCCACCGGCGTGTAGGCGATGTGCGCCTTGCCGTAGAACGGCATCATGTGATGCTCGCACTGCGAGGTGAACTCGATGTCGCGCACCAGCACGAAGTCGTCATAGCCGGCGGTCTCGCCGAAGGTGCGGTCGAGTACCTCGGCCGGGCACTGGTGGTAGCCCTGGTAGAGTTCGTCGAAGGCCTCGACCACGCGGCGCGGCGTGTCGAGCAGACCCTCGCGCTCGGTGTTCTCGCCGATATAGGCGAGCAGCGTCTTCACCGCCGCTTCCGCCTCGGCGCGCGCGGGGCGCGGCTGGTCGGCGCGGACGGCGGCCGCGAGGAATTCGGCAGGATCGAGCTCGGCCGGGCGGCTCTCGAGCGGCTTGTTGGGGCGGATCGGCTTGATTGTCGCGTCCATGTCTACTCCGTTCGACGGCCTCAAAGGCCGGAGTGTCACCGGCAGACGGGGCGGCAAGCCGCCAGACGCCTGGAGAGAACAGTTTTGGTGAACAGGTCCTTGGGTCAATACGCTGGCGACGCAGATCTGGATCACCGCCGCCGCACCGCTGGACTGTTTTTCCACCAGTTCCGTCCCTATATAGGGCCCTGGACGGCGCCCGCCAAGGCCGATCGGGTGCGGAAGTGTTGGACTCCATCACATGCTGAACGACATCTATAACAAGCGGATCATCGAGCTGGCCGGGAATATTCCGCGCCTCGGGCGGCTGCCGGACCCCGATGCCACCGCCACCGCCCACTCCAAATTGTGCGGCTCGACCGTGAAGATCGATCTCAAGATGGAGGGCGACACCGTCACCGACTTCGCGCATGACGTGAAGGCCTGTGCGCTGGGCCAAGCCTCTTCATCCATCATGGCAAGTCACGTGGTCGGCTCGACTGCGAGCGAACTCCGTGAGTTACGCGAAACCGTTCGCAAGATGCTGAAAGAGAATGGCACGCCTCCGGGAGGCAAGTGGGAGGAAATCAAATTCCTCGAGCCGGTCCGCGACTACAAGGCGCGGCACGCCTCGACGCTTCTGACCTTCGATGCCGTGGTCGACGCCATCGGCCAGATCCAGGCGAAAGCCAAGCAGCCCGCCGCGGCGCAGGGCTGACCCCCTCGTCCGCCAAGTTTCCGGGTTCGCGCCGACGCACGCCCCGGAATGACCATCAAGGAAGTCCGCTTATTTCTGCGCGCCGGCGCTCGGCGCCGTACCGGTCGGCACCATGGCTTCCGCCGTCTTGGTCGACCTGGCCGCCTGCTCCGGTTCCGTTCCGAACCTCGCCTGAGTCTTCGGCGCCAGCTCTGCCATGGCCGGCGCAGTGATATCGACATGCGGCAGCACGTCGGCGACGAGATCCGTCGTCACGAGATTGGTGAGCTTCAACTCGCCTGCATCCAGCTCGTGCAGATCTTCCCAAGGCGGCACGCTGAGCGCGAGCGACAAAAGATCGCCGGCACCGCCCATGTCGAAGGTGTATTTGGCGAGGCGACCGATGTCGCGTTCCACGATCATCAGGTCCTGCGCGCTGTAGCTTGCCGCCTTGGCATCGTCAGCGCGGTCGCCCATCCAGATCTGGTGAACGCGGACGTGCGCGGCTTCCGGCACGTAGCGCTTCTTGCCGGCCAGCAGCAGGAACACGCACATGGATTCGCAATAGGCCTCGGACGCAACAGCCGGACGGGCCGACGGCCCGCCACGGTTCGGCAGGCTGATGCCGACCGTGGTCAGCAGACCGAGATTACGGAAGCGCCGGCCGAGCGTGATCGCGTCGTTGACGGAACCGCCGCTGGAATCCAGCACCACGGTGGCGCCGCCAAGCTGGCGTCCCTGGGCAAAGTCGTCGAAGTCCTTGGGCGTATCGGAGGTGATGATGCCGACCGCGCTGACCCAGCCGCGGCAGTTCGGCTCGCAGGCGATCCAGCTGAACTTCATCGGCAGCTTGCGCTCTTCGAGCGCGGCCCCAGCGCGGGCCGAAGACCCGAATGTCGCGAGGGCACCAGCCAACGCGACCCCACAAGCGGCGGTTCCCACCAGCAACCAGCCGCGAAGTTTGAGCGACTTCAGAAGTTTCAAACTGGTCCCTTCCCCAAGCCCCAAGGCGATTCAGGCAAGCCCCGTTTCGACGTTCCAACGAGTCTACACATGGACGTCATAAAAATGGTATCCGGGGGAATACAGATCGTCCATAGGTACTTGCTGCACTGCTCCCAAAAAGCACGTAAAATATGGCGCATAAACAACAGCTTGCAGTTCCCTGCGCCGGAACCGCGCAACACCTCGCCCATGATCGCAGCACACCGCCCATGAAGCATTCAGCCTGCGAGCACTGTTCCACTCCCGTCGACGGCGCATGGCGGCTGCCGCGCAGATTCGGCCGCGCGCTGATCTGGCTCTACCGGCACACGCTCTCGCCACTGGTCGGATACAATTGCCGGCACCTGCCGACCTGCTCCGTCTACGGCGATGAAGCGATCGAGCGGTTCGGATTGTGGGCGGGCGGCTGGATGACGCTGGCGCGCCTGCTTCGCTGCAATCCGTTCGGCACCTCGGGGATCGACAACGTTCCCCTCACCGCGCCGCAAGGTGCGCACTGGTATCTGCCCTGGCGTTACGCCCGCTGGCGCGGCGTCAACGCACTCTGAGTATGCTGCGGTGCTTTGCGCATCGCTGCCCTGAGCGGAACCGGAACTTTCACGTCGCGTTGCTGTGATGCTCCGCAGGGAGGAAAACAACAATGCGCTGGAAAATCAGCCCTCATTTCCACTTCAGGCCCGGTCCTTATCTCGGCCCCAGGGGTCACCACCACCATGACCCCAGGACGCTCGACGTCCTCGCGATCATCGCCCTGCTCGCACTCGTTTTCGGCTCCGGCTGGTATCTCGCGACCAGCCAGGCGACGCCGCCGAGCACCACCGCATTCGTCGAACCAAGCCAGAGCGTGCATTGGTAGTCGTAGTCTAGAGGTCCAGCACCAGCCGTTCGGCGTCGGACCCCGCTACGCAAACCATGAGATAGCGCTCGCGCTCGTAGGGCGACAGGATGCGGTCGCGGTGCACCGGCCTGCCCTCGATCCATCCGACCTTGCAGGCGCCGCAGATGCCGCCACAGCAGGAGGTCGCGACGTCGATGCCGCCTTCCTGCAACGCGGCCAGCATGGTCTGGCCGGCACGGACCTGGATCTCGGTGCCCGAGCGCGCCAGCGATAGCGTAAAGGGCTTTGCGTCGGGATCGATGACCGGCGGCGGCGCGACGAAGCGCTCGATGTGAACATTGGCCGCGGGCCATGCAGCCGTCACACGCTCGAAATCGTCGGTCATGCCTCCGGGGCCGCAGCAGGCAACCAGCGTCTCTGATCCAGCCTCCCCGACGAGGGCCGCAAGATCGGGGCGGCCGGTCCGGGACGTCCGGTGCACGACGACCCGTCCCGCTTCAATCAGCGCGCCGAGATGAGCCGCAAGCGGCACCTCCTCGCGCACGATCAGATGCAGTGCGTAGTCGGCCTCTCCGGCTCGTTCGAGATGCCGCGCCATGGACAAGAATGGGGTCACGCCGATGCCGCCGGCGACGAACACATAGCGTGCGATGGGCGCACCGGGGTCGAGCCCGCCGCGCGGCAGAGAGACGCCGATGACATCGCCGACAGCGACCTCGTCGTGCAGCGCACGCGAGCCGCCACGCCCGTCCGCCTCGCGTTTGACCGCAATGAGGTAGCGCGCATTGTCCGCGGGCTCGTTGCACAGCGAGTAGGTGCGAACCAGGCCGTTCGGCAGATGCAGGTCGATATGCGCCCCCGGCTTGAACGGCGGCAGTTCCCAATTGTCGGGGTCGGCCAGCGTGAACAGCTTGATCCCTTCGCCGGCCTTCTCGATGGCTGTGACGACCGTCTTGACCGTCGTGATCGGGCGCGCCTTCATGCCGCGTTCCGCACGGTGTCGCCGACCTTCACCACGCCGCCTTGCAGGATCCTGCAATTGAGGCCGGAGCGATTGATCAGGGGATCGAAGATCGCCTTGCCGGTGATCTCCTCGATATGCCGGCACGGGACCGACAAGCGCGTCGCTTCCAGCAAAGTCTCGCCCAGCCAGAAACGACGGCCGACGAGATGATTCAACGGCACGCCCTCGACCGTGACGTTGCGCCGGTGCTCTTCGGGACCAAGCTCAATGCCGGCGTCGCGCTTCAGCGCAACCAGCGTCTCGAGCTCGAACAGGGTGACCTGCCGGCCCTCCTCGGGCTTGTGGGAGTAAAAACCTGCTTCGTTGCCGATCATGTAGCGATCGCCTTCGATGCCCCGGCCAGCGACGAGATTGATCGATTCAGCGGCGCGCATCGGCAGGAACGCGCGCGGGCAGAAATGGAGAAAGCGCACCACGCCGGTCCAGCCGAGTTGTGCTGCGGTGTGCGCCGGGCCGGCGCTGACGGTATCGAGCATGACAAAATCCTTGTGAGGAGCGAGGACGCGCCGCCGGCAGCGGCGCGCCGAGGGATCAGGTCAGTTCCTTGTTCGCCATCTCCGGCGCCAACGTCGTGGCGGTCGCGGTGATCGCGGCGCAGGCAATGAGGAACAGCGAGACCGGCCAGGTGGCCCCGCCGCTCCACGCCATCAGAGACGCCGCAATCAACGGCGTCAACCCGCCGCTGAGGGCCGCACCGACCTGGAAGCCGAGCGAGGCGCCGCTGTAGCGCAGCCGCGCGGAGAACAGTTCGGAGTACCAGGGCGCGCCGATGCCGAACATCACCATCTGGCCAAAGGTGATCGCGACCACGATGGTGCAGATAACGATGGTGGGATCGCGGGTATCGAGCAGCCAGAACAGCGGAAATGCAAACAGGGCCGAGAATACGCAGCTCGCATAGAACATGGTCTTGCGGCCGACGAGGTCGGACAGCCAGCCGAACAGTGGAATGGCGAACAGCGCGACCAGCGACGCGGCAAAGGCGCCGTTCAGCACCACGGTGCGCGACAGGCCGAGATTGGCCGTGGCGTAAGACATCACGAACACGCCGCCGATGCTGGCATAGGCGATCTCGGAAATCTTGAGACCTACCGCGGTGAAGAACGGTCTGCGATGGTGCCTGAAGATCTCGACCAGCGGCATGCTGGCCACTTCCTTCTTGGCCTGCACCTGCCGGAACGCCGCCGTCTCTTCCATGTTGAGGCGGATATAGAGACCGACGCCGACCAGCAGGATAGAAATCAGGAAGGGAATGCGCCAGCCATAAGCCATGAAGTCGCTTTCCGGCAGGCTCGCCACCAGCGCGAACATGCCGATCGCGGCGAGATTGCCGATGGGGTTACCGACCTGCACCATGCTGCCGAGCAGGCCGCGCCGGTGGGTCGGGCAGTTCTCGACCACCATCAGCACTGCCCCGCCCCATTCTCCACCGAGGCCGATGCCCTGGAGGAAACGGAGGCCGATCAGCAGCAGCGGCGCGGCGATGCCGATCTGCTGATAGGTCGGCAAAAGGCCGATCAGGAAGGTGCCGATGCCCATCACCATGATGGTGATCGCGAGCATCGCCTTGCGGCCGACCCGGTCGCCGTAATGGCCGAAGATCGCAGCCCCGAGCGGCCGCGCCAGAAATCCAACGGCATAGGTACCGAAAGCGGCGATGGTGGCGAGCGTGGGATTACCAGCGGCGAAGAAGACCTTGTTGAACACCAGCGCGGTCGCGGTGCCGTAGATGAGGAAGTCGTACCATTCGACGGCGGTGCCAATCACGCTCGACCACACGATCCGTCGCAAGCTCGCCGCCTCGTCCGGCGCTACGTTCAGGGTTACGTCGTCTGCTACGGTCATCGATCTCTCCAGAAAGGTACCGGCATCAGGTGATTTTGTCCGCGGAGCCCATCGGCGGGCGGACGGTAAAATCGATCATGTTTACTAATGGAAATCAACGCCGCAGGACGGGGCAAATGCCGCTGATCGCGGCAGAGAGCATCCAATGCCCCAATTTTTGGCTATTATCCGAGATATACCAGCAAAAATGCCCACATTATCTGCGGCCTTGCTCGAAATTTCCGCGCGATAGTTTTCCCATGGAATACACCTGCACACGGCCGGATTGGCCCATCCGGGCCGCCGGGCTGGCAGTTCGGCCGCATCTGTTGCAAAAGAAGCCCAGCAGTTCGGGAGACTCATGCGTGCTTGACGTCAGCAAAGCGACCGCGGTCGGGGCCAACATCCGCCAGGCGCGGATTGCCAAGGGCCTGACGCTGGACCAGCTTGCCAAGCAGAGCGATCTCACGCGCGGCTACATCTCGCTGGTCGAGCGCAATCTGAAGATCCCCTCGCTGGCTGCGCTGCTGCGGATGGCCGCCGCGCTCGAGGTCAATGTCGCGAACTTCTTCGACCCCAACGCCGAGCCCGCCCCGCGCTACACCCTGTTCCGCCGCGAGGACGGCAACGTACCGCTGTTCCAGGACAATTTTGGCGTGGTCCCGCTGGTCACCGGCCGCACCCGCAAGATGATGGAGCCGTTCCTCCTCAGCCCGCCCCACAAATCGGCGACGCGCGCCTCGCATGCCGGCGAGGAGCTGCTGTTCGTGATCAACGGCAAGATCGCGATCAAGCTCGACGGCGAGGAGCTGACGCTCGGCAAGGGCGACTGCCTGTATTTCTCGGGCGAGACGCCGCACGAGGTCAGGAGCCTCGGCCGGCAGAAGGCGGAAGTGCTGGTCGTGGTGGCGCAGAGCTCTTAACGCCGGGTCTCGGCGAATAGCTCAGCGGAACCAGTAGAAGCGCCCGGCCGGCGGCGGGATCGGCTCGGGCGGGCGCGGTCGCCTGGGACGCGGTGGTTTGGGCTGTGGCTCATCCGACGAGATCGTCTCCGCCGGCGCGGTCTCGGTCCCCGGCACCTTCACTGACAGCAGCAGATTCGACTCGTGCATGCGCCAGCGATAGCCGACGCCGAAATCGATCGGTTGGGCGCGCGCGAACAGTTCGGCGTAGCGCTCCTGATAGCGGCCAGGGAATTCGCCGATCGGTCCGAGATACCGGCCGAACGGGAAGAACCGCCACTGTCGGGCGTTGTAATTGGCCAGTGGAATGCCGGAATCGTCCTGGATGATGGTCGCGCTGTTGGTGAGCAGCCAGTCACGGGTGACCGCGAAGTCGCCCTTGTGCAGGAGATAGGATGCACTCTTGAGCAGACTGTTGCCGGGCCCGAGCGTCTCGCAGAATTTCAGGAAGCCTGTGTTGCGCGCGCCGGCATTGGAGAGATCGGTCGAAAAATAATACAGCGTGCGCGCTTCGCCATCGGGGCCCGCAAAGGTGATGCGGACGCCGTGCGTGGCGTTCGGCCCCGGATTGTCATTGCCGGTGTGCATCCCGCCCTTGGCGTCGAGCGCGACCATCTCGACATTGCGGATGGTCTTGCCGGAGCGCGCCAGGAAGACATAGAGGATGGGCAAGGTGCCGTTGACCTGGTTGGCGTGCAAATCGACCTTCATCTGCTTGGTGATGAAGAACGAAAAGCTCAGGATCGAGCCGAGCGAGCGCTCGACATTGTAGAGCGCAGCGCCGACCGACCCGCGCGGCAGCCGCGTCAGATCGGGCACCGCGCCGACCGGCTCCAGGGCGCCGAGCACGTAGGTGCTGGCCTTGGAATAGAAGGCGTTGGCGTAGAGGAAGTCCGGGCCGCTGAACATGTAGAACATGGTCGGCCTGGGAGCGGCGAGATTCACCTCGGACCAGGCGCGGATCTTCGAGAGCTGCCGCTGCTCGAGCTGGCTGAAGGCGCCGTCGAAGAACTTTGCGTGATGCTGCCAGGACGGGTCTTTGGTCAGCGGCACCAGCGGCGAGTCCGCCGAAGGCTGCATGCCCGCGAGGAAGCGCGCGGTGTCGTCAAAGGTGGCGTCGGCTGCACGTGCGATTGAGACGGCCGCAGCCAGCAGGGCAAATGCGACGGCCGCAATTCTGAAGGCTGCAAGCATGTCTATTCGCGATCGTGTGAATTGCCAGCGGCGACCGGCCGCCTGCGGAAAACAGCATAAATCAACAGACCCGAGAGCATCACGAGCATTCCCGAGAGCGAATGCATCGGCCGCTCGGTCAAAAGGTAGTACATCATGAAAGCCGTCACGAGCAGGAATACGAGCGGCGTGAACGGGTATCCCCAGGCACGATAGGGCCTGGGCAGGTTGGGATCGGTAATGCGCAGCTTGATGACGCCGGCGACCGTGAAGAACGAGCAGAACAGCAGCGCGAACTGGATGAAGTCGAGCACCGCCTCGAAGCTGCGCGTGAACAGAAGCAAATTGGCGACCGCAAGCTGAAACAGGATGGCATAGGCCGGCGCCCCGCTCACCGACCGCTTCGAGAACACGCGAAGAGCCGGAATGTCCTCCCCCATCGTCATCATCACGCGCGGGCCGATCCACATCATCGCGCTGATCGAGGAGATCAGGCCGACGCAGATCATCGCGCCGACGATCCGGCCGCCGAAACTGCCGAAGATGGCGCTACCGGCGACGCTGGCGACGTCGAGCTGGCCGGCGAGCGCACTGACGGGCGTAGAGTAAAGAAACACCGCGTTCAGCGCGACGTACAGGACGAGCACGATCAGCGTGCCCGCGAGCATCGCACGCGGCAGATTTCGCTGCGGCATGTTCATCTCGCCGATGATGTAAGTCGCGGCATTCCAGCCCGAGAACGAGTACATCACGAAGACGAGGCCGATCGCGAACGGCGCGCTGACGATATGGGCGAGATCGCCCGGCTGCGGCGTGAAGGCAATCGGCTGCGGCACGCCGATGATGAAGCCAGCGACCAGGAAGGCGACGATCAGCACGACCTTCAAAATGGTCGAGATCAGCTGGAAGGTCGAGGAGTGCTTGACGCCGGTCAGTTGCACGATCGAGACGAGCCACACCACGCCGATGGCGAGCGGGATCGGCGGCAGATCGGGCACGACCGATTTGGCGTATTCGCCGAACGCCATCGCGGCGAGCGCAACCGGCGCTGCAAATCCGACCGTCGCCGAGACCCAGCCGGCGAGAAAGCCGAAGGCGGGATGATAGGCACGGCCGAGGAAATTGTACTCGCCGCTCGAGCGCGGAAACATCGCCCCGAGTTCGCTGTAGGAGAACACCCCGCACAGCGCGACGATGCCGCCGACGGTCCACAGCAGCAGGATCGAGAAGCCCGACGGGATGTCCTTGACCTGAAAGCCGAGGCTGGTGAAGACGCCGACCCCGACCATATCGGCAACGACGATGGCGGTGGCGACCAGAACGGAAACCCCTGACCCGCTTCCGGTCAGCCAGCCAGTCCGGGGCGCGGGTCCCGCATCAGATGCCGTCATCGGGGTCCTTAAACCTCAGGCGTCACGCCTCATGGGAAGCATCGTGCAGTTCGGTCCAGTCAATTCAAGCAGGGTTAACAAGGGTTAAATGAGGCAGCCGAAATAGGTAATTCAGCACCTCTTATGCATCCTCTTGGACAATAAACCGGCGGAGACACCGGAACATCCCGAGTCTCTCCCCCACAATCAGGACACGATTGCATGGTCCTTTTGAGCGTTCCGGATGTGGGGAATTTTCTCCGGACGCTTAACGTCGCCTAAACGCCAGTCGGCTCAATTGTCTTAAGATGCCGATGAGCGTGACTTGGGTCGTGACTTTGGGGTCATGGGTGGATGGTCGGGGCCGTTCCGAAATCAAGAGCTGATGGTCGTGCCGATCGGACCATGTCCGGTCGGCGCGGTCGCGCGCTCCGGATCGGCCTGATCTCAGCCTTGGTGCCGATGTCCTTGACGCTGGTTCAATGCGGCAAGGCGCCGAACCCGGCGACACTGGCGGCGAACTCGCAGGCCAATGTGCAAGTGGTCAATCAGGTCGTCGCCAAAACCAATCCGCAAACCACCAATCAGCAAGTCGCCAGCGGCGACACGTTCGAGGACCGCTTCCCCGCCCCGCAGTTCAGGGAACGCTTCCCCTCCGCGAGCGAGAGTTTTCTGCAACGGCAGATGTCGGACTTCTCGCCGAAGCGCGCCGTGCAGCAGCAGGCGCAGCCGGAGCAGGCACCCTACAAGGTGGCCTCGCTCGCCCCGCAGGTGCCGTATCAACGCCCGCAGCGCGAGGACCTGACGACGCTCGTCAGCATGAAGTCGTCCGCCTTCCCCTATTTCGGCAACAACCCCGCGTCCGACGCGCCCTTCCTCAACATCTCCAAGGGCGACCGCCGCGGCCATCGCAGCTATTCGGGGCGCGTCTACTGGCAGGACGAGACTTACAGCGACAGCCGCGTGCTGGTGCACGTCCCCGAGCATTTCGACGTGCGCAAGCCGGGCGTGATCGTGCTGTTCTTCCACGGCAATGGCGCAACACTCGAGCGCGACGTGCGCGACCGGCAGCTGGTGCCGCAGCAGGTGACAGATTCCGGCGCCAATGCCATCCTGCTCGCGCCGCAGATGGCGGTCGACGCCGCCGATTCCAGCGCCGGAAAGTTCTGGCAGGCCGGCGGCCTCAAGCGCTTCATGGAGGAGTCGGCGAGCCACCTCGCCCGCCTCACCGGCGATCCCAACAGCGCTCGCGCCTTCGCCAATATGCCGATCGTCATCGTCGGTTACAGCGGCGGCTTCCTGCCGACGGCCTGGAGCCTCGAGGTCGGCGGCATCAGCGACCGCGTCCGTGGCGTCGTGCTGCTCGACGCCGTCTATGGCGAGATGGACAAGTTCGCCTCCTGGATCGAGAGCCACCGCTCCGGCTTCTTCGTCAGCTCCTACACCCGCTACACCGCGCGTCGCGACCGCGAGCTGATGAGCATGCTCAGGCAGAAGGGCATCAGCGTCTCCGAGGACATGGACGGCCCGTTACGTCCCGGCAGCGTGGTGTTCGTCGAGACTGGCGAGGGCATCACCCACCGCGACTACGTCAATCGCGCCTGGACGCAATATCCGCTCAAGGACGTGCTGGTGAAGATGGCGGCAACGCCGGCACTGGCGCTGACGCGCGTGGCGGCGGCGGCAAGCCGCTAGATATTGCGCGAACGGATCTTGCTGCGCCAACCTCAGGTCTTGGGCAGCTTTGGAATGCTCTCGGCAAAGCCATTGTAGCAAGCCAGCCGCTCATCCTCTTCCTTGAAGAATTTGCAATCGGCGTAGCCTTTGGCCTTCGCCGGCTTCGGCTTCGGCGCCGGCGGGATGATTGCATCGTAGCAGTTGAGCCGGTCCTTGGTGCCGTCGTCGATGTCCAGGCAGGCCTGCAGCCGCGCCGCGATGGATTGCGGCTTGCCCTTCGGCGCCGGAGTGGCGGTCGCAGCCGCGGCCTTCGTCCCCTTCGGCTTGACCTGCACCAGCGGCTTGTCCCCCACCATCGGTGGCTTGTCGGTTTGCGCAAACGCGGAGGCTGAATAGAGCACCGCGGCAACCGCCAGAATCATCCTCATTTCAGTCAACTCTCTTTGGTCCCCATGCCCGCCTTCTAGCGCTCCCGCGCGCGGTTTGCCAAGCGCCTTCCGCGCTGGAAAACGCGGGTCAGACCGTCGCCGCAGTCGCCGGCCGGGGCCGGGTCAGGATCACCAGGACCAGCGCGGCCACGACGAAGCCGACCGCGACGAAGCCGAGCGGATGCAGCATTTCGCGGGCGAACAGCAATCCGCCGATGGCGGAGCCGACCGCCTGGCCGATGTAGAGGACGGAAGTGTTGAGCGCGACAGTTGCCGACGCAAGCTGAGGTGCCGCCGCGACCAGCCGCACCTGCTGCATCGAATTGGTCGAGGCAAAGCCGAGACCCCAGATCGCGACCGCGCCCACCATCAGCACCAGCGTGCCGGCGCCGAGCGCCCAACCCGCGATGCCCGCCAGCAGCAGGCAGGTGAACAGCAGCGAGGTGCGATAAGGCCCCCAGGTGTCGACGATGCGGGTCGCGATGACGACGCCGAGGAAACCGCAAACGCCATAGATGCCGAACACCAGACCGATCGCATCGGGGCTGGCGTTAGTGAGCTTCTTGAGCAGCGGGCCCATGAAGGTGAACACCACGAACTGCCCGGCCATCTGCAGCATCGTGATTGCCAGCAGCAGCAGGATTGCCTTGCTGCGGCCGACCGCGCTCCAGGTCTTCAAATCAACAGGCGTGCCCTTCAATCCTGCCGGCAAGCGCAACAGCAAGAGCAGAAAGCTGATGCAACCGAGTGCGCCGATCCCGCCATAGGCCGCCCGCCAGCCATAGCGGCTGGCCATGAAGGTGATCAGCGGCAGGCCGACGGCGGCAGCGAGCGACCAGCCGAGGAAGATGTAGGCAATCGTGCTGCCGCGCCGCTCCACCGGCACGATCAGCGCCGCCGTGCCGGCCGCCTGCGGCGTATAGAGCGCGCCGACCGCGAGCATGACCAGGCGAATGACGAGGAGGCTGGTGTAGTCGGGCGCGAAAGCCGAGGCGAGATTGCCGAGCGCCAGCACCGCCAGCGTCGTCGTCAGCAGCGTCTTCCGTTCGACGCGGCTGGTGAGCCAAGCCGTGAGCGGCGAGCCGATGCACAGCGTGGCCGCACCGAAGGTGATCAGCAGCGCGGCCGTATGGATGCTGATGCCGAGCCCAGCCGACAGCTCCGGCAGCATGCCCGCCGGTGCCAGCACCGAGCTGCCGGTGACGAGATTCCCAAGCATCAGGGCGGTTGGCGCGAGGTGGCCGGCGGCGGGCGGTTTTTGCATGCAAGTGCATGTAGAGCGGCCGCCGGCTAGTTAAAGGGCGCAGCGCGAAATAGTTGGCGTACCGCGGCTTTTGCGCGCCACTTTCTTGGAAATGCCGGATTGCGCAGGCCGAATCGCCTGATATATCGCTCGTTCCCGCTTACCTGCGCTCGTTCGCAGGAGTGAGCTTCAGGAGAAAAGCAATGTCCGACCAGCCCAAATCCGAATCCGGCTTCCAATATTCCCTCAGCAATTTGAAGCCCGTGACCCCCGCCGCCAAAGTCACCCTCACCTTCCCCGACGGCGCCCAGCGCCAATATGACAAAAGCATTACCGGGCTCGAGATCGCCAAGGGCATCTCGCCCTCGCTCGCCAAGCGCACGGTTGCGATGGCGCTCGACGGTGTGGTCGCCGACCTCGACGATCCGATCGAAGCCGATGCCAAGATCGAGCTGATCAACCGCGACGATCCGCGCGCGCTCGAATTGATCCGCCACGACTGCGCCCACGTGCTGGCCGAAGCGGTGCAGACGCTCTGGCCGGGCACGCAAGTCACCATCGGTCCGGTGATCGAGAACGGCTTCTATTACGACTTCTTCCGCAACGAGCCGTTCACGCCGGAAGACTTTGCCGCGATCGAGAAGAAGATGCGCGAGATCATCGCGCGCGACAAACCTTTCACGAAGGAGGTTTGGGATCGCGAGAAAACGAAACAGGTGTTCCGCGACAAGGGCGAGGCCTTCAAGGTCGAGCTGGTCGATGCCATTCCCGGCAACGAGCCGATCAAGATCTACTACCAGGGCGACTGGTTCGATCTCTGCCGCGGCCCGCACATGACCTCGACCGGCAAGATCGGCAACGCCTTCAAGCTGATGAAGGTGGCCGGCGCCTATTGGCGCGGCGACAGCAACAACCCCATGCTGACCCGCATCTACGGCACCGCCTTCGCCAAGCAGGAGGACCTCGACGCTTACCTCAAGCAGATCGAGGAAGCCGAGAAACGCGACCATCGCAAGCTCGGGCGCGAGCTCGACCTCTTCCATTTCCAGGAGGAAGGTCCGGGCGTCGTGTTCTGGCACCCGAAGGGCTGGACCATCTTCCAGCAGCTGATCGCCTATATGCGCCGGCGCCTCGCCGGCGACTACAACGAGGTCAACGCGCCGCAGATCCTCGACAAGGTGCTGTGGGAGACCTCGGGCCATTGGGGCTGGTACCGCGAGAACATGTTCGCGGCTCAATCTGCCGGTGATGAGGCCGAGGACAAGCGCTGGTTTGCGCTGAAGCCGATGAACTGCCCCGGCCACGTGCAGATCTTCAAGCACGGCCTGAAGAGCTACCGCGACCTGCCGCTGCGCCTCGCCGAGTTCGGCGTGGTGCATCGCTATGAGCCCTCGGGCGCCATGCACGGCTTGATGCGCGTGCGCGGTTTCACCCAGGACGACGCGCATGTCTTCTGCATGGAGGACCAGCTCGCCGACGAGTGCCTGAAGATCAACGATCTGATCCTGTCGACCTACGCCGATTTCGGCTTCACCGGTGATCTCACGGTCAAGCTCTCGACCCGGCCGGAGAAGCGCGTCGGCACCGATGCGATGTGGGACCATGCCGAGCGCGTGATGGCGACGGTGTTGAGCGAGATCCAGGCGCAGAACAATCACATCAAGACCGAGATCAATCCGGGCGAAGGCGCCTTCTACGGGCCGAAGTTCGAATATGTGCTGCGCGACGCGATCGGCCGCGACTGGCAGTGCGGCACCACGCAGGTCGACTTCAACCTGCCGGAACGGTTCGGTGCGTTCTACATCGACCATGACAGCGGCAAGAAGGCGCCGGTGATGGTCCACCGCGCGATCTGCGGCTCGATGGAGCGCTTCATCGGCATCCTGATCGAGCACTATGCCGGCAACTTCCCGCTCTGGCTCTCGCCGGTGCAGGTGGTGGTCACCACCATCACCTCGGAAGCGGACGAATACGCCAAGCAGGTGCTTGAGCAGGTCCGCCGCGCCGGGCTTCGGGCCGAGATCGATCTTCGCAACGAGAAGATCAACTACAAGGTCCGCGAGCACTCGCTGGCGAAGATTCCGGCGCTGCTGGTCTGCGGCAAGAAGGAAGCCGAGACGCAATCGGTGTCGGTCCGCCGGCTCGGCAGCGAGGGCCAGAAGGTGATGATGACGGCGGAGGCGATCGCCGCCCTCGTCGACGAAGCGACCCCGCCGGATGTGAAGCGAGCGCGCGAGGCGGCTTAAGTCCTGAATCGATCTAAATTCGCTTCCGGTTGCGGGCGTGCATGCTTATCTGGGCATGGCACGCCCGTAGCCCATTTGAAGAGGCCATCGCAATGCCCGACGCCATCGAACTCCTGAAGACCCGCCGCTCGGTCAAGCCCCGCGAGATGACCGGCCCTGGTCCCTCGCCGGCCGAGCTCGAGACCATTCTCACCATCGGCGCACGCGTGCCTGATCACGGCAAGCTTGCACCATGGCGTTTCATCATTTTCGAGGGCGACGCGCGCCAGCGCGCCGGCGAGGTGATCGCGAAGGTCTTTGCCCGGAAGAATCCCGGCGCCCCCGCCGCCGACGTCGAGATCGAGCGCAAGCGTCTGATGGACGCCCCGCTGGTGATCGGCATCGTCAGCTTCACAAAACCGCATCCGAAGGTGCCGGCGTTCGAGCAGGAATTGTCGGCGGGCGCGAGTGCCATGAACATCGTGACGGCCGCGACCGCGCTCGGCTACGGCGCCTGCTGGCTCACCGGCTGGTTCTCGTTCGATCGCGACGTGCTCGACGGCCTCGGTCTCAAGCCGGACGAGAAGCTCGCCGGCTTCATCCACATCGGTACGCCCACCAAACCGAGCGAGGACCGTCCGCGACCGTTCCTTTCTGAAATCGTGACGCGTTTTTAATCGAAGTCTTGTTGACGCTTCTGATGTCTTGCGGCTTTGATCCCAGCGAGGGAGGAAGCCCGGATGAAGCGTCGCGAATTTCTGGTCGGAGCCGCGCTGCTGGCGGGGACGATGGCAGGCAGCCGCGCCGCCGACATCCCTGCCCCCTCGCCTGCCGGCCTTGATCGCATTACCGACTATTTCAACAACGAGGTCGGAAGCGGCCGGCTGCCGGGCGCGGTGATCCTGGTGCAGCAGCACGGCAAGCCGGTCTACCTCAGGAATTTTGGCGTGCGCGACACCCGGACGGGCCTTGCGATGACGCCCGACACGATCTTCGCCATCCATTCGATGACCAAGCCGATCACGTGCCTGGGCGCAATGATGCTGATCGACGAAGGCAGGCTCGCGCTCACCGATCCCGTGTCGAAATACGTGCCCCTCTTCGCCGAGACCAAGGTCGGCGTGGAGATTGAAAAGGCAGGCAGCACCTCGACGATCGAACTCGAGCCGCCGGTGCGTCCCGTCAACATCGAGGATCTGCTGCGGCACACCTCGGGCATCAGCTACGATTATATTGGTGCTCCATGGGTGATGGACGTTTATCTGGCCGCCAACCTGTTCGACGGCCCGTTCAACAACAGGCAGTTCGCCGATCGCATCGCGAAGCTGCCGCTGACGCGTCAGCCCGGCACGCTCTGGCGCTACGGCCACTCCACCGACGTACTCGGCGCCATCATCGAGATCATCTCGGGGCAGACGCTCTACCAATTCCTCAAACAACGCGTGCTCGATCCGCTCGGTATGACCAGCACCAAATTCGTGCTGACCGCGCCGGAGGAGCGCGCGCGGATGGCGCGGCCGCTGCCGAACGACCCCGTGCTACTCGCTGGCGAGCGCGACCGCCTCGCCCATCCCGAATGGGAGTCCGGCGGCGGCGGGCTGCTCTCGACCATCACCGACTACCAACGCTTCTCTCAGATGCTTCTCAACGGCGGCGAGTTCGAGGGCAAGCGCTACCTCAGCCCTGCCGCGTTCAAGGCGATGACGACCGATCATATCGGCCCCGGCTCGGGTGTCGGGCGCGACTATTTCTATTTCCCGGGCGACGGCTTTGGCTACGGCTACGGCGTGGGCGTGCGCACCGATCCCGGCCATGCAAAGCCGCCGCCGGCGGGCTCGATCGGCGAATTGAAATGGGACTCGGGCAGCGGCACCTATTTCGGCGTCGATCCCGAGCTCGACATGGTCTACCTGATGATGCAGCAGACCCAGAATGAGCGCAGCCGCATCACGCCCGCCTTCAAGGAATTGGTCTATGGCTGCTTCCCGGAAGCGCTACGCCGCCCGTGAGGCGCGCTGGCCGAAATCGGCCAGCAGCTTTGCGATGTCGGCAGCGGGCCGCGCCGCGCTGAACAGAAAGCCCTGCACCTCATTGCAGCCCTCGGCGCGCAGCCAGTCGAGCTGATCCTCGGTCTCGACACCTTCCGCGGTCGTGGTGATGTTGAGGCTGCGGCCGAGCCCGGAGATCGCGCGCACGATCGCGCCGCAATCGGGCCGCTCGGCCAGATCCTTCACGAAGGAACGGTCGATCTTGATCTTGTCGAACGGAAAGCTTCTGAGATAGCTCAGGCTGGAATAGCCGGTGCCGAAATCATCCATGGAGATGCTGACGCCAAGCTCGCGCAGCTGATGCAGGATCGCGAGATTGGCGTCGGTCTCGGCGAGGAAGATCGACTCGGTGATCTCGAGCTCGAGCCGCTTCGGCGACAGGCCGGACTGCGCCAGCGCCGAGATCACAACCTGCACCAGGTTGCGGCTGCGGAATTGCGCCGGCGACAGGTTGACGGCGACCTTGACGTCGACAGGCCATTTCACCGCTTCGGCGCAGGCCTCGCGCAGCACCCACTCGCCGAGCTGGCTGATGAGGCCGATGTCTTCCGCAACCGGAATGAATTCCGCCGGCGAGATCATGCCCTTGTCGGGGTGACGCCAGCGCAGCAGCGATTCGAAGCCCGAGATACGGTCGGAGGCGATCGACACCAGCGGCTGATAATGCAGCTCGAACTCGCCATTGGCGAAGGCACGGCGCAGATCGAGCTCCATGTCGCGGCGCTTCTGCGCCTGGAGGTCCATCTCGCGCTCGAAGAAATGATGCACGCCGCCGCCGTCGGATTTAGCGCGGTACAGCGCCATGTCGGCGTTGCGCATCAACTCCTCCGGCGTCGTGCCGTCACCCGGCGACAGCGCGATGCCGATGCTGGCACCGATCACCATCTCCTGGCCGTCGATCTCATAGGGCGCTCGCAGCATGTCGATCAGCAAGGTCGCACAGGCGCTGGCCTCGTTCGGCGAAACGTCGGCAGCAAGAATGACGGCGAACTCGTCGCCGCCGAGCCGCGCCGCGAGATTGGAGCCGCGGACTGCGGTGGAGAGACGTTCGGCAACCTGCTTCAACAGGCGGTCGCCCGCGGGATGGCCGAAGGAATCGTTGATGTTCTTGAACAGGTCGAGATCGATATAGAGCACGCCGACACCCTTGCCGCCGGCCTGGTCGAGCGCCTGTTTCAGACGCTCCTGGAAATATTCGCGGTTCGGCAGGTCGGTGAGCCCGTCGTGATGCGCCATATAGGCGATCCGGGCCTCGGCCTTGCGCCGCTCGGTGATGTCGACGATCGCGACCAGATAGCCGTCGCGATCGTTGAAGGAGACGCGGCGGCCAAAGGTGAGCACCTCGATCTCGCTGCCGTCGGCGCGCAGGTGACGCCAATTGCGTGAGGACTGGTAATTGTCGCCGACGCGTTCGAGCGCCTCGGCGTGGCTGTCCCACTCGTCCTCCGGCCAAATCTGGTGCAGCTTCATGCGCAGGAACGTCGGACGGCTGTAGCCGTAATGCTGAACCGCGGCATCGTTGACGCTGAGGAATTCCTTGGTCTCGGCATCGAACACCCACATCGGCATCGGGTTGTTGTCGAACAGCAGGCGGAACGAGGCGTCGCGCCGCTTCATCGCGGTGACGTCGGAGATGGTCAGCGAAATGACATCGGCGAATGCCGTGGCGCTCATCCGCAGGTACCGGCCACAGCTCTCGATCTCGAACTGCTCGCCGCGGCCGCCCGACACCGCCTTCACCAGGAAGGCCATGATCTCGGAGGCGGCCAGCAAGGTGCCGCCCTCGCCGATCTGCCGCCACAGCAGGCTGCCGCTCGCGACATTCAGCAGCAGCTCGGCGCTCTTGTTGTGATGCACGATCTGGAAATCGGACGGCCGGCCGCTCGCATCGCGCAGCGTCGCCAGCGAGATCACCGCGTCGTCGGTCGCAGAGAAGATCGCATCCAGCAGATTGTATTGCGCGCCGCGCTCGTTGACATAGGCGCCGACCAGCGTGGCTCCCCAGCGCGAGGAGGTCGGCAGCGCCAGCACGTCATAGGTCCGAACCATGCCGGCGCGCACGCAATGCGCGCTCGCCTGGTGCGGCCGCCCGTTGTTCAGCGCGTTTGCGACCGCTTCCGACAGGGCCGTGGCGCAATCCGGCGGCAGCTGTTCGACCGGAATGTCCCAGCGCTCCTCGCCGAGCCATTTCTGCACATAGCGTCCGCTGCGCGACAGCTCGAGCGTACCGTCGATCTTCAGCAGCGCGATATGATCAGCGAGCCGTCCAAGGCTGCCGAGCATCACGTCCTCATAGCGCGGCAGCCGCTCACCCGGCTTCAACGCGGCGCGCCATTTGCGCTGAAGCACCGGGATGTCGTCAAACATTTCGGTGGCCGGTTTGCCCGGCATCTTCTTCGCGGCAGTCATGGTAGTCCCCAACGCACTTTCCCCGCGCATCCAATGCGCCGCGCGCTTAATGCCTTGTAAAGAGAACGCAGGCGCGGGTTCCGTTCGGCGATTATGACAGTTTTAAGTCGGGTGTTGGTTAGTGGCCGTTAGAGACTATGACAGGTGTTTGAAATGCGATGGGCGTGCGTTCGACGCTTCCGCACACAGCTCCATCCTCGTCATTGCGAGCGCTACGACTTGTCCGCCGAGCCTTGGCGAAGGCGGAAGCAATCCAGAGTCTTTCCGCGGCGGCAGTATCCATCCCGTCATCCTGAGGTGCTCGGCTTGCGATGCCACGCATCGCAAGCCGAGCCTCGAAGGATGAGCGGCCGAGATGCAGCGGGGCCGTCGCCCTTCGAGGCCTCCGCTTCGCTCCGGCACCTCAGGGTGACGGTCATCTGTGAATGCTCGCGGCAACATTCGATATTCCGTTTCAATCGCAGACACACCTTCGCAGCCTCGCGGCGCATTTCGCCCGAGCTTTGCTTGATCGCATCACCCTCAATTGAAAGAGGGCGCAGGGAAGACCGAGTGCCGGCCGGGCACCCACGGTCCACTGTGCGGTAGGTAGCAACGAGAATTTGCACAGCGGCATACAGGTGTGGCCTCAACATCCGGCCTTCCCTGCGCAGTGGTTTTACGGCGTATGTCGTGCTCTCCCCGGGGAGCGTTGCACTATTGCCCCCGTCACCTTGCGGATGGCTGATGCGCGTGTCCGGTTGGATCGCCGCATCACCGCAAGACTTGGCGCACAGACCCCGGGCGCCAGGACCACACGATTTAGCCGTACGCGAGACCGCACCTGTCGTTGGCGCGATGGTTTTCGCTCACGGTTGCCCGCCCTGCGAACCTTCCGCACCGGTGCGACCCACGTCCACCGCCCCCCAGCCCGCGTTCGTGACGATCGCGATACGCCCTCTTCCTTGGGCCGGGTTGCTGCTATTTCTACGTTATTTCCGAATTTCGGTAAAGTGGAATATTCTCGCCTGGGGGTATTGTCCCACGCCTCGTGTGTTTTGCCCGTCGGGCAACACAAGAGATTGTAGTCCGGATTGCGAAATGGGCCGCCGGATCAGGTGAACGGGATCCGGCGAAACGCGCCGGGCGACACGCCAAGCGTCCGACGCATCGCGCGCGACAAGCCAGATCCCGATTCAAAACCCGTGCGCCATGCGATCTCACCGATCGGAAGCGACGACTCCACCAGCATGCGGCGTGCGGTCTCGACGCGTTGACGATTTCGATATTCGCCAATCGACAAGCCGGTGTGCCGCCGGAACAGTCGCGTCGCATGGCGGCGCGACAGCCCGAAGGCGGCGGCGATATCGTCAATCGGCACGTCTCGGTCAAGCCGTTCATCGATGGTGGCACGCATCTCGGCAACGACGACGCCACCATGGTCATCGCCAGTTGCGCTGGAGAGCTGGTCGCCCTGCTCGACCCGATTCAGCATCGCAACCAGCAGCGCCGTCGCCAGGTGATCTAGTGCCTTCCTCGGCGCGACATCGCCCTCGCCCGTGCAGCACAAGCGCAGCAGCGTCCGGACAAAGGGAGTCGTCGCGAACATCGCGGGCTTTTTCCCATGCCGCTGCAGATCAACCGAAGGCGCGAACTGCGCGAGCGCCGTTTCGGTGAGATAAAGAGCGACGTGATTGCTGACGCGACGAACCGCCTGCGATTCGTGGGCCTGCATTTTGGGCACCACGATAAACCGTTCTTCGCTGAGATACGTCACCGAGCGGCGCGTTTCGTCCCGAAACGCAATCGTCCCGCTCGTCGGCACCAGGATCATCGCGCAGTCGTGCCAGTGCCATTGCGTCCGATACTGCAAACCGCCTCCTGCGACGACGGCGCGATGCTCGCCCGCGTCGAGCAGACGCGATGGCGGTACCGAACGCAGAATTTGTTCAAATGAGCGAAGCATGTATCGGCCACCTTAGCACATCCGAGGACACCTGCCGATCCCGATGGCCCGTTGGGTCATCCGATTTGGCCCGATCGGGCGCGCTAGACGCTGCCTGGATCGGCATTCTGGTGGCATGACACACCAGCCCATGCCCGATCCGCGCCATTCCGACCGCGCCCTCCTGGTCAACGTGTTCAGCAACGGCCCCGGAGGCGGCAACCCGGCGCCCGTCGTGGTTGACGCTCGCGGACTCGATGGCGACGCGATGCGGCGGATCGCGGCAAGGTCCGGCCACGAGAGCGCCTTTGTTCTGCCGGGACGTGACAGCTCCGACTACCATTTTCGCTTCTTCGTCCCGAACCACGAAATGGAGATGTGCGGGCATGCGACGCTGGGAGCGGTCTGGCTGCTCGATCAACTTGGTCGACTGGCGTCGAAAGACATCTCGATCATGACGCTTTCCGGACCGGTCGAGGCGCGCGTCGACGGCGGACAGGCGCGCATCAGCCAGCCCAAGGGATGGTGCAACACTGTCGAAGATGACGGCGCGGTGCTCGACGTTCTCGGACTGCAGCCCTCCGACCTGTTCGACTACCCGCTCCAGAACGCCGCAACCAGCCGCGTCAAAACACTCGTCCCGCTTCGCTCGGTCGAAATTCTCGACGGCCTTCGACCGGACTTTTCACGGGTCGCGCGCGTGTGCGACCAGATCGGCTCGACCGGGCTCTATCCCTTCGCGCTGGTCGACGACAAGGCGGCGATCTTCTCCGCCCGACAGTTTCCGCGTTCTTCCGGTTATCCGGAGGATGCGGCAACCGGAATCGCCGCAACGGCGCTGGCATGGAGCGCATGGGAATTGGGCCTGACGTCCCAGCATCGCGTCGTCGTCCGGCAGGGTGAGGCGATGGGACGGCCCTCGCGGATTACAATCGAACGCGAGGGCGATCGCTGCTGGCTGTCCGGCGACGTCGAACTGATCGGGGAGATGCCGCTATGAACCGCCGCCTGTTTCTCGCATCTCTTGCCGCGACGGCGGCCAGCAAGAGCTTCGCGCAGCAAAACGCGACGTCCTGGCCGACAAAGCCGATCCGATTCATCGTGCCCTACGCGGCAGGCGGGCCGACCGATGTCGCGGCGCGCATCCTGGCAGAAACGATCTCCCAACACTTGCCCAGGCAGGTGCTGATCGAGAACATCACAGGCGCGGGCACGACGGTCGGCACAGCGAGAGCGGCGGGCGCCAGGGACGGGCACACGTTCCTGATCGCGACCGTCGCCCACGCGGTGAACGCCGTGCTCTACACGAATCTGCCGTTCGACCCGGTGCAGGATTTCCGGAGCGTCGCCCTCGTCGGAACAGTCCCGCAGATCGTCCTGGTCAGGAAGGACTTCCCCGCGGCCTCGCTCGCCGATCTCATCACGGCCGCGCGCGCCAAACCGGGAGCCCTGACCTACGGCTCGGCAGGCATCGGCTCGGCCCAGCATCTTGCTGCGGAATTGCTCGCGAGTCTGGCGAAGATCAATATGGTTCACGTCCCTTATCGCGGCAGCGGGCCGGCCGTCACCGATCTGATGGGAGGCCAGATCGATCTGGTGATCGATAGCGCCGCGACGGGCCTTTCCCATATCAAGGGCGGCGCGTTGCGCGCACTTGCGGTGACGACGAAGGAGCGACTATCCGCCTTGCCGGATCTGCCAGCCGCAGCCGAAACGCTGCCCGGCTACGAAGCCTACACGTGGAATGCGATCATCGCGCCGGCGGGCACCGCGCCCGAGATCATCGCCGCGATGAACGGGATGACCAACACCGCTCTGTCCGACCCGGCCCTGATGAAGCGGTTCGACGAACTCGGCATTGCCATCGCAACAGGCACGACCCCCGAGGCGACAGACGCCTTCATCGCCGCGGAGATGGCAAAATGGCAGCCGGTGCTTCGCAGCGCCGGTATCGCGCCGGCTGCACCTTGATGCGGCCGGGCCTGGGAATGACGGCACTCAGCCGAGAGCTCTAGTCCTCGCTGGACGCCGCGAAGCGGTTATGCAGATAAGCCTGGGACAGCAGGAAGAACAACGCGCGCTCGCCATGATATTTGGCGGACGGCCGCGTGCGCTCGAAGCCATCGGCAAAGATCTTGCCGGACTGGTCGCACACTTGCCATCGCCAGCCAAACCGCTTGCGCCTGGTGAGGATCACTTCGTACATGCCGACGGGCTTGGTCCCCTGCTCCTGCCGGTCTCGCAAGCGCGCACGCTTGCTCCGGCCTCCCCCGTTAGACGGATGCCCGACATATAACCCAGCAGGACGGAAAGAGAATAAAATTGATTATCGGAAATACGTAGCGTCCACGGTCGTGATGAATGACAGCCATCGTGGAATAAGCCGATGCTGCCGGTGTTTGCTGGCCCTTCCGATACACAACACGGGCTGCGAGGTCCGGTAAGCAAACGCTCACCGGAAAGATCGGCTTGAGACAACGTTACCAATGCCGCGCGGAGATGTTCTTCGCGAGCTGGTGCAGCTTGGTGGCGTCGGGAATCGGCACGATCCAGAGCTTCTGCGCCAGCGGCCAGGCCAACGCGAACTGCGCCGGCATCGCTTTTGCCGGCGTCACTTTTTTCGCAGCTGCGATCTCGCCGAGCAGTTCAACCAGCGCCTGATTGGGCTTTCGTGCACTGGATGAGAAGCGCGGTACGATGTTGCGGAAGTCATCGTGCGTCGAAAGCCGCGCTCTCGTGCCCCGGACGCAGCGCAGCGCCTCTTCGGCGGTGCGCTGCAGAGCCGGGGCCCATGTCTGAACACTGTACGTGTTGCCTTCCGGGTCCCGGCTCTGCGGAGCGGCGTTTCACGCCGCGCCGCGTCCGGGACACGCGCGGTGCTACCGCGCGACCACTTCGACTTCGCCGTCGACGCCGTTCACGACGTTGAAGCCGCGCTCGTAGACCTTGCCCTCGTTCTTGGCGATGGCGCGGTATTCGCCTTCGGAGAGCACGACGCGCGGGAAGGCGCCGATCGATTCCTTGATGACGTCGCCGCCGGGGGTCAGCACCGACCAGGCGGTGTTGGCGAGCGCCTCGCCGCCCTTGTCGCTGACGAGCTTGAGCGTGATGACGGCGGCGCGGTGGGTGATGGTGACGTCGGTGAGCTTGCCGGCCTGGACGCGGATGTCCGAGCGCACCACCGAGTTGGCATCGCCATAGTTGGAGACGATGTAGTAGGTGCCCTCCGGGATCAGCACGACGTCACCGGCGGCGACGTTCGGCACCAGCGAGGCGCGCTCGCCGGATTCGAACTGGCTGCCCTTGTAGATCGCGAACGAGATCTGGTTCTGCGGAATCCGGCTGGTGCCGACGCGGCCCTCGATGCGCAGACCGCCGGCCGGCAGCACGAAGGATTCCCGGTCGGTCTCGGCCTTTAGGCTGACGGTGCGCACCGCGCTGACGAGGCCGAAGGCGACGTGCACGACGTAATTGCCCGGCGGCAGCACGATGTTGGGCGTTGCGTTACGGTCCTCCTTGATCAGCTTGAAGGTGCCGTTCTCGTCGGGACGGTCGGCAAAGACTCGCCAGACCAGACCGCTGGTGATCTGGGGCGAATCCTTGCCGTATTTCGCGGTCAACGACAGCACGCCCTGGCCGGGCACGCCCGCGTTGAGGGGGGCAGCCGACGGCACGGTGGTGACGGCCGGCGGCGGCATGCTGGGGGTGGTCGGCTGCGTCAGGGTCGGCGGCAGGCTCGGGGGACCGGCGCCGGGGCCGGAGGGGGGCGCAAGGCTCACGGCGCCGCCGGGATCGGGCACCGAGGCTGGCGGGACCGGCGGCGGACGATCGGAGAAAAGCTGCGCCTGCGCAGCGCCTTGGCCCGAGGTAACGAGGCACGCCGCAAGGATCAGCGCCGGCAGCAGCCTGCCGCTGCGCCGCCATCCGATGATGCCGTCACCCCCGCGTGTCATGTCTCCTGCTTTTCACCGAAAACGCGGCAAATTCAAGCCTCTGATACCCAGGGAAATACCGGCCTGAACCAGTTCTATGGAACCGATCTGACGCCTGCGTGATTAGACCTGGAGCAACGCCCCTCGCCATACTCCTGCCCAGCGCCCTCCCCAAAGCGGCATAAACCATGCTTCGCCCCCGATGTGGCGGAGGGCAAGTGCGGTGCCTAGTCTCGTGGTTCGGGCTGGCCCCGGCGTAGGAGAGTTTTGGTGCTTGATATCTTGAAGGGCCGCGGCGCGAACGGCTCGAATGGCGAAAAGATCGGGCTCGGCACGACCCGCCGGCCGGTGATCGGCCTTGCACTCGGCGGCGGCGCGGCGCGCGGCTTTGCCCATATCGGAATCCTCCGGACCCTGGCGGCCAATGGCATCGTACCCGATGTGGTGGTCGGCACCTCGATCGGCGCCGTGGTCGGCGGCCTCCATGCGGCCGGCCGGCTCGACACGCTCGAAGAATGGGGGCGCAGCCTGCAAGGCATGCGCAACATCCTCGGCTATCTCGACATCCGCCTCAACGGGTCCGGCCTGCTCGGCGGCGAGAAGCTCGCCAGCCGCCTTGAGGACGCGGTTGGCGAGACCTTGATCGAGGACCTCCCCATCAAGTTCGCATCCGTCGCGACCGAGGTCCGCACCGGCCACGAGATCTGGTTGACGCGCGGCCGTCTGGTCGACGCGATGCGCGCCTCCTATGCGCTGCCCGGCATCTTCGCGCCGATCCTGATCGGCGACCGCTGGCTGGTCGACGGCGCGCTGGTCAATCCGGTGCCGGTCTCGGCCGCCCGCGCGCTCGGCGCCGAAATCGTCATCGCCGCAAATCTTTCCAGCGACATCTTCACCCATTCCACGACGATCTATTCACACGGCGCGATGCCCGCGCCCGTCACGCCCGAGCCCGAAGAGCCGCCGGCCAAGCGGCGCTTTCCGCGGCTGTTCTCGGCGGAGAAGACCATGAAGCGCGAGTTCTTCGGCGCTGCCGGACGGCCGGGAATCTCATCGGTGATGGTCGATGCCTTCAACATCATGCAGGACCGTATCACCCGCGCGCGCCTTGCCGGCGATCCGCCGGACCTTCTGATCTCGCCGCGGGTCGGCCAGTTCGGCTGGTTCGACTTCCATCGTTCCGAGGATCTGATGGCCCACGGCACGCGCGCCGCCGAGCGCGCGCTGGAACAGATCCAGGAGGCGATCGAGGCGCTGGCGCCGCCGCCCGCGGGCCACGCGCCCAAAGCGAGCGAGTGACGTTCGCTCAGGCCGTCTTGATGTAGTCCCGCAGGGCTTCCTGCTCGTTCTCGTATTCCTGGACGCGACGCTTGACGATGTCGCCGATCGAGATCAGGCCGACCACCTTGCCGTTGTCGACCACAGGCAGATGGCGGAACTTGCCGGTCGTCATCATCTCCATGAGCTCGGCCACCGTGTCGGTCTCCTTGCAGGTGACGACCTTGCGGGTCATGACCTGGGAGACCGGCTCGTCCAGGGCACCGGCGCCGCGCTCGCCGATCACGCGCACGATGTCGCGCTCGGACAGGATGCCTTCGAGCCGGCTCTGGTTCATCACCAGCACCGCGCCGATCTTCTTCTCGCCGAGCAGCTTGACCGCAGCCGACAGCTTGGCGTCGGGCTCGACGCTCATGATCTGGTGGCCCTTGGTGTTGAGAATGGAACGTACCGTCATTGTCGCCTCCCTGAATCGGATCCGGCCGCGTTTCGCGGTCCGGACTTGTTCACGAGTCTTCAACTAACAGTTTAAGCGCCGGTTTCACGCTCGTGCGCTTTGCGAAGCATCGCCGCTAGCGGCTTGCAGCTTCGACATTCTTCTGGCGAATGATGGATGAATTCGGGCCGCGCCGCAAGCGCCGCTTCAGATACGGTCTGAAACGTCCTGTGATGACGCATCCGCAGCATCGCTCCGCATGCGCGGCACGGGATCGAACAGCGCGAACAGCAGCAGGCCCGCAAAGAAGCCGCCGATATGGGCCTGCCAGGCCACGCTGGTAGTCTCGGAATCCACCCCGATCGCGCCGACGCCGAAGATGATGTTGACGCCGAACCACACCGCGAGAAAGCCGACCACCCGGCCGTCGCGCAGCGCGCGCGACAGCGGCAGCGCCGGAACCTTTGCGGCGGTATCGGCGTCCGAACGTGTGAACGACAGGAAGCTGCCGCGGGCGAACGCGAAGCGGATCGCGGCTGCCATCGCGCCCGACACCGAGGCCGAGGCGCCGATCATCGGCGCCACCGCGTGCTCATGGGTGACGAGATGGGCGAGCGCGCCGGCCGCCGCCGTCACCGCCATGAACACGAAGAACCTGATCGCGCCAAAGCGCCGCGCCAGCGCGCTGCCGAACGGCAGCAGCCACAGCACGTTGAAGCCGATATGGGTCAGATTGGCGTGCAGCAGCGAATACGTGACGAAAGTCCAGACCTTCGCCCCGGCCCCGCCCGGGATCTGCAAATCGAGCAGCGAGGAATCGTAGCGCTTCGGGATGAAGCCGAAGACGTCGATGGTCCAGTTCTCCAGCTCCGGCGGCAGCAGCACCCGCAGATGGATCACCGCCAGCAACGCGATATAGGCGGTCAGCGCCCCCGGCAGCGTCAGGATCGGCTCGCGCGGAGCCTCCTCAATGGCCGGCGCCTCGGCTTGAGGATCGTGCGGCGGAGAATTGGGCGGGGAATCCAAGGCAGCTTCGCTTTCGGCGCGATCGGAGCGGTCCGCTGGAGATAGTCGCCTTTGACGTCCCTGCGCAAGTGCACAAAAGGAAAAGGCGGGGCCCTGGGAAAGCCCCGCCTGTCCGTGTCGGCCTTCCGGCACCAAGAGAGACAAGGTGTATCCCCACCCCTCCCCGGCCCGTGGCCAAACTGTTTGACGCCTGTGTACAGGCCCCGCCGAGAACCTGGAGCAAAGCGGCGAGGCTTGCGACCGCGATCACCATAGCAGCGCGGCGGCGGACGGGAAGCCCATAGTTAATTTAACGTTAACGACGCAAAGGTCGGCTTAAGAGGTCTCAAAACGCCCCTGCGGCATGGACGCTGCAAATCCCCTCCTGCACAACAACGAAAGGGATCGCGGGTGCACTGAAGCGGGACAGGTCTGTCCCGCCCGGCCGGCACCCCGGGGTTAGCGTTCAGACATGAAACATCCGTCGAGCCGCGCGTTCTTCGCGTATTGGGACAAGAAGCGCGGCACGGCGCGGGCCCCTGACCGGGCCGATATCGATCCGGCTGCGGTCCGCGGCCTGCTCGGTGACATCTTCGTCCTCTCCTGCGAGCCAAATCTCGGCTTTCCGTTCCGCGTCGCCGGTACGCGCGTCTGCGCGCTGGCCGGAACGGACCTCAAGGACCAGAGTTTTGCGGCCCTGTTCAACGAGGCCAGCCGCAGCGAGATCGAGGAGATCACGACCATCGTCGCCGACGAGACGCTGGGCGCCATCGCCGGCGTCACCGCCGCCCGCGAGGACGGCAGCAAGGCGCATCTCGAACTGCTGCTGCTGCCCTTCAACTCCCGCCCGCATACGCCTGTCAGCGTCACCGGCGTGCTCGCGCCGTTCGACGACGAATGCGGCGCGCTGGGCAGCTTCAGCCTCACTTCCTGGCGCTACCTGCACCAGCCGGAAAAGCTGCTGCCGCGCGCGATCCGCAAATTGCAGATCGCACGGGGGCTGATGGTGTATGAAGGGCTGAGGTAGTTCTCGCCGTCACGGCCGGGCTTGTCCCGGCCACACAGGTGCCGCGCGAACGTGAGACGAACCAGCATGTTCAAGCCGCATTGGCGCCTCGCGCAAGTCTCCGATCTGCCTGACATCACCGCGATCGCGGCGCGCATTCATCCTGAGATGCCTGAGCGTCCCGAGGTGCTCGCGGAGAAGATGCGACTCTGCCCCGAAGGCTGCCGCGTGCTCGTTGCGGGTGATGCGATCGCCGGGTACGGCCTCGCGCATCCCTGGAAGCAGCACGACATTCCATCGCTCGACGGCTTCCTCGAAAAACTGCCGGAGGATGCGGACTGTTTCTATGTGCACGACGTTGCCGTGCTGCCCGATTTCCGCGGCGGCGCGGCGCGCGATTATGTCGCGATGATCGAGAAGCTCGCGCGCACATCCCATATCACGACGCTCGCGCTGGTCTCGGTCTACGCCACGCGGCCGCTGTGGGAGCGTCTCGGCTTTCGGCCTGTCGCGGTGCATGCCGAATTGCGCGCAAAGCTCGCATCGTATGGTGGAGCTGCGACCTACATGCTCCGCGACCTCGCTGCGACGTAACGGCCCGCGCCGCGCCGGCGCGGCTCACGCGAGCGTGAAGCGTCCCCTCGAACCCGATCCAGCCAGCCCCCGTCGAAGCTGTGTGCGAGGCGTTCCGGTCTCGCCAAACCGAGGCTGGAGAATTTCCATGAAACTCACATTGTCGAAAGTTGCATTGCTTGCATTCGCCGCGACGGCCGCCTTCAGCGCGACCAGTGCCAACGCGGCGCAGTACCGCGCCTACGGCTGCGACGTCGGCTTCTTCGAGGGCTGCACCGGCTTCATCGAAGCACCGAACCAGGGCGGACGCCGCGTCGTTCGCACCGACCACGACATCTCGCCGATCTACATGAAGCAGACCGATCCGCGTTACAACACGTCGCTGCGCGATGCCGGCGGCGGTGGTGGCGGAGGCGGCGGTGGTGGCGGCGGCGGCCGCTGAGCCACACCTGATTTTTCAGATGATGTCGCCGGCGCAATCCGGCGGCATCACTTCCGTCTGCGCGATCGTGCGGCCGGTCAGCCGCGATGCTTCTTCTTTTTCTTCTTTCCCGGCGCGCCCTGCATCGGCCACGGTGTGACCGAGGGCTCGGCACGGCCCGGCTTGGTCTTGTGCTTCTTTTTCTTTCCGAACGACGGCACCTCATCGAATTTCGGCTTGCGTTCGCCGTGGCCCTTGTCGCGCGACTTGAATCCACCGGCATCGCGCGGACGGTCGTCGCGGCGCTCGCGATGATCGCTCTCGCGCGGCTCGCGCCGAGGCGCCTCGAACCGCTGGTCCGACCGCGCGTCCGAATGGTCTTGCCGCTGCGGGCTATCTGCCATCGGCTCGATGCGGATGCTGTCTTCCTTGTCCGGGCGCTTGACCTTGGCGGCGAAGGACTCCGCGACCCGCTCCGAGATCTCGAACTCGGTGGTGGTGTCCATGATCTTGATGGCGCCGATGTCCTGCTTGTTGATGCCGCCACGACGACAGATCATCGGCAGCAGCCAGCGCGCCTCGGCATTCTTGCGCCGCCCGATCGCGGCGCGGAACCAGACGCTGCCCTCCGCCATGCCGTGCTTCGACGACGCTTTGCCCGGTTTCGACCGGGGCCTGACGGGACCATCGTCGCCGCCTTCGCCCCTCGCCTGGAATTTATCGCGACCGCGATCATCACGCGACCGGGCGGGCCGCTCGCCGGGATCGATGATGTCCTCGGGCGACGGCAACCGCGCGCGATAGAGCCGCGCCAATGCTGCGGCAATATCCTCGGCCGGCCGCTCGGCAAGCAGCGCCTGCGCCAGCGCCAGATCGTCCGGCGTCGTCTCCTCGGTGAACAGCACGTCCTTCATGCGGTCGTGATCGAGCTTGCGGATTTCTTCCGCCTGCGGCGCGGTGCCCCAGGCCGCATCGACGCCCGCAAGATTGAGCAACAGCTCAGCACGCCGCCGCCGCGCCGGTGGCACCAGCAGGACGCTCGTTCCCTTTCGGCCCGCACGCCCGGTGCGGCCCGAGCGATGCTGCATCACCTCGGCGTCGTTGGGCAGGTCGGCGTGAATGACGAGATCGAGGCTCGGCAGGTCGATGCCGCGCGCGGCAACGTCGGTCGCGACACAGACGCGGGCGCGCCCATCCCGCAGCGACTGCAGCGCCATGGTCCGCTCGTTCTGAGTCAATTCGCCTGACAAGGCGACCACCGAGAAGCCGCGTTCCAGCAGCGCCGCCTGCAAATGCCGGACGTTGTCGCGCGTGCTGCAAAACACCAATGCGCTCGGCGCCTCATAGAAGCGCAGCACGTTGACGACGGCATGCTCGACATCGCCGGGGGCGATGCGGGTGGCGCGGTATTCGATGTCGGCGTGCCCGCCTTCGTCACCCGCGACCTCGATGCGGAAGGCATCGCGCTGATATTGCCGCGCCAGCGCGACGATGCCGCGCGGAAACGTCGCCGAGAACAGCAGGGTGCGGCGGGTCTCCGGCGCGGTCTCGAGAATGAACTCCATGTCCTCGCGAAAGCCGAGATTGAGCATCTCGTCGGCCTCGTCGAGCACGACCGCCTTCAATTCCGAGATGTCGAGACGGTTACGCCTGAGATGATCGCAGAGCCGGCCGGGCGTGCCGACAACGATGTGCGCACCGGCCGCAAGCTCGCGCTGCTCGCGGCGCGGATCCATGCCGCCGACGCAGGAGACGACGCGCCCGCCGGCATGACCATAGAGCCAGGCGAGCTCGCGCTGGACCTGCAGCGCAAGCTCGCGGGTCGGCGCTACGATCAGGGCGAGCGGCGCGCCGGCCTGCGCGAACCGCTCGGCATCGTCGAGCAGATTTTTGGCGATGGCCAAACCATAAGCCACCGTCTTGCCGGAGCCGGTCTGGGCCGAGACCAGGAGGTCGCGGCTGGTCGCTTCATGGGCCAGCACGGCAAGCTGAACGGGGGTCAGTGAATCGTAGTTCCGCTCGGCCAAAGCTTGGGCGAGCGGCGGGGGCAGGGCCGGAAGAGACACGGGATGGGAAACCTTGGTTAATTCAGGTGCGGGCCGACGAACCGGCGGACCTGAGCTGGCGTG
Organism: Bradyrhizobium sp. BR 10289; assembly: GCF_019455385.1. Classification (GTDB taxonomy): domain Bacteria; phylum Pseudomonadota; class Alphaproteobacteria; order Rhizobiales; family Xanthobacteraceae; genus Bradyrhizobium. The sequence goes on from NZ_JACOFR010000008.1 coordinate 250,539, forward strand.
CGCGGCAAATGGCCCGGCCGCACGCTGGCGATGTGATTGGGGGCTCTTTACGCCAAGTGCGGCCAAATCACCATGCCTTTGATGCATGGCTTTCCGAAGAGCGCCGCGCCTTGGAGGTTGCAGCGGATTTTTGTAGCAACTTCGCTTAAGGTAAACCGCAACCGGGTCTCTTGGACATGACCGCGTGACCTCCCCTGCCCAACGCGCCTGCGGCGGTTGCACGCTGTGTTGCAAGGTGATGGCCATCGAGGCCCTGGCCAAGCCCGCGGGCAGCTGGTGCGGGCATTGCAAGCCTGGCGGCGGCTGCGCGATCTACGCCGAGCGGCCGACTGAATGCGAGGACTTTGCCTGCCTCTGGCTGGCGAGCGATCTGCTCGACGAAGGCTGGAAGCCGAGCCGGTCGAAGCTGGTCGTGACGACGTCGGACGACGGCGTCGAAATCCGCTGCGACCCGGGCTCTCCCAACGCCTGGCGCAAACAGCCTTACGCCGACGACATCCGTGCCTGGGCCGTGGAAGGCGAGCACAACGACATGACGGTGCTAGTGATCGTCGGTCGGCGCATGATCCTGGTGACGCCGGAGCGCGAGTTCGATCTCGGCATTGTGGGACCTGACGAGCGCATCGTGCGCGAGATGGAGGGTACCAAAGTGGTGGGGGCGAGGTTGGTGAGGGAGAGCGCGTGAGACAACATATCGCTTGCCGACAAGCGCGAGCTCGCATCGTTGCGTCCGGTTCTAATCCCTGGACGTCACGAGCCTGCTGAAGCTGCCCGCCAGCCTTGCTCTCACCCGCATGATCTGGTCTTTCACCGACCGGCTCAGGGCGCGGATGGCGCGCCAGGCTTCGGTGGCCTGCAGCCACGCCTTCATCTCCGTGAACTTGCCGTAGCCCCACGCGAACGCAGGAATCCGCATCAGCTTGTCGCGCGTGAGATGGAACAGGCGCTCGACCAGCACGAGCTTGAGCAGCTCGCCGACGATGAACGTCGCCGCGCCGCACACGATCTGACCGGTTGCGGCAAGATAAGCCGCCACCGGCTTGATCGGCTCCAGAATGATCACCGGCACGGAGAACAGCGCGAGCGACGGATAAGGCGGCAGCGATCTGATCCAGGCGCGCAGCCGTTTGAATTCGAAATGCCGGCCGATCCAGCGCGCGATCGGCCGCGCCACGGCCATGAAGACGGCATCCACCAGGAAGTAGACGGCCGCCAGGACATAGGTGATGGGTTTCAGGATTCGCTTCAAAGGACCTCTCCCGCGAACTGAAAGCCGGAACTAGGGCTTAAGTTTCACCTCGGCGTGAATAAGCCGGGGATTTCGGGTGGAACCTTTTGAGCATTCAGATTTCGGCATAGATCTCCAGCAGATTGCCGTCGGGATCGCGGAAGAACAGCGTGCGGTGACCAAAGGACTGGTTGGTCGGCGGCGAGAGCAGCGCCACGCCCTGCCGCACCAGCTCGTCGGCGCAGGCATCGACGTCTGCTGCGGACACGCGGAAGGCCAGTTGCAGCGAGGCGCTGCCCGTCGGTGTCGGCGCGTCAGTCGCGGTCCGGCTCGGCCTTGCCAGTGCCAGCGTGTTGGGGCCGAGGCCATACTCGATCCAGTTTGGCGACAGCTCGCGCAGCAGGGAAAGGGCGAGAACGTCCTCGTAGAAGCGGCGCATCGCCGCCATGTCGCGCACGAAGATGACGGTGTAGTCGATCGCGCGGATGGCCCTGAAGGGGGAGCGCTTGTTTGGTTCTGATGTGTGTTCCTTTGTCATTTCGGCGCTCATTCCAGACCCAACCTGTAGCCCGGATGGAGCGGAAGCGTAATCCGGGAAAAGTCTCTCCGCGGCGAGCAGCCCCGGATCACACGGAGCCTGTCATCGGGCGGCGCTTTGCGCCGACCCGTTGGCTCCATCCGGGCTACGAGACTACCGCAGCAGGCCACCACTATAGCGCAGATCATACAGCGGCGCGCCATCATGCCGCGCAATCGCCTCGACGCCATGGAAGCGGTCGAGCGAACCCTCGACCTCGTTGCGATAGACCATCCCGTCCTGCTCGAGCAGACGCGGACCACGATAGGGTTCCGCGACGCTCACACCCAGCAGGGCCTGCCGTAAAAATTTGTAGATCGCGAGGAAAGTGTCCCGGTCGGCGATATCGGCGCGGACGCCGCCGCTGTAGCTCATCGACCAGATGACGCGGTCATCCCGGGCCACCGTCTCCTGCCCGACGAAGAAGCCCATTCCGAAATAGATATCGCGGTAGGCATAAGGCGGCGCGCGATGCTCGAGCTGTTTGGAGCCGGCGAGCAACGGCGTCGATGTGGTGGCATCGTCGTCGAGGCCGGCATAGGTGCGCCGCTTGGCTTCGACCAGGAACGCTGCGAGATCGTGCGGGATGGACGGCATCTGCTATTCCACCAGCTCGGGCCACGGCACGATGGTCGACTTCACCGTCTTCATCGCCATCGCGTCCTTCACCGCCTGCGCGACGCCGGCTTCCGTGAACGGATAGATCGTCTGCATCTTCAGCCAGGGATATTTGTCACGGGTGCGGTAGAGCATGTCGACGCCGAGCGGCAGATCGTTGCCGGTGAAGCCCCAGGATCCCAGCACGTTGAGGTCCTTGGTGCAGATGCGATGCCAGGACGTGTCGATCGAGCCGGCGTCCGTGAACTGACCCATCTCGACATAGGTGCCGCCGTCGCGCAGCATCTCGATGCCCTCGGGGCCGGCGGACGGATGGCCCGAGCAATCCATCACGAGATCGGCGCCGAAGCCACCGACGATCTCGCGCACACGGGCGATGCGCTCCTGCGGCGACTTGAGCTCCTCGATCTTGACGGTCGCCTCCGCGCCGAACTCGCGCGCGAGCTTCAGCCGCGGCTCCTCCGGCGCGCCGACGCAGACGACGCGCCCTGCCCCCATCTCTTTCGCCGCCGCCACCGCGAGAATGCCGATCGGGCCCGAGCCCTGGATCACCACCGTGTCGCCCCAGGAAAAACCGCCCGCGCGGGTGGCACGGTTGAAGGCGCGGATGCAGGAGGTCAGCGGCTCCGACAACGCGCCGAGGCGCAGCGACATGTCGTCGGGCAATTTGTAGATCTTGGTGCCCGGCAGCATCTCGAGGTCGACATAGACATATTCAGCCCAGCCGCCCCACATGTGCGGCGCCTTGTCGAAGCCGAGATAGCGGCCGTAATAGACCGGCGTGAGGCATTTGTTGGCGGTTTGCGGATAGTGGATGCAGTAATAGCAATGGCCGCAAGGCATCAGCGGCGGGATCATCACCTTCGATCCGACCTTGAGCGGCTTGCTCATGAAGTCCTCGGTGAACGCATCGCCGCATTCGACGATGATTCCGCCGAGCTCGTGACCGAGCGTGAACGGCCACGGCAGCGGCTTCGGCCAGTGACCTCTAAGGATATGCAGATCGGTGCCGCAGACGCCGCAGGCGCCGACCTTGATCAGCGCGGCCTTGCGGCCGACCTTCGGCCACGGCACGGTGCGGATGACGGGCTCCGAGCCCGGCCCTGCATGGGTGCAGACGCGGATGGATTCCATGGCTGTTTCCTCGCTGCCCCGCTTGTTTTGCTTCATTGGTGCGGGTCGGCGACCACCCTATGTCAGCCGTACGGCGTTGGAAATACCAACGCGAACCGTTGACACGCCGCGGTTGTATCCGCAACGCTGCATATGCGCCAGTACCACCTGCTTCGGAACTCTGCCGGGATCAGACCATGGATTTGCGACCAGGCTCGGAACGAATTGTCATCGCGCCTGACACCGATCCGCTGGACGGCACCGTGCAATGGGCGCCTGCGAAATCGCTGTGGCTGGCGGGCATGACGGGGGCCGCCATGGCGCTCGGACCCATCACCTTCTCCTGGGCCGCGTTCGCTCTCTTCATCGCGACGAGTGCCATCACGCTGTGCTGCGGACATTCCGTCGGCATGCATCGCAAGCTGATCCATGCGAGCTTCGACTGTCCGCTTTGGCTCGAACGTCTCCTCGTCTATCTCGGCACGCTCGTGGGCATGGCCGGCCCCTATGGCATGATCCGCCAGCACGATTTCCGCGACTGGGCGCAGCGCCAACCCGCTTGCCATGACTATTCCTGCCATCGCGCCGGCTTCTGGCGCGATGCGTGGTGGCAGTTGCATTGCCACCTGGTGCTTCGCCATCCACCTGGCTTCATGCTCGAGCCGCGACTCGCAAATGACAGATTCTACGCTTTGGTCGAGCGCACATGGATGTTGCAGCAACTGCCGTGGGCCTTGCTCTTCTTCGCGATCGGCGGTGTGGACTGGGTGGTCTGGGGCATCTGTGTGCGCGTCAGCGTCTGCGTGACCGGGCACTGGCTGGTCGGCCACTTCTCGCACACCAGAGGCGATCAGGTCTGGATCATCGATGGCGTCGCCGCACAGGGCTACAATGTCCGTCTCGCGGCGCTGATCAGCATGGGCGAGAACTGGCACAACAACCATCATGCCTATCCAGGTTCAGCGAAGATGGGATTGTTGCCGGGACAGGTCGATCCCGGCTGGTGGCTGATCCGATCGCTCGAAGCTGCTGCCCTCGTCTGGAACGTCAAGACGCCAGGCAATTTGCCGGAGCGACTCGGCCTGCGGCGGCTGCGCACTGAGGTGCGCGAGGGGGTTGCCGATGCTGCGTGACTATCGGCCAGAGGATGCGGAAGCGATTGTGCGCGTCGCGCTCGCCGCGTTCGCGCAATTCGAGCGGGATTATTCCGATTGGCCACTGTTCACCGCCAATGTCGCGAAGATGCCGGAGCTTGCCAGGACCGGCGAGATCATCGTCGCCGAAGCTTGCGGGCACATTGTTGGCGCTGTCGCCTATCTCGGGCCGCAAGCGCCGAAGGCGGCGTTCTTCGATCCGGCCTGGCCGGTCATCCGCATGCTGGTGGTCGATCCCACCGCGCGCGGCAAGGGCATCGGCCGGCAATTGACGGAGGAATGCCTGCGCCGCGCCGAGCGCGACCAGGCGGGCGCCATTGCGCTGCATACGACGCCTATCATGACGGTAGCGCTGCCAATGTATCTGCGGATGGGATTTGTGAGGGTTGGCGACGCGCCGGATATTCTGGGCGTGCCGTATGGGGTTTATGTGAAGCGGCTCGGGTAGTCTCGTCGCCCGGATGGGCGGAGCTACACGCGGGAGCGGTCCCGGATGTCGCTTCCCTCATCCGGGCTACGAAGCCTGCGACACACTCCGCCGTCATCCTGGGGTGCGCGACATGGGACGCGTTGCGTCCCATGTCTCGCACCCCAGGATGACGGTTGAGTGTGTTGCGGCAGCGCATGGCAGATGTTCAAGCGCACCGAAGTGTCTTGAGCACTCACCAGCGTCCGTGTAATGGCCGGATGAAGTCCCACCCAGGTGCCGCTTGAACCCGCTTCCCCAAAATTCGCATGCCGCGTCCGGATCGTTCGCGGCGATGAAGTCCGTGCCGTACCGGCTCCAGTTCATCGCCTATGTGCTGGCGATGATGGCCGACAATATCGAGCACGTGATCAGCTATTGGGTGGTGTTCCAGAAATTCCATTCGCCGACGCTGGGCGGCTTTGCGGTGCTGTCGCACTGGTTGCCGTTCCTGTTGTTCTCGGTCGCGGTCGGCGGGCTCGCGGACCGCATCGATCCGCGCCGCATCATCCAGTGTGGCATGCTGCTGTTCATCCTCGCCTCGGCCGGATGGGGCTTCTTCTTCATCACCGACACGATCCAGATGTGGCACGCGATGCTGCTGCTGGTGATCCATGGCTGCGCCGGCGTCCTTTGGCAGACGCCGAACCAACTGCTGCTCTATGACCTCGTCGGCCCTGCCGATCTGCCGAGCGCGGTGCGGCTGAACGCGATGGCACGCTATCTCGGCATCCTGGTTGGCCCGGCCGTCGGCGGCGTGATCATGCTGACGCTCGGTACCTCGCACGGCATCATCTTCAACACGCTGTTCTATCTGCCGATGCTGCTGTGGCTGTTCTGGGCGCCGGTGCGCGACGGCAGTGTGGCGGTGCGACGTTTCGCGGTGCGCGGCTTTGCCGACATCATGCTGACCATCCGCGCCATCGGCACCCAGAAGGTGCTGACCGCGATGACATCGCTGGCTGGCCTCACCTCCTTCATGATCGGCAATGCCTATCATGCGCAGATGCCGGGCTTTGCCGGCGATCTCGGCCATGGCGATCCCGGTGTGTCCTACAGCGTGCTGCTCGCGGCGGACGCGGCCGGTGCGCTGCTCGCCGGCATCGCGCTGGAATCCTGGGGACGGTTGAAGGGCACGCCGCGCACCGCGATCACGCTGGCGATGCTCTGGAGCGTGGCGCTGCTCGGCTTCGCCGCGGTGAAAATCTATCCGGTCGCGATCGTGCTGCTGTTCTTCGCCGGCTTCTTCGAGCTGTCGTTCAACACCATGGCGCAGGCGCTGGTGCAGCTGAACGCGCCGCACGACATCCGCGGCCGCGTCGTCGGCCTCTACAACATGGCGGGGCTCGGGATGCGCGCCTTCAGCGGCATCACCGTCGGCGTCTTTGGTGCGGCGATCGGCATTCACTGGTCGCTCGGGCTGTCTGCCGCGGTGCTGCTGGCGCTGCTGGGCCTGCTGTATCAGCGCGCGACGAAGAAGGCCACGGGTTGACTCTCCTCTCTCCCCACCGCACCTTTGACTGAGGGCATGGGGAGATCGACCGTTGCGCAATCGCTGGGGCATTCTTGCGATCCTGTTCGTCGTGCGCCTGACCATTGCGTTCCAGTTCCAGAGCGTGGCGGCGGTCGCGCCGCTGCTGCAACAGACCTTTGGCGTCGGCCTTGCCGATATCGGCATCCTGATCGGGCTGTATTTCACGCCGGGCGTGGTGCTGGCGCTGCCGGGCGGCGCGATCGGACGGACGCTTGGCGACAAGCCCACGACGATCGCAGCGCTGCTGCTGATGACGGGCGGCAGCCTCGTCATGGCCACCACCGATGTCTGGGGCTGGCAGATGGCAGGCCGCCTCGCCTCCGGCGCCGGCGGCGTGCTGCTCACGGTGCAGCTCACCAAGATGGGCACCGACTGGTTTGCGGGCAAGGAGATCGCGACCGCGATGGCGATCTTCGTCAACTCGTGGCCGGCGGGCGTTGCGATCTCGCTGCTGGTGCTGCCGGCGATCGGTACGGCCTACGGCGCGGGCGCGGTGTTCCTGTCGACCGGTGCACTGACCGCGATCGGCATCATGCTGATTACGCTCTATCAGCCGCCGCCGGCGTCGACGACCGGCGCAGCCGGCTCGGGGCGGCTTGATCGGCTTGCACTGTTGGCGGTGATCGTCGCGGGCGGGATCTGGGGCCTCTATAATGTCGGCTTCGCCATGATCTTCTCATTCGGCCCCTCGCTGCTGGCCGAGCGCGGCTGGACCATTGCCGCGGCCGGATCGGCGATCAGCGTGGTGATGTGGCTGTCGGTCATCTCGGTGCCGTCAGGCGGCTATCTCGCCGATCGCGGCAACCCATTTGTCCTGACAATCGTAGCCAGCCTCGTTGTGGCCGGGTTGCTGGCGTGGCTGACGCGGTCCGACGCCGTCATCACGATCCTCGTCCTGATCGGCCTCATCGGCGGCTTTCCGGCCGGCCCGATCATGAGTCTCGCCGCCCGCGTGCTCGCGCCGGAGACCCGGGCGATCGGGATGGGCGTGTTCTACACTCTGTTCTATGGCGCGATGATGCTGGGTCCGGCCATCGCCGGGCGGCTGGCCAAATCGGCCGGATCCGCGGCGGCAGCGCTGGACCTCGGCGCGATGGCCGTTTTGGCCTGCCCGCCTTTGATGTGGCTTTTTGAACGCATTGTTTCAGTTCGTCATCGACGCACGCAATCCTAACGGGCCATTAACCCTATGCACCTTAGGGTCGTCGCGGACTCCGCCAGGCGGGGGGTCGGGTTGTGAAAATGGCGTTGGCGAACAAAAAATTTCTTCCGGCCGCCGAGGAACGTCGGCGTTTCCAGCGGGTGAAGGTTCACCTGCTCGGCCGCTACATGCTGCCCGACCGCCGGGAATTCCCCTGCCAGGTCATCAATATGTCCCCGGGCGGCCTTGCGCTGCTCGCCCCCGGCATCGGCAATGTCGGCGACCGCGTCGTCGCCTATCTCGACCATATCGGCCGCGTCGAGGGCAAGATCACACGCATCATCGACAATGGCTTCGCCATGACGATCGGCGCGACGCCCCGCAAGCGCGACAAGCTCGCGGCCCAGCTGACCTGGCTCGCCAACCGCGACATCCTCAACCTGCCGGAAGACCGCCGCCACGACCGTATCGTGCCGCGCAACCCGATCGCGGTGCTGACGCTCGAGGACGGCACCAAGATGACCTGCCGCATCATCGATCTCTCTCTCTCCGGCGCCGCCATTGCCGCCGAGAACCGCCCGCCGCTCAAATCGATCGTTCTGCTCGGCCGGGTGCAGGGCCGCGTGGTCCGAAATCTCGAGGACGGCTTCGCGCTCGAGTTCATGCACGAGCAGCCGATCGAGACTCTCGAAGAGAGCGTTACCGCGCGGTAAAGCGCGAACGCACCAAAACCACCGGATTTCCAGCCCTGAGGGCGGCCTCCGCGATGCGGACGCCGCCTTTTTCATGCGTGCTACAGCTCTGGCGCCGGTTAACGCGGGGCCTGTCGGCGCCCGCAAACAGCGGTTCCGCCAGCGTTTCCGCGTTAATCGATAAAATTTGAATCAATTGCAGTCGTCTCAAATTTTAGTCGAATTCGATTCAAGTATAGATCGAATTTGACGCGCGTTTTACTTGCATTCGATTCGACTTGACTTGGCTGACTTAGCGGCAACTCAAAAGCTCCCTGCGATGGTGGTCCCAACAAGAAACGGGGGCCGCAATGTTGGACTTCAGGGGACAGGGGAAGGGTTTGGCGCTGGCCGCCATGCTCTTCGGGATCAGCGCGACAGCGCAGGCCGGTGAAAGCCGTCTGCTCTACGCGAGCCTCGGCGACACCACGCGTGCGCCGATCGGCTGGGTCGAATTCTGCGCGGATAATCCCGCTCAGTGCCAGGGCGCTGCGACGCAGCCGCGCGACATCGTGATGTCGCAGACGGCGTGGCGCGATCTGGTCAAGGTCAATCGCTGGGTCAACGAGACCATCAAGCCTTTGACCGACCAGGAGCACTGGGGCGTGATCGAGAAGTGGTCGCTGCCGACCGACGGCTACGGCGACTGTGAAGACTACGTGTTGTTGAAGCGCAAGATGCTGATGGATGCCGGCTGGCCTCGCGAGGCCCTGCTCATCACCGTCGTGCGCGACAAGAAGGGCGAAGGGCACGCGGTGCTGACGGTGAAGACCGACAAGGGCGAGTTCGTTCTCGACAATCAGAACGAGAACGTCATTGCCTGGACCGAGACCGGCTACCGCTTCGTCAAACGCCAGTCGCAGGCGGATCCCAATGTCTGGGTTTCGCTCGGCGATACCAAGCCGGCGGTCTCCACCGCCAGCGCAAAGGATCAGTAGGAACGAGACGACAGGTTACGCGACCCGGTCACATCCCCACCCCTCCCCGTCCCAGACCGGTTCGCGCGCGCCCAGCCATCCCCCAATGGCTGGGCGCAACTTTTTTGGGAATGTGCGATCAGCCCTCTGACGACCACGGGACGCGCGCGGCGGTGAAATCGCGCCACGTGCTCTGCAGGGCGGGCTGAACGCCGACCGATGCGCGCGCCTGCCAGCCGGCGATGGCGGCGGCGGCAATTGCGCTCTCAGGCTCGGTGCCGAGCCCGTCGAGCAGCGATGCGGTGACCGCCATGTCGTTGAAGGCGCCGAGCTCCTCCTGCAGGGCGGCGACCCGGCGCGAGAATTTCCGCGCGCATTTGCGATCGGCAAACAGCGGCAGCAGGAACTCGCTGAGATAGCGCAGCCGCTTGGTCGCGAGCCGCACGCGGTGCAGCTCGTCGATCCCAAGCGACTTGAAGCGGCGGCCGCGCTTGAGCACCTTGGCATGTTGCGCCGACAGGATGCGCTGCGCGAAATTGACCGCGGGCTCGGCGAGCCGGCCGAGATCTTCGGCGGCAACACCGTTGCGCCAGCCGCGCGTCTCGATCCAGTGTCCGAGGCCGATCAGGAACACCGCGCACCGGCGATCGGCGAGCGCATGATGCGCCTTGCGATAGGCGTCGGACTGGCGTTTGCCCGCGGCCCTGCCCAGCGTGTCGAAGCCGGAGACCGAGGGACATGCCTTTGCGATCGTCGGCAAGGTCTCGAGCTGGAACACGTCCCAGTCGCGCGCGGCGGAGAGATCCTGAGCCAGCCATTTGGCTTCCGAGCGCAGCGCATCGAGATTGCTGAGCGCGCCGACCGACCGCATCAGATCGAGCGCCGACCGCAGCCGGCGCAGCGAGACGCGCAGCTGATGCACGCCTTCGGGATTGCGTCCGTCCTCCGCCGCCGGCAGCGACTGAAGCAGGTGCAGGAAACAGGAGCGCAGGATCGTCGCGAACGCCTCATCCAGCGTGACCGACGCATCGAGACGCAGCTTGCGCGGCCGTCGCGCCGACGGCGGCTTGTCGTCGGCAAGATCGAAGCCCCGCGCCGATTTGGTGCTGATCGACGGTTTCACGGCGCCCTGCTCCGCAAGCAGCAAGGCGATCTCGTAGATCGTGCTCGCAGCGCCGCCCTTCAGTTCAAGCTCGATCTCGCTCACCGGCAGCGAGCGGTCGCCGGCGGTCAGTGCGCCCTGGTCGAAGGCGATCTCGACGGTGCCGGACGGCAGGTCGAGCATCCGTGCGTGACGATGGATGTCGGCGGTGAAGACGGCTTCGAGCGGATGCGCTGCGAGATGCTCGCGAAGCTTCTCCGGAATGAAAGGCATCGCCAGCGCGAGATCGGGCGCAAGCGACGGCACGCTCGCCTCCCACTCGCCGCGCCGCAGCGGATCGTCCGCGGCTTCGGTCTTCACGGTCTGCACGAAGCGCGCGCCGCTTTGGCGGACGCGCAGGCTGAGGCCGTGACGACGCAGCAGGCGCTCGGGCGTGTCGTAATAGACGGACTTGAGATGCTTTCGCGAGCCCTTGTTGCGGGCATTGGCTGCGATGACAGGCGCCGCATTGAAATGCGCCATGCGATCGGCATCGACGAGCAGCTTGAGCTCGATCTCGCCGGCGGGACGCGCCGCGTCACGCGATGGCGCCTGATCGTTCACGGCGCCCTCGACGACGGCGCGTTCCGCACTTGGCGCACCTGGCCCGACCCCATCAACCTGCCTGAGGAAGCCGGCGAGGACTTGCGTTCTCTTATTGTCCTTGGTGACAGGACTCCCGTCCGGCGCGCTCATGATCTTGCGAGCCGGTGTGGCGTCTGATTTTAGCATATCCGATGACATGACAATTCTATGACAGAACGCCAGCATATAGCCGGTGCCGCCCGCGAGGAATAGTCACGTTACGTCGCAGCGCACTGTCATAATTCGCTCGGCGCGACGAATTAAATTGCCCACGCTCATCGCAAGTGATCGAATTGCCAGCGAATCCTCTGGTTCCCGAAACCCAGATGGAGGCGCAGCGAGCCTCACTCAGTTGGCCGAGAAATTCTTTCTGGTTCTGAAGACGCTTAGAAGCCGCGCCTCGGATGATCGTCCCGAAATTGTGACAAGCTCTCCGTTGCCTCCCGCCGTTCCGGAAGCCGAGTCTGCGTCGCAGCGCAAAAAGCCGGTTGCGGGCGAACGTCACCAACCGCGACTTGATCCAGGCGCGCTACGCGCTGCTCACACGCCGAGCACGTCGGCGAGCCGCAGCTCGTCAACGGCGGGATCCTTCAGGAACAGCTCGGCCTCGATCTCGTTCAGATGCGACAGCATCTGCGCGCGCGCGGCCTCTCTGTCGCGCTTGCGGATCGCGCTGACGATGCCGGCGTGATGCTCGGTGCCGCAGGCCGGCGTGTCGTGGCGGCGGTAGAGCAGGATGATCAGCGAGGAACGCGCGATCAGCTCCTTGAGGAAACCGAGATAGATGCTGTGGCCGCTCATCTCGGCGACGAGCTTGTGAAACTCGCCGGAGAGGCGGACCGAGGCGCGCGCGTCGCCGCGCAGCTCCGCCTCGCGCTCCTCGGCAAGATGCCGCTGGAGGCGCTCGATCCAGGCCGGCGAGACCGCATCGATCGCGTGATCGACGATGGTGGGCTCGATCAGGCGACGCGCCTCGAACACTTCGCGCGCGTCCGCCGGCGTCGGGCGCGCAACGAAGGCGCCGCGGTTCTTCTCGATGTTGACGATGCCCTCATGCGCAAGCTGCTGCAGCGCGGTGCGAACCAGCGTGCGGCTCGCGCCATAGATCTCGCCGATCTCGTCCTCGCCGAGCTTGGTGCCGGGCAGCAGACGATGCTCGAGGATCGCCGCTGTCACGCCCTCCCTGATACGGCTGACGCGATCGCTCGCGTCTGGCGCATCGGATCTGGGGCGGGTCTTGGCGGCCATAGTTCGAGGGGTTGGGGTTGAGGGCTCGATCGGCGACGTCTGGCTTTTGAATGTTAGTCGACCAGTTGTATCCAATCACAGGCGAAACTTTATACAATCTGCGCACATTTTGTGTGCATATTAACGACCCTCCGGCGGGCCGCGCCGCTGCGCCGGATTCGATCTAACGATCTGACTCCACTGCACAGTTTTGGAATCCGGCCGCCTCCGGGCGATTGGCACGGACCTTGCGGAGAAAGCCGGAGCATCGCCCTCCCTGCGGACACGCCATGGCCACTCCTGCCGCTCTCGAACTGGTCGCCGTCACCAAGCGCTACGACACGACGCTGGCGGTCGACACCGTAAACCTCAAGATCCCCGCCGGCACCTATTGCTGCCTGCTCGGCCCCTCCGGCTGCGGCAAAACCTCCACCTTGCGCATGATCGCGGGCCACGAGGCGGTCAGCGAGGGCGACATCATTCTCGGCGCGCAGAACGTCACGGACCTGCCGCCGGCCGAGCGCGGCACGGCCATGATGTTCCAGTCCTACGCGCTGTTTCCGCATCTGACCGTGCTCGACAATGTTGCATTCGCCCTGAAAATGCGCGGCATCGACAAGGCGACACGGCACAAGAAGGCGGGCGAACTCCTGGAGCTGGTTGCGATGAGCCCTTACGCCGGCCGCCTCCCCGCCCAGCTCTCCGGCGGCCAGCAGCAGCGCGTCGCGCTCGCCCGCGCGCTCATCACCGAGCCGCAGATCCTGCTGCTCGACGAGCCGCTGTCCGCGCTCGATCCGTTCCTGCGGGTGAAGATGCGGGGCGAATTGAAGCGGCTACAGCGCGAGCTCGGCATCAGCTTCATCCAGGTCACCCACGGCCAGGAAGAGGCAATGGCGCTCGCCGACCACATCGTGGTGATGAACCACGGCAAGATCGAGCAGCAGGGCAGCGCCCGCGACATCTTCCACCACCCCCGCACCGAATTCGTGGCGCGCTTCATCGGCGGCCACAACGTCCTCAGCGACGCCGGCAACCTCATCGCCGTGCGCGCCGATCAGCTCGGCATCAAGCCGGTCACTGACGGCGCGTTCGGCGCGCCGGCGCTGCTGACCCAGACCGAGTACCAGGGCTCCTACATCGCCGTCTCGCTGACGCTCGACGACGGCACCGCCCTGTTCTCCCACGTTCCCGAGGCCACCTTCGACGTCCACCCGTTCCGCCCGGGCGATCGGGTGCTGGCCACGTGGGATCCCGCCAAGGCGCAGCGCCTGCAATAGCGCCGACGATTTCAGAGAATGCGCAACACAGAGGAGTGAGCGATATGACCGAGACGACCAGGACAACCGGCGTCAGCCGCCGCACGCTGTTGAAGGGCACCGCGGGTCTCGCCGGCCTTGCAGCCGGCTCCGGCGCCATCACCGGCTTTCCCTACGTGAAGTCGGCCGACGCGAAGGTGCTGCGCTATCTCGGCACCGCCGTGAACGAGGGCGACGACATCTCCAAGCAGTGCCTGAAGGACACCGGCATCAAGATCGAATACATCACCGCGACCACCGACGACGTCACCAAGCGCGTGATGACCCAGCCGAACTCCTTCGACGTGCTCGACACCGAATATTTCTCGCTGAAGAAGCTGGTGCCGTCGGGCAACATCCTTGCCCTCGATGCCAAGAAGATCAAGGAATTCGACAACATCACTCCGGTCTTCACCAAGGGCATGACGCCCGGCGGCAAGAAGATCGGCAGCCAGGGCACCGCGCCCTGGAAGGTGCTGTATCTCGAAGGCAAGGACTCCAAGAAGTTTGCGACGTCGGCGACCGAATTCGTCACGCTGATCCCGACCGTCTACAACGCCGACACGCTCGGCATCCGCCCCGATTTGATCAAGCGGCCGATCTCCTCGTGGTCCGAGCTGCTCAACCCCGAATTCAAGGGCAAGGCCTCGATCCTCAACATCCCCTCGATCGGCATCATGGACGCGGCGATGGTCGTCGAAGCCACCGGCAAGCACAAATATGCCGACAAGGGCAACATGACCAAAGAGGAGATCGATCTCACCATGAAGGTGATGACCGAGGCGAAGAAGGCCGGCCAGTTCCGCGCCTTCTGGAAAGATTTCAACGAGAGCGTGAACCTGATGGCGTCAGGCGAAACCGTCATTCAGTCGATGTGGTCGCCGGCGGTGACCAAGGTGCGATCGATGGGCATCGCCTGCACCTTCCAGCCGCTCAAGGAAGGCTATCGCTCCTGGGCCTCGGGCTTCTGCGTCTCCAAGGGCGTGTCGGGTCAGAAGCTCGACTGGGCCTACGAGTTCGTCAACTGGTTCCTGTCAGGCTATGCCGGCGCCTATCTCAACCGCCAGGGCTACTACTCCGCCGTGCTCTCCACCGCCAAGGCGCACATGGAGCCGTACGAGTGGGCGTACTGGATGGAAGGCAAGCCGGCCGAGAAGGACATCAAGGCGCCCGACGGCTCGCTGCTGGAGAAGGCCGGCGCGGTACGTGACGGCGGCTCCTATGAGGACCGCATGGGCGCGGTCGCGTGCTGGAACGCCGTGATGGACGAGAACGACTACATGGTCCGCAAGTGGAACGAGTTCATCGCGGCGTAATGGATATGTCGGAAGAAGTTCTGCAACAGGCATCCCCGGGTCTGATCCCGGGGTCGGGCACGGCGCGCGCGGCAAAGCCGACGCGCCTGTCGCCGTCCTTCATCTCCTGGCTTCAGGCCGGGCCGATGATGCTGGTGTTTCTCGCCTTCTTCCTCATTCCCCTCGTCTTCGTGGTCATCGTCTCGTTCTGGGACTACAACGAATACCAGCTGCTGCCGGCTTTCTCCGGCCGCGGCTACACCGACACGTTCGAGGGCTGCATCGCGCAGCTCCCCGATCTCTGCACGATCGGCAAGACCTATCTGATGACGCTGAAGCTCTGCTTCCTGGTGTGGGCGCTCACGCTCTTCATCGGCTTCTGGGTCGCCTACTTCCTCGCCTTCCACGTCAAGTCAAAGACCTGGCAGATGGGATTGTCGCTGCTCTGCACGATCCCGTTCTGGACCTCCAACGTGATCCGCATGATCGCGTGGATCCCGCTGCTCGGCCGCAACGGCCTCGTCAATTCCGGCCTCGTCAAGACGGGCCTGATCCACCAGCCGCTGGAATGGCTGCTGTTCTCCGAATTCTCGGTGGTGCTGGCGCTGGTGCACCTCTTCACCTTCTTCATGGTGGTGCCGATCTTCAATTCGATGGTGCGCATCGACAAGTCGCTGATCGAGGCCGCCTATGACGCCGGGGCCACCGGCTTCCAGACACTGGTCAACGTCGTCATTCCGCTCGCGAAACCGGGCATCGTGATCGGCTCGATCTTCGTCATCACCATCGTGATGGGCGATTTCATCACCATCGGCGTGATGGGCGGCCAGCAGATCGCCGCCGCCGGCAAGATCATCGAGACGCGGGTGAACGCGCTGCAATTCCCCGCGGCCGCGGCCAACGCCGTGATCCTGCTCGCCATCACCTTCCTGATCATCACGATGATGTCGCGCATCGTCGACATCAAGAAGGAACTGTAGAGCATGAAGGAAGGACGCCCGCGCTCGTTCTACGTGCTCGCGATCTTCTTCGCGGCTTATGTGCTGTTTCTCTACGGCCCCATGATCGCGATCTACGTGTTGTCGTTCCAGGGGCCGCAAGGCGGCCTCACTTTCCCGATGAACGGCGTGTCGACGTTCTGGATCGCAAAACTGTTCCAGGGCACCGGCATCGTCGATCTGGGCGCCGCCTTCCGCCGCTCGCTGCTGCTCGGCGTGATCGTGATGATCGTCACCGTCGTGCTGTCGGTCGCGGCCGGCATGGCCTTCCGCAGGAAGTTCAAAGCACAAAGCATCCTGTTCTATTCGGCGATCGCGAGCCTCATCGTACCCTCGATCATCACCTCGCTCGGCATCTCCCTCGAATTCCGCATCATCGACGATCTGATCAAGGCGCACTGGAACGAGAATTTCGAGACCTCGATGGGCCTGCTCACCTCGGGTCTGGGCGCGCACCTGACCTGGACGCTGCCGTTCGGCCTGCTCATCATGTTCGCAATCTTCAACCGCTTTGACCCGCGCCTCGAGGAAGCCGCGCGCGATCTCGGGGCGACGCCGTGGCAGACCTTCCGCCACGTCGTGCTGCCGATCATCCTGCCGTCCGTGATCGGCATCGGCCTGTTCGGCTTCACGCTGTCCTGGGACGAGCTTGCCCGCTCCAGCCAGGCGATCGGCGCGGTGAACACGCTGCCGCTGGATCTGCAGGGCCTCACCACCACCGTGACGAATCCCGACATCTATGCCTTGGGCACCGTGATCTCGGCGGTCTCGTTCACCGTGATCAGCCTTGCGCTCGGCACCATCCACGTGCTCAACAGGCGGCAGGCGGCCAAAGGTTCGGACGCCGGCAAAGGGCTCGTCTAACATAGCGCTCGTCTGACAAAGGCTCGTCTGATCGCGATGCGACTTCACGTCGTCAATCCCAACACCACCGCGTCGATGACGGCAAAGATCGCCGCGGCTGCACGCGCGATCGCCCTGCCCGGTACCGTGATCGACGCGCGCCAGCCCGACATGGGTCCGGTCTCGATCGAAGGGTTTTACGACGAGGCCTTCGCCGTTCCCGGCATGCTCGGCTGCATCCGCGACGCCGACCGCGAGGATGCGGACGCGCACATCATTGCCTGCTTCGATGACACCGGCCTCGACGCCGCGCGCGCGGTTGCCAAAGCGCCGGTGATCGGCATCGGCGAAGCCGGCTTCCACATGGCGAGCCTGGTCGCGGCGCGCTTTTCGGTCGTGACGACGCTCGGTGTCTCCATCGTGCCGATCGAGCATAATCTGCGCAAATACGGCCTCGCCGAGCGCTGCGCGCGCGTCCGCGCCGCCGAGGTCCCCGTCCTTGCGCTCGAGGAGCGCAACACCAGCGCGCTCGCAGGAATCTCCGCGGAGATCACCGCCGCGACCCGCGAGGACCGTGCCGAGGCCATCGTGCTCGGCTGCGCCGGCATGGCCGATCTCGCCGCCGAGCTCGCCACCGCCCATGGCCTGCCCGTGGTCGACGGCGTCGCCGCTGCGGTGACGCTGGCGGAATCGTTGGTACGGCTCGGCCTGACGACATCCCGGCTCGGGCCCTACGCCGCTCCGCGCCCGAAGACCTATTCCGGGCCGTTCTCGCGGTTTCAGCCGTAGGCTGACCACACCGTCCGTCCTCTCCGGCGAGGACGGACGGTGGTCAATGTCAGCCCTGTTCGGTCTGCTCGACCGCAGCCGGCATCTTCGCGACCGACATCAGGGAACGCGCCACCTGGTTGAGCAACTGGTCCGCGTTTTCCTCTTCCGCCAGCGACTTCGACAACAGGCTGACGATGGCGCTGTGACGCAGCTGCTGCGCGAGGTTGCGCGCGGTGCTGTAGCCCGCAATCTCGTAGTGCTCCACGCGTTGCGCCGCGCCGATCAACGCGAGGTCGGCAGCAGCGTCTTCCTTCTTTTCGCCTTCGTCGATGATTTCCTGTCCTTCCTCGACCAGCCCCATCATCCCCTTGCAGGGCTTAGCCCGGGCGGACTTGCCGAGCAGCTCGAAGCATTCATTGATTCGCTCGATCTGGGTTTCGGTTTCGACAAGGTGCTGTTCGAACAGCTCGCGCAATTGGTCGAAGCGAGCCGCTTCGGCCATTTTGGGAAGCGCCTTGGTCAATTGCTTTTCGGCATGCAGGATATCGCGGAGCTCGTCGAGCAAGAGATCGCCGAGGCCCGCCTCGTCTGCCGGCGGCGAGCTTTCGGTGACAATGGCCGTTGCCGGACCGGGCTCTCCAGCCTGGATGGCGGGCGAGTCCGTGAAGACCCAGTCGCCCCCTTCGTTCCAGGGCCCGCGGGTGTCGATCTCGCCGTGATCACCGGCTCCGGTGGAATCGTTGAAGAACTGATCGACGAGACCCGGCGTCGGCGCGATCCGGCCGATGCTGAAAGCCGGCTTGCCCATGCTCTCCAGCGCCAGCGAAAACGCCTTCATATGGGTGATCTCGCGCGTCATCAGGAACTGCAGCGCGTCCTTGGTGCCGGCGTCGTCGCAAAAATTGATCAGCCGTTCGTAGACGATCTTGGCGCGCGCTTCCGCGGCGATATTGCTGCGCAGGTCGACGTCGAGTTCGCCCGTGATCTTCAGATAATCGGCGGTCCAGGCGTTTCCTTGCGAATTGAACAGATTGACGCCGCCGCCGCCCGCGATCGCGATCAGCGGATCGGCCTCGGCCGCCTGCCGGTCGAATTTCGAGGGCTTGAGATGCATGCGCGCCAAGGTGCCGACGACCTCCAGATGGCTTAGCTCTTCGGTGCCGATGTCCATCAGCAGGTCCTTGCGATCGGGGTCTTCGCAATTGAGACCCTGAATCGAATACTGCATGGCGGCCGCCAGTTCGCCGTTAGCGCCGCCGAATTGCTCGAGCAGCATGTTGCCGAACCGCGGATCCGGCTCATCGACGCGAACGGTGAACATCAGTTTCTTGACGTGGTGATACATGGGGAAGTGCCCTGGCTGGAAAGAAGATGGATTCCGAACGGGCGCGCATTGCGCTTGTTCCTATTCCAACCGCCGCGGAGATTGTCGTTGCGTCCGCCTATTGCAGGCGAAGCGTTGCTGCGGGGGCGATTGCAGTCCCGTGGGAACGATAGGCGCTCGACCCGCTTGGTGTGCTTTGGCGTACAAAGGGACAATCAGATGGACAGCGACGACGCATTGGCCAAGGTGAAGGACGTGTCGGAAGGCGTGCGCGAGACCGCGCGTAGTGTGCGACAGAGCCTCGAAGAGGGGCGGACGCCGGGACAGGCGCTTGCCTTCCTTCGCGACGTGGCTCGCGAAGCGCCGCTTCCGGCGCTCGCCGTGGCCTTCATGCTTGGCGTGCTGGTGGCCCGGCGCTAGCGCGTCGGCATCGGCTCCCCGCTCTGCTTCGGTTGCGCCGGTCCGCGCGAGCGAGCCCTTCCAAGCTTGGGACGATTAGGTTTTTCGGCTCGCGGCCTCTTTTTGGTCCCAATTGTTGCCGAACAGTAACACTTTCGGGACATCCCGGCCGCCACTTTCGGGCTGCCGGTCTTCGCCACTCACCAAGTTTCAATTTGGGGCTTTGTCAGCGATGATCGATCTCGCAGAGGACACACCGTCCAACCCCTTGCTTCGCCTGGGCGCCCAGCCGATCGCGCTGACCGCCGCCGCCCTGCTCCTGCTGATCGCCGGAGTGACCTCGATCGCGATCTGGCGCGCCTATACGGGCTCTGCGCCGGAGACCGACCGGGTGGTGGCCTCGCGGCAGCTCCAGGCCCGCACGGCGCAGGCCTCCGAGCAGCTGGTCGAAAAGACCAAGGGGCTGGAGGCGACCCAGCAGGAATCGATCGACCAGCTCCAGGTCGTGCAGGACCAGCTCCAGACCATGAAGCGGCTGATGGCGGCACAGCAGGCCGACACCAAGCGCCTGTCCGAGCAGGTCACGACACTGAACGAATCCATCGACAACCTGCGGCAGTCCTTTGCCAGCGCGCGGGCCACCGAGGTCGAGACCCCGTCGGTTACCCGCAAGAAACCGGCGCGTCACCGCGTCCATGCCAGCGCGCGCAAGCGTTCGCGCGGATAGCGTGCGGCTCTAATTTTTTCCACTTGTGAACTGGATCACATTCGCCCGTCTGATTCCGCGCGATGGTGCCGGCTACCGGATGGCGTGAGCCGATTTCAATATCCGGGGCTGGCAAGGTCGTTGACGGTATACTGCGTCAACGACCTTGTTTTTTAGTGGGCCCGCAGGCCGTCCGCTTCATTCGCAGACGTCGACGCGACGGTACCGCCATCCGGACGGCGTCATCACGCGCTTGCGCACGACGTAGCATCCGCCATAGCCGCCATCGTCATAGCCGGTACCATAGTAATAGGGATCGCCGTAATAGGGGTAACCGTAGCCGTAATAGCCGCCATAATAGCCAGCACCGGCGATCCCCGCCCCGATCGCGACACCCGGCCAGAAGCCGCCGCCATGCCAACCACGGCCCCAGCCGCCTCCCCCGTGCCAGCCACCACCGCCGTGCCAGCCACCACCACCGTGCCAGCCACCACCGCCATGGAAGCCACCACCGTGCCAGCCACCCGCGGCCTGGGCCGACTGCGGCGCCGACAGTCCGACCGCCGCGACGGCCAGCGCCGCCAACATCATCTTCCGTAACATCACTCGATCCTCCGCGTGGACAAGCTCCACGCTTCAAAGCCGGACCAAGCTAGCGTCATCAGGGCATTCCGGACAGCTGCGCTGTCTCACTTCCGCGCGAGCGTCAGCAGCCGCGGCAGATGCTCTTCAGCTTCTTGTCGAGCATCCGGTTCTCGGTCTGGACGGTTTTATCGGTCGAAGGGTCTGCGGCGGTGCCGGTCGTGACGCCCGGGGCCGTGTTGGCGCCGGATGACTGCGCCGTACCGAGGCTGTTGGTGCCGGGTGGCGGTGCTGCCGAATTGGAAACGCCTCCACTCGATCCGGAGCCGGACGTACCGCCGGTTGTCTGCGCGAACGATACCGCGGGAACGGCTGCCAAGCTCAGGATCACGATCAAGGCTTTGTGCGAAATCCTGGACGATGCTCTCATTCACTCTCTCCTTTGCCAGTCAACGGCTGCATCGAAGCGCGGTTCCGGAACAAACCCCGCCGGATGAGCTTGAACAGGTCGGTGTGAGCACGAGAGCAATCACGTCGACCGTGACGTAATGGAAAGGCAAAGCCACGATGACCGATCGCGATCCCTTTGCGGAAGGCGAGCGCGCCGCGCGCGAAAACATTCCGGCGGAAGCCAATCCTTACTCTGACGGCAGCGACGAGCACGCGCTGTGGTCTGCCGGCCACGAGAAGGTCGCGGGCGCCATCGAAGCACGCGAATCCGAAGGAAGCTGATACCGCGCGAAACGAACGCCTAGGCGGCCGCCGCTTCCATCGTCCCGGTGCGGTCCTCGACCATGGTCACGAACATGTGGGACTCTTCGTCGGCACCGCCGATCTGGACCCGGCGGGCCGAGATGACACGGCGCCCGCGCGTCGGATTGTCGATGGTGTCGATGATCGGCTCGAGCTGCTGCTTCTGCGCCAGCAGTTGTTGGTCGCGCCGCTCGATCAATGCAGCGGCTTCCGCCGAGAACAATTCCCGCGCGGTCTTGCCGATGATCTCGCCACGCGACATGCCGAGCATCTTCTCGGCCGATCTGTTGACGAAGACGTAGCGGTGGTTGCGCGCGTCCTTGGCGATGATGCCTTCGGTCACGTTCTCGATGATGGTGGCGAGGAAACGCTCCATCCGCTCCAGAATACGCTCGCGCTGGCGTTGCTCGGTGACGTCCTCGTGCACCGATACCCAGCCGCCGCCGTCCATCGGACGCTCGTAGATCTTGATGGTGCGCCCATCGTTCAGGGTGACCTCGTTGGCCGCCGGCTCGCGCCTGGCGATCCGGTCGAGCACAGCCGCGACATATGTGGCGACGTCGCCGTTGAACAGCCCGCTCCTGACCCGGTGCTGGAGGACTTCCTCGAGCGTCGTCGATCCGGCCTGGATCGTGTCCGGAAGATTGTACATCTTCCGATAGTTGGCGTTCATCGCGACCACGTTCGCCTTGGCGTCGAGCATCACCAGGCCCTGCGGCATGCTGTTGATCGCGGCGGAGAGCTGCCACTTCTTGGCCTGGTACTTGTCGTTGAAATTGTCGCGCTCGGTCATCGCCGCGTCGCGCGCCTGCGCGGTGCCCATCTCGAGCTCTTCCAGCTCGAAGATGCGCGCCACCGCGTCGCGGAAGTGCTGCACGGCGCGCGCGAGACGCCCGATCTCGTCGTGACGGCCGAGATGCGGCACTTTGCTCTTGACGTCGCCATCCGCGATCCGATCGGTCGCCTGCGTGATCTCGGCGAGCGCGCCGACCACCGAGCTGCGCATCACGACGACGTTCAACCCCGCCAGCAGGAGAGCCGCGAGCCCGAGCGCGAACAGATAGGCGGCGGCATAACGGTTCTCGTCGGCGAGCTCGTCCGCCCGACGGGCGCGCTCCCTGTAGATCCGTTCGAGCACCTCGAGATCGCTGTTCAGCTTGTTGCGCAGCGCCCGGTTGGCTTCATTGTCGCCCAATTCGCGCGCCGCGGCCGCACTGATCTCAAGCCCGCGCCGCACCAGATCCTGGCGGAACTCGATGAAATGAGCGATGCGCTGCCGGAAGCCGGCGAATTGTTCGGCATCATCGTCGCCGACGGTCCGCTCCATGTTCTTCACGGCGTCGGCGAGCTCGCGGTTGCGGCGCAGCAACCCGTCGGCGAACTGCTTCATCGAATTGCGGTCGGCGGACATGTAGATGCCGCGCGATTCCATCACGATGGCGTAGATCAGCGCGTTGATGCGCCCGACGCTGATCGCCGCCTCCGCAGAAGAGGCATGCATGTGACGATAGGTCGTCTGCAACCGCACCGTCTGGATCGACATTACGAGCAGGAAGGTCGTCACGATCGCGAGGAAGCCGGCGATGCTGTAGACCTTCTCCGCAACGCTCAGCGTGTCGGCGCCGCGTGCAAAGCGGACCAGCTTCTTGAGAAACTTGGTTCCGGCCTCGAGCCGGGCTCCCACTGCTGCTGCGTCGCCCATGGCGCCGCTCCTCCTGGTTGAAAACGCTCCAGGATAGGGACGCCCGCGCTAGCGGAGACTTAAAGTCCCGAGCGGTAATTTTACGGTTCGGGAACCGCGGCTCTGCGCGGCCAGGCAAACGGACCAGCGTCAGCCGATCCGCTTCAGCCCGTTCTTGAAGCGCGGTCCGTTGGCGACGTAGAACCGCGCCGCGCTTCCCATCTTCTGGACCTGGGCGTCATCGAGCGTGCGGATCACGCGGGCGGGCGAGCCGATGATCAGCGAGCGTTCGGGAAACTCCTTGCCCTCGGTGATGACCGAGCCGGCGCCGACGATGCTGTTGCGGCCGATCCTGGCGCCGTTCATCACGATCGAGCCCATGCCGATCAGCGCTCCCTCTTCGATCGTGCAGCCGTGCAGGATGACGTTGTGGCCGACGGTGCAGTTCCTGCCGACGACCATGGGAAAGCCGAGGTCGGTGTGGCAGGTCGAGCCGTCCTGCACATTGGCGCCCTCGCCGATCTCGATCCACTCGTTGTCGCCGCGCAGCACCGCGCCGAACCAGACGCTCGCACCCGGCTTGAGGCGCACGCGGCCGATCACCGTGGCGGTCTCCGCGATGAAGTAATTTCCGTCCGGGGGAAGATCGGGCGCCTGCCCGTCGAGCTCATAGATCGCCATGGAGGTCTCCTGTCAGGTTGACCCAGCCATAGCGAAACCGGCGCCCTCAGGCAAAGGGCCGCCGCGCCACGCAGTGATGCAAAGTGTCAGCCCAGCACGCCGGTCGCGCGCAGCGTCATCAGGAAGAAGGTGCCGCTCATCATGCTCCAGAAGCCCGCGATGACGGTCGCCATCATCACGAACTCAACGCGGCGGCTTTCCAGCCGCATGCCGCGCAGCGTGTTGCGCATGATGATGAAGGGGGCCGCGAACACCAGGAACGGCACCGCGGCGAACGTCTTCGGCGCCACGCCGTCCTGCAACAGGCCGAAGCCGGCCGGCCGCTGCGTGGCCGCCTGGTAGCCGTTCACGAGCGCCCCCGCGAGCGCGAAACCGATGCAGATCGAGAAGAAGGAGTTGAGAGCTTCAGGTGTCATCGGAGCGGTCCGCCCTTACGCAACGCGAGGAGCCTTCCTGTGACAAATCGTGCCGGTTAACGCTACATTATCCTTAAGGGAAGGTTAACGCCGCCGCCCGGCCCGCGCAGGGCCCTGTTGCGAGCCCGGTCGCCGGAACTTTCCGCGGCGTCGCCGCCGCATGGCATATTCGCCGCTGATTCGGCCGCCGGCCGACCTCGGGTCCACGCGTGCTACAATCATGACGGTGTTTTCGGCAGCCTCCCCCCGCTCGTCCCGCGCCCGGGCGCATGTCGTGCCGATCGTGCTCGGCGGCGCGGCGGCGCTGGGCGCCGTCGCGCTGGTCGCCTACCTTTTGTGGCCGACCTGGGGCACCGGCGGCGCGAGCGGCCCGGACCGGTTGCCGGTCAGTGTCGGCGATACGCTGTTCAACCTGCCGACCAATGCGATCCGGATGAAGATCCAGCGCCACTCCGGACCGCAGGAGCGCATCGATCTCGACTTCCTCTATCCCTCGCTGGAGCCGCCCGGCGCGCCGAAGCACGTCACCGCCGATCAGGTCGAGACGACGATGCAGCCGATCGACCGCATCTTCCTGTCGATCGCCGCCCATCACGATGCGCTCGCGCCCGAGCAGCGCACGGCGACGATCTATCCGCGCTATCTCGACCAGGTCGCAACCCAGCCCGAGGACGGGTTGACGATGCGGATGTTCCGCACCGAGACGCCCTACGGCAGCGAGGATCTCTACACCGCCGCAAGCCCCGCGCTGACGGCGCGCTGCACCCGCGATGCGTCCACGCCCGGCATGTGCCTGTCCGAACGCCGCGTCGGCGGCGCCGACCTCACCTTCCGCTTTCCGCGCAGCTGGCTGTCGCAATGGCGCGGCGTGGCGGAGGCGATGGAAAAGCTGACGGCGCAGCTGCGCGGGCCGAAGGGCTGAACGAGGCTCTCGACCCGAAGTTCGAAAACAACCCCATGCACAGTAGCCGAGCGCCTGTCATGACTTCGCATTTCCAAAAACTTCGTATTTTGCGAAATAGAGCTTGACCCGTCGGGCAAAACAGGGGTATGTTGTCACCATGGGGCGATCGCAAGCGACAGCCTTCGGACGATCCCAACGCGGAGCACACCGGCCACCGCACGCCGAAGCCACTCCAATGCGCGCGCCGGCCTGTCCGAAGCGGTCTACGATCTCTTCCTCGGCAGCGGGACCACGATCATCGTGGCCGCAATGGCGGGCCGTCGGTGACGCAAGGCCCTTGCTAGATTCGGGCTTGAGCCCCTCAATCCAACCGGAACCCTTCAAGACGCGCGTGATGCTGGCTTCTTTGCCGTTGGCTGCGAGGGTGCAAGTTCTTCGGTAACAACATTGGCAGACACGCGGAGCACGGGACCTTTCTCATCCCGCACGACAATCGATAGCTCGCCAAAAGGGAACCGAGCACGTTCGAGAATGATCGCTTCGCCCAGCAGCTCAAGAGACGCGCGTCGCGCGGTGCCGAGGTCCAGCAGATCAGTCCCGTCTGTATCGACGTCGATTTCGCTGCCGATGTGCTGGTCGAAAAAATACGTGGGCATACGGCGAAAACGGTTGCCTCACTCCGGAGTTCCTATTTTGCCCGATCGGACTGCGGGGTCCGATAAGCGCCCTTCGCGGACGTCAGGAGAGCCAGCCTGTTGGAGCAGCTCTCATTCCGAAGCGAGCCTGTAAACGTCTCCCGGCTTGAGCTTGACTTCTTCGAACATCCTTTGCTGCTCTTCGGTCAGCACGGCAGGCAGGATTTGTGCGGTCCAACCTTCCGGAACAGCTGCCAGGACAAGTGTCACGGCCTGCTTCGGCTTAGCGAGAGCTAGCCAAATCTCTGTGGCCCCGGAATCCGAGGTCACCTCGACGATCGTAAACTTGTGACCGAATGACTCTGCCATCGGAGCCAACGCGAGCTGCGGGCGGCAGCTGCTGTTCAGCCGCTCACTTGGGCGGCTTCAATTCAGGAGACCGTAACCACTCGCTCATGTGCGAGCCGGTCTCGCATTGCCGAGCCTTCCGCACGACTTGCTCGCGCAAAGACCCGTGCGGAAGCAGGTCTGCCTGTTCGCGCAATTGCTTCGCCTCTTCGGCAAGCCGCTCTTCGAGTGATTTCGTCTGTTTGAAACGACGCCGCTTCAGCATGGCGCTGCTCCCGGGTTTGAGGGGGCGGGAGCGCTATCGGCGGTCTCATCACAGATAGTAGCCAAGATCCGTTCTGTGATGACCTGAGCCTGCGCCTTTAGCTGAGGCGGCGCAATGCTTGATCTTTGGTAAGTGTGCGGGAACTTCCCAGGAAATACTCAGAAAGCGTAAGCAGCGCAAAGGGAGCAAGGTGAAGCCGCGGGGCACCTCCCGCATAACGGGAATTCAAGGTATGGCTCACCCGACTCAGCGGGAAGGTTTACTTGGCCAAGAAGAAGTCGATCGTTGATAGGGCGCGGACTCATAACGCGCGGCCAGCCATAGCCGGATAGATGCGAGTTGGACGAAGGCAAGGTAATTTCCCGCAAGCCTGTCGTAACGCGTCGCCACCCGACGACATTGCTTGATCCTGTTGAAGAACCGTTCGACCTGGTTGCGAGCGCGATAGAGGTAAGGGCTAAGGCAGATCGGATCGCTTCGGTTGCTTTTCGGGAGGATGTTGGCCCACGCGCCTTTCTTCAAGGCAAGCTCTCTGATCCAATCGGCGTCGTAGCCACGGTCGGCAAGCAGCATTGATCCGGATTTGCGACGAGACAGCAGTTTTCCGGCAAGTCGAACGTCGTGCGCTTCGCCGGGGCTCAACGCAAGCCGTATCGGTAGACCATTGCTATCGACCACCGCATGGATCTTGCTCGTCAGACCGCCGCGTGACCTTCCCATCGATTGACGCCGGTTTCTTGTGATGCAGGCCCCATGTTGATGTACGCGAACAATGGAAGTGTCGATCATCTGCACGGCAGCATCATGGGCGCCGGCGAGTGCGCTCATGAGCTTGGCCCACACGCCGGCCCGTCGCCAGCGAACAAACCGATTGTAGCAAGTCGGGTACGGTCCGAAGTTTTCTGGCAGGTCGCGCCATGGCGCTCCGGATCGCAAGACCCAGAAGATGCCGTTGAGGACACGACGGTCATTCACTCGTGGCACGTCGCGCGACTTATTCGGAAGCATCGGCTTAATGGCGAACCACTCATAGTCGGTGAGTTCGTAGCGCATGATTCGGCCCCTTCCGTTGGGAGGCTTGAATCATGGCTCGGCCGTCGGGCTCAGCTGGTCGCTATGCACCCGAAAGCGGACCTATTATGCTCACCTTGAGTTTTGTCGTTCATGACCCAAAGCAGTCTTGCAGCGCCTAATTCCGGTTTCTTGCAATCCTGAGGAAGCCAAGCCCCACGATTAGGAACACCGGCACGACCACGAAGAACGTAATGAGCGAGCTGAGACTCGGATATCTGAAAAGGAAGTACGTGCAAAGAGCGACGATAAACAGCGCCGCAACCGAGGTTACAATCAGCAATCCCTGCTTAATTCGATTCATGAATTGCTCGATGGTCTCCGCTGGCAAGTATGATTATCAGACCCTACAAAGAAATGTCGCCTTCTGGCCCATCGCTGCCGCAGCCCAAGCCCAAGGATATGTCGGCGGACGGAGGTAGACCGGACCTAACTTAAACCGGGCCCGACCGTCGCGATTGACCCACAGCAGACACGGCATCACTTGGTGTCATGCATCTCGAACGCGTCCATAAGCGCGAT
>NZ_JACOFR010000009.1 GCF_019455385.1 Bradyrhizobium sp. BR 10289
GCCGACGCTGCCGCGTCCACCGCAACCCAGCCCGCGATACGTGACGACGCGCGATCGCCCCTCAAGATCGAGCCGGGATGGGCGAGATATACGACAAATCCGAATTTCGGTAAAGCGGAATATTTTTAAGCGAGGCGATTGACCCAGCGGTCGCGTGTTTTGCCCGACGGGCAGCGCAGGATCTTGTAGTCCGGATGACACCACCGGGCGACACTCCGCCCCGGACCCGGTGACAGGCTCCACGTAATCCGGGAATCTCGACACAAGCGATAGCAGCCCCGGATTACGCTTGCGCTCCATCCGGGCTACGGGACCTCCCTCTGCTCCTTGTATGCATTATCCCAGTTGCCATCGCCCGGCACTTCGCTTTACATGCCGACAACCCGCCCTCGGGCCACGGCCGGGGCGCACAAAAACACATGACATTCCAGGGGACGAAACATGGCGCGTAACATATTGATTCTCGGGGCCTCCTACGGCTCGCTGCTGGGCACGAAGCTGCTGATGGCCGGCCACAATGTGACCCTGGTCTGCCGCGCCAAGACCGCAGAGCTGATCAACCGCGACGGTACCGAGGTCCGCATCAAATTGCGCGACGAAGCGGTGCACCGGGCGATCTTCTCGCGCGACCTGCCCGGCAAGCTGGATGCCGTGACACCGCAGAATGTCGACGTCTCCCGCTACGACCTGGTCGGCCTCGCGATGCAGGAGCCGCAATACACCAACCACACCGTGCGCATGCTCATGGTCAAGATCGCGGCGGCGAAGCTGCCGTGCCTGTCGATCATGAACATGCCGCCGCTGCCTTATCTGAAGCGGATTCCGGCGCTCGCCGACATGGACCTCGAGGAGGCCTATACCAACGCGCAGGTCTGGGAGCGCTTCGAGCCGGGCCTCGTGACATTGTGCTCGCCCGATCCGCAGGCGTTCCGTCCGCCGGAAGAGGCTGCCAACGTGCTGCATGTCGGCCTGCCCACCAACTTCAAAGCTTCTGCGTTCGCCGACGACAAGCACAACAAGGTGCTGCGCGAGCTGGAGGCCGACATCGACGCGGTGACACTCGACGGCAAGGACGTGCCGGTGAAGCTGAAAGTGTTCGATTCGCTGTTCGTGCCGCTGGCGAAATGGTCGATGCTGCTCACCGGCAATTACCGCTGCATCACCCCGCACGAGCCGCAATCGATCCGCGATGCCGTGCATGGCGACCTCGCGCGCTCGCAAACGATCTACGACCACGTCGACGCCATCGCCCGCAAGCTCGGCGCCGATCCGGAAGACCAGGTGCCGTTCGCCAAATATGCCAAGGCCGCCGAAAGCCTGCTCAAACCGTCATCGGCCGCACGCGCAGTGGCAGCCGGCGCGCCCTTCATCGAGCGCGTCGACCTGCTGGTGAAGCTGATCTCGCATCAGCTCGGCGTGCCCAATCCCGAGATCGACCGCACTGTGGAGACCGTGGACCTGAAGCTCAACGAGAGGATCGTGCAGGGCGGCTCGGGCGCGCAATAGCGGGCCGTTCATGCATCAATGAGAGTGTCCGCCTGCGTCGGAAGCGCCCGAATGGTCGCTGCCGCCGTGATCGGTGCTGCCGCCATCGCCGCCTGATCCGGACTCGGCAGCAAAGAAGCCCCAACGCGCGGCGTCTACGACCATCGATGTGTAGAGCGCTCTCGCCGCGCCGTATTCCGGATCGGAGGGGGCGAGTTCGTCGAGCTTCGCTCTCATCTCGGCGATGTCTCTCAACCGCGCCTGCCGGTTGAAGAGCCAGTAGATGCCCAGGCCGAGCGTCACCAAGGCCACGATGCCGAACACCGTGATCGTGATCATGGCGGGGGTAGCGAGCATGCTCATCACGATCGCAGCCTCCTGGCTCCTGCCAGCCGGAAAGACGACTGACGACTACCGCATCCCCGTAAAGATATCGACAATCTTTGGGTGAAACTCCGACTGAGGTGCCGCAGCTCTCCTCATAAGCAGTTCCTACTTTGGTGCGCGGGCGACGCACCACGCTGGTTCCATCATCACCGCGCAATCACGCAAACGTGTCGCCTCCCCGCACACCTGCGCAGGCGCAGTGCATCTCGTCACTGCGTCGCGGACAGCGGGCTCCTCATCATTTTCCGGGCCGTGCCGCGTTGAAAACGAGCTTGTTTGACCGTGAAACCGGCGGTGCTAGCAAGTTCCCCACTGCCGGCGCCAGACGAGGCGCACGATCGCGGGCGGTCCGCATTTTTTGCAACCGCCGCATGCGCGCATGTCGGGCTCGGATCGTTGTCCGGCAAACGGGATGAAGATAGCTGTTGGGCTCAGCTATCACGCAGAGCCTGTGTCCCTCAGGGAACGGACGCAAACAACAAGAACAACAAATGGATGAGGCGACACTGAGCGTCGTCCGCGCGGTCGAGGCCGGCGCGACGACGATGAAGGGCGTGATCGACGCCACCGGACTGTCCCGTCTCAAGATCGAACGCGCGTTGAGCGCGCTGGAAAAGCAGAAGCTGCTGGTCCGCGACGGCGGGGGCTTTCGTCCAACCGGCCCGCCGAAGGCTGTGCCACTGACCCGGCAATGCGGGTCGTGCAACGCCTGTTGCGACGTTCTGGAGGTGGCCGCGGTGGACAAGCCGGTGAACCAGCTCTGCAGGCATTGGCAGACGGGCACCGGATGCACCATCTACGACCGCCGCCCCCAGATGTGCCGCGCCTTCGTCTGCGCCTGGCTGCAAGGCCATCTCGACGACGACTGGTTCCCGGCGAAATCGGGTATCATCGTTCATTTCAGCCGGGACGCGGTCAACGTCACCGTCGACGATCATTGCCCCGATCGCTGGCGCGAGGAGCCGTATTTCGGCAAGCTTGTCGAATGGTCGCTGAACGGGATCAGGCGGATCGGAAACCGAGGCTACGCGACCCTCGTGGTCTCGGGCGCCGACCGGTTCATGCTGCTCGGACGCACGGTCGTTCCCGATCCGACGCCGTTCGGCACGGCGTTCCTGCCGCTGACGGCCGATACGTTCCGGTTCTGGCGGGCGAGGTCGGCCGAGCATTTGCAGCGGCTCCACGAGCGCATCACCGAGATCGAGCGCATCAGCCGGGAATTCGGCTCTTGCGTCATCCCCGAGAACGAGGACGACGATCCGCATTCCCCCTATCGGCCCGCACTCTTACGGTTGTCCGGTCACCCCTGAACTCTGCCGTGGGCAACGCGGCACGATTCGCGCTGGAACGCTCGACGTGACCCGGCGGGATTGGTAAGCCGCTGTCCGCGAATGACGGGGACTCTGAGTCGGGCATGACGGTTGCGATCGAGATGGGGCAGACCACGGCCGGCGCCGTGGCCGCCATGGACCTCGAGGAACTGCTGGCGACCCGTCTCCTGGTGCAGGGCAATTCGGGCTCCGGCAAGTCGCATCTGCTCAGGCGGCTCTTGGAGCAGAGCGCGCCCTGGGTACAGCAGGCCATCATCGACCCCGAAGGCGATTTCGTCACGCTGGCCGAGCGCTTCGGCCATCTCGTGATCGAGGCCGAGGATCATACCGAGCGCGGCCTGCAGGTCGCCGGCGAGCGCGCGCGGCTGCATCGCGTCTCCACCGTGCTCAATCTCGAAGGGCTGGACGCCGAGAACCAGATGCGCCGCGCGGCAGCGTTCCTCGGCGGGATGTTCGACGTCGACCGCGACCATTGGTATCCGATGCTGGTGGTCGTCGACGAGGCGCAGCTGTTCGCGCCGGCGGTGGCCGGCGAAGTCTCGGACGAAGCGCGAAAGCTGTCGCTCGGCGCCATGACCAATCTGATGTGCCGCGGCCGCAAGCGTGGGCTCGCCGGCATCATCGCGACGCAGCGCCTCGCCAAGCTCGCCAAGAACGTCGCGGCCGAGGCCTCCAACTTTCTGATGGGCCGCACCTTTCTCGACATCGACATGGCGCGCGCCGCCGATCTGCTCGGCATGGAACGGCGGCAGGCGGAAGCGTTTCGCGATCTCGAGCGCGGCCAGTTCATGGCGCTCGGACCTGCGCTGTCGCGCCGGCCGCTGCGCCTCAACATCGGGCCGACCGATACCAGCCCACGCAATTCGACGCCGCGGCTGATGCCGCTGCCGGAAGCAACCACGGAAGACATGCGCGCGGTGATCCTGGCCGCGCCGCCCCCCGATGCCAGCCGGCCGCAGCGCCGGCCCGCACCTGATCTGCTCGAGCAGTTGCGCGCAGCGAAGGCCGCGGCGCCGGAGATCCGGCCCGAGGTGGTCGAGGAGCCCGTGAGTGCCGAGGAGCTCGCGGAGCGGCGCGAGCGGGTCGACCGCACGCTGCGCGCCGTGCTGGCCGCGCCCGATGCCGGCTTTCGCGCGATCGGCGTGCTCTATCAGGAATTCGTGGTCCGCTGCCGGATCGAGGGGCTAGGGGCTTCCGTGCCTGACCTCACCGAATTCCGCCGCATGCTGACCCATGCGCGCGCGGGGCTCGGCGCTGACATCGCCGAGGACGATGCCTGGCAGGAGGTGACGCTGCGCGCCTCGATCCTGCCCGACGACATGCAGGGCGTGTTCATAATGATCGCGCGCGCGGCCAAGGAAGGCTGGCCCTGTCCCGGCGATGCCGCGATCGCCCGCGCCTATGGCTCGCATTCCCTGCGCCGGGCGCAACGCCTGCTCGGCTATATGGAAGAGCAGGGCCTGATCGTGGTCCAGTTCGACGGCGGCGGACGCAGGTTCGTCACGCTGGTGGAATTGGCCTGGGCGACGGCACCGGGCGATCCCAATGGCGACGACCAGCCGGCCGAGCAGGTCGCGAGCGCGGCCTCGGCTTGATCACGCCGCCTCGGTCGCATCAGCGGATACGAGCGCGTCCGGCGCGGCGAACATGCGGCGATAGAGCAGGACCGAGACGAGCCAGGCGATCGCGAACAGCGCGATCACCGCGAAGCCGACATTGGCCAGCGACTCGTTGAGACCGTCGACCAACGTCCACACACCGCCGGTGAGGCCGAGACGATCGGCGATCAGGCCAAGCGCCTCGATGCCGCCGATGAACAGCGCGACCGCGACGGAGGCGCCGGTGATGGTGAGGTTGTACCAGAGCTTGCGCATGGGATCGACGAAGGCCCAGCGATAGGCGCTGACCATCAGCGCGGAATCGGCCGTGTCGACCAGTGCCATGCCCGCGGCGAACAGGGCGGGAAACACCATGACATCGGCGAGCGATGCCCCGCGCGCGGCTTCGCCGGCGGAAATGCTGAGCAGGCCGATCTCGGTCGCGGTGTCGAAGCCGAGGCCGAACAGGAATCCGAGCGGATACATGTGCACGGGCTTGGTCACGAGGCGAAACATCGGGCCAAGCAGCCGCGCGAGAAAACCGCGATGGGCGAGCAGCGCGTCGAGGCCTTCGGCGTCGTGAACGCCGTGCTCGCGCGCCAGGCGAAACGTCCGCCACAGGCCGGCGAAGATGGCGAGGTTGATGGCCGCGATCACCAGCAGGAACAGCGCCGATACCGACGAGCCGATGAAGCCGCCGATCTCCCGCAGCAGGCCGTCCCCGCCAAGGCCGACCGCGCCGAGCGCAAGCAGCATGGTCGCGACCACGACGATGGTGGAATGGCCGAGCGCGAAATACAGGCCGACGCTGCGCGGCGCACCGCCCGCCTGCATCAGCTTGCGCACGACGTTGTCGATCGCGGCGATGTGGTCGGCATCGACGGCATGACGAAGGCCGAACACCCAGGCCAGCAGCGCGGTCGCCATGACCGTCGGACGGTCGCCGAACGCCGCAAAGGCCCAGGCCCATGCGGCGATGTTGGCGGCGATGAGCCCGCCGAACAGCAGCACAGTGGCGGGCTCGGCCGCCCGTAAGGACCATCTCGTCACGAACATCATTCCGTCCGCTGTGCGCCCCATCGCGGCAGCGGTATGATATTTTCATAAAGTGGTCATACTGACCAGCCCCGGTCATCGTCCGACGAGCGCGTATGCGAATTTGCCGGAGGTCCTACGCCGCCTCGGAGCCGCCGAGATAGGCATCGCGCACGCGAGGATCGTCCTTCAGCTGGCGCGCCGGGCCGGACAGCACAATCTTGCCGGTCTGGAGCACATAGGCCTCGTGCGCGATCTCGAGTGCGAGGCTGGCGTTCTGCTCGACCATGAAGACGGAGACGCCTTCCTGGTTGATGGTGCGGATCAATTCCAGCACGCGGTCGACATAGAGCGGCGACAGGCCCATGGTCGGCTCGTCCATCACGATCAGGCGCGGCCGGCTCATCAGCGCCCGCGCCATCGCCACCATCTGCTGCTCGCCGCCGGACAAGGAGCCGGCGCGCTGCGACAGCCGCTGGCCGAGTTTTGGGAACAAGGTGAGCATCTTGTCGAGATCCTGCGCCACGGCGTCGCGGTCGTCGCGCACGAAGGCGCCCATCAGGATGTTTTCGCGGACGCTCATGTCGGCGAACAGCCGCCGTGCCTCCGGCACCGAGGCGATGCCGCGGCGAACGATCTGCGGCGTGGTGAGGCCGATCAGCGAAGCACCGTCGAAGGTCACCTCGCCCGAGCGCGGTTTGACCAGGCCCAGGATGATCTTCATCGTCGTCGACTTGCCGCTGGCATTGCCGCCGAGCAGGCAGACGATATGGCCGCGGCCGACTTTGATCGAGAGGTCGAAATGTACCTGGGCCTGGCCGTAGAAGGTGTTGACGTTCGACAGCGAGAGAAGAGCGTCTGATGTCGTCATGCCGCGCTCTCCTGCTCCGCCGTGCCTGATAGACCGTGGCCGAGATAGGCCTCGATCACCTTGGGATCCGTACGGACCTGCTCGCCCGGCCCTTCCGCGATCTTCTTGCCCTCGTCCATGACGATGACGCGGTCGGACAGGCGCATCACCATCTCCAGCTTGTGCTCGATCAAGAGGATGGTCAGCCCTTCCGCCTTCAGTTCGGCGACGAGGGCCTGCATCTCGGCGGTCTCGGTGGGGTTCATGCCGGCGGTCGGTTCGTCGAGCAGCAGGAGGCGCGGCTTCAGCGCGAGCGCGCGGGCGATCTCGACGCGGCGGCGGTTGGCGTAGGAGAGACTATAGGCGGGCTGGTCGATCCGCGGCAGCAGCCGCTCGCCGAAGCGGGCGAGAACGGCTTTGACCTCCTCGCGCAGCCGCTCCTCTTCCGCTTTCACACTCGAGGGGCGCAGCAGCGCCAGGCCGAGCTCCAGCAACGGACCGATCACCGGCACGGCCGGCTTCACGGCACGCAGCCGCGTATGTGCGCCGATCAGGACGTTGTCCATCACGCTGAGATTGCCGAAGACGCGGCCGAGCTGGAAGGTGCGCGCGATGCCTTCAGCAGCGAGCCGCTCCGGTGACAGGCCGGTGATGTCCTGGCCCTCGAAGCTGACATTTCCGGCGTCGGGACGATCGAGGCCGGTCACGAGGTTGAACAGCGTGGTCTTGCCGGCACCGTTCGGGCCGATGATGCTGATCAGCTCGCCCTTGGCGAGATCGAGATCGATGGCATCGACCGCCGTGAGGCCGCCGAAGCGGCGCGTCAATCCGCGCAGGGACAGCATGCCAGACTGCTCTGCCATCAGATTGTCCCCAACAGGCCCTGCGGCCTGAATCGCACCAGCAGCAGCAGCACGATGCCGTAGATCAGGATGCGATACTCCGCCGCGATCCGGAACACCTCCGGCAGCCCGACCAGCGCGACCGCCCCCAGGATCGCGCCGACCACATTGCCGAGGCCGCCGAGGATCACGACGGTCAGTGCAAGGATGGATTGCTGCGTATTGAAGGTCTCGTGGTTGATGTAGGAATAAAGATGCGCGGCGATGCCGCCGCTGACGCCGGCGGCGAAGCCGCCGAAGATGAAGGCAAGCGATTTGTAACGGTTGAGGCTGAGGCCATAGGCGCGTGCGGCGATGTCGTCGTCGCGGATGGCGCGGAAGCTGCGGCCGAGATGCGAAGAGAGCAACCGGCCCTGGAGCAGCGCCAACACCACCATCACGGCGAAGCTGAACCAGTAGATCGCGGTCGGGCTGATCAAATCGTAACCGAACAGCGACAGCGGCGGGATGCCGGAAATACCAATCGGGCCGCGCGTGACGCTCTCCCAGTTCAGGATCACCAGCGACACGATCTCGCCGATGGCGAGCGTCGCGATCGAGACATAATGGCCACGCAGACGGAACGACGGCGAGATCAGCAGCGTGCCGAGCGCGGCGCTCATCAGGCCGCCGGCGATGATGGCGAGGCCGACGGGCACGTTGAGGGTCAGCGACAGCAGCGCGGAAGTATAGGCGCCGATCGCGAGCAGCGCGGCGTGGCCGAGCGAGACCTGCCCCATCGTGCCCGCCACCAGTGTCAGGCTGAGCGCGAGCATGCCGAGCAGCCAGGCGTTGATCAGGGTCTGGAGCACGTAGAAGGACACGGGGAAGAATGGCAGGACTGCGAAGCTCGCGGCCGCCAGCAACAGCGCCCAGCGCGGGATGCGCACGGGGCGGCTCGGCGCAATGAAAGTGCCGGTGAGCGGTTCGGGCGGCGCCTGTCGCGCGCTGGCGAACAGGCCGTTCGGGCGCAGCACGAGCACGACGACCAGCAGCAGGAAGGCGAACAAATTGCGATAGCTGGTACCGAACACGGCAACGCCGTAGCTCTCGACGAGGCCCAGCAAGAGGCTACCAATCACCGCGCCGGGCACGTTGCCGGCTCCACCCACGACCTCGGCAACGACGCCCTTGAGGGTCGCCTGCAGGCTCATCGCGGTGTCGATCTGGTTATAGTACATGCCGACCAGCATGCCGGAGACGCCGCCGAGCGCGGCGGCAATGCCGAACACGGCCTGATTGACCCGGTTGACGTCGACGCCCATCTGCATCGCGGCGTCGCGGTCCTGCGAGGCGGCGCGCACGGCCCAGCCGAGCTTGCTGTAACGCAGGAACACGAACAGCAGCAGCGCGCTGGTGAGGCCGACGCCGGCGATCAGCAGATCGAGCGGGCCGATGGTGCCGCCGCCGACCTGGAAGCGGACGTCCGGCAGCTGGCTCGGCAGCGCGCGCGGGTTGGGCGAGAAGGTCAGCATGACGAGCTGATCGAGCACGAAGCTGATGCCGATGGTCGCAAGCAGCGGCGCGATCCGCACCGAGTTCTGCAGCGGCCGCAGGCCGAACCGCTCGATGATCAGGCCGACGATCGCAGCGGCCGCGGCGACCACGATGATGGTGAGCGGCAGCGGCGTATGCAGCTGCACCACGGCGACCCAGCCGATATAGGCGCCGACCAGATAGATCGAGCCCTGTGCGAAGTTGATCAGCCGGCTGACGCCGAAGATCAGCGCGAGCCCGACCGCAACGAGGGCGTAGACATTGCCGACGATCAGTCCGTTGATCGTGTAGTCGAGCCAGGAAGACACGCAGCGTTCCTACTGAAGAGAGAAAGGCTGGAGCCTCCGCTCCAGCCGAGAGATCAGGTCGGCTTGCCGTCCCACAGCGCGAACTGGCCCTTGCGCACGACCAGCTCGGCGTTCATGGCGCCCTTGACGCGGCGGGTCGCGACGTCGAACGTCGCGGTGCCGAAGATCACGCTCGGGACGTCCTTGACCTTGGCGAAGGCGTCACGGATCGCCTTGCGATCGGTGCCGCCGATCTTCACCACGGCGGCCGCCATGTTCATGGCGTCGTAGGCGTAGGCGTTGAAGGCGTCGGGCTCTTGCCCGTTGTACTTCTTCTTGAAGCCGGCGATGAACTTCTGCACCTCGGGCCGCGGATCTTCCGGGAAGTAGCGCGTGCCGACATGAACGTCCTCGACCGCCTCGCCGCCGAGCTCCAGAAATTTTGGCGAGTAGACCGAGCTGGCGGCGCAGATCACCTGCTTGAGCCCGACCTGGCGGGCTTGCCGTGCGATCAGCGCGCCGTCGGAATAATAGGAGATCAGGATCAGGCCGTCAGGATTGGCGTCGCGGACGCGCACCAGGGTGGAACGGAAATCGCGCTCTTCGGCGATATAGCCTTCGGTGACCGCGATCTCGGCGCCGTATTCCTTGGCGGCGTTGACGAAATAATCGCGGCTGGTGCGGCCCCAATCGGTGTTGAGGTGCAGCACCGCGAGCTTCTTCAGGCCGAGGCGCTTGACGGCATAGGACGCCAGCAACGGCTGCTCGTCGGCCTGACTGACCGAGGTGCTCCACATGAAGTCGCCGCCCTTGGTGAAATCAGGATGCGAATTGGTGAAGCCGAACTGCACGAGGCCGGCGCGCTGATAGATCGGCGATGCCGCCATTGAAGCGGGGCTGGAGAAGTCGCCGAGCTCCAGCACGATGGCCGGATTGGAGACGAACTTCTGGGCGATCGCGACAGACTGCCGCGGGTCGCTCTGGCTGTCCTCGAATTGATAGGCGAGCTTGCGGCCGTTGATGCCGCCGGCAGCGTGGATCTCGTCAAGTGCGAGGTCAAAGCCCTGCTTCCATTGCGTGCCATATTGCGCGTTCGGTCCCGTGAGGGGGCCGCTGACGCCGAGCAGGATCGGCTCGGCATCCGCGAAGGCAGCGCGCGAGAAGGCTGCGCCAGCCATCATGGCGGCAAGCGAGCCCTTGACCAGGGTACGGCGATCGATGTTGCTCATGAAAGGCTCCATCCACTCAGGTGTTGAAACAAGGCAGCAAATCTTGTGCCGGTGAGACTGTCTATTTCGAGGGCTCGCCGAGCGACAGCATCAGCCGGTTCGCCCAGTTGAA
Organism: Bradyrhizobium sp. BR 10289; assembly: GCF_019455385.1. Classification (GTDB taxonomy): domain Bacteria; phylum Pseudomonadota; class Alphaproteobacteria; order Rhizobiales; family Xanthobacteraceae; genus Bradyrhizobium. The sequence goes on from NZ_JACOFR010000009.1 coordinate 10,693, forward strand.
GAACGAGGCGCCGTTGATGACATCGACGATCTCGGCATCGTCGAGACCGGCGCTGCGCAGCTCCTTGATGTTCTCGGGGCCGAACGCGATCGGCGTCGCGGCCAGCGCGACGGACGCCTTGACCACGGCATTCCAGCGCTCGCCGAGATCGGCCTTAATGCCCTCGTCGAGCAGCTTCTGCACGTCCTCGCGGCGCTTGGAATAGGTGCTGGCAAAGCGCGCGTGCACGGAGGCGCAATAGATGCAGCCATTGTAGCGCGAGGTCGCGGCCGCAGCTAACTCGCGCTCGGCGCGCGGCAGGCCGTCGGCTGTGTTGTAGAAGATATCCTTGTCGGTCTTGGTGCGGGCTTCCAGCACCTCGGGGTCGCGCACGAGGAGACGGAAATATTCCGACTTGGCGCGGGCGCGGTCGACGAGGCCGGCGAAATGCCGCTCGGTCAGCTCGGCCTCGGGCAGCGGCTCGATCCAGGAGACCCAGCCGAGCTCGTCCTGGGTGAAGACGACGGGGGAATTGACGGCGGCGCTCATGATTGCAGCCTCCTGTTAGCCGTTCACGGCTGCGAGCGTGCGCAGGCCCGTGACGACGCGGACCTGGAACGCCAGGAACGCGACGAGCTGTGAGAACGTGACGATGCCGGTGTTGGACCAGCCGGCGGCAAGCAGCGCCTTCATGTCGGTGGACGATGCGTCGCGCGGGCGAAACACCAGCAAATGCGCATGCTCGAGCGCCGCGACGAGGCGAGTGCCGAGAGCGGACTTGCTCGCCGCACCGACGCGGTAAATCAGACCAGCCGTATTCTCGACGGACAGCGGACCGGCGGGATAAGAGCCATACGGCCCGGTTGTCCTGCCGCGCGCGATCTCGGCGTCGATCGCGTCCAGCAGGGCCGCGCCGCCCGCGCTCGCGGCGAGCTTGTCGCGGTAGAAGGTGGCAACGGGGGACTCGCCATGAAGCCCGGTCACGAAGGCCGCCACTGCCGCGCGCTCGAGCAGCGAGACATCGCTCGCGTCGATCGGCTCGAACAGCGCGAGATAGCTCTTCTGCGCGTTCTCGCGCGCCTGCAGGCGCCTGGCGCGGATGGCGTCCAGCGCCGATCCCGGCGCGATCCCGGCGAGCGTGTCGATGATGTCAGTCGTACTCATCCTTCAGCCTCGTACAATTCCCTAAAGCCTAGCCCGCCAGCGCCACGTCGGCCTTCGCGGTCCGGGTCCAGCCCAGCGCTGGGGCGACCTTCTCCGCGACCAGCTCGATCGAGCGCAGCACGTAAGGATGCGGCGCATCGACCGAATGGACCTGGAAGACCAAGTCAGTCACCCGCTCCAGCGTCGCATCCGTGCGGAGCGAGGCGATGACCTCGTCAGCGCCGCCGACATGGGTGTCTAACGCCTTGATCATCTCCTCCAGCGTCTCGCCCGGAGGCAGGTGACCGCCCTTCATGAATTGCGGCAATGCGCGGCGCAAGCCGATGTCCGCAAGGCGCATCGCCTCGCGATGATCGTCGGCGACGAAGACGCTGCGCGAGGCCATGATGCGCGGCTCGGTGCCCGGCGGCAACGCCGCGAGATAGGCATCGATGATCGGGTTCTGGATCTCGGCGAGTGTCGCCTTCGGCGCATCCTTGGCGCGCGGCTGGGTGCGCGAGAGCAGGAGGCCATCGCCCGCCTTGCCGGCGCGGGCGCCGCCCGCGACCGAGAACGTCGCCTGCCAGATGCGCTTGTCCAGTTGCGGACGCTGCGGATAGAGCGTGTCGCCGCCGTCGAGCGGCTTGCCGGTCAGCGCCTTGCGCACGACGTCCAGATTACGCGCAAAGATCTCGTTGCGCTGGGTGCCGTCCAGGCCGAAGGCGGCAAAGGCCGACGGATTGCCGCCGGTGCCGACGCCGAGCTCGAAGCGGCCGCCACAGAGCAGATCAAGGACAGCTGCGTCCTCGGCGACCCGCACCGCGCTCTCCAGCGGCAGGGTGACGATGCCGGTGCCAAGGCGGATCCGCGAGGTCTGGGCTGCGACATAGCCGAGGAACGTGAAGGGCGACGGCAGGCCGCCTTCCCGCTCGTGGAAATGATGCTGCGCGATCCACGCGGAATCGAGCCCGGCCTTCTCGGCGCGCACGATCTGCTCGGCCGCGAAGCGGTAGCGGTCCGCCGGCGGCGCCTCGTCGAGCAGCCGCGTGAAGAAGCCCAGGCGTTTCAGGTTTGCAAAGCGTTTCATACGATCCCTGTCGGGCGAGAATGGCCACGGAACCGATGATGTCGGCTGCCGTGGCCCGACACAAGCGGGCAATGCGCAAGGCTCATACGCAAGGCTGCCCGCCGGATCATCCCTCCCGCGCTGGACTCTGGCTGGGCAGAGTGCCTACCAGCTCGGCAGCACCGCGCCCTTGAACTTGGTCAGGACGAATTCCTTCACCTCAGGCGTGTGATAGCTGTCGACCAACACCTTGACCCAGGGCTTGTCCTTGTCGGCGGTCCGCACCGCGATCAAATTGACATAGGGACCCTTCGGGTCCTCGCGCAGGATCGGATCCTTGACCGGATCGAGGCCCGCCTGGGTTGCATAGTTGGTGTTGATCGCCGCTGCGTCGACGTCGTCGAGCGCCCGGGGCGCCTGCGCCGCATCGACCTCGATGAACTTCAGCTTCTTCGGATTCTCGGTGATGTCGAGCACCGTGGGCTTGAAGCCGGTGCCGTCCTTCAGCTTGATCACGCCCTTGTCGCGGAGCAGCAGCAGCACGCGGCCGCCATTGGTCGGATCGTTCGGGATCGAGACCTTGCCGCCCTCGGGAATGTCGGCGAACGCCTTGTGCTTCTTCGAATAGACGCCGATCGGGAAGTTCACGGTCAGAGCGACGGGCTCGATCTTGTAGCCGCGGTCGGCCTTCTGGTTGTCGAGATAGGGCTGGTTCTGGAACGAATTGGCCTGGATCTCGCCGGCATCGAGCGCGGCGTTCGGCACGACGTAGTCGGAGAATTCGATCAGCTGGATGTCGAGGCCCTGCTTGGCCGCGATCGGCTTCACCGCCTCGAGAATCTGCGCATGCGGACCCGGCGTCACGCCGATCTTGATGGTCTCGGCAGAGCTTGCAGCCGACCAGGCGGCGAGCAGGGTCGCGAGGATCAGGGGAAGGCGAAACGACATCTTGGTCTCCATGGGCCGGCGGCAATGATTGGAACCGTATTCGCTTCTCCGCCTGATGAAATCAATGAAATGAAAATCCATAATGGCCGCGCGGGGCGGGCGACCTTTCTCCATTTGGCGCGGAAGAGGAAATGAACTCTTGGCGAGGGGGCACATCGCGCAAGCGTGACGCGCATCACGGCAAGGCGACGCGCGAGAAGAGAAATTGGCTGCAGCACAGCCAAGGAGAGTTGCCATGACCGCCCTCGCCGCGCCAAAGCTCACGATCCGGAACCGGCTCGAATGCTTCACCCTCTATGCCCTGTTCCAGGGCGTGCCGCTTTATTCCATCGTCGTGCTGATGATGAAGCTGATCGCCACCTCGGAAATCGTCGGCGAACGCTACGGCGCCAGCATCTTCATCGTGCTGGCGGCAACCTTCCATGGCCTCGCGATGATTTGCCTTGCGCCGAAATTCCCGCGCTTCTTCCGGCACAATCACACGCCTGTGTTCGACGACGCTACGCTGTCCTTCTCCGAAAAGATCACACGCTGGCTGGCCGAACCGAAGACCGCCGTGGAGCTGCTGACCAATGTGATGCTGATGTCGGTGCTGGCAATCGGCGTCACCAGCATCAGATGATTAGGCGGTCCGCCAGGTCGACGGTGACAGCATGATGAGGACGCAGATCGCGGCATAGGCGGCGAGCGATACTGTGACCATGGTGGCGACCCCTGCCATGCCCGCGCCAAAGCTTGCCACCGCGATCCAGCCGCCGCCGGCCGCGATCAGGATGCGTGCGACGGAAGACAAGAGCGGGCCCATGGCGCGGCCGGTGCCCTGGGCGGCGAAGGATGTGACAAAACCAAAGCCGAGCGCGGCATAGGCCGGCGCAACGATGCGCAGGTAAGTCATGCCCTCGCTCACCACTTCAGTGTCATGGCTGAACAGGTTGAGCCAGGCCGTCGGAAAGATCGCGACCAAGAGCCCGATCGTTCCGGTCATGATCATGCCGGCGATGCCGCTGGTCCATCCGATCTTCCGCGCCCGCGCCGTCTGCCCGGCACCCATGTTGACGCCGACCATGGTCAGCGTCGCCGTGCTGATGCCGAACAGGAGCGGAATCATGATGTAGTCGAGCCGCGAGGCAATGCCGTAGCCGGCGAGCGCGGAGGTGCCGAACAACCCGACCGCGCCGGTGACGAGGATGACGGTGAGATTCGTGATCACCGCGTTGAGCGCGGTGGGAATGCCGACCTTCAGCATGTCGCCGAAGATCTTCGCGCGCAAGGGCACCAGATGCAGCCGCAGGCCGGTCGCGCCCGTTGCCATGTAACGCAGCAGGAACAGCATCGCCGCGCCGTAATAGAGACCGAAGGCAACGCCCGCGCCGCCGATGCCGAGCCGCGGGATCGGCCCGAACCCGAAAATCAGGGCCGGCGAGACCGGGATGGTCACGATGGCGCCAATCAGCGTCACCAGCGCGGGCACCTTGACATTGCCGGAGCCACGCAGCGCCGCGGCCTGGAGATTGACGATCCACACTGGAATGGCGCCGGCGAACAAATAGTTCGAATAGGTGATCGCGGCCGCGAGCGCGCCGTCGGTGCCGCCGAGGGCGCGATAGAGGTGCGGGCCGCCGAAAGTGACGCCCAGCGTGAACGCGCCGCCGGCAATGATCGCCAGCACCACGGCATGAAGCAGCGCCGCCTCGGCGTCATCGCGGCGGCCGGCTCCGACCGCGCGCGCCACGGACGAAGCGACACCGGAGCCGAAGCCGCCATTCGACATCATCGTCATCAGCATGAAGATCGGGAACACCAGAGCGGCGCCCGCCAGCGCATCGGTGCCGAGGAAGCCGACGTAATAGGCCTCGGCGATATTGACCGCGGTTTGCGCCACCAGGACCGTGACCGTCGGCGCGGCGAGGCGGAGCAAGGTGGGCAGGATCGGCGCCATCAGCAGCGCGGTCCGCCTCTGCTCGGCCGCATTCGGAGCGGCCGGAGTAGCCGGGCGAAGCGGCGCAGGACGGTGATCAATTGGCGTGGCGGACAGAGCCGGCGCGGCGGCATCCTCGACTGACATGGGTTCGGCCCTCCGGTTCCCTGAAGGCACGGCCCGGTGACCGCCCCTTTGCATTATGGCCATAATGTATTATTATGATCATAATGCAATAGACCTGGCCTCACGATTTTGTGGCCGGGGCATGCCGAGATCGCAGGAGGTGGGATTGGCACGTTACGACAAGGGACACCGGGACGCGACGCGGCGGCACATTCTCGACGTCGCCTCGGCGCAATTCCGCGAGAGCGGCATCGCCGCGGTCGGCCTCGCCGGCATCATGACGGAGGCGGGCCTCACCAACGGCGCCTTCTACACGCATTTCGAATCCAAGGAGGATCTGGTGCGCGCGGTGCTGCTGGATGCGCTGGAGCGGCGCGAGCAGCGGCACAAGGACAATCTCGAAAACGGCGTCGCGCTCGAAACAGCGATCCGCGACTATCTCTCGCCGCGCCACCGCGACCACGCCGGGAGCGGTTGCCCGACTGCGGCGCTGGTCTCCGAGATTGCGCGGCATCCGAAGGCGACGCGCGAAGCCTTCACCGGAAAGATGTCGGACATCCTCGCGTTGATGGCGGCGCAGCTTCCCGACGGTTCGGCTGCGGAGCGGCGGCGGCGCGCGATGTCGGCCTATGCGACCATGGTCGGCGCGCTGCAATTGTCGCGCGCGGTGAGCGACAGGAAATTGTCGGAAGAGATCCTGGAGAACGCGATCGAGGCAGCGCTCGCGCTTGCGAACGGGCGTTGATGCATTCGAGATCGACCGTCGCGCGGGACATCTTGCGGCCGCCCAAGTGTGGCCATTTCCAGGCCGCTGCAATGAATCTCTGGCCGGAGCAACACTACGAAACTTGAAGCGTATGCGGCGGCCGGGTTAGCGTTGCTTGCGGCCTTACAACTTCCCCAAGTTCGTTGAGCTCGCACTGGATCGCCGCCTGAATGTCTCAGGCGGCGATCCAGCACTGCCGCTACTAGAGCGAAATGAGTAAAGCTCTATCTGCGTTCGGGGTCACCTCTCCCCGAGGGGGAGAGGTCGGATTGCGCAGCAATCCGGGTGAGGGGCAGCGGCGTTCGGTGAGACTGTAACCCCTCACCCGGATCGCATCTTCGATGCGATCCGACCTCTCCCTACGGGAGAGGTGATCTGAGCTCTCGGTTCGCACCGATTCAAACAAAGCTGCCTCTAGATGATCTCGTTTTGCCGAAGTGCTGCGATTGCGGCCGCGTCATAGCCGAGTTCCGCGAGGACGCGATCGGTATGCTCACCGAGCGTCGGCGGACGGCTGGCAATTTCACCCGGCGTTTCCGACAGCCGCACTGCGGCGCGCGCAACCGGCGCCTGCTTCGGCAGGCCGGGATAGTCGACGTTCTGCAAGAAACCAGCGGCCTGGATGTGAGGATGATCGAGCGCCTGTTGCGGGCTCAGCACCGGCCCGGTCGGAATCATTGCCTGGCCCAGCGTGTCTACCGCTTCCTGGGTGGTGCGCTCGGCGCACCAGCGCGCCATCCGCTCGCTGATGACGCGGCCGTTGTTCCCGCGGCTGATGTCGTCGGCAAAGCGTGGATCGTTTAGCCACTGATCCTCCTCGCCCATCAGCCTCGCCCAGCGCTTGAACAGCGGATGCCCCGTGACCTGGCACAGCACCCAGCCGTCCTTGGTGCGGTAGATGTCGGCGGGCGCCGCGGTCTGGCCAAGATTTCCGGTCGGAACGCGATTGACGTTGATGACGGCCTGCTCGATCAGCGTGGCATTGGTGAAGGACAGTGCTGTTGCCAGCAACGCGCCCTCGACGATCTGCCCGCGGCCCGATTTCGCACGTTCCATCAGCGCGGCGAGGGTGCCGAACGCGCAGTGCAGCGCGGTTCCGAAATCGACCCAGTTCACCGCGGCCCGGTAGGGCGGATCGCCGGCGCCGGTCATGTACACCGAGCCCGACATGACCTGGCCGACGCCGTCGAAACCGACGCGGTCGGACCAGGGGCCCGGCCCGCCGAAAGCAGTGGCCGTCGTCAGGATGATGTCGGGCTTGATCGCCCTCAATGAGTCGTAATCGAGCTTCATCGCGCGCAGGGTCTGCGGCGGCAGATTGGCGACGACCACGTCCGCGGTCGCGATCAGACGCCGCATCACCTCCTGCCCTTCCACCTTCATCGGATCGAGCGTGATGCACTTCTTGTTGCGGTTGACCTGGAGGAACAGCGCGCCTTCACCGCCCTCCCCGACCGGCGCCACGAAGCGGTCCTCGCTGCCATCGCGCTTTTCCACGCGGATGACCTCGGCGCCGAATTCGGCCAGCAGGGTCGCGCAATAGGGACCTGCGATATAGCGCCCGAAATCGAGGACGCGCACGCCTTCGAGAACTCCCCCCATCGACCCCTTCCTTGTTCTTGTGTTCCTGCCAGATTACAGCGACCGGCTGCCACGGCAAGCCGGCAACCGCACCGTGCGCCTCCTCGGATGCGATCAACCGGCAGTTTCGAGCGGCGGAATTTCTGCTCTAGTATGGCCTGTCCGTCCTCCAGCGAGAAGCGCACAGCCATGCCGCAACAATTCGATCGATCCGCAGAAGATCTCGGCAACGCCATCCATTTCGAGCACGTCAACATCCAGGTCCCGGATCAGCGCCTGGCGACACTGTTCTACGTCACTGGACTGGGGCTCACCCGCGATCCCTATCTGATGGTGTCCGATACCAACATGTGGATCAACGTCGGCAGCAGCCAGTTTCATCTGCCGAGCGGCAGGCCGCAGGTGCTGCGCGGCCATACCGGCCTCGTCATCGCGGGACGCGAGGCCCTGCTGGCGCGGCTCGCGTCGGTCGCCAGCAAGCTCGAGGGCACGGCCTTCGCCTTCACCGAGCACAACGATCACGTCGAGGCCGTCTGTCCGTGGGGCAACCGCATGCGCATCCATGAGCCGGACGCTGCGCGATTCGGACGCGTCACGCTCGGCATTCCCTATGTCGAGTTCGACGTGCCGATGGGAACGGCGCGGGCAATTGCCGCCTTCTACCCTGACATCATGGGCATGCCTGCGACCGTCCGGAACGGCGACGGCACGATTGCAGCCGTGAGCACGGGCCGCGACCAGCATTTGCTGTTTCGCGAGACCGACCGGCCGCAGCGCGACTATGACGGCCACCATGTGCAGATGTACATCACGGACTTCTCGGGACCCTACCGCAAGCTGCTCGCGCGCAAGCTGATCTCGCGCGAGGACAACCAGTATCAATATAGGTTCTGCGACATCGTCGATCTCGACAGCGGCCGGGCGCTGTTCACGGTCGAGCACGAGGTGCGCAGCGCGACGCACCCGATGTTCATGCGGCCGATGGTCAACCGCAACCCTGTCGTCACCAATCGCAATTACGCGTTCGGCCACGACCAGACCTCATGGGCGATGGGGCCTGATCTCTACGACGGCTAGCGGCAGCACGGCCTCTGCCGCGCGACCTTCGCGCCAGCGAATCGGCACCACAAAAGAAAAGCCCCGGCGGTTTCCCGCCGGGGCCAAAGTCAGATCGTCAGACCGATCTTACCAGTTGCGCTGAGCGCGGAGGAGCAGGGAGAGAGTGTCCTGATCCTTCAGCTCGTAAACCGCGGTCGGCTTGGCGGTGATGACGTTCGGGGAGGCGGCAACCGTACCCGAGTACTTCTGGTCGAGATGGGTCCAGGAGAGGTCGGCCGAGAACGTCAGGTTCTTGACCGGGGTCCAGCGGGTGATGATACCCAGCTGGCCGATCGCGAAGTCCGGGTTACAGCCGGTGACACCAGCCAGGCTGCCGAACACGCCAGCAGCACCGCCGGCGCCGCAGAGGGTGGTCTTGGCCAGCGTACCGAACTGAGCCTGAGCGTAGGCGCCGTAGAGCGCGGTGTTCCAGAAGGCATCCCAGTTGTGGGTGTAAGCGCCGCGGAAGCCCCAGGTCTTGACGGTTTCCTGCGAGCTGCCGGTCACGAACACCGTGTCAGGAGCGTTGGCGAAGCCGACGCTGCCGTAAGCGCCAGCAAGACCGGAGCTGCCGTACAGCGCGTAGCTGCTGCCCGACAGGTTCTGGAAGTTGTAGCGGGTCGCACCATCGGTGTAGACGCCCTGGATGTTGATCACGTCACCCGCGCCGGTCGGGATGTTCTTGATCGAGAGAGCCAGCTGAACCGCCCAGCCCCACTTGTCGTCGGGGTGGCCGGTGACTTCGGATGCGCCGTAGTAGCCGACATGGTTGTCATGCGCGGCAACCGACGCCTGGAAGAGGCCCCAAGCCTGGTCGACGCGGACCTGAGCAACGAGGTTCGGCGAACGCGAACCGCCGATGGCGTTGGTGCCGTACGAACCACCGAGGATGCCAGCCGTGGTCGCGCCGGTCATGTTGAGGTTGCCAGCCTGGTAGTACTGGGTGGCATCTTCAGCCGAGAAGGCCGCCGTGATGCCCTGACCGAAGTCGGCCGTGTACGTGAACTGGGTGACGCCGGTAACGGTGCCGCTGCCGCCGACCAGGTTGTCGACGTTGTTGCCGGGATAGTTGGTCCAGGGCGCGTCGAACTGCGACACGGCCTTACCCATGGTGAAGCCGGCGAACTGGATGAAGGCGTAGTACACGCCGAGGCCACCACCCGAGGTGTTGCCGTCGGTGCTGTTCACCGCGCCGGAGCCGTTCGAACCGACGAGGCCGGTGCCCGCAGCGTTGAGACCGAGCGTACCGCTGTACTGGGTGGCACCCGTGCCCGAACCGGTCGGGGTATAGTTGCCGGTCGTCCAGGTGAAGACGGCATCGAAATAGGTGCGGACCACGCCGTACTCGGTCGCGGTGCGGGTGTCGATGTTCAGGTCTTCACGAGCACGGAAGGTGTAGTAGTTCGCCAGGCGGTTGCGAGCACCGGCAGTGCCGCTCTGGTTCGGATTGTAGTCCGAATTGGTGTTGAGGTTCGCGTCGGCGCGCAGATAGCCACCCAGCTTGATGCAGGTGTCGGTGCCCGGGATGTAGTAGAAGCCGGCGCCGTACAGCGAGCAGATCTTGACGTATTCAACGGCCTTGGCCTTGACGGGCAGGTCGGCGGCGAACGCGCTGGAGGCGGCCATCAGGCCGGCAGCGGTGCCGAGAAGAAGCGTCTTCGTAAACTTCATTAGTAAACCTCCAGGTCGGTTCAGGGGGCCCGGCTCCTCGACGGAGGCCGCTCTACCCTCTCAATTTTCCGTTCAATTCAGATCCGCACTGAGGGTCCGGACTGAAACGACAGCGAGGTGCCCCCCCTCCGTCGTGGAGTCACGTATAGTTTATAAAAACAACTGCCTCAATTTATTGATTGGCTGAATCGCAAGTTCGGGAGGCGATGTTGCCGCAGAGCAACAGGAAGCGACCGCGACGCCGGTAAAATCCCGGAATGCAAAAGAAAAAGCCCTCAGGGGGCATCCCGAGGGCTTTCTTGGAGGTCTCACATCGCTGTCCATCGACAAGGTCAAGAGCAGCAGAATTGAGTGCTAGGAGACGTAATTTAATTAATTGAGTTTTGCAAGCACTTATTCGCCAGACGGTTTCCACCTTTCGGTGTCTAACACTATCGTTGATGCGCGATGTTAAAGACGCCCCCCCAATATCCGATTAAAAGACAAAGATAAGACAGGGGGGCAGCCACATGATCGAGAAAAAACTCGACAGGGCGATTACGGACTTCATCTGGAATGTCGTCGAGATTCACTCTCAGCTGGAGGATATCCATACCAGTTGGGCCGGACTGCTGGGCATTACCGAGCCGCAATGGCTGATCCTGATGGCCATCACCGAACTGGACGGAGGCCACGGCGTCGCCGGCATCGACATCGCAAACAAGCTGCGCGTCCACCCGGCCTTCGTCACCAACCAGACCAAGACCCTGGAAAAGAGCGGATTGCTGTCGCGGCGCCCCGGCGCGGATGACGCGCGCTTCGTCCTGATGTCGCTCACGGACAAGGCGACGGCGGAGATCGAAAAGCTCTCCAAGCGAAAGCTCGCCCTGAACTCGACGATGTTCAACGATCTCGACGAGAAGACCCTGACCGAGCTCAACGCCACGCTGGCAACGATCGCCAAGAACGCCCGACTGGCGGCACGATTGCTGGCCATCGACGTCTCGTAGCCGGGCGCGAACGCTTCGGGTTAGAGATAGGCGAGAGGACCGAGCTGGCGGGCAGGCCCGAACTTATCGTCGAACCAATCGAAGACGAAGTCGTCCACGGCCACGAAATTTTCGACCTCGCCCAGAGGGCTGCGGATCGCGTTCGGAACGACCACCGAGCAATGCGCCCCGGACTGCTGATAGGCGGCTTGCAGCTCGAGCGCGTCCTCTTCCCGCACCATCGAGCGACGCCCGACCGCAACGAGAATCGGACAGGGCACGTGGCGCGCCGTCGGCAGCGACCGCGTCGGGCCACCATCGCCGACCTCATGCCAGACACCGGTGATCCAGCGAACCGACGCGCGAAGCCGGTGCGAGGCCCAAAAACCGCCGTCACACACCGCAGCGGCGATCCTGCGATCCGAACAGGCGAGGCGCGAGGCGTGGCTGGCGCCCGCTCCTTCGCCATAAACACCGATCCGCTTCGAATCGACGTCCGCACGACCGGTGAGATAATCGAGCCAGCAACCGAGCGCATATTCCGGCCGGGACGAGCGAGCCACGGATGCATTGCTGCCGTCGACGATCAGGAGCGACACTCTTCGGCCGGGCAAGGCCGGAAGCAGCCGCGCCAACATCGCACTCAGATCGGTTTCCTCGTCGGCAACGCAGATGACCGCGGGTGCGGCAGCACCATCGCAAGCCGCCGAGACAAAGATGCCTTCGAGCGTGCCGTAGTCAAGGTCGTCGATTTCCACGCGCTCGATCCGCTTGGCCGCGCGGTCTTCGAGCTTGCCGAGGCTGAGGCCGATCTTGTCAGCGAGAACAATGCCGGCCGCCTCTTCGGAGGAGGACAGACTTCTTGCAACTTCGAGTGCCGTCATCGCGCACAAATAGGATTCGCCGGCAAACCGAGACGGACCTTCTTCACCGACGGATTCGGCGAGCAGGAGGTAGTCGTCGCCTATTCTCGCCCAATCCGAAACCCATCGCCGCCTCTGCGCCTCGCGCGCGAGCTCGGCAACCGGCAGTCTTTCGAAAAATGCGGAAGCTCGTTCGCGAAGATGTGCCAGGCTGCCGGAAGCGCCTTCACAGAAACTGTGGGGCGGATGATCGCCGTCCATCTCTCGTCTCCCAAGCGGCGCTTCAGCGGCTACTCGGGCTCGCCAGATTCGCGTCGTCGACAGGTGTAGTCTCGCACTGCAATATCACCAGAGCAATTCGGATGCCACGTCCCATCGGCTGACGCAGAGCGCGCATGCATTAGCGCGCAGTGCTACAAACATGACGCGGCGCAATGCCGGGTCGTTCGTTTTGCTCGCCCTCTGGCAATCTTTCTGCCGCGTTGAGCGAAAAAACAGAAGGATGTTGCGTGAGACGGCGTAATTACATCTTCACACATCGCACCTCCGCATCGCCGCGCGCTTCCCGCTGCGGTCTGGCGTATCACGACACCGAGCGCATCAAGGCGAAATCGGTTGATTCATGAGCACGCTGCCCAAAGAACAAGCCAGTGCAAAGTCCGCAGATTCCAGGCGCAAATCCGCAGCGCTCCGAGACCGTATTTCCCACGGACAACCCCTGCGTTCAGCCGTAGCCAGCTCGCGCAAAACGATGCGTTCGCAGAGTCACCTGATCGCGTCCATTGCGAAGCGCATTCAGTCGCACACAGGCCTCGTCGCGACGCTCCTCGACGCACCTGACGAGGTCGCGGACGAAGCATTGATCGCTCCACGGCGCATGCGTGGCGGCGGTCGGCAGATCGACGACGGAGGCGACGAGGTCCGCGATTGCAGTGCGTTGATCGAGCGATCGGCGGCACGGGGCCCCGGCCCTCACACGGATCCGCACATTTCGCCGCAGGACATTTCGAGGATGTCGGCATTGCTGCCTCGCCCGCGATGAAACATGATGAGCTGCCGATGACGACTTGCCTTCGAGGTGGATCCGATGAACGAAAACGAAATCCGTCAGCGCATCGCGGACGTGAAGCAAGGCACGCTGTCGCGGCGCTCGTTCATCCAGGCCATGGCTGCGGTGGGGATCACGGCGCCGATCGCAAGCCAGATCCTGAGCTGGAATGACGTGGCGATGGCGGATGCCACGCTTCCCTACAAGCCGACCAAGGCCGGCGGTGGCGGCCCGCTGAAGATCCTGATCTGGCAGGCCCCAACCCTGCTCAATCCGCATTTCGCGCTCGGCACCAAGGACCAGGTCGCCTCGCGCATCTTCTTCGAGCCGCTCGCCGGCTGGGACAAGGAAGGCAATCTCATCCCCTGCCTTGCCGCCGAGGTCCCGACCAAGGCGAATGGCGGCCTCTCGGCCGACGGGACGACCGTGACCTGGAAGCTGAAGCAGGGCGTGAAGTGGCACGACGGCAAGCCCTTCACCGCCGACGACGTCGTGTTCACCTGGCAATATGCCGCGGATCTCGCGACCGCCGCCTATACCACCGGATCGTACAAGGACATCACCGTCGAGAAGATCGACGACCACACCGTCAAGGTGATCTTCAAGGCGCCGACGCCGTTCTGGGCCGATCCCTTCGTCGGCTCGGTCGGCCAGATCCTGCCGAAGCATCATTTCGGCGACTATGCCGGCGCAAAGTCGCGCGACGCACCGGGCAATCTGAAGCCGGTCGGCACCGGCCCGTACAAATTCGTCGAGTTCAAGCCGGGCGACCTGCTCACGGCCGAACGCAATCCCGACTACCACGTCAAGAACCAGCCCTATTTCGACACGCTCGAGCTCAAGGGCGGCGGCGACGCCGTCTCCGCGGCGCGCGCGGTGCTGCAGACCGGCGAATACGACTATGCCTGGAATCTGCTGGTGGAGGACGAGATCCTCAAGCGCATGGAGGCCGTCGGAAAAGGCAGGGTGGAATTCACGCTCTCCGGCGGCGTCGAGTTCATCATTCTCAACACCACCGATCCCTGGACCGAGGTCGACGGCGAGCGCTCCAGCACCAAGACCAAGCACCCGACATTGTCGGATCCCGCGGTTCGAAAGGCCTTCAACCTGCTGGTCGATCGCGAGGCGATCCAGAAGTTCATCTACGGCCGCGCCGCCGTCGCGACAGCGAGCTTCGTCAACCAGCCCAGCCAGTTCAAGTCGGGCAAGCTGAAATACGAGTTCGACGTGGAGAAGGCGAACAAGATCCTGGAGGAGGCCGGCTGGAAGAAGGGCGCGGACGGCATTCGCGCCAAGGACGGCAAGCAGCTCAAATACGTCTTCCAGACCTCGATCAACGCGCCGCGCCAGAAAACGCAGGCCATCATCAAGCAGGCCTGTCAGAAAGCCGGCATCGACATCGAGCTCAAATCGGTCACCGCATCGGTGTTCTTCTCGTCCGATGTCGGCAACCCCGACACCTATTCGAAGTTCTATTGCGACATGGAGATGTACAACACGACGCAGCCGCAACCCGATCCGGAGCGGTTCCTGAACCAGTGCGTCTCCTGGGAGATCTCGACCAAGGACAACAAATGGCTCGGCCGCAACGTCTCGCGCTGGTCCGACCCTGAAGCCGACAAGGCCTACAAGGCCGCGCAGAAAGAGCTCGATCCGGTCAAGCGCGCCGCGCTTCTGATCAAGGTCAACGAGATCTTCTGCGAGGCCAACGTGCTGATACCGCTGCTCTCGCGCAACATCGTCGGCGGCTCCGTCAACAATCTGATGGCGGACATCTCGGGGTGGGACGTCACGACCTGGAATCTCGGAAGCTGGTACCGGAGCTGACAGCTCACCGCGCAGCCCACGCCACGACGCTCCGGCAGAAGTTGAAGGCGAAGCGTCCATAGAGAAAGCTGCTGCCCGGCTCCAGCGAAGCCAGGCGATAGGAGCTGCCGAGCGCGCGGACGAGATCGATCGCCTCCATGAGCTCATGATGCGTCAGCATCAAATGAAGGCTCGCGAGCGGCAGCAGCAGGGCTTGAATGCCGAGATTGCTCATGACGACCTCGCTGCTGCGCGCGGCAGCGGCATGCATTGCGCGAGATAGGCGCTCCGCCATTGATAAGGCGTATCGCCGACGAAACGCTTGAACACCGTGGTGAAATGCGCCTGGGTCTGAAAGCCGACGGTGAGCGCGATGTCGACGAGCGTGCTGTCGGCCTGCTTGAGCAGCTCCTGGGCGCGCTCGATGCGACGCCGCAGCAGATATTCGTGCGGCCGAACGCCGGTGGCTGCGCGGAATTGCGCGGCGAAATGCATCCTGCTGAGGCCAGCGACCGCGGCCAGCTCCTGAAGCGTGATCTTGCCCGTCAGGTTCTTGTCGACATATTGCACGACGCGCTTCAGGCGCCAGCTCTGCAGCGACCGCACGGGGCGGCCGGATTCCTCCGTGCGAGCGCCATCGGCCGGACCGAGATCGGCCTGTGCGTCGCAGGCCTGCCGGCTGAACGTCCGGGTGAGGATCGCCAGCCGGAGCGCATCGGCCATGATCGCGGAATGCGCATCATGCGCGGCTTCGGTGGCCGCGAGCGCATCCGACAGGCGCCGCATTACCGGGTCGGTGGATTCTCCTGCACGCCCGTTGCCCGCAGGCGGTTCCGCCAGGAGCTTTGCGGAGAGCTTGAAGCGGGGCCCGGAGACCGCAGATCGCGCGACATCGGCCGCTTGCGTCTCGACCGCCAGCGCCACGTCCAGATGGACAAGAGACAGCATCGCACCGTCTTCGCCGGACCGGTCGGGGCGTTTCGGCAAGCCGACCGGATCGCGATTGATGGCAGAGATATCGATCGCGCGAACGTCATGATTCCGAACCATCTGTGAACGTGACATCTGTAGCGACATCGTCGAACCTCCTTGTCCATGTCGATCCGGCGTCGCCTGACTGGCTTGTCCGGATGTCGTGGGAGAGTAGTTCGGCGGGACGCGCGATCCATTCTACGCGCGGGTGCAACGCTAAGTTCTCGGGTTGACCGCGTCATACCTAGGTATGATCACGACCCGGGCGCTACCCGCCGCTGCGCCTTACCGGAGGCGCGGAGTCGGACCGGGCCCGCAGCGTGGGGAGCCTGCGGTAAGTTGACGCGCTTCGCGCGCTGAACCGCGCAAGCCGGCCGGTTTTTCCGGCCGATGCGGCCTGCCCGCGAGCCCGCCGAATTGCGTCGCGCGCAGGTCTTCCACGAGAGCACGAAAAATCACGCCGCGGGATGTTGTGAACGCGATCAAATCGCGTCATCAACGCTGCCGATATGAGACCAACAACGGCCAGCGACGATGACTGCTCATGATCGAGCCACCGGTTCATCCATGAGCCGCGCCGGCTTGCGGTTCTGCTCGGCCGTGCTCGCGGTCGCGGTTTTCCTGGTCGACGTGCTGACGCCGCTCGAAGGCGCCGTCGCGGTGCTCTATGTCGTCGCCATCCTGCTCGCGGCGAAGACCAACCGACGCGACGACACCATCATGGCCGCGGTTGGCTGCGTTGTCCTGACCATATCGGCCTATCTGCTGTCGCACGGTCTGGAGACGCTCGCCTCGCCAGCCCTTCGCGCGCTGGTGAGCCTTGCGGCGATCGGAATCACGACGCTGCTGGCCCTGCAGAATCACGCAGCTACCAGGCGGCTGGCCGCGCAGGCGCGCCTGCTCAACCTCTCGCATGACATGATCTTCGTCCGGGATCGCGGCGACGTGATCACGTTCTGGAACACGACCGCGGAGCAGGTCTATGGCTGGTCGGCCGACGATGCGCTCGGGAAGCTCGCCGACGAGCTGCTGCAGACCCGCTATCCCGACCGGCGCGAAATCATCGAAGCGGATTTGCTTGCAACCGGCCGGTGGGAAGGCCGCGTGCAGCAGCGGACGAAGGAGGGCGCAGAGCTCACCGTCGATGCGAGATGGGCCTTGCAGCACGACCGTGCCGGCAAGCCCGTCGGTGTCCTCGAGACGCACACCGACGTCACCGACCGCGTCGCCGCGCACAACGCGCTGGTGCAGAGCGAGCAGCGGTACCGCCGGATGTTCGACGCAAGCCGGATCGGCGTGGTCGAAGAGGACTGGAGCGATCTACGCGCCGCGCTCAAGTCGCTGGACAGTGCAGGCGCAGGCCTGCGCGACCATCTGGCGCAACATCCCGACTTCGTCCGGCAGGCCCGCCGGCTCGCCAGAATCACCGACGTCAATCCGGCCCTGCAGAAGATGGCGGGGGCCGGCGATGCCTCTTCCTTCATCGCGAATGTAGACCGGCTTCTCGGCACGGACGACCGCAGCTTTCTCGGCGCCTTGATCGCTTTCGCGGAAGGCGAGCCGTTCTACGAAGGCGAGACCGAGCTCATCAGGCCCGACGGACGCAGGGTTCCCGTGCTGTTCACGATCACCTTTCCGTCCGGCCCCGACGGCGACCGCAACGTGCTCGCCTTCGTCGTCGACATCACCGAACGCAAGCAGGCGGAGGATGCGTTGCTCGCGGCGCAGGCGGAGCTCGCCCATGCCGCGCGCCTTTCGACCCTCGGCGAGCTCAGCGCCTCCATCGCTCACGAGGTCAATCAACCGCTGGCGGCGATCGTCACCAGCGGCGAGGCCGGCTTGCGCTGGCTGCGGCGCGACGTGCCGGATCTGAAGGAGGTTGCGGCCACGATCGGTCACGTCGTCGCTCAAGGCCGCCGGGCCAGCGAGATCGTCACCCGCATCCGCGCCTTCCTGAAGAAGGCCCCGGCTCAGCGCGACCTGCTCGAGATCGGCGAGATCGTCGAGGAAGCCTCGCTCCTCGTTGCGCGCGAGCTCGCCAA
Source organism: Bradyrhizobium sp. BR 10289 (assembly GCF_019455385.1). Taxonomy (GTDB): domain Bacteria; phylum Pseudomonadota; class Alphaproteobacteria; order Rhizobiales; family Xanthobacteraceae; genus Bradyrhizobium. The sequence goes on from NZ_JACOFR010000009.1 coordinate 28,688, forward strand.
TGACGAGGTCGTCCTCACCGTCGAGACCGAGCCGGGCCTGCGTCCGATCCGCGGCGACCGGATCGAGCTTCAGCAGGTCCTGGTCAATCTCCTGATCAATGCCGGCCAGGCCATGTCCGGCCAGTCCGGATCCCGCACCATCGCGCTGCGCGCCGGCGCCGTCGACGGTGAAACCCTCGCCATCACGGTTCAGGACAGCGGGCCGGGCATCCGGCCCGACGACCTGCCGCGCCTGTTCGATCCGTTCTTCACGACCAAGCAAGGCGGCATGGGCATGGGACTTGCGATCTGCCGGACGACGGTGGAAGCTCACGGCGGCCAGTTGGCGATCGAGAGCACGCCCGGTGCGGGAGCGACATTCCGCCTGACACTGCCTTACAGCCAAGAACACCCCGGACCATGACACGACCAGATCAAGCGAAACCGCCGGCCCCATCCGTCAACTCGGTCGTCATCATCGTTGACGACGACGCCGGAATCCGCGCCTCGCTCGACAGCCTGTTCCGGTCCGTCGGGCTCGAGACGCGCCTGTTCGCATCACCCGCCGAGCTGCTCGGCGGCACGCTGCCCGACGGCCCCGGCTGCATCGTGCTGGACGTCCGCCTTCCCGGCGTGAGCGGGCTCGATTTGCAGGGCCAGCTGGTCCGGCAGGGCATTAGCCATCCGATCATCTTCATGACCGGCCATGGCGACATTCCCATGTCGGTACGGGCCATGAAGGCCGGGGCGGTCGATTTCCTCGCCAAGCCGTTTCGCGACCAGGACATGCTCGACGCCGTGACGGCGGCACTCGAGCGCGATGCGCAGCACCGTGCCGAAGCCGCGGCCAAGGACGATATCCGCGCCCAGTACGAGACCCTGACGGCGCGCGAGCGCGAGGTGATGGGCCATGTCACCGCCGGCCTGATGAACAAGCAGGTCGCGGCCCTGATCGGCCTCAGCGAGATCACGGTCAAGATCCACCGCGGGAACGTCATGCGGAAGATGGGTGTTCGGTCACTGGCCGACCTCGTCCGCAAGGCCGAGGCGCTCGGGGTCTCCCAGACCCGAAGGATTACGGACCAAACCTGAGTATAATTTCGGCGGGACTGCCCGGGGTGCATAAGGCGCCATCGGCCGTGCAAAGGGAGATGTTCTCCTTGCGGAACACCGCGGCCAGGATGTGTGCCCCATGGCCAAGACCCCGGTGATTGCGATCGTGGACGACGACGAAGGCGTTCGCGCGTCGCTCACGAGCCTCGTGCGGTCGGTCGGCTATGAGGCCCGGGCCTACGAATCCGGCGAGGCGTTCCTGCGGCATGCGGGCGGAGACGATCCCGCCTGCATGATCGCCGACATCCAGATGCCGGTCATCGCCGGCGATGAGCTGCAGGCCCGGCTGATTGCCGCCGGCCGCCACTTCCCGATCATCTTCATGACGGCGTTTCCGAGCGAAATCGTGCGCAAGCGCGTGATGGCCGCGGGCGCGCATTGCTATCTCGGCAAACCCTCCAGCGGCGACGAGATCATCCGCTGCCTCGAAGAGGCGCTGGCGGGCCACTCGCAGTAGCCTGCAAAGTGGACGTGCATTCCAGCGAGCGGGTTGGCGGATCGGACATATCGGCAGGCCGGCAGCCCCGATATTCGACGCCGATTTCGCGACCTCGGCAGGGCCACAAGTTCTGCCGGAAAACTGTCGAGACCCAGCTCAGGTGCTGTTGCCACCCCCGGCGGGTAACCGGCGGATCCGCCTGCTGGTCGGCGAGGCCCGTCGCTATCTCGATCGTCTCGATCCGGGCGCATCCGGAAGCTCGCACCCGAGCAAGCTACATTCGCGGTGCCGCGCGGATGGAGCAGATCAAGGCGGCCAACGCCGCGTGCTGCCACCGATTCCTCGTGAATCATGCGAAATGAGAAACACCCGGGATTCGTGAAATACTTCCGTGACGGGAATGGCGATGCTGTGCGTGTTAGGTGACTGAGCCCCCAAGGACCCCTCTCAAGTCACCGCTCGAGCCTCCTTCCTCCCTGGGCCAACGAGCATTTTCGGGGCCGTCCTCCCCCAAGGACGGCCCCCTTTTTTGACAGCATCGCTTGTTCGGGACCGGTCGGCTCCAGTCGGGTCGGGCCAGCGGGAGGACAGATGCTCCCACTGGCCCTCCTCCTGCCGGCCGTGCGCTAGACCGGCAAAAGCCTCGTCAGCGCGTGACCGGTTGCTGAATGCTGCGCGCGGCGCGCGCGATGACCGCCGCGACTTCCTTCGGATGCGACTCGTAGACGGAGTGGCTGGCGCCCGGGATCACCGTGGTCTGGCTCTTGGCGCGCTCGTAGTACCAGCGCTCGAGATCCGGATTGATGATCTGGTCGCCACCCGCGACGATGCCCCAGCTCGGCTTGGTCTTCCACGCCGCCGCCGTCAGCGGCGTGCTGAACACCTGGGTTGCGGCCGGAACCTGGGAGCGCGCGACGAACTCGGCGCGCTCACGCGGCAGATCGGGCGCGAACAGTTTTGGGAATTGCACGGGATCGAGATAGGTGAACTTGTCCGGCGTCACCTTGATGACGCCTTCGGTCTTGCCGAGCACGCTCGGCGTCTTCTTGCCCAGCGCGGATTCGTCCTCGCCGACATCGGGCGCATGCGCGGCGACGTAGACGAGACCGGCAACGTTCGGGTGCACGCCGGCCTCGGTGATGATCGAGCCGCCGTAGCTGTGACCGACGAGAAGCGTCGGACCGTCCTGGAGATCGAGAATGCGCTTCGCCGCAGTGACATCGTCGGCGAACGAGGTCTCGGGCTCTTGCACCATGGTCACGCGAAAACCTTCCTTGGTCAGAATGTCGTAAACCGGCTTCCAGCCTGATGCATCGACCCAGGCGCCGTGCACCAGGACGATGTTTTTCAGCGGCTCTGCGCGTGCGGGCGCAGCGGTCGCGAACAGGGAGAGAGCGGCGGCGAAGGCGAGGCCAGCGTTGAGGTGTTTCATGTCGGGATCACTCCGGGTTGGAATGACGCGACACTAGGTCCAGCGCCTGCCATGCGTATTTCCGCAAACAACTATCCTTGCAACTTCGCACGCCCGGCACACGCGACCGACGACAGTCGCCACTCGCGCATCATTGGAACGCGGCCCAGAGGGAGATGCATTCCAAGCCGAGGTCGCAGATCGTGCAACTCAAATTCGTGACAGAGTTCTCTCGCGCGCGTGAACGGCCGACGTTCTTACGCGAAAGACGCTTCATGCGCGCTCTGTCATTCACGACAACGTTCCTCACCTCATTCGAAATCCAAGCATAGGATCGAACAATGACATCCATCGCGAAGTGCCAGGTCGCCCTTCTCGTCCTGCTGTCCGCAGCGGTGCCCGCGCATGCCGGGACCTGCACGGATGAGATCGCGCAAACCCAGACCCAGCTCGATCTCGCCATCGAGAAGGATGCTGACTCGCACGGCTGGAAGCCGGAAAGCCTCAGCGCGTTGCGCAGCCATCAACCGACGCCGCGCTCGCTTGCGGAAGCGGAAGGCGACAACGGGATCGATTTTACCCATGCACTCGACTCCCTCGATCGCGCGCGCAGCGACGATCGCGCCGGCGACATCGCCGCATGCAACAGGGAGATTTCACACGCGCGGGCTGTCCTGAAATAGCGCCAGCCGCGTCGGGGCCGAGGGCGAGGCGTCAACGCCGTCGTGCGACCGGAGAGCAGGACGTGCGTTCTGGAAATACCGCTCCGGCCGCAACTTTCTAAGGTCGATGCCATCAGCCGGAGGGTTCCTCATGCAGAAGCGAAATTCGCCAATCGCTGCGATGCTCGTGACCAGCACGCTCTGGCTGGTTTCCACTGCGACCATCGCGCAAACGACAATGCCGGGAATGCAGCCTCCCGCCGGCATGCTTGCGACATCGCCGCTCAACCCGCAATCGACGCGACCCGTGGGCATTCCGCTGGGATCGACCGAGATCACAACGCCCGGCATCTCGCCGATCAATCCCGCACCGAGCGCGATGGGCTGCGCAGCATCGGCCAACGCCGCATCGACCGGCGCGTTGTTCGACGGCGGCGGGCTGTCCGGCACTTCGTCGAGCAACTGCGCAGGCACCACGGAAGCCGCTTCATCCCTGCCCCCGGCATCGACGGTCGGACGCGTCGGGATTCCGCTGGGCTCAACCGAAATCGGCGGCGCCGGACTGAGCCCAATCGTGCCGGTGCCCGGCCCCACGTCCACGGTCGGCACGCTTCCGATCGGCGGCTCCGGCAATCCCTGAGACCAGGAAGGATCATCGCCGTGAAACGAAATCTCACCATAGCGCTGCTTGCTCTCGCCGCGATCGCGGCCGGCGCAGGCCTCTGGTTGTTCGGCGCCGACCGGAAGCCAGCAGTGGCAGCCGCCCCCGTTCCCGCCGCCATACCGGTGGTCGCTGCCACCGTCACGGGGAAGGACGTTCCGATCTATCTGCGCGGCATCGGCACGGTAATCGCCTACAACACCGACGTCGTGCGCAGCCAGATCCAGGGACAGATCGTCAAGATCGCGTTCACCGAAGGACAGACCGTCAAGGCCGGCGATCTGCTCGCGCAGATCGACCCGCGTCCCTACGAGGCGCAGATCGAACAGCTGACGGCCAATCGCGACAGGGACCAGGCCCAGCTCACCAATGCCGAGGCCAATCTCTCCCGCTACAACCAGCTCGGCGACAAGGGCTATGCGACGCCGCAACTGATCGAGACGCAGACGGCGCAGGTGGCGCAGCTCAAGGCGGCCGTGAAGGCAGACCAGGCGCAGATCGACGAGGCCAACGTCCAGCTCAGCTACACCAGGCTGACGTCGGCCATTCCCGGCATCACCGGCGTCCGCCAGATCGACGTCGGCAATGTGATTCACCCGACCGATCCCAATGGCCTCGTCGTCGTGACCCAGATCGAGCCGATCTCGCTGCTGTTCACCCTGCCGCAGACGGACCTGCCGGTGATCCAGGAGCACGCTGCAAAGGGCGAGCTGAAGGTCATCGCCTACAGCCAGGACAACAAGATGAAGCTCGACGAAGGCAAGCTGCTGCTGGTCAACAACGAGATTGCAGGGACAACCGGGACCGTCCAGCTCAAAGCGGTGTTCCCGAACCATGAGCACCGGCTGTGGCCGGGCCAGTTGGTGAACGCACGCCTGCTGCTCGAGGTGCAGAAGGACGCACTCACTGTCGCAGGTTCCGCCGTGCAGCAAGGGCCGAACGGCAGCTATGTCTATGTCGTCGCCAAGGACCAGACGGTCGCTTCGCGGCCCGTCCACGTCGTGCAGATCAGCGACGGCCAGGCGCTGATCGACAAGGGGCTGACAGCGGGCGACGTCGTCGTGGTGGACGGCCAGTACCGGCTCACGGACGGCAGCCGCGTGAACCAACTTCACGGCAAAGCCGCACGCGAGGCCGACCTGCAAAGCGCCGTGCAGGATGCGATCCCATGAATCTTTCCGCGCCCTTCATCCTGCGCCCGATCGCAACCGCCCTGCTGATGGCGGGCCTGCTGCTGTGCGGCCTCGCAGCCTATCCCTTGCTGCCCGTGGGCGCACTGCCGAACGTCAACTACCCGACCATCCAGATCTCGGCGCAACTGCCGGGCGCTGATCCCGGCACGATCGCCTCCTCACTCGCCACGCCGCTGGAGCAGCAGCTCAGCCAGATCCCCGGCGTCACCCAGCTCACCTCATCGAGTGCGCTCGGCGTCGCCCAGCTCACGGTGCAATTCGAACTGTCGCGCACGGTGGACAGCGCAGCGGTGGACGTGCTGGCGGCGATCAATGCCGCGAGCCCGTTCCTGCCGCCGAACATCCCCTACCCGCCGACGATCAGGAAGGTGAATCCGGCGGAGACGCCGATCATGCTGATCGCGCTGACCTCGGACTCCCTGCCGCTGACCACGGTGGATGCCTATGCGGAAAACATCCTGCTGCCGAAGATCTCGCAGGTGCCGGGCGTCGGCCTCGTCGGCATCGGCGGCCAGCAGAAGCCCGCGATCCGCGTGCGCGTCAATCCGCAGGCGCTTGCCGCCCGCGGCATCGGCCTCGAAGACGTCCGCAACGTGATCGCCGGTGCCAATGTCGACCTGCCCAAGGGCACACTCAACAGCCCCCGCGTCACCTATACGCTGAACACCAACGACCAGCTGCTCAAGCCCGCCGCCTATGAGGACCTCATCATCGCCTATCGCAACGGCTCGCCGGTGCGGATCCGCGACGTCGGCACGGCGATCGAGGGGCCCGAGAACGATCTCCTGGCCGGCTGGTACGGCAAGGAGCCGGCCATCATTCTGGCGGTGCAGCGCGTTCCCGGCGCCAACGTGATCGAGACCGTCGACCGCATCAAGAAGCTGCTGCCGCAATTGCAGGCCTCCGTTCCGCCGGCGATCAAGGTCTCGATCGCCGCGGACCGCACTGCCACCATCCGTGCCGCGGTCTCCGACGTCCAGTTCACGCTGATGCTCACGGTCGCATTGGTGGTGATGGTGATCTTCCTGTTCCTGCGGAATTTCTGGGCCACGATCATTCCGGCGATCACCGTGCCGCTGTCGCTGGTCGGCACTTTCGCGATCCTCTACGTGCTCGGCTACAGCCTCGACAACCTTTCGCTGATGGCGCTGTCGATTGCGGTCGGTTTCGTGGTCGACGATGCCGTCGTCGTCATCGAGAACATCGTGCGCCATCTCGAGCAGGGCATGACGCCGATGGAGGCCGCCCTCAAAGGCTCCGCCGAAATCGGCTTCACCATCGTCTCCATTACTTTGTCGCTGATCGCGGTGTTCATCCCGCTGTTCCTGATGGGCGGCTACGTCGGCAAGCTGTTCCAGGAGTTCGCCATCACGATCACCGCCTCGCTGCTGCTGTCGCTGATCATCTCGCTGACGTTGACGCCGATGATGTGCGCGCGGCTGCTGAAGGACGATTCGCACAGGAAGCACGGCAAGCTCTACCTCGCCTTCGAACGCGGCTTCGACGCCCTGCTGTCGGTCTATGCCAAGGGCCTGCGGATCGTGCTGCGCCACCGCTTCATGACGCTGGTGGTGATGTTCTCGACTATCGTGCTGACCGGCTATCTCTACGTGATCATCCCCAAAGGTTTCTTTCCGCAGCAGGACACCGGGCAGATCGTCGGCATCACCGAGGCCGCGCAGGACATCTCCTTCCCGGCCATGTCCGAACGCCAACAGGCGATCGTCGATGTCCTCTCGAAGGACCCGGCGGTGCAATCGGTGGCGAGCTATATCGGGCCGGGCGGCCCGACCGCGACGCTCAACCAGGGACGCATCTTCATCGTCCTGAAGCCGAAGCCGGAGCGCAAGGCCAGCGCTGATCAGATCATCGAGCGGCTCGGCCCCAGGCTCGCCCATATCCAGGGCATCAGGCTCTACATGCAGGCCGCGCAGGACATCACCATCGGCGCGCGGCTGTCGAAGACGCAATATCAGTACACGCTGACGGACGCCGATTCCAACGAGCTGACCAACTGGTCGGCGATCTTCCTGGAAAAGCTCCGCGCGCTCGACCTGATCACCGACGTCGCCAGCGACCAGGCCAATGCCGGCCCGCGGCTGGAGGTCACGGTCGATCGCGAGGTCGCCTCGAGCTTCGGCATCCTGCCGACGACGATCGACAATGCCCTCGACGACGCCTTCGGCCAGCGCATCGTCTCGACGATGTTCACCTCGCTGAACCAGTACCATGTCGTGATGGAAGTCGATCCGCGCTTCCAGTACGGCCCCGACGCGCTCAAGGACATCTACCTGAACTCGTCCACCGGACAGCAGGTCCCGCTGAGCACGCTGGTTCACGCCGTGATCAAGCCCGCGCCGATCCTGATCAACCACCAGAGCCTGTTTCCCTCGGTGACGATCTCGTTCAACCTGAAGCCCGGCGTCGCGCTGGGCGACGCGGTGGCGGCGATCCAGAAGATCGAGCGCGACACCGGCAAGCCCGCCTCGCTGACGGCTTCGTTCCAGGGCAATGCGCAGGCGTTCCAGTCGTCCCTGTCGGGCACGCCGCTCCTGATCGGCGCGGCCCTGATCGTGATCTACATCATCCTCGGCGTGCTCTATGAGAGCCTGATCCACCCCATCACGATCCTGTCGACTCTGCCGTCGGCCGGCATCGGTGCGCTGCTGCTGCTGCTGGCGGTGCACGTGGATCTCAGCGTGATCGCTATCATCGGCATCATCCTGTTGATCGGCATCGTCAAGAAGAACGGCATCATGCTGGTCGACTTCGCGCTCGAGGTGGAGCGAACGCAGGGCCTCAGCCCGGAGGAAGCGATCTACCAGGCCTGCACGCTGCGCTTCCGCCCGATCCTGATGACGACGATGGCGGCCCTGCTCGGCGGCGTGCCGCTGATGATCGGCTCCGGCACCGGCGCGGAACTGCGTCAGCCGCTCGGCTATACGATTGTCGGCGGCCTGATGCTGTCGCAGGTGCTGACGCTCTACACCACGCCCGTCGTCTATCTCTATCTCGACCGGCTCGGCAATTGGCTCAGCGGGCGCAAGCCACACGCGGCCGCAACACCCACACCATCCCCGACCGGGGCAGAAACGGAACTGCGCCATGAATCCGCGTGAAAATCAGCTTGAGATGGTGGCCGTCGGCATGACGGCGGAGAAGCAGGTCACCGTCACGCCGGAGATGACGGTCGGCCATGTGGTGCCGGGCATGCCTGAGGTCTACGGCACGCCGGTGATGATCCTGCACATGGAGATGTCCGCGGGGTCGGCGGTTCAGCCGTTCCTGCCCGCGGGCCATGTCAGCGTCGGGATGATGGTCAATGTCCGCCATCTGGCGGCGACCCCGGTCGGCCGCACGGTGCGCGCGATCGCGCGGGTCGTCGCGATCGAGGGCAAGAGCATCCTGTTCGAGGTCGAGGCCTGGGATGGCGGCCGCAAGATCGGCGACGGCACCCACCGGCGCGGCGTCGTCGATGTCGCCGAGTTCGAGCGGCGCTTCGGCGTGACGCAAGTCACGGCCGAGATGGCCTAGGGCGCCGGACGCAAGGCCGGTCGCGGCTTTGTGGGTTTTGGCAAAGCGGCTGCGAGAATGCAAAGATTGCCCTCGGCGCGATAGACGTTCCGCATGATGCGCGAATGCCTGGAGTGCGCGCATGGCGGCGCGCGCTTCTGGTTCACGCTGCCACTATTCTGCGGCAACGGCGGAACGGACCAGGCGGATCGGGACGCCCTTGTATGACGGCGTGAAGCTGAGGGGATCGCGGGCATAGAGCGGCACCAGCGGATTGGTCTCCGGATAGTACGCCGCACAGCACCCGGTCGGGAAGGAGTAGGCCACCACGCGAAAATTGCGCACGATCCGCTCGGCACCGTCGGTCGAGGCGGTGATCAGGTCAACGCGATCGCCGTCGGCAAGTCCGCGCCTCTTCAACTCGTATTCGTTGAGGAAGACCACATCGCGCTGGCCGAACACGCCACGATAGCGATCCGACATCGAATAGAGCGTGGTGTTGTACTGGTCGTGGCTGCGGATGGTGGTGAGCCAGAGGGTATCGGAATCGCTCTCCGGCGGATCCTCGCCGCAGCCGGGAAAGACCAGGAAGTTGGCCTTGCCCGACGGCGTTGCCCAGATACGTTCGCGCGCGGTCGAGGTGAGATGGAATCCGCCGGGGACGCGAATGCGGGCGTTGTAGCCCTGAAAGATGGGAAACACCGCTTCGATCGCATCTCGGATACGGTCGTAATCAGCAACGAAGCCGTCCCAGTCCACCACCGTGCGGTCGCCCAGCGTCGCCTTGGCGACGCCGGCGATGATCGCGACCTCGCTGCGCAGATGCTCCGACGCCGGCTTGTTGCGGCCGGCGGATGCATGCACCATCGACATCGAATCCTCCACCGTGACCGACTGCGGTCCCGTTTCCTGCACGTCGATCTCCGTGCGCCCGAGGCACGGCAGGATCAGGGCGGCACGGCCGTGGATCAAATGACTGCGGTTGAGCTTGGTCGAGACGTGGACAGTCAGATCGAGCTTGCCGAGTGCGCCTTGCGTCGCCTGCCAGTCCGGAATGGCCGCGGCGAAATTGCCGCCCATCGCGAAGAACGCCTTCACCTCGCCGCGGATCATCGCCTCCAGCGCGGTCACCACATTATGTCCGGGCGCGGCCGGCGGCTTGAAGCCGAAGCGCTGCTCCAGGCGCTCGAGGAAGTCCGCCTTGGGGACTTCGGTGATCCCGACTGTCCGATCGCCCTGCACGTTGGAATGACCGCGCACCGGACAGACGCCGGCGCCTTCGCGCCCGACATTGCCGCGAAGCAGCGCCAGGTTCGCGATCTGCTGGACGTTGTTAGCACCGCGCCAGTGCTGGGTGATGCCCATGCCGTAGACGAGGATAGCGCGCTCGGCCTTCATATAGGCGCCGGCCGCATATTCCATGTCCTCGCGCGTCAGGCCGGACTGGCGCTCGATATCGGGCCATTGCGTGCGCTTGAGATCGTCGATCAGCGCTTCGATGCCCGCGGTGTGGCCGCGAATGAAGTCCCAGTCCAGAATCTCAGGCTGCTCGGCCGCGCGAGCGGCTTCGTCGGCCTCCACCAGGATCTTCATGATGCCCTTGAGGACGGCGACGTCGCCGCCGACCTGCACCTGGAACAGCTTCGAGCTGATCGTCGTCGAGCCCAGCGTGATCATCTCGACCGGGCTCTGCGGCGCCTGGAAGCGCTCCAGCGCGCGTTCGCGGAACGGATTGAACGAGATGATGGAGGCGCCGCGGCGGGCCGCATTGCGCAGGCTGGTCATCATCCGGGGGCTATTGGTGCCGGGATTCTGGCCGAAGATGAAGATGCAATCGGCCTTGTCGAAATCCTCCAGCAGCACGGTGCCCTTGCCGACGCCGAGCGAATACGGCAGGCCGACGCTGGTCGCCTCATGGCACATGTTGGAGCAGTCGGGGAAATTGTTGGTGCCGTATTCGCGCACGAACAGCTGGTAGAGGAAGGCCGCTTCGTTCGAGGTCCGCCCGGACGTGTAGAACTCGGCCATGTTGGGATCCGGCAGCGCCTTGAGCTCGCGGCCGATCATGTCGAACGCGTCGCTCCACTCGACCGGGAGATAACGGTCGGATGCGGCATCGTAAGCGAGCGGATGGGTGAGCCGCCCGACCATTTCGAGATCGTAGTCGCTCCAGCTCGCAAGCTCGGTGACCGTGTGCTCGGCGAAAAATTCGGGCGTGCAGCGCTTCGACGTCGTCTCCCAGGCAATCGCCTTGCCGCCGTTCTCGCAGAACTCGAAGGAGGAGGTGTGCTTCGGATCGGGCCAGGCGCAGCCGGGACAATCAAAACCCTCCGGCTGGTTCATCCGGCGGAGTGTAGCCGCGCCCTTCAGCGGCGCGCGCTGCACCAGCAGCGCTTCGCTGAGCGCCTTGAGCGCACCCCAGCCCCCGGCGGGTTCACGGTAGGGGCGAACCGATTTCGTGGTCATCTCGATCTCTCTTGGTATGGTAGTTCTCCGAGCCAGTTAAGGATCGCGCGGGCAGAGCCGTCTTTTCAAAACGAAACCGACTTTCGCAATCGCACATGTGCGGTCCGGGTCGGCTGGCCGCAGCAGACATGCATTCCGGCAAAAAGAACGCCGTTCGCGGAAGCTGAAATGGCAACCGGGAATTAGGTTTCGCGGTTGGAGCCCGTCGCTACGGAGGGCTTTCGACAATTTTCAGGAGTGACCCGAGATGTTTTCACGACGTGATTTGCTGGCCATGTCCGCGGCAGGCGCTGCAATGGTCGGCTCCAGCGCGCACGCCGCAACCTTCGGCAATCCGGACGAGCCGCCGCAAGGCGCCATCAACGCCAAGAGTCCGGGAAGCCTGACCGATCCCGGTCCGCAGAATCCCGAGCTGGCGAGGCAATTCCCCTCCGCCCAAACGCCGCCCGCGACCGACGTCGGCGGCCTGCCGATGGATTGGGCCTCATTCAACAACGCGCCGCGGCGTATCCAGAACGGCGGCTGGGCACGCCAGGTCACCGTCGAGGATTTTGCCATCTCCAAGGAGATCTCCGGCGTCAACATGCGCCTGTCCGCCGGCGGCATCCGCGAGCTGCATTGGCATCAGGCCGCCGAATGGGCGATCATGACCTACGGCTCCTGCCGCATCACCGTGCTCGACACGCAGGGGCGTCCTTACGTGGGCGATCTCAAGGCCGGCGACCTCTGGTATTTCCCGCCGGGCGCGCCGCATTCGTTGCAGGGCCTCGGCCCCGACGGCTGCGAGTTCGTGATCTGCTTCGACGATGGGCACGCCAATGAGTTCAACACGCTGCTGGTGACGGACTGGCTCGCGCATACGCCGCCCGAGGTGCTGGCGAAGAACTTCGGCGTCCCGGCCGACACCTTCGCGAAGATTCCATTGCACAATCTCTGGATCTTCCAGGGCACGCTGCCCGGAGATCTCGCGGCCGATCGCGCGGCAGTGGCCAAGCACGCGGAGGCGCCGCCCTATCCGTTCATCTACCCGCTTGGCAGCTCGGCCCCGATCAAGGAGAGCGCCGCCGGCAGCATCCGCGTCGCAGACAGTACCAACTTCAAGGTCGCCACCACCGTGGCGTCGGCGCTGGTGACGATGCCGCCGGGCGCGGTCCGCGAGATGCACTGGCATCCGAACGCCGACGAGTGGCAGTATTACATCAAGGGCAAGGCGCGGATGACGGTGTTCGACACCGGCCCCAATGCGCTGACCACCGATTTTTCCGCCGGCGACATCGGCTATGTCCGGCGCAATCTCGGTCATTATGTCGAGAATATCGGCGACACCGAATTGCAGTTCGTCGGCGTGTTCCGCGCGCCGCGCTATGAGGAGGTGTCGCTCTCGAACTGGCTGACGCACACGCCGCCAAAACTGGTTGCCCAGCATTTCAACGTCGACGAGAAGCTGATCGCACAATGGCCGGACAACGGCCCGGGTGTGATGCCAAAATCCTGACGGACCCCGAAACGAGAAAGGCGCCGAAACCGGCGCCTTTCTTTTTGTCCCTGGCTTGAGCTAAGCGTGTCGCCGTCAGTAGTGATCCGCGGTCGCAGCCGTCTTGCCGCGGAAGACGCGATAGCCGACCGCGACATAGAGCAGCATCAGCGGGAACACAAACAGGCCCTCGCCCCAGAACATGAAGGCGAGGCTGGCGTGAGGTGCCGCGGCCTCGTCGATCGTGACCACAAACGGAATCATGTAGGGCCAGAATGACAGAGCGAGCGTGCCGAAGGCTGCCGCAAAGATCAGCGAGACCATGTGGAACGGCCAATAGTCGTTATGGCGCAGGATGCTGGTGGCGAGCACGGCGGCCGCCCCGGCACCGATCAGCGGAAACACGAACAGATAAGGCCGCTCGACCCATCGGCGCAGGATCGGCAGATGCTCGGCCAGCGCATGCGTGAAGACGATGACGAGGAAGACCAACACGGCGACCGCGAGCAACGGGATCTGACGGCGCGTGGCGTCGCGGGTCGGGCCCTCGCACTTCCGCACCAGCCAGCAAGCCCCGAGCAGCGCATAGCCGAAGCACAGCCCGATCCCGCACAGGACCGAAAAGCCGCTCTGCCAGCCGAAGGTGCCTCCGGCGTATTCGCCATTCGCGAATTGCAGTCCCTTGACGAGCGCGCCGACCATCGCGCCCTGCATGAAGCTCGCGGCAAACGACCCCGCACTGAAGCTGATGTCCCAGATCCGGCGCGAGCGCGAGGCCTTGCCGCGAAATTCGAATGCGACGCCGCGCAGGATCAGCCCCAGCAGCATGACGACGACCGGGATATAGAAGGCCGACATCAGCATGGCATAGACCAGGGGAAACGCCCCCCACATGATCACGCCGGTGACGACCAGCCAGGTCTCGTTGCCGTCCCAGACGGGAGCGATGGTGCGCAGCATCTCGTCACGCCGCGCCTCGCCGTCGGCGAGGCCGAACAGCATGCCGACGCCGAGATCGAAGCCGTCGAGCAGGAGATAGATCAGGATGCTGATGGCCAGCAGCGCGACCCAGAACGTCACCATATCTATTCTCCCGCTTCGAGATGGAGCTGCGGGGCCGGCACCGGATCGGCGAGCGACATCGGCCGATTGGGCACGGGACCATGGAGCGGCTTGCCGCCAAGTCCCGCAGGGCCGGCGCGCAGCAGCCGGTAGATGTAATAGGTCCCGAACGAGAAGATGAAAGCATAGACCGCGACGAACAGGATCAGCGAAGCGGTCGCTGCGGCGGCGGTCAGGGACGGTGTCACCGCATCGGCGGTCCTGAGCACGCCGTAGATCGTCCATGGCTGGCGCCCCACTTCCGCGGTGTACCAGCCGGTGAGGATCGCGATCCACGGCAGGGGGAAGCTGAGAAAGATGCCCCACAGCAACAGCCGACTGCGATCAAGCCGATGCTTGAAGCTGAGCCAGGTTCCGAACCAGGCCAGCCCCAGCATCACGAAGCCGCAGCCGACCATGATGCGGAAGGCAAAGAATGGGATCGCCACCGCCGGCCGGTCCTGCGGCGCGAAACTGGTGAGGCCGACCTCCTTCGAGGTCAGGCTCATGCTGCCGATGATGCTGCCGAGCACCGGGATCGAGATCGCGTATTTATTGGACTCGGTGCTCGAATCCGGGATCGCGATCAGCACCTCCGCGGCCGGCTGCTCGTCGTGCCAGCGCGCCTCGATCGCGGCGAACTTCGCCGGCTGATAGTCGTGAACGTAGTCGCCGACGAGATGCCCGATGAAGAGCTGGACCGGCAGCAGCACGGCCGCAAGCGCAAGGCCCATCCTCAGCATGACGTATGCCTCCATGCGATAGGTGCGCCGCAGCAGATACCAAGCGCCGGTCGCGGCCACGCAGAATGCGCCGGTGAGGTAGGACGCGAGCAGCATGTGTGGAAACCGCACCCAGACCACGCGATTGAAGATGATCTGCGCCCAATCGTTCGGGACGAACTGACCGTTCTCGAGGACGTAGCCGGTCGGCACCTGCATCCAGCTGTTATTGACCATGATCCAGAACGCCGACAGCGTGGTTCCGAGTGCGACCATCGCCGTCGAGAACAGATAGAACCACGGCGGCACCCGCGGCCGGCCGAAGATGAGGATGCCGAAGAAGCCGGCCTCCAGCATGAAGGCCGTGAAGGTCTCATAGGACAGCAGCGGCCCCTGGATCGGGCCCGACATTTTCGACAGCACGCTCCAGTTCGTGCCGAACTGAAACGCCATCACCACGCCCGACACCACGCCCATGCCGAAGGCCACGCCGAAGATTTTCAGCCAGAACGCGAACAGGGTCCGGTAGACGGGCTTGCCGGTGTACTGATGCATCGCTTCGAGCACGGTGAGCCAGGCGGCAAGCCCGATCGTGAACGCCGGAAAGATGATGTGGAATGAGATGGTGAAGGCAAATTGCAGCCGCGATAGAAGGAGTGCCGTCGGATCCATAGGACGTCCCCTTCTCAGGCTCGCTTCTCGGCCTGCGCAGCGTGCCCGGCCATCTTCTTTGGGATCGCGCAGGCCTGGATCATCTCGTGCGGCATAAATTCGCGGCCGATGTCACCCATACTGTCGATTTCTCTGCGGAACTCGCTCATCCCTCGCCTCTCGGCAGCCGATGTCGAAAGCATCTTGTTGAAAGTGTACGGAGGGACCGAGGTGCGCGCTTCCGGGAACGAACGTCCTTTTGCCGAATGGCATGACCGGCGCCTCGGCCCGCTGTGTTGCTTCAGTGCGATCGCCCGGATTGCGGCATAGCCAGAGAACGCACACCGACGAAGCGATCGGCAGCCCAAGACTCCACGCTCCCAGCCATCTCGTCACGCAACCGCCGAGAGCGGCCCCGAGCAGGAACATCAGGCAGAGCGTGAGCATGATTCGGATACCACGCGCTGCCTCGGGATCCGATGTCGCGAAGAGCTGATCGATGGCGCGGAGCATGTTTCCGGTGACCGTGACAGAGAGATATTTCCAGCGCTCGACCTGCCTCAAGCTCGCCGACTGCAACGCGACGCCGAAGGAGATGACCGGAATCGTGATCTGATCGGGAACGCGATGGAGCATAAACATCGCCGCGGCGAGGCAGACGATCTCCCCGGCGAGGCAGCGCGGGGGAGCCCGGGTGCGGATCGCCACCAGCGCGCCAAGGATGAAGGCCGCGAGCGGAAGGAGATGGTGAAGCGCGCGCTGCCATTGTCCGGACAGGGCATAAACCCCGATGAAGACGACATTGCCGGTCTGCGAGCTCGCGAAGACGCCGAGCGACATCCATGTCAAGGCGTCGAGGAAGCCGCCGGACATGCTGAGCAGACAGGCCACCAGCAGCGATCGCTCCGGTGCGCCGACCACGACGCGAGCCTTGGCCAACGGCTTCGGAGCTGCGGCTTGCATCGTCATGGTCGCAAGCCCGCGAGGTTAGCAGACGGCGCGCTGCACGGCCTCGTCCGGCAGCAGAACACGGCGCGGATGCGTGAAGACACCGTATCCGTCATGGCGCGCGACGGCGAGCAGCGTGATTCCCGACTCGTTCGCGGTCTGGATCGCAAGCGCGGTCGGCGCGGAGACGGCGACGATGACGGGCGCGCCGATCATGGCGGCCTTCTGCACCATCTCCACCGACACGCGGCTCGTCAGCAGCACGGCGCCGTCGCGGGCCGAATTGCCGTTGCAGGCCATCGCACCGGCGAGCTTGTCGAGCGCGTTGTGCCGGCCGACATCTTCCCTGACGAGGGCTATGCCGGTGCGGGGATGCCAGAACGCCGCCGCATGGACGGACCGTGTCTGTTGATTCAATGTTTGCAGGGGAGACAGCGCCTGCATGGCGCCGAGCAGATCCCGTGCGTGAAAGCCAATGCCGGCACTGTCGACCCGCGACGGCGTGCGGCGCGCCTGCTCGAGGCTTTCGATGCCGCATAATCCGCAACCGACCGGGCCGCTGATGGCACGGCGGCGCGCCGCGAGGGTCGCCGCGCGGTCGCCGTCGAGCCACATTCGCACTTCGATGCCGAGCTCGTTCGAGATCAGCTCGATGCTGCTGACCTCGCTGGCGCGGTCGATGATGGCCTCGGTGAGGCTGAAGCCGACGCCGAAATCCTCGAGATCAGCCGGTGTTCCCATCATCACGGCATGGGTCGATCCGTTATAGGTGAGCGCGATGGCGCTCTCCTCGGCGATCAATCGCGACGTCGAGTGGGTGCGGCCGCCGCGCCAGGCGATCTCCCGGTGCCGCGTGAATGTCGAACCCGTCATCATGATCTACACCGTTGCTGGCTGCGCCGAAGACCGGGAGGCTCGCTCCCGGCCGCATCGCGCATCTTGTGCTTACGAATTCGGACCGCCCCGGCCGGTCTCGTAGAGGAACCAGATCCGCCGTTCCGTCTCGTCGATCCAGTTTTCCAGGAGGCTTGCGGTTGCGACATCGCCGTATTCGTCGCAGAGTTCGTGGACCCGGCGCATCTCCCGCGTGAGCTGCTGGTTGTCGCTGCGCAATTCGGCCAGCATGTCCTTCGGATCGACATAATCAGCATCGTTGTCGAGAATGCGCTGCTCGCGCGCAATCTGACCGATCGAGCGCAGCGTCGTTCCGCCGATCTTGCGGGCGCGCTCGGCGATGTCGTCGGTCATGGCGAAGATCTGCTCGCCCTGCTCGTCGAGCAGGAGATGATAATCGCGAAAGTGCGGGCCCGACACGTGCCAGTGAAAATTCTTGGTCTTCAGGTACAGCGCGAAGACGTCGGCCAGCAGCGCCCTCAGGGCAGCCGGAATGTCCCGGTTCGCATTGGCCCCGAGATCCGTCGGGGTCTGGATATCTGCTTTGGTCATTGTCGTCATTCCTTGTTGGAGGTTGGAAAACTTTGGTCCCGCGAAGCACTCATTCCGCCGGCGTGGTCTTGTCGTGCAGCGGAAACAGCGCGATAGATCTGAAGACGCCGTCGCGGCGGATCAAGGCGTGGAACAGCGCTGCGGCCAGGTGCAGCAGCACCAGGGCGAAGAACGCAAGGCCCAGATAGACGTGAGCATTCCACAGCAGCGTGTGCCCGCGGTCGCTCTGCGGCAGGAACGCCGGAATATGGATCCCGCCATACAGGACGACAGGATAGGCTGCGGCCCAGAGCATGCCGAGCCCCAGCAGCGGCATGACGACCATGAAGCCGTAGAGGGCCAGATGCGACAATCGCGCGCCCAGCTTGATCCCAGGCGGAAGGTCCGCCGGCAACGGCGGTGCGCCGTAATGAAGCCGCAGCGCCAGCCTGATCACGACGAGGACCAGAAGAGCAACGCCAAGGGTCTCGTGGATCCGGATCAGCGGCAGATAATCAGGCATCACCGTCGACACCATGCCCACGCCGATGAACAGCATCGCGATGATGCAGGCGGCCATTAGCCAGTGCAGCAGCCGCTGGATCGCGGCGAAACGATGCGGCGCGTCCCTCATGGCTTGGCCATCCCGGTTCGAGGATAATCGCGGGCTTCGGCCGCCCGCAGATCGTAGGACTTGCGATAGACCGACGAGCGCGCCGCCGGGAAAGGATCATCCGAGACCCGGATTCCCTTCGGCAGCACGGTCGGATCGAAATTGATGTCGCGGCAAGGCCCATCCTGCTCCGGCTCGATCCGCTGCACGACAAGCGTTCCAACCTCTACCTTCCGGCGGCTTTCGGGCCACGCCTTGCTCGGGTCCGCGGTGGGATCGCCGGGATCGGCGACGGTCGTGACCATGATCCATCGCTGCGGCCCGGCAATACGGATCCGCTCGGCGATCTCCTGCTCGAGGAAATCCGGACCGCGCTCTTCCAGCTCGGCCTCTGAAATCGGGGTGACCTGCGCCATCGGCAGCAGCGACCATCGCACCGCGTGCTCGCCGCCCTTCGCATCCGTGAAGATGAAGCTGTCGAGGCCGTGGTAAGGCTCCTCCGCATAGCTGGCGGTCCAGGGCGCCGTCTTGGCCCAGGTCGCAAACGCGGTGAATTCAGGATTGGCCTGGATGAAGATCTTCATTGCCTCCGGATCCTTCTTGCCGGACGCAATCAGCAGGTCGTGAAACGCCTGCGGCGTCGACACGGCGAAGACCGGCGGATTGATCAGCGCCATCCGCCACTCCTCGCCGTCCGCCGCCGCGATCTGCAGTCCCAGACCGCGCACGCGCACGGTCGCATCCACCGCGTTGGGATCGGCCGTGCCGAGGTTGAAGCGGCCGAGCGCCGGATAAGTGCCTCGCTCGAACACCTTGGCGCTGGAGAGCTCCACGCCGTTTCCGTTCGCCTCGAACACGCCGGTGAAGCAGATTCCCTTGGCATGATTTCGCCGGTGCCCGAGCGAGGGGCCGGCCGGAGGCGCCAGCGCCGCGATCATCCGTTCCGGCGTCAGACGCCCGGGCGAGAGCCATCCTGCGGTATAGGCGAACGCGGTAGCGCCGCCGCCGAGGACGGCGGCAATCAATACGAGCGAGCCAACTCGCGAACGCGGCAAATTACCTGACTGAGTCATCGCCTTTCCTTAGCAACGCGCAAGCTGCGCCACGGACCTCACGTCGCGCAGCTGCGGTTCCTTGTAGCCGCCGGCTGTGGCCGCGATCTTCTGAAACCCAACGTCATTTTCGCGAAGGCACGGCCGGCCGTGGTGCGGCCCGTAACGTTCATCCGATCCGGATTCGGGCTTTCTCGAAACATTTCGTGCGTTTTGAGAATCGTACGCCAGGCTCGAACGACCCATTTTGTGCCCGGCCCTCTTCGAGAGGCTTTCGCGCCTGCCATTAGCATCCCGGCGGCAGGATCGGCGACACGCCCGGCGTTGGCGCCGCGCCTGTGGCGTTGGCCGGCAACACCGTTGCGGGCGATGCGAGATTCATCGAGACGCCCTCCATGCAAGCCGAGCTGTTCGGGCTCGGCACGATTGCGGCGTTCGGATCGATGCCCGTGCCGCCGGCACCGCCGGCGTCCGCCTGGATCGCGCCAGGTGTAGGGCTTGCGGCCACTTGCGGGATCGACAACGGCAGAGACGACGCGGTCGTAAGCTGCCCTCCCGGCGTCGAACTGCATGCGACCGGCGCAGCGGTTCCTGCAGGTGCCGCCGCGGAAACCGTCCCGGTCGAGCTGCTGTTCTGTCCCATGACCGGCAGCAGTGGGGCCGCGATGCCTGGCGGCGAAAGACCCGTGGGCGACACGGTCGGAGTCGCCGGCACCGGCGTTGGCGATGACGACGGCGGTGCGCAAACGACCATCGTCCCCGGGATGGTCGGATCCGACGCGAGCGGAACGG
This sequence comes from Bradyrhizobium sp. BR 10289, assembly GCF_019455385.1. Classification (GTDB taxonomy): domain Bacteria; phylum Pseudomonadota; class Alphaproteobacteria; order Rhizobiales; family Xanthobacteraceae; genus Bradyrhizobium. The sequence continues at coordinate 48,903 of NZ_JACOFR010000009.1, forward strand.
GCGCCAGCGTCGTGTCCGGCGCGCCCGGCACCGTCGTTGCGGAGAATGGCCCGGGGCTGTTGAGCGGCGAGATCACGATCGCGCCCGGCACGGTCGGCAGATTCATCGCCGTGCTGCCGGTCGTCGCGACCTGCGCTTCGCCCGGAGAGCTACCGAGCAACAGAGCCAACATCGTCGCGAGTGCGATGCGCATCATCTTTCGTGTCCCTAGCTCGTCTCGGTCTTGCGCACGGTGACCTTGCTGCCCTCCGCCAGATTCACCGGCGGATTGAGCACGACCTGGTCGCCCGCCTGCACGCCGTCGCGCACCTCCACACTGGTGCCGAAATCACGGGATATCGAGACCTGCTGAAAATGAACCGTGCCGCTCCGCACGACCGCGACATGGAGGCCGTTCTGGTCGAACACGAGCGCATCGGACGGAATCGTCACCGACGGCGTCCTGCGCGGGATCGATAATTCCACCGTGCAATAGATGCCCGGACTGAGCAGGCGTTCCGGATTAGGGACGTCGATCTCGGTCAGCAGTGTCCGGCTTCCCGGTTGGAGCGCGGTCGCGATCCGCGTGACCTTGCCGGCAAACGTCCGCCCCGGAATCTCGGGGACGCGAATGTCCGCATCGACGCCCGGGCCGACGCCGAACGCCTCGTCCTGCGGCACGAACACCTGGGTTCGGATCACGTCGGAATGCATGATGGTGAACATGAAGGTCGAGCCGGCCGACACCAGGCTGCCATTGTCGACGTTGCGCTGCGTGACCACGCCGTCGAACGGCGCCACCACGCGCTGATAGGACTTCTCCTGCTGGAGAACGCGGATCTGCGCTTCCTGCGCCGTGATGTTCGACTGGGCGACGCCCACCGCACCCTGCTGCGCGCGCAGGGTGAGGCGATCATTGTCGCCCTGCTGCGCCGTCAGCCAGCCTTGCTTGACGAGGTTGCTGTCGCGCGAATTGGTGACGTCGGCTAGCTCCCGGCTCGCCTGCGCCTGCTGGAGCGCGGCCTGGTCCTGCGCTAGCGTCGCCTGCGCCTGCGCGATCTGCTGGTCCAGCTCGGGCGCGGTGATCTCCACGAGCAGATCGCCTTTCTTGACGCGATCACCGATATCGACGTAACGCTTCTCGATATAGCCGCTGGTCCGCGCAAAAATGTTGGCCGCCTCGAACGCGGTCGTCGTTGCCGGCAAGCTCACCTTGATGATGTCGCCACCGGGCCTGACTGTTGCCACCCGAACTTCGGGAATGTTGGTCCGAGCCTGCTTGGCGATGATCGACACGTCGCGCGCAGCCTCGTAGTGGCGCCAGCCGCCGATGCCGAGAGCGCCGACGAGCAGCACGAGCACGCCGCCGCCGAATAGCGCGCCACCGTAACGGCGTCCGGATCGTGCGCTCTTGCCCGGCAGCTCGACGACCCGGAGGCTCTCCGACCCAGGGCGATCTCTCGCATCATCATCGGCCCTTGCGCGAACGTCACTCATTCCGGTTGCTCCTCGAATACGCCGTGGCGGGGCTTGCCGTCATTACCCTTGCGCAGCATCGCGAACAGATAAGGCACGATCAGCAGGGTGGTCGGGGTCGCGAACAGCAGGCCGCCGATGACCGCCCGCGCGAGCGCCGCATTCTGCTCCTCGCCCGGGCCGCCGACGGCCATCGGGATCATGCCGACGATCATCGCCGCAGCGGTCATCAGCACGGGCCGGATCCTCGTCCGGCCCGCGCTCAGCGCCGCCTGGAAGGCGGAATGTCCCTTCAACTGCTCGTCACGCGCGAAGGTCACGAGCAGGATGGAATTTGCCGAGGCAACGCCGACCGCCATGATCGCCCCCATCAGCGAGGGCACGTTCAGCGTCGTCCCCGTGATGAACAGCATCGTCACGATGCCGCAGAACGTCGCCGGCAGCGCCAGGATGACGACGAAGGGATCGCCAAAATTCTGGTAGTTCACGACCATCAGCAGGTAGACCAGGATGGCCGCGAACAGCAGCCCGAGGCCGAGATCGCGGAACGACTGATGCATGCTCTCGATCTGACCGAGCACCTGGATGGAATTGCCCGGCTGCAGCTGCTTTTGCAGGGTTGACGTCACCTTCGCGATGTCGGCCGCGACGCTGCCGAGATCGCGGCCCTGCACGCTCGCATAGATATCGTATACGGGCTGCACATTGGCCTGGTTCGAGTTGGTCGGAACGGTGCCACGCTTGAAGGTCGCGACATTGCTGAGCAGGCCCGGCACCGTCTGCCCGCTTGCGGCCAGCGAGGCCGACACCGGCGTGTTGCCGAGGGCGTTCAGCGAATTGGCCCTGTATTCGGGTGTCTGCACGGCCAGGTAATAGGGAATGCCCGACCTCGGATCGGTCCAAAAGTTGGGCGAGACCTGCGCGGACGACGAGAGGCTGACATTGATGTTGGTGGCCACCGTGCTGGCATTGAGGCCGAGCTGCGCGGCGCGGGTGCGGTCGATGTCGGCGTAGAACGCGGGCGCATCGACCTCCTGCTGGAGATGCGCATCGACCACACCGGGGATTGCCGCAAGACTCTTCTGCAACTCCTTGGCGACCGCCAGATTGTTGGTGCCGTAACCGACAGTGCGGACATCGATCTGCGCCGGGAGCCCGAAGTTCAGGATCTGGGTGACGATGTCGGCGGCCTGGAAGTAGAAAGTGTCCTCGGGGAAGGCCGACGGCAGCACCTGCCGCAGCGTCCTAATGTAGTCCGCGGTCGGCCTGTGCCCGTCCTTCAGCGACACGAGAATCGTGCCGTCGTTGACGCCGATCGTCGAGCCGTCGGTGAAGGCGAGATTGTAGGCCCGCGCCGGCAGGCCGATATTGTCGACGATCAACGCCCGGTCACGCTCCGGAATGATTTCGCGAATCTTGTCCTCGACCGCCTGGAAGATCGCCTCCGTTCGCTCGATCCGCGCGCCCGCGGGCGCGCGGACGTGGAGCTGGATCTGGCCGCCGTCGATCAGGGGATAGAAGTCTCTCCCGACATAGACGAACATGGTTGCACCAAGCGCCAGCACCAGCACGGCGACGAGGGGTATGATGACACGGTGCCGCAGCAATCTCAGCAGGAGATCGGAATAGCCCTCGCGCAGGCGTTCAAAGCCGTGCTCGAACGCGGCGGAGATGCGCGCGAAAATGTTCGACGGACGCTCGCCCTCGCCATGCCGCCGCTCGTTCTTCAGCAGCAGGCCGATGGTGATCGGCGTCAGCGTCCGCGACAGACCGTAGGATGCGAGCATTGCGAACACAACGGCGAGGCCGAGCGGCGTGAACAGATACTTGGCCGGGCCCTCCAGGAAGACGACCGAAGTAAACACGCAACTGATCGCGAGCGTCGAGACCAGCGTCGGAATGGCGATCTCGGCGGCGCCGTGCAGGGTCGCATCGGGCAACGGCATGCCTTCCTCGGTCCAGAGCCGGTGCGTGTTCTCGATCGTCACCGTGGAATCGTCGACAAGGATGCCGACCGCGAGAGCGAGGCCGCCGAGCGTCATGGTGTTGAGGGTTTCGCCGAGGAAGTACAGGACGATCAGCGAGGACAGCATCGCCAGCGGAATCGAGATCAGGACAACCAGCGTCGATCGCCACGATCCCAGGAACACCAGGATCATCAGCGCCGTCAGGCCGGCCGCGATCGCCCCTCGCGCAGCACCCCGTCGACCGAATGGCTGACGAAGATCGACTGGTCGAACAGCTCGTTGATCTTGAGACCCGCCGGCGCCGACGCGCGGATCGACGACAGCGCGGCCTTCACCCCGTTGACGACGGCGAGCGTGGAGGCATTGCCGTTCTTGATGACGCTGAGCAGGACGGCGCGGTGGCCATCCTCGCGCACGATGTTCTGCTGAACCTGGGCGCCGTCGCGGACCTGGGCGACGTCCTTCAGGAAGATCGTGGCGCCGTTCGCGAACTTGACCGGGATCATGTTGAGATCCTGGATCGTCGCCGGCGTCGCATTGGTGCGAACGGTATACTGGGTGTCGCCGATCTTGGTGGTGCCGGTCGGCAAGGTCAGGTTCTGGGTGTTGACCGCGTTGACGATGTCGAGCGGCGTCAATCCGCGCGACAACAGCTTGTTCGGATCGATGTCGACCATGATCTGGCGGTATTTGCCGCCGGCAGGCGTCGGCAGTGTCACGCCCGGCACGGGCGCCAGCTGCTGGCGGACACGGTAGATGCCGAAATCGTAGAGCTGCTGCTCGTTCAGGCTGTTCGACTCGAGGCTGAGCTGCAGCACCGGCACGCTCGAGGCGTTGAACTGCACGATGATCGGGGGCTGGATGCCCGGCGGCATCAAGGCACGGATGGCGTTGGTGGCCGAAACGATCTGCGAGATCGCAAGGTCGAGATTGACGTCCGGCTGGAAGTAGATCTTCTGGATCGACAGCCCGTTGAGGGTCTGCGCCTCGATGTTCTTGATGCCGCTGACATTGGCGCTGATGGAATATTGGCTATAGGTGCTGACGCGCTGTTCCATCTCCGGCGTCGACAGGCCGGTGTAGCTCCAGATCACCGTGACGACGGGGATCCGGATCTCTGGAAAGATGTCGGTTGGCATCGCGCGGATCGCGATGCCGCCGAGGAACAGGATCAGCGCGGCCAGCACGTAGAATGTGTGTGGAAGCCGTAGCGCGAAGCGGACAATTCCCATGGAGTCTACCTGGAGCAAGAGGCGTAGGATCGTCGAACAGGTGAGGACGGCCGGACCTCCCTTCAACTGAAATCGAGTTCATACAAGGCACGCAGTGCCGCCCGAGGCATCCTGCGCAGCCGACATCACGGCCCGCTTGACCTTGGCGAAGGCGCGGATCTCAATCTGCCGGACGCGTTCGCTCGAGATCGACAATTCGCGGGCCAGCTGATCGAGCGTCACGGGGCATTCCGCCAGCCGCCGGGCCTCGAAGATACGACGCTCCCGCGCCGCAAGGCCGTTCAGCGCGACGCGCAAGGCCTTTGCGCGCCGCTCCGCCTGATCGTGATCGGCGAGCATCGTCTCCGCATCGGTCGCGCCGTCGACCAGCAAGGCTTCCAGCTCGGTTCCGCCATCCTCGTTTCCGACGCGGGCGTTCAGCGACATGTCGCCGTTGAGCCGCGCGTCCATCTCGATCACCTCGCGCGCGGTCACCTCGAGCTTGCCGGCGATCGCTTCGGCGACGTCGGGCGTCAGTCCGGTCATCACGCTCCCAGTGGCCTTCCTGATCTCGCTGCGGAGCTTGAAAAACAGCTTCTTCTGCGCGGCCGTGGTCCCGATCTTGACCAGGGACCATGAGCGCAGGATGTATTCGTTGATGGACGCCTTGATCCACCAGATCGCGTAGGAGGAAAAGCGCGCGCCACGGCCGGGCTCGAAGCGCGATGCTGCGATGACGAGACCGAGATTGGCTTCCGCGATCAGATCGGCCATCGGCAGGCCGTAGCCCTTGTAGCCGCGCGCGAGCTTGGCGGCGAGGCGGAGATGGCTGGTGACGAGCGCATCGGCCGCGCTGCGGTCCCTCGTCTGCTGCCAGCGACGCGCGAGCTGCTGCTCCTGATCCGGCTCGAGCAGGTCGAAGCGACGGATGTTCGCGGAATAGGCGCTGAGGAACGGCGCCGACACCGATGCGGCCGGCACGGCAACAGGCTCGCGCTTCACGACTTCATGGCTGGTCAGCATGTCTCACTCCTGCATTCCACGACCGGCTGATCGAGCATCCGGTTCATGATCTTCGGCCCGTGATCTTCGGTCTATGCCCCGCCCGGCGCCGTGCTGTGCGATGGGAATGCACGGGCTCGGCATCGCGCGGCGTCATGCTCAATGCTCGCGCGCGTCGAACAGGCGGCGCTGATGCCGCCTGATGGAGACCGCCCGCTGCGCGACGGGATAGCGCTGCGGCATGAGAGGCGCCATCAAAGTGCGGTTCATGATCTCGGCCGCGCGCCGCGCCAATGTTGCAAATGTAACGGAAATGCGTTCTGCCCATGCCGTGATCATCTTCTCTCGCTCCGCTTCGAACTGCGATGGATCGAACATAGGCTCTCAACGCACGCGTTGTAGTTTCTCAGGACACGGATGTTATGCATTCGCACGATCGTGGTCGCGACGCCGACCGGACTCACGTGCGGTTGAAATGCGGTGAGCAATTCGTGCGTTTGAATCCCGTCCAGTCGTTCACACATCCGATGACGAGCCGGTCGTCCGGCCTGGTGTCATCAATGGAGAGAGCGAATGACCACGTCCAAACTGTTGTCGATGGGATTGATCGCAGCCGCCATGCTGGGCGGCCCCGTCATGGCGCGCGAGCATCATCGCGTCGTGCAGCAGCCCGCGGTGGAAGCCAATACGGTGGCGACGACCACGCCGTTCTATTATCCGGGCGAGCGCGCCTGCATTCCGGCGCCGCGCGTCGGTGCCTTCGCCACCGCGCCGTGGACCGGCAACAACGTGCCGTGCGAGCCGGGCACCGGCAGCTACTGATCGCGTCAACGCGGCCGGCCGCGTCACCCCGCCGGCCGCTACCCATGGCATAGCAGGGGCGGGCTCTTTCATTGAGCCCGCTGCCTCGTGCGCTTCGCGCCATGCGCGGCGAGATCATCTTCGCGCGCGGCGCGCATTTCGTCGGCACCCATCATTCTCTTGCTCCAACGCATGATGGGTTTCGCAAGTGCCCTACCCATCCTACGGTGACCCCCGCGTTGCAGACACGCTGTCGCGTCCACGCGGCGCGTGTCGTCCGAGCGTTGCTTCGTCACTTCACCCTCTGATCCAAGAGGGTGGGGTGTACGCGAAGTCCGAGTTCGTGCCCGTGGAGGAGCCCTCCACGGCATCAGGAGCGGACTGTCGTATCTGATATGAATTCCGGGCGATGGCGTAACGCCTCAGCTTCGAATACTTTTGGTTGCGCCGATCCCAAAATCAGGAATGACCGTCGTGCGCACGCTGTCCCCCTCAACCATCCATCCCCCTTTGGCGCGCTATAGCCACGGGTATTCCGTGCCAGCGGGCTACCGGCTGACCATCACAGCGGGCCAGCTCGGCATCGGCCTCGATGGCAAGATTCCCGCGGATAGCGAGGGGCAGGCTGAGATCTGCTTCAAAAACATCGAGGCCATCTTGGCGGAAGACGGAATGACAATGGCCAACGTGATCCGCCTGAGCGTGTACGTTACGGCACGCGAGCATATGGATGGCTACCGACGGGCGCGCGACCGGCGATTTCCGGGTGCGCCGCCAACGACCACGCTGATCATGGTGGCCGGATTGGTCCGGCCGGAATTCGTAATCGAGATTGAGGCGATTGCAGCAGCCGCTCCCTAGCGGAGCAACCCACCATACGGAGTGGGAGTTGGCTGCCTCAGTATTTCAGGCCAGTATCGCACAGCACGGTGGCAACCGTCGCATCCACCTTCAAGCGACCAGATCCAAGCAGCTTCGCTGCTGCGCAGACATTGGCGGCAGCAGAGTAGCCGACGTAAAGTCCCTCCATGACCGCAAGCTGACGGTGCCAATATTCGACCTCGGCGTCCGTGACCGTCAGGCTCAGGTCCATGAGTCCGGCGTCCCAATGCCGTGGAACCAGGCCGTAGCCGATGCCCTGCACGATATGTCGCGCTTTTTCGACCTTCTTCCCCGCTAAGGGTTCGCTCCCTTCCGGTTCGACCGCCGCACACAAGGTTGCGGGATTGGCAGCCTTCAGCGCCCGAGCAACGCCGATGAAGGTGCAGCCAGTGCCAACGGCCGCGACCCAGCCATCCACGGGTCCGCCGAACTGTTCCAGGATCTCGGGACCCGTGGTGGTCTCGTGCGCGCCGATTGCTTCAGATGCGTTGAATTGGTCGACATAATATCCTCCGTCATCACGAGCGATTTGTGCGGCCACCTCGGCGGCGGCGGCGACATCGGCTCCCGTCACCTGTCCCGGCGTCCCATCGACCTGCGGCACGAGCACAACCTTTGCCCCCAACCCCTCCATCATCCGCGCGCGTGCGGCGCTATTCCCGGCTGACATGGTCGCAATGAAAGGATGCCCGAGCGCGGCGCACACCACGGCGAGTCCCGCCCCCATGTTGCCGCTGGTCATCTCGACGACGGGCATGCCGGGCTTGAGTCTTCCATCCTCCCGTGCGGCCAGCACGATTGCCTTGGCGGCGCGGTCCTTTACGCTTCCACCAGGTTGCAGGAACTCCGCCTTGGCAACGATCCGACCTGGTCCGGAATGCACCCGATCCAGCGCGACCAATGGCGTACGCCCGATCAGATCGAGGGCCGAAGCGAGCATTGTGGTATCTCCCGATTATGCTGCGGATATCATTCCCGGCGCATTCTCTCAATGCCGCACAAGCGCTCCATGAAGCGGAGCCTGACGTTCCTTGGCGTTCAAGAGATAGCGGCAGGGCTGGTGGTGCCGGTTCGAGCGGCTGTTCGTCACCTCATGCGTCACAATCAGATGATGCTCGGTGTCCACGGCGATCTCCACGTTATAGCCGACGACGCCGGAGCCCGGCCGCTCGTCGCTATCGGGTGGCTGGCCGCCGGACGGTATTGCAGGGGCCACCCTGCTCCGCTCGCTACGGATATCTCCTTAGGTGATGCCCCCAAATTTCGACCGCAGAGTTTATGGCTTAGAAACGATTCACCAGCACGCACCGGGAAGGGGCCTGCAATGAATCACTCGATTTACAGCGTGGACAAGCCAACGCACCTGAAGATCGTCATCGCCGGACTGCTTGCCGGAATCGCGATCGTCACGACTGCCGTCACCGTCCACCTGACCCATCCCGACATCAATGTGCAGCAAACAAAGAGGCTGGCTGTTTACCACCCCCACCCGATCCAAGGTCAGATCAAGCTGGCGCAACGTTAGTCGAGCCCGGATGCTGGAGGATACCTAGATGACCAACGAAGCAATCAAGGCGTTGATGCTTCTCGCGATGTATGGCGTCCTCGAGCTCGCGCTTTATCTCTCGTCGACCCGCATGCCTGCCAAACAGCCGGCCCGTTCGACACCCGTTCGCGCCTCCAATTCCGATCTCACCAGCCGTTGGCCGGAAGACTAGCCTTGTCTGCCGGCGGGCCTCGCCGCAAGCAGGTGCGACGGCAGCCCAGCACGGCACGACCTTGATGGCATTGGGCAATTGCAGCGCCAGGGCGAATACCTCAGCACAGTCTTGATCGAGATCAATCCCCGGCCGGGATCGGGTGCCATGCTGGGATCGGATCCGGGATATTCGGCATGCGCTTGCTGATGGTGTTCATCGCCGCGATTTTTGTGACAGCGGCATCGAGCGCGGGAGCGCCGGCCGAAACGGGGCATGTCGGCGCCTCCAGCGCACTCCCCGATCTTATGACCCGGCTCCAACTCCAGCACGCCAAGCTGTGGTTTGCCGGCAAGCTCAGCAATTGGAGCCTGGCGAGCTACGAACTCCAGCAGATCGACAGAAATCTCGAGGCGGCGGGCGCGCTCCTATCCGATCCATCACGGATTGCACCTGCAAACGATCGACTGCAAGCCGTGAAGAAGGCGATACAGCAGAAGGACGTGCCTGCGTTCACCAAAGCCTATTCGGCTCTGACGAACGAATGCAACGGCTGCCATCGGGCCGGTGGTTTCGCCTCGATCGCAATCCAGGTCCCGGTCCGCCCGCCTGTCTCCAACCAATTGTTCGTCGATCAGCTCGCCGAAGGCCGGGCGCTGGCCCATGCGTCCTGCGGAGCGTGCCATGTCGTCGAGGGCGGCGCCAAGGACGCGCCGGCGTCCCGTCCGTCGGCGCCGAGCTTCCTGGAGATCACCAATCGCCCCTCGTTCTCCGCCGATGACATCAGGCAATTCCTGGCATCAAGCCATCGCAGGCTCGGACCCGGCCAAGCCATGCCGAACCCACGACTTGCGGACTACCAAATCGAAGCGGTCGTGGCGTACCTTGAAACGTTGAAAGCCGGAGCGACGCCTTAGGACGCCGGCGGCGGGCTGCGGTTTAGGGGCGCTTGCCGCGGCGATGCAGCTTCAACGCCTCACGCACCTCGTCGTCTTCAAGGGCGTCCTTTATCGCATGGTCGGCCCACCCGGTCTCGGGGGCCCCCTCGACGCGATCACCTGTGGGCATGTCCGCCTTGCGCTCTGTAGCGCTCTCCCGCGGCAGCCGACGATCCTTGTCCATCGCACATCCTCCTGTCGCGTTCACCTCAGTGTGACATCAGCAGGCAGACTGGAGCCTGTTCGAGCAACGTTTGCGTCATGCCGCCGAAAATCCACTCTCCCAACCGGCTATGTCCATAGCCGCCAGTCACGATGAGATCGGCACCAACCTCCGCGGCCAGCCGGACGAGATAACCCCCGTCCGGCTCCGCCGTATGGACACGTATCTCGTGCTGGCACTGCACCCCATGCCGCTGGAGGTAGCCAGCCACGTCGCGAACGTGCTTGTGAGCGACATCCTGTTCGCTCGGCGCGCAGACCTCCGCAATGGTAACCTGCGAGGCCCTGGTCAGAAACGGCATCGCGTCGCGAACGGCAAGGCGTGCCTCCCTTGTGTCCTTCCAACCGACCACAATGCGGTCGCCGGACAGCTCCGTCACGCGCTCGGGCACCGATAGCGTCGGGCGTCCCATCCGGAGCATCGCCCCGGCCGGATCGAAGAAGTGGGAGTGGCTGGAGGTGAGCGGCCGCCGCTTGACGATCACAAGATCGGCCGCTCGAGCCTGCTCGACCAGAAAGTCGGTCGGATAATCGAGCGCCCAGCGCCATTCGACCGTCTCGCCCGGCAGGCCGACCACCTTCCTGAACCAACTCTCTTTGGCCGAAAGCGTCGCCTTTATGCGCTTGAGGTCCTCTTCGGTGGTCTGCTCGATGATGACGCCTTCGGCCACGAAGGGAGGCTCCACGGCCACCGCGGAGACACCCAGGATGGCCGCTCCGAAATTCTTTGCGATACCTCCCGCAACGGCAACTTGTCCTGCCTCCTGCTGCTCGGAATCGACGTAGACCATGACGCTTGCGACAGACATGACGATGCTCCGGCAAAGTGTGCGATAGCCCTTTATCGAGCTTTACGTCAGCGAGACGCTTGACCGAAATCAAGCGGCCGGCCTCGCCTTGCTTGATCCCGATCAAATCGGCCAACTGCCGATCGGGCAGGATTGCGTTCAATCGAGAAGCGATATGGAGGCTGCGATGCAGGCGCGCGACGTGATGGTATCGCCGGTCGTTACAGTTGGACCGAACGCAACCGTTCGCGAGGTGGCTCGGACCATGCTGGAACGACGCATAAGTGCCGTTCCGGTCGTCGATACCGAGAACAAGGTGCTCGGAATCGTCAGCGAAGGGGATTTGCTGCACAGGGCGGAGGCCGGGACCGAACGCTCCCCATCCTGGTGGCTGCGCCTGGTGACCGGTGATGCCCAGCTCGCGGCCGACTACGTCAAGTCGCATTCCATCAAAGTGCAGGACGTCATGACACGGGACGTCACCACCGCCGCGCCGGAGACGCCGTTGCACGAGATTGCGGCGCTTCTCGAAGAGCGCCAAATCAAACGCGTTCCTATCATCAGCAAGGACGGCCAGTTGGTCGGGATCGTCAGTCGGGCCAACCTGCTTCAGGGGATTGCGAGTGCGAAACCGCAGCTTGAACTTTCGATGCCGGACTCCGCCATCAGGACGAGGTTCTTCGAAGAGCTGAGGAAGCAGCCTTGGGCTCACAGGTTCAACGTGAACGCGACCGTGCAGAATGGCGTCATCGATATCTGGGGTTTCGCGCCGTCGTTCGCTGAACGCACGGCCATTCGCGTTGCCGCCGAAGCGATACCCGGCGTGGTGACCGTAAATGATCACCTGCTGGAAACTCCGGTCTTCGTCTACTGATCTAAATGCAAGTGCTGCATGACCAATTATATCAGACCGTTCCTCGACATCGGATTGGCTGACGTCAACCTGGTCGGCGGCAAAACCGCTTCGCTTGGCGAACTGTATTCTGCTCTCGCCTCGCAAGGAATCGCCGTCCCGAACGGTTTCGCGATTACGGCGAACGCCTATCGCGAAGCGTTGTCGCGAGACGACGTCGCGGACGAGTTGCACCAGCTCCTCGACGGGATCGACAAAGGCAACATCAGGCAGCTCGCCAGCAAGGCGGCCAAGGCACGCGCGGTCATATACAGCGCGGTGGACACGCTCCTCCTCCGCAATCAGGTCGAAGAAGCCTATCGACAACTCGAACGCGAGGCGGGGACCGGAGTTGCGGTGGCCGTCCGCAGTTCTGCAACGGCCGAGGACCTGCCAACAGCGAGCTTTGCCGGCCAGCACGAAAGCTTTCTCAACGTGCGCGGGCCGAAGGATTTGTTCGAGGCGTGCCGGCGCTGCTTTGCGTCGATTTTCACAGACCGCGCGATCTCCTACCGCATCGACAACGGCTTCGATCACTTCAAGGTCGCGCTTTCTGTCGCCGTAATGAAAATGGTTCGGTCCGATCTGGCGGCCAGCGGCGTCGTCTTCACCCTCGATACCGAATCCGGCTTTCGTGATGTCGTCTTCGTCACCGGCTGCTACGGTCTCGGCGAAACCATCGTGCAAGGCCAGGTCGATCCGGACGAGTTCTACGTCCACAAGCCGACGCTGCGCCAGGGATATCGCCGCGTGCTGCGGCGCCGGCTCGGCGCCAAGCAGATACGCATGATCTACGGCCAACGGGGTGGCGATCATGCAACGCTCACCCGCAAGGTCCCGGAAGCCGAACGCCGGAAGTACTGCATCTCGGACCCCGAAGTGCTGAGCCTTGCCGAGATGGCAGTCCGGATCGAAGCTCACTATTCGAAACGCGCCGGCGTCCCGACGCCGATGGATATCGAATGGGCCAAAGACGGCGCGGACGGACAGCTCTATATCATCCAGGCCCGACCCGAGACGGTCGCGTCGCGGCGTTCTGCGGACGTCTATGAGACGTACAATCTGAAGGAACGCGGATCCGTCATCGTCCAAGGTCGAGCAGTGGGAGAGAAGATCGCTTCAGGACGCGCGCGCCGCGTCGTATCCGGGCGCGATCTTTCGGCTTTCAAGCCGGGCGAGATCCTGGTGGCACCCGCCACAAGTCCCGATTGGGAGCCGGTCATGAAGATCGCCGCCGGCATCATCACCGATAAGGGCGGTCGCACCTGCCATGCGGCCATCGTGGCGCGCGAGCTGGGCATTCCCGCCGTGGTGGGGGCCACGCTCGCAACGGAAAGGATCGAGACCGGGACTGAAGTCACGATTTGCTGCGCCGAGGGCGACGTCGGAAGCGTCTATCAGGGACAGGTCGCGTTTGAGGTGACCAGGACACCCGTGACGCAGCTTCGGCAGCCGCGGACGGCCATCATGGTGAATGTCGGAACGCCGGAGATGGCGTTTCGCACGGCGATGCAGCCACAAGCCGGAGTCGGTCTCGCCCGGATGGAATTCATCATCAGCGAACATATCCGCGTTCACCCGATGGCATTGCTGCAGCAGGACAAGGTCAAGTCAGCCAAGGCGCGGACCGAGATCGCCCGCCTGGTCCGGAACTTCAAGAGTCCGGCCGACTTCTTTGTTCAACGTTTGGCGGAAGGCGTCGGCACCATCGCGGCGGCTTTCTATCCGAAGCCGGTGATCGTACGGCTTTCCGATTTCAAGAGTAACGAATATGCCAGACTGATCGGCGGTGACGGCTTCGAGCCCAGAGAGGAGAATCCGATGCTGGGATTTCGGGGCGCGTCTCGCTACAGCCATCCCGCCTACGCCGAAGGGTTTGCTCTGGAATGCGCGGCCCTCCGCCTGGTGAGGAAAGAGATGGGACTCTCCAATCTCCGCGTCATGGTCCCATTCTGCCGAACGGTCGCGGAAGGCCGGCGCGTGATCGCGACGATGGCAGCCAATGGACTGAAGCGCGGCGAAGACGATCTCGAGATCTACGTCATGTGCGAGATCCCGAACAATGTCATCCAGATCGATGCCTTTGCGGAACTGTTCGACGGCTTTTCGATCGGCTCCAACGATCTCACCCAGCTCACGCTGGGAGTCGATCGCGATTCCGATATCGTGGCCTTCGACTTCGACGAACGTGACCCGGGAATGCTGGAGATGTTCCGGCTGGCGATCACCGGCGCCAAGCGCAACGGTCGCCATATCGGCATCTGCGGCGAGGCGCCTGCGAACTATCCGGAGATTGCGCGATACTTGACCGGGCTGGGCATCGATTCCATCAGCGTCAATCCTTCAAGCGTCTTTCGAACTATGGCCGTGGTGTCCGACGCCGAGACCAATACGCTGAAATCAAACACGTGATACCGGCTCGTAACGGTCAGATCACATCCGGGACGGCAGCGGCATGAATGCGCTCTGCCGCGGCGTTGACCTTGATCATCGTTGTCGTCAGCTCGCCATAGATCTGGTCGTCAATGGTCACCACGCCGAAATTCGAATCTTCACCGTCGAAACGCCCCTCCGCCGGCTGATCGGCGTGTTCAAACCAGTGATAGCCCACCACATTCGGCTTGCTGAGGGCTGCCACGACGTAGCCTTCGAAAGCCCGCGCGCGATCGGTCTGCGTGGCCACGCGCGGTCCTCCCCCTTTGGAATTTGGCAGGCCCGCGTCATCGCCGCGGAAGGAGAATTCGGAGATCAGACATGGCTTGCCGGCGACCGCATAGGCGTCGATGAACGGGCCAGGGGCGAACTCGTAGCAATTGAACGAGATCACATCGAGGTGGCGTCCGGCTGCGGCGATCACACCGGGCGAGGGCAGCCAGCCGAACCGGGATCCGATCACGAGGTGATGGGGGTCAGCGGCCTTTATTGCCGAAACACAGACTTCGAAATATTTGTCTGCCACGACGGCGACGAAGGCGTCGCAATCTGCCGAGAACGCCTCGCGCGCGGGATCAGCCAGATTGGCGCGGGTCTCGAGCGCGTCGTTCAAACCGCCGGGCGGCAGTCTCAAGAACGGCGCCACGACGTGGGCTATGCTCCCAAGCTCCTCCCATGATCGCGCCGGTGTGCGCCATACCGCGTTGAACTGGGAGATTTCCCGGTAATGCGCCTGCAGGCTCGAAATGGCAGCGAGCCGGCCAGGACGATGAGGCGGAAGGTTCAAAAACAGCACGAGCAACTCGTTAGGTCCCCGCGCGTCGGTCGACCAATAGAGTTCGTTGTCGATGAAGGTGCCGAGCAAGCCGGGATCATTGCGACGAAGCGAGCAACGCTCATTGGCCCTCGCGCGGATGTGCGCGGCAAATTCGGGATCGAAGACATCCGGAAATACCTGGTCGCGTCGGTGCAGACGAAAAGATGCGCCGAGCTCTCCGGTCGGGGCTAGCGCCAGCGGTTGCGATCCCGCACTGGCGACGCCTTCATCCGACCAGCAGCCGATCGTGTTGAATTGCCAGCTTGCCAGCCGGTCAGCTACGGCGACGCGCCAGGCTTGCAGGCTGCCGTATTTGGCTCGGCAAGCCTCCGCATAGGGCACACGATCGGTGCCGCCGATACGATCCTGATCGAAACGGACCGTGTTGACTCCCTTCGAGAGGAAGCGGCCGCCATCGGGATCGACGAACCAGAAGACGCCATCGCGCGCGGCGATGCGGAAAAAGCCGCTTCCCTCGAGGCCGTCGTCGACGACCCCTCCCCATCTGGTTCTTCGCAAGCGCGCCCCCGGCAACAGGCTAAGGATGCCCGTTCCATCGCACGGCCGAGCCAAGAGGTCTTGACCTATCTCAAAACCCTCCGGAACCAGCATGACTACCAATGTCGCAGGGAACAACGAGCGTGAGATCAACTGGCTGGCCGCGCAACGGCGTCAGGTCATCGGTCGAACAGGACCAAGCAGGTCGTCCATGCCGACATCGCGACTGCCGAACACCGCAAGCCTGCGCCCGGGTTTCATCTGGGGCGTCTCCACCTCGAGCTTCCAGATCGAAGGTGCAACGCAGGAGGATGGGCGCGGGCCGAGCGTCTGGGACATCTATTGCCGAGGCGGCGGCATCAAGAATCACGACACCGGCGACGTCGCCTGCGACCATTATCACCGCTATCGCGAAGACGTCGGCCTCATGAAGACGCTGGGGGTGCAGGCCTACCGGTTTTCGGTGGCCTGGCCGCGCGTCTTGCCGCGCGGGTGCGGATCTGCCAACGAGGCTGGCTTGTCATTCTATGACCGGCTCGTTGACGAGCTCTTGGCCGCCCGCATCGAACCGTGGCTGTGCCTGTATCATTGGGATCTGCCGCAGGCCCTCGAGGAGCGCGGTGGGTGGCTCAATC
The DNA here is from genome assembly GCF_019455385.1 of Bradyrhizobium sp. BR 10289. GTDB lineage: Bacteria > Pseudomonadota > Alphaproteobacteria > Rhizobiales > Xanthobacteraceae > Bradyrhizobium. The sequence continues at coordinate 65,141 of NZ_JACOFR010000009.1, forward strand.
GGGAGTCGGCTCTCTGGTTCGCCGATTATGCGGGTTTGATCGCGGCACGCTTCGGTGACCGGGTCAAGCGTTTCGCGACATTCAATGAGCCGTCGATGTTCAGCTTGTTCAGCCGTTCGCTCGGCAAGCGGGATCGCAGTGCCGAGGACGATCTGCACCGCATGATCCACAACGTCAATCTTGCCCATGGAGCGGCGGTGGATGCGCTTCGGGCCAACGTGATCAACGCCTCTATCGGTTGCATCCACAACCACCAGCCATGCCGGCCTTCGAGCGCAAGCGAAGCCGATGCAGCGGCTGCTGCACGCCTGGATGTGTACTGGAATGCGGCCTTTCCCGACCCGCAATGCCGCGGAGAATATCCGCCATCGATGCGCGCGGCCATCGATCGGCATATGCAGCCAGGCGACCTGGCGCGGATTTTCCGCCCGCTCGATTGGTTCGGCCTGAACCATTACAGCCCGGTTTACGTGAAGGCGCGGGCGGATACGATGTTGGGCTACGACTTCGGCGACAAGCCGGCCAACATTCCGTTGACCCCTATCGGATGGCCGATCGAGCCCGCCGCTTTCAGCCAGACGCTGCAGGATGTGCACGCGCGATATGGCCTCCCCATCTACGTCCTCGAGAACGGCTATGGCGATTCCGGCGAGCCCGACCAGACCGATGCGGTGATCGACCCGGGCCGAATTGAGTTCTTGAAGGCCTATATCGATGCGATGAACGAAGCCGCTTCCAGAGGCGTCGACGTTCGCGGCTATTTCGTCTGGTCGCTGCTCGACAATTTCGAATGGGACTCCGGGTACAGCATCAGGTTTGGGCTGACATACGTTGACTATGCTTCGCTCCGGCGAACCCCGAAATCGTCTTTCGGCTGGTATGCCGGACTGATCAGGGCGATGCAGCCAGGATGAAAGCAACGTCTGGGAGGCTCGGAAATTCCTTGACCCAATACCAGCCCGTCTCATTCTGGATGACGACGTCGCGTTCGTCGGCCTTCGCAACCTGATGGAGGTCGAGGGCCTTGGCTGAGATAGCGCAACCCGAAATCGTGACCCTGACCATCAACCCGGCTGTCGATATCGCGACTTCGGTCAAAAAAATGGTGCCCTACACCAAGATGCGCTGCGCGGAACCTCGGCGCGATCCCGGCGGCGGTGGGATCAATGTGGCGCGAGTGCTCAAACGGCTCGGCCTTGAACCAACCGCAGTCTATCCTTCCGGAGGGGCAACCGGCCGAACCCTGACGACCCTGGTCGAGCGCGAGGCGGTGCGCAGCATCGTCATTCCAACCTCGAGCGATACCCGCGAAGACATCACGGTTTTCGACGAGGCAAGCCGGCAGCAGTTTCGACTGGTGTTTCCAGGCGCCTTCCTCAAGGAGCCCGAGTGGCAGCAGTGCCTCGATGCAATTTCGCGCGTCAGTCCGCAGGCTGCGTTTGTCATCGCAAGTGGCAGCCTGCCTCCCGGAGCGCCGGCTGATTTCTACGGCAAGGTCGCACGAGCATCGAAAGGGGCCGCCAAGGTCATCGTGGATACATCCGGAGCTTCGCTCAAATCCGCGTTGGAGGCGGGTGTCTATCTCATCAAGCCCAATCTTCGGGAATTTCAGGAGCTCGCCGGGACTGGCTGCGCCGACGAGCCTTCGCTGTTAGCGGCCGGTCGGCGCCTGCTCGAGGACTATCGCATCGAGATCATTGCGCTCTCCATGGGCCCCAACGGGGCCTTGCTCCTGACGCGCGACATTGCCTTGCGTGCAAATGGCCTTCCCATGGAGCCCGTCAGCGTTTCGGGGGCGGGCGACAGCTTCCTTGGGGCAATGGTGTCGAGCCTGGCCAATGGCGACAACCTCGATACTGCCCTGCGCTATGGTGTTGCCGGCGGTTCGGCGGCGCTGCTCAATCCTGGAACGGAGCTTTGCCTAGGAGCCGACGTTCATCGCCTCGCAGCGGGTGTGACCGTATCAGCTATCGCCGGCGACCATGCCTAGCGGCGTCGGATACCGATCGCCCGGCGAACGGAAATTGTTGCTGCGCTTCTGGAAGAGCGCTTGCGGCTTCTGGGCTGGCAAGTCGGCAGGCTGGGCTTGGCTCCTCACCGTGCTCCTCATTGCGACGGTGCTTCTGCAATTGCTGACGCAGTATTCGCTGAACTTCTGGAATCGCGACTTCTTCAACGCCGTCGAGCGCAAGGACGGCAAGGAGCTCCTGAACCAGGCGATGCGATTCATCCCGCTCGTCGCGGCCAGCCTGTCGCTCGCCGTCTTCTCGGTCTGGGGGCGGATGACACTGCAGAGGAGGTGGAGAGCCTGGCTCAGCGACGAGCTCTACCGCTATTGGCTGGAGCGGAACCGCTTCGTGCGGCTGAACTTCGTGACGGGAGACTATCAGGCGCCCGAATACCGCATCGCGGAGGACGGGAGGCTGGCAACGGACCTGCCGGTCGACCTCATTCTCGGGCTGCTCGGCTCCGTGCTGACCGCAACCACCTTTATCGGCGTCCTTTGGGTGGTCGGAGGCAGCCTCACGATAGAAGCAGCGAGCCTCGCCGTGACCATCCCCGGATATCTGGTGGTCGCGGTCGCCATCTATTCGATCATTGTGGCGGCAACGACGATGCTGATCGGACGCCGGCTGACACACGTGCTGGAGGAGAACAAGCGGACTGAAGCCCAATTGAGGGCCATCGGGACCCATGTGCGCGAACACGGAGGGGACGCGGCGCCCGGAGCGGAAGGCGAGGATGGACTCCGTACCATTCGCCCCGCCCTCAAGGCCGTGATTGCAGCGTGGCTGGATTATTGCTGGCAGCTCATGCGACTGACAGTCATAACTCACACAAATTCGCTGCTGACACCGGTGATCGGGTTGCTGCTCTGCACGCCGAAATATGTGGCCGGCACGATGCTCCTCGGCGAGGTCGTTCAGGCAGCGGCGGCGTTCGTCGTCGTCCAGAACGCCTGCAGCTGGTTCACGGACAACTACCCACGTCTGGCGGAATGGGCTGCATCGGCGAACCGCGTCGCGTCGCTGCTTCTCGCGCTGGACAAGATTGATAATCCCCCAGACGACGAGCCAAGCTCCACACGCTCCTGACTTGGCGCGGCCGATTTGCTCGGCTCATCCGAAAAGTTGATTTGCCTCAATATGAAAGCCGCTTTTCGCCATAGTAAGCACCACACTGTATTCGAAGGCGTACATGCCGATTGATCGTCGAGATATTCTGCGCACCCTGCTTGGCGTCGGCGTCGGCTCCATGAGCTGCGCATCGCCGTCGAACGCGTCAACGGCGTATGAGGACGTTGCACGCGCAATTCGGGCTCCCCTGCTCGGCACACCGAGAAATCAAGAACTCGTGCGGTTTGCCTGCCTGGCCGCAAACAGCCACAACACGCAGCCTTGGACTTTCAAGGCAACGGAGACACGGATCCGAATTGCTCCGGACTATGCGCGCCGCACGCCGGCCGTTGATCCGGACGACCATCACCTCTTCGTCAGCCTCGGGTGCGCCGCGGAGAACCTCATCCTGGCGGCGTCCGCTCTTGGACTGAGGGCCAATGCGCACGTGGAGGATGACGTCATTGCCGTCGACCTCGAACCTGGGCCGGTTGTCACATCGGCGCTATTTGAGGCCATACGTTGGCGCCAGTGTACCCGCGCCAAGTATGACGGCCAGCCGGTTGCCGCAGACCATTTGGGCCTGCTCGAGAAAGCCTGCGCCGAGCAAGGCGTTTCAGCAATATTCATGACCGACAAAACGAGAATGGCGAACGTGGCCGACTACGTGCTTCAAGGCAATTCGGCACAAATGCGCGACAAGGCCTTCATGGACGAGCTCGTGAAATGGATGCGCTTCAGCGAGACCGATGCGGCAGCAGCGATGGACGGCCTGTTCTCGCGCGCCTCCGGCAACCCCGCGCTGCCCGGATGGATCGCGCGCCCGCTGCTTCGCTTCTTCTTGACCGAGAGCGGCGAGAACCAGAAGTATCGGGAGCATATCGAAAGTTCGGCGGGCGTCGTGGTGCTGACAACCGATACCTCAAACAAGGCTCACTGGGTCGCGGTGGGTCGTGCCTGTCAACGCTTCGGACTGCAAGCGACAGCTCTTGGTCTCAAATATGCGTTCATCAATCAACCCGTCGAAGTGGCCGCTCTCAGAGCACAATTCGTCTCCTACCTTGGGATCGGAGACCGCCGTCCGGACATCGTCATGCGGTTTGGCGCGGGCCCCGATCTGCCCAAGTCACTGCGCCGGCCGCCGCAAGCCGTGATGGCTGCCCCGTGACCAGGATACGCGCGGCAGCCGCGTGCTGGAGCGCCCACAGACGCGTCGTCGAGCGCCCGCAGTCGGGTGCCTGTCGCTGATGCTGGTTGGTTGCTACTGTTGCTGAATACGGTTCAGATAATCGATGACAGCAAGGATGCGTGTTCGCACCACGACTTCCGGGCTTTGCTCCGGTCCAGCCTTCTTCCAGTAGTACGGATCAACATAGTGAGGCAAGTTGACGATCGGATTGAAGCGCTCGCCCCAGATCGGCATTTCACGCGTGCCGTGCGCGGGAACGGTCTTCGATCCATAGATGGTTTCGTATACGGCGTTGGTCGGAAAGACGCCGTTGTTGTTCCTGGCCAACCTCGTCAAGTCTGGAGGCGATACCTTGAGCTGGTCGCTGACAGGCCCTTTGCCCTTTCCATCCACACCGTGACAGCTCGCGCACGAAGACTGAAATTCTGACCGGCCGATGTCCACGTCTTCGGCATGAACCGCGCCGGAAGACCCGATGGCAAGGCCGGCAATCATCAACCATTTCGCGCGCCAGATCGTCATAGCTGCACCGCAATGTTCGGATAAATGCTCCTAGCAGCGTCGACTTTGGTCCAGCTTGACCTAGGTCAACGACTTTCACGATGGCAAAGGACGGCTTCAGGGGACCGGCGGTCGGGGCGGGAGTTGCATAAGGGTAGCTGATTACGCCCAGGACTACGCCCAGGACCTGCATCGCCTGTCCCGCCGTCAGCCCAGAAAGTGCACGCATGCGCCTCGCACGACACGCAACTGCTGGCGCTACAGCGGCCGCGGATGAACTGGCAGTGCCGCGCGATTCATTGCCGCAAGCAAGGTTGCGATAGCGCTCATGATCACCAGGCCTGCGAGGGTGACGAGCGTCTGTGACACCAGGCTGTTCCAACCGAGGTTCAGAACGGCGTGTCCCGCGAAGGACAGCAGCACACCGACGCAGTAGATCACGAGGGCGTATTCGCCGCATTGCACAAGCGGGCGAAGCGCCCGCGCTCTCAAGATGTCGAGATTGCTTGGCAGGAAGCGCCAACAGAGCAGCGCGAGCGCCATAAAGTGCATCAAGCGCAGGATATCAAGATTGCTCTTATCGACCGGGTAGATCAGACGCGAAAGCCATCCCGGCACATACGCCTCGATCGAATGCACCTGCCATCCCAATGTGATCAGGAGCGAAAAGACCAGATAGACCACGGACGATGCAGCCAAGGTCTCCGACCGGAGAATGGCGGACTGCCACCTGCCGCGGCTCGCCCCCCAGCAAATGCCGATCACGAACAGCAACTGCCAGTTCAGGGGGTTGAAGTAGATCTGTCCTGTTGGATAAGCGTCCATGTACCAGTCAAACTTGTGAGAAAGCAGATACAGAGCGATCGACCCGGTCAATGCCAAGGGCCACGCGCGCATGACCGCGGGCAGGATAGCGAGCAGGGCAAAATGAAGTGTGACCATCAAGAGCAAAGGGTCCAGGTTCACGGGTGAATATCGCAGCAGCAGCGCCTGGAACAACGTGTCGGCCGGCTTCTCCAGCATGATCGCGAGGTTGGCATGGTCCAGCATGCTGGTCTGATAAGCCGCCAGGTAGGACACTTCTCCCAACAGAAATACCAGCGTCACGACGTAGGCGGCATAGATCTCGAATGAGCGCCGGAAGATGCGCAGGCAAGCAACAGCCAGGCCCGATCGTCGCGCAATGTCACCATATACGATGCCGGAGGCGAGCCCCGACAAGAAGACAAGTATCTCCGCGGCGTCGCTGAACCCGAAATTCTTCGGTGTGAAATGGTTCAGATAGCTTTCGGGGATGTGGTCGATGAAGATCCACCACAGCGAAAGCCCACGAAAGAGATCGATCCGCAGATCCCGCTCGATCAACGGCGGCGGTGTCGCCACGCTCCACTTCATCTGTTCGTCTTCGCCGGTTGCCGGATCGGATGTCTCAATTCGTTTCGCCCGCTATCCCTCGATCGGCTGGGTACCGTCGAAGCGCATGAACGACTGCGATGCCTCTGGCCCGAACAGGACGACCGCATATGGCTGCGGCTTTCCGCCTTCCACGCCGGGACCCGACGGGCATCCCCGGAACCGCAAGTCCGCCGCTTTGGGACGCTCGGATAGGAGGCGACGAATCGCCGCGCCAAAATTCTACATCGCCACGACCGGCGAGGCAGCACCATTGGCTGGTTTGCGGCAATCGCCGGAGCTCAGTTCGTGGCGAGAAGCCGCTCCGACATATCATTGTTCGACGCGCTGATCGAAAGCTACCGGGCCACCGGGCTCCTGCCGACATAGAAGCATGACCTCGCTCGGTCCCTGTCAGCGTTCAATCCATGCGTTGCCGGCGCCGGCTGGGCCTGTCGCGGGAGGCGGCTGTGCGGCACGGCCGCGATCACTCGGCCATCCGCGCTTCTGCGCTTGATCGAGCGACGATCGTACGACCAGGCGATGGAAGGGCGCGATAAGAGCGATGTAGGCCCGGCCCAGCAGACGATTGTAGAAGACAAGTGTCGTTACGATCAGTCGACGGGGCCGGCCCTCGGATGTCGGTTGCAAGAGGACCGACACACGAAAATCGAGATGCCGGTCGTCCTCTCCCAGGATGATCTCGTCCTGGTCTCGAGCGAAGACACGAAAGATGCTGATGCGGTCACCTCCGCCGGCCTGCAGATCGGCTGCTCTTTTAAGGCCGAAAGGCCGCACGAGAATGTCTCGGATGCTCATCAGCATCGCGATCCACCCAGGTTGCTGTTCGAAGACATGTCGTGCGAGCGCCTCTACGTCCCCGGAGGCCGTTTCTGGCAAGTCCGCCGAAAACGCATCGGCAAAATCGGCTCGGCCGTAGGACGAGCTCAGCCGCGAGACCGACGGCAAGTCGGCCGGCTCGATCTTGGGACACCTACGCATGCTCGGGCACCGACGCTGAGCTCCGAGCCCCCTCATCATGCAGGATCAGAATGGTCATGAGTGGCCCCGCCGTTTCACACGGATTATGTCGGCAGAAGCGCATCATCATCAATGAGTCCGATTGTAATCTTACCTTCTCGCCGCGCTAAGACCCGCAGGCCGCGCAGGATATCTTCGGAACGGTAGCGCAGAACAGGACCTCACTGACAGCACCGCTGATGGAGATGTCAATAGCATCAGCCTTCGTCAACAAAATGCTGGTGTTTCGCCACTTCTGAGCCGCTCAAAGATCTCATGAATTCCGGACTTGGCGCGGTCCCTCTCTTCTCTTAGTTGTGGGTTGAAGCCCCTGGACTCCTACCGCCATTCCACACACCAGCCGAACATGCGCTATCCCGGTGTCATTTAGGCGAGAACATCAGCGCATTCGCCCCGGCATCAGGGGCGATGAGCCGCGTCCACGTGTTGGCCGGACGGATTTGCTTCTCAATCCCGAGCTCTCTGTAGCAAACCAGCCCGCCTTTTCCTGTTCCCCGACGCGGGCACTGATATTGATGATGCCGAACTCTCCTCCTCGTCCCGGGCAAGGAGAGAGGCGTCGATTTCGGGTTGCCAGTGTGGTGCAACGAGCACCTCGCCAAGGCGCACCCGGAGGTCGCCGGCAGCGACGCGGTGGCCACGAAGAAGCGGCAGGTAGTTGTCGCGCTCGGCGCGCTCCACATCCTCATCGCTCGCAGTCGTGAAAGTCGTGACCAGTTGACGTGCGACGAACGGCGCCGCCACGCTGGTGCCCTGCAGGATGGATCGTGATCCGCTGTGCACGCCGGCCGCGACCGTGCCGGGGAGGCAGAGCAGACGATCCGACATCGACCCGCAGTCGATCCTGGCCTCCGGCAACTCACCGTTCTGCATTCCGGCTCCGCTGTAACGCGCGGGACGTCCCTGCGCCATCGATGAGCCCAGGCCGGCTTCGAGCCGGAAGCCCGCGACCGTAATCGATGCGTTGGCGGTCCCCAGCGCGTTCAGGCTGCCGAACCGCCGAACCAGGGCACCGGCCGTGTCGTCCTCCCGCAGCGATCCGTCCTTGTCGATGCGCATGTCGAGCGGGTCGTCGAAATAGCTCTGGCGTGCGCCGGAGCGAAAGCTCTCCGGGTCCGTGTCACGCTGAATCCAGCAATGGATCGGTTCTGGCAGCGGCGCCGCGGTCGCGTTGCGCTTGATCACGATCATCCAGGCGCCCGGCGTGATGCCGCGATGCTTGCCGTTCCCCGGCTCCGACGGCGCGGTGGTGATCAGCACGCGCCATCGCTTGCACCTGTGGTAGTCGGCACTGATTAGGCCGACCACATGATTGTCGTCGAATATCTTCGCAGAGCGGCTCCTTGCGTCACGGCCGTTTCGGCCAGTTGCAGCCTTGCCGGCCGATCCGAATGGAAGCGATCCGCGCGGCAAGTCCGATGGATCGTGCATCGCGATGGTGTATCCGACGGGATCGAACGCCTCGGGAAACCAGAGCTCGACATAGTTCGGCGTACGGTCTGCGGGCTGCAGCCGCCACCGCAACCGCGTCTCGCCGCCGGCTAGTTGGTCCTCCGCGATCCGCGCGTGCATCCGCTCCAGGAACGAATTCCCGGCCGGTACGACGAGCGCGGTGGGGCCTGACAATCTACGTCGCGCATGAATCAGTTCGCCGATCGCCGCCTCGACGTCGATCCGCCCGTCATGCGAACCGCCGAAATAGCCGTAGCTGAAATTGACGACGAGACGTGCTCGCGCGATGTCGTATCCGCGCGCAATCCGCTCGGCGCGATCGAAGATGTAGTGGAAGGCCGACAGCAGATACATGTCCTTGCCGACGCCAGACGTGTCCATAGTGAGCAGGTTGGGGAGCTGCACGGCGACGATGCGGATCTCCTCCACGGGCTCCTCGCTGCGTTCCTCGGCGTATCCCGTGGCTAGGTCCATCACATGGGCGCCATGCGTCGTGTGGCGGGCGAGCATGCTGGCGAGGCCTTCGGTGTCGTCCGTCGCCCCAGCGGCGCGATACAGCGCGTCCTCGTCGTCGCCGTGGCTCGCGATCAGGGCTTCGATGTCCTCACGCGTGTATTCGCGACCGAACAGAACGCTGTGGCGCCGATCGGCCTTGGCCGATTGCAGCCAGCAGAATTCAACGCGCGTCCGCTTACCATTGCTACAACGGAAGTTCCGGTGGGCGAACGGGAGCCCGTCGTCAATGATGGCGAAGATTGTGATTCGCCGTTCGCCTGCGCCGCTGATCTGGCGACCCTTCAGCTTCCCGCGGCCCAGCAATGCGAGGTCGGGTTGCCAATGCGGCGACGACGGCACGCATTCCCGCATCGCGGCCCGCTTTACCGGCAGTCCGACGCGAAACTGCGCTTTTCGAAGGTCGACGGATTCCGCGAACCGACGGAAACCCGTCTGGCTGACGCCGCGAAGAAGACGCCTGTGCAGTTCTGCCGGGCTATCCCAGTTGTTCAGACCTCTGTCAGGCCTGGCGAGGACGAAGGGAACGAAGCGGGGTCTGAATGGCGGCTTCGCCGGCGATGCGGGCTTCCACAGCGTCGGCACCCAGATCGAGACTCCTCTGGCCGGTGGCGACCTGCGCACTGGCCCGTCGATGAGTTCCAGCTCCGCGAGCGCGGTCAGGTATTTGGCCGCGCCTTCGGGCGCGGGAAATGCGAAGTCCCTGCCGTCGCCGAACCTCCAGAACTCATAGACGCCAAGTCCCGGCTGCAGCGGGTTGACGATATTGCGGTGCCTGCGGGCTCGCCGGGCCATTACACCGACCCGTTGTGCAGGTCGAATTCGTCGGCGACCTTTCCCCACAGCCAGACAAAGACCTCGCTGCGGGCGACGGCATGATGACCGGACCTGGTCACACCGAAATCCTGGTTGTTTCCCTTTTCGAACTCCTTTTGATAGAAATCGCGTTGCCCTTGGGCGGAATATTCGTACGCGTCGACGCTCACATTGACTCCACACTTTGCCAGAATGATCTGGCCCACGGCGCGGCCAAGAATCGCGCCGGCCCAGCTGTCGATCGGATAGTGCACGCCGGCGACTGTGCGGTTGACGGCAATCCGCTCAGCAAGTTTTCCGAGCAGCGCCTTGCGCTGCCGGAAATCCGTGTAATGCTGCCGTTGTTGCTCCACCAGGCCCCGCAGGACCTCCGCAACCGCATAGGCCTCGGTGGCATGCGCGCTCGGAAAGCTGCCATGGGCGGGTGTCGGGATCATCGGCATGACCTGCGCGCCGGTGCGCCCCGGGCGGCGGCAGGCCATGTGATGCTTGACGACCATCGCGACATGAGAGGCGAGCACCTGCGTGATGCCGATCAGCTCGAAAGTGTAGCGATTGAACGACTGCAGGCCGAGAATCATGGCGAAGTACGGGGTCGGGAAGCCGAGTTGTGTCATCACCTCGGCCGCACGGTCCGGCCGCTGATCGAGATAGGCGCGCATCAGAGGAAGTTGCTCGGCGAAGGCCTTCATCGTCGGACGACGCAGGATGGCGAACACACCGTTGCGCTTGCCGTAACTCAGAGTCACCCGTTCGGGGCGCGTGCCGATCTCCCAATTGAGATCCTTGAGAAAATCGGTGAGATAGACCGATGACCGGACCCAGTCGGCCCATAGCGCCATGTTCTCCCGTTTGGAAAAACCGAGCGGATGAATTGTCTGCGGCAATGGGCTGTGGGTGGCGACATGCGTGATCGACTGCTCGGTAATCTGCAGCGCTTGCACCAGTATCGGGTCGTAGACCGGATCAGCGCCGGCGCCGAGAAATGCACCCAGCCCGGTGAAATTCAGCGTACCATTTCCCCCCGTGCCGCCGGTCCCTCCAGTGCCACCGGTGCCGCCTGTACCTCCGGTTCCGCCCGTGCCGCCCGTCCCACCCAGAATCGACATGTTGTCCCCCGAACCTAAGGTATCCCGGCTGCGCTGAGAGCCTCTGCGGCACGCTTTCCGAATTCGTAGTCCGCTGCTGGATGGTTGCGGCGATAGGTCGAGACCGTAAAGCCAGGCTGGCGGGCCAGCAGGTCGGCAGCAGCGAGTCTGGCGTCCTCGATCCGTCCCAGATGGTGCAATGCGACAATCTTAGTGCGCAATGTTGAGATATGCCGGTCGTTGAGCGTCAGCGATCGCTCTGCCAACTCCAGCGCCAACGCGTAGTCGCCGCGCGCGAGATGCGCCGTCGCGTTCAGTGTATCGAAGAAGTAGGCAAACGGATCGAGCGGGGACAGCCTGCAGGCTTTCTCGGTTGCCGCGACCGCGGACGCGCCCTGGTCACGAAACGCATGAAGCGTGCCCTTCAACAGCCATGACAGCGCTGAATTGGGGTTGCTTCTGAGGGCGCGATCGTAGCGCTCGTCGGCAATATCGAGCCGCCGCAACAGATTGTTGTGAGCGAAGCCGTCTATGGTGAGGCAGAAGGCGTTGTCGGGGTTGATGTCGAGCGCCCGCGCCGTGCAGTCGACGGCACGCTGCGTGTCCTTGGCGGGATCGGTACTCCACCCGTTGAACACACTCAGAATATGCCACTTGCCCTGCCAGGCGTGGGCCTCGGCCGCGTTCGGCGCGCGTCGCAGGGCTTCTTCGATCAGGTCACGGGATCTGGCGAATTCGCGCAGAGAGGCACGGTGCATGAGACCGACACCGGCGAGGAGAAGCCGATGGTCCTCGAGGTCCTTCAGTTGCCGCTCCGATACGTGCGCGATCGAGTCGTCGGCGATGGAACGACCGACGGCGCTCACGATGGCGGCAATGCCGTTCGCAGACTGATCGAGAAACGCGTCGATCGGGCCGGCAAATTGCCGCGTCCACAGGATGTGGCCAGTGGCCGTATCGACGAGGTCGGCGTCGAGTACCATCGATTGGGCCCCGATCCGAAGTGTCCCCGTCACGCAATAGTCGACGGCGAGACGCGCCCGGACCATCGGGATATCGACGATTCGATGATCGAGCGCGCGGCTCGACAGATGGGAAATCACCGCGAGCAAATTCGAGCGAGAGAGCGAGCGGCATACTTCCTCTGAAAGCCAGTCGCCGAGAACGGCATGCCCGGAAGTCTCCGCCATGGTTCGGAACGGCAGCACTGCGATGGCCGGCAGCATCGATCGCGGCGTGAGCTGCGTCGAGCGGCTGTAGAGCGAATAGATCTGCTCCGGATTTTGGCGCATGGCATCGAGCCAGCGCACGAATCCCTCATCGCGGACGCCGATGCCCTCCAGGAATTCGCCGGCGCCTGGGCGTCCGACGAATGCCACGCGTGTCAGGTCGAGCGCGAGGTCGGAATTCGTGCTGCTCAGCACGTCGGCAAAACAGTCGCCCATCACCTGCTTGATATCCGACAAGGCCCGTCTCAGGCTCTGCCTGCCGGTATCGTAGCAGGTCGTCCCCCAGAGCGTCTCCTGCAGAAAGGGGCGCGTACGGCGCCCGAACGGCGCGGTCGCTAAAAGCGCAAAAAGAGCCTTATGCTTCGCGCCTGTTATTTCAAAGCCGTCCGGCTGCGTGGATCGTACCACGCAAGCTCCAAACAAGTTGATCTCAATGCGCTTGGTCTCCACCATAGTGATCCTGACGGCGGGACAATTGGCGATCTGAAATGGCTTTGCATCTATACGATGCGGACCATTTAGCACAACTCCAGCGACGCCTCCAAGCGCCTTCACGCTTTTTTCACGTCGTCCACGGCGACGTCCTGCATTAGCCTCTCGGTATGGGTAGATCCGACGGTGACGATGAACAGGCGACAGGCCCGCCGGGCGAGCCGGCCGCTCCAAGCGACCTGATCGATTTTTATCGCCGTTGGCGGGATTTCCGACCAGCAGCCATAGGCCTGGCGCGGCGCTCGGATATGTCCGTACTCGAGCAGCAGACGATCCGCTGGCTCATCCTGCTCGTCGATCGCATCAGCGAGCAGGATCTGCGGTGACGAGACGCAAGCGACGCTGATGGCCGCCCTCGCCGCCGATGGCGTTGATAGCTGCCACGAGCCGCAGGCGCGCGCCTTGCTCTATCTGACTGTATTCTTCGGTCACGTCATCCATCTTCGTGGTTTGCGCGATTTCACGTCTATTTCACGCAGTCGAATGCGGGTCCCGCATTATCCTCATGAGATCAGCAACCCGAGCGAGACGACTGCGAGCTTGAGAGACGCAATGTCCTTTTTCCGATGTCGCGTTTGCGCCGCGAATGGCGGCAGTCCCGACAGCATCGTGGGAGCGAACGTATGACGCCATTGCTCAACTTCGTGACCGGGCTCTCCGCGGTCTTTCTGCTGGTGAGCCTGTTCGTCCCGATCATTCAGGAGCTGCTGTCGCAGGCGCTAGCGTTGCGTGCGCGCTACCTGCGCCTCGCGATCATTGCGCCGAAGAGCCGGCGGGACTGGACTTTGCGCGGGTGGGCGATTCCTGTCTCAGCATCGATCCGCTGTCTTCGCAGGGAATCCAGACCGCGATCGCATCTGGCCTGCAGGTTGCTGTGGTGGTGAACACGATCCTGCGTCAGCCCACCAATGCGCGGGCGGCGATCGCATTCTATGCCGCAGCCCAGCGCGAGCGCTGCATGAACCATTCGGCCAAGACTGCGCGCCTCTATGCCGAACGTGCCGCGCTCGTCGACGCGCCGTTCTGGCGGGAGCGCGCGACGCACCACGCCGAGACGAACGCGTTCGAGCCTGAAACGGCTCGCCTCGCCCCAGATATCAGGCTGGGCCTTTCGCACCAGGCATCAATCGAGGACGAGTTCGCCATTCGTGGCGACATGATCGAAACCACCGACGCGCTGCGTCACCCTTCATTAGTCCGTCCAGCAGTCTTTCTCGACGATATCGCGCTGGTGCCGCTGATACGGCAGATGAACCGTGGCGAGACCGCAGCCGACATCGTCACCGCCTGGTCGGCACGCCTGCCGTTGGATCGATGCTGGCAGCTGCTGGATTGGTTGTGGCTACGGCGCATCGTCGTTCCGGTCATCGAGGTTGGAGAAGTCGCGGCGAGGTCTTCCGCGACGGATTGCGGCCTCGAAGGAGGTAGACATGTTGAATGACATCGCAGCAGCGAAGGCGAGCGCCTTCACACTCAAGAGCGACGCCGCTTGGGCACGCGTGCACAAACTCCTTGCGCGCCTTCAGCGCCTGCCTGGCAGATGCAGCGCAAAGAAGCGTCTGGGACTGGACGTGTAGGTGTATCGCGCAATTGAAAGATGATTGTTGTCTTGTTATTTGCACAGGAGAGAAAGATGTCGGCATCCATCAGTGGACTGAACGCCTCGAATGCGAACCTTGCCGCCCCCGGCGACCCGATCATCCGCAAGCGAGAGATCCAGGGAGACGTGCTGGTCGGGCTTCAGAAGGACGAGGAGCACTTCCTCTTCTTCAAAATCGTCGACGTCGCCAGGTTCAAGGCCGCACTCCGCGATTACATCATCGCCGAGATCACCACAACCGAGGAAGTTCTGTCGCGCGAGATCCAGATCAAGGCCTACAAGGCTTCGGGGCGTCGCAGCCGGCTGCCGTTCGTCGGCCTGAACATCGGCTTTTCCAACGATGGACTGTCGGTGCTGCTCGGAGCGAACGGCACCGACGGGATGGATGCGTCCTTCGTGGCGGGCGCGGGTGTGCGTGCCGCGGGGCTCCTCGATCCGGTCGATGCCAATGGCAAGCCGGACTGGCTGGCGGCTTTCGCCAGCGACACCATTCACGGCGTGCTGCTCGTCACCGGACCGGCCGCGAGCGCCAGCGCGGCGAAAAGCCCGGCGCAAAAGAAGGTGGACGACATCGTCAATGTGCTCGGCCACTCGATCAAGCTCGTCTATCGCGACGTCGGCGTCACGCGCCCGCAACGCGGTCATGAGCATTTCGGCTTCCTCGACGGCGTCTCCAATCCCGGCGTTCGTGGCATCACCCCCCGTGACAATCCCGCCGACGACAATCAGGGCGTTCCCGGGCAGGATCTGCTGTGGCCGGGCGCCTTCGTGTTCGGCTATCCGGGACAAGATCCGAACCAGCCGTTCGAGAAGCCCGGCGCGCCGCCCGCGATGGCGCATCCCTGGATGGCGGACGGCTCCTACATGGTATTCCGCAGGCTCAATCAGTTCGTGCCTGAATTCCACAACTTTCTGCAGAGCGAGGGTCGGGCGCTCGGCATCGATCCGCAGCTAGTCGGCGCGCGCATGGTCGGCCGCTGGCAGAGCGGCGCGCCGATCATGATCGCGCCGCTGCAGGACGATCCGGCACTCGGAGCGGATCCCAAGGCAAACAACAATTTCGAATTTTCCCAGGACACCGGCGAACGTCGCTGCCCGTTCGCCGCGCATATCCGCAAGACCTATCCGCGTGACGATCTCGAGGACCCGAACAAAGTCGGGCTGCTCAATCCAGAGGGGTTCGTGCAGGCCCATCGCATCATGCGTGCCGGTATTCCGTTCGGCCCGGAAGTGGCGGAGGACGAAGAGAAGACCAAGCACGAGCGCGGTCTGATGTTCGTCTGCTACCAGACCTCGATCATCGAGCAGTTCGAATTCATCCAGATCAGCTGGGCCAACGCAACCGGCTTCCCGATAAACAAGGTGCATCCCGATAAGACACCGGCAACGCCGGGGCACGACCCGATCATCGGGCAAGCAAAGGGGGCGCGCGCGATGGATGAGATCCTTCCAAACTATCCGATGGGCGACACCCGCTCGACCCTGAACATGCCCGACGCCTTCGTGAAGCCGAGCGCCGCCGGCTACTTCTTCGTGCCCTCGATCTCTGCGCTGCGCAACACGCTGGCTCACCCGTGACGCCACGCCTATCGGGTTCGCCCGTCCAGGGACCGCGGGAGGGAGCGATCGTCGACCTTCGCATGTGCTGCCCCAAACCGTTTCGTGGCCGCTCCCGCCCCTTTACATCGGGAGTGAGCGGACCAACCCGACCGTGCGACGACGCCCGACAGCGAGCATGAATTTGTCACTGCCTGCGCTCCTCTCGTCCGCGGCGGACGCCGGCCAACGGCCGCGCCTTCTCGCCGACATCGCATGCGCCTTTCCGGAGCTGCGGGTCGAGCAGATCGCGGCCGGCTCCCCGGCAGCCGTCGGCGAGATGGAAGCGCCACACCTGCACGGCAGGCGCCGCCATGTCGGTGACGGTTACAAGGTCGTCGCGTTGGCCTCGGACGGCAGCCCGTCGCGGGCCGGCATCCAGCTGCCCAACGGCACGATCATCGCAAGCTACGTCGAACGGGGGCGGCATTGACAGATCTTGCCGCCGGCTCGGCGCGAAATGAACCGCGGAGGAATGGGGTCGCAAGACTGCCGCCTCCCGAACGAAGCCTCCACAAACTCTTGCTTCATTTCAAATAGCTCGCAAGATTCAAGCTCAGGATCTTGCCGAGCGCCGAATAGGAGGCCGTGAGCTGCGTCTGATAGGTCGACAGTTGCGCCGTGACGGCGGCGACGTCGACGCTGGTGAGATCGTTCGACAGCGTCTCGGCATAGCTCTTGTAGTCGGTCTGGCGTGCGCTCGCGGTCTCGATCGATGACGCGGCGCCGGACAGTTTTGCCTGCACGGCCGCGGTGTCGTCGAGCGCCGTGCTGGCGAGATCCAGTGCGCTGGTGATATCCGAGGACGACAGCGTCGTGCTGTTGGCCACGAATTTCAGCACGCGCATCACCTCCTCGAACGCCGAATTGTCCGCGTTGACCCCGTATGACACGGTTTCGTCGGCCGCGACCCGCACCGAGGCGATCTCGTCGTCGCCATTGTAGTAGCTGGTGTCGGCCGTGGTGGTCGAGCCGGTGCCGGACGAAAAGCTCGTGAGGTCGACCGGTGCCGTGCCGGTCTTGCCGCCGGCGAAGACGTACTGGCCGTCATACTGCGTGTTCATCAGCGAGCCCATCTGCTCCAGCATCTGCTGGGCGGAGCCGATCACCGAATTCACCTCGGTCGAGCTTCCCGTCGAGGCAGCGCTGAGCTGGGAGCGCAGCTGCGTGAGGATGTCGGTCACCGAGCCGACCGCCGAATACATCACCTGGACCTTGCTGTCGGCGAGCGTTGCCGAGTCGATATAGGACTGCGCGCGCGTCACCGAGACCTGAAGATTGACGACATGCTGGGCGTCGGAGCCATAGCCGCCGAAATCGGTCGAGACGACACCCGAGGATTCCTGGATCTGCTTGTTGGCCATGACCGATTCCACACGCATCGCGTCGGCGATCATCCGGCTCGACTGCGCGAAAGTGGCAACCCGCATCGCGACCATGGCGCCCTCTTACGTCGATTGCACGGCGGTGAGCAGCGCCGAGTACATGGAATTGATGGCCTGGATCAATGCCGATGCCGCCGAATATTTGTTCTGAAGCGTGCTCAGATTGGCCGATTCCTCGTCGAGGTTGACACCGGACTGCGACGACAGCGAGTTCGCGTAGGTTGATTGCGCCGTCTCCTTGGCCGTGTAATCGGTGGACGCCTGCGAGGCCTTGTTCGAGACGTCGGCCACGATGGTCGAGGCATAGTCGGCAAGAGAGCCCGTGGTGGCGGCGAGGCCGCCGGTCGCGGAAAATGTCCGGGACGACGTTAGCGCGTCGTAGAAGGCGTTGACCACCGTCGCCGAACCCGACGACAGCACATTGCTGCCGACAGTGAGGCTCGACGAGTCGTCCAGCGTCGCGAGCTGGAGCTCGTTCGTCCCCGATAGTATCTTGCTGTTGACCGCGATATCCGCCGCACTCGTTCCCGTGACGAGGTCGTTGAGGCCGAAATACTCCGAAAATCCTTCGCCGGAGCTTCCCACCGAGCTCGTCATCTCGTTGATGGCGACGCCATTGCCCGAGCCTGTCGCCGTGATCGAGAGATGGCCGTCCGAATCGACCGAAGCGGACAGTCCGGAAATGCCGTTGATGGCGGTCACGAGATCGCCGACCGTGGAATAGGACGACAGGTCGAGATCGCTGTAGGAGACCAGATTGCCGCTCTGGTCGGTGGCGGCGATGCGCACCGTGCCGGTCGCGGAGAGCGCGGTGCTGCCGGTGACGCTGGTCGTTCCGGCCAGGCTGGCCGCCGCCGGCACGGAAGACGCGCCGTTCGAGACGCCGTTCACCGCGGAAGCGAGCTGTTGCGCGAGCTGATCGAGCTGCGATTGCGCCGACGGCAGCGTGTCGTCGCGGAGTGTGATGAGCGAACCGATGTCTCCGCCCGATATCTGGGAGGTGATGTCGACGCCGTTCACTGTGATCGCGCTGAAGCCGCTCGACGACGATCCGGCGGTGTAAGTCGTCGACGCCGACACGTTGGCCGCAGCCGTATAGCTGATCGTGTGCGCGGACGAATCGACCAGTGCCTGTCCGGACGTCGTATAGATCTGGAGATCGCCGCTCGACGACGTGAAGTAGCTGACATTCATTTTGGAGGCGAGATCCTGGAGCGCTGTATTGCGCTGGTCCTCCAGATCCGCGGTCGACTGGCCGGTTGCCGACAGTTGCTTGATCTGATCGTTCAGATCCGCGATCTGCTGCAAGTCGGTGTTGACGTCGTCGACCGAGGACGCGATGTCCTGGTCGGCGTTCGACCGGAGCTTCTGGATCCCGCTCGACGTCTCCCGCAGCTGGCTCGCGACGTCGTCGAGCGCGCTGACGACGTTGGATTGCAGCGAGGCGCTGCTCGGCGTGCTCGCCAGCGACGAGAGTGCCGATTCCAGCGAGGCGATGGTGTTGGCGAGCGACGTTCCGGTCGACGAATCGTCCGTGCTGCTGGTCGAGCCGTAGAGCTTTTCGAGCGAGGTGAGATAGTCGTTGGTCGTGTTGGCCGCGCCCAGATCGGAATCCGCGCCGACCAGCGATTTGAGCAGCAGCTTGTCGACCGTCGAGGTGATGCCCGTCACCGTGACGCCGGTGCCGACGCCGTTGGTGACGCTGCTCGACTGGCTCGCGGTCTTCTTGGTATAGCCCGTCGTGTCGGCGTTCGAGATGTTCGACGACGTCACGCTGATCTGCACTGATGTCGCCGACAACCCGCTGAAGGCGATCGATCGTGCGATGTCGAGCGACATGGCGGGCTCCTCGAATAGTCAGGCGCTGCGGCTGGTGCCGCTGGAAACGGCGCGGGCGGCGGCGACGCGGCCGGAGGCGCCATAGGGCGAGACCGCGGCGATCTGCTCGCGGATCGCCTGCATGACGGCCTCGATCCGGCGGTTGCTGGCTTCGATCGCTGCGCGCAGGCGCACCAGATTCTCGTCCATCGCTCCACGCAGTTTCAGGATCCGCTCCATCAACTGCTCGCGCAGGATCGGGTCACGCACGTGCAGGCTGGTCGTTCCAGCCGCGCATTCGGCGACGATCCGCTCGAACATCTCGGCCAGCCGGTTCTTCTCGTCGACCTGCTTCAGGCGCGAGGCCGGCAGGCCCTTGGCGAGCTCGGCGTTCTCCTCCGCGACCAGCGCGATGAGCGTGTCGATCAGCGCGATCAGCGACTTGATCCGTGCATCGCCATTTGCGTCGTTGGTCGTCCTGGCTTGAACTACACTCATGGTCGTCGCCTTCTTTTAATTGTGCCGTTTGCCGCGCTGGACTTGCGAGCCGCGCAAATACGCGCCGATCGCGGTCGCCCTGACGGTCGCCTGCCTCATCTTGCTTTCGATCTCCGCGCATTCCCGCAGGAGACCGCGGCGGGCCGTCTCGATATCGTCGAGCAACGCGAGCAGCTGCTTGCGGTCGCTGCCCTTCACGCTCGCCGCCCGCGTCACCAGCCGTCTGAGCCGGCGCAGCAGGGCCTCTCCGGCCGCGCTCGCTTTCTCATCAGGCATCGCTCACCTCATCGCCGAGATCAGGGTGTCGTACATCTTGTTGACGGTGGAGATGACCTGGGACGCGGCCGAATAGGCCTGCTGCGCCGAGATCATGCTCGAGAACTGGCTGGAGGTGTCGGTGGTCGAGGATTCCAGCTCGCTGCCGTAGATCGTGCCCGCGCCGTTCTCGCCGGAGGCCTGCAGCGAGGCGTTGCCCGAGGTCACGGTCGCGGAATAGAGGCCGTCGCTGGCCGCGGAAAGCCCGTTGGGATCGGCGAAGGTCGCCACCGCGATCTTGTAGATCGCGATGGTCTCGCCGTTGGAATAGGTGGCATCGACCACGCCGTTCTTGCCGATCGAGACGCTCGACAGTTTGCCGTAGGACAGGCCGTCCGAATCGATGCTGGTGACGTTGACCGAAGGCGTCGTTTCGCCGGAGGCGTATTGCGTCAGCCCGTCCGTCCCGCCGACGGTGCCGAGATCCATGGTGACCGTGCTGTCGGCCGCGCCATCGGTCCAGCCTGTGATCGAGACAGTAGCCGGGCTCGGGCTGGTGCTGGCCAGCGAGCCATCGCTGTTGAAGGTGATGTCAATTGTACCGGACGCGGTGCCCGTCGCGGTCGTGGTGTCCGACGACGTCGTCGGATTGGCGAAGCTGGCGCTCCAGGTGTTGGTGCCGGTCTTGCTCCAGGTGATCTGCATCGTGTTGGCAGCACCGAGCGAGTCATAGACCGTCATCGAGCTGGTATAGGTGTCGCCGGTCGCGGCATCCGACGGCAGATTGGCCGCGATCGTGGTCTTGGTGGTCGCGCTGCCGCTGGTCGAGGCGATCTGGGTGTTGATGGCCGAGAGATTGCTGGCGGACTCGCTGCCGACGACATTGCCGTCCGCATCGGTGCGCCAGCCCTCGAGGTAGCTGCCGTTGTTCTCGAGATAGCCGGCATTGTCGATCGTGAAGGCGCCGTTGCGGGTATAGGACGTGGTGCCTCCCGACGTGGCGCTGGTCACGACGAAAAAGCCCGTGCCCTGGATCGCGACGTCGGTGGCGTTCGAGGTTGCAGCCAGCAGACCCTGCTGGGTGATGTTGGCTCGGCCCGAGACCGTGACGCCGCCCGAGGCGTAGGAGGTCGTGTTGCTCGACGCGGTCACCAGCGCGTCGAACATCCCCGAGGTGGTCTTGTAGCCGGTCGTATCGGAGTTGGCGATGTTGTCGCTGATCATCGACAAGGACTGGCTCTGGGCGCTGAGCGCCGAGATCGCCGAGGACAATGCACCGGTGAGACTCATGATGAAACTCCGAGGAAATCAGGACGGCAGATCAGGACGTGACGCCGAGGATATTGGCGGCGCTGACGGAGACGCCGTTCACCGTGAGTGAGGGCGTGGAGGTCGAGGTGTCGATGCCGGTCACCGTGCCGGTGACGGTCGTGTAATTGAGCACCGAGTTGCCGGCGGTATCCGTCGCGGTCACCGAGATGGTGTACTTGCCGCCGTCGGCGAGCTGCTTGCCGCTGGAATCCTTGCCGTCCCAGGTGAAGCTGTTGGAGCCGGAATTGCCCGTACCGGTGCCGGTGTAGACGACGTTGCCGGAGGAATCCGAGATGCTGATCGAGACGTTCGAGGCGGAGGAAGACAGCGAATAGCCGAACGTCGCCGAGCCGTTGCTCAAGGTGGACGTGTCGGTCTTCGCCTCGACGGTGTGGCCGATATAGTTCACCGAGTTGAGCGTCACGAGGCTGGAGAATGAGCTCGCGAGCGAGGTGAGACTCGAGTTGATCGACTGCTGGGAGGTGAAATTGGCGTAGGAGGTGAGCTGATTGACGAGGTCGGTGGTCGAGGTCGCATTCAGCGGATCCTGGTTCTGCAGCTCGCTGACGAGCAGGCTCAGGAAGTCGCTGGACGTCAGTGTCGACGAGGACGACGTGCTCGACGACGACGTTGTCGTGGTCGCAGTCGTTGCGGAACTCACGGCGGAAACGGTCATCAGAAACTCCGGCTTTCTCGCGCTGTCCCGACCAGCTGTCGGTCGGCGGCGGCGCTTGAAATCTGTGTGCTGATGAAACGGGTGGGCGCGCGGATTCAGGCGAGGATTCGCGCGCGCGAAAACGGCTTTCGACACGGCAAAATCTGCCGTGCGCGAGAGTTGAAAGAGCGATGAGTTTTCAGGCGGATTGTTGCGGCAACGGCGCTATGTCCCCTCTCCCCGCAAGCGGGGCGAGGTGAAGAAAGAACGAGCTCTGATCGAAGAGAGCCTCAGCTCTCCGCCGTCTCGCCTTCCGTGCGCGGCTCGGCGGTGTCGGTCTGCATCTTCGCGGCGGCGGCGACGATGCGGTCGGCGAGGCCTCTGGGGGCGCGGACCGCAGGCGCGGCGAGCGCCTGACGCAGGGCGCGCGCCTCCTCCAGCACGACTTGTGCGGCAGACGATTGCGCCAGCAGCGCTTCGGCGGGCAAACGCCGATCGTCGGGCCAGAGCGCGAGATCCTCGCCCAGCCGATCGATCAGTTCCTCAAACTCGGTGACGTCCATCGCCTGCCGATCCCGCCTCGGTCAGGCCCGTCATAAAGCATTGCAGTCGCGGCGGAAACCGGATTTCGGCCGTTACGGGCGCCAAAACCGCCCGCAGCACTACGGAAAGCGGCCACAAACTGCCGGCCGCCGCCCTCGCCTCCCCTCCCGGCGCCGCAGGAATAGGGTCTCGTCAGCCCTTGCGGGCCGAATCGGCCGGCGCGGCCTTGCCGCCACGCACCGTCGCATCGACGTGCTCCCAGGCCTCCCGCAACTCGGTCAGGCCGGCGATGATCCGCCGATAACTTTCGCGGGCATAGGGTCGGCCGTAGGCCTTGTGGCTCGCCAGGATCAGGCTGTTGTAGGTTTGGAACAGCCGCTCGGCCACCGCGCCCCCCCTCGCGAAATCGAGATTGTGGGCGAGGCCGCGCAGGATCGCAGTCGCCTTCATCAGATATTCGTGCCCCTCCTCGAAGCGCCGGGCCTCCTGCGCAGCAAGCGACTTCTGGAGGAAGGTGATCGCGCCGCCGAGCAGCATCGAAATGGCCTTGAGTGGCGGCACGCTGGTCGCGGCGCCCCGATAGGCCTGGTTGGCCATGTACGCCATCGGATTATGCATCATCAATTACTCGAGCTGGAGTTGAGCAGGGCCTTGAGATAGTCGAGCGTGTTGTTGGCGCTCTCGATCGCGGCTTGGTATTGCGCGTATTGCGTCTGGAGCTGCGCCTTGTAGGTGGAGGCGGAGCTCTCGATATCGTCGACCTTCTGCTGAAGATCATTGTCGCGATCGGTCAGGTTCGTGATCAGCGTCTGCAACTGGCCCGAGCTCGATGAGTAGTTTTTCGAGATCTGGTAGAGCTGCGTGGCGATGCCCTGGGTCGACGTCACCGTGATCGACTGCGAGGTCGAGCCCGTGTAAGTGAAGGCCATGCCCGCATAGGCCGATCCGGCAGCACCGATGATCGTCGTTCCGCTCACCGTGAACAGCGACGAGTCGCCGCCGACCGAAGCCGAGGAGAGATTTCCGTCCGCATCCACCGTGAGGTCGAGCGTGAAGGATTGCGGTGACGTTCCGGTGTTGACGACGGTGAGCTGGCTCGACGACGTCTTGGTCTGGGCCGACAGCAGCGTCGTGACGCCGCTCAGATTCGTGCTGAGGATCTCCGACAAGGTCGAGGTGTCGAGCTCGAGCTCGTTCTTCTCGTTGAAGGACAGGCCGAGATCGGCCATGGTCAATCCGCCGATGGTGCTGTTGAGTGCATTCTGGAGCGCGTCCATGATGTCGCGCATGGTGCCGTCACCGAACAGCACTGCGCTCGAATCCGCCGTACCATCCGAGCTGGTCGCCTGCTGCGCGATCACCGCGTCGCGAAACGTGTTGTAGTTGGTCACGAGGTTCTCAACCGCCGTCTCGATCTGGCTGGTATCGGGCTCGATGCTGATATTCAGCGTGGAGCCGCTCGGCGTCGCCTGGAGCAGGTTGAACGTCACCCCCGTGAGCACGTCGGTGATGTCGTTGGTATCCCGGGTCATCGAGATGCCGTCGAGGGCGAAGATCGCCGACTGTGACGTCTGAAGCACGTCGGCGAACGCGCCCGTGCTGTCGGTCACCCCGAGCTTGTTGAGGATGTCGTCGCCGGACGTGCTGGAATAGGTGATGTCGGCGGCATCCTTGGTCCCCGTCAGAACCATCTCGTAAGACCCGCTCGACACCTGGACGATCGAAGCCTGGACATTGGTGGACGAGGTCTGGGCGTTGATGGTATCGACGACGTCCTGTAGCGACATCGTGCTGTCGATGGTGATGTCAGCGGCGCTGCCGCCTTCGAGACCGACTGAGAACGTGCCGGAGTAGCCGAGCTCGTCGGTCTGGCTGGACTGCGAGGTGCCGGCCACTTTCTGCGCGGTCGCGACCTGGCTGATCGTCAGCGTGTGGTCGCCGGTCGCAGCGCCGTTGCTGACCGACATCGACAGCGCAGACGACGCGCTCACGTCGCCAGTCGAGCTGAGCGTCGCGGCGCGGGTCGCGAACACGTTGGTCGCCAGCGAATTCACCACGGCGGTCGCGAGCGAGGACAGCCCGCTCGACAGCGTGGAAAGATCGGTCTGAAGCGTCTGGTAGGCGGAGATCTTGGCTTCGTTGTTGGTGATGGTGGTCGAGATCGTGGTCGCCTGCGTGAGCTTGGCGTCCACCGCCGCGGTGATCAGCGCATCCCAGTCGATGCTGGTCGAGGTGGTGGTGCCGGTCGTGGTGACCGAAGAGCTGCTCGACGACGAGCTCGTGGTCGACGTGCTGCTGGTGCTCGAACTGACGCTGGTCACGTTGGTGTCCACTCCACCCCAGAGAGGACCGGGCCGACATTCATGCCGGCCCGGGGATGACGGTCTTCAGGTCAGGCCTTAGCTGAGGAGCTTGAGCAGGTACTGCGGCATCTGGTTCGCCGCGGATTCCGCCGACACCGCCGCCTGGGTCTTCACTTCCGCGGAGGACAGCTTGGCCTGCTCGGACGCGATGTCCACGTCCTTGATCGCCGAGTTCGCGGACTGCAGGTTCTGCGTCTGGGTCGAGATCGAGTCCGACGAGAAGTTGAACCGCGATTCCTGCGCACCGATGCTGGCGCGGGCGGCCGAGACAGTGTCGATCGCATTATCCAGGACCGTCAGCGCCGAGGTCGCGTCCGACAGCGAGCTGACGTCGAGTGAGGAGACGCCGATCGAGGACGCCGTGAGGCTGGTCAACGTGATGGTGATGGTGTCGGAGCCGGAGGAGCCGACCAGCACGGAGACGCCTGAAGAGAACACGCTCGAGCCATCCAGGAGGCTCTGGCTGGAATAGCGCGTGCCGGTCGCGATCGAATCGATTTCGCTCGTGAGCTGCGTGAACTCCGAATTGATGTAGGCGCGGCTGGAGTCAGTCGTGGTGCCCGAGGCGGACTCGGAGGCCAGCGACTTCATGCGCGCCAGGATGTCGGAGATGTTCGAAGCACCGCCGTCGGCGGTCTGGAGGATCGCGGTCGCCTGCGAGGCGTTGGTCGCGGCCTGCTGCAGCGTGGTGACGTCCGAGGAGATGCGGGTCGAGATTGCAAGACCCGCCGCGTCGTCGGAGGCCGAGGTGATGCGCGAACCGCTCGACAGCTTCGAGAGCGAGCTGCTCTCCTGCGCGGAGTTGATGTTGAGATAACGGACCGCTGCGTTGGCGGCGGTATTGGTGTTGATTGCGGGCATTGGAAGCTCCTGTGCTGATGGGCAAGCGTGCCGCATCGTTGAAGACGATTGACGACGCGAACCGCAGCCCCGTCCGTTCGCTCAAACGGGGGAGCGCAGAGAGATCAGGCGCGAAAATTTCCGTGGGGCCGATTTTATGGTTAGCGATCGGTAAACGCGGTGCGGATGTCGCGTTCGTGCTTGCGCAGCAGCTGGCGAAGCTGCTGGCGGCCGCGCTTGAGCAGCGACTCGACCGCCGCGACCGTGGTGTCCATGACCTGCGCGATCTCGCCGTTGCTCATGTTCTCGTGGTACGAGAAGATCACCGCGATGCGCTGCTGCTCGGGCAGGCGCTGCATCGCAAGCTCCAGCATGCTGTTCAGCTCGTTGCGCTCGATGATCTCGACGGCGCCGGGCTGGCCGTCGGCGACCTCAGGCACCGTCTCGACGTTCTCGTTGCGTGGCTTGCGCCTGAGGTCGATGCAGCGATTGGAGATGACGCGATAGAGCCAGGTCGAGAATTTGGCCCGGCCATGCTGCCAGCGTCCGCGATGGCTCCAGATCTTGAGCATGGTGTCCTGCACCACGTCCTCGGCATCCGCAGCGTTGCCGACGATGCGCAGCGCGATCGCGTAGGCGCGATCGATGTGACGCTCGACCAGCAAACGGAACGCCTCCTCGTCGCCGGTCGCGAGCTTGTCGAGGAGCTCGCTGTCTTCGTCGAAGACGACATCCTCGCTCACAGGCGCGCTGTCGGGCGCAAGCGGCACCGACGGCATCGTCGGCACGATCTCTTCCGCCACAACCGTCGCCGCAATCTCGGCCTCGGCGGGAGCCATGACATCAGCAGCATAACTCATCCCGCAACCTCCAACCCGCAATGCCGGCGGCGCATATGCCACACGGCTTCCAGGCGTTGAACGCGGGGCCAAAACAATCCAGGCGAAGAATTTTTGTTGTTTTTCAAGAAGTTAGCAGGTCAGTTTTGCCGAGTATCGGGCAATAATTGCCGATTGCGCGCTTCTTTCGCGCGTCACACCGGCAAACATCACATCGTCTCGCGCCATGGCGGATCATCCATCCTGAACGGATGCAACGGTGAGAAAACGCTGACATTACGCGGCACTAGGTGATCAGGCGCGACACGCGCGCATCGCGTGAAGGCACGATTGTTTCCGAGTGTGAATGAACGCGAGACCGCTTCTGCACCCGGCAATTTTTTCCGAATCACCTTTTCGAACCTAGCGATTTTTTTGAATCTGTCAGTCGCCGCGAACGCGTTTTTGAATCGCGCGTGAATTTTTTTCGCGTTCGTGGCGCCTGAGATCGGCAACGCGCACGTTAATCGATCTGATTGGCGGGGAAATGCTGGGATGACGATCGCAACGGCCGGCGCGAAGCGCCGCGAAAGAATTGTTTCTGCTTGGTCGTTCGATGTTTTCGATACATTTCTGCTGCGCGCCTGCACGACGTCGGATGGCGTGTTTGAAAGGACTTACGAGCTTTCCGGCATTTCAAGAACTTGTCCGAATGTTTCCAAGAGTTTCGTTCAGCATCGAATCCAGGCCGAGGCGCGCGCACGGAGAACCGCGAAGCAGAAGCGTGGCGCAAGCGAAATTCACATCGGCGAAATTTATTCCTATTTTCCGTTCAGGCTCTTCGGCCTTGCGCGTCACCATCTGAGCGACCTCGTCGAATCAGAGTTCGCCGCGGAGCTCGAGCTCTGTCGCGCCAACCCGGACATGCTTCGGCAATATCTGGACATGAAACGCGCCGGCCACCGCGTCGGATTCATCTCCGACACTTACTGGGATTCTGGCCGGCTGGCCCGACTGCTGCGCGCATGCCGCCCGGGGCTGGATTGGGACTTCCTCTACGCCTCCTGCGATCACGGCAGCGGCAAGAGCGAGGCCCTCTTCGCAAAGTACCTGTCCGAGCAGGGTATCGACGCCAGCGTCTCGTTTCACGTCGGCGACAACGACAACGCCGACATCAAGGGCGCAAAGCGCCACGGCATTCGACCGCGCTATTATCCGCAAGCCACACAGCAATTGGCATCGATGTTCCAGCGCGAGACTGCGGTGTTCGAGCTGCTCTGCGAAGGTGCGCCGTCGCGGCTCGATCACGGCGCCCGCACCCTGCGGCGCATGGTTGCCGCGCGCAGTGCCGAAAGATCTGCGGCCTTCCATCTCGGGCTGATGGTCCACGGCCCGATGCTGACGGCATTCGACGCGTTCGTGGCGCGGCGCTGCGATGAGGTTTCAGGACCCGGCCGGCGGGTCAAGGTCGGCTTTCTCGGCCGCGATGGTTTCCTGTCGCACCGGATCTGGCAGAACCTCCACGGCATGACGTCGGCCTATCTCGAGATCAACCGTCGCGTCAGCCTGATCGCCTCCGCCGACACGCTGCAACCGCTGGCCGATCTGCTGGCAAATATCGTGAAGATCGATGCGCCGATATTCGCCGACATGACCAAGACGATGACGCCGAGGATCGCCAGGTTCTTCGCAAGCTCGCCCGACGGGATCGTGACCGGCAAGGAGATCGCCGAGGCACTGCCGGATCTGATGGACGCCGGCGAGATCGCCGACCTTGCTGCCGGCTTACGCGCCCGGCTCATCGCCTATCTCCGCCATGTCATCCCGGGCTTCGACGACTGCACCGACCTCGTGCTCACCGATCTCGGTTATGCCGGCAGCGTGCAGAAGGCCATGCGGCGCGTATTCGATCTCGAAGGCATCCCAATCCGCCTACACGGCACCTACCTGATGTCGCTCGACGACGCCTTCCATGACCTCCCCGAGGGCGACAGCGCCGTGGGTCTGATCTCCGACCTCGTCGTGACGCCCCACATCAAGCGCATGCTGGTCCGCAACGCTCCGATGCTGGAGCAAGCCTGCTGCTCCCCCGATGGCTCGGTGCGCGATTATGACGGCGACCAGGTTCTGCGTGAGGTCAATCCACGCCCGGCGAGCCAGATCGCGCTGGCTGCAGAGATCCAGGCCGGCGCGCTGGCGTTTGCCGAGAACGCAGACAGGGTTGCGCTCGAATATGGCCTCAGACCTTATGCTGTAACGGAGGTCGCAGCGCGCTGGTGCATGGCGACGGTGGCACGGCTGTTGTTACAGCCTGACGAGAATGAACTGGCGCTGCTCGGCGCGTTCTTGCACGACATGAATCTCGGCACCAACACGCTCGTTCCCATGATCGACGGCCGTTTCATCCGCAGGCTGATCACCGCACGCGGCCTCTCCGCCGCCTGCACGTTGGCCGGGCCACCAATCTGGCTGGGCGGAAGCTTTTCAGCCCTGTCGCCGTCCTACGGCTATTTCTATCTGCTGTTCGGGGCAAACCGCCTGCCCGCCGACGTCTTCGAGGACACCCCCTGCGGCCTCGTCCAGATCGGCCTGTTTCGCGCGGATGGCGGCGCCACCCTGGAGACGGTGACGGTCCATCGCACCGGCCTTGGCGAATTGCGGCTGCGTGTTCCGATCTCTCGCGACATCGGAATCGCCGCAGTCGCGCTGCCACTGCCGAAATTCGCTCCTGAAGGCCTTCTGCATGACGTGACCATGCAATCTGGCGACGACATCCGCGACGCCGCCGAAAGCAGTGACGTGGTCGGCATCGCGGCCGAAAGCCTGGTCTATGCCGGCGTGCAGCGGAACGGTGCGCATTATCGTACTGAGAATGACGACGCCTGCCTGCTGATCCCGGTCGTCCCGATGACGCACGATATCGCGATCTATTCGGTCGCGATCACGCCACACGGTCCCAGTCTCAAATAGTCCGCCTGATCGCGTCGCACCGGCCGTTCAAGTCGAAGGGCTGGCCGGCGACGTGAGGGGCAGGAAATTGACGGACGGGACGCACGCAAACCTTGATGACCTCCTGCAATCCGGCGGTATCAGGCTCGGTCGGGCCCAGCGCGATCGTCTGCACTGGCTGACCGGCCAGTATGGCGCGCCGACACTGGACCCCCTCGCCGGAGGCAAACGCAGCGGCGTCGTCATCCTCAAGGAGCCTCTGAGCGGCGCCGCGGCCGAGCTGTTCTACCGCTCGCTCAATCCGGCCAGCGCCGTCGTCATCCCCAGAGGCGAGAATCCCGGCTTCGACTTCCTCAAATCGAAGCTGACCGAGTTCGGCACTGTCGGTCCCTCTGGTGCGGACGGCCCGCACGAGATGTGGTGGGGCGGCATCGGCTGGTCGAAATTCCTCGCCGCGGCCGATACGTCGGTCGTCCGCCCCCGGATCGTCTCCTGCTATCCGCGCGGTGGCGACGCGACCGCGGCCTTTGCGCTCCGGCACTTGGTCGAACGGTTCGACCTCCCCTGCCATATCGAGCCGATCGACACGGAACTCGGCGACCGCCTCCTCTGCTTCGAGAAGGCCGAGTTCATGCTGCGGATGTGGAACAAATATCGCGAGCCGCTGCTGTTCGTCGAAGCCGGCGCAATCTTGCGCGATGCGCCGCTGCTGCCGGGCTTTCTCGGCTGCGACGTCGCCCTGCACAAGTGGAATCGCTGGGAAATGTCGGGCCGCACGCTCTATCTCGGCCGTACCGATCGCGCCGAACAGCTGCTGCGCGCCTGGCAACAGCTCGCCGCATCCTACCCCGCGATCTGGGAGGGCTATCTGCTCGACCAGGCCTGGAGCCTGACGTCATCGCAGGTGCCGCTGGATACGGTGTGGCTGCCGCGCTCCTATCACGCCCTGAAGGGCGACCTCGGCGCGATGCGCGCGACGATCCTGCATGACCAGCAGACGACGACGCTGGAGCTTGGGCCCGATCCGGGCTTCGCCAGCATCGCGCGCGTGGCCCGCCGCGCCGGGCGCACCGGCGCCCGCGACGCCTTCATGGTGATGACCTCGAAGGCCGAAACCGGCAACGGCATCGCCCTGATCCTGAGCGACGTCTCGGCCAGCGATGCAGGCGCGGTGGCCGCAACCGTGGAGGCCGTGACCGGCGCCTATGCGGCCGATTGCGGCGGATATGGCCGGCTCGAGCTGTCGCTCTGCGCCTGGCAGGACGACGTCGGCGCCGCCCGCGAGGCCGCGGCGCAGGCGCGCTACCGCATCCTGGAGATCGCGCCCGGGCAGCGCATCGCCAATGATTTCTTCGCCGCCCACGCTTCCGACGGTGCGGTCATGACCGCCCGCCATCTCTTCCCTTGAGGGACGTCACACGATGCTCAAGACCATCATCTTGCTTACCGACACTGTGCAACAGCAGCAGCCGCTGGCCAATCTGCTCCGCGAGCACAATCGCGAGCTCACCTTCTGCTCCGCGCTACGCGCCGAGAACCTCAGCGCCATCGCCCCCGAGGTGCTGAGTGAGGCACGGCTGGTGTCCTTCGCCGCCGACGTTGCCGTCCCCGAAAAGCTCCTGCTCCAGCTCGGCTATGGCGCCTACAAATTCTACGCCGCACCGACGCAGTTTCCGGGCCTGCCGCCGGCGCCCGACGAGTGCGACGAGAATCCGCGCTGCTACTCCGTCATCGCGCAGTCGATGATGATCTGGCCCGATTTCAAGAAAGTGGTCGGCCTGGAGACCGTGACCATCCCCGACGGCACCGCTCCCGCCGAGCGCGAGCGGCTGGTGTTCTCCCGTCTTGCGTACCTGTTCTGGCAGATGTCGGGCATGATCGCCGGCGAGGCTACCGATCTCCCCGGCATCATCGAGTCCAACGAAAACCGGCGTCCGGCGCTCGCGATGATGAACTAAGGGCCGCCAGCGCGGTGCGAGGCTGCGCGGAACGCCAGGCAGTGCTCCGGCGCCGCGACCGCGATCCTCCGGCGCTCGCACGGCGAGGCCGCGGTCGCGCAGCTCCGCACGCCCAATTCTCCGACGCTGGCATCGAGATCGATGCAAACGCTTTGAGCATCTTCTAAGTTACAGATTCTTCTTTTTGCTACGTGTGCTTCCCGTCCCGTTTTGTTCACGGTGGCAACACGGCCTCGAGGTCTGAATAGATCACGTCGGCCGTGCGCTGATAGTGCTGCTGGAGCAGTGCGACAGCGTCATCCGTCCTGCGATCGAGCACCGTCTGAAGGATCTGCGCGTGCTCGGTCCCGATCTTGCGGACCGGATAGGCCTTGGCGATCGACATCATGCGATAGCGATAGAGCCGGTCCGCGAGCTGCTCGCAGAAGCCCAGCAGCGGACGCGAGCCGCACAAGCCGATCAGCGTCGCATGGAAGGCGCGATGCGCCTTTTCCCAGTCGGGATTGTCCGTGAACTTGTCCGGGTCGAGCGAACGCGGCGTGCGGTCGAGGCGGTGGTGCGTCACCAGCAGTGCCTCCTCCCAGTCCTGGGTGGCGTTCTGCATAGATTCGCGCAGGGCGAGACCTTCGACCCAGCAGCGCGTCTTCGTCAGCTCCTGAAGCTCATCCTTGCTGACCGGCTTCACGTAGAAGCCGCGCTGCTCCATGCCGATGACGAACTCCTCCGTGGTGAGGCGATTGAGCGCCTCGCGCAGCGGGGTCTGCCCGACATTGTAGTGCTCCATCAGGAAGCGCGACTGGAGCTTGCGGCCGGGCGCGAGCCGCGTGGTCAGGATGTCGGCCTTGAGGCGGGCATAGATGCTCGTCGCCAAGGTCGCCGGCGCATCCGGCTTCGGGCTGGACAGGTCAGAGCTGATACTGTGCTGATTCATCAAGCTTTCTGTACATCAGGCGGCTGCACATCATAATTTATAAATTTCTTCTTTACGTCGCTGTTTATATATATTAATCCTCTGCCAACAACAACCGGCTCTGGTGGCGATCAGCGGCTGCTTCGGCGCGCGTCTCCGGGCCCTTTCACGAGGAAGCCCGATGTCCGATTTTCCGGTGGTCGCGTTGCGCAGCGTCGAGATCGCGACGCCGCATCTCGGCGCCTCCACGGATTTCTATCGGAAGGTCTGGGGGCTCGACTTTGCCGCGGAAGCCGACGGCACCATCTATCTGGCGGCGACCGGAGCGGACTTCCACGTCATCGAATTGACGCAAGGGGACCGCGCCGCGCTGCGCAAGATCAGTTTTCGCGTGCGCTCGCGCGAAGACCTCGACCGCCTGTTCGCGCGTGCGTGCGAGGCGGGTTGTGAGATCATCTCCCCGCCCGGCGCGGCGCATGCACCCTCAGGCGGCGAGCACTTCGTGGTCCGCGAGCCGCAAGGCTGCTGCATCGAGTTCGTCCACGGCGACCGCACCAAGACCGCGCGCGTCCTGGCTGATCGTCCCGAACGGCTCGCCCATGTCAACATCAACAGCGCCGATATCGAGAAGCTCTCGAAATTCTACCAGCAGGTGCTCGGCTTTCGCCTGACCGATCGCTCGAAGCTGATGGCTTTCCTGTGCTGCAACAGCGACCACCATGCTGTCGTGCTTGCGGAAGCACCGGTGAACGGGCTCAACCACATCGCCTTCCTGATGCCTGACCTGGAATCGGTGATGCGCGGCTCGGGCCGCATGGTCGACCATGGCTTCCCGATCGGCTGGGGCGTCGGCCGCCACGGCCCCGGAGACAACGTGTTCGCCTATTTCGTCGACCCCTCGGGGATCGTCATCGAATACACCGCCGAAGTCCTTCAGGTCGACGACTTCTATCGCGCCAAGGGACCGTCGGAATGGGTCTGGCCACCCGGGCGCAGCGACCAATGGGGCATCGCGCCGCCGAAGAGCGAAGCCTGCAAGACCGCGCAGCTCTCCGTCTTGTTCGACACGGCGCGCTGCGCATGACGATGTCCTGCGCTCCCACACATCACGACGTCCTCGTCGTCGGCTTCGGACCGACCGGCGCCGTCGCAGCAGGCCTGCTCGGCCGCCTCGGCCATCGCGTGCTCGTCGTCGACCGTCTCAACGGCATCTACGACAAGCCGCGCGCGATCGCGCTCGACCACGAGATATTTCGTCACTTCGACAACATGGGATTGGCCGAGGCCATCGCGCCGCACGTCGAGCCGTTCTCTGCATCGGAGCATTTTGGCGTCGATGGCCAGCTGATCCGGCGCGTCCATATGGTCGCTGAACCCTATCCTCTCGGTTACACGCCGAGCATGGTGTTCAGCCAGCCGCCGGTCGAAGCAGTGCTGCGCGGTCACGCCCTGAGCTTTCCGAGCGTCCGCGCCGCTCTCGGCGTCGAGTTGGTCGATTTCGTGCAGCGATCCGACCGTGTCGAGGCAACGCTGCGGAACGCCGACGGGCACTTGCAGAAGATGACGGCGCGCTACGTCCTCGGCTGCGACGGCGCCTCGAGCACGGTGCGCCAGATCGGACGGATCGCGCTCGAAGACCTGATCTTCGACGAGCCCTGGCTGGTGGTCGACGTGCGCGTCAATCAGGAGGCTCTGGCCAAGCTGCCGCCAAACTCGGCGCAGTTCTGCAATCCGGCGCGGCCTGTCAGCTTCCTGATCGGCCCCGGCAATCATCGGCGCTGGGAAATCATGTTGCTGCCGGGCGAGGATGCCAGGCAGATGGAGCGGCCGGAGAATGTCTGGTCGCTACTATCACCGTGGCTGATGCCGGACGACGGCGAACTGTGGCGGGCGGCCTCCTATCGCTTCCACGCGCTGGTGGCGGCCAACTGGCGCAACTGGCGCATCGTGATCGCCGGCGATGCCGCGCATCAGCAGCCCCCCTTCATCGGCCAGGGCATGTGCCAGGGCCTGCGCGATGCGACAAACCTCGTCTGGAAGCTCGACCGCGTGCTCAAAGGCACCTCGCCGGAGACGTTGCTCGACAGCTACACGGCCGAGCGCAAGCAGCACGTGATCGAGCTGACCGGCAAGATCAAAGCGATCGGCCAGTCGATCTGCGAGCGTGATCCGGCGGCCGCGCGGCGCCGCGACGCGCAGATCCTCGATCAAGGCGGCGGCAAGCCGCTGGAAATAACTAGGCAGGAGATCATCCCGCCGCTGCGCATGGGCTTCCTGGCGGAATACGTCGGAGCCGCGCGGGGCACCCTGTTTCCGCAACCGATGGTCCTGCATGGCGGCCTTCCCTGCCTGCTCGACAAAATCACCGGACCCGGTTTGCGCGTTGTGCTCGACGGCCGCCGCAGCGATCTATCCTCTCTGATGGCGCTCTGCGCCGCGCATCCCGAACTCGCTACAACGGCCATCGCGCCTTCCGGCACCGGGGCCTCCGGCGTGCTCGAAGAGACCGACGGCGTGCTGGCCGGCTGGTTCGACCGGTACGGCGTTGCCGCCGCAATCGTGCGGCCGGATCATTACGTGTTCGGGACGGCACAGGATGCCGCAGAACTCGACGATCTCTTGCGCGACCTCAACGCGCGCCTGCACGACCAACCCGATCCGAATTTCAGAATGGAGAACACAGCATGAAGCTCGCAACCGTTGCTATCGATGGCCGCACGACGTGGGGTCTCGTCGAGGGCGACAATTTCATTGACGTCGGTGCCGTGCTCGCCAGCCGTTATGCCGATCTCAGGGCCGCCATCGCAGGTACCCTCGCAGGCGTCGCGGATGCGAAGTCCGGGGCAGCCGCCATGCCGATTGCGAAGCTCACCTTCCTGCCCGTCATTCCGAACCCGGACAAGATCCTGTGCGTGGGCCTCAACTACGAGACGCACCGGAAGGAAACCGGGCGCAGCGAGGTCGAGCATCCCACCATCTTCTCACGCTACGCCAACAGCCAGACCGGCCATCTGAAGCCGATCGTCCGGCCGCGCGTCTCGACCGACCTCGACTTCGAGGGCGAGCTCGCGGTCGTTATCGGCAAGGCCGGACGTTACATCTCGCGCAGCGAGGCGATGAGCCATGTCGCCGGTTATGCCTGCTACAACGATGGCAGCGTCCGCGATTTCCAGCGCCACACCCATCAATTCACGCCGGGAAAGAATTTTCCCGATACCGGGGCGTTCGGACCGTGGATGATGACGCCGGACGAGCTCGGCGAACTGGCCGAGCTCAAGCTCACCACCCGCCTCAACGGCGAGGTCGTGCAGGAAGCCCAGATCAAGCACATGATCTTCGATATCCCGCGGCAGATCGAATATTGCTCGACCTTCACCCGGCTCGAGCCGGGTGACGTGATCGTCAGCGGCACGCCTGGTGGAGTCGGCGCCCGGCGCAACCCGCCGCTCTGGATGAAGCCCGGCGACATCGTCGAGGTCGAGGTCGAGAAGCTCGCGATCCTGCGCAATCCGGTCGCCGACGAGGCGACGTGAGCGATCCGCTCGGCAGATCCCTACGCCCCGGCGGCGGCGAGACTTACCTCGCGCCTCCGCCGGGCCGACGTGCCTGATTGAGACGACAAGCAAAAACCAAAGAGGGGAAACGCATGAGCAACACCGCAGAGGTCATCACCGGAACGACGGACCGCGCCGAACCGGCGCCGATCACCCCCGCCTTCCGCAAGCTCGTGGTCGCGTCCTCGCTCGGATCGGTAATCGAACACTATGATTTCTTCATCTACGCCTTCACCGCGCCCGTGGTGTTCGATCGTTTCTTCTTCCCCAAGATGGATTCGACCGCGAGCATGCTGGCGGTGTACGCGACGTTCGCAGTCGGTTTCGTCGCCAGGCCGCTCGGCGGCATGGTGTTCGGCCATTACGGCGACCAGCTCGGTCGCAAGGCGATGCTGACGATCACCTTCGTGCTGATGGGCGTCACGAGCTTCCTGATCGGCTGTCTGCCGAGCTATGATTCGATCGGACTTTTGGCGCCGATCGCACTGGTCGCGCTGCGCTTCGCGCAGGGCTTTGCCTTCGGCGGCGAATATATGAACGCGGTGTCGCTGACGCTGGAGAATGCGCCCTCGGCAAGGCGCGGCTTCTTCGCCTCCTTCGTCAACGCCTCGGGCCCGATCGGCGTGATCCTCGCTTCGGGTTTCATCGCGCTGCTCGGCTTCGTCTCGGCCCCGCAGGATTTCGCCCAATGGGTCTGGCGCGTGCCCTTCGTGCTGAGTCTCGTGCTGGTGGTGCTCGGCACCTACATCCGCCTCCAGGTCGACGAATCGGCATTGTTTAAGATGGTACAGGCTTCGGCCGCGCGGCCGAAGGCACCCCTGCTGGCAGTGGTGCGGTCGTGGAAAAAATCGGTGCTGTTCGGCTGTCTCGCCAACATGGCGCACAGCACGTTCCAGTACATGAGCACGGTTTTCGTGCTCGGCTATGCGGTCAGGACGCTCGGCATGGCGCAATCCAACGTCACCTTCGGCACCATGGTCGCCAACGTGCTGGAGATGTGCATGGTGCCGCTGATCGCGAGCTACTCGGACCGCTTCGGCCGGCGACCCTTCATTGCACTCGGCATTCTGCTGGCCGCCGCCTGGTATCCGATCGACTTCCAGCTGGTCGCGAGCAAGGATCCGACACTGCTGATCACTGGCCTCATCGTCTCGATCGGGATCATCCACGCGCTGATGTTCGCGCCGGAAGCGGCCTTTACGGCGGAGCTGTTTCCGACCGAAGTCCGTGTCAGCGGCTCCTCGCTCGGCAAGCAGCTCGGCATCATCCTGGGCGGCGGCATCGCGCCCCTGGTCGGCACCGCCCTGATGGGATCGAGCGGCAGCTTCACCCCGGTGATCCTGTATTTCGAGGCGATCGCGGCCTGCGCCTTCATCGGCATCCTGCTCGCACCGGAAAGCGCGAAACGCGCCCTGTAGGCGACCCGCCGGCGGTCGCGACCGACATGCTCGCCGACGAGCAGGACGCCTGATGGCAGCGAGGCCACCATCCCTGTCGACAAGGATGCTTGGCTGAGATTGGCTGACGTTTGGATGTAGCTCGCGTCAGCAGCCGATAGACGCGGCACCCGTCCGATCCTTGGAACGTCAGCCGAAAGCGCTCATTCCCGTGTCAGCGCCGCCACCGGGTCGAGCCGCGAGGCGTTGCGCGCGGGCATGTAGCCGAAGGCAACGCCGATCGCGGTCGAGGATGCCACCGCGATGACAATCGCCGTCGTCGAGTAGATCAGCTGGAAGCCGACATCGAAGGCGTTGAAGATGGCGCCGAAACTCAGCGCAAAGCCGATCCCGAGCGAGCCGCCGATCAGGCAGACCAGCACCGCCTCGATCAGGAATTGCTGGAGGATGTCGGACTGACGCGCGCCGACCGCCATGCGCACGCCGATCTCGGCGATACGCTCGGAGACGGACACCAGCATGATGTTCATCACACCGATGCCACCGACGATCAGGGAGATCACGGCAATGGCGGCGACCAGCAGCGTCAGGATCTGCGCGGTACTCTGGATGGTGCGGCGGATATCGTCGGTGTTGAGGATGAAGAAGTCCTTCGTGCGGTGACGTTCCGTCAGGAGGCGGGTGACGGCCTGCTCGGCCACACTGGTCGATATCGTATCGACGACGCGGACGCTAATACTGCGCAGCGAGGGATCGCCGAGAAAACGCGCCTGCACCGTGGTGTAGGGCAGATAGACGGTGGGGCTTGCACTCGAACCAAAGCCGCTGGTTTGCTGGCGGGTGACGCCGACGATACGGCACGGCACTTTCCCGACCAGGAAGACCCTTCCGATCGGGCTCGACGTGCGATCGGGAAATAGCGTCTTGCGTGCGTTGTCGTCGATCACCGCATCCTGTGCATAGCTGCGCACGCTGTCAGCGTCGAAGAAGCTGCCCTCAGCCAGCTGAGTACCCTTGACCTGGAAATAGGACTCGCCGACGCCGCTGACCTGCGCGCTGGCCTCGATCGCGCTAAAGCGCACCGTGCTCGTGGTCGATACCGTCGGTGTCACCGCAGCGACATAGGATTCCTGCCCCAGCGCCCGCGCATCGGCCAGCACCAGCGTCTTGATCTTGGCCGAGCGGGTGTCACCGAAATCCTTGCCCGGAAAGATCTCCAGCGTGTTGGTGCCGAGGCTGTTGATGTTGGCGAGCACCCGCTCCTGCGAGCCCGAGCCTAGTGCCACCACGCAGACCACAGACGCGACACCTATGATGATGCCGAGCATGGTCAAAAACGCACGCAGCCGATGCGCATTCATGGACAGAAGCGCCATGCGCAGCGTTTCCTCGAAGCGGCCCAGCGCCGCTCGCCAGTCCGACGTCACCGACGCCAAGGTCTCCACTGACGCCGGAGCATGAGCTGAGGTAACGTCGGAACGATCACGCGGGTTGGGCTGATCGGAGCACACCTTGCCGTCGCGCAGCTCTATGATACGCTTGGCGCGGCGGGCTACCGCCATGTCATGGGTCACGATGATCACCGTGCGGCCTTCGGCGTGGATCTCGTCGAGGATGCGCAACACCTCCTCGCCGCTCCGGCTGTCGAGCGCACCGGTCGGCTCGTCGGCGAGGATCACATTGGCGTCGTTGATCAGAGCGCGCGCGATCGAGACACGCTGCTGCTGGCCGCCCGAGAGCTGCCCTGGCGTATGCTCGAGCCGGTTCTCCATGCCGAGACGGCCAAGCAGGCGCGCCGCCCGGTCCCGCCGGTCGGAGGCGCTGCGGCCGGCATAGATCGCAGGCATCTCGACATTGCCGACCGCGGTGAGCTCGGCGAGCAGATGATAGCGTTGGAAGATGAATCCGAAGTGCTCCCGCCTGAGTGCCGCGAGTTCGTCCATGTCGAGCGAGCCGACGTCGCGGCCGGCGATCCGGTAATGTCCGGAGGTTGGACGGTCGAGGCAGCCGAGGATATTCATCAGCGTCGACTTGCCCGAGCCTGAGGTGCCGACGATCGCGACCATTTCGCCGGCCGCGATCCGGATGTCGACGCGGTCGAGCGCCACCACGGTAGCCTCTCCGGAGACGTAGGCGCGGCTGACCCCGTCGAGAACGATCAATGGCTCGGTCATCTCACATCCCCGGCGGCGGCAGCGCCGATTTTCCCTGTGAAACGTCGTTGCCGTTGATCACCACGCGCTCGCCGGCGGAGAGGCCGCTGCGGATCTCCGTCAGGATCTTGTTGCTGAGGCCGACCTTTACCGTCCGCGTGACGACGGAGCCCGACGATTCAACCACCCTCACCTTGGCGCTGCCGTCCGCGGCCGTCTCGCCGAGTGCGGCGACGGGAACGGTCAAGACGTTGTGCGCCCGGCCGAGCACGACATGCACCTCGGCGGTCATGTAGGTCCGCAAATCGCCCTCCGGATTCGGCACGTTGAAGATGCCGTTGTAGTAGATCGCCGACGAGGTCGACGACGAGGACGAGCTGCTGCTCGAGGACGTCGTGGTCGTCGAGGTAAAACTGCTGTCGGTCTTGATCGATTCCGGCGCAGGCTCGATGGATTCGAGCTTGGCTTCATAACGGCGCGCGGGATCGCCGAGGATGGTGAAGTAGACTTGCTGGCCGGGCCGGCACCGCACTACGTCCGCTTCGGAGATCTCCGCACGAATAGTCATGGTATCGAGCTGGCCGATCACGACGATGGTCGGCGCCGACTGCACCGCATTCACCGTCTGGCCTTCCTGGGTCACGATGGAGAGAACTGTGCCATTGATCGGTGCGATGATGCGGGTGTAGCCGAGATTGACCCGGGCAGTCTCGACCGCGACTTCCGCCTCGACGATCTGGGCGTCGAGCTGGGCGATCTGGGCCTTGGTGGTCTTGACGTTGGCTTCGGCGGAATCATAGTCCGCCCGCGACGACGCCTTCTGCGCTAGCGTGGTCTGCTGGCGCGCAAAGCTCGCTTCGGCGAGTGCGAGGCTCGCTTCCTTCTCATCTCGTTGAGCGCGGGTGTTCTGGAGCGCCGCCTGGTTGGTCCGCAGCGTGTTCTGCTGGGTCAGGGAGTCGATCTCGGCAATCAGATCGCCCGCCCTCACCGTCTGGCCGAGCGCAACCTTCAGCGACACCAGGCGGCCCGAGGCCTGCGCGCCGAGCGCCACCAGCTTGACCGGCTTCAGCGTGCCGGTCGCCAGCACGGTCTGCTCGATGTCGCCAAGCGTGACGGGCGCCGTCGCCAGATTGGCGTTCGACTGCGGGAGCAGCAAGAGCTTTGCGCCCCAACCGACCAGCGCCAGCACCAGGATGGCGGCGAAGATGCGCATGCGCCGAGGCGACGATTTTTGCCGCGATGGCGCGCTTGGCTGTGGCGCATGACTGGCCGGTCGCGGCACGGCGTCCGTCCGCGACTTGCGATCCCGCCCCTTGATTTCCACGACATCGTTCATGATCGCTCCGATCGATGCTGCCGTATCCGATTGCAACTCTGCATCATTGTCCCGCGGCCAGATGTGGCCCCATCTCGGCGTCAACGACCTCAGGCCTACTGCTGTCAATCGCACCGTCCCAGCCGCCGCCGAGCGCCTTGCCGAGCGCGACGTAGTCCCGCGCCAAATTGGCCCGGCTCTCCAGCAACGAGTCTTCGGCCGAGAATTGCGAGCGCTCGGCGTCGAGCACGTCGAGGAAACTGCTGGACCCGCTTTCATAGAGCGAGCGCGACAGCCGCGCCGCCTCGCCATATCGCGACGCGGATTCGGACAGGCTGCGGATCCTGATCCGCTCCTGGGCGAGCGAGACGATGGCGTTCTCGACATCCTCCAACGCCGTCAAGACGGCGCTGCGCCAGGCGATGTGGTACTCGTCGCGCTGGGCCTGCGCCACATCGACGGCGGCGCGCAGCTTGCCGCCATTGAAGATCGGCACGCTCAGCGAAGGGCCGACCGACCACCCGATCGTGGAATTCTTGCCGAGATCGCCGAGCTTGAGCGCGGTGGTCGAGAGCGATCCGTTCAGGCTCACGTCGGGATACAGGGCGGCTTCGGCCTGCCCGATCTTGGCCGTGTACTGCGCGAGTTGGCGTTCGGCCTTGCGCACGTCCGGCCGCATCGACAGCAGATCCGCCGGGATTCCCTTCGGCAACGGCAGGCGCGGCGCCGGTATTGCCGTCGCCCGCGCCATCCGCGAGACCAGCGCCGTCGGATCGCGCCCGAGCAACACACCGAGCCGATGCACCGCTTCCTTGTAGGAGGTCTCATAGGCCGGGATCGCGGCCTCGGTGTTGGCCGCCTGCGCGATGGCCTTGGCATTGTCGACGGGAGACGTCGAGCCAGCATCGAGCTTCTTTTGGGTCAGGGCTGCGGTCGCGCGTTGCGAGGCGGCGGTCCGCCGTGCCAGTAGCGCGCGGGCCCGATAGCCGCGGGCCTCGATGTAGTACGACGCGACGTCGCCGACCAGGGTCAGCAAGGTCGCGCGCAGATCATCGTCCGACGCCTGCACATTGTAGGTCGCGCTCTCCACCGCACGCCGGTTCGCGCCGAACAGGTCGAGCTCCCAGGATGAATCGAAGCCGGCCTGAAACTGATTGTAGGTGGTGGCGCCGACGCCCTCCGTCGCGACGCCGGCGCTGCTGCGATTTGCGGTCGCAGATCCCGATCCGGAGACCTGCGGAAATAGCGCGCCGACCGACTGCCGCTGCAACGCGCGCGCCTCGCGGATGCGCGCCTTGGCGGCGGCGACGTCCAGATTGCCCTGGACCGCTTCTTCGATCAGATCGTTCAGCAAGGGATCGTCGAAGCGCCGCCACCATTGCGCAAGTTGCGCGGGGCTTTGTCGCGGCGGCTTGCCGGCGCCGTCGCTCCAATGCGTCGGCAGCGCGATCGTCGGGCTTATATAATCCGGGCCGACGGCGCAACCGGCGAGCGTCGACATGACAAGCGGAAACGCCATGAAACCAGCCGCCCTGACGATGGCTCTCATCTCAACCCGACAAATCGATCGATCATTGGCTGCTCGTCGGAGCGCCCTTGTCGGACCACTCCGGCGGCACACCCAAGCCTCGCGCGACCATCCCGACGGCGCCGGGATCGCGGCCGAACGCTTCGCAGGCTTCGTATTTCGGCTTGCCTCCGAGGGACGAGCCGATCCTGTCGAGCGTCGGCAGGCTCGGCGCTTTTCCGAACGGCGTCTCTCCGGTCACCAGCAAACGGCTGAAATCTCCGGCGAACGCACCGGCGAGATCGTAGGCGTCGCCGGCGCTCGATACGGTCGGCGAATTCGTGAAGGAATTGGCGCCGCGCGCCCAGATCATCGCGGCCTGCTGTCCGCCGGCGTGATCCTGCGCCTCGGCCTCCAGCGAGAGCGAGCCGAGCCCAATCGGCAG
Organism: Bradyrhizobium sp. BR 10289; assembly: GCF_019455385.1. GTDB lineage: Bacteria > Pseudomonadota > Alphaproteobacteria > Rhizobiales > Xanthobacteraceae > Bradyrhizobium. Next base: position 107,840 of record NZ_JACOFR010000009.1, read on the forward strand.
ACGCGGTATCGGCGCCGGCACACCGAATGCGGCCGGCACGACCGACACCACCTTCGAGGCTCCGGCGGCCACCTCATTCGTCGGCGCAGCCTGCGTCACCAGAACATGGGTCGTCAGGTCGGCCGGCTGATCCGGACCGACCACCCGAAACCGCTCGCTGAGGCCGACGCACAGCGCCCGGTTCACGGCATTGGCCACCAGGATGCGCTGCTCCTGCGACAGCGTTGGCGAGGCCGCCTTCGAGAAGGAGGTCGGCATGATCCGCACAGTCTTGGCTGCCAGCACACCGTCCTTGCTGACGCGTACCAGCGACTTTGCCAGCATGCCGTCGGACGGCGCCATGTTGTCGTAGGACGATAGCGATCCGCCCTTGGCCAGGGGCGCGCTGGCGCAGCCGGAAAGCGACACGACCGCCGAGAGCGCGAGAATAGAAGGCGGGCGTAGCGCACGACCAAACGGCGAGCGGGCGGCGCGCAATTCCCGGATGTCGGAGATCATCAACGCGCCCGCCCGACTGAACCATACCGCGCGCTCAGGACCGGCCGCCGAGCCAGCACATTGCCGCCGACAAGCTCACGAAACCGCCGCAGACGTTTCACGCCTGCGACAGGCCGGCTGGAGCTGATAACAAACGCGACCGTCATGACGTCCTCGGATATCGCGATGGCACGATAGGATGGGGACGGATGACCTTGGATTAAGAGATATTACAAAAGATGACAGCGACGGAACACGCGCCTTATCTGGACTTGGGTTGTCCAAACCAGGGTCAGCGCACGGTTCACAAATTGAAACACTTCACGCCCTGCTCATCGCTCGTGAATGCCCTACCCTGTCGCCATGTCACCTCATCTCGATACAGCGCGCTCCCCTGCCCGCAACATCCGCACACATTCTTCACCACGCATCTCCGTGTCGAGGGTCGAAACCGGCCTGCTGGCGCTTGTTCAGCGGCTGGCGCCGCAAAGCATCACCACCCAGATCACCGGCCTCGTCGCGGTCTCGGTGTTGCTCGGCGTCACGTTGCTCGCAGCCGTCCTCTGGTTTCTCTATGACCCGCCGGCCCGCGATGACAGCCCGATCTACGTGGCCGCGCGAATCTGCGAGATCACGCGGCTGGTCCGCGCGACGAAAGACGCGACGGAAGCTGACACCATGCTGGCCGCGATCGAGCGCAGCGGCCTGGAGGTCAAGCGCGTCTCATTGGCCGCTCTGGTCCCGATCAAGAGCAATGCCTTGGCCGTCCGCCTCGCCATGCATCCCTTGGAGGCACACCGCGACATCGAAATCCTGAATGAGCTCGGAGACCCCGAGGGCCCACCATCGCAGATCATCACCCGGCTCGATGACAGCCATGGCCTGAGGTTCGACCTCGCCATCCAGACATGGCCGATGCTCGTCCCTCCAACCGCTCTGCTGTTGATCATCGTCGTGTTCTCCGCATTGCTCATGTCGATCTATGCCGTGCGCCGGGTGGTCGCGCCGCTCGCGGCGGTCGCGACTGCGGCGACCGTTTTCGGACGCTCGCCGCAAGCCTATGACGCGCTGCGCCGGCGTGGTCCTCGCGAGATCGTCCAGGTCACCGACGCCCTCAACGAGATGCGGACCCGCATCCGCACGCTGCTGGATGACCGCACCCGCATGCTCGCGGCGATCAGCCACGATCTGCGAACGCCGCTGACGCGGCTGCGGCTGCGCGCCGAGCAGATCCAGCAGGACAATCTGCGCGACCCTATGCTGCGCGACATCGCCAAGGTCGGCCGCATGCTCGACGACACCCTGGAATATCTCCGGGACGATTCGAAGTCCGAGCCTCCGACCCGCGTCGACCTGCCGAGCTTCCTGCAGACCATTTGCTCGGACTTCTCCGACATCGGACACGCGGTCAGTTATGCCGGTCCGGAACGCTTCACCTATGCCTGCCATCCCCGTGCCCTGTCGCGCGCCGTCACCAACATCGTCGAGAACGCAGTCAAGCATGCCAGCACGATCACCGTCGGCCTCGGCACGAACGGCAGCGGTGCGATCGAGATCGACGTCTCCGACGACGGCCCGGGTATCCCGGACACGCTGCGCGACAAGGTGTTCCAGCCGTTCTTCAAGATCGACGATGCGCGGAGCGAGAACAAGACCGGCTTCGGCCTCGGCCTGTCGATCGCGCTGGAGATCATCAAGCGGCACGGCGGCCGCATCGAGATGCGGCCGCGCCAGCCCTCAGGCCTGCAGGTACTGATGATGCTGCCGCCTGATGCCTCTCTCCAAACCGGAGAGAGCCATGGTTCCGGCGCGGCGCTCTAGGCACCTTCCTGGCGCGCCGGACGGGCGATCAGTGCATAGGCCACGGGCACTACGAACAGCGTGAACAACGTCCCGATGGACAGGCCGGTGGCGATCACCAGTCCCATGTTGTAGCGCGACACCGCACCCGCGCCGCTCGCCGTGATCAGCGGAACGACGCCGAGCACCATGGCCGCCGTGGTCATCAGGATCGGCCGCAGCCGGATCGTCGCGGCCTCGATGATCGCCTCGGTGACCTCCTTGCCGGCTGCGCGCAGTTCGTTGGCAACCTCGACCATCAGAATGCCGTGCTTGCTGACGAGGCCCATCAGCGTGAGCAGCCCGACCTGGGTATAGATGTTGAGGCTCGCGCCCCCGATGCCGAGGCTGATGAAGATCAGCGCACCGGCGAGCGACATCGGCACCGACACCAGGATGATGACGGGATCGAGGAAGCTGTTGAACAGCGCCGCCAGCGCCAGGAAGATGATGATCACGGCAAAGCCGAAGGTCGTGACGAAGCCGCCCGATTCCTGTTCGAGCTGTCGCGAGGCGCCGCCGAAATCGATGGAATAGCCGACCGGCAACGTCTTCGCGAGACCCTTCAAGGTCGCCAGCGCGCTGCCCATGGAGACACCGGGCATCGCGACACCCGAGATCGTTGCCGCATTGATCTGCTGGAAGTGGTTGCGCGACTGCGGAACGGTCTTCTTCTCGAGGTGGGCCAGGGTCGACAGCGGAACCATGGAGTTGTTACCGACGCGGATGTAGTAACCGAGCAACTGATCGCTGGTCAGCCGCTGGTTCTGCACGGCCTGGGGAATGACCTTGTAGGACCGGCCGTCAAGGCTGAAATAATCGAGGTAGTTGCCGCCCAGCATGGTGGCGAGCGCACCGCCGAGATCGCTCATCTTCAAGCTGACGTCGCCGGCTTTGTCACGGTCGAACACGACCATGGTCTGCGGCCTGTCGACCTTCAGATCCGTGTCGAGAAAGATGAACTGACCGGTCTTGAGCGCCTCTGCCATGAAATTCCGCGAGACGGTGTCGAGCTCGTTGAACGAGCCGGTCGTGCCGATAACGAACTGGATCGGAAGCCCGTTGCTACCCGGAAGCGACGAGGGCTGGAACGCGACGGAGCGCGTGCCGGCAATGGTGTTGAGCAGGCTCTGGAATTCCGGCTGAAGCGTCTTGGTGGTGAGACTGCGCTGGTCCCAGGGCTTCAGCACCCAGCCGCTGATGAATTGGGTCGACGTATCGATTTGGAACACCGTTGCAGTTTCCGGGCGCCCGGCCACGAGATCGTAGAGCTGCCGGCCATAGAACTCCCGCTGCTGGAGCGTTGCGGAAGGAGCCGAGTACGTCAGCGAGAGCACGACGCCCTGATCCTCGTCCGGCGCAAGCTCGCTGGTCGAGGTCGAATAGAGCCACGGGATCGCGGCAAGCAGCAGCAGCGCGAACACGGCCACGACCGGCTTCATGCCGAAGACGGCCTCGAGCCGGCGACGATAGGCGCTCGAAAGCCACTCCAGCACGTGGTCGATCGCGCGCACCAGGCGCGCTTCCCAATTGGTCGCATCACGCTCGGTCTTGCGAAGCAGCCAGGCGCAGTTCATCGGCGACAGCGTGAGCGCGATCACCGCCGACACCGTCACGGCGCCGGCCAGGGTGAAGGCGAACTCGGTGAACAGCGCGCCCGTGAGGCCGCCCTGGAATCCCACGGGGACGTAGACCGCAATCAGGACCACCGTCATGGCGACGATCGGGCTCGCCAGGGAACGGGCTGACTGGATGGCCGCTTCGACCGGCGCCACGCCCTCGTCGATCAAGCGGTGCACGCTCTCGACCACAATGATGGCGTCGTCCACGACGAGCCCGATCGCAAGCACGAGCGCGAGCAGCGTCAGGAGATTGATGGAGAAGCCCATCAGCAGCATCAGGCCGAAAGTGCCGATCAGCGACAAGGGGATGGCGATGACGGGGATCAGCACCGATCGCCAGGATCCCAGGAACAGGAACACCACGACGATCACGATCAGCACCGCCTCCAGCAGCGAGTGAACGACCTCCTCGATCGAGGCGTTCACGAAATCGGTGGAGTCGTAGAGCACCTCGCCGACGAGCCCGTTCGGAAGCTGCGCCTTGATGTCCGGCAGCACCGCTTTCACGCCGTTGATCACGTCGAGCAGGTTGGCCGTCGGAGCGGTCTGGATGCCGATATAGACTGCCGTCCTGCCGTTGAACTTCGTTTCGCTGTCGTAATCGTCGTTACCGAGCGTGACATTGGCGACGTCGCGCAAGCGGATGATCGCGCCATTCACGGTCTTGACCACGAGGTTGCGGTACTGCTCCAAGGAATGGAGATTGGTCGAGGCGGCGAGGTCGACCTGCACCAGACGCCCCTTGGTGGAGCCGAGGCCCGAAATATAGTCGTTGCCGGACAGGGCCGTCGAAACGTCGCTCGCGGTGAGACCGTAGGCCGCCAGCTTGTCCGGATCGAACCATGCACGCAGCGCGAACTTCTTGGCACCCAGTAATTCGGCGGTCTGCACGCCGGCCACGGCCTGGAGCCGCGGCTGCACCACGCGCGTCAGATAGTCGGTGATCTGGTTCGGCGCCAGCACGTCGCTAGCGAAGCCGATATACATCGAATCGATGGTCTGGCCGACCTTGAGCGTCAGCGTGGGCTGCTGCGTGCCGCTCGGGAACTGGTTCAGCACCGAGTTGACCTTGGCGTTGATCTCGGTCATCGCTTTGCCGGAATCGTAGTTCAGCCGCAGATTGATCGTGATGGTGCTGGTGCCGGTGACGCTGCTCGACGTCATGTAGTCGATGCCGTTGGCCTGGGCGATGGCGTTCTCCAGCGGCGTGGTGATGAATCCCGCGATGATGTCGGAATCCGCGCCGGCGTAGGCCGTCGTCACCGTGACGATGGCGTTCTGGGTCTGTGGATATTGCAGGATCGACAGCGTCGACATGGAGCGCAGGCCGAGCACCAGGATCAGGGCGCTGACCACGAGCGCCAGAACCGGCCGGCGGATGAAGATATCGGTGAAGCGCATCGTTGTTGGCTGCCTGTTCGAACGCGTGGCCGGGATTACTGATCGACGATGTTGGGCGCGGCTTCCGCGACCGGCACGTGGGAATTGTCGATCTTGACCGGGCTGCCGTTGCGCAGCTTGAGCTGGCCGGCGATCACCACCGTCTCTCCCGGCTTGACCCCGTCGGTTACCGCGATGCGGTCGCCCTTTGCAGCCTTTGTCTTGACGAACATCTGGCGCGCGGTGCCCTGCCCGTCATGCAGATTGTCGACGAGATAGACGAGATCGCCGTAGGAATTGTTGACGATTGCCGTGAGCGGCACCGTGACGACCTGCTCCGGCTTGCCGACGGCGATCTCGACCTTGGCGAACATGCCTGGCAGCAGCCGGGCCTCGCCGTTTCGCAAGGTGGCGCGCACCTGAACGTTGCGGCTGCTCGAATCGACCTTGGCGTTGATTGCCGTGATCTGCCCGGTAAATCGCTCCGCCGGAAACGAATCGACGGAGAGCGCGATATCCTGGTTGATGCTGATCGAGGCCAGCGCCTGCTGCGGCAGATAGAAGTCGACATAGATCGGATCGAGGCTCTGCAGCGTGACGATGCTTGTGCCGGCGCTTAAGTACTGGCCGAGATCGACTGCGCGGATGCCGAGCCGGCCGGCAAAGGGGGCCTTCAGCGTCTTCTGCTCGACCACCGCCTTCTGCTGCTCGACCAGAGCCTGCGCGTTCTTCAGATTGGCCTTGTCGCTGTCGACCGTCGCCTGGCTGACGGCGTTGAACTTGATCTGCTCCTGGTCGCGCCTCAGCACGATGGCGTAGTTCTCCGCGGTGGCTTCCAGCGAGTTCAGCTTGGCGATGTCATCGGTTGCGACCAGCGAGAGCAATGTCTGCCCGGCCGCGACGCTGTCACCGGAGGAGAACTGGATATTCTGGACGATGCCGGCGACCTGAAGCGCGAGATCGGCGCCGTTGACGGCCCGTAGCGAGCCGATAGCGGTTAAGGTCGACTGCCAGGGCGCGTTGTCGGCGACCACCGTCGACACGACCTGCGGCGGATTGGCCATGCCTCCAATCGCCTTCCTGATCATCATGTCCTTGAAAGTCTGAAAGCCGTAGAGGCCGCCGAACAGGACGGCCATCCCGCTCAGCATGATCGTCATGCGTTTCATCATCGCATCGCTTCCTGGTTCTTCTTGTCGAGACCCGCGAAGTAGCCGGGATTTGCGCGCGGCCGCGCGTCGGGGGTCTCATCCGTCCGATTCCACCAGCCGCCGCCCAGCGCCTGAAACAGCGCGGCCGTATCGGTGAAGCGCGTCGCCTGCGCCTTGATGCGCGACACGCGCGCATTGAGGTAGGATTGCTGGGCGTTGGTCACGGTCACATAGGGGACCGCGCCGATCTTGAACTGCTCGATGGCCATCGCGAGGCTGTCGGCGGTGGCCTTCTCCGAGGCCGCCTGCGCCTTCAGCGTCGCTGCGTCGTACTGGATCGCACGCAGCGAATCGGCGACGTTCTGGAACGCCGTCACCACCGTGCTCTTGTAGAGAGCCAGATCCTGCTCGAACGTCGCTACGTCGGCTTCCTTGGTGTGATACAGCGTCCCGCCGTCGAAAATTTTCTGGCTGACGCTTGAGGCCGCGCTCCAGACGATGGTGGTGGGCGAGAACAGCCGCTCCGGACCGCTGGCGCCGTAACTCCCCGAGAGGGTGAGCTGTGGCAGCAGGTTGGCGATGCCGACGCCGACGGTTGCGGTCGCCTGATGCAGCGTTGCCTCCGCCTGGCGGATGTCGGGGCGCTGGCGAACCAGCGTGGAGGGCAGCGAGACGGGAAGCCGTCCGGGAAGGCGCAGATCGGCAAGCCGGACATGCTCGCCGCGGTCCTGACTCGGCAGCCGTCCGAGATAGGCCATCAATTGATTGCGCTCCTGCGCCAGCTGCTTCTGCAGCGGCGCCAACGTGGCCTTCGCCTGCGCCAGCGTCGCTTCCTGCGACAGCACATCCGATTTCGAGTTCGCGCCGACGTCGAACTGGCGCTGGATGCGCACGAGCTGGTCCGACTCCGCCTTGATGATCTCTTCGGTCGCGGTGATCTGATCGCGCAGCGAAGCGTCGGTAATCGCGGCCGTGATCACGTTGGCGGTCAGCGCCAGATAGGTCGCCTCGAGCTTGAACGCCTGGTAGTCGGCCTGCGCCTGGAGGGATTCGACCTGACGCCGCGTGCCGCCCCAAACGTCCAGGGTGTAGGATACGCTGACCGAGGCGCCATAGAGCGCATAGTTCGAAGTCTGCCCCGGCCAGTCGCCCTGCTGGGTCGTCGACGCTTGCTCGCGCTCCGCCGATCCGTTCGCCGTCACCTGCGGAAACAGGCTGCCCTGCTGCGCCAGTGCGGTCTCGCGCGCATTGAGCAGCGCGAGCTGGGCAGCCTGGACGTCCGGATGGTTACGAACGGCCTCCTCGACGAAGGCGCTGAGCTGCTTCGATCGAAACAATGTCCACCAGTAGCCGGATATGTCGGCGCCGGACGCAAAGCCCTGCGCGTTGCCGCCGGCAACCGGGGCGCTCTCCGTCGCGGCAACGCGTTGCTCGCGCGTATAGCCGTCCACGGCCGGGCTCGCGGGCGCGGTGAAGTCCGGGCCGACGGCGCAGGAGGCCAGCAGCAGACTTGGGAGAAGACCCGGGAGAAGAGTGCCCGCACGGGCCAGGCCTCTGTCGCGCCAGCCGGCCGCAACGGAGGGCTTTCGCCGGCGCAGGGCGCGATGGGGAGCCGTCATCGAACTAAACCGTTTAGTTTTGTCTCGGGGGCCTGTATGCTGCCAGTCTCGGAGAAATGTCAAGCCGCAGGGGAACGGGGTCATGGCAGCTGCTGTGCGAAAGCCGCAAGCACGAAATGCGCAGAAACAGATTGATGCGAGCGAACGGCCGCGCGCAAAGGCCAAGTACCGCCAAATTCTGGATGGTGCGCGCGCGCTGTTTCTCGATCTCGGCTTCGACGCAACCAGCATGGATGCGATTGCACGCCATGCCGGCGTGTCGAAGGCGACGCTCTACGTTCATTTTGACGACAAGGACGATCTGCTGCTGGCGCTGGTGAGCGACGAGTGCCGTCGGTTCGGACCAAAGACCTTGTGGCAGGACACCGGCGCGCCGATCGACCTCAGAAAGGAGCTCCGCGCGATCGCACGGACTTTTCTCGAAGGTTTTCTCGACCAGAGAGGATTGGCGATGCACAGGCTCATTATGTCCTGTGCCTCCCGCTATCCGCGCGTTGCCGACGTCTTCATGAAGGCCGGGCCCGAGCGGTGCGACGCCGAATTGGCTGCCTTCCTGCGCGCGGCGCAGGCCCAACGGCTCGTCAATATTGCCGATACCAAGTTGGCGGCGACGCAGTTTCTCAGCCTCATCCAGGGCAAGGTGATCCTGAAATGGGCCCTGTCCATGAGCGCGCCGAGCGAGGCCGAGTATCATGCCCTGATCGAGGGAGGTATCAACGTCTTTCTTGCCGCCTACCAACGCAAGCCGACCGTTGCGAAAAAGACGGGCAAGAGAGGAGCGCATCAAAGTCCGGTGAAGGCTCGAGCTCAGCGTTAGCATCGGCACGTGCGTGGCCGCGCCGCTAGCGCCGCAGCCGTAGCTCCACTGCCCCGACCGTGTCGGCGTCGAGGCCTCCGGCAGGCGTGAGCGCAGTCGCAATCGCCGCCACCACGCGCATGGCTCGCACTATTTTGATGATTGTCGGCCGCATTTTCGGTAATCCTCATCCCGCATTTCGCAGGCGGCGATCGTCAATTTGCACGACAATCTTTATTGCCCGGATGCGCCGGCAGGATAAACCGCGAATTTCGGATTATTTCATTCTGTAATGCCTGGCGCCCTGATCGGCAGGGAACGTGAAATCGCAGTAGAAGGACGACTGTTACACATTGTTACGAGAAAGGGCTTGAGACGGTCGAAAAACCGAAGGATGCCTCGCTCATGTCGGCTCCCCACATTCTCATCGTCGACGACGATCCCAAGATTCGCTCCGGCCTGGCCAAATTCCTTGGACAGCAGGGTTTGCGCGTCTCCATCGCAAGCGACGGAAAGCAGTTCCGGGAAAAGCTCGCGACGTCCAGGGTGGATCTGATCGTGCTCGACGTCATGCTGCCCGATGAGAACGGATTGTCCCTTCTGCGCCAGACACAGGGCGAGGACCCGGTCCCCGTCATCCTTCTAACCGCGGTCGCCGAAGAGACCGATCGGGTGGTCGGTCTCGAGCTCGGCGCCGAGGACTATATCTGCAAGCCGTTCGGTCTCCGCGAGCTCCTGGCACGCATCCGCGTGGTGTTGCGGCGTCAATCCGCCGTCGATGTCAGCAAGTCCACGAAGCGCTCGACTGTATTCGTGTTCGCCAGATGGACTTTGGACATCCGGGCGCGAACGTTGAAATCTCCATCGGGTGCGCTGGTCGAGCTCACCTCCGGCGAATATGACCTGCTTCAGGCTTTCGTGGAGCACCCCAACCGCGTGCTCAACCGCGACCAGCTCCTGGACCTAGCGCGCGGCCGCACATCGACGTCGGTCGATCGCACCATCGACGTGCAGGTCATGCGGCTGCGGCGCAAGCTGGAAGAAAACCCGGAAAATCCGACGCTGATCAAGACGGTACGGAATGGCGGCTACATCTTCACCCCGGTCGTCGACAACGATGCCGGCTAAGGAACATGCCCTGAGCTGGATTCGGCGTCCCGGGATTGGCCGCCGCATCGCCGCCGCCATGGTCCTCAGCCTGCTCGCCATTCAATTTCAGGGGGGCCTTCAGGTCTGGCTCCTGTCGGAGCCGCACCTGCGGATGACCGGCGCGCGATGGCTTGCGGATCAGACCTCTAGCCTCGCCGCCGGGATTTTCGCGCAGCCCGTTTCGGATCGCGAAGGCAAGGCCAGCCAGTCCAGCTCGCTGCTGACTGTGACTTGGTCCAGAGAGAAACCGATCGAGAGCTCCAACGGCCCGGATCCGACCTTCGCCAGACTGAGCGCAACGGTCAAGGCTGCGCTTGGCAACAACGTCCGCAGTGTGGAGGTGTATGACGCCGGATTTTCGGTTGGAGGCCCGTTTCGCGCCATCAAGACGCAGGTTCTGCCTGCCTCCGTCGCGCCCTCCCTGGGCACCTCACCCCTGACGTCGAGCGAGCCGGACATTCTCGTGCCGGCAAGTTTGCGGATTCTCGTTCAAGGTGACGACAATACCTGGATCAGCGTTTCGTTTGCGGAAACGGTCGGCGGCCTGAGCAATGCCTTGCCGCTGCTTCCTCTGATCGGCGGCGGCTTGATCATCGCGCTCATCTCGACGCTGCTGACGCGTCGCATCGTCGCGCCGCTGGACCGGCTGGTCGAAGCCGCCGACCAGATCGGCAAGACGCGGGATTTCGTCGCAGTCTCCGATCAGGGACTATACGAGTTTGGCGTCGTCGCCAGGGCGTTCGAAGACATGCAGCGGCGCCTGCTCTCGTTCGTCAAGGAGCGCACGCAAATGCTGGCCGCGATCTCGCACGATTTCAGATCGTCGCTGATGCGCATGCGCATTTCCGCCGAACAGCTCGAAACCGATGATGATCGTGACGCCATCTTGTCGGAGATCGCTGACATGACGGCGATGGTCGACACCACCCTCGCCTTCGCAAGCGGTGAGACGACCGAAGCAGCTACCCAGCCGATGGATCTCGCCGCGCTGTTGATCAGCCTGGTCGATGAGGCCACCGACAATGGCCATGATTGCAGCTATACCGGCCCCGATCATCTCGAAATCGTCGGACGCCTGATCCCGCTCAAGCGAGCTTTTCGAAACCTGATCGACAATGCCGTGAAGTATGGCGCAGTCGCACGGGTCAGCCTGAAGGCAGATCGCGAGCACATCGAGGTGAGCATCAGCGACGACGGCCCGGGCATCCCTCACGACAGGACCGAAGAGGCCATGGCACCCTTTCGACGGCTGGACCAGGCCAGAAGTGCAAAGATCCCCGGGACCGGCCTGGGACTCACGATCGTGCGCGACGTCGTCCTCGGCCAAGGCGGGTCGATCCGGTTTAGAACGAAGGATGGAAGCGGGTTTACCGTGGTGATCCTGCTGCCCAAGTGAGCTAACGCGCGATGAAATCAGAATGAATCGTCATTGCGCTTTAGGTTATCGTTTGGGCATGCTCTTTCGGAAAACCGCTTCGCACTTTTCCGAATGACGCTTTAGCGGCGCGTTCTGCCGCTCACCGATGCCAGCGCATCTCTTCAGGCGCTAGAGTTGACGCCCTGAATGGAATTCACGTCTGACGCGAACTGATATCCGCCAATGCGGCCTCAGCGCCACCGCGCCGTAGTGTTAAGTCTGTTGTTCCGATCGGTCCTCATGGACCATCGCTGAGAGCTTCGCGCGCATGTATCATTGATGCATTCCCTCGCGCGCAGCAGCGATCAGGTAAGACTAGGATTTTCAGGGATTTACCGGGAATTTGGTAGCGGGGGAGGGACTCGAACCCCCGACCCCAGGATTATGATTCCCGTGCTCTAACCAGCTGAGCTACCCCGCCACAGGGTCGCGAACGGCAAAACTGCCGATCTCGCGAACGCGCGGCATATAAGGAAGGGGGCGGGGAGAAGTCAAGCTAAGGTCGTTCGAGCCAACGGGTGATGTTGGCGTCGGAATCGATCGTTTTTGGGCACCAGACTCGCGGAGAATCCCCCTTGGCCGGAATCCGCTTTTGCGCGGATTCAAGCCTCTCCCCGCAGCGGGAGAGGCGAAGAAGCGGCATCGTCTCCCGCCAACGCCCTCCGCGCGCGACGAGCTATTTCGGTCTGACGTTGGGATCGCCGCCGGGGCTGCCGGGGGGCGGGATGACCGGGGTGTTGCCGCCGGATTCCGGGGCCGGGGCGTGCATCTCGGGGTCCACGCCGGCAGGCGGGCAGAGCACGCCGTCGGATTTGGCCAGCTTGTCGCCGAGCGGTTCCCGGGACTGGCCGGTGGTGGTGCCGTCGGGGGTGGTGGCGCGGTTCGGGCGGTCCTGCGGCGTGCAGTCGGCGGCGCGTTGCGGGGATGGCGGCGCGGTCGCTTGCGGCGGCGTTGCCGGGGCGGGCGGGGCCTGCGCGATCGCTGGCGCAGAGGCTGCGATCATGAGGCCCGCAAGAATGATGTTTGATGTTGTGCGCATGGAAAGGAAACGCGCGGAGGCCGCGCGCCGTTCCCACCGCCGAACATTACGATTTATGGTAGCGGATCAGCGAAAAGTGCCCCATCGGCGGCATCGGGCGGCGCTCGGCCAGCGTGACGCCGCCGTGTTTGGCGGCCCAGTTGACGAGGCGGGCCCACGGGAATTCCGGGCGCCAGCCGAGGCGGCGCGCGAGCGGCGCGAAGGCGAGCTCGGAGAGCTTGCGCAGGCCCTTTTCCGCGCCGATGTGGTTGACGAGGATCAGCTCGCCGCCGGGCTTGAGCACGCGCACGAACTCGTCGAGCGTGCCTTCGGGATCGGGCACCGCGGTGATGACGTATTGCGCGACCACCGCGTCGAAGGCGTTGTCGGGGAAGGCGAGGTTCTTCGCGTCCATCACCGAGAGCACTTCGACGTTGGAGAGGCGCAAGCTCCGCACGCGTTGCTGCGCCTTGCGCAGCATCGGCTCGGAGATGTCGACGCCGCAGATCTTCGTGGTGCGCGAATAGTCGGAGAGCGAAAGCCCGGTGCCGACACCGACGTCGAGAATGCGGCCGCCGATGCGGTCGGCCTCGGCGATGGTCGACTGCCGTCCGGCATCGAACACCTTGCCGAACACGAGATCATAGACCGGCGCCCAGCGGCCATAGGCCTTCTCGACCTCGGCCCGCGAGATGTCTGCTGCCATGCCCCCTGCCCTTACGCGAAACTGTGAAGAATATTGTTCATTGGTAAGATCGAAGTCAGTCGCGAACTCGGTGTAGTGCCTCTCCCGCTTGCGGGAGAGGTCGACACGCTCGCAAGAGCGTGGCGGGTGAGGGTTCTTTCCGCTCGCGAGATATCGCTGGTGGAGAGAGCCCCCTCCCCAACCCTCCCCCGCAGGCGGGAGAGGGGGTGCACTGCCTTCGCGGTAACAGCTGGGCTCGAACTCGGCAAGATCAGCCGCGCACGGCTTCCGCGAGCGGACGCGCTGTGGCCGCACCGACCTTCGCCGCAGCGCTCTGGATGAAACCGCCGCCGAGCACGCGCGCCTGCCCGCTGGGCGCGTCGTAGAACACGCAGGCTTGTCCCGGCGAGACGCCCTCTTCGCCGGCGACGAGCTCGACCTCGTAATGACCATCGCTGCCGCGCAGCCAGGCCGGCTGGGGCGCGCGCGTCGAGCGCACGCGCACGAACAGTTCGAGGCCGGAGCCAATGGCACGGTCGATATCGCCGCCGCCGATCCAGTTGACGTCGCGAAGTGCGATGCGGTGCATCTTCAAGGCATCGCGCGGGCCGACGACGACGCGGCGGCCCGCGGCATCGAGGCGCACAACGAACAGCGGCGCACTCGCGGCGATGCCGAGACCGCGGCGCTGGCCGACAGTGAAATTGGCGATGCCGTGATGCTGGCCGAGCACCCGCCCGTCGAGATCAACGATGTCGCCGGGGTCCATCGCGTTCGGACGCAGGCGCGTGATGATGTCGGTGTAGCGGCCCGTCGGCACGAAGCAGATGTCCTGGCTATCGTGCTTGTCGGCCACGCTCAGGCCGTAGCGACGCGCGAGCTCGCGCGTCTGCGGCTTGGTCATGTCGCCGAGCGGGAAGCGCAGGAAGTCGAGCTGCTCCTGCGTAGTCGCGAACAGGAAGTAGCTCTGGTCGCGATCGCTGTCGGCGGCGCAGACCAGCGCGCGCGAGCCGTCATCGCGGCGGCGCGAGGCGACGTAATGGCCGGTGGCCAGTGCCTGCGCCCCTAGCTCGCGCGCGGTCTTCAGGAGGTCGCGGAACTTGACGGAGCGGTTGCACTCGATGCACGGCACCGGCGTCTCGCCGAGCGCGTAGCTGTCGGCGAAATTGTCGATGACGGACTCGCGAAAGCGGTCCTCGTAGTCGAGCACGTAATGGGGAATGCCGAGTTTTGCCGCGACGTCGCGGGCGTCGTGGATGTCCTGGCCGGCGCAACAGGCGCCCTTGCGATGGGTCGCCGCACCGTGGTCGTAGAGCTGCAGCGTGATGCCGACGACGTCATAGCCCTCGGCCTTCAACAGCGCAGCCGTCGTCGAGGAGTCGACGCCGCCCGACATGGCAACGACGACCCTGGTGTCCTCAGGACGGCCTTCGAGATCCAGACTGTTGAGCATGGCTTTCAAGGTGTGACGGCGGCGTTCGGCGATCCGCGATTTCGATGCTTCCGGCGGGACATCGGCGATCCCCGAGAACCTTGCGAGTTCCCGAAGGGCACGGTCTGCCCGGTCGAAAGCGGCTGAGAGCTGCCTCTTTAATATAGGCGGCATTCCGGTGAAGCAATCACGAGGGCTGCCGCCTTAGGGCAATTCTTGCCGAGGCGGCAGAAATGACGGGGTTTTAATGCGCCTCGCGGGGACAGTACAAAGCATATAAGATATTGATTTAGTTGAAAAAAATAAGAGATCGCGGGGCTGGCCCGCTCCTTGCTACCCCTTCAGCCGAAGATGTTTCCAAGGGGTCGCCTGTGGTCGGTGTTTCGTCAGATCTAGCTGCCAGCGTTCAGGTTTCGAGCGCGCAGCAAAAGCCTGCGCGCTCGCAGAGCTCGAAAGACACCTCCCCCAGCAACGCCTTCGGCTCGCTGGTCGACAGCAACACCCAGGCGATCAGCAACAGCGCGTCCTCGTCCAGCCAGGACACCGCGCCGCGCCGGACCGATTCGTCCGCGTCCAATCAGGGTAAGCGCGACACCTCCTCCGCGGACAATTCCTCGCAGAGCCAGGCGAGCAGCAGCACCGACAATTCCGCGCCCGCCAAGAGTGACACGACTGCAGATCCCGCCAAGGACCAGGCCAAGGATCAGGGCAAGGATGCGACCAAGGTCGACGGCAAGGCCAAGGACAAGTCGGAGGCCTCCGACACCAAATCGACTGACAAATCCGACAAGACCACGGATGGCGCGACCGAGGGCACCGACGGGCTCGCCGCCGCCGTCGATGCCGCGGCGACTGCGCAAGGGGATGCGACACAGGCCGCCGCGCCTAATCCGAACGCTGTTCCGGTCGCCACGCCCATGGTGCAGGTCGATCCGAACACGGCCGCGGATCAGGCCGCCAGCACCGCCTCCTCGCCGCTGACGATCGCGGCCGCCGGCATCGCCGCCAGCGCCTCGACCACGGCGCAGATCGCCGGCGGCAAGACCGAAACGACGGGCGACAAGAGCGCCAAGGCGGCCGGCGCCAAGGTCGATGCCGACACCACGGGCACGCTCGGCGATGCCGCCGCCGGCACGACCGATGCGACCGCGACCGATGCCAAGACCAGTGGCGGGCTGACCGCCATCGTGGACCAGGGTACGCCAAAAACCTCGTTCAAGGCTGCAGTCGCCGCGCAAGGCGGGAGCGATGTCTCCAATATCGGCCAGGACTCCAGCAAGACGACCGCCGCACAGACGCCGGCCGCGACCGCCAACGCCGCACATGCGCAAGCCGCCAAGCCGCAGGCTGACGCTGCCACGGCCGACGCAAAGGCCGATGCAAAGGCCGGCGCTGCCGACGCTGCGCCCGCCACCACGACCACGCACGCGCATGCGACCGCGCAAGCTGCCGTGCCGACGACGACCGACACCAGCGCGCAAGCCGCGTCCGCCATCCAGGCGCCGGTGACCAATACCACCTCCGCCGCGACCGCTTCGACGGCAACGCTGACCGCGACCGCGCCGAATGCGACCGCCGTGCCGATCTCGGGCGTCCCGATCGAGATCGCCGCCGCCGCGCGCGCCGGCAAGACGCGGTTCGACATCAGCCTCGATCCGGTCGACCTCGGCCGCATCGACGTCCGCGTCAATGTCGACCGCAACGGCCAGGTCACCTCGCATCTGACGGTGGAGAAGCCGGAGACGCTGGCGATGCTGAAGCAGGACGCGCCGCAATTGCAGCGCGCGCTCGACGATGCCGGCTTCAAGACCGGAGGCAACAGCCTGTCCTTCAGCTTGCGCGACCAGAATTCATCGGGCCAGCAATCCGGCCAGAACAGCAACGACAATGGCGGCAATGCCCGCCGGCTGATCATCAGCGAGGACGAGACCGTGACCGCCGCACCCGTCGGGCGCGGCTACGGCCGTATGCTCGGATCGAGCAGCGGCGTCGACATCAGAGTGTGAGGAGTAAGCGCAAATGACCACCACGACTGGTGCCGCCAATACCGCCCCGACGCCCGTCTCCGGCACGACGCAGACCTCGTCGTCGGACAAGTCGAATTCGAGCCTCAGCTCGAACACGGGCGCGACGCTCGCCGGCAATTTCCAGACCTTCCTGACGCTGCTGACGACGCAGCTGCAGAACCAGAACCCGCTGGATCCGCTCGACACCAACCAGTTCACCCAGCAGCTGGTGCAGTTCGCCGGCGTCGAGCAGCAGCTCAAGACCAACGATTCACTGTCCCAGCTGGTCACGCTGCAGCAGACCACGCAGGCGACCCAGGCGCTCGGCTTCGTCGGCAAGACCGCCCTGGTCGACGGTTCGACCGCAACCATGACGAAGTCGTCGGCGACCTGGCATCTCAACGTTCCGACCGACTCGACCGTGGACATCACGATCGCCAATTCCACGGGGCAGACGGTATTCACCGGGAAATACACCGCGGCGGCCGGCACCGACATTCCCTTCACCTGGAACGGGATGGGCAATGACGGCACACAATGGCCCGACGGCAAATACACGATCTCGGCCACCGGCAAGGACGTCGCGAACAACAATGTCGGCATCGCCGCCCAAGTGCAGGGGACCGTGGCGTCCGTCGACCTGACCCAGTCGCCGCCGTTGCTCAACATCGACGGTGTCAGCTACACGCTGAGCCAGGTCAAGAGCATCATCGCCACCGGCAGCAATTGAGACGCGTGATCCACCTCTCCCCAGCGGAGAGAGGTCGGATTGCGCAGCAATCCGGGTGAGGGGCCGCAGCATACGGCGAGACTGTAACCCCTCACCCGGATCGCATCTTGCGATGCGATCCGACCTCTCCCTTCGGGGGAGGTGAATAGAGTTCCGTGCTCGCGCCGACCCGTCAAAAGTCATTCGGCGTTAGTAAAGTATTTACCTTCTGCCCCGCTCGGCCGGCTGAAACCGCATTTTTAGCCCGCAGGGCCAGCCGCGTTCCCGCAAGTTTCAACGAGAATTGTATTGAAGCCTTAGGCTTAGCGGATTTTTAAGCCGCCGCGCGTAGGGTTGCGATGTGAGTTCAGTGGTTGAGAGTTTGTGAGTACGCCATGACAGAACCCCATCGCCCGAGGGTAAAATACGTCATCGGGCCGGACGGCAGTCCGCTGACGATCGCTGACCTGCCTGCACCCGGCACCAAACGCTGGGTCATCCGCCGCAAGGCCGAAGTCGTCGCTGCCGTTCGCGGCGGCCTTCTGTCCCTTGAAGAGGCCTGCAGCCGTTATACCCTGACGGTCGACGAATTCCTCTCCTGGCAGTTTTCCATCGACCAGCACGGTCTGGCGGGTCTTCGCACCACCCGCATTCAGCAATATCGCCAGTAAGCGATCCGGAAATCTGCGGCTTTTGACGAAAATCGGCCTCGCCCTGCGAGGCCGATTTTTTTCATATCGGCTTTTGGAGCCACTTTTGTCCCACCTCTTAACCTTCGTTAACCATATCGAAACCATCACCTAGGCAATAATTGCCCAGTCGACCGCTCGGGTGCGGATCGAAGTTTCGGGGCGGTTGCTTGCAAGGTCTTGCGGACTTCTTAAAAGGTATCGGCGCCGCCCGGTTCGGGGCGATGATCGCGGTCACTGCCGCGCTCATCGGCTTTTTCGCGTTCGTCATCATGCGGGTCACGACGCCGCAGATGACCACCCTGTTCACCGACCTCTCGGTTGAAGATTCGTCCAGCATTATCAAGGACCTGGAACGCCAGGGCATCCAGTTCGAGATCCGCAATGAGGGCACCATCATCATGGTGCCCAAGGACAAGGTCACCCGCCTGCGCATGAAGCTTGCCGAGGGCGGCCTGCCCAAGGGCGGCGGCGTTGGCTACGAAGTGTTCGACAAGTCGGATGCGCTCGGCACCACCTCCTTCGTCCAGAACATCAATCATCTCCGTGCGCTGGAGGGCGAGCTCGCCCGCACCATCCGCGCCATCGACCGCATCCAGGCCGCCCGCGTCCACCTCGTGCTGCCCGAGCGCCCGCTGTTCTCGCGCGAGGCGCCGGAGCCCTCGGCTTCGATCGTGGTCCGCGTCCGCGGCTCGCTCGAAGCCCAGCAGATCCGCGCCATCCGCCACCTCGTCGCCTCCGCCGTCAACGGGCTGAAGCCGCAGCGCGTCTCGATCGTCGACGAGGCCGGTCAGCTGCTCGCCGACGGCGCCGCCACCGATCCGGAGCAGGCGCTCGGCGACGAGCGCCGTACCGCCTTCGAGAAGCGGATGCGCAAACAGGTCGAGGACATCGTCTCCTCGGTGGTCGGCTCGGGCCGCGCCCGCGTCCAGCTTTCCGCCGATTTCGACTTCAACAAGATCACCCAGACCTCGGACAAATACGATCCCGAAGGCCGTGTGCTGCGCTCGAGCCAGACCCGCGAAGAGCAGAGCATGACCGCCGATACCAACGGCCAGGTCACGGTCAACAACGAGCTCCCGGGCCAGCAGCAAAACGGCGGCGCGGCGGCCAAGGACCAGAGCAAGAAGACCGAGGAGACCAACAATTACGAGATCTCCCGCACCACCAAGACCGAGGTGACCGAGGCCGGCCGGGTCAACCGCATCTCGGTCGCGGTGCTGGTCGACGGCATCTACACCAAGAACGACAAGGGCGAACTCGCCTACACCGACCGCACCAAGGAGCAGCTCGACCGCATCGCCACCCTGGTTCGCTCCGCGATCGGCTTCGACCAGAAGCGCGGCGATCAGGTCGAGGTCGTGAACCTGCGCTTCGCCGACGCCCCCTCCACCGCTCCGATCGGCGAGCCCTCGGGCTTCCTCGGCATGCTTCAGTTCACCAAAGACGACGTCATGTACTTCGTCGAGCTCGGCGTGATGATGCTGCTCGGCCTCGTCGTGCTCTTCATGGTGATCCGCCCGCTGGTCAAGCGCATCCTCGCCTCCGACGAAGTCGCCGCCGCCATTTCCGGCGTTCTCGCCGGCCCGGCCGCTTCGGAAGAGGCCGCGCCCGCCGCCGGCCAGCCGCTCCTGCCGGGCGGCGCTGCCAGCGCCATCGACGTCGCCACCATTCAGGGCCAGGTCCACGCCCAGTCCGTTCATCGCGTCGGCGAGCTCGCCGAGCGTAACCCCAACGAAACCGTCGCCATCATCCGCCAGTGGCTCACCGAGCCCACCAAATAACTTAAGCCAAGTGAATCAAGAAGTGATCTGACATGGCCGCCTCACTGCAAAACGCCAACTCCAACGACATCACCAGCGTGATCTCCACGCTCGGCCAGCGCGCCGGCGACCGCGCCAAGAGCGGCCAGGGTGCCGCGCAGCTGTCCGGTCCGCGTCGTGCCGCGATCCTGATGCTGGCGCTGGGCGAGCAATATGGCGGCAAGATCTGGAGCCTGCTCGACGACGACGAGGTGCGCCAGCTGTCGCTGGAAATGTCGACGCTCGGCACCGTCGAGGTCGACACGGTCGAGGACATGCTGCTCGAATTCGTCTCGCGCATGTCGGCCTCGGGCGCGCTGATGGGCAATTTCGACGCCACCGAGCGCCTGCTCCAGCAGTACCTGCCGCCCGAGCGCGTCAACGGCATCATGGACGAGATTCGCGGCCCAGCGGGGCGCAACATGTGGGAGAAGCTCTCCAACGTGCAGGAAGAGGTGCTCGCCAACTACCTCAAGAACGAATATCCGCAGACCATCGCGGTGGTGCTCTCGAAGCTGAAGCCGGAGCACGCCGCCCGCGTGCTCGGCATCTTCCCCGAGGACCTCGCGCTCGACGTCGTCAACCGCATGCTGAAGATGGAAGCGGTGCAGAAGGAGGTGATCGAGAGCGTGGAGAAGACGCTGCGCACTGAATTCATGTCCAATCTGTCGCAGACCCGCCGCCGCGACGCCCACGAGGTGATGGCGGAAATCTTCAACAATTTCGACCGCCAGACCGAAACCCGCTTCATCACCTCGCTCGAAGAAGAGAACCGCGAGTCCGCCGAGCGCATCAAGGCGCTGATGTTCACCTTCGACGATCTCATCAAGCTCGATTCCGGCTCGGCCCAGACCCTGATGCGCAACGTCGACAAGGACAAGCTCGGCGTCGCGCTGAAGAGCGCCAACGAGGACGTCCGCAACTTCTTCTTCGGCAACATGTCCTCCCGCGCGGCGAAAATGCTCCAGGACGACATGGCCGCAATGGGCCCGGTGCGCCTGCGCGACGTCGACGAGGCCCAGGCGCTGCTGGTCAACCTCGCCAAGGACCTCGCCGCCAAGGGCGAGATCATGCTGACCAAGAACCGCGCTGACGACGAACTGGTGTATTGATGGCGGCTCCGGCAAAATTCCTGTTCGACACCGACTTCGCGGCGCCCGAGCGCTCGCCGCGCGAGAAGGCCGCGACCGCCGCCGAGATCGCCCAAAAGGTCGCGGAAGCCGAGGCGCGCGCCTATCAGGACGGCTTTGCCGCCGGGCAGCGCGAGGCCAAGGCCGAGAGCGACCGCCGCGTCGCGCTCGCCATGGAAGAGATCAATATCGGCATCAGGGGCGTCGCCGCCGGCATCGGCAGCATCGAGACCAAGATGGAGACCGAGGCGGTCGAGGTCGCGATTGCGGTGGCGCGCAAGCTGTGCGCCGACCTCGTCGCCGCCGAACCGCTCGGCGAGATCATGGCGCTGGTCAAGGACTGCTTCTCGCATCTGGTCGCAACGCCGCATCTCGTCGTCCGCATCAACGATGCGCTCTACGACAGTGCACGCGAAAAGATCGAGCGGCTCGCCAAGCAGAGCGGTTTCGAGGGGCGCCTCGTGATCCTCGCCGAGCCCGAGATCGCCACCGGCGATTGCCGGATCGAATGGGCCGATGGCGGCATCGTGCTGGAGCGCGCCGCTATCGCGGCCAAGATCGACGAAATGGTTGGACGCTATATCGCGTCCCGGAGGGGGAGCTAAATCATGAGCGACACCGACGGACAGGTCCCGCTGCCCGATCTCAACGGCCCGATGCCGCCTGCCGGCGCCGATGTCGGCTACAGCGAGGACGAATATGCGGCCCGCGCCGCCGCCGATCTGGAAGCCGTGTTCGACGTTCCGGTGCAGGTTTCGGCCGTGCTCGGCCGCTCCAAGATGGACGTCAGCGAGCTGCTCAAGCTCGGGCCCGGCACCGTGCTCGAGCTCGACCGCCGCGTCGGCGAGGCCATCGACATCTACGTCAACAACAAGCTGGTCGCCCGCGGCGAAGTCGTGCTGGTCGAGGACAAGCTCGGCGTGACCATGACCGAAATCATCAAGACCGAACGCAGCTAGCTGGTGCAACTGCAAGGACTAACGCGCGGCAGCGCGACCAGACGGACAGGAGACTGACATGCGGCTTCTCATCGTTGGCACATTGAAGGGCCAGCTCACCACCGCCACCAAGATCGCGATGGACAACGGCGCGACCGTGACCCACGCCGAGGATCACGAGCAGGCGATGCGGGTGCTGCGCGGCGGCAAGGGCGCCGACCTGCTGCTGGTCGACGTCGCCCTCGACATCCGCGACCTCGTGCTGCGGCTCGAGGCCGAGCACATCCACGCCCCGATCGTCGCCTGCGGCATCACCAACGACGCCCGCGCCGCAGTTGCCGCGATCCACGCCGGCGCCAAGGAATACATCCCGTTGCCGCCGGATCCGGAGCTGATCGCCGCCGTGCTGGCCGCCGTCGCCAACGATTCCCGCGAGCTGGTCTACCGCGACGAAGCCATGGCGAAGGTTATCAAGCTCGCGCAGCAGATCGCAGGCTCCGACGCCTCGGTGATGATCACGGGCGAATCCGGCACCGGCAAGGAAGTGCTGGCCCGCTACGTCCACACCCGTTCGGCCCGCGCCAAGCGCCCGTTCATCTCGATCAACTGCGCCGCGATCCCCGAGCACCTCCTGGAATCCGAATTGTTCGGCCATGAGAAGGGCGCCTTCACCGGCGCGGTCGCACGGCGCATCGGCAAGTTCGAGGAAGCGACCGGCGGCACGCTGCTGCTGGACGAAATCTCGGAGATGGACGTCCGCCTGCAATCAAAACTGCTCCGCGCCATCCAGGAGCGCGTGATCGACCGCGTCGGCGGCACCAAGCCGGTCCCGGTCGACATCCGCATCATCGCGACCTCGAACCGCAACCTCGCCGAGGCCGTGCGCGAAGGCACGTTCCGCGAGGATCTGCTGTTCCGCCTCAACGTCGTGAACCTGAAGATCCCGCCGCTGCGCGAGCGCCCCGCCGACATCCTCGAGCTCGCCCAGCACTTCGTGAAGAAATATGCCGAAGCCAATGGCGTGCCGATGCGCCCGATCTCGGCGGAGGCGCGCCGCGTGCTCTCGGTCAACCGCTGGCAGGGCAACGTCCGCGAGCTCGAAAACACCATGCACCGCGCGGTGCTGATGGCGCAGGGCGACGAGATCGGCCCGGACGCGATCATCACCCCCGACGGCGACCGCCTGGACCTCGCCAAGACCGCCCCCGCGGTGGCGCATGCGACCATGGCCGCCGAGCAGGTGACGCGCGCGCTGGTGGGGCGCACGGTCGCCGATGTCGAGCGCGACCTGATCCTGGAAACGCTGAAGCACTGCCTAGGCAACCGCACCCATGCCGCGAATATCCTGGGCATCTCGATCCGCACGCTGCGCAACAAGCTCAACGAATACGCCGACGGCGGGATTCCGATCACGCCGGCGGGCACGCCGGGCGAATATCCGCGGATGCCGATGATAGGAGCGTGAGGACTCCACGCTGGTTGAGACGACGAATGCCCGGGCCGGTCCCGGGCATTTTTGTTTTGCGAAATGAGTTAACGCTAACCCCGTCATCCTGAGGTGCGAAGCGCGCGATGCAAATGTATCGCGCGCGCAGCCTCGAAGGATGCACGGCCACCGATGCAGCCGGGCCGTCGCCCTTCGAGGGCCGCTGAAGAAGCGGCCACCTCAGGGTGACGGTCAACAAGGTTCGATCTTGTGGCATGAACACATGGCCGCACCGCGTCCGGCGACTAGGTCGCGCCTTCGCCAGGCCCTATAACCCCGCGTGAGAACCACGTGAGGGACCACATGTCTGAAGCTCAAATCACCGACTGGCTGGCGTCGCAGAGGCAGGCGATGATCGATCTCTTGCGCGATGTCGTGAATATCGATTCCGGGTCCTATGACAAGGAAGGCGTCGATGCGGTCGGTGCGCGGTTCGAGCGGCATTTTGCCGAGCATGGCATTCCGTTCCAGCGCGAGAGCGATGCCACGTTCGGCGATGCGATCCATGCCGAGGTGGCAAAGCCCGGCAGCAACGAGAAGCCGGTGCTGCTGATGGGCCATCGCGACACCGTGTTCGGCAAGGGCGAAGCCGGCCGTCGTCCGTTCACGATCAAGGACGGCCGCGCCTATGGTCCCGGCGTTGCCGACATGAAGTCCGGCGTCGTGATGAACATTTTCGTGGCCACCGCCTTCCACAAATTCGGTGGCTCACCGCATCCGATCAAGCTGCTGATCACCTCGGACGAGGAGATCGGCTCGCCCTCCTCCCGCCCCGTGATCGAGCGCGAAGGGCGCGCCGCGCGCGCCGTGTTCAATTCCGAGCCTGGCCGTCCCACAGGCAATGTCGTGACCGGGCGCAAGGGCGGCATCTTCATGCACATGGCCATCACCGGCAAGGCCGCGCATTCCGGCGCCAACTTCGCCGCCGGTGTCAGCGCGATCGGCGAGCTTGCGCAGAAGATCGTCCACATCCACGCGCTGACCGATCTCGACAAGGGCATCACGCTCAATGTCGGCCTCGTCTCGGGCGGGCAGTCCGTCAACACCACGGCGCCCTATGCCGAGGGCCAGATCGACCTGCGCTATGTCGATCCAGCCGATCGGGCCCGGATCATGGGCGCGATCGAGAACATCATCGCGACCTCTTACGTGCCGGGCACCAGCGCGACGCTGACGATCAAGGGCGAGTTCGTGCCGGTGGTGCAGAGCGCGGAGTCCAAGGCGCTGTTCGAAAACTATCAGGCGGCAGCCAGGAAGGTCGGCCTCACCACGCTGCAGGGCGAGTTCTCCGGCGGCTGTGCCGATTCCGGCTTCACCGCCGCGGTGGGCACGCCGACGATTTGCGGGCTCGGGCCAGTCGGCGGCCTCGCGCACACGCCGGAGGAATATCTCGAGATCGACAGCATCGTGCCGCGCGCGCAGGCGCTGGCCTTGGCGATTTTGCGGGGGTGAATGAAGCTGCCGTAAGACCTCCCGAGTCTCACGAATAGCTCGGCGCGTCCGGCTTGCGGAAGATGTGGATGGGGTCGCCCGGCACGATCGGCTGGCCGCTCAACATCGCGTACGCATACAACGCAAGATACGCGATCGCCAGCGCGCCGATGGCGTAGAAGGCGATCGTCGCAACGCGCTTCATTGGTCCGCTCCCTGGCCGTCCCGCAGGGGACGGCTCAGGGGGCTTCTAGAGCGATGAGACGGAAAAGGCCAGCGATCAAACGCCGCGCCGGCTGTGCGTGGGAACGCTGACGTCCGCGAGCCTGGCCGCATCTTCGTCCTGGTCGACCGCGACATACTGGCCGTGCCAATACGCCAGCGCGGCGTTGCGGGTCGAATTCCTGACGGACCTGACACGACCGATGACGATGCCGTGCGAATGGCGCTCGACGATCTCCTCGACCTCGCAGTCGACGGCCGACAACGCGCCGACCAGCAGCGGAACGCCGGACACCGCCGTCACCCACTGGCTGCCCGGAAAACGATCGGCGCCTTTCAGCCCGCCCTTGCCGGCAAAGCGCTCGGCGACGTCGAGCTGGTCGGCCGCAAGCATGTTCACGCCGAAGGCGCCGTAGCGCTTGATCAGCGGGAAGGACGAGGCATCGCGGTTGATGCTGACCAGCAGCGTCGGCGGCTCGACCGACAGCGAGGTTACGGACGTAACGGTCATGCCCGTGATATCCTTGCCCCGCCCGACGGTGATGATGCTGACGCCGCCGGTGAGGTGGCGCATGGCGCCGCGGAAATCGGCAGACGAGACGACGGTTTCGGTCATGAGATCGCGGGGCACTACATTCATGGCATGGTCCCCGACGCGGGGTTCCCTTGTATCTAGGTACGATCTTCCGCCGACAAAAGGTGGCTCAAAATTGAGGCTTCGAGGCTTGCCAATTCGGCAGAGCCGCGTTCGCGCGGCCGGCCGGCGTTAACCACGACGTCATGGGCGATCCGGCCCTCGTCGATCACGAGCACACGATCGGCTAGGGCGACCGCCTCGGCCACGTCATGGGTGACCAGGATCGCGGTAAAGCCCTGGTCGCGCCAGACCCGCTCCAGCAGGCGCTGCATCGAGATGCGGGTCAGCGCGTCCAGCGCGCCGAGCGGCTCGTCGAAGGCGAGCACCCGCGGACGGGACACCAGCGCGCGAGCAAGCGCGACGCGCTGCTTCTGGCCGCCTGACAGCACCGACGGCCATTGGTCCCGCTTGTCGGTCAGTCCGACCTCGGTCAGCGCCTGCTCGGCACGGGCATGCGCGTCTTTCGAAGCACGATCGCGGCCGAGGCCGACCTCGACATTGGAGAGCACGCGGGCCCAGGGCAGCAGCCGCGGCTCCTGGAACATCACGCGGATGTCCTCGGGCTGGACTGCCGCATCGCCGAAGCTGATGCTGCCGGAATCAATCTTTTCGAGGCCGGCGATGAGGCGCAGCAGCGTGCTCTTGCCGCAACCGCTCTTTCCCACGATGGCAACGAACTGGCCGGCCGGAATGTGCAGGTCGATGCCGCGCAGCACCTCGTTGTCGCCGAAGGATTTGCGCAGGCCGCGGATGGTGAGCGGCAGGCCGCTGCCCTGGACTGGACGTTCTTCGCGCGCCACGCGGGCGTGGGGCGCGAAATTGGCGCGGCCGGCGAGCTCGGTTTCGGGAAGAGCCGTACGAAGCGCTGTCTGCATGTTTCTCTCAACGTTTCTGGAAGGCGGGGTGCCAGGAGAGCGTCAGGCGCTCCAGCACGCGGGAGGCGCTGTCGGCGAGCTTGCCGAGCAGCGCGTAAATCAGGATCGAGAGCACGACGACGTCGATCAGCATGAACTCGCGCGCCTGCATCGCCATGTAGCCGAGGCCGGAGGAGGCCGCGATGGTCTCGGCGACGATCAGCGTCAGCCACATGATGCCGAGCGCAAAGCGGATGCCGACGAAGATCGAGGGCAGCGCGCCCGGGAAGATCACGCGGCGGAACAGCTCGCTGTCGGTCATGCCGTAGATGCGGCCCATCTCGATCAGCTGCGGATCGACGGTGCGGATGCCGTGCAGCGTGTTGAGGTAGATCGGGAAAAACACGCCGAGCGCAACGAGAAACAGCTTTGCGCTCTCGTCGATGCCGAACCACAGGATGACGAGCGGGATCAGCGCCAGATGCGGCACGTTGCGCACCATCTGCAGCGTGGTGTCGGTGAGCTTGGCCGACAGCCGCGACAGGCCGTTGGCGAGACCGAAGGCGAAGCCGATGCTGCCGCCGATCAGGAAGCCGATCGAGGCGCGCCAGAACGAGACCCAGATGTTGCGGACCAGCTCGCCGGAGAGCAGCAACTTCCAGCCGGCGAGCGCGACGTCGCTCGGCGCCGGCAGCACGCGAACCGGCACGAAGCCGGTGACGCAGGCGATTTGCCAGATCGCGACGATGGCGAGCGGCACGATCCACTGGACCAGGCCGTCGACGCGCGGCAGGCGGAAATTGCGCGGGAGGGAAACGCTGTCGATCAGGCTCATGACTCGGACACTCGCTGCTGCGGACGGTAATCGCTGCCGACGGTTTCACCAAAAGGTCCGCCGTTGAAATGCAGCTTGGTCACGTTGCTCGGCAGGTCGAGCGAGAGCAGCGGGAACACCAGCTCGGCGAAGCGATAGGCTTCCTCCAGATGCGGATAGCCCGACATGATGAAGGTATCGATGCCGATGTCCTGATACTCCTTGATGCGCGCCGCGACCGTCTTCGCGTCGCCGACAAGCGCGGTGCCGGCGCCGCCGCGCACGAGGCCGACACCGGCCCACAGGTTCGGGGCGATCTCGAGCTTGTCGCGCTTGCCGCCATGGAGCTGCGCCATGCGCTGCTGGCCCACGGAATCCATGCGGGCGAAGTTCTTCTGTGCCGTCGCGATGGTCTCGTCGCTGACATGCTTGATCAGCTCGTTAGCCGCACGCCAGGCTTCTTCGTTGGTCTCGCGGACGATCACGTGAAGGCGGATGCCGAAGGAGAGCTTTCGGCCGCGCGCCTCGGCGGCCGCCCTCACCTTCGCGACCTTCTCGGCGACCTGCGCCGGCGGCTCGCCCCAGGTGAGATATTTGTCGACTGTGTCGACGGCGACGTCGATGCCGGCATCCGACGAGCCGCCGAAATAAAGCGGAGGACGCGGCGACTGCACCGGCGGGAAGAGCAGCTTGCCGCCCTCGACGTGAATGTGCTTGCCCTCGACGTCGACGGTCTTGCCGGCGAGCAGGTCACCATAGACGTTGAGGAACTCGCGGGTGACCTCGTAGCGCTCGTCGTGCGCGAGGAAGATGCCGTCGCCCTTGTTCTCGACCGGATCGCCGCCGGTGACGACATTGATCAGCAGGCGGCCATTGGTGATGCGATCGAGCGTTGCGGTCATGCGCGCGGCCACGGTCGGCGATTGCAGGCCGGGGCGGACTGCCACGAGATAGCGCAGCCGTTCCGTGAACGGCGCGACGCTGGAGGCGACGATCCAGGAATCCTCGCAGGACCGCCCGGTCGGCAGCAGCACGCCGAAATAGCCGAGCTGGTCGGCGGCCTGCGCGACCTGGCGCAGATAGTTGAAATTGACCTCGCGGCCGCCGATGCCGGTGCCGAGATAGCGGCCGTCGCCATGGGTCGGCAGGAACCAGAGGATGTTGCTCTTGCTGTTGCTCTTGGTCATGGACGAGCTCCTAGCCGTAAGTCGTGCCGACGGCGGCGGCGACGATGCCGACCGACAGGGCGATGGCTGCGATCACGCGTTGAGCGATGCGCCTCATGTTCACACCTCTTGAATTGGGAAGGCTGGTCGGCACGGTTCAGGCCGCCGGGTTGCGCCAGACGATGTCGCGGATGACGATCGGCTTCGGGATCAGGCCGAGCTTGGCGAAGCGGTCGGCGACGCCCTGCTGGGTCACGATGATGTCGTCGGTGACGGGAACCACGGCGAAGCCCGCGCGCTTGGCCGCAACGGTCTGGATGTCCAGCGGCACGCCGGTGATCGCCGCCAGTGATTTGGCGACCTCGTCGCGGTTCTGCTCCGCCCATTTTGCCGAGGCGGCGGTCACGTCGACGATCTGCTGGAGGATCGCACCGTTGTTCTTGGCGAAATCGCGGTTGGCGATGAAGAAGGAGTTGGTCTTGGTGACGTCGCGCGCATTGATCAGGATACGGCCGTTCTGCTTGGTCTCGCCGATCGCGAAATAAGGATCCCAGATCGCCCAGGCGTCGATACTGCCATTGGCGAAGGCAGGGCCTGCATCCGGCGGCGTCAGATAAACCGGCGTGATGTCGGCATAGGTGAGGCCGGCCTTCTCCAGCGTCTGCACCACGACATTGTGGGCGCTGGAGCCCTTGGTGAAACCGATGCGCTTGCCCTTGAGGTCGGCGATCTCACGGATCGACGAATCCTTCGGGACCAAAATGCCCTGGCCGTTGACGATGGGCTGGGCGGCGGCATAGACGATCGCAGCTCCCGCGGCCTGCGCGAACACCGGCGGGGAATCGCCGACCGCGCCGTAATCGACGCTGCCGACGTTCATCGCCTCCATCATCGGCGGGCCGGAGGAGAACTCGACCCATTTCACCTCGATGCCTTGCGCGGAGAAATGTTTTTCCAAGGCGGCCTGCTGGCGCGTGATGACCAGCACGCCGTTCTTCTGGTAGCCGATACGAATTTCCTTCAGCGCGCCCTGTGCGCTCGCGCGCGGCGCAAAGGCCGCGGCGGCTGCGGCTCCAACGGACAGTTTCAGAAAGTCACGACGCTGCATTCCAGGCTCCCGGCCGCGCACGGCCGTCATTGGCGTTTGGAGAATGATGGTGCGGAGCGGGAAAGCTGTCGAGACACCGGGGAAAATAGCGATGCGAGCACTGCGCTTGTGGCGGAGCGCGTGATTAATCTTTCAAGCGGCGGAGCGAATGCAGATGGAATTTTTCTGCACGCGGATGTGATCGCGGCGCGCGCTCAGCCTCCGACGCGCGGCCCGCGTAAAAATTCGAAAACAACCCCATGCACAGTAGACGGGCTTGCAAAAACAATGATTTACGAATTATCCGAAATTCTACTTGACCCGTCGGGCAAAACAGGGCTATAGTGGCATCATGTCGCCGGTGGGAATGGACCCGCCCTAGCGAGCTATTGCCATCGCACCGGCAAATTCTGCAAGCCCCGGAACGCCCAGCCACCGATCCGCACCGGCTCGTCATTGGCGAGCTCGATTCCCTTGGCCTTCGCAAACACAGTCGGCAGCGCGACGTCGGCGATCATGGCGCGCGAAGCCCAGGCACCGGCGCAGAAATGCGGGCCGGCGCCGAAGGCGACGCTCTTCGAATTGTCTCGCCGCACGTCGAATTCGTCGGCGCGCTCGAAATGCTTCTCGTCGCGGTTGGCGGAGCCGAACATCAGGAACACGCGCTCATCGGTTTCGAAGGAGATATCGCGAATGCGCCATGGTTTGGCGATGCGCCGCGGCGACATGCCGATCGGCGAGATCCAGCGGGCATATTCCTCGAACGCCGCGAGCCAGCTCACTTCGCCCTGGCGCACGAGATCGAGCTGCTCGGGATGCGTCAGCAGCGCCCACACCGTGCCGGCGATCGCCTTGCGCGGCTCGTTCTGTCCGCCCGAGATCGCGAGTTTGACATTCGCGCGAACACTCTCCATCGGCATGCCGGAGCCGAGGAGAACGCCCAAAATGCTCTGGTCGGGATGCTTGCGCATCACCGGCAGGATGTCGTCGATCGCGGCATCAATGCCCGACGTTGCGGCATGACAGCGCGCCTCGACGGCGGGGTCGCCGCCGTAATTGGCAATGCCCTCGATCATGGCTTGCGACCACGAATCCATGTCCTCAAAGCGGATGTTGGTGAGGCCGGTGATCGACTTCAGGCATTCGCCGGAAAACGGCAGCGCGAAGTCGCGCATGAAATCGATGCGTCCGGGGCCGATCGCATCGATGATGCGGTCGGCATGGGCCTGGAACAGCGCGGTCCAGTGTGCCTTCACCGTCTTCGGCGACACTGTCGAAAACATCGCGCGGCGCTCGATTTGATGCGCCTCGCCGTCCTTGCGCATCATGTTGTGACCCATCAGCCGGTTCATCAGGCCGGCCGGCTGGTGCGAAGAGAACACGTCGATCTGCTTCTCGGAGATCGAGATGTCGTCGCGGCTCGTCAGCAGCGTCGAACCGAGCTGAGGAACGAAGGCGATCGGCGCGTCTTTGCGCATCTTCGCGAGCGTCGGATAGGGATCGGCCCAGAACGCGGCAGGGTCGATATCAATGCGCGGTGCGGTGCTCAAGGCGGTCTCCCCCGGATTTTATTCCGGCCAGACTAGCGAACTCCGCGGCCTGTGTCTGTCCCTGGCGATTAGGAGAGACGGCATGGCTCATGGCCGCACTTCGCCTCAGCGCAGCCGCTGCCAGGTGATCACGATCTTGGTTCCCTCCGGCCTCAGGAAAGTCTCCAGAATGCGATCACCGTCGATGTCGAACTGGAGCTCCTTGCGCGTGCGGACGTCGCCGATCCAGTTGGGGAATGTCGAGGCTTCGACGCGATCGCCGCTCAGATCGCCGTTCTCATCGACGGTGTAGGTACCGAACCAGCCGATACCGCCTGCCATCGCGGCCTGGTTTTCCTCCGCCGTGCCATGGCCACGCGCATTCGAGGCAAACCGTGGAACGGTGGAATCGGTCATGACCTCGATCACGTGCATGTCGGCGGTGAAGACGAGCAGACTCATTGGCCTGGGTCCATAGGCGGGCACATTCCTGCCGTCGGGATCGAGCTGCGCTGACACCATGCGCCATGTGCCCAGAACCCTGTTGAGCGGCTCGGCCGCGGCAGATCCCGCCATGACGAGGGACGCAAGGGCGATGATGGAAGAGAGGGCTCTTGAAGCTCTCATGGATGCCTCCCTCAATTCGCGGGCCGGTCAGCTGAAAACGCGACATCGCGTTGCGCCTCGATCTCGCTGAGCCGACGCGCCAATTCGCGTGTCAGATCGAGATAAGCCGTGCTGCCGAGCGGCAGCCGGAGCGGCTTGGCGCTGTCGGCGGCAGCGATCATCGCATCGACCGATCGCCCCGCATCGCCCTTGACCTCGAATGTCCGCTCACTGACGGCACGCCTGACCGCACCGGCCGGCGTATCATCATAGGCGGCGATGGGAGGCGCGAGGACAATGCCGGCACCGAAATTCGTCGCGGTCGGACCGGGCTCCGCCATCAGGAAATCGATGTTGAACGGCGCCACCTCCTGCGCAACGGACTCAATGAAGCCTTCGATGCCCCATTTGGTCGCGTGATAGAGGCTGAAGCCCGGGTAAGCCATCTGGCCACCTTCCGATGAGACTTGCACAATCCGGCCTTCGCCCTGCCGGCGCAGATGTGGCAGCACCGCCCGGATGAGCTGAATCGAGCCGGTGAGATTGGTCGCGATCTGATGATCGATCTGCGCGTCCTCCAGTTCTTCAGCCGCTCCGACCAGGCCATAGCCGGCATTGCTGACCACGACGTCGATCCGCTCGAGCTGACGGAATGCCTGGTCGACCGTCGCGCGTATGCCGTGGAGATCCGTGAGGTCGAGTCTCATCACGCTGAGAGCCGATGGATGTTTTTGTGCGAGATCAGCGAGGGCGTCGGTGCGCCGGGCGGTCGCGGCGACGCGATCTCCGCGATCGAGAAGCCGCTCGGTCATGATCCGGCCGAGGCCGGACGAGGCGCCGGTGATCAGCCAAGTCTTGCGTAAGTGAGTCTTGTTCATGCGAGGCTCCCATTGCTTGACACCTGCGATATGGGGCGCTCGACTGGTGGTATAAGCGACCCAATCCGGGACAGGGTCGTGAAGGTATTTCACCAATGGCCAAGCCAACGCTCAACGAGCTCGCCGCCTTCGCAGCGGTTGCCGAGCATCGAAGCTTCCGCAAAGCCGCCGATGCCATTGGTGTATCGCGCTCGGCCCTGAGCCATGCGTTGCTAGGACTGGAGAAAAATCTCGGTATCCGGCTGCTCAACCGGACCACCCGAAGCGTTTCGCCGACAGAGGCCGGCACGCAACTGCTCACGAAGATCAAACCGGTCCTGAAGGAACTGGACACCGCGATCGATACACTTGCAGAAGCGCGTGGCGCGCCAGCGGGAACGCTGCGCATCAATGCGAACAGAAGCGCGGCAAGGCTGCTGTTGCGAGAGGTCGTCCCGCAGTTCCTGTCGCGATATCCGAAAGTCGAACTCGATCTGGTGTCCGAGGGACGGCTGGTCGACATTGTCGATGCCGGCTTTGACGCCGGAATCCGCCTCGCCGAGGCTGTGCCGCAAGACATGATCGCAGTGAAGCTCGGCGACCGTGTCCGCTTCGTCGCCGTGGCCTCACCCACCTATCTCGCGCACAGGCCTGCCCCCATTACGCCGGATGACCTGCATCAACATCGCTGTATTCGCCAGCGATTACCGAGCGGAAAGCGCTACAGCTGGGAGTTCAGCAAGCACGGCCAGGAAATCGTGATCGACGTGCCCGGCGCGCTGACTCTCGATGACAACGATCTCATGGTTGAATCTGCGGTGAATGGATTGGGCGTCGCCTATGTCCCGGAATCCTTCGCCAAGGCGGCGATCGAGTCCGGACGACTTGTTTGCGTGCTTGCGGATTGGTGCCCGCCGATTCCCGGTCTCGTCCTATACTATCCGGGAAACCGCCACGTGCCTTCGGTCTTGCGAGCGTTCATCGACGTACTGAAAGAGGCCCAACTTCCCGGCAGGCCGAGATGACCCGGCCGCGGAGCCGTCAAACTTCGACGGCCCCGATGGAATTACGGAGTGGCCGCCGCCGCAGCGGCGGTCGCCAGATATTTCGTGTAGAATTCGGCAACCCGGCCGCGCCACATACCGACGAACGCTTCCGACGTCACGTTGTCCACCGATTTCCAGGTGCGCTTGAATGCCGGAAGTGCATTGCCCCAGATCGCGCGTTTGCACCACCGCTCGCCCTTCTCCTTGCCTTCGCTGGTGGCGCACATGGATTTCCAGGCGAGGCGAGCGGGCTTGCTGATGTGCTCAGCGGCGCCTTCCCAGCCCTGCTGATGGATCAAATAGAGGTCGCTCATATCAGGCGTCCGGTGCGTGATCCACCCGAACTGGACGCCTTCGGTCATGATCTTGTAGGCGGCCGCAACGGCGTTGTCCCTGGGGTTACGGATCTCCCCAAAACCGAACTTCCCGAACTCATACTGGCTCAGCTGAAACAGGCCGATATAGGACCCGGTGCGTTGATTGGGGTTGAAACCGGATTCGATCTTGGCAACCGCCATCATGAAATTGACGTCGAGACCAAACGCTTCGGAAACGCGCTTGATCTCTTCGGCCGGCGTTCCGAGCGGGATGTCCTTGAACGCACGCAAGACGGTCTCCGCCGGTTTCTCGGCGGGCGGCAGTTCGGACCAGATGTAGTAGATCAGATAACGGAAATCGGTCGACGCCGCTTTCGGAGCACCGTCGGATGCATCGCGCGCCGGCGGCAGCGACTGGACGATATCCTCTCCCAACGACGCCAGTTTTGGCCCGGCGGGAAGATCGGCGGTTTCGGCTTCGGTGCTCAACGACGCGGAACCTCTTGACGTCGCCGCGCCAAGCTCTGCTCTTTCTGCGCGAAGCGCTGCCGCAAGTCTCGCGGATGCTTCTGCGTACAACGCAGGCGTCATGATGTTAGCAGGAGCCGCCATGTTGCCGGACGCGGCAATGTTCGCTGCCGCCCCCGGAATGACATCAGGCGCCGTCGCGTCCGGCCTGCCTGCGGCGGCCAGATAAAACCCCACGGATGCGATGACAGCCATGATGCAGCTGGTCTGCCAAGCCTTCATGGCCCGAAGTCCACGGATGGCACCTGTACGAGAGGTCTGCGCATGGTTCCTGGGCCTGTGGTCAGCCTCCTTCGTAAAATCTTAAGGTTTAAATGTGGTGAACGAGAACGGACGCTGGTCCGACGAAAGCGTCAGCGCCTCCGTGAGCAACGTCACAGAACCCGAAGGCGGTCTAAACGGAGTGTAAACGCAACCGGCATGGGCGGGATCGCCTCACCAACATTGGTCAGCCGGTGCCGCGTCATTCAGGACGAGATAGATATGCAGGATCACTCGGCGACGTCCGTGTCCTGGACGTCCCCGTGCCTTTCGCCGCCGTTGGAGCGCCGGGCGGCCCGGTAGCGGCCAGGCGAGAGGCCGTGATGCCGCTGGAACAGCTTCGAAAACGCCGCCGGTGTCTCGTAGCCGACCCGGCTGGCGATCTGCGCGATGGACTCATCGGTGGTCTCCAGCAGGAACGCCGCCTCCACCATCCGACGTTCGATCACATAGCGTTGCATCGGCTGGCCGACGAGCCTGGTGAAGCGCGCCGAAAATGCCGAGCGACCAAGCCCGACACGACGGCCGAGGTCGCTCAGCGCCCAGGGCCGCTCCGGGTTTTCGTGAATGAGCTTGAGTGCCGGTCCGATATGCGGGTCGGATATGGCCCCGAGCCAGCCGCCCTGCCCGGGATCGAGAGACGAGATCCAGCTTCGGAGCACCTCGACAAAGAGTACTTCCGTCAGGCGTGACAGCGCAACGCGTTGGCCGGGACGCTCCAGCGCGAACTCGCTGATCATGCGACGCAGGATTGCCTCGAGCCAACCGCTGTCCGTCTTCGGCTTCAGCTGAAGCACGGGCGGCAGCAGCTCCATGACGCTGCCGAGCACCGGCCGGGACACCGTGAAATTGCCGCAGATCATGGTCGCGAGCGGCTTGACGCGGCTGCCGTGACGAACGACGCCGAACCGCGACGACGCGCGATCGATATCCTTGATCTGCAGGGGCTCGGCTCCGCGATCCGAATAGAACACATGCGGCTCTCCGCGCGTGATGACGACGAAATCGCCCGCGGTCATCTGGATTTCCGGCCCTTGCGCGAGCGCGAGAGTCGCAGTGCCTTCGCTGAGATAATGAAACAGGGCGTAGGGCCGCGCCGGCAACTCGAGATGCCAGGGATGGCCGAGCTCGAAGTGATAGAGCAGCGTTCCCCCAAGACGAATGCGGTCGAGCACCTGGGCGAGGATATCCATGCCGCCCACGCTAATCCGGTGGACGATCGGACACAACATCCGGACGATTGCTCGCTTTGGCCGAAACCCACGCGCCCTACCTTCATGCCGCGGCAGGCCACCGTCACGTGCGGCAACCATCTCGCCGACGGCAGATGGAGGAACGCCTGTCCATTCCCTCCGGACTGTTCGTCCGACATGCCAAAAGGAATTTATCGATGCGAAACATCCTTCTCTCAGCCGCCACCATACTCCTGGCCGGATCGACATTGGTCGGCTCCGCCAATTCTGCCGAACTGCCCAAGGGAGCCGTCCACAACATCGTGCTCGTGCACGGCGCTTTCGTGGACCAGACGAGCTGGCAGCCCGTTGCCGATATTCTCACGAAGAAGGGCTACAACGTCACGCTGGTCGAGAATCCGCTCACCTCTCTTGCTGCCGACGTCGATGCAACCAGGCAGGCGCTGGCGAAGCAGGATGGCAAGACCGTTCTGGTCGGCCATTCCTGGGGCGGCATGGTGATCACGCAAGCCGGCAACGATCCCAAGGTCTCGGCACTGGTCTATGTCTCCGCCTTCGCGCCTGATGTCGGCGAATCCCTGGAGTCGCTGTCGAAGGCCGGCCCACCGACCGAGGGCGGCAATGCGATCCATCCTGACGCGAAGGGAAATCTGTACATCGATCCCAAGGTATTTCCGTCGGCGGTCGCGGCCGACCTTCCGCCGGAGATCGCCGAGCACCTCGCCAACTCGCAGCTTCCATTGAATGTCGCTGCGTTTCAGGCCCCCGTCACCGTCGCAGCCTGGCGTGACAAGCCCACGTTCGATGTAATCACCACGAAGGACAAGGTCATCGCGCCCGAGGCCCAGAAATTCTTCGCGACGAGGATGAAGGCCCAGGTGACTGATGTTGCCGGCAGCCATGCTTCGCTCGTCGTCCATGCCAAGCAGGTCGCCGAGGTCATCGAAAAGGCCACGCTCGCGAAGTGACGCAGCCGCTCCCGGCTCTTTCGCGCCGGGAGCGCGCACGCTGAGCCATTTCATCCATGACAACAGGAACGGAATCCAAGATGCCAATCCAGAAAGTCGAAGTCGAGCGCTTCAGCCTCACGAGCTCCAGACCGTTCGACGATGTCGTGGCCGCGATCAAGTCGGCGATCGGCCAGCCCGACATCGCCGAATTCTTCCAGGCGACGAGGTCGGCGAAATCCTTCCCGGATTTGGAGCGCATCGTACAAGACAGCGTGGGCCGCACCGGCCTCATGCTGTTCGCGGAGTTCGACCTCGGCGACATCCTGCGTCGCGAAACTGAATCCATGAGGCCCAGGATCGTCCGGCTCGTGGTCGGAAATCCGCTCATCATGAAAGAAATGGTCAGGCACGTGCCCGATGCCGGATCCTACGCGCCGGTCACGCTGCTCATCGATGAGCGCCCCGATGGCGTTCACGTATCTTATGACAAGATGGAGAGCTGCCTGCTGCCTTACGGCAGTCCGGAAGCTCTCGCCGTCGCCCGGGCTCTCGACGAGAAAGTCACGACCCTGCTGCGCGAATGTACGAGCTGACGCCTACGCGCAAGCGCGCGCGCCTTGCAGCAGGTGCGAAGCAGCCACGAGGTCCCGAACCTCGAAGCCCTCGGTGAAACTCTCGTAGACCGGCGCGAGCAATCGGATCGCCTTCGGCCTGCGCCCGGTCGCGATCCAGTATGCGGCCAGATCGGTGGCAATGCGCAGCTCGAAGGTCTTCGCCCCCATCGCGCGCGCCTCAGTGAGCGCCTGTTGCAACAGGCTTTCGGCAAGCAGCGGCTCACCTTCGTGAAAAAGAACGGACGCCTCGACCCGCAGGAGTTCCGGACGACACCAGCGCTCGCCCTGGTCTTCCTGATGACGAAGAGCTCTTGCGATCGCCTTGCGCGCCTCCTTGGTCCGCCCTTGGCGCAGATAGGCGCGGGCGAGGACGGCGAGATAGCTGCCGATCCGCATCAGGAAGCGACAGTCGATCAGCTCCTCGATCGCGGCACGGATGTCCTCGACCGCCCGGAGATCGCCCCGCAAATCGCGCAGGCAGGCCGAGAAATAACGTTCGACGGGAATCCAGCGCGAGATCCTCTCCCGGTCCAGATTTCGGCGCAGTCGCTCGGTGTAATGCTCGAGCGCCGCCAGATTCCCGGTTTCCAGCGAGATCGGAAGCGCCGCAAGGCCCAGCGCGTTCGACTGCGAGACCCAATGACCGCCGCGATCGGCGGCTTCGACGGCATCGTCGGCCAGCTTCGCCGCGTACTCGGCCTGCCCCTGCATCCACGCCACGAAAGGCAGGTTGAAGCGAACCGTGATGAAGCGATAGACCTCGTTGGCATCCTTCCGCGAACGGCCCTCGGCCAGGGAATAGGCTGCCGTGAGACGATCCAGAACCAGACGGCTCTTGCTCAGTTCGCCGGCGAAAGCCTGGGCCCAGGCCCAGGCACGGTCGGCTTCGGATGTCGCCGTCAGGTCGCGGTCCCGATTACCGAGTGCCGTGGCCTCTTCGAGATGGGTGATCGCGCGCGGAATCTGGCCGATCTGCAGCAGGTAGAAAGCAAACCCCACCAATGCGCGCTGCTGGTACTCGACATCCCCCGCGCTCCGCGAGAAGGCGATGGCATCGAGCCATGCCAGCTCGTTTTCGTTCGAGAGCTTGCGCGCGTAGAACAGGCTCCATCCCAGCGCACAGGCGAGCTTTGCCCGCAGCAGATCGTCACATGCGATGGACTTGGCAAGGCCCAGCGCGGTCTCCAATCGTGCCTGCGCCTCCGACAGGATCGCCGTCTCCGACCACAGCGTGACGGCGGCAACCGTCAGGCGGATGCCGAGGACCGGATCGCCGTCCGCGCCGAACGCCCATGACAGAGCGGCTCTCAAATCGGCGATGCGGCCGAGATAGCGCTCCGTCCAATCGGCAGGTTCGCGCCAGTTCCACTCCTCCTCGGACTGTTCGAACAGCGCAAGCATGCGCCGAGCATGACGGTCGAGGGCCTGGCGGGAGGCCGGATCGGCCAGACGGCGCTCCGCCGCATAACGTCGCGTGCTGTCGAGCAGCCGATAGCGAAGACCGGCGCCCTGCGCTTGCGCGTTCAGCAGCGATTTAGCCACCAGGCTGCCGAGGCCGGTGACGACGTCGACCGGCGTGAGCCCCGCCGCCTCGGCGACGAAAACCGCATCCTCGGCCTCGAACGCGTCGCTGAACACCGACAGCAGGCCGAACAGCCTGGCCTCCTGCTGCGACAGCAGCTTGAAGCTCCAGTCGATCGTCGCCATCAGCGTTTCATGCCGCGGCGTCGCGGCGTCGATGATTGGGGCGCGAAAGCCGAGGTTCTGATCGAGCAGCGCCAGCAATTGGCGGGGTGTGAACCTGCCGATCTGTGCTGCCGCCAATTCGATGGCCAGCGGCAGCCCGTCGAGCGCATGGCATATCCGGGCGACCGCGTCGCAGTCGTCATCCACGAACTGGTAGTTCGACCATGCTGCGGCCCGCCCGACAAACAGCTGCACGCCGGGGAATTTGATGGCCTCGCCGATCGCCAGCGCACGGCCCGGTGGCGGCGAACCGAGCGGGCCAAGCCGCACCAGATGCTCGGTTGGAGTGCCGAGCGGCTCGCGGCTGGTGGCCAGCAGCCTGGACGATGATGTGTCCGTCACGAAGCGGCCGGCAAACATGGTCGCGGCAGGCAACACATGTTCGCAATTGTCCAGCACCACCAGCATCTGCCGCGCCCTCAGATAATCGAGGACTGCCGCCATGCTGTTGTCCGAATTGCCCCTGATGCCCAGCGCCGTGACCAGCGCGGTGCCGAACAGCATCGGATCGGCAATCGTCGAAAGGTCGACGAAGCACACGCCGTCGCGGCAGCGGGATGCGAAGACCTGTGCGGCAGCGATGGCGACCGTCGTCTTGCCGACCCCGCCTGCGCCCGCCAGGGTGATATGCCTGCGCTCGATCAGGGCCTCGGCAATGCCGGCGATTTCGGCTTCTCTGCCGACGACGCCGCGCACCACGGGCGGCCTGGACAGGCCGGCCGGCTCCACATGCGGAAGACCGGCCGCGACGTCGCCGATGCTGGCTTGCACTTCCGCAATGAACTTGTAACCGCGCCGCGCCACCGTCGCGATGTAGACGGGCTCCTCCTGGGTATCGCCCAGCGAGCGCCTCAAGCTCCACATATTGACCTTGAGATTGCTGTCATGGAGGAACGTGCCGGGCCAGGCGGCCTCCATCAGCTCGTCCTTGCTGACGAGTTCGCCGGGGCGCTGAACCAGCAGCTGTAGCAGCTCGAAGGCGCGGCCGCCCATTTTGACCGGCCGGCCATCCTGAAGAAGAAGCTGGCGCCGCGGCACCAGCCGGAACGGTCCAAAGGAAAACGTCAGTTCCTCACGACGCCGGCCTGCTTGCAATGTCTCGGTGATAGCCTGCATTCATCACGATCAAACGATACGACAACATCCGAAAATACCACGCGACAAACCCCTGCTGAACACAGTGATTTTGAAAAAGCACGATTGCGGCGGGCATCTTGTCGCAGACGCCGCAGCGCTGCTTCAACTTCACGCGGGCGCGTCCTCAGCGCGGATTGGGCGGCAGAGTCTTGTGAATACGGGTGGCCGCGATCGCCGCGTGGCCCGTCCCGACCGCGATCTGGTGAAGATCGGATACGACGTCCCCTGCGGCGTAGATCCCCGGCACCGTCGTTTGCTGGTGCGCGTCGACCTCGAGGCAGCCCACATCATTGCTGCACGCGCCAAGGCCGGTTGCCAGCTTCGAGCCCGCATTGCAGCCGAGCGCCGGATAGAGAACGTCGATCGCGACGTCTCCCTGATCACTCGGGGCGAGGATGCTGCCGTTTTCGATCCGCAATTCCGAGGTGGCACGGATCAGCCTGATCCCGGATGCGCGGAGGTCTTCCTCGGCGACGGCCTCCTCGCCCGACACGACCAGCGCGACATCGCGTGAGTAGCTGCGCAGGAACCTGGCCTTACCGACAGCGCCACTGCCGCCGCCAAGGACGCCGATGCGCTTGTCGGCAGCTTCAAACGCATCGCAAACAGGGCAGTAGCGGATCAGTCCGCGATGCACGGCCGCATCATGTCCTTCGATCTCCGGCTCGATATCGACAATGCCCGTGGCCAGAAGAACGGTTCGCGCCCTCGCCGTTCCGTCGCCGCAGCGGACCTCGAAGACCTCGCCGCTTCGGACGAGACCGTCGACATGGGCGCTGACGAGGGTGACGTTGTAGAAGGACGCCTGCTTCCTGAGCAATGCCAGGAGCTCATGGCCGGAAATGCCTGACGGAAAGCCCGGATAATTATGGCTCTTCGGGATCCATTCCGCCCGGCTGCGTCCGGCATCGATCACGACGACCGACCGCCTGTAACGTGCGAGATAGAGGGCGGCCGTAAGCCCGGCCGGCCCGCCTCCGATCACGACGCAGTCGAGCACGTCTGGCTGGCGAAAGGGTGTCATGAGCATCGTCGTTGAAGGTCGCAGCAGCGGCGCCATGGGCGGCGCGCCTCGCTGTCAAATGCCCTGCGCCTCGTTCGTTCCTCGCGCGATCGCGTGGCGCCTTTCGACATGATCCGCCGGCAGCGGCCGGAGAATCACTCTTTTCGCAGGATCTTGTCCATCGTCTTTCCCTTAGCCAGCTCGTCGATCAGCTTGTCCAGGTAGCGGATCTCCCGCATCGTGGGCTCCTCGATCTCCTCCACCCGTACGCCGCAGACCACGCCTTTGATCAGGTTGCGGGACGGATTGATCGCAGGAGCCTCGGCAAAGAAGGTTTCAAAATCCGTCTTTCGCTCCAGCTGGATTTGCAGCTCCTTCGGACCGTAGCCTGTCAACCAGGTGATGATCTGATCGACCTCGGCCTTCGAGCGGCCCTTCTTCTCCGCCTTCGCAACATAGAGCGGGTAAACGCTGGCGAAGCTGGTCGTATAGATCCTGTGTTTCGCCAAGAGAACCCCCTACCCCGCCGCGGCCTTTGCCGGGGCGACATTGATCGCGAGCTTGCCATAGCGATCGATGAAGGCCTCGGTGTCGATCTCCTCCAGCTTGATCTCGCCGCTCATCACGCCCTGTTTCCAGGCGGCCTGAGCCGGATCGTTCTGGAACTCCGGCATCACCTCGCGGCCGAACAGCTCGAGCGATTCGCAGATGTGCTCGTGGCTGTTCTTGCCGGCCTGGTTGAGCAGGATCACCTGGTCGATATGCGAGGACTGGAAGCGCTTCAGTTTCTTCCGGATCGTCTCGGGCGAGCCGATCAGGCCGCCGCGCAAGGCGGCCTCCTGTGCCTCGGGGTTCTCGCGCTTCCACTTGTTGTACTCGTCCCACATGTTGACGGTGTAGGGCGCGGGGCGCTGGCGGTTCTGCGAGGCGCCGTAGAAGCGCAGCGCGAACTGGAAGAAGGTGGCGCCGTCGGCGCGGGCACGGGCCTCCTCGTCGGTCCTGGCGCACATGAAGAACGAGACCAGCGCCATGTTCGGATTGATCTCGTAGTCGGCCAGCTTGTGCAGCCGTTTGGTCATCGCATTGTAATAGGCGTGCACCCAAGCGTGTGCGGCGTCGGCGCTGACGAACTGGAAGCCGAGCGCGCCAAAGCCGTGACGGCCGGCACGCTCGATCGTCGGCAGTTGCGAGCACGCCATCCACAGCGGCGGATGCGGCTTCTGCACGGGCTTGGGCACGACGTTGCGCAAGGGAATGTCGAAATATTTGCCGTGATGCTCGCTCCCTGCGTCCTTGAACATCGGGAAGATCGCAGCGACCGCTTCCTCGAACACTTCCTTCTTGGTTTCCATGTCGCGGCCGAACGGCGTCAGCTCGGTGATCGACGCGCTCTCGCCCATGCCGAATTCGCAGCGGCCGTTGGAGAGCAGATCGAGCACCGCGACGCGCTCGGCGACGCGCGCCGGATGGTTGGTCGTGAGCTGGAGGATGCCGTGGCCGAGCCGGATGTTTTTGGTGCGCTGGCTGGCGGCGGCGAGGAACGATTCCGGCGAGGGCGAGTGCGAATATTCCTCGAGGAAGTGATGCTCGACGACCCAGGCGTGGTCGTAGCCGAGGCTATCGGCGAGCTCCATCTGCGACAGCGCATTCTGGTAAAGGGCGAGCTCGTCGCCGACCGCCCAGGGCCGCGGCAGTTGCAGCTCATAGAAGATGCCGAACTTCATGACGCCTCTCCCGGTTTTCTTGCCCGCTTATTGTTGTTAGCGTCATCTTAGTGCGTGAGATGCGGCTGTCTACGGCAACGCAATTCCATCGCGCGGGACATCGATCCCGCCACCGCGCGTAGCCGAACGCGCCTGATTCCGCCGCGACAGGGTGCGGCGAACGCGCCCGATTGATCCAGATCAACGCCGTCGCGGCTCTTTTGCATCAATCATGCAGCAAGGCAACGGCCCGGATGCCGTCCCGATTCCCCATCACATCCCCGAAGAGACCGGATATGTCGGCTCCCGACGACACGACCTCGCGCGTGCGCCGTAAGCGCATGGAGATTTTTGCGTTCCTGTTCCTGACCGCGGTCGTGATGCCCGTCCTCGCGGTCGGAACGGTCGGCTCTTACGGGCTCGGCGTCTGGATCTACCAGATGTTCGCCGGCCCACCTGGGCCGCCGCCCTCCGCGCATTGATCCCCGACAAGCGAAAGACAGGCATCATGGCCCACCCCACGTTCAACCGCCGTGCATTGATCACGGGACGGGTGCTCAGCACCGACCGCGTCATCTCTCCACCCGGCTGCGAGATCGCCAGCATCGTCGTGCAGGCGCGCCCCGAGCGCCTCGACGCGCTGGAGGCCGAGATATCGGCGCTTCCCGGCTGCGAAATTCACGGCCGGGATCCGCGCGGCAAACTCGTCGTCGTCACCGAGGCGCCGGACGCGGGCAGCCTCGGCACCATGCTCAACACCATCCAGTCGCTGGCAGACGTCTATTCCGCGGCGCTGGTCTTTCACGCCATCGAAACCGCCTAGTCGAGGGAAGAGCCATCATGACATCGCCGAAGCTCGACCGTCGCCAGATGCTCAAGCTCGAGGCCGCCGCGATTGCGGCCGCTGCCGCGGGCCTGCCGGCCCCTGCTCTCGCCGCCAATCTCGTCACCGAGCGCGAGACGTCCGAACTGAAATGGGACAAGGCCGCCTGCCGCTTCTGCGGCACCGGTTGTTCCGTGATGGTCGCGACCAAGGACAACCGCGTCGTCGCCACGCATGGCGACATCAAGGCCGAGGTCAATCGCGGTCTCAACTGCGTCAAGGGCTATTTCCTCTCCAAGATCATGTACGGCCATGACCGCCTGACGCAGCCGATGCTGCGCAAGATAGGCGGCAAATACGACAAGAACGGCGACTTCACGCCTGTCACCTGGACCGAAGCCTTCGACATCATGGAGTTGAAGTGGAAGGAGACGTTGAAGAAGCGTGGGCCGAACGGTCTCGCCATGTTCGGCTCCGGCCAGTGGACCATCTGGGAGGGTTACGCCGCCTCGAAACTCTACAAGGCCGGCTTCCGCACCAACAACATCGATCCCAACGCGCGCCACTGCATGGCCTCGGCCGTCGCCGGCATGATGCGCACCTTCGGCATCGACGAGCCGGCCGGCTGCTATGACGACATCGAGGCGACCGATGCATTCGTGCTGTGGGGCTCCAACATGGCGGAGATGCATCCGATCCTGTGGACGCGTCTCGCCGATCGCCGGCTCTCTGCGCCGCATGTCCGCGTCGCCGTGCTCTCGACTTTCGAGCATCGCTCGTTCGATCTCGCCGACATCGG
Organism: Bradyrhizobium sp. BR 10289; assembly: GCF_019455385.1. Lineage (GTDB taxonomy): Bacteria > Pseudomonadota > Alphaproteobacteria > Rhizobiales > Xanthobacteraceae > Bradyrhizobium. Next base: position 152,508 of record NZ_JACOFR010000009.1, read on the forward strand.
CATGGTGTTCAAGCCGCAGACCGATCTCTACATCCTCAACGCCATCGCCAACCACATCATCAAGACCGGCCGGGTCAACAAGGACTTCGTCGCCGCGCATACCATCTTCCGGCGCGGCCAGACCGACATCGGTTATGGCTTGCGGCCCGAGCATCCGCTGCAGAAGAAGGCGACGGGCGCCGCGAAGGCCAACGACTCCACCGACATGAGCTACGACGAATACGTCAGGTTCGTTGCGGACTACACGCTGGAAAAGGCGGCCGAAATGTCCGGCGTGCCGCTGAACCGGCTGGAAGCACTGGCCGAGCTCTACGCCGATCCCAAGACAAAGGTGGTCTCGTTCTGGACCATGGGCTTCAACCAGCACACCCGCGGCGTCTGGTGCAACAACCTCGTCTACAACATCCATCTTCTCACGGGAAAAATCTCCTCGCCCGGCAACAGCCCGTTCTCGCTGACCGGCCAGCCTTCGGCCTGCGGCACCGCGCGCGAGGTCGGCACCTTCTCGCACCGCCTGCCCGCCGACATGGTCGTCACCAACAAGGCGCATCGCGACCATGCCGAGCATCTATGGCTGCTGCCCGAAGGCACCATTCCCGACAAGAACGGCGCGCACGCCGTGCTGCAAAGCCGGATGCTGAAGGACGGGTTGATCAACGCCTATTGGGTACAGGTCAACAACAACCTCCAGGCCGGCCCCAATGCCAACGAGGAGACCTATCCCGGCTTCCGCAACCCCGACAATTTCATCGTGGTCTCTGACGCCTATCCATCGGTGACGGCGCTCGCCGCCGATTTGATCCTGCCGACCGCGATGTGGGTGGAGAAGGAAGGCGCCTATGGCAATGCCGAGCGGCGCACGCAGTTCTGGCATCAACTCGTCAAGGCGCCGGGCGAAGCCAAGTCCGATCTCTGGCAGCTGATGGAATTTTCAAAACGCTTCAAGATCGAGGAGGTGTGGCCGGAAGAGCTGATCGCGAAGAAGCCGGAGGTGCGCGGCAAGACGCTGTTCGACGTGCTCTACAAGAACGGCCAGGTCGACAAATTCCCGGTGACGGAGATCGAGGAAGGCTACGCGAACGAAGAAGCGAAGGCGTTCGGCTTCTACGTGCAGAAGGGATTGTTCGAAGAATACGCCTCGTTCGGCCGCGGCCACGGCCACGACCTCGCACCGTTCGAGGCTTATCACCGGGAGCGCGGCCTGCGCTGGCCCGTGGTCAACGGCCAGGAGACGAAGTGGCGCTTCCGCGAGGGCAGCGACCCCTACGTCAAGCAGGGCACCGAGGTGCAGTTCTACGGCTACCCCGACGGCAAGGCGCGCATCTTCGCGCTGCCTTACGAGCCGCCGGCGGAATCGCCCGACAACGACTATCCGTTCTGGCTCTCGACCGGCCGCGTGCTGGAGCACTGGCATTCCGGCACCATGACGCGCCGCGTGCCCGAGCTCTACAAGGCGTTTCCCGAGGCGGTCTGCTTCATGCATCCCGATGATGCCTCGGAAGCCAAGCTCCGGCGCGGCGACGAAGTGAAGGTGGTCTCGCGCCGCGGCTTCATCCGCGCCCGTGTCGAGACCCGCGGGCGCGACCGGCCGCCGCGTGGCCTCGTGTTCGTGCCGTGGTTCGACGAATCGAAGCTGATCAACAAGGTGACGCTCGACGCCACCGATCCGATCTCGCTGCAGACCGACTACAAGAAATGCGCCGTGCGCATCGAGCGGGTGACCCAGTCATGATGAGAAGATTTGGCATTGCCCTGCTCGCGGTCGCGATCGCCGCGGGTGCGAGCTCTCTCACCGCGCAGACCGTCAATTCTGGCCTGCGCGGCCCGACCCCGCTCAATGACGAAGGACCGGCGCCGCCGATGCTGCCGAACCGCAACACCTCGGAGCGGGAGTCGCGCAACTATCCGGAGCAGCCGCCGGTGATCCCGCACAGCATCGACGGCTACCAGATCGACCTCAATGGCAACAAATGCCTGTCCTGCCACGCGCGGGCACGCACGGCGGAATCGCAGGCGCCGATGGTGTCGATCACGCACTTCATGGACCGCAACGGCCAGTTCCTGGCCTCGATGTCGCCGCGGCGGTTCTTCTGCACTGAATGCCACGTGCCGCAGAACACCGCGACGCCGCCCGTGAGCAATGACTTTACGGATATCGACACGCTGCTGTCGCGCGCAAGCCCGGGTGGCCGGCGATGACGGCGACTGCTGACGAGCCAAAAGCCAAGCACGGCTTCATTGCGCGAAGCTGGGCCTTTCTGCTCGAGCTCTGGCAGGTGCTGATCCGGCCGAGCTCGGTGTTCGGGCTTGGCGTGCTGGTGCTGGCGGGCTTTGCCGCCGGCGTGATCTTCTGGGGCGGCTTCAACACCGCGCTGGAACTGACCAACACCGAGAAATTCTGCACCGGCTGCCACGAGATGAAGGACAACGTCTACGCCGAGCTGAAGTCGACCATCCACTTCACCAACCGCTCCGGCGTGCGCGCGACCTGTCCGGACTGCCATGTGCCGCACAACTGGACCGACAAGATCGCGCGCAAGATGCAGGCTTCCAAGGAGGTCTGGGGCAAGATTTTCGGCACGATCAACACGCGCGAGAAGTTTTTGGACCACCGGCTCGAGCTGGCGGCCCATGAATGGGCGCGCTTCAAGGCCAACGATTCGCTGGAATGCCGGAACTGCCACAGCGCCGATTCCATGGACATCACGAAACAGTCGCCGCGGGCCTCAGTGGCGCACCAGCGTTTCCTGTTCACCAAGGAAAAGACCTGCATCGACTGCCACAAGGGCATCGCGCATCAATTGCCGGATATGCGGGGTGTGCCGGGGTGGCAATAGGGCCGATCCGGGCCGCTTGAACCCTCGGGGCGAATGGTTAGTTTTGGGGGATGGCGAATCGCCTCGTTTCGCCCTCTCTCATGACAGACATGGCCACTTTCACCCCGCATCAGGATGCCGCGCTCAAGGCCGTTGGCGACTGGCTCAAGGCCAAACCGGGCCGGAACGGCACGCCGCCGATTTTCCGGCTGTTCGGCTTTGCCGGCACCGGCAAGACCACGCTGGCGCGCCACATCGCCGAGGGCGTCGACGGCGAGGTGAAGTTTGCCGCCTTCACCGGCAAGGCGGCCCTCGTCATGCGCAACAAGGGTTGCGACGAGGCCTCCACCATCCATTCGCTGATCTACCGCGCCCGCGAATCCGGCGAGGAGCAGCCGAGCTTCGAATTGTGGGACGATGCGCCGGCATCGAAGGCCAAGCTGATCGTGATCGACGAATGCTCGATGGTCGATGCCGAATTGGGGCGCGATTTGATGTCGTTCGATTGCCCGCTGCTGGTGCTGGGCGATCCCGCGCAGTTGCCGCCGATCCAGGGCGGCGGCTTCTTCACCAATGTCGAGCCGGACGCGATGCTCACCGAGGTGCACCGCCAGGCGCAGGACGATCCGATCGTGCGGATGTCGATGGACGTGCGCGAGGGCCGCGAGCTCGACATCGGCCGTTACGGCGAGAGCGAAGTGGTGTCGCGGAAGGAGCTCGATCCCGACCGCGTCATGGGCGCCGACCAGGTGCTGGTCGGCCGCAACAACACGCGGCGCGCCTACAACATGCGCGTGCGGCAGCGCCAGAACATCGAGGACGTGTTTCCGGTCGCCGGCGACAAGCTGGTGTGCCTGCGCAACAACCGCAAGAAGGGCCTGTTCAACGGCGGCCTGTGGCGCGTGAAATCGCGCAACACCTCGCGCTCGAAGTCGCGCATCCTCTCGATGCGGCTCTCGCCCGATGAGGATTTCGGGCACAAGGTGACGAAGGTCTCGGTGCGCGCCGATTGCTTCGAGGGTGGCGTCGAGCAGATCGCCTGGGAGCAGCGCAAGCCCTACGACGAGTTCGACTACGGCTATGTGCTGACCGTGCACAAATCGCAGGGTTCGCAATGGGACGACGTCGTGCTGTTCGACGAGAGTTTTGCGTTTGGGGAGAGCCGGGCGCGGTGGCTGTACACGGGGATCACGCGGGCAGCGAAGCGGCTGAGTATCGTGGTATAGTCCCCGCGGCTGGTCTCTCACATTCACCAGGCGCTAGGCTTTGGCGTGTATCACCGCTCATCGCGACCTTTCCGGAGCGAACACATGGGCGCGCGCACAACAAGACCTGGATACCTGAAGGCCGTTGCCATGAACCGTCGCGGCTTTCTCAAGTCCGCGAGCATGACAGCCGGTTCCGTCGCGCTTGCGACGGCGATGCCTCGTATGGCTCTTTCATCGCCTGCTCGGGCATCACGCGTCGTTTCGGACAGGCCGATCCGGATCTCCCGGGAGCGGCTCAATGCGCTGGCAGCCAAGTTCTATTCCGTCTTCAATGAGCACAACGTCCTGGCCGCGGAGTTTCCCGCCAAGCATTCCGCACGTTTCGACGTCGACTTGAAGCGCATCACGACCTTCACGCGCGTTCAGGAAACGGGCGAGAGGGTCAAGGTCAGCGGACTGCTGGCCGTCCCGGCCGGCAAGCGCGGCGCCCTGCCCGTCCTCTCGTGGCAGCACGGCACGATCCTTTCGTTCGATCAGGTCCCTTCCAATCTCACGCGGCTGGAATCCGACGGCTACGAGCTGCGCGACAACGTCGATTCGATCGAGACGCTCTTCAACATCCAGCGTTTTGCAGGCAATGGCTACGCCGTCATTGCCGCCGACTATCTGGGCAAGGGGCCCTATCGCGGTGGTCGCGGCGAAGCCTATGCGGTGAAGGAAGCAACCGTCCAATGCTGCCTCGATGTTCTGAATGCCGGATTGCTGGAACTCGGGAAACTGGGCCTGCGCAAATCCGCGCTGGTCTTGAACGGCTGGTCGCAGGGCGCACTGAATACGCAATGGCTCAAGCAGGAGATGCAGCGGCGGCGCATCGCGGTGACCGCAACCGCAGCCCAGAGTCCATTCAACAATCTACCCGAAAGCTTCCACTACTGGGTGAGCCCCAAATCCTACATTCCGGCCACGGATAGCGCCTATCCGCTGCCCCCGGCCTGGATCACACCCTGTATCATCGTCCTGCTCGGAAGCTATCGGCGGTACTATGACCTGAACAGGCTGTTCGATGCCGCTATCAAGCCGCAATACCGCGCCTTTGCCGAAACGTACTGGTCCCACTACAGCCTGGACGGCGAGATCGCGAAATCCATTCCGCCAGCCTCCGACTTTCTGGTTGACGGATTCTTCGAACGCTTCACCGACGACACCAACAGCCAATTCCTGCGCCGCCTCGCCGCGAACAGCGCCACCTTCTGGGGTTACGATTCTCCGATCAGGTTCTACTACGGATTGGCCGACGAGGCCCTGTACCCAAGCCTCGTCAAGATGGCGCCGGCTTCGGGGGGACAATTGGCAGATGGCGTTGCCGTCAACGGCGCGAGCCATCGCGGCACGTTCCTGGCGAGTCTTTATGGCGACGGCACCGCGCTGAATGGGAACACCACGGTCTTCGAATGGTTCAATTCGCTGATGTGAAAGAGATCGCCGCCAGCGCCACGCGCCGCCTCACTTCCCCGCGACGAAATAAAAGTCCTCTCTCCCCGGCGGCGAGCCGTACGAGAACGGCTGCTGCTCGTGCTTGGTCGCGCTCCAGACCTCGTCGCGGACGATGTCGAACAGCTTTCGGATCTCGACCTTGGGCACCTTGATCTCGCGGGCAAGTGCAGTGGAGAACGGGCTGTCGGCGCCGTCCTCGCCGTCGATCGCGGTCTCGCCGTGCTTGGCGGCGTAGACCACCATGAAGCCGGCGCCGGGCTCGATGTTGGAAAAGCCCTTGTCGACCAGTTTGAGCGACAGCGTCTGCTGCATGGTCGGCGCGAACGGATTGTCGCGGCAGGCATCCAGGATCACGAGGCGCACTTTTCGCGCCGCGCCGACGGCGGCGATGACCTGCTCCAGCGCGACGGCTTGCGTCTCGGCATCCTTGTCGGCGGCAAGCTTGGCATCGACCGGGACGAGATAGTTGACCCCGCCAATCTCGAACCCATGGCCGGCATAATAGACCACGGCCCAATCGGCCTTCTCCGCTTCGTCGGCGAAGGTCTTCAGCGCTTGGAAGAACTTGTCGCGGGTGAGGTCATTGACGGAGATCACTGTCTGGAAACCGACATCCTTCAGCACGCTTGCGATCAGTTTCGCATCGCGCGGCGGATTGGGCAGGGCGTGCACGTTCTTGTAGGCGCCGTTGCCGACCACCAGCGCGACGCGGCGGCCGGTGGGCGCGGCCTGCTCCCTCGGCGTCAGCGCGGCGAGCCGCTCCTGCGCGATGGCGCGGGCGCGGGCGACGTCGAGTTCGTCGTAGTTGGTCAGCGAATAGGCCGCCGAACGGTAGTCGGCCCGGGCCTGGGCGAGGTCTTTCCTCCGCTCGTAGATCTGGCCGCGGCCTGAATGCGCCCGGACGTTGTTGGGGTAGAGCTGGATGACCGTGTTGTAGTCCTTCAACGCGGAATCGAGGTCGCCCTTCATCATGAAGACGTCGGCGCGGTTGTTGATCGCGAAACCGTTCTTCGGCTGCCTCTCGATCAGATTGTTGCAATCGGCAAAGGCCTGGTCGTACTTGCCCATCAGGCCCCAGGTGATGCAGCGGTTGCCGCTGACCTGCGGTGCGGTCGGATCGATCTTCTCGGCCTCCGCGAAATCGGCGATCGCACCGTCGTAATCCTTCAGCAGCGTGCGCGCCCGGGCACGATTGGTCCAGGGCAGCAGGAATTTGGGCGTGTACTTGATCGACATGTTGAAATCGTCGATCGCGCTTTGCAGCGCCCCGCGGCGTAGCTGGATGACCCCGCGGTTGTTGTAGGGAACGCCGTAGGTCGGCCGCTTCTGGAGCGCGAGATTGTAGTCCGCCATCGCAAGGTCTTCCTCGCCTTTGCGCTCGTGGGCGAGGCCGCGCAGGTTGAGCGCTATGACGTAGTCCGGATCGAGCTCGACGGCCATCGACAAGGTCTCGATGGCATGGACGTAGTCGCGCTTGTTGATCTGGGTGTTGCCGCGCACGGTCAGCGCGATCGCCTTGTCCTTGCCGGTGAGGCGGTCGGCATTGAGCAGATTGTCGCAGGCGGTCGCACGGGCCTGGGCATCCGCCTGGCGGTCGCGGCAAACGGCGAGATCGTCGCCGAGCTGGGGCTCGGCTGCGGCGGTCGCGGCGGCGGAGATCAGGATGACGAGGGTCAGGGAAACGACGCGCAGCATGTTCTCAGGCCAGCTCCAGCCACCACTTTTAAGTCGATGGTCGATCGCACGGGTTCATCTCACGACGAGTTCCCTAACACGCCAAGCCAGCCTCGTATGCGGCCTATTTCACAGGCTCGTGTCCGTCCCGGCGTAACAATCGCCGGCTTTCTCCGTATCTCGGATGACGCGAAAATGCGGCCGGGCAGGCTGTTCGCCCGGCGCCAACCGACCTAGACTGTCGCAACCTTCCGGAAAGAGGCTTCGCCATGCGCCGTCCTGCCCTTCTGACCCTGCTCGCCGCAACCACCGCCCTGACGCTGGCCTTTGCCGTGCCGTCCCGGGCCGCCGAGGACGCGGTGGTGATCCCCGCCCCGGCGATGGACGCGGCGCCGGCAAGCGGCATCCAGACCGCCGTTGTCGCCGGCGGCTGCTTCTGGGGCGTGCAGGGCGTTTTCCAGCACACCGCCGGCGTCGTCAACGCGGTCTCCGGCTATGCCGGCGGCACCAAGGCGACGGCGGACTACCAGACCGTCTCGAGCGGCCGCACGGGACACGCGGAATCGGTCGAGATCAAGTACGATCCCAAGAAGATCTCCTATGGCAAGATCCTCCAGATCTACTTCTCGGTGGTGCACGACCCGACGCAGCTCAACCGCCAGGGGCCGGACACCGGCACGCAATATCGCTCGGCGATCTTCACCACCTCCGACGAGCAGAAGAAGGTGGCGGAGGCCTATATCGCCCAGCTCAACGGCGCGAAAGTGTTCGGCAAGCCGATCGTGACCAAGGTCGGCGCGCTCGAGGCGTTCTATCCGGCCGAGGCCTATCACCAGGACTATCTGACGCTGCATCCGAACCAGCCCTACATTGCCTATAACGACCTGCCCAAGGTCGAGAACCTGAAAAAGCTGTTCGCGGATAACTACATCGAGAAGCCGACGCTGGTGAATGCCAGCAAGGCCACCAACTGATCTTCAGAGCACAGACAAAACGGGAGACCCATGCCCGACACCAAGACGAAAACGACCACCAACACGACCGACAAGGTCATCAAGAGCGAAGAGCAGTGGCGCCGCGAGCTGTCGCCGATGCAATACGCAGTGCTGCGCGAGAAGGCGACCGAGCGTCCCTTCACGGGCGAATATGAGCACGATCATCGCGCCGGCACCTATGTCTGCGCCGGCTGCGGCAACGTGCTGTTCGAATCCGATGCCAAGTTCGATTCCGGCTGCGGCTGGCCGAGCTTCACCGCGCCCGCGGTCGAGAGCCATATCGACGAGGAGCGGGACGTGAGCCACGGCATGATCCGCACCGAAGTGCTCTGCTCCAAGTGCAGCGGCCATCTCGGCCACGTCTTCCCCGACGGCCCGGGACCGACCGGCCTGCGCTACTGCATCAACTCGGCGGCGCTGAAGCTTGAGCCCAAATAACCTGACGCGCCGCCGGGTTCCGGCATGGAACCCGGCTGCGGGATGTGCTTTTCTTCCTTGGCGGTGCAGCTGATCGGCGTCTTTTGACGGCCGCCAGGGAGGACGCAAATGTCGCTCGGGACCATCCTGATCATCCTGGTGATCATCTACCTGCTCGGCGGTCTGTCCGGCCGGATCGGCGGCTATGGCTACGGCATGGGCCATTCCGGCATGGGTATCGGCGGGGTCGTGCTCGTGGTGCTGATCGTGCTGCTGCTTCTTGGCAAACTATAAACCATTTAAGTTATTGAAGTTCTTGAGTTTATAGCTCCCGCGGGGCTGCCATGCGCGGATTCATCATCTCGCATCGCAGGGGTCGCATTTCCGTCAAATCGGCCTATATTAGAGGGCGAAAATGACATGTGCGGCGGCCCGCTCGATTGCGGCCCCTGCCCCCTCAAACCCCACGCGCTTAAAGCCCCAGAGAAGATCACGAGGTCTTTGACCATGCGTCCACTGCGTCCGTTCAACTTCAACACCTCCGCCGAACTCTTCCCCGCTGCGATCCGCAAGAAGAAGCGTGCCGGCTTCACCTATCGCCGGTTCGGCACCGCGGCCGAAGCCGTGCAGTTCGCGATGGAGCAGTTGCCGACGGATTCGCTGAACGGCGCCTATCTCCAGGTCGAGGAAGCGCGCTTCGACCAGAACGGCATCCGCTCGCTCTATGAGAGCGAGGCCTTCCCGCTGCCCCGCCGTCCCAAGCCGGCCGCTGCCGAGACGGACGCCGACGCGGCGTAAGTTTTCGCCACACTCCGATGTGCGGAGAAAGCGCGATGGCCGAAAGGCTGTCGCGCTTTTTGCGTTTTGGTTCTCTCGCTTGCGGGAGCTAGGCGATGATTCTCGTGCCCCGGACGCAGCGCAGCGCTCCTTCAGCGGTGCGCTGCAGAGCCGGGGCCCATGTCTACACGTCTTCCCGTGTTGCCTTCTGAGTCCCGGCTCTGCGCAGCGGCACTACGCGCCGCAGCGCGTCCGGGACACGAGAGAGGAGCGAGAAGAGGCGAAGAGCTACATCTTCGGCTGCTTGTCGAGCCAGCGGCGCAGGAGGCGCACGTTGCGCATGTTGGCGCGGAACATGACGTCGAAGGCGTCGCCCGCGAACGGCACGATGCCGACGACGCCGTCGAGGGCGACGTTGCCCAGCATGCGCGCGGTGATGTACCAGGGCGCGCCCAGCGCGCGGGCCTCCCGCACCAGCCACAGCGAGATCGCTGTCGTGATGATGTCGCCGACGACGGGGATCAGGCCGATCAGCCCGTCGATGCCGTAGCGGATATTGGTGCCGGGCAGGACGAAGGCGACGTCGAGCAGCTTTGCGATCGCCTCGATCCGCGCGATGCGCTGTTCGCGCGTCAGATTACCGAATGGATTTCCTTGACCGAACTCGAAGCGAAACTCGCGAAAGCCCTGCTCCAGCGTCTCGGGCCGGATCTCGTGACCGTCCTGATCGATGATCGGCCCGCGCGCACCAGCGCCGGGGAAGGTGCTCCCGGAACGGGATTTGCGGGGGGCGAGAATATCGTCGTCGGGCATGGTCATAACCGGAGGGAAACGCGCCAACGCGGCGGAGGTTGCTGCACGCGCGCGAACGTCGCGTGCTCAGGTCGAGGCCGGCGCGGCCTGCGGCTCCTCGATATATCTATGCACGAGCCAGGATGAAATCACCGCCGGCACGAAGCCGACGAGGCCGTACAGGACGAACTGCACCGCGCCCGAATCCGGCCCGCGCGAGCTGTAGGTCAGCGTCGCCAGGACGAAGGCGATCAGCCCGACCAGCAGCATCCGCACGCTAGGCGGGATCCGCCGGACATGGAGCAGGATGTCGTCGACCGCCCCGATCATCAGCGAGGGCAGGAAGCCGAACAGATAGCTGTATTGCAGGGTCTTGAAGAACACCGCGAACAGCTTGCCGACCTCGCCGAGATTGGTCTGGGCCCAATAGCCGGACTGGTAGGTCGTGGTCAGCAGCAGCAGGAACCCGCCGACGAACGGCCCGACCAGCGCAAACACCAGATAGCGTTTCATCACAACCCCTCACACCTGCCCCGTTATAGCAGTGCTGCGGGAACCCTCAACAGCCGGCGCAGGCGCCCGCCGCAAGAAGGGAACAAGTGGCAAAGCGACGAGTTCAGACAGGACTTGAAATTCGTAACCCTTGTCAGATTTGGAGCCGTGCCGATGTCCCGCAAGTTCGTTCTTACCGTGACGCTCATCCTGACAACCCTGAGCGGCGCGTCGATGACGCCGGTTCTCGCGCAAGGCCACATGGGCACGCCGCAGGAACAGAACGCCTGCTCGCGCGATGCATCGAAGCTCTGCCGCAAGGACCTCGGCAATGACGGCGCGGTTCAAGGCTGCCTGCAGGCGAACCGCGCAAAACTGTCGAAGTCGTGCAGCAAGGTGTTCCAGAGCCATGGAATGTAAGTCGGCATGTAAGATCGGGATGTGATGACATTCCCCGCGAACGGAGGCTGATACGATGCTGCGCGACGAACAGCTCGCGGTCCTGAAGGACATCAGTCAATCCGTTGCCTTTGCCGACGACCGGCAAGGCATGATGGTCCAATTGATCGCCGACGGCTACGTGATCAAGGACGGCGATCTGTTCGAGCTCACCGCCAAGGGCGCGAGCGCGGTGGAAGAGCACGCCGCATCGCTCGCTGACGTGGAACCGGCGAGTACATCATCCGATCGGATGGCCTGATCGTCGCGACGTGACTCGCGTGCAACAATTGCGAATTCCTTCGCGTCGCCCATTGCAGCTGTCCGGCGATGGCGCATACTTCGCTCGGGCGGCGCAGCACTTTTCGATTCGAACATCATGAAATCGAGCGACCACATGCGGGATTGAGTTCCCGGCGTGAAGGCTGTGACATGCGGCAGATCAAGCCGTGTGCGGCGCCCCAAAACGAAATGGCTCAAGCCAACGCGGGGATGCAATCTTCATGACACGCTGCCAGACCATCGCAACTCTCTTCAAAACCACCGCTTCGCTTCTGGCTCTCACCACCGCCATCGCAGTCCAGACATCGCCCGGCTTCGCCTTCTCGTCCGAAGCGCAGCAGATGTGCTCGGGCGATGCGATGCGGCTGTGCTCCAGTGAAATCCCCGACATCTCCCGGATCACCGCCTGCATGGTGCGGAACAAGTCGCAGGTCAGCCCCGGCTGCCGCGCCGTGATGGACCGCGAGCACGCCGCCGCAACGGCGGCACGGAAGCGCGAAGCCGCGGCGCAGTAAGGCTAGCAAATCCTAAGTAGACAGAGCTGCCGGTTAGGGGGCGCTTCACCTCTCCCGTAGGGAGAGGTCGGAGCGCATCGAAGATGCGGTCCGGGTGAGGGGTTACACTCTCACTGAACGTTGCGGCCCCTCACCCGGATTGCTCAGGCGCGCAATTGCGCGCCATAGCAATCCGACCTCTCCCCGCTGGGGAGAGGTGACCAAGCTCAGTCGCCCCACTGCGCGAAGGCGTCGTTGAAGGCGCGCTCGCCGGGGGCGCCCTTCTCGATCGCGATGATGGCGCGGCGCTGGTTGGTGTAGACCATCGGCATGTCGAACCAGGAGCGCTCCTTCAGCAACTGGATGTTACGGGTGCGGTCCGCATCGACATTCGACAATCCGACCAGGAAGAGCGTCGAGATGCCGGTCGGGCCCTTCACCGGATCCGTCACCTTGGAATCCGTGACCTTGACGGCATAGCCCGCCAGCGGCGTGCCGCGGGCCTGCTCGTTCGACTTCATCAGGACACCCGGCACATTGCCGATGCCGCCACCGGGGAAATCGGTGGGAACGGTGAAGTTCAGTTCGATGGTGTGGCTCGCCGGCAGCGACGCATCGGTGTTGCGCACGAACGACATCGTCATCTTGAACTTGCGGTCGGGAATCTCGATGTCGGCGCGCACGGCGACGTCGGCCTTCTGGCTGCCCGAAGCCTTGATCGGCTCGAGCCGCCACACCACCGAGCCGACATATTGCTTGCCCTTCGGATCCGACGGATCCTCGTCATAGAGCACGACCTTCTGCGCCACCGGCGCGACCGGCTGGTCGGCCGAGGGCTGGCCGACGCGATCCGGAATCTTGGGCTTGCTCTGCGGCTGCGAGGAATCCTTCGGCGCCTCCGCCACCTGGGTCGGCGAGGGCTTGAGCAGGCCGCTCGCGATCTGCACCGCCTGCTTGCCCCAGAGGATGCCGGCACCGACCAGGATCAGCACGATGCCGACGGCGATCGCGGTCTTGAACGGGAAGACAGAGCCGCGGCGCTTGGGCTTCTTGCCGTCGCGGTCGAGGACGGGGATGTGCGGGCGCCCCGACGGCGGCCGCGGCGCGTAGCGCTCGGCCTCCTCGATCGACTCGTCGTAGGAATAGGGCGCCTCGCCCTCGCCGACGCGGTTTTCCAGGCTCGGCTCAAGCCGGTCGAATTCCGGCGAGGGCGAGGGCACGTTGGCATAGGTGCGGCGCGCGGCGCGGTTGGCCTGTGCGGCGGCGCCGCCGAGATCGTTGGCATCGGCCGTGATGTCGCGGAAGCCGCGCACGCCGGGTGCGGCAGGCAACGTGGGGGGCGCACCGGCGTCCGGCGGACGGCGTGGAGCTTGACGATCACCTTGGCGATCGCGTCCGGCCGGCGGGGGAGCCGGCGGCTCCGGCATCGGCGGCGCGGGCGGGCCGCCGGACGGTCCTGGCTGGCGCGGCGCGTCGAAACGCGGTGCGCGCGGCGGACGCGGGGCATCGCCCTGGTCGTCGACGTTGAAGGAGGGACGGTCGGCGCGTGGCGGCGTCGGCGCCGGACGGGTCCGCGGCGGACCTGCCGGAGGGGCCCCGGCGGGGCCCGCCTCGGCCGCACGGGTGCTGGCGCGGCGGAAGGCATCGCCGCTGCCGCCGCTGCGGGGGGCGCCGCCGCCAGGACGCGAGGCGTCGCGGGCGCGCTGGGCGGCTTCCGATTCGACCTTGCGGACGGCCTCTTCCAGCGACAGCCGCTCGCGGGTGATCTCGGATTCGGAGAGCGGCGGCTGAACGCTGCGGAGCTGCGCGATCAGGGCCGTGCGCGCCCGCTCATAGAGCGCGCGACGGCTTTCGCCGGGAGCATTGGGGTCCAGGGCGGCAATAGCGCGGGCGATCAGCGGATAGTAATCAGCCATTTCTACTCAATGATACGCGCGTCCCGGTAAGAGATCGTTAAGCCTCAAACGGATTTTGCACCAGGATAGTATCCTCGCGTTCGGGGCTGGTGGAAAGCAGCGCCACCGGGCACCCCACCAATTCCTCGATCCGCCGGACATATTTGATGGCCTGGGCCGGCAGCTGGGCCCACGACCGGGCATTGGCGGTCGGCTCCTTCCAGCCCTCGATGGTCTCGTAGATCGGCTCGACCCGGCCTTGCGCGCCCTCGCCGGCCGGGAAGTAGTCGATCTCCTTGCCGTCGAGCTTGTAGCCGACGCAGACCTCGATCGTGTCGAAGCCGTCGAGGATGTCGAGCTTGGTCAGCGCCAGACCGGTGATGCCGCAGGTGCGGACGGTCTGTCGCACCAGCACGGCGTCGAACCAGCCGCAGCGGCGCTTGCGTCCGGTATTGACGCCGAACTCGCGGCCGCGACGGCCGATCTCCTCGCCGATCTCGTTGAGGAGTTCGGTCGGGAACGGGCCCTTGCCGACCCGGGTCGTGTAGGCCTTGCAGATGCCGAGCACATAGCCGACCGCGCCCGGGCCGAGGCCGGTGCCGGTCGCCGCCTGCGCCGCCACCGTGTTCGACGAGGTGACGTAAGGGTAGGTGCCGTGGTCGACGTCGAGCAGCGCGCCCTGCGCACCCTCGAACAGGATACGCTTGCCGGCACGCCGCTCCTGATCGAGCAGGCGCCACACGGTCTCGGCGTAAGGTAGCAGCTGCGGCGCCAGCGCGCTCAGCTCCTTCAGGATGTCCCTGCCGTCGAACTCCGGCAGGTTGAGGCCGCGGCGCAGCGCGTTGTGATGCGCCAGCAGCCGGTCGATCTTGTGCGGCAGCGTGTCGAGGTCGGCGAGGTCCATCAGGCGAATGGCACGGCGGCCGACCTTGTCCTCATAGGCAGGTCCAATGCCGCGGCGGGTGGTGCCGATCGCGGTCGCAGCGTTCGAGGACTCGCGCAGGGCGTCGAGCTCACGATGCAGCGGCAGGATCAGGGTGACGTTCTCGGCGACGCGGAGATTCTCCGGACCGACCGCAACGCCCTGTCCGCGCAGCTTGGCGACCTCGTCGAGGAAGGCCTGGGCATCGAACACCACGCCGTTGCCGATCACCGCCAGCTTCGACGGACGCAGCACGCCCGAGGGCAGCAGCGCGAGCTTGTAGGTCTCGCCATTGATGACCAGCGTGTGGCCGGCGTTATGGCCGCCCTGGAAGCGCGCGACGATATCCGCCTGCTCCGACAACCAGTCGACGATCTTGCCCTTCCCTTCGTCGCCCCATTGGGCGCCGACGACGACAACGTTGGCCATTCGCGGGTAATCCCTATCAATCTGTCTCTCAGGAGGCATGATCCTCGCGGAAAACCGGTGCCCACTTTTCCGGGATCATGCCTGCGCCCAGCCCTCTCAGCGGCCCGAGGCCGCTCGCATGCGAGGCAGCCAACCGGATAAAGGAAGCAGCCCCTCTAGGCAAGCAAGAACGGGGCTTTTTCGAGGTCCGAAGGGCGGCTCAAGCCTTTGATATCCCCTTAAAATCTTGAAACCTTCGGGCCTGCCGGCAGCCCGCTTGACCCGCATCAACCGTTTCGGAGCGCAATTGCGGCAAGGGAGAGCTGTCACCTCAGCAGCTTACCCTTGCTGACACCTTCATCCGGCCTCGAGGCCTCCATTTCGGACATGCCGTGACCAAGCCACCGACCAGCCAGACGAGCCAGTTCTGGCATCTGTCGACTGACGCGCTCTGCACCCGGCTCGGCTGCTCATTGCAGGGCCTGAGCACACATCAAGCCGCCGAACGGCTGGACCGGTTCGGGCCGAACAGCGATGCCCCGCCGCGGATCGAGGGGGCGGCGCGCGCGATCCTGCGCCGGCTGCTGGAGCCGTTGTCGCTGATCCTGCTGGTCGCCGGCATCGTCTCGATGCTGACCGGCGACGACATCGGCGGCCTCATCATCGTGCTGATTCTCGCCCTCTCGATCGGGCTCGACACCGTCCAGGAAGGCCATGCGGTGCGCGCCGCCGAGGTCCTGCGCCGCTCGGTGGCGCTCAAGGCCGAGGTCCGGCGCGACGGCGCCTTCCGCGAGATCGAGGTCGACAGGGTCGTCCCCGGCGATCTCCTGCGCGTCCGCGCCGGCGACATCATCCCCGCGGACGCGCTGGTCGTGGAGAGCACCGCCTTCACCGCGGGCGAAGCCGCGCTCACCGGCGAGCCCTATCCGGTGCCAAAACGGGCCGGCGCCGCCAGCGATCCCGACGACACCGCTAATGCGCTGTTCCGCGGCGCGGTGGCGCAGACCGGCGAGGCCATCGCGCTGGTCGTCAGGACCGGGCGCGACACCGTGTTCGGCGCGGCCGCCTCGGCCTTGGCCGAGACGCAGGCGCCCTCTCCGTTCGAGCGCGACTTGCGCGAATTCGGCCTCGTGATCGCGCGCGCCACGCTCGCGCTGGTGCTGGTCGTGCTCACTGTTCGCGTCGTGTTCGGCCGCGAGGTGCTGGATTCGCTGCTGTTCGCGGTGGCGCTCGCCGTCGGGCTGACGCCCGAGCTGCTGCCGATGATCACCACCGTGACGCTGTCGCGCGGCGCGCTGCGCATGGCCGGGCGCAAGGTGATCGTGAAGCGCCTCGCCGCGATCCACGATCTCGGCGCCATGACGGTGCTGTGCACGGACAAGACGGGCACGCTGACCTCGGCCGAGATCACGCTCGCGCGGAGCATCGATGCGGAGGGCAAGGAACGGGCCCGCGCCGCGCAACTCGGCGCCATCGCGGCCTCGCTCGGCGGCGACCGCGGCGCGCTCGATGCCGCGCTCGTCGCCGGCCGGCCGGACGCCGCCCAAGGCTGGACCCTTGCCGGACGGCAGGCGTTCGATTTCTCGCGCCGGCTGGGATCAGTGCTCGCCACCGGCCCGGAAGGAGCGTTGCTGATCGTCAAGGGCGCACCGGAGGCCGTGCTCTCACTCTGCACGATGGACGAGAGCGCGCGCGACGCTGCGCTGGCCCGCGTGCATGACTTCGCCGGCGAGGGCCTGCGCACCATCGCGATCGCCTCGCGGATTTGGAACGGCGCGCTGCGCGAGGTCGAGACGGAGGACGAGATCGATCTCGTCTTCGAAGGTTTTTGCGCCTTCGCCGATCCGCCGAAGCCGACGGCCGCAAGCGCCATTGCGCGGCTCGCCGCACGCGGCATCAGCCTGAAGATCCTGTCGGGCGATGATCCTGTCGTGGTGAAGCGGCTCGCAGGGCTGGTCGGGCTGAACCCCGAGCGCGTGCTGTCGGGCGCCGATGTCGCCGCGCTCAGCGACGAGGCGCTGGCCGTGCAGGTCCGCTCGATCGACGCGTTCGGTCGCCTTGCGCCGGACCAGAAGTCGCGCATCGTGAAGGCGCTTCAGGCCGGCGGCGAGGTCGTCGGCTTCCTCGGCGACGGCATCAACGACGCACCGGCCTTGAAAGTGGCCGATGTCGGATTATCGGTCGACGGCGCAACCGGTGTGGCGCAGGCCGCCGCCGACATGATCCTTCTTGCCTCGGATCTCGAAGTCGTCGCCGACGGCGTCGAGGAAGGACGGCGCACCTTCGCCAACATCCTGAAATATGTCCGCATGGGCGCCAGCTCAAATTTCGGCAACATGCTGTCGATGGCGGCAGCCTCGCTGGCGCTGCCATTCCTGCCGATGCTGGCGACGCAGATCCTGCTCAACAATCTGCTCTACGATCTCTCCGAACTCGGCATACCCTTCGACCGCGTCTCCGCACGGGCCACCGCGCAGCCGCAGGTCTGGAGCATGTCGCGCCTGGTGCGCTTCGCCGCGATCATGGGGCCGCTGTCGTCGGTGTTCGACGCGCTGACCTTCCTGGCGCTGCTGTATCTGTTCAAGGCTTCGCCGGAGGAATTCCGCACCGCCTGGTTCGTCGAATCCATGGCGACGCAGATCCTCGTCATCTTCATCATCCGCACCAACGGGCGGCCCTGGCGCGACCGGCCCGATCCGGCGCTCGCAATGTCCTCGCTGACCGCGCTGCTGGTCGCGATGGTGCTGCCGTTCACGCCGATCGGAGCCTGGTTCGGCTTCGTCGCGCCGCCGCCGGTCGTGATGGCGGCCATCGCGCTGCTGGTCGTCGTCTATCTCGCCTGCGCCGAACTGTTGAAGCCGTTTGCGATCCGCAAGGACTGAAGGTTCCCGCCGTATCGCGCGCGCATGGAGGCGTTGCGCCCCGCCCCATTGATATCAGGCGGATTTCCGTGTCTTTGGAACGCGCCGGGCTATGAGCCGGCCCTGATATCGCGGGGCCGGGGTCTCGGCGCTATGCACGCGGGACCATAACAATCACAATGACCGCCACCGGCCAGACCACGAGCACCGAGACACCCGGTGACAACTGGGTTGCCAACCAGCCTTATCTGCTGCTCAGCATCACCGCGCTGTGCTGGGCCGGCAACGCCGTCGTCGGGCGGCTCGCCGCCGGCCATATCCCGCCGGTGACGCTGTCGTTCCTGCGCTGGCTGCTCGCCTTCCTCATCGTGCTGCCGTTCGCCTGGAAACATCTCGTGCAGGACTGGCCCGCGATCCGCAGCAAGCTCGGCCTGATGATCACGCTCTCGATCATCGGCATCGGCGCCTTCAACACGCTGCAATACTGGGCGCTGGAGCATACCCAGGCGCTCAACACCCTGCTGCTGCAATCGGCAGCGCCCCTGCTGGTGGCGCTGTGGTCGCTGGTCATCCTCGGCATCCGCCTCACCGCGGCGCAAGGCTTCGGCGTGCTGCTGTCGATGTGCGGCGTGCTCACCATCCTCCTGCATGGCGACTTCACGACGCTGTCGAACATCGAGTTCAACAAGGGCGATCTCATCTTCATGGTCGCGCTGCTGATCTTCGCGCTCTATTCGGTGCTGAGCCTGAAGCGGCCGGCAATGCACGGCCTGTCGTTCCTCGCCTTCACCTTCGGCGCCGGCGCCGCCTGTCTCATTCCGCTCGAGATCTGGGAGCTCTATGCGCGCCCGGTGATGAAGCTGGACGCGCCGAACCTGCTCACCCTGCTCTATGTCGCGGTGTTCCCGTCGACGCTGGCCTATCTCTGCTTCAACCGCGGCGTCCGCCTGATCGGCGCCAACCGCGCCGCGCCGTTCTTCCACGTGGTGCCGGTGTTCGGCTCGGTCATGGCGATGGTGTTTCTGGGCGAACGCCCGCAGGCGTTCCATTTCATCGGCTTTGCGCTGGTGCTGTCGGGCGTGTTCGCGGCGTCAAGGAAGCAGGCGGCGTAGTCTATCCACAAACGCTGGTGTCGTAGGGTGGGCAAAGCGAAGCGTGCCCACCACCTTCATCCTACGGAAGGGAATCGTGGGCACGGCGCAAATGCGCCTTTGCCCACCCTACGATTCTGGTTTCGTGGAAAGATCCCTCACCCAACGCGCCGCATGACGGACATCGTTACTTCATCTTAAACTTGCTGTAGGCCTCTCTGGTTGCGATGATGACGTGTTCGGCGCAGCCGGCGACGCGATGCGGGTCGGCTTCGCGCTCGTAGGACTCCGACGTCATCATGTCCAGAAAAGCCGCGACAGTGGGGTAATAGACCAGCGCGACGAAATCCCACTTGCTGCTATCGTGCGGGCCGAGTGCGACGGCTTCCGCCTCGCCCGTCCAGAGCAGCGTGCCGCCGCGCGCCTTGATCATCGGCACGGTGATGGCGCTGTAGCGGAGATAGGCATCCCAGCCCGAGCCGTTGCCGTCCTGCGAGCGATCATGGAAGCGCATCAGGTTCAGCATCACCACCGGCGCTTGCCGGTCGAGCCGCTCCAGGCCTTCGATGTTCAACATATTGACCGCCAATGGCACCTCCTCTGGTCATGCCTGCATTGTAGCATTGCGGACATATGACTTGTGTCATGGCAACGATCGGGCGCAAGCTTGCATCAAACACCAATGACGATCGCTTCGCCCGCGCCAAAGGCCGCCAATCCGGCCAGCTGGCTCAACAACCAGCCTTATCTGCTACTCAGCCTGAGCTCGCTGTTCTGGGCGGCCAATATCGTGCTCGCGCGCCATGTCGGCGCGCATGTGCCGCCGCTGACGGTGACCACGATCCGCTGGTTCGGCGTGTTCCTGATCCTGCTGCCGTTCGCCTGGCCACATCTGAAGCGCGACTGGCCGGCGCTGCGCAACAGCCTGCCCTTGATGCTGTTCCTGTCGCTGGTCGGCTTCGCTTTCAACAACGCGATCTCGTATTGGGCGCTGCAATATACCGAGGCGCTGAACGCGCTGCTGATCCAGTCCGCAGGTCCGCTGTTCGTGGCACTGTGGTCGCTGGTGCTGTTCGGCGTTCGGCTGACGCGCGGACAGCTCGCCGGCATCGCGA
Organism: Bradyrhizobium sp. BR 10289; assembly: GCF_019455385.1. GTDB lineage: Bacteria > Pseudomonadota > Alphaproteobacteria > Rhizobiales > Xanthobacteraceae > Bradyrhizobium. Next base: position 172,679 of record NZ_JACOFR010000009.1, read on the forward strand.
TCTCGCTCGCCGGCGTGCTGATCATCATCCTGCGCGGCGATCTCGCCGCGCTCGCGCGCATCAGCTTCAACAAAGGCGACCTCATGTTCGCCTCCTCGCTGCTGGCATTCGGCATCTATTCCGCCTTCATCCCGCGCCGGCCGAAGATTCATCAGCTCTCCTTCCTGTCCTTCACTACCTGCTGCGGGGCGATCATGCTGCTGCCCACGGCGATCTGGGAAGGGCTCAGCGGCCGCGTCCTGCAATTCGACACGGTGACGCTGGCGACGCTGGCCTATATCCTGATCTTCCCCTCGACGCTGGCCTATCTCTTCTTCAACCGTGGCGTGGCACTGATCGGCCCGAACCGGGCCGCGCCGTTCTTCCATCTGGTGCCGGTGTTCGGATCAGTGATGGCGATCATCCTGCTCGGCGAAAAGCTGCAGCCGTTTCACCTGATCGGCTACGCGCTGGTGCTCGCCGGCGTCGTGATCGCGTCACGGCAGGGCTCGGCAGCGAAGTAATTCCGCGAGGCGGACGCGGCTCTGCTGTGTCCCGGGCGCGGCGCAGCACGCAGTGATGCGCCGCTGAACCGGGACCCGGTCTGCCGAGGCATGGGCCCCGGCTCTGCAGCGCACCGCGTAAGTGCGCGCTGCGCTGCGTCCGGGGCACGGGACCGCGTTAATTCGCACCTTTAGATTTTTGCTTGGACAAGCTAGGTTCCCCGGCAACGAAGAAGAGGGAACGACCACACATGCTTTCAGGGCTGCTTCGAAACCTGCGCACGATCGGCGCCGCCGCGTTGTGCCTCGCCGCCGCATCCACCGCGCGGGCTGACACCTGGCCAAGCCGCAACATCACGCTGGTGCTGCCGTTTGCGGCCGGCAGCGGCACCGACACCACGACGCGGCTGATTTCGCAGCATCTGTCGCAGGCGCTCGGCGTCGGCATCGTGATCGAGAACAAGGCCGGCGCCAACGGCATGATCGCGGCGACCTATGTCGCGCGCGCCGCCCCCGACGGCTACACGCTGCTGGTGACGACCAACACCACGCATTCGGCCAATCCTTATTTGCTCAAGAGCCTGACTTACGATCCGGTCAAGGATTTCACCCCGATCGCGCGGACCGGCGACCTGCCTTTCATGCTGGTCGTCAATCCCGAGGTGCCGGCCAAGACCGTCGCCGAGCTCGTGGCCTACGGCAAGGCCAATCCGGGTAAGCTGAGCTATGCCTCGGGCTCGTCCTCGGCGATCGTGTCGGGCGCGACCTTCGCCCACAATGCGGGCCTCGACCTCCTGCACGTGCCCTACAAGAGCTCGCCGCCGGCGCTCAACGACGTCATGGGCGGCCGCGTCTCGATGATGTTCACCGACATCCTGACCGGCCTGCCGCACGTCCAGGGCAACGCGCTGCGCGCGCTCGCCGTCACCACCAAGGACCGCTCGCCGCTGGTACCGAACCTGCCCTCGATGCAGGAGGCCGGCGTGCCCGATTTCGACATCACCTCATGGCAAGGTTATTTCGGCCCCGCCGGCATGCCCAAGGAGATCGTGACGCGGCTCAACGCCGAGATCCGCAAGATCGTCGAGAAGCCCGAGATCAAGGCCCAGCTTGCGACACTCGGCATGGATGCGTTCTCGGGGACTCCGGAGGATCTCGGCAAGTTCGTGAACGAGCAGCTGGTGCTGTGGGAGCGGCTGATCCGCGACGCCGGGATCGAGAAGCAGTAGGGGCAACCCTCACGAATGCTGTCATCGTCCGCGAAGGCGGACGATCCAGTACTCCGAGACGGTCGTGATTGACCGGATGGGCCGCGGCGTACTGGATGCCCCGCCTTCGCGGGGCATGACAGATCGCCAAAAAAAGGTGGGCACGACGCTTCGCGTCTTTGCCCACCCTACGAATTCAGCGCAAGATCTCACGCCTGCGCAACTCAGCTCAAGCCCTTACGCCGCGCGCACCTTGGCGAGGAAGCCGTCGACCGCGTTGCGCAGCGCGCCGGACTGGCTGTCCAGCTCGCGGGCGTTGGTCAGCACTTCGCCGGCCGCATGGCCGGTCGCTTCCGCGGCCGAGGTTACGCTGCCGATATTGGCGTTGATCTCGCTCGAGCCGGCGGCGACCGACTGGATGTTGCGCGCGATCTCGCGCGTCGCCTCGCCCTGCTGCTCGATCGAGGCGGAAATGCCCGCGGTGATCTCGCTCATCTCGGCAATCGTCTGCGTGATGCCGCCGATCGCCGCGACCGCATCGCTGGTCGACGTCTGCATCGCCGCGACCTGCGCGGAGATTTCCTCGGTGGCCTTGGCGGTCTGGTTCGCCAGCGCCTTGACCTCGGAGGCGACGACCGCGAAGCCGCGGCCGGATTCACCGGCGCGCGCCGCCTCGATGGTGGCGTTGAGCGCGAGCAGATTGGTCTGTGCCGCGATCGAATGAATGAGCTTGACCACCTCGCCGATCTTCTCGGCACCGGTCGAGAGCTCCTGCACCGTGGCGTTGGTACGCTCGGCGTCGCTGACGGCCTTGCTGGCGACCTCGGTCGAGCGGGTCACCTGGCGGGAGATTTCCGCAACCGAGCTCGACAGCTCTTCGGCGGCGGCGGCGACGGTGCCGACATTGCCGGAAGCCTTCGACGAGGCCGCACCGACGGTCGCCGCACGCGCCGAGGCGTCGCTGGCGGTCGCGGTCATCGACTGCGCCGTGGTCTGCATGCCGGCCGCGGCCGAGGAGACCGAGCGGACGATGCCGGTGACGCTGCGTTCGAAATCGTTGGCGATCTCTTCCATCGCACGGCGACGTTCCGCCGCGGCGCGCTCCTTGGCGTCCGCCTCGCTCTTCTCGATCTCGCGGATGCGGACCGCATTGTCCTTGAAGATCTGGACGGTCGCGGCCATCGCGCCGACCTCGTCACCGCGGCCGACGCCGGGGATGTCACCCTCGAGCTTGCCGTCGGCGAGATCCTTCATGCGGGCGCCGAGCAGCGCCAGCGGGCGGCTGATGCTGCGGCCTATCATCCAGGCGACGCTGCCGGCGACGATGACGATGCCGAGCATGGCGAAACCGAGCATCCAATAGACCGGACCCATCTTGGCGTCGATGTCATCGAGATAGGCGCCGGTGCCGAGATACATCTCGAACTCGGGGACGGCCACCGCGTAACCCATCTTCCGGATCAGCCCTTCCTGGCCCGGCTTTGCGTATTCATAAGTCAAAAGAATTGAACCATTGGCCTTCGCGCCGTTCATCAACTCCCAGGACAGTTTGCGACCGTTGGTCACGACCTCCATGCGATTGGTGCCGATCTGCTTCGGATCTGGCGCGAGCTGCGTGATACCGTCGTAGGACGTTCCGAACAGATAGCCGGCGCCTTTGTCGTAGGTCATCGCGTTGCCATAGCGCCGGAGGTCGGCCATCGCGGCGTCCTTGGTCATCTCGCCGGCGTCGACCCGCTTCTTCAGCGCAACCGCATAATTGCGCCCCATGTCGACGATGGCCTTTGCCTGATCGATGCGCGCGTTCACCATCTCCTGCTTCATCAGATAGCCGGCGAGAACTCCGGAGATGCAGAGGCCGAACAGAGTGACGCCGACAAGGATGCCAAGCTTGGGCGCGATCTTCAGGTTGCTCAACTTCACGGGATGACTCCGGCAAGAAAGGGATAGGGGCACGCGACGAACTGATCGAAATTGAATCAACTTTTAGTGTGATACCCCTTAGCAAGTTACTTACGGACCTCCGTAGAAGCCCGGACGATGCCGCCAAAACCGGCAATAAAGATCAGGCCGGACAACCGGGAATTGTACGCGGTCGCGTCGATTTCGCGTAAAAGACGCAAAGGCCCGCCAAGAACGCCGGGCTCGCAACAAGAACCGACAAACCAAATCGGGAGCAGGAAATGCCGAAATACAGGGTGGTGACGCCGAAGGGCGCGAGCTTCACGGTCGCGGGCAGCGATTACTCCTACGAGCGCGAGGCGCTCGATCCGATCGATGCCGAGATCGTCGAGGCGCCGGCCAACGAGGCCGAATTCATCGCCGCCGCGAAGAATGCCGACGCCATCTACGCCAAGGGCATCCCGATCACCAAGTCGATCATCGACGCGCTCGAGAACTGCAAGGTCATCACGCTCGGCTCGGTCGGCGTCGACAGCGTCGACGTGAAGGCCGCGACCGCGCGCGGCATTCCCGTGACCAACATTCCCGACACCTTCATCGAGGAGGTTGCCGACCACGCCATGATGCTGCTGCTCGCGGGCTTCCGCCGCCTGATCGAGCAGGACCGGATGGTGCGCGACGGACGCTGGTCCGAGGGCCGGCCGGCGCTTTTGAAGATCCCGCGGCTGATGGGCCAGACGCTCGGCTTCATCTCGTTCGGCCGCGTCGCGCGCGCCGTTGCCAAGCGCGCAGCGCCTTTCGGCCTGCGCATGATGGCCTATGATCCGTTCATCCAGGAAACGCTGATGTACGACCACGGCGTGATCCCGGCGACGCTGAACGAGGTGCTGTCGCAATCCGACTTCGTCTCGATGCACGCGCCCGCAAGGCCCGAGGTGCATCACATGCTGACCGAGAAGCATTTCCGGCAGATGAAGAAGGGCTCGGTGTTCATCAACACCGGCCGCGGCGCCACGGTGGACGAGGAGAGCCTGATCAAGGCACTGCAGGAGGGCTGGATCGCGCACGCCGCCCTCGACGTGCTGGAGAAGGAGCCGCCCTCGCACAACAATCCCATCCTCCGCATGGAGAACGTGACCCTGACCGCCCATGTCGCCTCGGCCTCGGCACGGTTCGACGAAGCGCGCAAGCGCCGCGTGGGCTACGAATTGTCACTGGTGCTTCAGGGCATGTGGCCGGTAAGCTGCGTCAATCCGTCGGTGCTGCAGAACACCGCGCTCCGCCGCTGGCAGCCCGTCAGCATGGACCGCGGCCCGAACAGCTGAGGCGGTGCGGCGCAAAGCGCGCCGACAAACGACCGGAACGGCCCTTCACCGGCGATCAACGCCGGGAAGGGAGACATCATAGGGAGGTACTGATGAGGAACGACATCACACGTCGTGATGCCTTGGCGCTGGGCCTGTCCGCTGCGACGTTTGCCGCCACCGGTGCTGCAGCGCAAACATCCAATATCAAAGCGGCCGATGTTCCGGCGCCCAAGCGCGAGATCGAGAAAGGCGCGACCCTGCGCATGCTGCGACCGGTGCGCTTCGTCCAGGCCGACGAGGACGTGTTCCGCGCCAATGCGGCCAAGTTCACCAAGGACACCGGGGTCGAGGTCAAGGTCGACTTCGTCGGCTGGGAGGACATCAACCAGCAGACCGCGGTCACCGCCAATTCCGGCGCCGGTCCCGACATCATCATCGGCTTCTCCGACGCGCCGCACATCTATATCGACAAGCTGATCGAGCTGACCGACGTCGCCGAATATGTCGGCAAGAAGTATGGCGGCTGGCTGCCGCTGGCGCAGCGCTACGGCAAGAGGAACAAGAGCGATGCCTGGATCGGCCTGCCGTTCGGCGCCACCGCAGGTCCCCTGATCTACCGCAAATCGATCCTGCAATCGGTCGGCTTCGACAAGGTGCCGGAAGACCATGCCGGCATCGTCGACCTCTGCCAGAAGCTGCACAAGGCCGGCAAGCCGGCCGGCTTCGCGCTCGGCAACGCCAAGGGCGACGGCAACGGCTTTGCGAACTGGGCGCTGTGGTCGCACAACGCCGCCCTGCTCGATGAAGAGGGCAACGTCGTCATCAACAGCAAGGAAACCATCGCCGCGCTGAACTGGGTGAAGCAGCTCTATCCCACCTTCATTCCCGGCACGACGTCGTGGAACGATGTCAGCAACAACCGCGCCTACGCCTCGCAGGAAATCTCCCTGAGCGCCAACGGCGTCTCGCTGTATTTCTCCCTGAAGAACGATCCGGCGACCAAGGCGATCGCAGAGGATACCGAGCATCAATTGCTGCCGAAGGGCCTCGCCAAGGTCTCGCCGATGGCGGGCCTGACGCTGAACGCCATGGTGTTCAAGCACAGCCAGTATCCCAATGCCGCAAAGGCCTTCCTGCAATACATGCTGGAGAAGGACCAGTACGAGCCCTGGCTCAACGCCAATTCCGGCTATTGGGCCCAGCCGCTGGCGGCTTACGCCGAGGCCGCGGTGTGGTCGCAGGATCCCAAGGTGACGCTGTTCAGGGACACCATGAAGAGCACCTATTACGACGGCTATGCCGGCCCGATCTCGACCGCGACCGGCGCCGTCAGCGCCGACTACGTGCTGATCCAGATGTGCGCATCCGTTGCCACCGGCGCCGCCACGCCGGAAGCCGCGGCCGCGGAAGCCGAGCAGCGCTGCAAGCGGTATTTTCGGCGGCAGAAGTGACGGCCGACAGGCCGTCATTGCGAGCGAAGCGAAGCAATCCAGAATCCCTCCGCGGATGCAGTCTGGATTGCTTCGTCGCCAGCGCAAAATTGCTTCGCAATTTTGTCGCGAGCTCCTCGCAATGACGGTGTGGTGACTTTCAACGACAGGACGCCGACACGATGTCCGTAACGACGCTTTCTTCTCCGACCCTGATCCACCGGCAGCCGAACTGGCTCGTCCGCCTGTTCGACTACAAGCCGTTCCTGGTCGTGATGTGCCTTGCGCCCGCGCTCGGGCTGCTTGCGGTGTTCCTGACCTATCCGCTGGGCCTCGGCATCTGGCTCGCCTTCACCGACACCACGATCGGCCGCAAGGGCGTCTATGTCGGTCTCGAGAATTTCCAATACCTGCTGACGGACTCGCTGTGGTGGAACGCGGTGTTCTACAGCGTCGTCTACACCGGCATCGCGACCTTCGGGAAATTTGCGCTCGGCTTCTGGCTGGCGCTGCTGCTCAATAACCATTTTCCATTCAAGAGCCTCTTGCGCGCCATCATCCTGCTGCCGTGGATCGTGCCGACGGTGCTGTCGGCGCTGGCGTTCTGGTGGATCTACGACCCGCAATTCTCGATCATCTCTTATCTGCTGGTCGACGTGCTGCATTGGCGGACGAGCAATATCGACTTCCTCGGCTCGCCCTGGCCGGCGCGGTTCTCGCTGATCGCCGCCAACATCTGGCGCGGCATTCCCTTCGTCGCGATCTCCCTGCTAGCGGGCTTGCAGACCATCTCGCCCTCGCTCTACGAGGCCGCGATGCTCGACGGCGCCAGCGCCTGGCAGCGCTTCCGCTACATCACCTTCCCGATGATGATGCCGATCCTCGCCATCGTCATGACCTTCTCGATCATCTTCACCTTCACCGACTTCCAGCTGGTCTACGCCATCACCCGCGGCGGCCCCGGCAACTCGACGCATCTGCTCGCCACGCTCGCTTTCCAGCGCGGCATCGCCGGCGGCGAGCTTGGCGAAGGCGCGGCGATCGCCGTGTCGATGATCCCGTTCCTGGTGTTCGCGACGCTGTTTTCCTATTTCGGCCTGGCGCGCCGCAAATGGCAGCAGGGAGAGAGCAATGACTGATACCGTCGCGCAAGCCTCCACCGTCGCCGACGCGAAGGCGCCGCCCGACACCATGGCCTGGGATTCCGGGCTGCGGCGGCTGATGATGATCTATCTGCCGCTCGGCTGCTTCGTGCTGATCCTGCTGTTTCCGTTCCACTGGATGGCGATCACCTCGTTCAAGCCGAACGCGGAGCTGATGAATTACAAGGAGCATAATCCGTTCTGGATCACCTCGCCGACGCTGGCGCACATCAAGCATCTCCTGTTCAACACGTCCTATCCACACTGGCTGTGGACGACGATGATGGTCGCGATCGGCTCGACCACGCTGTCGCTGATCGCGAGCACGCTGGCCGCCTATGCGATCGAGCGCCTGCGCTTCCGCGGCAGCCCCTATGTCGGCCTCGGCATCTATCTCGCCTATCTCGTGCCGCCGTCGATCCTGTTCATTCCGCTCGCGACCGTCGTAGTGCAGTTCGGCCTGTTCGATTCGCCGCTGGCGCTGATCCTGGTCTATCCGACCTTCCTGGTGCCGTTCTGCACCTGGCTCCTGATCGGCTATTTCAAGTCAATCCCCTATGAGCTCGAGGAATGCGCGCTGGTCGACGGCGCGACGCGGCTGCAGATCCTGCGCCGGATCACGCTGCCGCTGGCGGTGCCCGGCTTGATCTCGGCCGGCATCTTCTCCTTCACGCTGTCCTGGAACGAGTTCATCTACGCGCTCGCCTTCATCCAGAGCGGCGCCAACAAGACCGTGCCGGTCGCGATCCTGACCGAGCTCGTCACCGGCGACGTCTATCAGTGGGGTGCGCTGATGGCGGGCTCGCTGCTGGGATCGCTGCCGGTCGCGATCTTCTACTCGCTGTTCGTGGATTACTACGTGTCCTCGCTGACCGGCGCGGTGAAGGAGTAGCCGCGCTCAACCGCAAGCGCAATCCGTCGTGCTATCGTGATAGACCCCCTGCTGCATCGGCCCCACGCTGCATCCCGACAGCGGAGCCGACCATTGGCGCCGCCGATTGTCGTTGCAGAAAGCGAGCATTGCATGCGCCCGCCGGAACTCCCACCCTTGTCCCGACGCGGTTTCTGTCTGTGCTGCCTCAGTGCGGCCGCATCCGCCGCGGCGACGGGATGGCTTTCACCGAGGCAAGCCTATGCAGAGGCACGCGGGCTCGTCAGCCTGGCCAAGGACAGCGCGGCAGCGTCGCCCATCACGACCACCAAGCTGCGCGGCAATATCAGCGTGCTGGAAGGCTCCGGCGGCAACATTGCCGTCCTCACCGGACCCGACGGCAAGCTGCTGATCGATTCGGGCATCCGTGTCTCGCGTCCCCAGCTCACCAAGGCGCTGGCCGATCTGGGCGCCGATCCCGTCACCCACCTCGTCAACACCCATTGGCATTTCGATCACGCCGACGGCAACGAATGGCTGCATTCGGCCGGCGCCAAAATCATCGCGCATGAAAACACCCGAAAGCATCTCCTCCGGGTCGAGCGCATCGAGGATTATGACTACAATTTCCTTCCGCTCGGCGCGGGCGGAATCCCCAGCGAGGTCTTTGCCGACAGCCACGTGCTCAAGCTCAACGGAACCTCGATCGGCCTGAAGCATTACGGGCCCGCGCACAGCGACAGCGACATCTCCGTCACCTTCGCGGACGCCAATGTCGTTCACGCGGCCGATACGTTCTGGAACGGCTTCTACCCGTTCATCGACTATTCGACCGGCGGCAGCATCGACGGGATGATCGCGGCGTCCGAAGCCAATCTCGCGGCGGCCGACAAGGACACGATCATCATCTCCGGTCACGGCAAGCCGGCCGGCAACAAGGCCGAGCTCCAGGCGTTTCGCGACATGCTCGTCGCGATCCGCGACAATGTCGCCCGGCTGAAAGCGCAGGGACGAACGCGCGACGAAGCCGTCGCGGCGAAGCCGACCGCGGCATTCGATGCGATATGGGGGCAGTTCGTGATCGATCCCGGCTTCTTCACCCGACTGGTCTACGAAGGCGTTTGAGAAACCCTGCCATCATCGGCAATCCCCATTTTTCCTGCTCGAGGACAGGTTCGACGAGGTCGCGCCCCTGATCCGCGATTTCCTCGCGCGCAAGATCGCCTGACCTTGTCGGATGCCGCGAGGTCGCCGCGCCGGCGGCGCTGTCCTGGAACGCGTTCATTTACGCGCTCGCCTTCATCCAGAGCGGCACTAACGAGACCGTACCGGTCGCGATCCTGACCGAACTCGTCACCGGGGACATCTATCAGTGGACGCGCTGATGGCGGGCTCGCTGCCGGTTGCGGTCTTCTACTCGCTGTTCGTGGATTATTACGTGTCCTCGCTGACCGGCGCGGTGAATGAATAGCGGCTTCCGTGCGATCGCGGTGGATCGTGCTATCGTGGTAGAACGCGCGCCTTCGTGATGCTACCTGCCGCACCTGCGGCGGGTGCAGGCATTGGTGCCATCGGTACTCGCTCCAGGAAGCGAGCATAGCATGGGATCGCCCAAACTCCCCTCTTTGTCCCGACGCGGCTTTTGCCTGTGCTGCGTCGGTGGCGCGTTCGCTGCGACAGCGGGTTGGCTTAGCCCGAGGCAGGCCTATGCGGAGGCACGTGGCCTCGTCAGCCTGATCAAGGACAGCGCCGCGACGTCGCCCATCAAGACCTACAAGCTGCGCGGCAATATCACCGTGCTGGAAGGCTCCGGCGGCACCATTGCCGTTCTGACCGGCCCCGACGGCAAGCTGATGATCGATGCGGGCATCCGTGTCTCGCGTCCCCAGCTCACCAAGGCGCTGGCCGATCTGGGCGCCGACCCCGTCACCCACCTCGTCAACACTCATTGGCATTTCGATCACGCCGACGGCAACGAATGGCTGCATTCAGCCGGCGCCAAGATCATCGCGCAGGAAAACACCCGAAAGCACCTTTCCGAAATCCAGCGGGTCGAAGACTGGGACTACAATTTTCTTCCGCTCGGCGCGGGCGGGATTCCCAGCGAGGTCTTTGCCCGCAGCCACGCGCTCAAACTCAACGGGACCTCGATCGACCTCAAATATTTCGGGCCTGCGCACACCGACAGCGACATCTCCGTCACCTTCGCGGACGCAAACATCGTTCACGTCGCCGATCTGTTCTGGAACGGCATCTATCCGTTCATCGACTATTCGACCGGCGGCAGCATCGACGGGATGATCGCGGCCTGCGATGCCAACCTCCCGGCCATGGACAAGGACACGATCGTCATCGCCGGGCATGGCAAGCCGGTCGGCAACAAGACCGAATTCCAGGCCTTTCGCGACATGCTCGTCGGAATCCGCGACAACGTCGCCCGGCTGAAAGCGCAGGGACGAACGCGGGACGAGACCGTTGCGGCCAAGCCGACCGCGGCGTTCGATGCGATATGGGGGCAGTTCGTGATCGATCCCGGCTTCTTCACCCGACTTGTCTACGAAGGCGTTTGAGAAGAGACCGCATAAATCCCCTGGACTATTGCGTGTCGGAGCTGACGGGCGCAGTCAAGGAGTAACAAGAGCTAGGCGAGCTGCGCCTTGAGGCGCGGGACGACCCAGTCGATAAAGGCACGGAGCTTGAGCGGCATGGGCTTGCGCTCCTGATAGACGACGTGCACCGGCCACGGCGCCTGTTCGAATTGCTCGAGCATGAGGACGAGCTTTCCGGCCCGCCGCGCGGCCTCCATCTTGTAGGACATCACACGGGTGATGCCGGCACCCGCAATCGCCGCTTCGATCGCCGCCTCGGAGTCGCTGACGGTCAATCGCGACCGTATCGGGACCGCGACCTCACGGCCATCGATCACGAACTTCCAGGCGCGCTGAGCTGAAAGGCTATCTATGCCGATACAGTCATGAGCCGCCAGATCTCCGGGCATCTTCGGCTCTCCGCGTCTGGCAATATAGCCGGGGCTTGCACAGAGCACGAACCGGACCGAGCCGACCCGCGCCGCGATCATGTTGCTGTCCGGGAGATTGCCGATCCGAACCGAGACATCGATGTTCTCCTCGCCCGTGTCGACGATGCGGTCGGTCATCACGAGCCGCAGCGCGATCTCGGGAAAGGCGTCCATGAACCCGAGCGCGATCGGCAACAGGTGCATGTGCCCCAGCCCCCATGGCGAGGTGACTGCGAGATCGCCCTTCGGGATCCTGTACTCGCCGGAAACCTCCCGCTCAGCTTCTTCCACCTGCTCGACGATGCGCTTGCAAGCGTCGATATAGGAACGCCCGGCATCAGTCAGCGCCGTCCGGCGCGACGATCTCTGAAACAATTGGGCTGACAGCCGCGCCTCAAGTTCGGCCACAGTGCGGCTGACGGTGGCAACCGGAATATTGAGGCGCCGGGACGCGGCTGAAAAGCTACCGGTCTCGGTGACCGCGATGATCACCGACATGGCCTCCAACCGGTCCATACGTCCTGGCTTTCCACATCCTGAGAAGTTGCTTTCCGATCTTATCGGCTGCTCGGCACTGCAGCAATCGGCTAGTGCCGAGCTGCGCCGCCTCTCTGCGCGAACATGAGTATTTTGACTGGGGATAACGACATGACGACAGCAAAGGCCACGCCGACTGCCAACCTCGATCGCCGGCACCTCCTTCTTGGATTGTCAGGAATGGCGGTTGCTGCGGCGAGTTCGGAGGCATCGGCAAAGCCGCAACAGAGCAGCCAACGCGCCAGCACCGGATATCCCGTCACCTACCATCGAACCAAGACCGTCGACGGCATCAAGATCTTCTATCGTGAGGCCGGGCCGAAGGACGCTCCCGTGGTGCTGCTGTTGCACGGCTTCCCGACCTCCTCGCACATGTTTCGCAACCTGATCCCGGCTCTGGCCGATCGGTATCATGTGATCGCTCCCGATTATCCCGGCTACGGCCAGAGCGACATGCCGCCCCGGGCTTCATTCAAGTACACCTTCGATCGCTTTGGTGAGCTCGTCGGCGGCCTGCTGGACCAGCTCGGCGTCAAGCGCTACGCGATGTACGTGATGGATTACGGTGCTCCCGTAGGTTGGCGGCTGGCGCTCAAGAATCCCGAGCGCATCAGCGGCCTCATCGTTCAGAACGGCAACGCTTATGATGAGGGACTGAAGGAGTTCTGGAATCCGATCAAGCAATACTGGGCTGACGGCTCCGACGCGAGCCGTCAGGCGCTGATGAAGCTGCTGACGCTGGAGACGACCAAATTCCAATACACCGACGGCATGTCGGATGTGAGCCGGATCTCGCCTGACAACTGGGTCCACGACCAGGCACTGCTGGACCGGCCGGGTAACAACGACATCCAGCTCGACATGTTCTACGACTACCGAACCAATCTGCCGCTGTATCCGGCGGTGCAGGCCTACTTCCGCAAGCACAAGCCGCCGACAATCATCGTCTGGGGCAAGAATGACTACATCTTTCCTGCCGATGGCGCCCATCCCTACAAGCGCGACCTTCCGGAGGTCGAGTTTCATCTCATCAACTCCGGGCATTTCCTGCTCGAGGACAGGTTCGACGAGGTCACGCCGCTGATCCGCGACTTCCTTGCCCGCAAGATTGCCTGACCTTTGACCGCGCGAGGTTGCCGCAGGCGCGGCGACCTCGCCGGATTCGACCGAAGCACGGGAATAGCCGCAGTGCGGCCTTTCGCCCAATTTCACAAAACTGCAACATGCTGACAGCATAAGGCGTGCGTCCGCCAACAGGAGACGCACATGCGCGCGACTTTTCTCATCACCGTCGCAACGACCATTCTCACCGCGAGCACGGCGCTCGCGCAGAGCGAAGGCGAATTTCCGGCCAAGCTCGCCGGCCACGTGGCGATGCCGGCCGCGACCTTCATCGACGCGCCGGCCGACGCGCCCGCCGATCTCAAGACATCAGGCAAATACACTACCGGCAAGCGCGTCGATGCGCTCGGCACCGTGATGGGCAAGTCGTACGAGCGTCCGACCGGCGTCTCGCTGCCGTTCAAGGGGCAGCCGCTGCAGGGCCATTCCGGCATCAAGCACATGGCGGACGGCAGCTACTGGGTGATCACCGACAACGGCATGGGCGCGCGCGCCAACTCGCCGGATTCGATGCTGTACCTCAACCGCTACAAGATGGATTGGGCCAGCGGCAAGATCGAGCGCCAGGAGACCATCTTCCTGCACGATCCCGACAGACGCGTCCCGTTCCGCATCGTCCATGAGGATACCCAGAAGCGCTACCTCACCGGCTCCGATTTCGACACCGAGGGCTTCCAGATCATCGGCGACACCTTCTGGATTGGCGACGAGTTCGGCCCCTATATCCTGAAGGCCGACAAATCAGGAAAAATTCTCGGCGTGTTCGAGACCGTTGCCGACGGCAAGCCGGTGCGCTCGCCGGACCATTGGGCGGCGGCGACGCCGGGTGCGCCGGGCGCGACCTATACCAACGTCAACCTCCGCCGCTCCAAGGGTTTTGAGGGCTTTGCGTCCTCGAGGGACGGCAAGTTCATCTACGGTCTGCTCGAGGGGCCGCTGTGGGATGCCGACAAGAAGGACTGGGAGAAGGTCGACGGCAAGGAAGCCTCCCGCATCCTCGAATTCGACGTCGCAGCCGAAAAATTCACCGGCCGCTACTGGCAATATGTGTTCGAGCAGAACGGCAACGCCATCGGCGACTTCAACATGATCGATCAGGCCTCCGGCCTCATCATCGAGCGCGACAATGGCGAAGGCACGGCCGACAAGGCCTGCCCGGCGGGGACCCGCGGCGAGAACTGCTTTCCTGACGTGGCCAAGTTCAAGCGCATCTACAAGATCGAGCTCTCCGACGCCAATGTCGGCAAGCCCGTGCGCAAGATCGGCTATATCGATCTGATGAAGATCCAGGACCCCGACAAGAAGGCGCGCAAAGCGCTCAACGACGGCGTCTACACCTTCCCGTTCTTCACTATCGAGAACGTCGACCGTGTCGACGACACCCACATCATCGTCGGCAACGATAACAATCTGCCGTTCTCGTCCAGCCGCGATCCCAACAAGGCCGACGACGACGAGTTCATGCTGCTGGAAGTCGCGGATTTCCTGAAGGCGAAGTAGGACGAGGCTCCCCCCTTGACCTCTCCCCGCTCTTTGCGGGGAGAGGTCGGATCGCCCCCGGCGATGCGAAGCATCGTCCGGTGCGATCCGGGTGAGGGGCGAAGCGGGATACCAACCCAAGAAAAAGGTCGATCCGACTCGTATTGCGCGCGTGTTTGACCTGCAATTCATGCCGAATTCGCGGAGACACCCCTCACCCCACCCTCTCCCCGTAAGAACGGGGCGAGGGAGTGAGAGAGCGTGGTCACCGCACCGTAAACTCCACCGGGATCGAAAAACTCATCGCGCCGCCTCTGATTTCGTCAGGGATCGGCGGAAACGGCGAGGCCTGGCGGATCATCGATAGGGCCTGGGCGTCGAAGGCGGCAACGCCGGACGAGCCGCCGAGACGGCTCGCTGTCACCTGCCCGCTACGGCCAAGGGTGAAGCTGAGCCTTGCGACGCCGCGCGCGCCGCCGCCGGCCGATGGATAGGAGTGGAAGCGCATCAGGTGCGCGCGAACCCGTTGATTGTAGGATGCGATGGCGGAGGCCATAGCGCCGGCGCTGACGGCGGATGCCATCGGCGCCTCGCGCTCGGCACGCGGCGGCGCGCTGGTGCGCGGCGCGGGGGTTGCGTCCGACGGCTTCCTGGCTTCGCGACGAACCACCTTTGGCTTCTCTGGCGCGGGCTTTGCGGCTGGCACGATCCTGGCCGGCTCGGGCCTGGCGGGTGTCGGTTCAAGCTTCTGCTCCGGCGGCGCGACCACATCAGGCTTTTCCTGCGGCGGTGTCGGCGCGATGGTCTCCTCGACCATCTGCCGCTGCGCGGGCTCCGGCGGCGAGGCATCGGCCTCCTGCATCACCGGCCCGGGCGCAACGTCCTCAGGCATCGACTGCGGCGCCGAGGTCACCGGCGACATGTCGATCATGATCGCCGGCAGGCTGACGCCCTGCTCCGGCTCCGATCTCAGCCAATGCATCGCCAGCCCAGCGGCAACAATATGCAACGCCACGATCACCGCACCTGAAACGCCCCAGCGCGCCGTCTCGCGCTCGCCAAGCGGCTCGTGCAGGGCAAAGGCGTTCGCAACGGCCATCAGCTGCGTCCGTCGAGGCCGACCAGGGCGACCTTGAGATAGCCGGCGTTACGCAAGGTGTTCATCACCTCCATCAGGTCGCCGTAGCTCACCGCCTTGTCGGCGCGCAGATAAATGCGCTCGTCCTTGCGGCCCTTGGTGACGACGTCGAGCGCGGCGGCGAGGCCGTCGCGCGTCATCGTGTCTTCGCCGACGGCAATTGTGAGATCCGGCTTCACCGTGACGAAAGTCGGCTTGTCCGGCCGCGGCGCCGGTTCGGCGGCCGTGGCCGGCAGCTCGACGCCGATGTCGACGGTGGCGAGCGGGGCGGCCACCATGAAGATGATCAGCAGCACCAGCATCACGTCGATGAAGGGCGTGACGTTGATCTCGTTGACGACGTCGAGATCGTCGGGAGCGCCGCGCGCTCCCCGCCGCAATGCCGAGCCTGCTAGCTTTGCACCCATGGCCTACTCCGCCGCCCGCGCCAGGCGGAAATCCCTGCTGTCACGCTGGCGGCTGATCAGCAGCATCAGCTGCGCCGAGGCATCGCCAAGCAGCGCGCGATAATTGGCGATGCCGCGGACGAGGTGGTTGTAGATCACCACCGCCGGGATCGCCGCGACGAGGCCGAGTGCGGTGGCGAGCAGCGCCTCGGCGATGCCGGGCGCAACCACGGCAAGGCTCGTGGTGTGACTCTCGGAGATGCCGATGAAGGAATTCATGATGCCCCAGACCGTGCCGAACAGACCGACGAAGGGCGCGGTGGCGCCGATCGTGGCAAGCACGCCGGTGCCGCGCGCGATCTCTCGGGACATCGCCGCCTCGACCCGCTCCAGCCGCAGCGCCACGCGCTCCTGAAGGCCGTCATCGACGATGCCGCGGGAGAGCTCGGCTTCCCTGGCGCAGGACTGGATGAGCTGGGCGACAGCATCATGCGCCTCGCCCGTCCGCTCCGCCGCCTCCGCCAGCTTCATCCGGCCCTCGAGCGCACGCGTCCGCTCGATGGCGAGCGCGCTCTTGCGGCGCAGCTCCATTGTCTTGGCGAGCCAGACCGTCCACGTCACCAGCGAAGCGGCGGCGAGCCCGACCATCACGGTCTTCACGATGATGTCGGCCCCGAGGAACATGCCCCAGGGCGACAGATTGCGCGGCAACAGCGCCTCGTCGATCGCGAAGGCCGGCCCCGGTGCGAAGACCAGCGCGATGGTTAGGATCATGTGCCGAAGCTTGGAAGCGTCCTGCATCCTGATCTCCCGAGAGAGTAAAGAACCTACGCCGCGGGCAAGGCCGCGATCCGCAGCGCCAGCTGCTGGAATCGCGCCAGCTGATCGCTGCGCAGCGCCCGGGTCTCGTCACGGCCGACGAACACCTTGAACATGATGCCGCCGCCGGCATTGACGAAGGCAACGAAGGCGGACGCCTTGCCCATGAAGGGACGCTCGACGAAGGCGACGGCCGCACAACGCTCGTGGCGGAGATGGCCGTGCAGGCCCTTCGGCTGCATCAGGTTGAAATAGCCGCGCCCGATCTCGCCCGCGGGAATGGCGCCCGTGAACTCGAATATCGCATCGTCGGTGTGGACGATCAGCGTGACCTCGCCCCATTGCGCGATGTCCTGCATGGCGGCGGCGAAATGCTCGCCGCCCGCCATCCGCACCATTGACGACGGCAGTGCCTCGATCACCGCGCGCGGCGTGACGTTGCGCTCGCGCGCGACGTCCTCGATCACAGCGCCGGGATTGTCGGCCATGTACGCCCTAAGATCGGCGAGATCCTTGCTTAGCATGTCATCTCCCTCCGCAGGCTGCGACTTAAGCTGCCGCGTTCGTCTTGCGCTCGGTCAGGATGACCTCGAACCCTTCGAACCTGGGATGGCCGAGATAGAGGCTCTCGCCGGTCTTGTTGTCGGCGCGGGCGTGGGCGCGGCGGAATTCCTCCGAGCGCGTCCAGGCCTCGAAGGCGGCCTTGTCGGCCCAGACCGTGTGCGAGGAATACAGCGTGTGATCCTCGGCGACCGGCCCCTTGAGCAGGTGGAATTCGACGAAGCCGGCCATGCTGCCGAGATAGGATTCGCGGGTGCGCCAGACGGTCTCGAACGCGGCTTCCGAGCCGAGCTTCACCTGGAAACGATTCATGGCGATGAACATCAAAGTCTCTCCTTGTGATCAAGACGACAACGCGCCGAAGCCGCGCTGGCGTGTCAGCGCAGCCCGGCTGAGATTGCTGGTGTGGCGATGCCTCCCGGCCTACGCACCTCCAAAGTGAATCTTCAGGCCGGCCTTGTAGACCCTGCCCGCTCCTGCGCTCGTCCACAGCACGTCGTTCTGCGTGGTGCCGTCGGTCGAACTGCCGGGAATGGCGTAAGGCCGATAGTACTGGTTCAGGAGGTTATCGATCGAGGCCGAGAACACGATGTCCTTGGTCGCGGCGTAGGTCATGTAGAGGTTGACCAGCTCGTAGCCGGTCGATGGGACATAGCCGGTAGGCACGTCGTTGTTCGCGCCATACGAGGCCCACTGCGCTGACAGGACGAGGCTGCGATCGAGCAGGCGGACGCCGCCGGTCGTGACGACCTTGCGCGGGGTGATGGTGGCGAGGCCAACATTGGTCTGGGTGTTCTTGCCCTTGATGTAGTGCCCGGCGACACCGATGAACCAGTTGCCGGCATCGTACATCGTCTCCGCCTCGAAGCCGTCGATGCGGGCATTGGCGATGTTCTGGTACTGATAGAACTGGCTGAACGAGCCGAACCCGGTGGGGACCGGCGTCGACGCCACGAGGTCGATGTAGTCGGAGACGTCGTTGCGGAACAAATTGATCTTGCCGCGGAACGAGTCCTGCGCGGTGAAGATGCTATCGTATTTCAGGTTGATGCCGACTTCCTTGTTCCGGCCGACTTCGGGACGAAGGTTCGCGTTGGGCAGGAAGCAGAACAGGCCGGACGTGCCGTCGGGGCAGACGAAGAAGGCCGGGCCGCCGCCGGTCGCATGCGCGCCTGAGATCACCGTCTCGGTGATCGAAGGTGCGCGGTAGCCTTCGGCATAGCTGACATAGGGCTGGAAGCCCGCCACCGGCGTCACGCCGAGGGTGATCTTCGGCGAGAAGCGGTCGCCGCCCGTATTGGTCGTGCCCGACTGCAGATTGTAGCGGTCATAACGGATCGCGCTGATGGCCTCGAACCAGGTGCCGTAGTTCTGCTTCAGCTGCAGGAAGCCGCCAGACACCGTGCGTATGCCGCTCGGCGTCGTGATGTTGGAATTGCCGCGGCTATCGGTCGTGATCACGTCGTCCTGGAACGCATCGACACCGTAGGTCACGGCATTGCGCCAGTCGCCGACGTTGAAACGCGTGGTGTTGTTGGCGTCGAAGCCGACAGTGTTGAGCGTATAACCGCGCTTGTCGCCGACGCAGCCGGAGATGTTGTTGCCGAAATTGCCGGCGCCGCAATAGGCCGCGCCGGAGGTCGAATAGTGATAGGTCTTGGTCTGGTCGTTGTCGGTGCGGTTGCCGTAGACCGAGACGTGCGAGTCGAACAGATTGTCGCTCGGCAGCGAATAGTTCCAGGTCAGCGTGCCCGTGTAGTTCTTGGCGTCGGAAGCATAGACCGACGAGCCCTGATAGAGCGCGCGCCGGGCCGCGGTCGTCACCGGGCCGGTGTTCATCTGGCCGATGCTGTACTGATAATCCTGGAAGGTGGCGCCGAACTTGACCTCGTGGCCGATGGCGGGGCGCACCGTCAGCTTCAGCAAGCCGGCCTCGACTTCGTTGTTGGTGTTGCCGATCTCGGTGCCGTTGCCGTCCTTGTAATTGCCCTGGGTGCGGTAGACTGCGCCGCCGAACACATCGACGTCGGGCGTCGCGCGCACGCCGCCGAACACCGAGCCGAGCCCGCGATTGTTGTTGGAACCGTAGGAGCCCGAGAGATCGACGCCCCAGCGCTCGCCGGGACGCAGCACGTCGTTGATGTCCTTGGTGCGGAACGAGACCAGGCCACCGATAGCGCCGGAGCCGTAGATGTTGGCGGTCGGACCCCGCACGACATCGACGCCGCCGATCAGTTCCGGATCGAGGAAGAACGAGCCGTTGGCGTTGTGGCCGGTGCGCTGATAGTTCTGCCGCGCGCCGTCGACGACGACCGCGACGCGGCCGAAATCCTGCAAGCCGCGGACGTTGATGACGGTCGCGGGATCATCGCCGCGCTCCTGGAACGACACGCCGGGCACCGCATAGAAAATGCCAGACAGCCGATTCGGCTGAATCCCCTGGATCTGGTCGAGCGAAATCGAGGAGACCGGCGCGAGCGCATCGATCGCACGCTCCTTGGTCTTGCTTGCGGCGACCGTGATGGTGTCGAGCACTTGAACGGATCCCGTGCCGGCGGCCTGCGCATTGGCGTTCAAGGCCGCGGGCGTCGCCTGCTGCGCGACTTGCGGCTTGGCCGGCTTACGCTTGGCCTGCTTCGGCCGATCCGAGGACGCATTTTCGGCCTGCGGCGATGCGCTCTGCGCAAAGCCGTTCTCCGTCATCACCGCCGCAATTGAAACAACCGACGCGCCCAAAATCAGGGCGCGCGAATACCTAGCCCCGTCAGCCATAAGCCCAACCCGATCATCATTGTCTTAGCTTGGCTGGCGTGCGCTGCTCGATGCGAGCGACTGGCTGGCTATGTGTGGTGCGGACTCCCCGGCCCGCATTGCCTTGATTGGTTACGTGGCAACACTCAGGCGGTCAATGTCGCAAGGTTGCAGTTTATATCAATTGTAAATCGCCGCCGTTGGAATGCGCCCGATGCCGCCTGTACATACAGGCAGCATCTGAATTTTCGAAAGCGCATCACACTCACTATGTCAGCAGCGTCCGGAGACAACCACGGCGACGCAGCAGGGCCGACGCAAAGCCCTTCTGCAACAACGCGAACTCTCACCATGCGCGGGAGCCGGATCGACAGCCGCGAGCTGTTTGCGGCCGAGCGCGAGATCATCATCGCGCATGGCGAGGACAGCTATCGCCTTCGCCTCACGTCGCAGAACAAGCTGATCCTGACGAAGTAGCTTGCAATGACATTTTGCCGCACCCTCGCAAAGCTGCTGCTATCAGGCACCATTGCGTTCTCATCCGCCGCGCACGCCGCCGCTATCACCGTGCATGACGCGCGCAATCGCGACGTCACCGTTGCCGATTTTGCCCGGACGGTTTCGATCGGCGGCGCCATCACCGAGATCCTCTATGCGCTCGGCCTCGAGAGCCGGCTGGTCGGCGTCGACACCACGAGCCTTTATCCGGCGGCGGCGCTGCACGACAAACCCAATGTCGGCTACATGCGGCAGATCTCGGCCGAAGGCGTGCTCGGCCTCAATCCGACGCTGATCCTGGCGATCCAGGGATCGGGCCCGCGCGAGACCATGGACCTCCTGGAGACCGCGAAGGTGCCCCTGGTGCTGGTGCCCGAGACTTTCTCGGAGGACGGCCTGATCGAGAAGATCAAGCTGGTCGGCCACGTCATGGGCGTCGATGCGCGCGCCGAATGCCTCAGCGCTGCCGTCGGCGCCGATCTCGCCCAGCTCCGCGCTCTGCGCGCCAAGGTGACGAAACCGGTGCGCGTGATGTTCGTGATGTCGCTCCAGAACGGACGGGCGATGGTCGCCGGCCGCAAGACCGCGGCCGATGAGATCATCCAGCTCGCCGGCGCCGCCAATGCGGTCGAGGACTACGACGGCTACAAGATCATCGGCGACGAGGCCATCGTGGCCGCAAAGCCCGACGTCGTGCTGTCGATCGAGCGCGGCAAGGACTCGCTCCAGCCCGA
Source organism: Bradyrhizobium sp. BR 10289 (assembly GCF_019455385.1). Classification (GTDB taxonomy): domain Bacteria; phylum Pseudomonadota; class Alphaproteobacteria; order Rhizobiales; family Xanthobacteraceae; genus Bradyrhizobium. The sequence continues at coordinate 194,065 of NZ_JACOFR010000009.1, forward strand.
CGCGGTTTACGCTCATCCCGGCTTTGCGCTGACGCCGGTCGCCGCCAACAAGAGTTTCATTACGATGGACGGGCTCTATCTGCTCGGCTTCGGGCCGCGCACGGCGTCAGCCGCGCGCGATCTCTCGGTCAAGCTCTATCCGGCATTGGCTGATAGCGGCGCGTTCACATCGGCGCTGTCGGCGGCGAATTGCCGGCAATGACCGTGGCAATCGGGACCGGGGCGCAGAGCGCGCGGCGCGTCGGCGCGGGACGGCGGTTCACGTCGATTGCGATCCCCGTTCTGCTCGTGGTGCTCGTCACCACCGCCATCGTCGCACTGACGGTCGGCGCGGCCGGCATTCCTTTTTCTCGTTTACCTGCCGCGCTCGGCTTCACGAGCCCTCCGCCTGCCGATGCGATGACGGCGCGCGACCAGCTCGTGCTGTGGTCGATCCGCATTCCCCGGATCGCGGCGACTGCGATGATTGGCGGCCTCCTGGCCGCCGCCGGCGCGATCATGCAGGGCCTGTTTCGCAATCCGCTCGCTGATCCTGCGTTGGTCGGCGTCTCCAGCGGCGGCGCGCTGGCGGCCGCAAGCGCGATCGTCTTCACCGATTCGCGCTTCGGCGAGACGCTGCGCGTCCTTCAGACCGAGCTGCTGCCGCTCGCGGCCTTCGCGGGCTCGCTGGCCACGACCGCGATCCTCTACGGCATCTCCAGCCGCGCCGGGCGCACCTCGATCGCGATCTTCCTGCTCGCCGGCGTCGCCATCACCGCCATCACCAATGCCGGCATCGGCTTGCTGGTGTTCATCGCCGACGACCGCCAGCTGCGCGACATCACCTTCTGGATGCTGGGCTCGATGAGCGGGGCGACCTGGACCAAGGCGGCCGTGCTCGCACCGGTCCTCGTGATCGGGGTTGGCGCCTGTGCCTATATAGCGCGCGGCCTCGACCTGCTGGTGCTCGGCGAGGCCGATGCCTTCCATGGTGGCGTCGACGTCGAGCGCCTCAAGCGGATCTCGATCGTGATGGTTTCCGCCATGACCGGCGTCGCGGTGTCGATCAGCGGCGTCATCGGCTTTGTCGGCATCGTCGTGCCGCATCTCTTGCGGCTCGTCATCGGACCTGCGCACCGCCTGCTGCTGCCGGCCTCGGTGCTGTCAGGCGCCATCCTGATGGTCGGCGCCGACACGCTGGCGCGCACCATCGTGGCGCCCGCAGAAATGCCGATCGGCATTTTGACCGCCGCCGTAGGCGCGCCGGTCTTTCTGGGCATCCTGCTGCGACAGCGCGGGCTTGCCTCGCTATGAACGCGGTGATCGAAGCGCACGGTTTGACCAAGCGCGCCGGCCGCGCGACGCTGCTCGATGGCGTCGGCCTTTCGGTTGCAGCCGGCGAGATGGTCGCCGTCATCGGCCCCAACGGCGCCGGCAAGTCGACGCTGCTGCGGCTGCTCTCCGGCGATCTTCGCCCGAGCGCAGGCGAGGTGCGGCTGAAGCAGCGCGACATCATGGGCTATACGCCGCGCGAGCTCGCGGCGCGCCGGGCGATGCTGTCCCAGCACGCCAACGTCACCTTCCCCTTCACCGTCGAGGAGATCGTGCTGATGGGCGCAGGCGAGCGCAGTGCCCGCGAGGCCGGTGCGCTGGTCGATGCCGCACTCGATGAGGTCGGGCTTTTGCAATTCCGCGAACGGCAATTTCCGACATTATCAGGCGGCGAGCAGCAACGCGCCCATTTCGCCCGCGTGCTGGTGCAACTCGCCTGCGGCGAGGCCGAGCACGGACCGGGCCTGCTGCTGCTGGACGAGCCGACTTCGAGCCTCGACCTGCGCCACCAGATCGACCTCGTCGAAGCCGCGCGCCGCCGCGCAGCGGGCGGCACGGCCGTGGTCGCGATCCTGCACGACCTCAACCTCGCGATCCGCTTTGCCGACCGGCTGATCGTGCTGAACGGCGGCAAGCTTGCCGCCGACGGTCCCCGCGCCGACATCGTCACGCGCGAGATCATCCGGGAGATTTTCGAGATCGACGCCGTGGTGCAACAGGCGGACGGCGTGCCCTATGTGCTGCCGCAGTCGATGCGGGCCGTGGTGCCGCCGCGGTGAAGGTAGACTCCCTCGCCCCGTTCTTACGGGGAGAGGGCTGGGGTGAGGGGCCTCCCTCCACACGCGAGGCTATCGAGAGACCTGTACCCCCTCACCCGGAATCCGCGCTATGCGCGCATTCCGACCTCTCCCCGCAAGCGGGGAGAGGTGAAGGACTACCCCGCCGGCACGATCACCATGCTCTTGTCCTTCGGCCAGCGGATGCGCCAGGCGAAGTTGATATCCTTGACCTCGCCGGGCTTGGCATCGAACGACCATTCCAGCACGCCGCGCTTGTCGCGGATGTTGCTGGCGGTCGGCTGGGTGCTCGACGGCAGCATCTCGACGACGATGTCTTCGCTCTCGCTGACCGGCAGCTGATCCTCGATCGCGACCTTGATCGGGAAGTCGTGTCCGTTTCGGACGGTCGTCTTGAACGACCGCTCGTCGGTCTTCGATGTCGTCACGATCAGGCCGGCCGAACCTTCGTTGCGCTTGAGCACCGCGCGCTCGATTCTGATCTTGTCGTCGGCACCGAAGCCGAGCCGGACGATGTCATCCTTGGCCGAGGCCGAGAGCCTGCCGCGGCCGACGAAGACGCCGTCGCGATAGATCGCGACCTTGCCCGGCAGCAACGTCGTGTCGTCGGTCTGCTTGAAGCTGGCTTCGAGGAAGGCGGTGGGGTCCTGCACTGGAGCCGCGCGTACGGCAAGATCAGCGGGCACGCTCATCGAGGCGATGCGCATGCTCTTGGCGCCCTCGGCAGCGCCGAGGCTGACGCGACCGGGGATCTTGAAGGTGGCCTGGAAGTCGCTGATTTCTGCGGTAGCTTCTTGCTCTTCACCAAAGCTCGTTCCGCTGCCGAATTTAAACCGCTGGGCTTGCGCTGACTCCGCGGAGGGTGCCGGCGCCAACGCAGAACGCAAGCGCGCGCTATCCGACATCTGGCCCGCCGCCAATGGCTTCGGCACCTGCGGGTATTGCGCGACCAGCGAGCCCAGCTCCGGCGCGCTGCCGCCACGACCGATGCGGACGGTCGAGACGCCAAGCGTCACGTTCGACCAATCTTCGCCGGTCGATTGCGTGACTTCCGCGCGGCGAACCAGCTCCAATTGCGGCTTGCGGTCCTTGGCGCCTGTGTCGAGCCGAGCGTCATACAGCGGTAACCAGCGCGCATTGCGCACCGTATAGCTCACGCGCAGCGTCGCTTTCGTCGCTGCTGCCGAAGCGACATCGATACGGACCTCCAGCTTGCGAGCCGGCTTGTCGGAGCGATCCGCTTCAAGCTGCACGATCTGGCGATCGATCTCGCGCTGCTGTCGCGCCGTGTCGCGGATGGTGGTATCGGCGGCGGCGATTTCCTCGGCGACGGCGGCAAAGGCTGCGCGCCATTCGGTGATCGGACGCGCTTCACCCTTGTCGCCGAGGCCGGCGGGAGAGGCTTCGGCGAAGCGCTGGGCGAAGTTGCGCCGGGCGGTCGCCGCATCGATGACACCTTGCAGGTCGGAGCGCTGATCCTTCAGCGCCTCGATGCGCTTGTCGAGCTCGGGCAGGTTGACCGGCGGCGCCGCGCGCGGCGGCTTGGCATCGATCGTACCGATGGTGAGTTTCGCGCCCGCCTCGCCTTCGACGCGGAGGGAGGACGGATCAAGCGAGAGCGGAAAGTCCTTCGCGATCAGCGTCGAGTCACCGGAGGCGAGGTCGATCGCGATCACACGCGTGACGGTCGCGCCATCGGGATAAACCGTGACGGTGTCGATGGCCGATGTGGCGTCGACGTCGGCGGCCCATGACGGCGAGGCGAATGCCGCGGTCATCAGGACCAGGCCCGTCGTTGCCAAACATCTCGCGGTGATGCGCATAAAGTCCCTCCTGCCGTATCGCCGCGCCGCCAGCCGGACGCGCGATCAAAATGCCTCGCCAACATGGTTGGACGCGGCAGGGAAGGAACTGGTTCGATTGGGGTTTCCGTGGGGCGCCGCTGCGGCGGCAGCAAGGCTGCAGAACGTATCGTCGTCCCGCGGCGCCTCAGACGTGGGTGGGCGCGCCCTGACCGAAGATGCGGCGAAGCAGGTCGGTCAGGTTCCTGGCGCCGGCCTTCCTCAAAATGCTGGCCCGGTAACCTTCGACCGTGCGCGCACTGAGATGCATGCGGCGGGCGATCTCCTTATTGGTGAGGCCGGCGGCGAGATGCTCGAGCACGTCGCCTTCGCGCCCCGTCAGCGGTTCGCGGCCGGGCAGCCAGCGCTGCCCGCTCACGCAGGGCTGGCCGACTTCGTCGATCGCGGCATCGATCCGATCGACGATGTCATGGGTACGGAACGGCTTTTCGATGAAGTCGGTGGCGCCGCTCTTGATGGCGTCGACCGCCATGGCGATGCTGCCGTTCGCCGACGTCACCAGCACCGGCGCCATGCAATTCTCCTCACGCAACCGCTTGAGCACCTCGAGAGCGGAGCGATCCGGCGGCATCTCCAGCAGCACGCAGGCCGGCATCCGCGCCTTGGCTTCCGACAGCAGCGAGGCGCCATCGGCGAAGCAAATCACGTCGTAGGCGCTCTGTTGGAGCGCCGCCAAAAGTTGTTCGCGGGAGGCGGTGTCGGTGTCAATGACGAATACCTCACCCTTGGAAAGCATGTTTCCCGGCATAATCCAGATCCAGCAATGTAAAGGTCAAATGATGAGAGACGGCCGGGGGCCCACCGCGCCCCGCCGTCTTGAGCACGGCATTCACGCCTGTGCTTCGCTTTCCCTTATGTATGTTCCACCCGGTTCCCGGATTTGACCGATCGGGACAGAAACTTTACATTTCGGGACATCTGCGGGAATGGTCGACAGGAACAGGTCGCATGACCGACCTCATTCGCAGCGCAGGGTTGAGCTGTTACCCGGAGGTCGCCCGCTCGGTCGGGCTCGACCCCAGGCAGATGATGCGCAAGGTCAGATTGCCGCTGAACGTCCTCGACAGGCCCGATACGCCCATTGCTGTCACAGCCTTGCGTCGCCTGCTCGAATTGTCGGCAGCGGAGTCCGGGGCCGAAGATTTCGGCCTGCAGCTCGCCGAGCGCGGCGGGCTGACCAATTTCGGCGCGGTCGGCCTGATCGTGCGCGAGCAGGCAACCGTGGGCGAAGCCATCGAAGCGTTCTCGCGCTTCATCCCTATCCATCACGACGGCATGAAGCTCGACATCATCAGGGACAAGCAGACTGTGACCATCAGGCTGCATCTGCGCGGCCGGCGGCCGACTGCACCGCGGCAGTCGATCGATATGGCGCTCGGCAGCATCCATCGCATCATCCAGTCGCTGTTCGGCAACGACTGGCGGCCGCAGGAGGTGCATCTGCATTATCCGCCGCCGCACGACCGCAAGCGCTATCGCGATTTCTACGGCTGCCGCATCACCTTCAATGCCGGGGACGATGCGATCCTGCTGTCGCCGCACGACATGGAGCGCCGGATCCCGAGTGCGCATCCGCTGATCGCGAGCTACTTACGCAAGCGCATCGAGGCCATCGAGACGCGCCCGGCGAGCTGGGAGAGCAAGGTCGACGAGGTCGTGCGCAGCCTGCTCGCCACCGGCGACTGCACCGTCGAGCGCGTGGCCGAGCACCTCGCCTGCACCCGCCGCACCATCCACCGGCATCTGGCCGGAGCGGGCACCAGCTTCTCGGCGATCCTCGACGCCCAACGCGCCGATCTCGTGATCCAGCTGATCGACGATCCCGGCCGGCCGCTGGCGGATATCGCCGCGCAGCTCGGCTTCTCCGCGCAGAGCGCGATGGCGCGCTGGTTCCGCGGCCGCTTCGGCTGCACCATCACGCAATGGCGCAAGGGCGTGCGGCCGCCGGCAAAGCCGGGCGGCGTGCCGTCGGCGAGCGCGGCGTGAAAGCGCGACGCGATCTGGTCCCGGAATGACGGGCGGAGCGAGCCTACACCGCCCGGCTATGCAGCTGCTTGCCGGGATCCAGATGCGCATCGAACGCGGCGGCGACGCTGCGGACCAGGAAGCGCGAGTCGCTTGCGACCGCAAGGCGGTCGCCCTCCAGCCTCACCACGCCGTCCGAGATCAGCGGCTTTAGACGCGTCGCCGAACTCAGCATCGCCTCGGGCCGTGCGCCATGGCGCGCGCAGATGTCGCCGAGATCGGCGCTGAACTCGCACATGATGCGCTCGATGATGTCGGCGCGCAGCCGGTCGTCATCGGTGAGGCCATAGCCCTTGGCGGTCGCGAGGCGGCCGTCCGCGATGCTCTGCGCATAGGGCCCGATTTGCACCTCGTTCTGGACATAGCCCTGCGGCAAATGCCCGATCGCGCTGGCGCCGAAGCCGAGCAGGACCTCGCCCTTGTCGGTGGTGTAGCCCTGGAAATTGCGCCGCAGCGTGCGATCCTCGAAGGCGATGGCCATGGCATCGTCCGGGCGCGCGAAATGATCGAGCCCGATCTGGACGTAGCCGGCCTCCTTGAGCGCATTCGCGATTCCGCAGGCCTGGTCGTGCCGCGCAAGGCCGTCGGGCAGGCTCCCCTCGTTGATCATGCGCTGGTGCTTCTTGAAATCAGGCACGTGAGCGTAGCCGAACACCGAGAAGCGATCGGGTGCGAGTTCGAGCGAACGTCGCACCGTCTCCAGGCACGAGGCGACGGTCTGGTGCGGCAGCCCGTAGATCAGATCGAAATTGATTCCCTTGATGCCGGCGCGCCTCAGCCTATCGACGACGGCGGCCGTCTGCTCGAAACTCTGCACGCGGTTGATCGCGCGCTGCACGGCCGGGTCGAAACTCTGCACGCCGAGGCTGGCGCGGTTGACGCCGGCGAGCCGCATCGCCTCGACCATGTCCGATGTCAGTGTCCGCGGATCGATCTCGACCGCGATCTCGGCCGAGGGCAGCACGAAGAACGAATGGCGCATGGCCGCCATCAATCCGGCAAAGGCCTCCGGCGCCATGATGGTCGGTGTGCCGCCGCCGAAATGGATGTGCTCGACCTTGATGCGGCGGCCGATGGTCTCGGCAACATGCGCGATCTCGCGGCACAGGGTCCGCTGATAGGACGCGACGAGCTCGTCGCGGCGGACGATCTGGGTGTGGCAGCCGCAGTACCAGCACATCTCCCGGCAGAACGGCACATGCAGATAAAGGGACGCGCTGGCGCCCGCGGGCAATTCGGACAACCACCTCGCGTAGGTATCCGCGTCGACTGCCTTCGAGAAGTGCGGCGCGGTCGGATAGCTCGTGTAGCGCGGCAGACGCTCTTCGCCGTAGCTCGCCGCGAGATCAGTCCTCATCTCTTGCCCATTCGTCAATCGATGCCGCGAAGCGGCGCGGCAAATCCCGGATGGCATTAGATTACCCGTTTCCGGACCAACGACCTTGCGCTCGCTCAAAGTCCGAGCGCCCGATTTGGCCGATAATCATGCTTAATCGTTGCTTCCTGGAGATAAGCCATGGCGTCGTTCGCCTTCGCTCTCGTTCTTTGGCTCACCGGTATTCGCGGCCATATCCCGCGATTCGACGATTTCCGTCCCGTCCCTGCCGCGCCCTCCGTTGGCGCCCATCATCTCGTGCGCGTGTTGGCCGTCACGGCCGCCGTCTTTGCCGCGCTGTCGCTCGCGGTGTGGGGCACGGTCTGGATTGCGATCCAGTTGCTGTAGTCCCGATCCGCCCATTCAAGGTGAACACCGCACAAGGCGGGCCACCGGCCAATCCCGGCTCCGCCCGGTGCGGGAGGAGACGTCTTGGCCCGCGGCCGTTTCAGGACGTCCCGGCGAGGCGAGGTCCGTCAGGTCGTAGCGACAGCTCGGTCGGTCGTCTGCGCGTTTCGCGTCGCAGCCAGCATACCTTCCAGCAGCGCCATAGTCTTGCCGTGACGGCGCCGGGCAAGACGTTCCTCGCCGATCTTGCGTGCGTGGTCACCGGCGATGAAGGCGTGGATATCCGCGGTCCGGTGAACGCCGCCGCGACTGCCCCAGGTGCCGTCTTCGACTTCCGTTGGAAAGACCCAGACGCGTGGTGCCACGTCCTCGAAGCTGTTGCCTTCCGCACGAACGACGGCGTCCGTGACATCCTTCACGAGCGCCTTGCGCGACGCATCCGTATATTGTCCCTCGGGAACGGAAGGCACGATCCGATAGCGCGGCTTCTGTGATCGGGCGCCGGCGACGAAAACGGCGGCGGGCCGATGCAGAAAGACGACGGTGACGCCTTGCGCCACCGGATTTGCGGGATCAAAGCCCTCGTGCCCGATCAGGATATCGCCGAGCTCCTTAACCAGTCGCGCCTCTGCCTCCGGCTTCAAGGCTCCTTCGGGAATTGTCAGATCGATCATTGGCATGGTTGAGCCCTTTGTCCTTTCGCAGCGCCGGGGGTCCGGCGCCTGCGATCAGTTCTAGGTCTCGACGGCTTGCGGGCGGCAGAGGCAATATCGCCATTATCGAAGGCATTTCGGACAAGCCTCAGGCTGCCAAGGCCGCTCCCCGCCGGCGGCGTGAAAAGCGCCGCTGGTATTCGCCGGGCGAGAGGCCGGTTTCGCGCCTGAACAGACGCCGAAACGTCGAAAGATCGCCATAACCGACGCGCTGGCTCACGGCGTCCATCGTCAGCTCCCTGTTTTCCAGAAGCCGTTTGGCGACGTCGATCCGCAGGGTCTGCAGGTAATGCAGCGGCGCCTTGCCCGTGGCCCGCTTGAAGCGCCGGTTCAGGGTCCGCTCGCTGACGGCCAGCTGACGCGCGAGTTCGCCAAGGCTGAAGCCGCGCTGGAGCGACTTTTCCATCCAGCGCTGGGCGCGCGCCACGAGCGGATCGGAGTGCGGCTCCTCCTGCCTGCTCGCATAGGAGGACTGGGCGACACGATTGCTGTCGATCAGCATCAGCTTGCCGGTTTCCGCAGCGATCTCCGCGCCAACGAGCTTCTGGACGATGCGCAGCGCCAGATTGAGCGCGCTCGTCACGGCTCCGCTACAGATGATGCCGTCCTGCTCCGTGATGATGTCGTTGATCCGAAGCTCGATACCGGGATAACGGCGCTCGAACGTCTTGCCCTTCGCCCAATGCGTCGTGGCCACCGAGCCGTCGAGGAGGCCCGCCTCGGCCAGGAGGAAACTGCCCGTGCAATAGGACGCCAGCAGTACGCCGCGCCGGTGTTGCCGCCGCAGGGCGGCAAGCAGCGGCGTGACTACCTCCTTCCTTTGCAGGAAGCGTTCGACGTCCGGAACAAAGGGACCCGGCACGATCAGGGCATCTGCCGGCGAGCGAGTGCTGATCGCCCCATCAACATCGATGAGCTGGCCCGACGCCGTCCGAACGGCCTTGCCGTCCAGGGATTCGATGCGCCATTGCAGGGGTGAGATCTTGCCCGGTGCGCGATGGCTCGCGGCAATCCAGTTTGCGGCGGTAAAAACGTCGACCACGCCAGCGACGCTGGAGGCGAGAATCCCTTCATAGACCCAGATCCTGACCACCGGCATTGTGATGTCCGATTTCACCCTCGACGAGGCAATACTGCCACCCGGGCTCCGCAGCGGCAAGCCGGCGACCTGCCGGCAGATCAGGCCGGTCCGCATGGAGTGCGCGGGCGTGATATACCGAGAGAACGCAAGAGCGCGCCGCAGCGGGTTAGATCGTCCGCGCAAACATGCGGAAGCCCGGCGCGCCGATGATCGCCTCGAAGGCGGGATCGTGCTTCTCGTCCACGAAGGCAAAACCGGCCCTGGTGTAGGCGCGCTCGGCGGGCTCATTGCCGATCAGGAATGATATCGTTGCCCGTTTGAAGCCGGCCGCTCGTCCCTTCTCCAGCGCGTGCGCGATCAGGGCCTGCACCAGGCCACGGCCGCGATAGGCGGGATCGGTTGCGACATGCTCGATCATCCAGTCGCCTTCGCCGCCCTGAACCCAGCAGGCGCGCGTGTAAGCGCCACGCCTGCGGATCGCTTCCAGTTCCGACGTTGCGAGCCCCGTCTCGGCACCGACTTCCTGGATCGCGCGCCAGGCCGCAGGCCCTGTGCCGGCTGCCGGCACCGCACATAATGCGGCGGCGGGCTTGCCGTCGACCTCTGCAATCAAGAATTGCGAGACATGCCACATCGACACTGCGCGTGCTGTCGCGACGCGTGCGATGAAATCGAGGCACTGCGCCTCGGGCCAGCCGAGCGCGACGTCGAACCAGCCGCGCGGCCGGTAGCCGCGCATCGATCGCAGGATGGTGAGTGCGATGAAACCGGCGTCTTCGGGACGCGCAGACCGTATCGTCCTGCGCGCCCCATTCGAGATGCCTTACGTGTTCTTCAGCGCGACGCGGAATTCCGCCTCGGTCTTGGCCTTGACCTCGTCGAGCGTGACGCCATCGGCGAGCTCGATCAGGGCCATGCCGCCGTCGCCGTGCTTGTCGATGGTGAAGACGGCAAGATCGGTGACGACCATGTCGACCACGCGCTCGCCGGTCAGCGGCAGATTGCACTTCTTCAGGAGCTTCGAGCCGTCCTTGGCCGAATGCTCCATCACCACGACGACGCGCTTGACGCCGGCGACGAGGTCCATCGCGCCGCCCATGCCCTTGACCATCTTGCCCGGGATCATCCAGTTGGCGAGATCGCCGTTCTGGGCCACCTGCATGGCGCCGAGGATCGACAGGTCCATGTGGCCGCCGCGGATCATGCCGAAGGAATCCGCGCTCGAGAAATACGAGGTCGAGGGCAGCTCGCTCACGGTCTGCTTGCCGGCGTTGATGAGATCGGCGTCCTCTTCGCCCTCATAGGGAAACGGGCCCATGCCGAGCATGCCGTTCTCGCTCTGCAAGGAGACGTCGACGCCGTCGGGGATGTAGTTCGAGACCAGCGTCGGAATGCCGATGCCGAGATTGACGTAATAGCCGTCACGCAATTCCTTCGCGGCGCGCGCAGCCATCTGTTCACGGGTCCAGGCCATCATTGTGCTCCTGTCGATTCTTTAGTGGCGCATGATCTGATCGGAAAACCGGCTTCCACTTTTCCGGATCATGCGCTCGGGCGCGGGCGGGTGTTGCGGAATTCGATGCGCTTCTTGGCCGTGCCGACCTCGACGATGCGCTTCACGAAAATACCCGGCGTGTGGATGTGATCAGGGTTGAGTTCACCTGCGGGAACAAGATGCTCGACCTCGGCCACCGTGATCTTGGCGGCGGTCGCCATCATCGGGTTAAAGTTGCGCGCGGTCTTGCGGTAGATCAGGTTGCCGGCGGTGTCGCCCTTCCAGGCATGGACGATGGCGAGGTCGGCGAACAGGCCGCGCTCCATCAGATACTTCTCTCCGTCGAATTCCTTCACTTCCTTGCCCTCGGCGATCAGCGTGCCGACGCCGGTCTTGGTGTAGAAGGCCGGGATTCCAGCGCCGCCGGCGCGGATGCGCTCGGCCAGCGTGCCCTGCGGATTGAATTCGAGTTCCAGCTCGCCGGCGAGGAATTGCTGCGCGAACAGCTTGTTCTCACCGACATAGGACGAGATCATCTTCTTGATCTGGCGCGTTTCGAGCAGGCGGCTGAGGCCGATGCCGTCGACGCCGGCATTGTTGGAGACCACCGTCAGGCCCTTGACGCCGGATTCGCGGATCGCGTCCGACAGCTCCTCGGCGATGCCGCAGAGGCCGAAGCCGCCCGACATGATCATCATGTTGTCTTTGAGAATGCCGTCGAGCGCCGACTTGGCGTCGGGATAGACCTTGTTCATACAGGAAACCTTCGAATGAGGCTTGGGCTTGCGGGCGTCGCGCCTTATTGGCGCCGATTATTAGGCGAAATGGTCCGAAGCCGTCAATGATACGGGGTTCTCCGCTGCGCGGGGCGGTGCTAGAAGCTGCCCATGCGGTGGGCAGGACCGTCCGCGGCCTTGAAAGCGTCAAGAAAACCCATCAAGTTGCGGCACTTAACATAACAGGGCTAGGACAGGATCTTGGGCGCGGGGCGCGCAGGTTTCCCGGCCCGCCCTTTTGGCTCCAACGACCAACCCGATCAGGACATGCCATTGACCATGGCCCAAGGAATGAAGCGCCTCGGGACGCCGATCGCGGCGCTGCTCGGCGTCGTGCTGATCGCCCTGATCGCCGCCTCATGGCTCATCAACCGCGATGCGCTGCGTGCGGCGGTCGAGGCCCAGATCCGCGACGTCACCGGGCTGGAGCTCAATGTCGCGGGCAGCATCGACATCTCGGTGCTGCCGGCAAGCTACATCTCCTTCCATGACGTCGGCCTGAAGGGCGGCGGCACCAGCGATCCCGCACTTCATGTCGACGTGCTCACCGCCAATCTGCGCCTGCTGCCGCTGCTGCTGCAGCGCTTCGAGATCGCCGATCTGACGCTGCTGCGGCCGCGCATCCATGTCAGCCTGAAGCCGGACGGCGAGAGCAACTGGACGCCCTTCATCCAGACCATCGCGCGCACCATGAAGCCCGGAGCCGACAGCCAGGTGTCGTTCTCCGAGATCAGGATCCAGGACGGCGTACTCAATTATGAGGACGCCGCCACCCACGCTACCGAAAAGTTCGAGGACATCGACCTGTCGCTGGCCTGGCCCTCGATCTCGCGCTCCTTCGCCGCGACCGGGCAGTTCGACTGGCGCGGCGAGCGCGTCGATGGCTCGATCAGCTTTGCCGATTTCGTCGCCGCCCTCTCCGGCGACCGTTCCGGCCTGAAGGCGCGGATCGCCAGCGCCCCGCTCAAGCTCGCCTTCGACGGCACCGTCGCCAACCGCACCAGCCCGATGATGGAAGGCACGCTCACAATCGACAGCCCGTCCTTGCGCAACGCGCTGCGCTGGACCGGCCAGCCGCAGCCCGGCAGCGGCGGCTTCGGCCGCTTCGCGCTAAAGGCGCGTGCCAACGTGGTGGGCGCCTCGATTGCGCTCACCAACGTCAATGTCGAGCTCGACGGCAATGCCGCCGAAGGCGTCATGACCTACGCCAATAATGGACGGCAGACGCTGCAGGCGACACTGGCCGCCGACGCGCTCGACTTCACCCCCTATATCTCGACCTTCCGCCTGCTCGCCAGCGGCGCCCGCGACTGGAACAGGCAGCTGTTCGATCTCAACGGGCTCTCGACCACCGACCTCGACATGCGCCTGTCGGCAGCCAGGCTGACGGTCGGACCGACCAAGCTCGGCCGCACCGCGATCGGCGCCAATTTGCGCAACGGCACACTGGCGCTCTCGGTCGGCGAAGCCCAGGTCTACGGCGGCATCGCCAAGGGCTCGTTCGGGATCGCGCGCGCCGACACCGTTGCCGACATCAAGGCGCAATTCCAGTTCATCGATGTCGATCTCCAGGCCTGCGCCTCCGAGCTGTTCGGCCTCAACAAGCTGTCCGGCCGCGGCAACATCAACGTCTCCCTGCTGGCCTCCGGCTCGAGCCCGTTCGGTCTCGTGCAGTCGCTCGACGGCAGCGCCGTCGTGACGGGACATGACGGCGCGATCTCGGGGTTCAACGCCGAGCAATTGCTGAAGCGGCTGGAGCGGCGGCCGCTGTCGGGCGGCGGCAATTTCCGCAACGGCTCGACTCCTTACGATAACCTCACCATCGCGGTGAAATTCTCCGACGGCGTTGCGACCGCCGAGGACATCCGCGTCGAAGGGCCCGCGGCCAAGATCACGATGACCGGCACCGCCTCGGTGCCGACGCGCGAATACGATATGAAGGGCGTCGCGAGCCTGAACTCTGCATCGGGGTTCGAATTGCCCTTCGTGGTGCAGGGCCCCTGGGATGATCCGCTGATCTTCCCCGATCCGGAAAGCCTGATCCGCCGCTCGCCGGCCTCCGCGCCCCTGCTCGACATGCTCAAGGACCGCAAGGCCGGCGATGCCGTGCGTTCGGCGATCGAGCGCATCACCGGCACCGGCAAGCGTCCCGCGCCGACAGACCAGCCGACGGCGGAAAACGCCAAGGAGAACGGCAAGGACAATTCGAAGTCGAACTGACGACGTCGATGGTCCGGCCCCGCGCGATCGGGCGCGAATTGATACACCAGAATTGATGCGGCGAGCGCATTGATGCGCGCCTTAAGCATCTCCTCGGACCCGACACCCGCGACACCTAGCCCGACAAGATGCGTTGATTGCGCTACCATCCTGCGCTAGTGTTTTATGCGACCGGTTAAAAACACCGGCCGTTTGAGGGAGAATAACGTGAAATCCAAGGTTATTGGCGCAGTATCACTGGCGGTCGCTGCGGCCGGGCTGTTTGCAGCCGCTGCACCCGCATTTGCGCAGCAGAAGACGATTACGGTCTGGTGGGGCAAGGGCTTCTACCGCTCCGAAGACGACGCGCTGCTCGAAACGATCAAGAAGTTCGAAGCCAAGACCGGCATCAAGGTCGAATTGTCGCAGTACGCGATCCAGGACATGATTCCGAAGACGGTCGCAGCGCTCGACGCCGGCACCGTGCCCGATGTGGCTTATTCCGATTCCTATGACGTGCAGGCGCAGGGCAAGTGGGCCTATGAGGGCAAGCTCGAGGACCTCACGGACGTCATGGAGCCGATCAAGGACCGTTTCGTGCAGAACACGCTGGACGCTTCGATCCTCTATAACGACGTCACCAAGAAGAAGGCCTATTACGGCTTCCCGCTGAAGCAGCAGAGCATGCATGTCGAGATCTGGAACGACATGCTGGAGAAGGCCGGCTTCAAGCTCGCGGACATCCCGACCGACTGGGCCGGCTACTGGACATTCTGGTGCGACAAGGTGCAGCCGGCGATCCGTAAGGCCACCGGCCAGCGCATCTACGGTGTCGGCCAGCCGATGGGCGTGGAATCCACCGACGCGTTCCAGTCGTTCTACACCTTCATGGACGCCTATCACGTCAAGCTGGTCGACGACGACGGCAAGCTGCTGGTCGACGATCCCAAGGTGCGCGAGAACCTGATCGGCGCGCTGAAGGATTACACCGACACCTATATCAAGGGTTGCACGCCGCCCTCCTCCACGACCTGGAAGGATCCAGACAACAACGTCGCCTTCCACAACAAGACCATCGTGATGACCCACAACTTCACGATCTCGATCGCGGCGAAGTGGTTCGAGGATTCGCAGAACCAGGCGCTCACCCAGGAGCAGCGCGACGCCGGCAAGAAGGCCTATGAGCAGGACATCATCACGGCGTCCTTCCCGAAGGCGCCGGACGGCTCGACCATCAAATATCGCTCCGACGTCAAGACCGGGCTGATCTTCACCGCGGCCAAGAACAAGGCCGAGGCCAAGCAGTTCATCAGCTTCCTGCTGCAGGAAGACAATGTGCGTCCCTACATCGAAGGTGCGCTCGGCCGCTGGTTCCCCGTGACCAAGGAAAGCCAGGAAAGCCCGTTCTGGCAGGCGGACAAGCACCGCAAGGCCGTGTACGCCCAGTTCAAGGGTGGCACCGCCGCGTTCGACTTCACCAAGAACTGGAAGTTCACGATCCTCAACAACGAGAACATCTGGGCCAAGGCGATGAACCGGGTCGTCAGCGAGAAGGTCCCGGTCGACAAGGCCGTCGACGAGCTGATCGCCCGCATCAAGCAGGTTGCAGGCTAAGTCGTCTTTCTTCCTCTCCTCGCTGGTGCGGGGAGAGGTGAAACGCTAACACCGGCCGCCACGTGCGGCCGGAAGTCCTTTCAAAGAGTCCGAAAAGAATGGCGATTACGCTCTCAGGCGATCAGGCAATATCCGCTCCGCCGCTGTCATCGCGGCTGACCCCGGCGCAGGTCTGGGGCATTATCCTGCTCGCGCCCTATCTGCTGGTTTTCCTGGCCTTCGTGGTCTATCCCGTCTGCTACGGGCTCTGGCTGGCGCGGGCTCCGTCGAATTACGTCGCGCTGTATCATGATCCGATCTTCGCGCGCGCCGCGGTCAACACGCTGATCTTCCTGGTCATCGGCATCAACATCAAGATGCTGATCGCGCTGTTCCTGTCGGGCTTCTTCGCCCAGCAGCGCACCTGGATCAAATGGCTCTCGGTGATCTTCATCCTGCCCTGGGCGGTGCCGTCGATCCCGACCATCCTGTCGGTGCGCTTCATGTTCAACCCCGAATGGGGCGTGATCAACCACCTCATCTTCTCCTTCACCGGCGAAGACGGCCCGAACTGGCTGAACGACCCGACGGTGGCGCTGACTATGGCGATCGGCGTGCACATCTGGAAGTCGCTGCCGTTCTGGACGCTGATCCTGATCACCGGACGCCTCGCCATCGCGCAGGATCTGTTCGAGGCAGCCGAGGTCGACGGCGCGAGCTGGTGGCAGAAATTCCGCTTCATCACCTGGCCGTCGATGCAGACGCTCTACATCACCTGCACGCTGCTCTCGATGATCTGGACGCTCGGCGACTTCAACAGCGTCTACCTCCTCACCGGCGGTGGCCCGGCCGACCTCACGCATGTGCTGTCGACGCTCGGCATCCGCTATCTCCGGCTCGACCAGCTCTCGCTCGCGATGGCCTCGATCGTCTGCGCGATGCCGTTCGTCCTGCCGCTCGTTTACTTCATGATGAAACGGTTGTCGCGATGAAGCTTCCCTCCCTCCGTGACGTCGCGACGGAAGCGCGGCTGCTGCTGATCGGCATTCCCGTCTTCCTGTGGACGATGATTCCGATCTACCACATGTTCCTGTTCGCGATTTCTCCGAAGGAGGACGCGTTCTCCGGAAAACTGTGGCCGGAGCATCCGACGCTGCACAATTTCGAGATCGTGTTCAAGCAGCAGCATTATTTCCTGCGCGACTTCTACGCGCAGTTCTGGAATTCGACGCTGATCGCAGTCGCGGTCGGCGTGCTGACGCTGTTCATCGCCACCGCCGCGGCGTTCTCGATCTCGCGGCTGAGGGTACCGGGCGGGCGCATGGTGCTGAACCTCGCGCTCTTCACCTATTTCATCCCTGCCGCGTTCCTCGCCGTGCCGATGTACCGCACCATGGGCAATTACGGGCTGCTCAACAATCACTGGTCGCTGATCCTGGCGATGGTGACGATCGCCTCGCCTTACGCGATCTGGGTGCTGAAACAGGCCTCCGACAAGCTGCCGGTGGAGCTGGATGAAGCCGCGGTGATGGACGGCGCCACGACGCTGCAGATCTTCCGCCTGGTCTATCTGCCGCTGATGATGCCCTCGCTGGTCGCGATCGGCACCTATGCGGTGCTGCTGGCCTGGAACGAATATCTCTACGCATTCCTGCTGCTCTCGAACGACCGCGAGATCACGCTCCCCGTCGCGCTCGGCAACTTCCTCGCCGCCGACGATTCGCCCTGGGAGCTACTGATGACCACCGGCTTCATCTATGCGCTGCCGCCGGCCGCGGTCTATTACGCCTTCCGCCGCTACATGGTGGGCGGGCTGACGGCGGGTGCGGTGAAGTCCTGACGCGACAGGACGCATAAGGTCGCCGCAAGCCGGGCGTTCGAGCTATGGCGTGGACAATTGAAGATTGTCCACGCCTGCTCTACCCTCTGCCCCAATACGGGGCTCTTCATCATGCGCAGCAACGACGCGATCCACCTCGGCCTGATGCTGCTGGCGCTCGCCGCAGCCTATCTGGTGCCGTTCGAACTATTGCTACTGGCCTATGTCGTGCTTGGCCCGGCGCACTACTTCACCGAGATCTCGTGGCTGCACGATCGCAGCTACTACCTGCCCCACCGCGGGATCGCGGCGGCCCTCGCGATCATCGCCGTGATCGCGGCACTGACCG
The DNA here is from genome assembly GCF_019455385.1 of Bradyrhizobium sp. BR 10289. Lineage (GTDB taxonomy): Bacteria > Pseudomonadota > Alphaproteobacteria > Rhizobiales > Xanthobacteraceae > Bradyrhizobium. The sequence goes on from NZ_JACOFR010000009.1 coordinate 211,808, forward strand.
ACAACGCTTCGTGGTTCGGCTTTGCGATGTGGAGCGCACTGGTGGCCTGCGCCATGCTGGCGGCGACAAATTCGGCGGTCGAAAGCATGCTGCTGTTCATGGTGGCGATCGCGCTGTCGGCGATGATGTATTCGAGCGGCTCCTCGCTTGCCGTCATCGGAGTCCTGATCCCGACCCTCATACACGTCTCGCTGTTTACGCTGGTCTTCATGGTGCTGGGTGCCCACCGGTCCGGCAGCCGCGCTCAGGCCGCACTGGTGGTGGTCTACCTTGCCGCGATCGCGACGATCCTGCTGCTGCCGCCGACGGCAGACATCCGCATCGCAAGCTTCGCCCGCGCCGCGCAAGACTACTTGGGCAATGTCGGACCGGCGCTGGGCCGGTTGTTCGGCGTGCCAAGTCTCGTGCTCGACACCAGGCTGACGAGCCTGCTCGCCTTCGTCTACACCTACCACTATCTCAACTGGTTCATCAAAGCCGACGTGATCCGCTGGGCCGCGGTGCCGAAGCCGCGGCTGGCTGCAATGGCCGCCGCCAGCGCAGCCTCCACCGCACTGTACTTTTACGATTACGCGCTCGGCTTCACCTTGCTGCTGGCGGTGAGCCTGATACACATCCTCCTGGAGTTTCCGCTCGATGCCTTGGCGCTGCGGCAACTCGGCGCTGCGGTGCACGATGCGATCCGTGCGCGGTTCGCCTCACCAACGCCTATAGCGGCGCCGCGCTCTCGGCCTGCGAGCTCGACAGTTTCGAAGCGAGCGAAGCAATCACGATGACGCCAGCGATCAGGCCGATCACCAGCGTGCAGATCGCATTGATCTCGGGCTTCACGCCCAGCCGCACCTCGGAATAGATCCGGATCGGCAGCGTCGCCGAGCCCGGGCCGGTGGTGAAGCTCGCGATCACGAGATCGTCGAGCGACAGCGTGAAAGCCAGCATCCAGCCGGCGACGATCGCGGGCGCAATCAGCGGCAGCGTCACGGCAACGAACGCCCGCACCGGGTTGCAGCCGAGGTCCATTGCCGCCTCCTCCAGCGAGCGGTCGAGCGAGCCGAGGCGGGACTGCACCACGACAGCGACGAAGCACATGGTCAGCGTGGTGTGGGCGATCGTCACCGTCCAGAAGCCGCGCTCGGCGTTCAGCGCCACGAACAGCAGCAGCAGCGACAGGCCGGTGATCACTTCCGGCATCACCAGCGGCGCATAGAGCATGCCGGAGAACAGGGTGCGGCCACGAAAGCCCTCGCCGCGCGACAGCGCGACGGCGGCGAGCGTGCCGAGCAGCGTGGCGATGCTCGCGGAGGAGACCGCGACGCGAAAACTCATCCAGGCCGCCTCGATCATGGCGCGGTCGCCAAAGAACTCGTGATACCAGCGCAGCGACCAGCCGCCCCACACCGTCACCAGCCGCGAGGCGTTGAAGGAATAGATGACGAGGATGAGGATCGGCAAATAGAGGAACGCCAGCCCCAACGCGAGCGAGGCGATGTTGAAGCGGGACAGGCGGGAGAGCTTGCGCATGCCGTCAGCGCCCCTGTTCCAGCTGCCGCTTCTGCAGCCGTTCGTACAGCAAGAGCGGCACCAGCAGCACGACCAGCAGGACGATGGCCGCGGCGGAGGCGACCGGCCAGTCCTTGTTGGTGAAGAATTCCAGCCACAGGGTCTGGCCGATCATCAGCGAATTGGAGCCGGCCAGAAGATCAGGGATGACGAACTCGCCGACGATCGGGATGAAACACAGCAGCACGCCGGCGCCCACACCGGGCAGCGACAGCGGAAAGGTGACCAGCCAGAACACCTGCAAGGGCGGCGCGCCGAGATCGCTGGCCGCCTCCTCCAGCACCGGCTCCATCTTGGCGAGCGTGGCGTAGAGCGGCAGGATCATGAACGGCAGATACGAATAGACGATGCCGATATACATCGCGGTGTCGGTCGAGAGCCACACCACGGGCTGGCTGACCAGATGCAGCGCCAGCAAGATCTGGTTGAGCAGGCCGTCATGCTGGAGGATGTTGATCCAGGCATAGATGCGGATCAGGAACGAGGTCCAGAACGGCACGATCACCAGCACCATCGCCACCGCCTGCCAGCGTTTCGGCAATCGCGCCATGCCGTAGGCGATGGGATAGCCGATCACGAGCAGCAACGCCGTCGCGGTGAGGGCGACGGTGAGGCTGCGGACATAGGCGAACACATAGATGTCGTCGGACGCAAGCAGCTTGAAATTGTCGATCGACAGGGCAGCGAACGCCGTCTTCAGCGCCTCCCACCCCGCCGTGAGATCGAACACGGGCTCGTAAGGCGGCTGCGCGATTGCGGTCTGGGACAGGCCGATCTTGAGCACGAAGCCGAACGGTACCAGGAAGAACAGCACCATCCAAAGATAGGGCGCGATGGCGGCAAAGCGCGCCGGCCGCGCAAAAATGCGGCGGGAGCTCATGACGGCAGCACCACGCAATCGTCGGGCGTGAACCAGGCGACGACGTGCTGGTTCAGGCTGTAGGCGTCGACGTCGAGGCGCGCGCTGTTGGCGACGGAGGCCTGCACCATGCCGCCGGTCTCGAGCTTCACCTTATAGGTGGTGGAACCGCCGAGATAGCAGATGTCGGCGATCACGCCGTCCAGCCGGTTGAGCGTCGTTTCGTGACCGGCCTCGCTGACGGGTCCGCGGCGCGACAGCTTGATCTTCTCGGGACGGATCGCGACCGCAAATCGCCCCGCGCCGACCGGCTCGCGCGGCTCGGCCACCACCAGCGTCCCCGCGTCGCGCGTGCCGATCACCAGGCGATGACCGTCGCGCAATTTGGACTCGCCGTCGAACAGATTGATGTCGCCGACGAACTCCGCGATCCACCGCGAGCGTGGCGCCTCGTAGAGCTCGCGCGGCGGCGCGACCTGGGCGAGCTTGCCTGACTTCATTACGCCGATTCTATCAGCCATCGTCATGGCTTCCTCCTGATCGTGGGTGACGATGATGAAGGTCATGCCGAGCCGGCGTTGCAGCTCCATCAGTTCGCCTTGGGTATTTTCGCGCAGCTTCTTGTCGAGGGCTGCGAGCGGCTCGTCGAGCAGCAGAAGCTTCGGGCGGCGCGCCAATGCACGCGCCAGGGCGACACGCTGGCGCTGACCGCCGGAGAGCTGGTCCGGCTTGCGCTTCTCGAGTCCCTCGAGCTTGACCAGCGCGACCATCTCCGCGACGCGGGTTGCGATCTCGGTGCGCGCTAGGCCGGCGCGCTTCAGCCCAAACGCAATGTTGTCGCGCACCGACAGATGCGGAAACAATGCATAGTTCTGGAACATCATGTTGATCGGACGCTCATGCGGCAGCGCCTGCGCGATGTCCTTGCCATCGAGCAAGATACGCCCTTCGTCGGGCGCCTCGAAGCCGGCGAGCATGCGCAGCAGCGTGGTCTTGCCGCAGCCGGAAGGGCCAAGCAAAGCGAAGAACTCGCCGGCCTTGATGTCGAGCGATACGCCGTCCACGGCGCGGAACGTCCCAAAGGTCTTGGCCACGCCCTCGATGCGCAGCAGCGGCTGCCCGGCAGCCGGATGCGCATCCGCTGCAAGGTCTGTCTTGGGCAACTCGTCAGTCATGGTCCCTGCCAACCCCGATTCCGCCGCACGCTAGCGGCCGATCGTCGTTTGCTCAACCAGTTCGGGGCGGATCATTCACATCACATTCGCCATGAACGCCGCCAGCGCGTCACGGTCCGCCGCGGGCATGGTTAGACCAAGCTTGGAGCGTCGCCACAGGACATCCTCCGGAAACCGCGCCCATTCGTGGGCCATGAGATAGCGCACCTCGGCGGCGGTCAGCTCGGGGCCGAAGGCGGGACCGAGTTCATCGCGGCTCTTCGCCTCGCCGAGCACGGCCGGCAACCGCGAACCATAAGCCCCGACCAGACGGTGGGCCTCCGGCTCGGAGAGAAAACGCCAGCGGTCGCGCGCGAGGTCGACCTGGTGATCGAAGCGATCCCAGGCGAAGTCTCCGCCGGGCAGCGCCGCACCGGCGGTCCAGGGACGCGACATCGGATAGAAGGGCGTGAGCTTTGTTACTGCCCGCTCGGCGCGCAGGCGCGAGGTGGTGACGTCGCCGCCGACCATCGTGATCAACGGCGCCTTGCGGCGGCGTGCGTGGAACAGCGTCGTGCCGTCGCGCCCGCGCGCGGACGCCAGCGTCAGATTGACGCCGGAGACCGTCCGAACCACATCGGCGGGCGCGACGCGCTCGCGGAAATAGCGGCTGGCGGCATCGCAGAGATAGCTGACGTCGGCACTCGGCATCGCCACGATCGCGGGATCGCCGGTGAAGGCGCGCGTGACCATGCCGATCAGCGTGAAATCGCGCTCGAACGGCCGGGCGAAGATCAGCCGTCCGTCATTGTTCTGGAACACGTAGACAGTGTCGGGCTCGAACAATTTCGGCACGACGATCTGGCTCATCTGCATCGCCGCCATCGGGGCTTGCTGCTGCCGCAGCACGGTGTCGGCGACCATCGCGGTCCAGCCGCCGGCGGCGTTGGCGAGCGCACGAGACGTGATCGTGCGGCGAATGCCGCGATCGACCACCGCAAGGCGCCACGTGTCGGTGCGATCGGCGCGGATGCAGCGCGCCCCGGTGCGGATCGCGGCGCCGCGTTCGGCGGCATCCAGCGCCGTCAGCACCACCAGGCGGGAATCATCGACGACGCAGTCCGAATATTCGAAGGCCATGCCGAACGGGCGCTTCAGGGCGTCGCCGACCGGATGATGCGTGATATCGAGCGTGGACGACGGCGGCAAGCCGCCCCGGTTCGTGAGGCAATCATAGACATACAGGCCGGCGCGCAGCAGCCATGGCGGGCGTTCCTCGGAATGGGCGGGAATCGCGAAGCGCATCGGCCGGACCAGATGCGGCGCAATTCGAAGCCAGATCCGGCGCTCAGCGAGCGCCCGCCGTACCCGCCAGAAGCCGCGGCGCTCCAGCACCGACAGATCGCCGTGGATCAGCCGCGGCGTCGCCGACGAGGCCGCGCTGCCAAGATCGCCCTGCTCGAACAGGATGACGCGCAGGCCGCGGCCGGCCGCATCGCGGGCGAGGCTGACACCGTTCAAGCCACCGCCGATGATCGCAAGATCGTAATCCGCCATGAAACCGTCGAGAGGAGCGAGGCAAGCCCCTCCTCACTAACCGGTCTTGAGCGCAAGCTCCATGGTTTCGGCGCGGCCGATGAGGTCGGCATATTTCCCGATCGGCAGCGGCTTGCCGAGCAGATAGCCCTGCACGCCGTCGCAGCCTTCCTTGGCGAGGAAGGCGAGCTGCTCGACCGTCTCGACGCCCTCGGCGATGATCGACATGTCGAGGCCGTGGCCGAGATCGATCACGGCGCGCACGATCGCTGCCGATTGCGGATTGCGGCCGAGATTGATGATGAAGGCGCGGTCGATCTTGATCTTGTCGAACGGGAACGCCTGGAGATAGCTCAGCGAGGAATAGCCGCTGCCGAAATCGTCCATGGAGATGCGTACGCCCAAAGCCTTCAACCGGCGCAGCAGCGCAAGGCCGCGATCGAAATCCTCGATCAGCACGCCCTCGGTGATTTCGAGCTCGAGCCGGCCGGGCGCGAGCCCCGTCTCGATTAGGATCGAATGGACGAGGCCGACGACGTCGCCGTGCATGAACTGCGCCGGCGACAGATTGACCGCGACCTGGAGCGGCTTCGGCCAGGACGCCGCCTCGCGGCAGGCCTCGCGCAGGATCCATTCGCCCATCTCGACGATCAGGCCGCTCTCCTCGGCGATCGGGATGAATTCGGCCGGCGAGACCTGGCCGCGCACCGGATGCTGCCAGCGCGCCAGCGCCTCGAATCCGATGATGTCGCTTTCGGCGACGCTGTGGCGCGCGATGCCTTGCGGCTGGAAGGCCAGCGAGAGCTCGCCGTTCTTGATCGCCATCGACAGGTCCTGATGCAGCACGCGGCGATCGCGGATCTGCTGGTCCATCTCCGGCTGGTACAGGCTGATCGTGCCACGCGACTTCTGCTTGGCGCGGAACAGCGCCGCGCCGGCATTGGCGAGCAGCGAGGCAGCGTCGGCGCCGTTGTGCGGGAAGATCGACATGCCGGTGGTGATGCCGGCACGAACCGGCCGGCCATCGATCTGGAATTCCTCGGCGATGGCCTCGCCAATCTGCTGCGCCAGTGAAAGACCGGCCTCCGGCTGCTTGCCGTCGATGATCAGGCCGAACTCGTCGCCGGACAGGCGCGCCACCACGCCGCCACGCGCGGAATCCTGAAGCCGCTGGGCCACCTCGATCAGAAGCTTGTCGCCGAGCGCATGGCCGAAGACGTCGTTGACCTCCTTGAGGCCGTCGAGATCGACGCAGAGAACGGCGAATTCCTCACCGGTGCCTTCGCAGGCCTCGATCATCTGGGTCAGCGCCTGGAGGAAGGCGGCGCGGTTCGGCAGGTCGGTCAGGCCGTCATGATAGGCCATGTGCGCCATGCGCGACTCGGTCTGCCGGCGGTCGGTGACGTCCTCGTGGGTCTTGATCAGATATTGCGGCTCGCCGGCATCGCTCAGCACGGTGGCGCGGCGGGTCAGGAACAGCCGCAGGCCGTCCTTCGTGGAGATCGGATGCTCCTCGGTGATCATCCCGCGTTTCTTGATCGCGGCCTCGTCGCGCGCGATGATCAGCTTGGCTTCCTTGGCATTGAAGATGTCGGACGCGGTCAGGCCCGTGGCTTCCTCGCGCCGGCGGTTGAGGATGGTCTCGGCGCTGCGGTTGGCGAGGAGGTAGCGGCCGTCCTTGACCTGCTCCACGATCAGCGCGACCGGGATGTTGTCGACCACGAGCTCCAGGAACTTCTTGGTGCTCTCCAGCTCCTGCGACAGCGAGCGGCGGTCGGTGATGTCCTCGAATACGATCAGCAAGAATTCAGGCTTGTTGCTCTCGTTGCGGACCACGATCCGGATCGAGGCCACCATGCGCCGGGTCGCGCCGCGCTCGACCTCGAACTCGTTGCGGTACTGGCCGGCGGGCGCGATCAGCGCCGCGCGATCGGTCGCCTCGATGGCGGCGGCCGAATTCGGCGCGAACAGCTCGCGGGCGTTCTTGCCGACGACCTGGTCGCGCGAGAATCCCCAGAACCGTTCATAGGCGCTGTTGGCGAAGATGTAGCGGCCGTCCTCGATGCTCTTGGCGGCCACGCAGGCCGGCACGTTGTCGAGCACGGTTTCCAGGAACTGCTTGGTGGAGGCGAGTTGCCGCGACAGCCTGCGCTGTTCGCTGACGTCCAGATGGGTGGCGACCGAGCCGCCATTCGGCAGCACGAAATATTTCACCAGGATGGCCCGGCCATCGGGCAGCTCGGTGATCAGGCCGTTGGGGCTCGCCGCCTTCTCGTAGAACTCGTCGTCGGAGACGCCGCCGAGGACGTTGCGCTTGCGCCGGAGCTCGAGGATGTCGTAGCCGGTCATGCCGGCCCACAGCTCCGAGCGCATCAGGCCGTAGATATCGAGATAGCGGTCGTTGCAGAAGATGATGCGCCGTTGCGCATCGGTCATCACCACGCCCTGATTGAGGTTGTTCATGGCGGAGGAGATGAAGGCGTTGCGCCGCAATTGCGTGCGCTGGGACCGGCGCAGCGCGGAATGGACCCACAGCACCACGGCCGCCAGGAACGCGCAAACGACAACGCCCCCGATCAGGGTTTCCCAGATCAGGTTCGGATCGAGCTTGCCCAGATAGCTCGGCGCCTCCAGGCTGTCCGACAGCGCGAAGGCACGCGCAGGCGCGACCGCGCCGGCCAGGCACACGGCGGCCTGCACAGCAATCGGAAGCATGCTGCCCGCGTGCCAGTTGTTTTCAGCCATCAGCCACCCGCGATTTCAACGTCGGATTGTCTGGCCTCGCCGGTTTGGATCGGGTAAACGCCTGTACGCGCAACAGAAAAATGTGACGTCAAATACGGCAATTGCCCTGACATGATAAATTCTTCCTTAACGGAAACCGGCCCCGCGCCGTCGCTCCCGGGCCCAATGCCACCGGCGCTTCCAGCGGACAGCCCTCACAACCATGGATAGGGTCGATTGCATCGTCGTCGGAGCCGGCGTGGTCGGGCTCGCGGTGGCCCGAAAGCTGGCCCAGGCCGGGCGCGAGGTGATCGTGCTCGAAGAAGCCGAGGCGATCGGCACCATCACCTCCTCGCGCAACAGCGAGGTGATCCATGCCGGCATCTACTACCGCGCCGGGAGCTGGATGGCGCGCATGTGCGTCGATGGCAAGCATGCGCTGTACCGCTATTGCGGCGAGCGCGGTATCCCGCACAAGAATTGCGGCAAGCTGATCGTCGCGACCTCTCCGAAAGAAACCGAGAAGCTGCAATCGATCAAGGCGCATGCCGAAGCCAATGGCGTGCTCGACATGCAGCTGCTCACGGGCGAGACCGCACGCGCGCTGGAGCCGGCGCTGGCCTGCGACGCCGCGCTGCTTTCGCCCTCGACCGGCATCATCGACAGCCACGCCTACATGCTCTCGCTGCGCGGCGAGGCCGAGGAAGCGGGCGCAGCGTTCGCGTTTCACACCCCGCTGATCCGCGCCAAGGCATCGGCCGGAATGATCGAGGTCGAGGCCGGCGGCGAGGCACCGATGACGCTGCAATGCAGCCTGCTCGTCAACGCCGCGGGCCTTTCCGCAACGACGGTCGCGCGCAACATCGATGGCATGCCGCTCGACCGGATTCCGCCGGCCTATCTCGCCAAGGGAAATTACTTCAGCTGCAACGCCAAGGCGCCGTTCTCGCGCCTGATCTATCCGGTGCCCGAGCCTGGCGGCCTCGGCGTGCATCTGACGCTGGACATGGCGGGGCAGGCGCGTTTCGGCCCCGACGTCGAGTGGATCGAGACGATCAACTACGAGGTCGATCCGTCACGCGCCGAGCGCTTCTATCCGGCGATCCGCAAATACTGGCCGACGCTGCCTGACGGCGCGTTGATGCCCAGCTATTCGGGCATTCGTCCGAAGATCGTGCCGCCGGCCGTGGCCACCCAGGATTTCCTGATGCAGGGCCCGCGGGATCATGGCGTCGAGGGATTGATCAATCTGTTCGGCATCGAATCGCCGGGACTGACGTCCTCGCTCGCAATCGCCGATCACGTCGCCGAGCTCGCAGACGTCTAATTGCCGCGCAAGAATCTTGCACGGCGACGCACCTTTCAGCAGGGATGAGCGTGGTAGCTCTCACCCCTGCGTAAAGGATTTGGGTCAAACTCTACGCTGTTACGGGGGGTTACTAGTGGAGCGTGTCGCCGTGCTTCAGACGCTCGATCTGGTCCTTGACCATCAACTTGCGGCGCTTCAACTCAACAATTTGCAGGTCGTCTGTTGAAAGGTGCACGAGAGCTTCGTGCAATTCGTTTTCGAGAGTTTTGTGCTTCCGTTCCAATTCAACAAGATGTGCCTGAATTGTCATTCGAAACCTCCTCGGTAGGGTTGAACCTCAGGATTCGATCCGGACGAGGAAGTGTACATCACCGATTCGTTCTGTCGATGGGTATCCGTCGTCGCAGCGTCATTTTTGAAAATTCATATGTAACGAAGCGTGAGCAAGGGAACCACGCGAGAAAAATTTGTGATATCAATGGGCTTGCGCAACGCTGCCGCGAATCGTCGGAAATATCTTGCGAGAGATCGGTGAGCAGCGACCCGAGATCGCTTGCGATCACGGCGCGCAAGGACGATAATTTCCACAGGGCATCCACAGCCCAGATCTCACGCCTATCGGTTTTCGGCCACCGCAGACATGACCAATGAAGACGAGCGTGAACTCGAATCCGAGCTCACCCGGTTGCAGCAGGAACACCGAGATCTCGATGCGGCGATCGATGCACTGCATCAATCGCCCGCCCCCGACCTGTTGCGGTTACAGCGGCTGAAGAAGCGCAAGCTGTTGTTGCGCGACCGTATCGCGTTCATCGAAGACCAGATCACGCCCGATATCATCGCCTGATCCGCGCGCCGCCTTTTGCAGCAGTTCGCAGCGCCTGAATCCGCTTGACTCGAAAAGAACAAAATAGGAACATTTGGGCATTCCAACGCCCCCCAAGGAAACGCCCAAGGACAACGCAAGGACACCGCAAATGTCAGTCCCCGCCCTTCTCGACAACAGCCATTATGAACAGGCCTGCGACCAGGCGATCGCGATGTGCGACGGCAATCTGCGCAGCACCATCAAGGCGCTGATCATGGCCAATGAATATCTGGAAGCAGAGCTGGAAGAATTGCAGGCGGCGATTTCGGCCGGCTGCATTCCCGAGACCTCACGCAGTAAGATGCGGAGCAAGAGCAGCGCCGCCTGAGTTCATTATTGGAGCAACGCCATGTCGGACGTGACCTACTACGTTGCAATGCCCTTCCTGATCGATGCCGACGGATCGCCCATCGCAGGCACCGCCGAGGAATGCCAGAGCTCGACCGCCGCGCTACGGCGCACCGAAGCCTTGTCGCGCGGTGCCGGCCATATCGGCGCGGTGGCGTTCAGCCGCAGCGGCGATCCCATGACCGGCGAATTCGGCGATGCCACGCTGCTGCGCAAGTTCGGCAGCGTGCCGGAAGACCTTGCAACGCTGTAAATTCAGTTGCTGACCAGCCTGATCTTCGGCTCGTGCCGCCGGCTGGCCTTGCGCACATACATGGCGGCATCGGCCTCTTCCAGGGCGCGGCCCGCATCGGATTGCGTGCCGAGCAGCGCAACGCCGGCGGAGGCGCCTGCGGTCACATGCTGGCCGCGAAAGCTGAACGACAATTCGTCGATCGCCTGCTCGAAGATCGCTGCCTTCGCCTTGGCATCGGTCTCGCTGAGATTCCACAGCAGCAACGCGAATTCGTCGCCGCCGAGCCGTCCCACCACATCCGAGGCGCGAATCTGCCGCGTCAGGGTCGCCGCGATCGCCTTGAGCACCTCGTCGCCGGCGGCATGACCGAAGGAATCGTTGATCGGCTTGAGGCGATCGACATCGAGCACGATCAGCGCGCCGCTGGCGCGGTAGCGCTTCATGTAGGCGATGGCGCGCGCGAGCTCACGCTCAAAGCCGCGCCGGTTCGGAATCTCCAGCAGGAAATCGGTGTCGGCGGCCGCTTCCAGTTCCGCGATCCGCCGCTCCGCGGCCTTGAGCTTGTTCCGCAGGCCGCGGATGGTAGCGGTGATATCGTCGATGGTCGACGCGGCGCGCGGTGCCGGGTTGGATGGATTCTTGGCCAAGTTCTTGGCCGAGTTCTTCGCAGACGTCCTGGCCGGGCGCTTCGGGGCGGCTTTGGACCGGCTCGCACTGGCTTTCCGGCCTTTTTTAGCCTTCGCAGCACGTGCCCTTTTTGGTTTCTTCATGGGCTTCCTGCTCAATGAAGGCTTGCGGGGATTCACCAAGACAGGATAGTGCATTCCCTTCTCCTTGCCACCGCCTTGCGAGCCGCCGGCCGGAACCGTTAATCTGGCCTATGTTTCTGTTTTCCCGAGCACAATTGACGATATGACCGCGCCGATCGCCATCATCATGGGAAGCCAGTCGGACTGGGAAACGATGCGACATACCGCCGAGACGCTTGAAGCGCTCGGCGTGGCCGCCGATACCCGCATCGTCTCGGCCCACCGCACCCCCGACCGGCTGTTTAGCTTTGCCAAGGGCGCCAAGGCTGCGGGCTACAAGGTTATCGTGGCCGGCGCCGGCGGCGCTGCGCATCTGCCGGGCATGGCGGCGGCGCTGACGGAACTGCCGGTGTTCGGTGTTCCCGTCGAATCCAGAACGCTCAAGGGCATCGATTCGCTCTATTCGATCGTTCAGATGCCCGCGGGCATCCCGGTCGGCACCCTCGCCATCGGCAAGGCCGGCGCCATCAACGCCGCGCTGCTCGCAGCTGCGGTGCTGGCCCTGTCCGATCCGGCCCTGTCCGATCGCCTTGCCGCCTGGCGCAAGGCGCAGACCGATGCGGTCGCCGAGCGACCGGAGGAGAAGGCGTGACTGACGCAAAGCAGGTGAAGCTGAAGCCCGGCGACACCATCGGCATTCTCGGCGGCGGACAACTCGGGCGGATGCTGGCCATGGCTGCGGCGCGGCTCGGCCTGCGCTGCCAGGTGTTCTCGCCCGATCCGGACTCGCCGGCGTTCGACGTCGTGCTGAACGCGACCTGCGCCGAATATGCCGACGTCGAGGCGCTCGAGCTGTTCGCCCACGATGTCGACGTCATCACCTACGAATTCGAGAACGTGCCGTCGGCAGCTGCCATGGTGCTGGACGCGCGCCGCCCCGTGCTGCCCAACCGCAAGATCCTCGAGACCACGCAGGACCGCCTCGCCGAGAAGGACTTTGTGACGAAGCTCGGCATCGGCACCGCCGCCTATGCCGACGTCACCTCGGTCGCATCGCTGCGCGAGGCGATCGACAGGATCGGCCTTCCGGCCGTGCTGAAGACCCGCCGCTTCGGCTATGACGGCAAGGGCCAGGCCATCATCCGCGAGGGCGACGACATCGCGAAAGTGTGGACCAGCCTCGCCACCAAATCGGCGATCCTGGAAGCCTTTATCCCCTATGAGCGCGAGATCTCCGTGATCGCCGCGCGCTCGGCCACGGGCCAGGTCGAGTGCTTCGACGTCACCGAGAACGAGCACCGCGACCACATTTTGAAGATCTCACGCGCGCCCGCGCCGATTCCCGACGCGCTCGCCGAGGAAGCCCGCAGCATCGCCGGCAAGATCGCAAGCGCGCTCGATTATGTCGGCGTGCTGGCGGTGGAGATGTTCGTGCTCGCCAACGGCACCGGACCAAAGGTGCTGGTCAACGAAATCGCCCCGCGCGTGCACAATTCAGGGCATTGGACGCTCGACGGCGCCTCGGTCTCGCAGTTCGAGCAGCACATCCGCGCCATCGCCGGCTGGCCCCTGGGCAAGCCCGTCCGTCATGGCGAGATCGTCACCATGACCAATCTGATCGGCGACGAGATCAACGATTACGAGAAATGGCTGACCGTCCCGGGCGCGACCATCCACATCTACGGCAAGGGCGCACCGCGCCCCGGCCGCAAGATGGGTCATGTCACCGAAGTCAGGCCACCCAGCAACAAGTGAGGGGACTGCAGCAAACGCTGCGATCCCGCTTTGCGATCAGGCCGTCTTCGCGCCTGCGACGACGCCTGTCGGCTCCTCGCTGAGCCAGCGATAGATCACCCCACCCAGCGCGCCGCCGATCAACGGGGCAACCCAGAACAGCCAGAGCTGCGCCGTTGCCCAGCCGCCGACGAACAGCGCCGGGCCCGTGCTACGCGCCGGGTTCACCGAGGTGTTGGTGACGGGAATGCTGACGAGATGGATCATCACCAGCGCGAGCCCGATCGCGAGCGGCGCGAAGCCCGCCGGCGCGCGGCCGTGGGTCGCGCCCATGATGACGAACAGGAACATCATGGTCATCACCACCTCGGTGAGGAAGCAGACCATCATGCCGTACTGACCCGGCGAATGCGCGTCATATCCATTCGAAGCAAAGCCCTTGGTGACGTCGAAGCCGGGGGCACCGCTGGCGATGATGTACAGCAGTTCGGCAGCGACGATCGCCCCGCAGACCTGCGCGATCACGTAGGGCAGGATCTGACCGGCCGGGAAGCGCCCGCCGGCGGCAAGCCCGACCGTGACGGCCGGATTGAGATGACAGCCCGAAATGTGACCGATCGCATAGGCCATGGTGACGACGCTCAACCCGAAGGCCAGGGACACGCCGACGAGGCCGATCCCGACCTGCGGGAAACCCGCCGCGATCACCGCGCTGCCACAGCCTGCGAATGTCAGCCAGAACGTGCCGATCGCCTCGGCGGCATATTTCTTCATATCCATGTGGCATTCCCCTCATTTCAAGATATCCGGACCAACTTCCGGAAAACGGCCCGCCGTTTAGCGTCAAACCGCCCTAAATAGGACCGCACAGAGGTACTTTTGCCGCATTTAATGGCTGAACTTGGCCCGAAAACCCGCTTGGCAGGTGGACATCCCAGGTTTTGTCTGATACATCCGCGCCCTCAAGGTTAAGGGCTTGCGCGTTTTGCCATCCCCTTTGACTTACCAGAATTCAAATCCGATCCACTGAAGAGGATGCCGCGTGCAGGTTCTCGTTCGCGATAACAATGTCGACCAAGCCCTCAAGGCGCTGAAGAAGAAGATGCAGCGCGAGGGCATTTTCCGCGAGATGAAGCTCCGCGGCCACTACGAGAAGCCCTCCGAGAAGAAGGCCCGCGAAAAGGCCGAAGCCGTGCGCCGCGCGCGCAAGCTGGCCCGCAAGAAGCTGCAGCGTGAGGGCCTGCTGCCGATGAAGCCGAAGCCGGTGTTCGGTGCTGGTCCCGGCGGCGACCGCGGTGGCCGTGGCCCGGGTGCAGGCGCTGGTCCGCGCGGTCCGCGCTGATTTTGCCGAACTTGCAAGACCTCAGTTTCTGATAACGCGGGCCCTTGGCCCGCGTTATTGTTTTGTGAGCGGTGCCTTTCTGGGAGGGGGTACTCCCATGCGGCCTAAAGCGCGATGAGATCGGTTTGAAGCGTCATCGCGTTTTAGTTTGTGGTTTGAGCATGATCTTTTCGGAAATCCGCTGCACACTTTGCCGGATCATGCTCTAGCGCGAGCGAACCGTAGATGGCCTTCCCTTTCCCCCAGCGCAGTCTGGCACGGCTACGCCGGACTTGGCGTCAGCCGCTCGCGCTCGGTCTGATGGGCATTGCGCTGTGCGGCTGCTCCTTCGACCTCGGCTCCCTGATGCCGGAAAAGGACAAGCCGCAGGAGGCGCCCAAGACGGCCGCTGCTGCGGAGAGCGCGGTCAGCGCCGGCAGCGTCACCGAAGCCCAGACCCACACCGCAAGGGGCCAGGCCCTCGCCAAGTCAGGCGAGACGCAGGCAGCGCTGGACGAGTTCAATCGCGCCGTCGCGCTCGATCCCTACAATGCGCAGGCGCTCTATGGCCGCGCCCTGATCTACCAAGGCAACAACGAGCATGATTTCGCGATCGCCGATTTCAGCGCCGCGAGCGGGCTCAATCCGCAAAAGGCCGAGCCGCTGCTCGGCCGCGCCATCAGCTATCTAGCGCTCGGCAAGGTCAAGGAAGCGGCGGCCGATCTCGACGAGGCCTCCGAGGCCGATCCGCACAATGCCCAGGTCTGGACCGCACGCGGACAGGCCTATGAGCGGCTGGGCGACAAGACCAAGGCGGCCGCGTCCTACAACCGGGCCGTGGCCTTGCGTCCGCGCGACGATGCCGCCCGCAGCGGCCTTGCCCGCGTCGGCGGCTGACAGGGCGGCTTCTTGTCTTGACGCGTTTTCGTGACGCGAACCGGTGCCCACTTCGCTCGAAAACGCTATGAGCTACCGCCTTAATCGGAAGTGGTGGCGTTCTTCGGCAGGACCGAGTGGAACATCGACTTCATGCCCGACAGCACATCGTCGGCGACGTTGGTCTTCTTCGGCCGCGGCATGCTGGCGCCGGCATCGGCCCGCAGGTCGAGGGGCGGCGCGATGATCGGCACCGGAATATCAGCCGGAGGCGTGATCCGATTCGGATCGTCGTTGCCGACCGAAGCCGTATAGGACGGCGATGAACCGCCATTGCCATAGGCCTCGGGCACGGGCGTGGACACCGTGATCGGCGGCGGCAGCGGACGAACCGCGGACGGCTCGGTCGTGACGACGCGCGGGCCCTCGGGGGTGCGGACCGCTTCGCGCACCACAGGCTCAGGGGCCCGCTCGGCCGGCTTGATTTCAGAAGGCTTGGTTTCGGCGGCTTTGGCGTCGGCAGCCTTTTCAGCAGCCTTGCCTTCGGGCGACTTGCGCAGACGCTCGATGGCGGCGCGGGCCAGATCGTTGGCGTCGGGGGTCGCGGCCGGGGATGCCGCAGCCGGTGCCGAATTGGCTTCAACCACCGGAACGGTGGGAGCCGGGGTCGACTTGGTGGCCGCCTTTTCGCGCGCCGGGGTGCGGCCGTGCGAAGCGGTGTCGGACGGCGCAACGTCCGCGGCCTTGGCGTCGGCGGCCTTGGTCTCGGACTTGTCCGAGGGCTTCTCGACCGCCGCCTTTTCGGTCACGTTCTTCTCTGAGACGCCCTTGGCCTTGACGCCGGGCGCAGGCAGGTTGGCGGCGTCCGCCGGCTTGGCGTTTTTGCCGGGCTCGGCAGGCGCAACGACGGCCGCGGGGCTATCGGCCGCCGGCTTGGCGTTGATGTAGTGGTTAACGATGTAGGCCCCGATGATCGTCGCGAGCACCGAGGGGAAAATATCCATCGAGATTTTAGCGAGGTATTTCAGCATTTCTCGGCCACTCCCCGCGCGATCTGATGCGGGAACTTTGGGGCATTGTAAGGGATCAACTGCGACGGATCGATGGCAAAGGTTACGCGCGCCTTACGCCTTCAGCTCAATCTCAAGGAACACGATCTCGGTTGAGGTTTCGTTAAGTACGTCGTGTTGGACGCCGGCCTTGCGGAAGTAGGATTTTCCGGCCGCAAGCTGCGCCTTCGAGCGCTCGCCGGAGGGCGCCACGATGGTCATTTCGCCGGCGACGATGGGAACAATCACATAGTCCATCCCGTGGGTGTGATGCCCGGTCGCGCTGCCCGGGGCAAGCCGCCATTCGGTGACCCGGACCTCTTCATTGTCGACCTGGACCTCGGACTTGGCGGCAAGCATCGGAACCTCTCTTGGGGTGCGCTTCAGGGCACGAACACCATGAAGACGTAGACGGCAAATACCACCATATGGACCAGCCCGAACAGGACATTGGTCCTGCCCGTGCCGAAGGTCAGCATGCTCAGCAAGAATGTCAGGAACAGCAGCGCGGTGTTTGCCGGGTTCAGGCCCAGCACCAGCGGCTGATCGAGCACGTAGGTGGCGAGCCCGACCGCCGGGAAGGTCAGGCCGATGGTTGCGAGCGAGGAGCCGAGCGCCAGATTGATGCTCTTCTGCAGGTCGTTCTTGCGGGCGGCGGCGATCGCTGAGACGCCCTCCGGCATCAGGATCAGGAGCGCGACCAGGAGGCCCGCAAAGGCCGGCGGCGCCCCGATCTTGGCAGCGACGGCGTCGACGACGAGGGAAAACTTCTTGGCGAGGAGGACGACGGCCAGCAGCGAGATCAGCAGCAGCGCGATGCTGAGCGCCAGCATCCGGCCCGACAGATGCGCCGCCCCGCCCCCGCCCTCCGCCCGCTCGTGGACGAAATAGTCCTTGTGCAGTACGATCTGGGTGTAGAGGAACACGCCGTAAAGCACGATGGTCACGAGATCGACGAAGCCGAGCTGGATCGTCGAATAGATCGGCCCCGGGGTCGTCAGCGTGTAGTTGGGCATGATCAGCGTGATGGTCGCGAGCGCAATCAGCACGCTGAGATAGACGTTGGCGCCCGAGACCTGAAAGCCCTGCTCGCGATAGCGCAGACCGCCGATGAAGACGCAGAGGCCGACGAGGCCGTTGCAGACGATCATCACGACCGCGAACACGGTGTCTCGCGCCAGTTCCGGCGCCGGCTTGTCGCCCAGCATGATCGTGGTGATCAGCGCGACCTCGATAATGGTGACCGCGAGCGTCAGCAGCAGAGTGCCGTAGGGCTCGCCGATCCGCTCGGCGATCACCTCGGAGTGATGCACGGCCGCGAACACCGTCCCGAACAGGATCACCAGCAGCACGATCGCGAACAGGCCGCCGCCCGCCGACAGCGTAAAGCCATAGCCGGTCGCGGTGACGATCAGGAACAGCAGCACCGCCAAGGCGGGGAAGATCCATGACGACCGCGGCATCGGTCCGTGTGCGCTCATGCGGGGGATTCCTTCAACTGACGAGGCGATTATGCGCGAGAAGATCGCGCGCGTCAGCCCTCGGGACTCATTGAGAAGCTCGGCGCGATCTTGAGATCGCGCCCGGCAGCCCTCAGGACCCCTCGATGAATTTTCGCGCGGCCTCAAGAGCCCCGAAGTCATCGAGATTTTCGTGTCCGCCGCCCGAAAACCGCACCAGCTTCTTGGGCTCGTGCGCGAGGGCGAAGAGACGTTCGCCGAATGCAATGGGAATGGCCGGATCATTCGTCCCGTGCATGATCAGCAGCGGCACCGTGACGCGGGCGATCCGCTCGTCGGAGTGAAATCGATCCCGCATCAGGAGGCGAACCGGAACGAAGCGAAAGAGCGAGGCTGCGACGTCGACCGTCGACGTATAGGGAGCCTCGAGGATCAATTTTCCGACGGGGCGTTCGGATGCAATCGCGACCGCAACACCGGTGCCGAGCGAAAAGCCCCACGCAACGATGCGCTGTGCCTCGTAACGTTCCGTCGCGAAGGCGTAAGCGGCTGCCGCATCCTGCAACAGGCCGTGCTCGCTGGGCACGCCCGTCGAGCCGGCATAGCCGCGATAGGACAGCGCGACGAGGCCGGTGCCGTCAGACGTGATGCCCCTAAAGCGGCTGACGCGCCCTGAAAGGAAATCGCCGTTGCCGGGAAAGAACAGGACAATGGGATGATCAGGCTTGGGCGGCACGTGCCAGACGATGACCTTCTCGCCGTCCGACGTTGTGAGGATGTGTTCCTCGGCCTGCGGAAATCCCGCGGCCGCAGGCGCCGTGCGCTCGACGGTCGGGATTGGAAACAGCATGCTACGCTGCTTGACGAAAAGCAGGGCGAGACCGGCGCAATACCCGGCCGCAATGACGATGGCGATCCATTTCAGGAATGTCATCGCCTCGCCGGTTCTGATTTAGGCCTTGCGGGGCCGTGCTACATCGCCTTGACGATGTTCTCGGTGACCTTCTTGGCGTCGCCGAGCAGCATCATGGTGTTGTCGCGATAGAACAGCGGATTGTCGATGCCGGCATAACCCGAGGCGAGCGACCGCTTGATGAACATCACGGTGCCGGCCTTCCAGACCTGGAGCACGGGCATGCCGTAGATCGGCGAGGTCTTGTCCTCTTCGGCCGCCGGGTTGGTGACGTCGTTGGCGCCGATCACGAAGGCGATGTCGGCCTGCGCGAACTCGGAGTTGATGTCCTCGAGCTCGAACACCTCGTCATAGGGCACGTTGGCTTCGGCGAGCAGCACGTTCATGTGGCCGGGCATGCGGCCGGCGACCGGGTGAATGGCATATTTCACCTCGACGCCTTCCTTCTTCAGGATGTCGGCCATCTCGCGCAACGCGTGCTGGGCCTGCGCCACCGCCATGCCGTAGCCCGGCACGATGATGACCTTGGAGGCGTTCTTCATGATGAAGGCCGCATCGTCCGCCGAGCCGAGCTTGGCGGGCTTCTGCTCGCCTGTCGCGCCGCCGGCCGCCGCCGTCTCGCCGCCGAAGCCCCCGAGGATGACCGAGATGAACGATCGGTTCATCGCGTGGCACATGATGTAGGACAGGATCGCGCCGGAAGAGCCGACCAGCGCGCCGGTGATGATCAGCGCGGAATTGCCGAGTGTGAAGCCGATGCCGGCTGCGGCCCAGCCCGAGTAGGAGTTCAGCATCGAGATCACCACCGGCATATCGGCGCCGCCGATCGGGATGATCATGAGCACGCCGAGCGCCAGCGCCAGGATGACGATCATCCAGAAGTCGAACGCGCTGCCGGACAGGACGAGACCTACGATGAAGAACACCAGCGCCACGGCGAGCGCGATGTTGATGATGTGGCGGAACGGCAGGATGATCGGCGCACCGCTCATCCGCGCGGACAGTTTCAGGAACGCAATCACCGAGCCGGTGAAGGTCAGCGCGCCGATGGCGACGCCGAGCGACATTTCCACCAGGCTCTGCGGATGGATATTGCCGGGGGTGCCGATGTCGAAGGCTTCGGGCGCGTAGAACGCGCCGGCGGCGACCAGCACCGCGGCCATGCCGACCAGCGAGTGGAACGCCGCGACCAGTTCCGGCATCGAAGTCATCGGCACGCGGCGGGCGATCACCGCGCCGATGCCGCCGCCGATCGCGACCGCGAGGATGACCAGCACCCAGGCCACGCCGTCCGCCGGCGGATGGCTTGCCAGCGTGGTGGCGACCGCGATCGCCATGCCGATCATGCCGAACAGATTGCCCTGCCGCGACGACGCCGGGCTCGACAGCCCGCGCAGCGACAGGATGAACAGCACGCCCGCCACGAGATACAAAAATGCAGAGAGGTTGGCGCTCATCTCAGGTCCCCATTGATCCCATCAGCCCGAGGTGGCCGCTTACTTCGACTTCTTCTTGTACATCGCCAGCATGCGCTGGGTGACAAGGAAGCCGCCGAAGATGTTGACGCAGGCGAAGATCAACGCGACGAAGCCGAAGCCACGCGCCCAGCCCGAACCGCTGGAGACATTCGCGACACCGACCGCCAGCAGCGCGCCGACCACGATCACCGAGGAAATCGCGTTGGTCACGCTCATCAGCGGCGTGTGCAGGGCCGGTGTCACCGACCACACCACGAAATAGCCGACGAAGACGGCGAGGACGAAAATCGACAGCCGGAAGATGAAGGGGTCGACGAGCTGTGCTGCGTGCTCCATGGCGGCTCTCCTTACGCTTTCGGCTGGAAGTTCGGGTGGATCACGGCGCCGTCCTTGGTCAGCGCGGTCGCCTTGACCAGCTCGTCGTCCCAGTTCACGGCGAGCTTCTTCTCCTTCTTGTCGACCATGGTCTCGATGAAGGAGAACAGATTGCGTGCATAAAGGCTGGAGGCCGAGGCCGCGACGCGGCCGGCGACGTTGGTGTAGCCGACGATCTTGATGCCATCGATGTCGACGACCTCGCCTGGCCTCGCGCCCTCGACATTGCCGCCGCGCTCGACGGCGAGATCGACCAGCACCGAGCCCGGCTTCATCGACTTGACCATCTCGGCGCTGACGAGCTTCGGCGCCGGCCGGCCCGGAATCAGCGCGGTGGTGATGACGATGTCCTGCTTCTTGATGTGCTCGGCGGTGAGCGCGGCCTGCTTGGCCTGATACTCTCTCGACATTTCCTTGGCGTAACCGCCGGCGGTCTGCGCGTTCTTGAACTCCTCGTCCTCGACGGCGAGGAATTTTGCGCCGAGCGATTCCACCTGCTCCTTCGTCGCGGGCCGCACGTCAGTGGCCGTCACCACGGCACCAAGGCGCCGCGCGGTTGCGATTGCCTGGAGACCGGCAACGCCGACGCCCATCACGAACACCTTTGCCGCGGGCACGGTGCCGGCGGCGGTCATCATCATCGGGAAGGCGCGGCCGAAGGCCTCGGCGCCCTCGATCACGGCACGGTAGCCGGCAAGGTTCGCCTGCGAGGACAGCACGTCCATCACCTGCGCGCGGGTGATGCGCGGCATCAATTCCATCGCGAAGGCGGAGACGCCGGCATCGGCCATCGTCTTTAGCGCAGCCTCGTTGCCATAGGGGTCCATAATGGCGATGACGAGCGCGCCGCGCTTGTACTGCGCAAGCTCGGAGGCCTCGGGGCGCTTCACCTTGATGATGATGTCGGCATCCTTCAGCGCCTCGGCGCTGACGGTGGCGCCCACGGCGGTGAACTCGGAATCCGGCAGGCCCGACTTGATACCGGCTCCCGGCTCGACGGCGACCTCGGCGCCCAGCGCCTTGAACTTCTTCACCGTATCAGGCGAAGCGGCGACCCGCGGCTCCGACGGATCGATTTCCTTGGCAACGGCGATCTTCATAGGCCCTCCGGCGACGCGGGCAACAACGCGCACGCGAACTTAGCGTCACTCCCGCAACGTTGGATACCGGTTTTTAGAACCGGCTTGCATGCAAATTTTATGAGCACCGCCGTCATTGGCGGTGCAGCAGTCGATGGATCAGGTGAGGAAGATCGCCATCAGGATCACGATGAGCGCGACCGAGGCCGTGCCGTATTTCACCAGCTTGATGAAGCCCTCATAGGTCTGCTCGTGAGCAACATAGTCGTTGCCGTCGGCAGTGGTGTACGCCACTTCGCTATGGTCAGCCATGGATTGTCCCCAGTCGAACGTCGAATTCCTGGGCTGGGATACCTTAATCCTTCGGACAGGGCAACGGCACTCAGACGCGGTTTCGCCGCAAATCGGGTCATTTGGAATTCCGATTGGCGAGAATCTGGCTCGGACCGGTCCTCCGTTGGGCGGCTGCCTCCGGTGCGACGACGAACGATCAGCGTAGGCCGAGCGCACGGCGGACTGCGCCGATCGGCTCCACCTTGCTGTCGCAGAAGTTTCGTTTCGCGCAGCGTTCTCCCGGAACATTGACGACGACCGCATCGGCACCGGGGTCCTCGGTAAGGAAACCGTGCGCCATGTGAAAGCCGAGCGCGCGGTAGACCTCGAATTGCTCCTCCGAGAAGAACTGGTCACCCGTCGTCTCGTGGGGAAATGTGTCGTGACGCCGTGCATAATCGCGGATGTAGTCGTTTTCGTCTCCGGTCAGGGACGACTTGATGTACACCAGATATCCCTTCTCCCCCGCGCCATAGTCGATGGTGCCAATCGCCACGTGCGGTCCGCGCGCCGATCGCAGGGCTGGGCTGGAGGATTTCGTTGCATTGCACTTCATCCATTCGAGCGTCGTGTTGCGGATCGGCGTCCATGGCAGATCGATGATGATGCCGAGATCGATGCGCGCGTAGCGCTGCAGCGTCACCAGCGACGAAAAGTTCATCGGCGCGTCGGCTTCGGCATCGACCGCGACAATCACCTTGCAGCGTCGCCGCAGTAACTCGTAGACGCCGAGATTTTCGATGTGCCCGCCGTCGGTCAGATAGACTGCATCGGCATTCTCGTAAAGCCGCCCCGAGATCTCGGACCAGAGAAACAGCGGGGTCGAGTGGTGCTGCGGCTTGTCCTTCGTCGAGACATAACGAGGATTTTTCAGCCAGTACCCCAGGCGCACGTTGAGCAAGGCCAGGGTCGGGGTCAGCGAGCGGATCGAGCCGGAGCCCATGTTCGACGAGGCCGCAGCACCCGAAATGGCCATCGCGGTCGCAAGGTCGAGGCCCGGCGCGACCTTCTCGAATGCCGGCGTATTCGCATATCCGGTGGCCTCGCTGCCGACATGCAGAGGCGAGAATATGAAGAAATCGGCATTCCGTCCCCGCCGATTGGCGAAGTCGGATCCCTGTATGTTCAGCGCCGCGTTGATGATGGGATATGGCGAGACCAGGGTGCACTTCTTCGATCTTGTGACCGTCGTGGCGCCCGCCGGATTGACGCCGTAGACGATCTGGTGAAGCAGACCACTCAGCTTCTCGTCGTCAAGCGGAAGGAAATCCCTCCCCTGATCGAGGCTCGGCTCGTTCCGCGACGGCTCGCCATCGGCGTAATAGAGCGGGTTGAACAAGAAGGCTTTGCTCAGGCGATCGCGATACAGCCGGTGCAATGAATTGGCGTTCGGTCCGAGAACCCACGACAGGCCGAACAGGCCCGAGCCCGCAAGGAAATAGAGCACCACCATCCGCCAACTGACACTGTTGCCAAACCAGTACTTCGACCACTGGAATGCGTCGGGGGATTTCAATGACGCGATGGCAAACAGCCATGCGGGGATATGCGAGATCGGCCCCACCGGCTTGGAAACGGCCAACTTGGCTTCGCCGTTGCTGATCTCTGCGGAGAATTTGCGCGCAGCCGAGTCGAACTGGACATTGCCCTTGACGTCGGCCCTCAACGTGGGCGACACGGGTTGTACGCCCGCAGCCCCCCACTCCTCGATCATGGGATATTGGCGGTTGACTGCGTCCAGCGTTTTGTCGTTCGCGATACCCCAATAGCAAAGATAGAGATATCCGACCCAGATCAGCAACGGCAGCGCAAGGCCGGCGATCAGCACGGCCGCTTTCGCCGCATAGGCGAGCAGGCGCGAACTCAGGTCCGAGGCGCCGGCCCCCTTCAGCAGGTCGGCGAATTGCTGCCGGAACAGCGTGACGGCGGCGGCAACCGGAGCCGTGATGGCGGCAAGCGATTGCACCCATTTGATCGCGACAGCTGCAACGACGCCGCCCGACTGAGCGGCATTGTCTTCGGCGACATCGAACATCTGGGCGATCATGTAAGGCTGAAATTCGAAGAAGCAGATGACGGCGAGCAGAACCAGGTAGGTCGCGCCGATCGTCGACGGATAGCCGCGGAATTCTCCGCCCTCGGCCGGCGCGACCGATCGCACCATCGCCCAGACAAAAAACAACACCACGCCGAGCAAGACGGCGGCAAGCGAGAGACCGAAATGGTCCACATTCAACCAGCTGGCGATTGCACAGATGAGTCCCATCGCGAACGCAAGACCGGCCAGGTAATGAAACAGCTCGCGCCGTCCGACCTCGAAGATGGAGCCGTAGAGCCGGCCGATCAGCAAAAACAGCAAGGCCGTAAAGACACCCCAGAGAAGGCTGGCGAGGGGACCCAGCACGGCACTGTCGTCGACACTCAGCCCGAAAAAATTGGTTGTGTAGAGCGATGATCTCGAGGCGTTGGACAAGACCGTGATCACGGCAACGAACAGCACGACCGGCAACGTCAGGCTTAGATTGGCGACGAGACCGCGCACAACGATCGCGACGCCGGTGATCAGATCGCGCGTGCCGGCCGGAATGAGATAGTTCGAGTAGTTTCGGATATGACCGACAGCGGGCGTGTCGCTGATCTCGTTGGCGCTATCGGCCCCGGGTGTAGGTGCGCTTCCAAAGACGAAGCTCTGCGCCCGGGTCATGGTCGCCGTGAACGAACAACCGGTGTAACCGCCCCCCGATACGGTCGAGAGATAGTCGATGTGCTTGACGAGGCCGTGGTGATTGAGGGCCTGCAGGACTCCAAGACAGACGGCGGAGGACCGAATTCCGCCGCCCGAGAAGGCAAGGCCCACGGTATCGACCGTCTTATCGTCCCCTGGATACGCGACAGGATCAACCCCCTCGGCGCGGCGCCGGTTGTTGATGGCTGCGAGCTCGCGCTTCACAATCTTCCGGTGTTGGGTCCCCCATAGCTGCTGTTCTTCGACGGCCCTTGGCGGCTCTACATTGGGGTCACGGGCACCGATCCTGGCCATGTTCGCCTCCCTGGCCCAGCGCACAACGTCGATCAACAATCAAAGATTGTATTCAGATATTAGTCTGGCCTCGCGTGCAAACGTTCAATGCGCGCAGCGGGCTCCTTGCGGAACCTTCTGCGTGCGTCGTCGGAAAGGCGGCTTCAGACCAGGAACGATCGTACGGTATTTGCGTGCCAAGGCTGCCCCGTTCGCCTCAGCCCATCGCCTCCAGCTCGTCGATCATCCCGGCGATCACCGAGAGCCCGCCGTCCCAGAATTTGGGATCCTTGGCATCCAGCCCGAACGGCCGCAGCAGTTCGGAATAATGCTTGGTGCCGCCGGCGGCGAGCATGTCGAGATAGCGCTCGGCAAAGCCCTCGGCCGCGTGCTCGTAGACGGCGTAGAGCGAGTTCACGAGGCAATCGCCGAATGCGTAGGCATAGACGTAGAACGGCGAATGGATGAAGTGCGGGATGTACATCCAGTAGTTCTCGTAGCCCGCCTTGATCTCGATCGCCGGGCCCAAGCTTTCGCCCTGCACCGACAGCCAGATCTCGCCGAGCCGCGTCGCGGTCAGCTCGCCGTTCTTGCGCTCGGTGTGGACCGCGCGCTCGAACGAATAGAACGCGATCTGCCGCACCACGGTGTTGATCATGTCCTCGACCTTGCCCGCGAGCAGCGCCTGGCGCTGTTTCGCATTTTTGGTCTGGGCAAGGAGGCGCTTGAAGGTGAGCATCTCGCCGAACACGCTCGCGGTCTCCGCCAGCGTCAGCGGTGTCGGCGCCATCAGCGCGCCGTTCTTGGCCGCCAGCACCTGGTGCACGCCGTGGCCGAGCTCGTGCGCAAGCGTCATCACGTCGCGCGGCTTGCCCTGATAGTTCAGCAGAACATAAGGATGCGCCGAGGGCGTGGTCGGATGCGAGAAGGCGCCCGGCGCCTTGCCCGGACGCACCGGCGCGTCGATCCAGCGGTCGGTGAAGAAGCGCTCGGCGATGTCAGCCATTTTCGGCGAGAAGCCGCGATAGGCCGTCAGTACCATGTTGCGTGCATCGGGCCAGCCGATCACATCGGTCGCGGCAAAGGGCAGCGGCGCGTTGCGGTCCCAATAGGCCAGCCGCTTCTTGCCGAACCATTTTGCTTTGAGCGCATAATAGCGATGCGAGAGCTTCGGATAGGCCGCGCGCACGGAAGCGACCAGTGCGTCCACGACCTCACGCTCGACGCGATTGTTGAGGTGGCGCGAATCCGCGACGTCCTGAAAACCACGCCAGCGGTCCGAGATGTCCTTGTCCTTGGCCAGCGTGTTGGTGATCAGCGCGAAGGTGCGCTCATTGGCCTTGAAGGTCTTCGCCAGTGCCTCCGCCGCGCTCTTGCGCTTGGCGCCGTCGCGGTCCTGCAACAGGTTGAGCGTCGGCTCGATCGCGAGCTCTTTTGCGCCGACCTTGAAGCGGAGGCCCGAGATGGTCTGGTCGAACAGCCGGTTGAAGGCGGAATAACCAGTCTGCGACTTCTCCAGGAACAGCTGCTCAAGCTTGTCGTCGAGCTGATACGGCTTCTCCTTGCGCAGATCCTCGATCCACGGACGATAGTAGGCAAGCTCCGGCGTCTGCATCGCGCGGTTCAAAATATCGTCATCGACGCGATTGAGCTCGAGCGCGAAGAACAAGAGATGCGTCGAGGCCGCCGTCAGCCGCTCCGAGACGTCGCCGTAAAACTTTGAAATCGCAGGGTCCACGCTGTCGCCGGCATGGACGAGGCCGGCATAGGAGCCGAGGCGGCCGGCGAGATCATCGATCGCCTCATAGCGCCGCACCGCTTCCGCGAGCCATTTTCCGCCATCTTCATTTGCTGTCCCTGTCGCGAGCTTGCCCTTGTAGTCGGTCTCGAACGCGACGCAATCGGCAGCCATCTTGTCGAGATCGCGCGCCACTTCCGGCGCATCGATCCCGGAATAGAGATCGGCGAGGTTCCATTCCGGTAGCTTGCCGGTCTTGCCAGCGGGTGTGGAGGACTTTGCCTTGACGGCCGATTTCTTCGCGGCAGATTTCCTGACGGCGGTCGTCTTGGCGGCAGGCTTGCGGAGTGCGGTCTTCTTGAGAGCGGACGTCTTGAGGGCGGGCTTGTTCAAGGCAGATCTGGAGCGCGAATTCATTGTGTGGGAAACCTGTGTTCAACAATCGCGACGGCGGGCTGGGGCATCAAGGTTTAAGAGTGCGTTAATCGGCTTCGGCCAGAGTGCCCCGATTCGAGACAGATAGTAGTAGCGTGCGGGGAACACCATGGCTGCCTGTATTTTGATCGCCGACGACGACGCAGTGGCCCGCCGGCTGGTCGAGAATATGGTGCAGAAATGCGGCTATGAGACGGTCGTCGTGGACTCCGGCGACGCCGCGATCGCCGCCCTCACCGCCCCCGATGCATCGGCGATCGACGCCGTCATCCTCGATCTCGTCATGCCCGGCCTCGACGGCATGGGCGTCCTGGCGAAAATGCGAGACGCCGGCCTCAGCGTCCCCGTCATCGTGCAAACCGCCCATGGCGGCATCGACAACGTCATCTCGGCGATGCGCGCAGGCGCAGCCGATTTCGTCGTCAAACCGGTCGGCGTGGAGCGGCTCCAGGTCTCGCTTCGCAACGCACTCAACGCCTCCGCGCTCAAGGGCGAATTGCAGCGCATCCGTCACAGCCGCGAGGGCCGGCTGACCTTCTCCGACATCATCACCCGCGCCGAGGCGATGGCGCCGGTCATGCGCGCCGCGCAGAAGGCGGCGAATTCCTCGATCCCCGTGCTGATCGAGGGCGAGTCCGGGGTCGGCAAGGAGATGTTCGCCCGCGCCATCCATGGCAGCGGCGAGCGCAAGGCCAAGCCGTTCGTCGCGGTCAATTGCGGTGCGATCCCCGACAATCTCGTCGAGTCCATCCTGTTCGGCCACGAGAAGGGCGCCTTCACCGGCGCCACCGAGCGCCACACCGGCAAATTCGTCGAGGCCCATGGCGGCACGCTGTTCCTGGACGAGGTCAGCGAGCTGCCGCTGACCGCGCAGGTCAAGCTGCTGCGCGCGCTCCAGGAAGGCGCGGTCGAGGCCGTCGGCGGCCGCAAGCCCGTGAAGGTCGACGTCCGCATCGTCTCCGCGACCAATCGCAAGCTGCTGGAGCGGGTGAAGCAGGGCCATTTCCGCGAGGATTTGTTCTACCGCTTGCACGTGCTGCCGCTGACGATCCCGTCACTGCGCGCCCGCCGCGAGGACATCCCGCATCTGCTCCGGCACTTCCTGGCGCGCTTTGCCGCCGAGGAGAACCGCGCCATCAGCGGCATCAGCGGCGAGGCCGTGGCGCATCTCGCCCAGCTCGACTGGCCCGGCAACATCCGCCAGCTCGAAAACGCGGTCTACCGCGCCGTGGTGATGAGCGAGGGCGACCAGCTCGGCCTTGCCGACTTCCCCCTGCTCACCTCGCAACCACATCATCACGCGACGGAGGCTCCGACCGCGCCGTTGATGATCGAGCCGATCGCGGCGCCTTCGGTGGTGTCGGGTGGCGAAATACCCATCGCGCCGCTCCCCTCGGCGGGATCCCTCTCCATGCTGACCTCGACCGGCGACGTGCGCCCGCTCGAGGACATGGAGAACGAGATCATCCGTTTCGCCATCTCGCATTACCGCGGCCAGATGTCCGAGGTCGCCCGCCGACTCAAGATCGGCCGGTCCACCCTCTACCGCAAACTCGACGAAGCCGGGGTTCCCGGCCATGGCGGCAAAAGCGGCGAGGAGACGCACTGAGCCTCATGCAAACGGAGGTTCGCGCGAGGCGACAATGATGCCGCAACTCGTTGAATTACGGCAAAATTCGGCGGCGGCCCGAACCGTGACTTGGAAGTAACAGACAGAGGGAAAAGCGTGTGGTGCAGGCGCACAATCCGTTGCCAAGAGGCTCCCTTGAAGTCAGTTTGTCGTGAGTTGTCCCGGGTAGCGCTGGCTGCAAAATCGGGGCCTGTATATCGTCTGCGTATGAATCGTTGCGTGCAGGCGTGCAACTTTCGAGAGGCCGGCGCGGTTTAGCCGAAACTCATTAGGCGATAACGAACCTGTTCCACGAGGGACAGTTCACCCAAGGGGTGCGACACAATGCGTGACTGTTTGAATCACCGTCGAGGCTTTGACCGCGTGCTGATGGCGGTCGCGGCGACCTTCCTCACGGTATCGGCCGGGTCGGCGCTGGCGCAGGATCAGGCGCGCAGCAGCGCGGCCGAACTCGCGATTGATGCCGCGATCCCGCGCCCCGAGCCCGCCAACGTCCCGCCGCCGACCGCCGCCGACGTCAAGCTCGACACCACCGCGACGGTGCAGGACGGGCCGAAGGAAGCAGCCAAGGAAACTGCAAAGGAGCCCGTGAAGGCCGAAACCGCTCCCGCACCGGCGCCCGAGAAAGTCGAGACCAAGCCGTCCGACGTCGCCACGACGCCCGCCCCCGAGGCGCCGAAGAGCGAGACCGCCAAGACTGAACCTGCGAAGACTGAACCTGCGAAGACCGAGCCGGCCAAGGCCGACACTGCGACGGCTCCGGCCGCACCTGCGGCGCCCGCGACCGCGGCAGCTCCCGCCGCCGAGCCTGTGAAGGCCGCGAGCAACGTTCCTCCCGCCGACCAGCCGGTCGCCGACAAGCTCAAGGATCTCATCGGCGCCAAGACTTCGCGTCATTTCGACCGCAAGAACGAGCGCGCTGCCGTCGAGAAGTTTTACGGCGCCCGCGACTTCGCGCCGGTGTGGACGCAAGGCGGCAGCCTGACCGCTGCGGCCAAGGGCGTGATCGCGCGCCTGAAAGACGCCGCCTCGGAGGGCCTCAATCCAGCCGACTATCCGGTGCCGGATTTCGCTGCCGCCACCAACAACCCCGACGCGCTTGCGGACGCCGAGCTGAAGCTCACCGCCAGCATGTTCGACTATGCGCGCCAGGCGCAGAGCGGGCGCATGCACTGGTCCCAGGTCAGCGCCGACATCCTCTATCCCGAGCATCCGGTCGACCCGAGCGAGGTGCTTACCAAGATCACGACCGCTGCTGACGCCTCGGCGGCGCTCGACAGCTACAACCCGCCGCAGAAGCTCTACAAGGAGCTGAAGGCCAAGCTCGCCGAGTTGCGCGGCCAGGGCAGCGGCCCGGTGATCGAAATCGCCGACGGTCCGGCGCTGAAATACACCCCGGCCGGCAAGAAGCAGGCTGAGGTGGTCGTGGAAGATCCGCGCGTGCCGCAGCTGCGCGCCAAGCTCGGCATCACCGAGAACGCCGGCGACACCCGCTATGACGCCACGGTCGCGGAAGCCGTGCGCAAATTCCAGAACAGCGCCGAGCTGAAGGCCACCGGCATCCTCGACGACAAGACCGTCAAGGCGATCAACACGCCGAAGCGCGACAAGCAGATCGACACCGTGCTGGTGAACATGGAGCGCTGGCGCTGGCTGCCGCGCGACCTCGGCGCGCCCTCGCTGGGCGATGCTTATGTCATCCTCAATATTCCCGACTACACGCTGAAGGTGATGCAGCACGGCCAGCAGGTCTGGACCACCCGTGTCGTCACCGGCAAGCCGGGTCAGCACGCCACCCCGCTGCTGACCGAGACGATGAAGTACATCACGGTCAATCCGACCTGGAACGTGCCGCCGTCGATCGTCTACAACGAATACCTGCCGGCGCTGCAGCAGGATCCGACCGTGCTCCAGCGCATGGGCCTCAAGCTCGAGCAGAACCGCGACGGCTCGGTGCACATCTCGCAGCCGCCGGGCGAAGCCAACGCGCTCGGCCGCATCCGCTTCAACTTCCCGAACAAGTTCCTGGTCTATCAGCACGACACGCCGGACAAGTACCTGTTCGCCAAGGAAGAACGCGCCTTCAGCCATGGCTGCATGCGCGTGCAGAACCCGGATCAATACGCCTCGGTGCTGCTCAACATCGCGCTGCCGAACGAGAAGTACACGCCGGAGCGCGTGCGCAGCATGTATGGTAAGAGCGAGATCGACCTGAAATTCCCGACGCCGATCCCGGTCAACATCACCTACCAGACCGCGTTCGTGGACGATGCCGGCAAGCTGCAATTCCGCAAGGACGTCTATGGCCGCGACGCGACCATGCTCAACATCCTGAAGAACGGCCGCGGCAAGGATCTCGAGAACGTCGTCGCCCACTCCCAGCCGAGCTATTCGCGCCCGGCAACGACGCTACCCTCGGGCGTGGCGGTCGCCAATAATGGCGGCGGCTTCGGTTCGTCGGGCCCGAACTTCTTCGAGCGGCTGTTCGGCGGTGGGACCCCTGCCCAGCCGCCGGCCCCGGTCGGCCGCAAGCCGCAGCGGGTGTTTACCCGCTGAGCCTTGGCCGGAAACGTCCCTTTCAAAATTTCTGCAATGAAATCAGCGCTCCCATCCCTTGGATGGGGGCGCTTAACGTTAACCATTCCCCGACCTGCCCACGGGGAGCGGGCGTTTTTTTGCCACAGTCAACCGTTTAGGATTGTAATCTGACTTGGTTTTGGGGGCGGGAAGGTCAACCTCGAATTAACCTTCTCGCTTTAAGAAAGCGTTCATCCTCTTTCGCGCGCTAACGGGGTTAGCGGGAGAGTCCATTTTGAACGCTCGTCGACTGGGTGGGCTCTAACGTGCTGACTGGTCTCGCACGCCAATTCGCGGTGCTGTCGTTGTCCCATGCGGGAGTGAAGGCCGGATCCCGGATCGGCCTCGCTTCCGTATTGCTGCTGGCTGCCGCGGGCTCGGTCCACAACGCCGCCGCGCTGAACGAGACCAAGACCCTCTCCTTCCACCACACCCATTCCGGCGAAGACCTCACCGTCACCTTCAAGCGCGATGGCCGCTACGACGAAGCCGCGCTGAAGACGCTCAATCACTTCCTGCGCGACTGGCGCACCCAGGACGAGACGGTGATGGACCGTCGCCTGTTCGACATCCTCTGGGAAGTCTATCGCGACGTCGACGGCAAACAGCCGATCCAGATCATCTCGTCCTATCGCTCCCCCGCCACCAACGCCATGCTCCGCCGCCGCTCCTCCGGCGTGGCGCGCTTCAGCCAGCACATGCTGGGCCATGCGATGGACTTCTACATTCCGGGCGTGCCGCTGGAGCAGATCCGCTTCGCCGGGCTGCGCCTGCAGCGCGGCGGCGTCGGCTTCTATCCGACCTCCGGCTCGCCCTTCGTGCATCTGGACACCGGCAGCATCCGGCACTGGCCGCGCATGACGCATGACCAGCTCGCCCGCGTCTTCCCGGACGGCAAGACGGTACACCTGCCGACGGACGGCACACCGCTGAAGGGTTATGAGCTCGCCAAGGCCGAGATCGAGCGCCGCGGCGATGGTGATGATGCCGGCGGCAAGCCGGGCTTCTTCGCCGCCTTGTTCAAGGGCAAGCCGGCTCCGGCGGTTGGCAGTGCCGACGAGGATGACGAGGGCGCCCCGGCCGCCAAGCCCGCGGCGCCGACCGTGGTCGCCGCCGCAGCCAAGCCGGCCGACTCCAAGCCCGCCGACCCGGTGCCGACGCCGCGCGCAAAACCGTCCGTCGCCACCGCGATCCAGCTTGCCTCGGCCGATGCGCAGCTGGTTGCGCCGCCCAGGCCGAAGCCCGCGCCCGTGGCTGACAAGCCGGCCGCCGGCAAGGCTGCTGACGCAAAGCCCGAAACCCCGGCCGACATCATCAATGCCCGCGGCTTCTGGGATGATCCCACGCCGCAGCAGGCGACGCCGGCGCAGATCGCAGCGCTCAAGGCCCGACAGGCACTCGCCGCCGCCACCGATCCGCAAGCAACCGCAAGCGTCTCCAGCGCAACGCTTCAGGCACTGGCCTACGCGCCGGCCGCTTCGCCAGTCGACCGCGCCAACGTCGTCGCCGCCTCCGCACCGATCCCGCGCTCGGCGCGGGCCGCGCGCAACGCAGCGCCCGCGACAGAGATCAACAGCGTGGTCGGCAAGAGCACCGACGGCATGATCGCGACCGCAACCCGCCTCTCCGCGGCAAAAGGCGAAAGCATCTGGCTCAAGATCATGATGCTGTCGCCGAGCGCCAGCCGCGCGATGTCGGTTACGCTGATGGGCGAGCTCGATATGGCCGCCTTGCGCGGCTATTTCGTGAAGCCGCAGGCCGTGATCGCGATGGGTTTTGCCGACGACCCGATGCAGGGCCTGTCCTGCGAGAGCTTCTCGGGCAGCGCAACGGCGAAGCTCCAGACGACGTCGTTCGTCGTGCGCACGGCCGCCCTTCGCTGATAGGCGCGACTATTTCCAAGAATTCAGATCGTAGCCCGGATGGAGCGAAAGCGTAATCCGGGGATCCCGCCCGCATGGCAAGAACCCGGATTTCGCGTTCGCTCCATCCGGGCTACGGCAGTGGTATCTGCGGCGCGAACGCCTCAGAGCATTCCCAGCGCCTGCATATAGGTCTCGAGAATGGTCTCGGCCTCGGCGCGCTCGTTGGGGTCCTGCTTGCGCAGGCGCACGATGGTGCGTAGCGCCTTGACGTCGTAGCCGTTGCCCTTGCTCTCGGCATAGACGTCGCGGATGTCGTCGGAGATCGCCTTCTTCTCTTCCTCCAGCCGCTCGATGCGCTCGATGATGGATTTGAGCTGGTCCTTGGCAAATTTCGTCGCGGGCTCGTCGTCGCGGACGGCGGCGGAGGTGGCCATCTTGGTACTCCCAATGGAACTGGCAAAACGAGGTGACGCCGGCATCCACCGCGCGTGCTGGCAAAACCCTTAGGGTTCGCATCACCTGCGTTCAAGCAAGCATCGCGCTCGTCCACAGCGCGCCCACACCTTCCTGCGGGGAGCAGAAGAAAGCTGTTGTGTGGTGCGACTCAGGGCGCGGTCAGTGCCCGTGGGGGTGGACCTTCTTCATCGCCTCGATCTGCTCGGGGCTGGCCGCGCCCTGGTGCTTCGCCTTCCAGGTCTCGTAGGGCATGCCGTAGACGGCCTCGCGACTCTCGTCCTTGGTCAGCGCGACGCCTTGCGCGTCGGCGGCGTCCTTGAGCCAGTTCGACAGGCAGTTGCGGCAGAAGCCGGCCAGATTCATCAGGTCGATGTTCTGGACGTCGGTCCGCTCCCGCAAATGATCGACCAGGCGCCGGAAAGCGGCCGCCTCAAGCTCCGTTCTGGTTTTGTCGTCGATGGCCATCGTTCGTGTCCCTGGCAGTGGCGTATCCAGCCAAACCCTTAGCGGGAGAGGTGGGGTCCTGTCACAGATTTTGCCATATCGCGGCGCAAACGGACCGAAGCCCGGCTTTGGGCGGTTCCCTGCGCCCTACGCCAAATCGTCAATCATCTGGTATACGTTCCGCGACAATGATCGCCGAATCTCTCCCCACCCCCCTTCGCCTGCTCGCCCGGTTGGTCCCGGTGCTGGCGGTCGCCACGCTGTGCCTGTGGGCGAGCCCGGCCGCGGCCGATTTCCGGCTTTGCAACAACACCTCAAGCCGGGTCGGCATCGCGCTCGGCTACAAGGACGCCGAAGGCTGGACCACCGAGGGCTGGTGGAACATCTCGTCCCGCTCCTGCGAGACCCTGCTGCGGGGGACGCTGGTCGCCCGCTATTATTACATCTACGCCATCGATTATGACCGCGGCGGCGAATGGTCGGGCCAGGCCTTCATGTGCTCGCGCGACAAGGAATTCACCATCCGCGGCACCGAGGATTGCCTCGCGCGCGGCTATGACCGCACAGGCTATTTCGAGGTCGATACCGGCGAGCAGCGCGCCTGGACGGTGCAGCTCACCGATGCCAACGAACAACCGGCACAGCAGCGCGTGCCTGGCCTGCCCGGACCGGTTGGCCCGGGCGGCGTTCCGGGTTTGCCCAACGGCCCGCCCGGTGCTACGCCCCCGGGCTCGCCCGGCCTGCCACCCCCGCCTGGAAATAAGCCATGAGGCGTCTTCGCCGTATCAAGATTCTCGCGACTCTCGGACCCGCCTCCTCAGACCTCGCGATGATCCGCCGCCTGTTCGAGGCGGGCGCCGATCTGTTCCGCATCAATATGAGCCACACCCCGCATGACAAGATGCGGGAGCTGGTGGCGACGATCCGCAACGTCGAGTCGAGCTACGGCCGGCCGATCGGCATCCTCGTCGACCTGCAGGGACCGAAGCTCCGCCTCGGCGCCTTCGCCGAAGGCGCGGTACAGCTCCAGAACGGCCAGACCTTCACGCTGGATTCCGACAAGACGCCGGGCGATGCCAATCGCGTCCAGCTCCCGCATCCGGAGATCCTGGCGGCGCTCAGGCCCGGCCATGCGCTGCTGCTCGATGACGGCAAAGTGCGCTTGATCGCGGAAGAGACGTCCAAGGACCACGCGGTGACGCGTGTCGTGGTCGGTGGCCGAATGAGCGACCGCAAGGGCGTCAGCCTGCCCGATACCGACCTTCCGGTCTCGGCGATGACGCCGAAGGACCGCGCCGATCTCGAGGCCGCCCTCGTCACCGGCGTCGACTGGATCGCGCTGTCCTTCGTGCAGCGCGCCGACGACGTGCTCGAAGCCAAGAAGATGATCCGCGGCCGCGCCGCCGTGATGGCCAAGATCGAGAAGCCGCAGGCGATCGACCGCCTCGCCGACATCATCGAGGCCTCCGACGCGCTGATGGTGGCGCGCGGCGACCTCGGCGTCGAGCTGCCGCTCGAGCGGGTGCCGAGCCTGCAGAAGCAGATGACGCGCATGGCGCGCCGCGCCGGCAAGCCGGTGGTGATCGCGACCCAGATGCTGGAATCGATGATCCAGTCGCCGGTGCCGACCCGCGCCGAAGTGTCGGACGTCGCCACCGCCGTCTATGAGGGCGCCGACGCCATCATGCTGTCGGCGGAATCGGCGGCCGGAAAATTCCCGGTCGAGGCGGTCTCGACCATGAACCGCATCGGCGAGGAGGTCGAGCGCGACCCGACCTACCGGTCCGTGATCATGGCCCAGCGCCCCGCGCCGGAGGCCACTCCAGGCGACGCCATCGCGGATGCCGCCCGCCAGATCGCTGAGACGCTCGATCTGCCCGCCTTGATCTGCTGGACCTCTTCCGGCTCCACCGCCGTGCGCGTGGCGCGCGAACGGCCGAAGCCGCCGATCGTGGCGATCACGCCGAACATGGCCGCCGGGCGCCGCCTCGCGGTCGTGTGGGGCGTGCATTGCGTGGTGGCGGACGATGCGCGCGATCAGGACGACATGGTGAGCCGCGCCGGCCAGATCGCCTTTCGCGACGGTTTCGTCCGCGCCGGCCAGCGCGTGATCATCGTTGCGGGCGTGCCGCTCGGCATTCCCGGCAGCACCAACATGGTGCGCATCGCCTCGGTCGGCCCCGAGGGCGACGCGAACATGTAGGGCTGCAGAGGCCGCCCAAACAAAAATCCGAAAACAACCCCATGCACAGTAGGCCGGCGGAGCCGGCTGATTTGCGCGGGTTTCTCGAAAAGGCGTGCTCAGGCAACGGCCTGAGCGCGATCAGGCCCCGACCAGCGCCTTGGTGGTCGGCAGCAGCGTCTGCTGCACCACGAGACCCCTGGCGCGGGCATCCATGACGCCGACGGCACGCAGCGCCAGCAGCGTCACGGTCTGGACGGCGTCGCGCATCTTCGCGGTATCCTCGAGATTGTCCGGCGCCAGCGGGCCGACCAAGGCCTCGTGCAGCGCTCCCAGCAGCGCAGTGGCGGCGAGCGCGGTGTCCTGCGCCGGGAGATGGCCGGCGCGCACGGCGGCATCGATCCGGGTGGCGATCTCGCCGGCGATCTCGCGCCGGCTAGCGAGGCGGGAGGCGCTGACATCGACATCGACGGGCTCGGCCAGGATGCCCCAGGCGAGCCGGCGCTGCGACAGGGTATGAACCGCCACGGTGGTGACGGCCGCCGCCAGCGCCGAGGACGGTCCGGGCGCGGCATCGGCCGCCCGCCGGATCGCTGCGAGCTCGTCCCGCGACACCTCGGCAATCAATTCGGAGATCAGCTCGGCCTTGGAGGGGAAGTAGCGGTAGACCGTCCCCGCCGCGACATTGGCCCGAACCGCGACCGGCGCGATCTGCACTGCCGCCATCCCGCCTTCCGCCGCAGCCTCCCGCGCCGCCGCCAGTATCGCACTGCGCCGGGCCGCAAGGCGCTTAACCACTTGATGCGTCCGCCGATAAACCATGGCGCGCTTCCTGTCCCACCACGCCTGCCGCACGCCCGCGGCCGAACGCTTAGTCCCTGATTTCGCTGCAAATCGCCCCGCAAGGACTGAACAACTATTCAAAGGTGATGACAAGAAGCAAATGCGTGAAGCGGCACGGTAAAGAGGTTGGCCGGACAACCATTAAAATTGCAGCGCCCGGATTGGCAAAAGGTTGGTCCTGGCCGTTACCGCGATCTTAAGGCGACCCCGCGACTGTACCGAAGCGGCAATTCCACCCTGGTGCAGCATGGTCGATACCGACGCCCGGAGCGCCTGGCAGCTCTTCCAACTGAACTGGCTTCCCATCGTTGCCATGGGCGGCCTGCTGGCGTTCGGCCTGCCCGCCACGGGCCTCAGCCTCGAACCCCTCGCCTATGGCATCACGCTGGCCATCGCCATGCTGCTGATCGCGATCGCCTACCGTCACCAACTCGCCCGGGGCGAGCGCGCCGACCCGAAGCTGGTGTTCTCGCTCGGCACCATCGGACAAGTCATTCTCACCTGCGCCATCGTCGGCCCCCTGAGCTACGTCGCGGGCAAGCTGAACTGGCCGCTCCAGGACGACGCGCTGCTCGCAATCGACCGCGCCTTCGGCCTCGATCCCGAACCGATCGCACGCTTCGTCAACGATCATCCCTGGCTCGCCGACGTGCTGGCGCGCGGCTACGGATTGATCAAATGGCCGCTGCTCGCCATTCCCGTCGCGCTGACATTGACGGCGCGCTACGTGCGGCTGCAAGAGTTCATGCTCGCGATGAGCCTTGCGCTCGCGGTCACGATCGCGATCTCCGCAATGGTGCCGGCGATCGGCACCTATTACGGGCTGCAATTGCCGGCCGCGCATTTCCCCGAGATCAACACCATGATCTATGCGGGCCAGTTGCGCGACATCCTAGCGCTCCGCGACGGCAGCCTGCACGAGTTGCACCTGTTCTTCCTCTCCGGCATCGTCTCGTTCCCGAGCTTTCACGCCGCATCCGCCGTGCTCTACATGTGGGCGCTGTGGCCGGTGCGAGGCATCGGCGGCATCGCGGCCGCGCTCAACATGCTGATGATCGTGGCAACGCCGGTGATCGGCGCGCATTATCTCGTCGACGTCGTCGGCGGCATTGCGGTCGCGGCAGCGTCGATCTGGGCGACGAAGTATTACGTGGCGCGGCTTGGTCGGACGACGACGGTGTCTGCGGCCCCGGCTCCGGTGTGGCAGCCCAGCCTCGCGGAATGAGCGCGCGATCGTCCTGATCCACGGCAAGCTGCCGTAGGGTGGGCAAAGGCGCGACAGCGCCGTGCCCACCATCTCTCCTCAACCGCGATAGAAGTTACAGCACGCCGGCGTCTCTCCGTCATTGCGAGCGCAACGAAGCAGTCCAGAATCCCTCCGCGGAAAGACTCTGGATTGCCTCGCTGCGCTCGCAATGACGGTGTGGATATAGTGTGCCCAGCAGTTGCAGTTCGTGGGCACGCTTTCGCCTTCGCTCTGCGAGCTCCGGCGCAAGCTTTGCCCACCCTACGCGACCGATTGCTCCGGCCGCACCCTCGCAACATCCGAGCCAAAAGAAAAGAGCCCCGTCCGGGGACGGGGCTCTCGAAACTCTGGCTTCGCCGGCTCTTACTTGAGGCTGGACGAGATCGAGCCGAACTTGGTGTTCAGCGTGCTGCCGAGGTTGTTGACGACGGTGATGATCGCCAGCGCGATGCCGGCGGCGATCAGGCCGTATTCGATAGCGGTGGCGCCGGATTCATCCTTCACGAAACGCGCAACGAGGTTCTTCATAGAGTGCTCCCAAAAATGTACACGAGGCTTACAACTGGTCTGGTCTCTTCGGCTTCCCAGCGCCGCCCGACCATGGAACCGAACGTAGAGGCAAAGAATTTCGCCGCAGTTAATTCGACTGCGTAAACATGGAACGGTTTGCATGTATTGGGCGATGGTAAATCGAAATTGAAAACAATCCGTTAAATTGTAACGAGGCCATGCGGCAGCTTCACGCGATTTACCCGAAGTTATGACCGCCGTGGTGTGATGCCGCCCGCCAACCGACAAGAACAAGCAGGACGACGAGGCGGCATGTCCCTTTCCTTTGCGAGCAGCATGGCGGTGCAGAGCCGCGCGCGAGCGCTGGTGCCGCTCTGCGTCGGAGCGGGCGCCTATCTGTTCTTCCTCTATGTCGGCGACACGCTGCTTCAGGACTCCGACTCGTTCTGGCAGATCAAGATCGGGCAATGGATCCTCGATCACCGCGCCCTGCCCACCACCGACATCTATTCCTTCACGCGGCCGGGTGCGCCCTGGGTGTCGACCTCGTGGCTGTCGCAGGTCGCGTTCGCGCTCTCCTACACACAATGGGGCTGGGCCGGCCCCGTCATCCTCACCGCGCTCGCGGTGGCGTTGTCGGCGGCGATCCTCGTCGATCTGCTCGATGCGCATCTGGAGATGCCGCGCTCGGTGCTGTTCGCGATGCTAGCGATCGTGCTGTCGCTGCACCACATCCTGGCGCGGCCGCACATCCTGGCGCTGCCCGTGATGATCGCGTGGGCCGGCATGCTGATGAATGCCGCCGATCGCAGGGGCACGCCGTCCTGGGCCTTCCTGCCGCTGATGTCGCTCTGGGCCAATTTGCATGGCGGCTTCGTGCTGGGCCTCGCGCTGATCGGTCCGATGGCGTTCGTGGCGCTGTGGGGTCTCGACTCCGGCAAGCAGGTCCGGCTGCTGCTGCGCTGGTTCCTGTTCGGTGTCGCCGCGCTCGCCGCGTGTTGCGTCACGCCCTATGGCTGGCGCACGCTGCTGGGCGCGACCAACATCCTCAATCTCGGCGAGCTCCTGACGGTGATCTCCGAATGGTCGCCGGTGAATTTTGCCTCCTTCAATGCGTTCGAAGGCGCGCTGTTCGGCCTGATCGCGCTCGGGCTCTATCGCGGCATGACGCTGTCACCGCCGCGCATCCTGCTGGTCCTGCTGCTGACCTGGATGGCACTCACCCATGTCAGGAGCATCGAGGCCTTCGCCTTCCTGGTGCCGCTGGTGCTGGCGAAGCCGCTCGGCGAGAGATTTTCGCAAGCGCAAGCCGACACGCATGCCGGCGCAGGCACGCTCGCCCGTTACGTGACAGCGGTCGGCGCACTGATGATCGTCGCAGCGGCCTGGACCTCGAGCTCGCTGTTCATGTCGCATCACCGCTTCAACTTCACGATGGACCAGACGCCGGTCGCGGCACTCGACCTGCTCGAGAAGCGCGGCGCCAAGCGCATCTTCAACGCCTACAAGTTCGGCGGCTATCTGATCGAACGCGACATCCCGGTGTTCGTCGACGGCCGCGCCGAGCTCTATGGCGAGAAATTCGTGATGGACTTCTTCAATGCCACCGAGGGCCGCAAGCCCGCCCTGCTTCCCCGCCTGCTCGACGAGCACAGGATCGACGCGACGCTGCTGGTCGCCGATTCTCCGGGCCCGCAGATCCTCGATCATCTCAAGGGCTGGAAGCGGATCTATTCGGATAGCATCGCCGTGATCCATGTGCGGGATGATGCGGACGAGACCGCGGCGGCGCCGTCGAAGTGAGCGCACGCCTCGTCCCTTCGAGCCGCCCGCCGTCGGCGGGCGGCTCGAAGGATGGCCACAGGGGAATGCGATTGCCTCCCCCGCAATGCGGCACCTACCTGCTGCAGAGCATCAGGTTCGTCTCATCACCTGCAGGGATGACGGCTGCCGTCGAAGCCCAGATAGGTGCCAGTCGCCGGATCGAAGGAACGATAGCGCGCGCCGCAGGACCGCGACGCCGGACCGTCGGCGCGGGCCAGCGTGTTACCCACGGCCGCGCCGCCATCCGGCAATTCGAGGCCGAGCCGGCCGGCCGGCGTCAGCGTGCCATTGAGATTGCGGTCGGGATTCTCGGCCTCGTACGTATCCGGATGGCTGTTCGCAAAGCCGGATTGCGCATAGGCGGTGGTCGCAGTCAGCGCCGACAACAGGGCCGCAGCGGCGAGAGTTTTGAGTCCAGTCATGGTCGATCTCCATCATGCGCCGCTGCATCGTGCGGCCGGTACACGGGAAGTGGATCGACATGGTGCGCGGGACAAGCCGGCGGCGCGATCGGGTCGTTCAAACTCGGAAAGAGTCGTTTGTTCGGGAACGTGACGTCATTGCGAGTGCAGCGGCGAAGCGAAACAATCCAGAGTCTTTCCGCAGAAAGATTCTGGATTGCTTCGTCGCAAGGGCTCCTCGCAATGACGGCGTTGAGAGAGAGGCCGTCAAACCCCCGCCCTCGTGCCCCGGACGCAGCGCAGCGCCTCTTGGCGATGCGCTGCAGAGCCGGGGCCCATGTTGCCGAAGTTCGCGCGGCCTCCTGGGTCCCGGCTCTGCGCCGCAACGCTTGCGCGTTGCAGCGCGTCCGGGACACGAGAGCGGCTCTCATTGCGAGAGCTCACTTCATCATCAATTCCCCGTCTGCAACTCGCCAAAGCGCTCCCAGCCCTTGCCGTTGAAGCGCATGAACTGCATCTGGTCGACGGGAACGTGGTCGGTGACGCCGGTGTTGACCTTGATGCCGGGCAACAGCATCGGCAGTTCGAGATCGCGGACGGCAAAGGCCTGCTTCAGAATGTTCTCGGTCGAGAGATCGTCGCCGCAGGCTTTCAGCACCGCCTCGAGCGCCATCGCGCTGTTGTAGGCGTTGACGTAATTGGTGTCGTGCTGGTCGGCCTCCGGCAGGTATTTGGTCATGAACGCGCGCCAGCCCTTCACGCCGGGATCGTCCTTCCAGGCGGGGTCGTCGGGATCCTTGACATAGGCGGTCGAGATGATGCCAGTGCCGGCCTCCACGCCCGCCGGCTCCATCACGGTCGAGATCCATACCGCGACGTTGGAGAGGAACGTCATAGGGCGCCAGCCGATCTCGAAGGATTTGCGGATCGCTTGCGCGGCGAATTTCGGCGTCGCCGCGATCACGAAGACGTCGGCGCCCGAGGCCTTCAATTTCACGATCTGGGAATCGATGGTGGGATCCGCGATCTCGTAGGTCGCGCCGGTGACGACACTGTCGTATTTCTCGCCGAGCACGTCCTTGAGGCCGG
Source organism: Bradyrhizobium sp. BR 10289 (assembly GCF_019455385.1). GTDB lineage: Bacteria > Pseudomonadota > Alphaproteobacteria > Rhizobiales > Xanthobacteraceae > Bradyrhizobium. The sequence goes on from NZ_JACOFR010000009.1 coordinate 254,027, forward strand.
CAAGATAGTCCCGACCGTAATCGTCGTTCTGCGAGATCACGGCAAATTTCGCGTTGGGGTTCTTCGCCAGCGCATAGCGCGCATAGAGCCGCGCCTCGTAGCGGAACGGCGCCTGCACGCCCATCGTCGCCTGCGGATATTGCGCGATGTCGGCGAATTTCGAGGCGCCGGAGCCGATGAAGAGCTGCGGCACGTTCTTGGACTGGAGATATTTGGCAATCGCCGTGTTGTGGGCGGTGCCGATCGAGGAGAAGATCAGCGCGACCTCGTCGCTCTCCACCAGCCGGCGGGTCTGCTCGACCGATTTCGGCGGCGCGTAGCTATCGTCGAGCGAGATCAGGTTGACCTTGCGGCCGTTGATGCCACCCTTCTCGTTCAGCATCTTGAAATAGCCGACCTCGCCCTTGCCGAGCGCGCCGAAGGCCGACACGGGCCCGCTATAGGGCATGGTCTGGCCGATCCTGATTTCGGTTGCGGTGACGCCGCGCATCTCGGCGGCGCGTGAGGTGGCAGGCAGCAGCAGGATTGATGCGGCGCCAAGCGCGCCTAATGCAGCCGTCAAGCGCATCGGTCTCCCCTCCCCTTTGCTGGTGCGATCGTGTCGCACCTTTAATTGTCGGGAGCATGCCATGACATCGCGGCTGATACCAACCATTATCAGGGCGGCCGACTACATCTGTAACGTCTTAGAAGGTGACGCGCCGTTGTTGCCATGCGGTAATACCTGACGGTCGAACAGGAATATTCATCATGATGTATCGCAATCTTTTCGCCGCGTTTCTCGTCACGGTTACGATCAGCGCGGTCTCTGCGGCGCCGCAATGGCTGAACCTGCCGCCGACGCCGACCTTGCCCAAGGCAACGCAAAGCGGCCTCGCGCCGGTCAACGGGGTGAAGATCTGGTACGCCTTGTTCGGCCGCGGCGAGCCCGTGCTGTTGCTGCATGGCGGCCTCGCTAACGCCAATTATTGGGGCCATCAGGTCCGTGCGCTGCAACGGCATTATCAGGTCATCGTCATGGACAGCCGTGGGCATGGCCGCAGCAGCCGCAATGGCGAGCCCTATGGCTACGCTCTGATGGCCTCGGACGTGGTCGCCCTGCTCGACCATCTCAAGATCAAGAAGGCCGCGATCGTCGGCTGGAGCGACGGCGCGATCATCGGCCTCGACATCGCGATGAAGCACCCGGAGCGGGTGAGCAGGCTGTTCGCCTTCGCGGCGAACTCCGACCCATCTGGCGTCGCCGATATCGCCTCAAACGAAGTCTTCAACGCCTTCATCGCGCGGGCCGGCGAGGAGTACAAGCGCCTGTCGCCTACACCGACGGAGTACAAGGGTTTCGTCGACGAGATTACCAAGATGTGGGAGAGCCAGCCGAAATGGACGGCCACGGACCTTGCTGCCATCAAGGTTCCGACCTGGATCGTGGACGGCGACCATGACGAGGCGATCAAGCGGGAGAATACCGAATTCATGGCGGCGAACGTTCCGGGCGCGGGGCTCTTGATCCAGCCGCAGGTGAGCCACTTCTCGTTCCTGCAAGACCCCGAGCAGTTCAATGAGGACGTGCTGCATTTCCTGGAGCGGAAGGATGCGGCGGCGAAGTAGACGCTCTCCCCTGGTGCCCCAGACGCAGCGCAGCGCCTCTTCGGCGGTGCGCTGCAGAGCCGGGGCCCACGTCTCCGCATCCCGCGTGTAGCTTCTGATGGTGTGGACGGCCCCCTACGGCATCAGTTGTGCCAGAATGAGGTTG